>CAVQEZ010000005.1:0-1048277 GCA_963711635.1 uncultured Pseudomonadota bacterium
ATGGTGGCAGCCCCCATGCCTCGCAAAAGGGGCAGCCCTCATTCGAGGACGACCCTTCCTAAAGGGAGCTCACTCCCCTCGCCACGGGGGATCCATGCGCCAAATCATTCGCCTAACTGTCTGTGGCTGTCTGATGGCTCTTGCGTCCCTGAGCTGGGGCGCCGAGAGCACGGTGATGTGGTACGACAAGCCCGCCACCGACTGGGAAAAGGAAGCGCTGCCCATCGGCAACGGCCGCATCGGCGCGATGGTGTTCGGCGGCGTGCGAATCCGAGCGCATGCAGATCGCCGAGAAATCGCTGTGGACGGGCGGGCCGGGCACCGAAGGCGGCTACGACTACGGCCTGCCAAAGGATTCCCAGGTCGCACTCATGCGGGCCATCGGCAAACAACTCACGGACGGCGCCACGCTTCCGCCCGAAGCCGTCGCGAAGCAGCTCGGCCGCAAGATGCACAACTACGGCGACTATCAGAGCTTCGGCGACCTGATCATCGACGAGCTCACGAGCAGCGGTGAAGCCGCCGACTACCGGCGCGAGCTCGACCTCGAACCGCGACGGCGCGCGTGAGATACCGCAGGGCACACCGGTTTCCGCGCGAGTACTTCGTGTCCTATCCGGACCAGGTGCTCGTGGGCCGCTGGTACAGCACCGGCCGCAGAAGCTGCGCATGCGCTACGCCGTGCCCGACAACCGCAGCGGCCGAGACGCGCATCGAAACTGGCAAGACCGGCGCGCGGCTCGTAGTCTCCGGCGCGCTCAAGTCGAACGGCCTCAAGTACGGCGTCGCGCTGCTGCTGATTCCCGAGTGCGGCACCGTGCAGGCGGACGGCGATGCGTTGCCCTTCGAGGGCGAGTGCGCGGTCGACTTCGTGCTGGCCGCGCGCACCAACTACCGGATGCGGTATCCCGATTATCGCGATGGAGCGCGGACCCCGCGGCGCCGCGGCGAGGGACGCACGCCGCGGCCGCAAGACAGTATCGATGCTGGCGCGCCGGCACGGCGAGGACTACCAACCGCTGTTCGAGCGCGTGAAGCTCGACTGGCCGCGGCCGCCACCAAACTACCCACGGACCGGCTGCGGGCCGGATACGGCGGCGGCAACGCCGGCGCCGACCGGGCGCTCGAGCAGCTGTACTTCAACTATGGCCGCTACCTGCTGATCGCCTCCTCGCGCGGCGGATCGCTGCCCGCCAACCTGCAGGGCGTGTGGAACGACAAGGCGACACCGCCATGGAACGCCGACTACCACGTCAACATCAATCTGCAGATGAACTACTGGCCCGCCGAGGTCGCGAACCTCGCCGAGACCGCCGAGCCGCTTTTCGACTTCGTCGAACACCTGGTCCCGCCCGGCCGGCTCGCCGCGCAGCGTTTCTTCGGCGCTCCGGGCTGGACCATGTTCCTCAACACCAATGCCTGGGGCTACGTGGGGCCCATCGACTGGCCCACGGCCTTCTGGCAGCCGGAAGCATCCGCCTGGCTGGCGCAGCATTTCTACGAGCACTACCGCTTCAGCCGCGACCTGCAGTTCCTGAAGAAGCGCGCCTGGCCGGTCATGAAGGGGGCCAGCGAATTCTGGCTGGCCACGCTGGTTGCCGATCCGCGGGACGGCAAGCTGGTCGTCAGCCCAAGCTACTCGCCCGAGCACGGGCCGTTCACCGCCGGTGCGGCCATGTCGCAGCAGATCGTCGCGGACCTGTTCACCAACGCCGCCGAGGCCGCGCGACGCGTCGGCGACAAGGCCTTCGCGAAACGTCTCGACGACGCGCTCGCGAAACTCGATCGCGGCCTGCACGTGGGCAAGTGGGGCCAGCTGCAGGAATGGAAAGTGGATCTCGACGATGCCAAGGACGATCACCGCCACGTCTCGCATCTGTTCGCGCTGCATCCGGGCCGCGCCATCGATGCGGTGAAAGACGTCGAGCTGGCCAGGGCCGCGCGCGCCACGCTGGACGCGCGCGGCGATGCCAGCACGGGCTGGAGCCGCGCGTGGAAGATCAACTTCTGGGCGCGCCTGCGCGATGGCGACCGGGCGCACAAACTACTCGCGGGGCTGCTGCGCGACAGTACTCTGCCCAATCTCTGGGACACACATCCGCCGTTCCAGATCGACGGCAACTACGGCGCCACGGCCGGCATGATCGAAATGCTGCTGCAGAGTCAGAACGATGTGATCGACATCCTGCCGGCGCTGCCGAAGAGCTGGGCCCGCGGCAGCGTCCAGGGCATTCGTGCGCGCGGCGACGTCACCGTCGGCATCACCTGGGACACATGCGGACTGGCGGAGCTGGCGCTCGACACCGGTCGCGCCGCGACGCTCACGCTGCGCTCGGCCCTGTTCGAAGGAAATTTCGACAGCGCTGCTGCGCTGAAGGGCGAGGGCGCGCAGCGAACACTCTCTGCCAGGGCCAAGGGCCACTACGACTTCAGGCGCAGTACCGCATGCACGCCGTGATCGAGGCCGAGCCGGCCCTCGTGATCGATCTCGCGCTCGCCGGCCTCGCAAACATGCATTGACGGGGTCGCGCTTTTGGCACGCGACCGTGCTAAAAACGCCGCATGAATCCCTATGTCATTCCCTGGATGGACGACGACCTCGAGGTGTTTCGCGACACCGTCGTACGTTTCATCGAAACCGAAATGGTTCCGCACGATGCCCGCTGGCGCGAGCAGCATCACGTGGATCGCGAAACCTGGCGCAAGGCGGGCGACACCGGCCTGCTGTTGTTAGATGTACCGGCCGAGTACGGCGGCGGTGGCGGCGACTTCCGCCACGAGGCCGTGATGTACACCGAGCTGGCACGACGCGGCATCGGCGCGTTCGGGCAGGGCGTACACAGCATGTGCGCGCACTACGTGCTCAATCACGGCACCGAAGAACAAAAGAAGCGCTGGCTGCCGCGCCTGGCGACCGGAGAACTGGTCGGCGCCATCTGCATGACCGAACCCGGCACGGGTTCGGATCTCAAGGGCATTCGTACCCGCGCCGTGAAGAAGGGCGACCACTACATCGTCGACGGCGCGCAAGACCTTCATCACGAACGGCTGGCTCGCGGGACTGCTGATGCTGGTGGTGCGCACGGATCCCGAAGACCGCAGGCGGGGCCTGTCGATCCTCATGGTGGAGACCAAGGATCTGGCCGGATACCGCGTGGGCCGCGTGCTCGACAAGATGGGTCTGCACGGCCAGGACACCTCCGAGCTGTTCTTCGAAAGCGTCAAGGTGCCGCTCGATTGCCTGCTGGGGGGCGAGGAAGGCAAGGGCATGTATCAGCTCATGCACGATCTGCCCTATGAACGCACCGTGATCGCCGTGGGCGCGGTCGGTGCCATGGAGGGCGGGGTCGAGGAAACGCTCAAGTACGTGCGCGAGCGAAAAACCTTCGGCCAACCGGTGTGGAACTACCAGAACACGCGCTTCAAGCTGGCCGAGCTGGCCAGCATCGCGCGCATCGCGCGCGTGTTCTCGGACCGTTGCATCGTCGAGCTGGTGGCGGGGAAACTGGACACCGAAACGGCATCCATGGCCAAGTGGTGGACCACCGACATGCAGCAGAAAGTGCTGGACGAATGCGTACAGCTGCACGGTGGCTACGGCTACATGAACGAGTACCTGGTGTGCCGGCTGTTCGCCGACTCGCGCGTGCAACGCATCTACGGCGGCACCAACGAGATCATGAAAGAAGTCATCGCACGCGGGCTTTAGTCACAGCCGCGCGGTTCACGACAGAATAAGAACAACAATCCGGGAGGGATGATGGACAAGAATCCATACGCTGCGCCGAGTGCGCCGGTCGCCGATCGCGACCAGCTTTCGCCTCCGGACCAGTCGAATCCGCTGTTCGCGGCTGGCGTCACCAAGGTGATCGTCATGTCGTTGGTCACTTTCGGGATCTACGAGTTGTATTGGATGTATCGTCACTGGCGGCTGATCCAGGGCCGCGACCGCTCCGACATCATGCCGTTCTGGCGCGCCGTTTTCGGCGTCATCTTTGTGTACCCGCTGTTCCAGCGCATGCGTGACGACGGCCAGGCGCATGCAGTCGAAGGCACCCTGGCCGCCGGCCAGCTCGCGACGGCCTACATCCTCACGGTGCTGACCTGGCGTCTGCCCGATCCCTGGTGGCTCATCGGATTTGCAAGCGTCTTGGTCTGCGGCATCGCGCAGCGCTACGCCAATGAAGTCAACGCAGTCGCCGCGCCCGGCCATGAACGCAATGCGCGGTTTTCGGGCTGGAACTGGTTCGGCATCGTGGCCGGCGGCCTGTTCTTCGCGTTGGTGCTGATCGGATTGTCCCTGCCCGATCCGGGCGAATGACACCGGCCCATTCCAAGGTGATCTCTGCTGAATCTCGCGGGAGGGCCTTGCCACCGGCGCCAACCGCCCGCATCGTGAGCCTCAGAGCCGGTCACTTCAAGGGATACTGAGAAACATCCATGTCCAACTACCAGCTTGCCCAGATCAACATCGCCGCGCTGAAGGCGCCGCTCGACAGCCCGGAGCTCAAGGACTTCGTCGACAACCTGGACCGCATCAACGCGCTGGCGGAAGCCTCCGACGGATTTGTATGGCGGCTGGTGGGCGATGGCAACGATGCCACCTCGCTGCGCCCGTTGGGCGAGAACGTCATCATCAACATGTCGGTGTGGCGCGATGTCGAGGCCCTCAAGGCCTTCGCCTACCAGTCGGCGCACGCGCCGATCATGCGCCGGCGTCGCGAATGGTTCACACGCATGGCCGAGGCCTACATGGTGCTGTGGTGGGTGCCTGCCGGGCACCAGCCGACACCCGCCGAAGCAGTCACGCGCCTCGAGCGCCTGCGCCGCCACGGCCCGTCACCCGAGGCGTTCACGTTCGGCGAAGCCTTTGCCGCGCCGGACGCCGCGCAGCCGGGCAAGAAGATTGCGTTCAACGACACCTGTCCTGCGTGAAACCGCGATTCTTCGCGACGCCCGAGAAATTCCGCGCCTGGCTGGCGCGCAATCACACGCGCTCCGCGGAACTGCTGGTGGGTTTCCACAAGAAGGCCACTGGCAAACCCAGCATCGACTGGCCGCAATCCGTGGACGAGGCGCTGTGTTTCGGGTGGATAGACGGTGTGCGGCGCAGCCTGGGCGAAGAGGGCTACACCATTCGCTTCACGCCGCGCCGGCCGGGCAGCATCTGGAGCTCGATCAATATCCGCCGGGTCAACGCGTTGAAGAAGCTCGGGCGCATGCAGCCCGCGGGTCTCGCGGCCTTCGAACGGCGCTCGCGGGACAGGTCGGCCATCTATGCCTATGAGCAACGTGACCAGGCGAAACTCTCACCCGCGGAAACCCGACAGTTCAAGGCGCAGCCCGCGGCCTGGACCTATTTTTCGAAGCTGGCGCCGTCGTACCGCCACAAATCCATCTACTGGGTCACCTCGGCGCGCAAGCCCGAAACACGCAAGTCCCGGCTCGCAAGGCTGATCGCCATGGCCGCGAAAGGGCAGAAGCGCTAGTGGAGGAGGAAACGCCCCGAGAGATGCGTCTGAGCTCGCGCGTGCGCGGTGTGGTCATCACCGCGCTGATCGCCGGGTACGGCTGGCTGTTCAATCTACCCCAAACTTCGCTCGCCGAGCTGCTGCTGGTCAGCGCGGCGCTGCAGGCCGTCGTGATCCTGCTGCGCCGCTGGGTTCCGGCGGGGAATTTTCCGCAGGCCATGTTCATTTTCGAGATGATCGTCGACGGCGTGACCGTGCTGCTGTTCGCGCTCGGTGTATTCGGCAGCTTTCGAATTCCCGCCGAGTTGTGAGGCAGGTCCCGGCGATCGCCGCGGTGTCATTGCGCGCGCGGTCTCGACGTTTCCTTGGGCGCGGTGACCGGGGTCGCTGGCTTCTTCGCGGATTCGATATCGAGTTCGGGTATGCCGAACTGACCTTCGAGATCGTGCAGCTGTTCGAGGTCGATGCTGCCGACGATGTTGACGATGGCGAATTCGCGCGGCTCGCTGGCGATGACGGCGAGGCCGCGCGCCTTGCCGCCCTCGATGAGCAGATAGACGTCGACGTCGGTCTGCTCCTTGCGGCTGCGCGCCTCGACGATTCGGCTCCAGCCCGGCGCGGAGAGCTGCCGCCGGATTCCATCGATGTCGGTCTTGGGATAGGCATAGTCGCTGTCGAAGCTGAACTTGCGCACGTAAATACCGGTGAGCGACGTGCAGACCTTCTTTGCGGCCGCCTCGTCGGGCTCCGCGGCATTCAGGAAGCGGCAACCGAGACCGAGCAGCTGGGAGTCGAGTGTCACGGTGACCGATTCACTGGCCTTGTTGGCCAGGCCGGCCATCTCGGGCAGCCTGAGCTGCCCCCTGGTCTGCGCCAGCACGGGGCCCGTCAGCAGCACCGCCGCGAGACACAACACGATGCGCGCGTTCATGAGCGATTCTCCTCTGCATCATTCGCCGGCGGCGCGGGCCGCTGCACGGCTTCGTAGGCCAGGTCGAGTTTCTGGCTGGTGACGCGCAGCGCCTGCATGAGCTCGCGGCTGGCCTCGAGACCCGCGCGCTGCTCGTCTTTTTCGCGCTCGATTCCCACCTGCCGGCCCGCCAGCACGGCGACCATCAGCGAAGCCGCCAGCGCCGCGGGCGTCGAGATCCGGCGCCACAGGTCGGAACGCGGAGTGGGACGCGCAACTTTCAGGGTCACCACCTTGGCGGGCGTGCGCCGCTCGGGCAGCGCGCGCATCAGGCGCTCGGCAAACCCCTCCGGTGGCTCGACAGGCCGCAGCGCGCGCCGCAGCTGGTTTTCAAAATCTTCGTTCATGGCAGTTCCTCGGCGGTGATCAGCTGCGCGCCGATCATCTTTCCGCGCAATGCGGTCAGTGACCGCTTGATATGGCTCTTGACGGTATTTACCGGCATGTCGAGCGCCGCCGCGATCTCCGCGACGTCGCGATCTTCCTGGTAACGCAGCACCATGACGGCGCGTGCCGCCGGGGCGAGCTCGCCTAACAATCGTGCCAGCTCGCGGCTCATCAGCAGGTCGGGCTCGGTCTGCTGCGCCGGCACCTCGGTGCCGTCCTCGATGGGCTGGGTGGTGGTGTAGGCCGCGCGCCGTATCCAGTCGATGGCCAGGTTCGCGGCCACGCGCCGCAGCCAGAAGCCCAGGTGTTCGACGGATTCGATGCTGTCGAGCTTGCGATACAGCTGCAGGAAAACGTCCTGCGCCAGGTCCTCGGCGGCATCGCGGCGATTCAGCATGCGCAAACCGATGCTGAACACCGAGGCCTGGTGCGTGCGGACCAGCGCGGCAAAGGCCATGTCATCCCCCTGCCGCGCGCGTCCCAGCAGCGACGGCGTATCCGCCTGTACGCTTTCGAAATTCACTGCTCGGATTCTGTGACCCTCGGGATGCCGAATTGTCCTTCGATCTTCGCGAGCTTGTCGATGTCGATGTTGCCGACGACATTCACGATGGTGAAGGAGCGCGGCTCGCTGGCAATCACCGCCAGGCCGAGAATCCTGCCCTCGGCCATGTTCAGGAAAACATCGACGTGCTCCTGCGACTCACGCCGGTGCACCTGCGCGAGCGCACTCCAGCCCGGTCCGTCGAGCTGCTTGCGCACCGACTCCACGTCGGCCCTGGAGTAGGCATCGTCCGAGTCGAACTCGAAATTGCGCACGCGCACGGACTTGATGTCGCGCAGGATCTGGGCCTCATCGCCGGCGTCTTCGGAGGCGAATTTCTGTGCCAGCCTGAGCAGGAAGCCGTCGAGTGTGATGTCGACCGAGTCCCGGGCCTTGGAACTGAGGTGGCTGAAGTCCGGGATGCGAAGCTCGGGTCCGGCCGCCGATCCGGTCATCGGCAGCGCCAGGGCGGTGGCTGCCGCGAGGGCGGCGAGGGAATGCGTCAATTTCACGGCGGGCTCCTGTAATTGCCTGTCCTTGTTCATACGAACGGGACCGGCAGGAGGGTGCAGCAGCCGGGAAACCCCTGGCGGACGTGTCTACCTGACCGTGAAAGAGACCAGATTGGAGTCTTGCTGGTCGTCGGAGACGATGATTCCCTGCGCCCGGTAGTTGCCCGCGGGCAGCTGGGTACCGTCGCTCAGGACGCCGTTCCAGGTCACGCTGTAGCTCTTCGAGGACAACGGCGCAAAGGTCAATCGGGTCGAAACCTGGGTGAAGGCCATACCTTCGGACCATCGCCACCGGACACCGGAACCCGCAGCATCGAGCACGTAGAAGTCGTAGATCTGGGAATCGGGAAACTGCAGCTCGGTGGTCCGTGTGCTGCGGCTCTCGATCTCGAGGTCGAAACGGATGGGCTCGCCCATCACGAAACTGGTGGTGGTCGTGCCACTGGAGTCCCGCAGTGCCAGGGTGGTTGAAAAGCCGTCGCCGAAGCCCGATCCACTGCTGCCCCCGGTGTCGCCCGTATTGCTGACAAACGTGCAACTGGAATACCCGAAGGTCAGCAGCGCGGCGCCGACCACCAGCGCCAGGCGTGCCATCATGCGGGCCGGAGAAGTCATGAGCCCTCCCGAAAAACCACCCAATGAATCAATGACAGAGGCAGAGATCGATGAGCTGTACGGGCTCGAACCCGTGATCGGCCAATCATCCGCCAATGCTCCTTCAACTGACAGTTCTCCGATGGCAGAGTTCGTCACGGTGAATTGTCCATACTGCGGCGAAGCATTCGAGACTCAGGCGGATGCCAGCGCGGGTTCGTGTCATTTATGTCGAAGACTGTCAGATTTGTTGTCAGCCCATCGAGATGGAGCTGCGGTCGACGAGGACGGTACGTTGAGCGAGTTGATCGCGCGGCGACGGAGATGGAGTTAGTGGAAAAACGAGTGGCGCTCATCACGGGCGCGGGCAGCGGTATCGGCAAGGCGACGGCATTGGCGTTCCTGGCCGATGGATTCCGCGTGGTGCTGGCGGGAAGGCATCGTCAGCCGCTCGAAGAGGCGGCGAAGTCGGCCGGCGACGCGCAGGCGCTGGTGTTCGAGATGGACGTCACCGATCCCGGCCAGGTGCGCGCGCTGTTCGATGCGACGCGCGAGAAGTTCGGGCGGCTCGACGTGCTGTTCAACAACGCCGGCGTCGGCACGCCATTCGGGGTCAATCTCGAAGATCTCACCTTCGAACAGTGGCGCCAGGTCATCGACACCAACCTCACCGGCGCGTTCCTGTGCACGCAGCAGGCATTCCGCCTCATGAAGGGCCAGGATCCGCGCGGCGGACGCATCATCAACAATGGGTCGATCTCGGCGCACGTGCCGCGCGCGAATTCCGCGCCTTACACGGCCTCGAAGCACGGCATCACCGGCCTCACCAAATCCTCGTCGCTGGATGGGCGCAAGTACGACATCGCGGTGCGGGCAGATCGACATCGGCAATGCGCTGACGGAGCTGGCTTCGAAGCTTCCTCAGCCCGAGCCGATGATGGACGTGAAGCACGTGGCGGATGCGGTGCTGCACATGGCCAAACTACCGCTGGACGCCAACATCCAGTTCATGACCATCCTGCCGCCGAAGATGCCCTACATCGGGCCGGGGTATGACAGGTGGTGTCCGATGGCGAGCGGCAGTGGACGAACCGCATGTCCCCGTTTGCAGCCAGATCCCCATTCCCGCCTGACACCACTACAGCCAGCCGCGCTGGCGCGCGAGCCGATACGCGTCGATGCGGTTGTTGGCGCCGAGCTTGCCGATGGCCTCGGACAGGTAGTTGCGCACCGTGCCCGCGGACAGCCCGAGCTGCTCGGCGATCTGCGGCGCGGACAGCCCTTCGCCCGACAGTCGCAGCGTCTGCCGCTCGCGATCGTTGAGCGGGTCGGATTCGTTCCAGGCTTCCACGGCCAGCGCGGGGTCGATGGCCCGGCCGCCGCGATGCACGTTGCGCAGCGCCTCGGCGAGCTTCTCGGCCGGCGAGTCCTTGAGTAGATAGCCCTTGACGCCGGCGTCCAGCGCGCGGCGCAGGTAGCCCTGGCGCGCGAACGTGGTCACGATGACCACCTTGCACCGGCAAGCCGTCCGCCTGGATCTTCTGCGCGAGCTCGATGCCGGTCATGCCGGGCATCTCGATGTCGGTGACCACGATGTCGGGCTTCAGCCGGCGGCATTCCGACGAGCGCCTGCAGGCCGTCGGCCGCCGCGCCGAGCACTTCGATGTCGCGCTCCATGCTTGCAGCAGCGCGCCGAGCGCGCCGCGCACCATGGCCTGGTCTTCGGCGAGCAGGATGCGGATCATGCGGCGCACGGGAACCGAGGCGCGCAGCAGCGTGCCGCCGTCCTTGTTAGGCTCCAGCGACAGGGTGCCGCCGACGGTGCCGAGCCGCTCGCGCATGCCGTTCAGCCCATTGCCGGGCACGATGCGTCCGCCACGGCCGTCGTCGGCCACTTCGACGACCACGGCGGTCGGCTTCCTTGCGCACGCGGATCGTGACGCCCGACGCGCCCGCATGGCGGCGGATGTTCGTGGCGGCTTCGCGCAGGCTCAGCGCCAGCGCGGTCTCGCGATCGTGCGGCAGCTTCACGTTCTCGGTCTCGCACTTCACCTTGAGCGCCCTGCGCCTCGAGCAGCGCGGTGGCGGCGACGCAGCTCGGCCGACAGCGCGGTGCTGCGGATGCCGGAGACGGCGTTGCGCACCTGCGACGAGCGCGTCGCGCGCCACGCGTTCCACTTCGGCGATCTCCGTGCGCGCCGCGTCCAGGTCGCGGTCGATGAGCTTGCGCGCCAGCTCGGATTTCAGCGCGACCACCGACAAGCGTGTGGCCCAGCAGGTCATGCAGGTCGCGGCCGATGCGTTCGCGCTCGGCGAGCGTGGCGAGCCGCATGATCTCTTCGGTGCTGCGCCGGAGCTGCGCATCTGCTGCTGGTCGGTGTACGCGGTGTAGATGCGCGATGATGCCGAGCATCACGGCCGGCAGCGCGCACGCTCAGCAGGGTCGCCATGCCGTGGCCGAGCAGGACGGTCTCGAGCGACGAACAGCGCAGGCGACTGCCGAAGATCGACGATCGCGCGCGTGCCGCGTCGGCAGCGAGAACGCGGTCACGAAGAAGCCGAAGATCAGGTAGCCGAGGCCGGAGAGATTGACACGGCGCGACCAGCGAATCCGAGCGCGAACACGCCCGCGATGTAGCGCAGCCGGACGTCGGCGGGCCGCCGTAGAAATAGGTGCACAGGTGCAGGTAGACGAACACCGGCACGGCTGATGATGCGTCGGCAGGATCACGTTCACGAACGACTGGTGCGCGAGCACCGGCCACAGAAGAACAACCACGCCAGGTTGAACAGGATCACGAACGGCATCGTGTGCATGACGCGCCCGTCGGCGCGCGTCATGTACCCGACCAGCGAATCCGGCGGCGGTTCGCGGATGTTCTTGATCAGATGTGACGGGCGCATGCTGGCGCGATCCTAACTCTGTCTCATTCCACGCGCACGTCGTCGATCTGGAAGCGGAACGCGCCGGGCGGCTCATCGTGCCGATGCCGATCCGTGCACCCGCTTGAGGTCGAGCCGCCGAAGATCGGCGAGCGGCACCCGCACCTCCTGCCACTCCGGGCCGGCGGTGAAGCCGTACATGGCGGGAATCGCGTCCGAGCCGGGCCCATCAGGATCACGAGGTAGTCGCTTGCCGTCGCCGCGCGCCTGAAAAACGCAGCGTCTGCTTGCGCGAGTAGTCCATGAGGCCCTGCTTGCCCAGTCCTCGGTGGGCTGCCATTGGGAAAGAAGGAGGTGCCGGCGAACGGATACTGGATGCCGTCGCCGACGTTCCCGATGACTTCGAGCGCGCCGCGGGATTTCGCCGGCTCCGCCGTCGACCAGCGTCTGCGTGGCGCTGGAATTGCCGCCGCGCATCTCGTCGCCGGACGCCGCGAAGCCCAGCCGATCGCCGTAGGCGCTGCGCAGCTGCCGCCGTCGAAGTCCGCGATCAGCGGGTCGTCGGGCGCGGCCACGCCGACCGGCGCGCCGCGGAACCGGATGCGTGCCGGGACCGACTTCGCTGCGTCATTCGACGTGGCCGCGGTTTTGGCGGCGGTCTGCGGCGCATTGCCGCCCATGACACCGGCGATGACCAGGCCGACGGCAATCCAGAACACGCCGCACGTTGATCGCCCGGCGCAGTGGGAATCCGAAGCCGGCGCGCGGTGCGCCGAACAGCCGGATGCCGCGTCCGCCGAGCCGGCGCACGGCGAGCGCGAAGAACAGGACCGTGACGCCCACCAGCGCGGCGATGTGATTCGCGGTCGAGCCCACCGTGCTGGGCGCGTCCACCGCGGTCGAGCGACAGCTGCGACCAGATGGTACGCGGGCCAGAGCGGCGCGAGTTGCTGCGATGAACTTGGGCAGGAACTGCAGCGGCACCCACAGGCCCGACAGGAACGCCATCGGGAGATAGATGAGGTTCACGATGGCGGGCGCGGCCTGCCCGGAGACCAGCGAGCCGACGAACAGTGCCGATCGCGCAGAACGGCAGCACGCCGAGCACGTCGACGAAGAACACGCTTGACTGCCTGGCCGAAGGTCAGCGGCACGTGCGCGACGAACAACGCCAGCGTGATCATGGCACAGCGAGATGATGGCCACGAACATCATGGCCATGACCATGCGCGCGAGTAGATAGGAGCCGGGCGGCATGGGCAGCGCCTGCTTGAACGTCAGCAGGCCCTGTTCGCGTTCGAAGGCGAGCGAAACGCCGAAGCCGAACAGGCCCGGCGCCATGGCGCCGAACACGCCGTAGGCCGCGAATGCGAACAGCGACATGCCGCGCGTTGCCGCGCGCGCTGCCCATGAGCACGCCGAACAGCAGGTAGAACATGATCGGAAACAGCAGCGTCGGGCACCGCGAAGGCCGGCGTGCGCAGCATCTTGACGAATTCGAAGCGGATGTCGCCGAGATAGGCGGCGAGCACGCCGCGAGCGATCATGCTGGGAATACGCGCTGCTCATTGCAGCGACTCCGGATTGTTCGCGGTGATTTCTGCGAATGCTTCGGCGAGCCCGGCGCGGCGCACTTCGATGTCGCGCACCGCGGCGTCCGCGGCCAGCAGCAGGCGCAGCACGGGCTCCGGCATCACGCGTGACGATCTGCCGGCGACCGGATTCTTCGGTGAGCTGCTGCGACCTCGGGCCAGGCGCGCATGGTGTCCAGGCGACAGGCGTGCTGCGGCACAGGATGCTCTTGCGCGACACGTGCGCGCGGATCTCGTCGACGCGTGCCGCTGGCGACCAGTCGGCCGTGTGCCACGACCGCCACGCGGTCGGCGAGCGCTTCGGCTTCCTCGAGGTAATGCGTGGTCAGGACGATCGAGCAGCCTTCGTGGATCAGGTCGCGCAGCACCTGCCACAGCGCCTCGCGTGCCTGCACATCGAGGCCCACGGTGGGCTCGTCGAGGAACAGCAGTTCGGGCCGGCCGCAGATCGCCATCGCGAACTGCACCTGGCGCTTCTGGCCGCCGGAGAGCTTGCCGTAAGGCCGGTCGGCAATCTTTTCGAGTGCCGAGCCGCTTGATCACTGCCTGCGTCTCGTAGGGAGTCGGGTAGTAGCTGGCCGCCTGCCCGATGAGCTCGCGCGGGCGCATGACGCCGGGCAGGGCGACCTCCTGCATCATCACGCCGATGCGGCGGCGCGCGTCGATGGACTGCGGCTCTTCGCCGAACAGGCGCGGCCGAACCTTTGTCGGGCTGCTGCAGCCCGAGCAGCAGCGAGATGGCCGTGGATTTGCCCGGCGCCATTGGGGCCGAGCAGCGCGAGCAGCTCGCCGCGGTTTGACCGCGAGATCGAGACCATCGAGCGCGGTGATCTTGCCGAAGCGTTTGTGGGCGCCTTCGAGGCTGGCCAGTGGTGTCTGATGACATGTTGTCCTCCGATGGGCGAAATCATGGCGCCCGGGGCCCGGCGCTTTAAGTCGCGCGCTGTCAGCCGGCCCCGCTGACAGCTGTCACATCGGGGCTGTCACGGCGGACTGCGGGGACGGTATACCGGCGTTTCCAGCCGCATCGAGGCGGCGAGCTCGTCGCGGCCCGGCGCTTTCCGCGTATTCGGCCAGCGTGCGCAGGTCGTCGGCCGAATCCATCGTGAAGCGTCGGTGCGCGTCGGCGCAGGAGCTCGAACACCGGCAGCGCCGCGTCGGGCGGCCCGACGCGCAGCAGGTGGCGGATCAGCGTGCTGCCGATCGGTGTTCAAGCGCCGCGGGCATGTTCCCAGCTCAGCGCCTGTTCGGCCACGATGAACTGCGCGTCACGCGCGGCGTGTCTCGCCATCGAGTGTCGCGCAGCCACTGTCGCGAGCGGCCGCGTTGCGTCGACGTGTTTGCCGATGCGCACCTGCTGGAAGACGTCGTCGACCATGTGCGCGCGCAGCTTCACGCGTTCCGCTTCTTCGCGCGCGGCCGTGCGCTCCGGGCTGCTGGCTGGGTTCGATAGCCGAGCTGCGTGGCGGCGCAGGTACAGGCAGCCGCCGATGAGGCCGAAGAACGAGATCTCGCAGGCAGAGCGCCGACCGCATGCCAGATGACGCGCCCACACAGCGAGCCGCTCGAGCAGCAGCGAGGATGCCGAGCATAGACAGCGATCGAGCCGAGGATGAGCAGGTAGTACGGTCCGAGCCCGCGGATCACGCCGACACCAACGTCAGCGGATTCATGGCCTGCCAGGGCGGTTCGCCGAAACCGAGCATCGCGATCGACGCGGGCAGCAGCGCGAGCATCACGACGCCGAGCACGAGGCCCGCATTGCCGCCGATGCGTTAGCAGGCCAACGGCTCCCGCGATGACGATGCGCGAGCTGGACCCACGGACGAATTTCGAACGGACTCAGCATGTCGGTGGCCATCACCGGCGGCTCCGAGCGCGCCATCGGCGAGGTGTTCGATCAGCACGTAGCAGTACTTGCAGCACCCAGATCTGCAGGATCAGCGCTGGCGAGCAGCCCGTACAAGCCGCGCCGATATCGAAGAACGCTGAACAGGATCGAGAACAGATGCCGACCAGCATCAGGCTGGTCGCGTGGAACGGAACCAGGAGAACGCGCAGATAGGTCCATAATGTCGCGCGCGTTGGCCTGCGGGGGCTCGCAGTAAAACATGGATCAGAATTCATTTGACGCGATCGTCGTCGGCTCTGGCATGAGCGGCGGCTGGGCCGCCAAGGAACTCACGGAAAAAGGCCTGAAGACCCTGGTGCTCGAGCGCGGGCCGCATGGTCCGGCACGGCGAATACCCGACCGCCACCAAGGATCCCTGGGATCTGCCGTACGGCAATCGCATCACGCAGGAAACCCGGCGCCGCAAGCCCGTGCGGTCGCGCACCGGCTATCCCACGCCGGCCAACGAGCATTGGTTCGTCGACGACCTCGACAACCCCTACGTCGAAGAGCAGCCCTTCGACTGGCTGCGCGGCTATCACGTCGGCGGCCGTTCGCTGCATGTGGGCGCGGCAGAGCTATCGCTTCAGCCCCATGGATTTCGAGGCGCAACGCGCAGCGAAGGCGTGGGCATTCCCTGGCCGGTGACCTATGAGGAAATCGCGCCGTGGTACGACAAGGCGGAAATCTTCGCCGGCATCAGCGGCAGCGTCGAAGGCCTGCCGCAGCTTCCCGACGGAAAATTCCTGCCGCCGTTCGACCTGAACTGCGTCGAGGTCGATTTCAAGAAGCACGCTCGCCGACAAGCTGCGATCGCAAGCTCATCATCGGGCGCGTGCGCCAATCTCACCGCGCCGCTGACGCACAACGAAAGCCCGCAGCGTGGCACCTGCCAGTCGCGCAACCTGTGCATCCGCGGCTGTCCTTACGGCGGTTACTTCAGCAGTGTTTCGGCCACGCTGCCCTCGGCCGAGCGCACCGGCAACATGACGCTGCTGGCCGACCAGATCGTCTACGAAGTCATCTACGACAACGACAAGGGCCGCGCCACCGGCGTGCGCGTGCTGGACGCGAACACCGGCGCGCAGACCGACTACTTCGCCAAGGTGATTTTCCTGTGCGCCTCGGCGCTGGGTTCGGCCTACATCATGCTGAACTCCATCTCGAGCCGATTTCCGAATGGCTTCGGCAACGATTCGGGCGAGCTGGGCCACAACATCATGGACCACAACAAGCCGGGTAGGTCGAACGCGATCGTCGAAGGCTACCTCGACGTCGGCTACACCGGCCGCCGGCCGAATGGTTTCTACATTCCGCGTTATCGCAACGTCGGCAAGGACAAGCGCAACTACCTGCGCGGCTTCGGCTACCAGGGCCGCGCCTCGCGCTCGGGATTCGGCCGCTTCAACGACAGTGCGCTCATCGGCGCGGAGCTCAAGCAGGCCGTTCAAGGAGCCGGGACCCGTGGAACATGGGCATGACGGCCTTCGGCGAAATCCTGCCGTACCACGAAAATCACGCGCGGCTCGATCGCAGCAAGAAGGACAAGCACGGCCTGCCGCTGCTGGTCGTCAATGCCGTGGTGCGCGAGAACGAGCTCAAGATGCAGGAGGACATGCGCAACGACGCCGCGGAAATGCTCGAGGCGGCCGGCTACAAGAACATCACCGTGAACAGCGACTCCTACAACGTGGGCAACAGCATCCACGAGATGGGCACGGCGCGCATGGGCGCGGATCCGAAGAAATCCGTGCTGAACAAGTTCAACCAGGTGCACGCCTGCAAGAACGTTTACGTCACCGACGGCTCGTTCATGGTGTCGTCGGGTTGCCAGAATCCCTCGCTGACCTACATGGCTTTCACGGCGCGCGCCGCCGACCACGCCGTCGAAGAGCTCAAGAAGGGCAACCTATGAGCGACGCCGGACGACACGCCCGAAATGCTGCAGCGTCGCGAAATCCTGCGGCGCGCCGCCTGGTTGTTAGGCGGCGCGATTTCGGCGCCCGCGGCGCTGGCCATCCTGCAGGGATGCTCGGCGAAGGAGGAGCCGGCGAGCCGCGGCCACGGCACCCGAAGTTCCTCGAGCGCCGCCGAGCTCGCGCTGGTCGCGGAGATTGCCGAGATCATGATTCCGAAGACCGACACCAGCGGTGCGCGGGATGCCGGCGTGCCGGCCTTCATCGACATGGCACTCGACGGCCGTCTATTCGCCGAGGATGCGCAGGCGCGCTTCAGGGCCGGCCTGGCGGAATTCGAAACCGCCGCCCGCGCTTCCGGCAAGCCATTTCTCGAGCAGGATGCCGCGGCGCGCACCGCATTCCGTGCAGCAGTCGCTCGAACGGCCGCATTGGCGGGGCGAGCGCGAGCCCAGGCCGTTCATCCTCATGACCCGCGAGCTCACGCTGCTCGGGTTCTTCACATCGAAGGTGGGCATCACGGAAAATATGGAGTACGTTTCCGTCCCGACCGCGTACCACGGCTGCGTGCCGCTGTCGCAGATGAAGAAGCCCGTCTACTGGGAATAAGAATCCGGAACAGGGAGCATCCGCCATGACCGTCGATCGTCGCATCATCGAGCTCTACAACGAGTACGTGCATTCGGCGCTGCCGCGGCGGGAATTCCTGTCGCGCCTCGCGAACATCGCCGGCGGTGCCGCGGCGGCGATGACCGTGCTGGCGGTTCTCGAGCCTAACTACGCGCAGGCGCGCCAGGTCGAGCCCGACGACAAGCGGCTCAAGACCGAGAAGATCGAGTTCAACGGCCCGAACGGGCCGGTCAAGGCCTACGTGGCGCAGCCGCGCAAGCTCAGGACGTCGCGACAAGCTTCCCGGCGTGCTCGTCATCCACGAAAACCGCGGCCTCAACGAACACATCGAAGACGTGGCGCGCCGCACGGCGCTCGGCCGGCTACGTGGCCATCGCGCCGGACGGGCTGTCGGTGGCCGGCGGCGCGCCGGCCGACCAGGAAGCGGCGCGGGACCTGTTCGGCAAGACCGGACGGCGCCCGCATCGCCGGCGACGTGCTGGCCGCGGTGCCCTGGCTCGCGGCCGGTCCCGTCAGCAACGGCAAGATCGGCGTGGTGGGCTTCTGTTACGGCGGCGGGCTCGCGTTGCGCGCCGCGGTCGAGGCCGTGGGCGTGGATGCTGCCGTGTGCTTCTACGGGCGCCAGCTCCCGGCCGACGCCACGCGCAGGCTCAAGGTCGCCGGTGCTGCTGCAACTACGCAGGGACCGACGAGCGCGTCAATGCCGGCATCCCCGACTTCCGTGCCGCGCTCGACGCCGGCGGCGTGCCGTACAGCCTCAACATGTATCCGGGCACGCAACACGGGTTCCACAACGATTCGAGCGCGGCGCGTTACAACGAGGCCGCGGCCAAACTGGCGTGGGAGCGGACGATCGATTTTTTCGCTACCTATCTGAGGACCTGACAAGAACTGCATCGACAGGGACGCGTACAACGGGGGGTTGACGCATGAAGACTCTGGGTATTTCTGTTGGCTGGCTTTGCGCTTCGGCACCGCCGTGGTCGCTGAAGAAGACATCTGGACCAAGACCATCAACAACGATTCGAACGGCGTCTGGAACGTCCAGCCGGACAAGCCCAAGGCGAAGTATTTCGCCGTGCCGAGGGCATTCCCGGCGACCACGCCTTCCGCATCAAGGCCACCAAGGGCGCGAATCCCTGGGACGTGCAGGCCAGCTCGCCGGTCGCCGGCGCCATCAACGAAGGCGACGTGATCATGCTGATGTACTACGCGCGCGCCGCGGAACCCGCCGAGGGCGGCAGCTCGCTGACGGCGCGCATCCAGGCTCGCTGGACGCGCCGTGACACGTCGATGCATGGACATGACCTCGAAGATCACCGGGGAATGGAAGAGCTACTGCGCGCATCGCGTCGCCAGCGCGCACGCTGCCGAGAAGAGCAGCGTTTCCATTCATCTCGCCACGGCCAAGCAGGTCATCGAGCTCGGGCCGGTGTTCGTATTCAACTTCGGCAAGGGTTACGACCAACCAGCTCAAGGGGTGCGATGGCTGAAGACCCGCAGCATCCCGGCCGCGGTGCGCGAGCTGTGCCTCGCGTTTCCCGGGGTGGAGGAATTCGAATCGCACGGCTCGCCTAACTATCGCGCCCGCTCGGGGCCCGCAAGGGCAAGGTATTCGCCGTGTGGGCGCTGAATCATCACGGCGACGGTCACGTCGCCCTGTGGCTCAACACGCCGGCGCTGGAACAGTCGCGGCTGCTCGCGTCTGCGCCGAAGCACCTGTTCAAGCCGCCGTACGTGGGCCCGTCGCGGCTGGATCGCCGTCGAGCTCAACAAGGGGATGGGCTGGAAGCGGGTCGTGCGAGCTCGTGCACATGGCCTACTGAACAGCTCGCCTGCAAAGCTGGTCGCGCAGATTGCCGGAGCCGCCCGCGGTCGCCGCGCCGACGGTGAAGATGAAGCCGCACGGAGATCGACCGGCTGCAGGCGCCGCAGGGCACAGAAGGCGCTGGCGGCGTTGCGGCGGATTTGCAGCGCGCTGCCCGAGAGCGAAGAAGGCAGGCAAATGGGCGCGGTGGTCTGGCGCACGCGCAAGCGCAGCTTCGCGATGCTCTACGACTACGGCAAGGGACTGGCCGCGCAGTTCTGGGTGGGCATCGAGCGCCAGGGTCCGCTGGAAATGGATCCGCGTTTCACGATTCCGCCGTACATGGGCCACAACGGCTGGATGGCACTGGATCTCGCAAAAAGCATCTAGATCGAGCGCGAGCTTGCGCGATTGCGTCGTCGAGAGCTACCGGCATTTCGCTGCGCGCCGCGCGCTCGCGGCGCTTGATGCAAATCGACGCGTTGCCTAAAACACACCAGTGTTGCTTGCAGGCCGGTGTCACCTAATGGCGTCATCTTGCGCCGACGATCTCCGGCGAGCATGTTGACGCGCGTTCGATAGGGAAGGGTGCCGCGCCGTTCTGGCGCCGCATTCTCTAAACAACTCCTAAGGAAGGGAGCCAACATGAACT
Source organism: uncultured Pseudomonadota bacterium (assembly GCA_963711635.1). GTDB lineage: Bacteria > Pseudomonadota > Gammaproteobacteria > Steroidobacterales > Steroidobacteraceae > CADEED01. The sequence continues at coordinate 19,850 of CAVQEZ010000005.1, forward strand.
CACGCAATCGGGGTCTAACTACGTTCGCGTTGGCCAGCGCGCTCGTGTCACTGACGTTAAGTGTGCAATCGCAGTTGCACAGACTGGCCGTTCCCAACGCCGACTTCGCATCGCTTCACGCCTTCCACGCTGCGCGTGGATCCGGAAACCACGACCGCGGAAGCCGCCGCCTCCGGCGCCACTGCCCAGGCCGTGACATCGGAGCCGATTCCATCCGGCTTCTTTCGCGAAGCGCCGGCGGCATTCGACAACCGCACCAACGGTTTCGATCCGCAGGGTCCTGCGTTCGACGATCATCGACGAAGACACGGTCGTGCCGCTGCGTTCCTTCAACGACAACCGTTTCATATTCGAGGAGGTCGAGGGCGTCGCCGACGGTCTCGGGCCCACGTTCAATGCGCAGGCCTGCCGCGAATGTCACCAGAACATCGTGACGGGCGGCGCGAGCCAGATCGCCGAGCACCGCACGGGGCGCACTCGAACTGCTGCAGTTCGTCGAGTCGGTCGGTGGTTCGCTGATCCAGTCGCGTTCGACGCAACGCCGACATCTTCGAGCGGGTGCCGTTCGAGGACAGTGTCAGCACGCTGCGCATTTCCACCAATACGCTGGGCGCCGGCTTCATCGAGGCCATTCCCAACAACACGCTGCTGGCCATCCGCAATGCAGCAGCCCGCGGCCATCCGTGGCACGGCGCTCGAAGTGGCGGTGCTCGAGGCGAACAACGCACCGCGCATCGGGCGCTTCGGCTGGAAGAGCCAGCACGCCAGCCTGGAGTCGTTCGCGGCCGACGCCTACCTGAACGAGATGGGCATCACCACGCCGGTCCTGCCGGAGGAGAACACCTCGCTGGGGCGCTTCGTCGGCTTCGGCACGCCCTTCGATCCGGTGCCGGATCCCGAAGATGACGGTATCGACGTGATCGCGTTCGCGAACTTCATGCGTGCGACCAAGGCGCCGCCGCGCGGACCCATCACCGCACAGGTTCGTGCCGGCGAAATCTTGTTCAACCCGGTCGGCTGCGGCGGTTGTCACATACCGACGCTGCGCACCGCGTCTCCGGGCACGCGAATCAACGGCGGGGCGCTGCGCGTCAGGGATGCGGTGGGCAACAAGATCATCCATCCGTACAGCGATTTCCTGCTGCACGACATCGGCACGGGCGACGGCGTTCCGGTGTTGCCGGGCCCGGAGTTCGCCTCCACGGCGGCGCAGATCCGCACCGCGCCGCTCTGGGCGCTGCGCACGCGTAACCGGCTCATGCACGACGGTCTGTCGTTCACCAAGCAGGAAGCCATCTCCCGGCACGCGGGCCAGGCGACGGCTGCCAGGAATGCCTACAACGCGCTCAGCCAGGCACAGAAGGACCAGGTGCTGGCTTTCCTCGACTCGCTTTGAGTTGAAGAGAGTGGTTTGAGTGCGCGGGGCGGGCGGCGGGTCAATGGACGACCCGCGGCCCGCCGTATTGGTGACTAATACTCATCCGAACCCTGTATCCAGATGAATGACTGCAGATCGATCATGTCGCGCGGTCGCAGGTCACGCAGGTCGCGGCGCACGCGCTTCGCGAACGCGAGCAGCGAGGCATAGGTTTCCCAGGCGGGACGCGCCGCATAGACGAGCTCGAAACCATAGGCGCGCGCCGCCGCCCGGGTGACAGTCGGCTTCAGAAACATGTGCTGGTCGGGCTGAGCGATGAATCCGAACACCGTCACCAGCGGCCAGGTGAGTACGCGGGTTTGCCGGCGAGGCAGTTTCGCCACGACCTCCACCCACCGCTCGAAACGCTGCGGCATCGGTTCACCGCCGTGCAGAAAGTCGAATAGCCCCTGCGCGAACGCGCCCGCGCCGGCGGTCGAACGTAGCGCGTCACGCAGCGCCATCTTTTCGAACGAAAAGATCATGCTATGACGCGAACTCTGTTCGACGCGCACGGCACGTGCCGCGATTTCCGCGTACTCGCGTGCACGCAGCAGGCGGCGAAATTCCGCACGGTCCAGAACCTCGAGCCAGCGCCGGTGGGTCTCGACCTTGTAATCGCGCTCCAGCTCGCGGTAGTCGGCGTCGTGGAAGCCGGCGGGGAAATACTCCAGGAATTTATGCCGGCAGCGTCGCGCCGCCGTGGAAAGAGGATGCGCGACGGCCTGGTCCACGCTAATCCCCGTAGGACTTGCCGTCCGCGAACTGCAGCAGGCAGAAACCATGGCCGAAAGGGTCTGCAAAAGTCATGCAACGGGAGCCGCGCCATTCGACGGGACCGGCTTCGAGTCGGGCTCCCGCGGCGATTGCGCGGTTCACGGCGGCGTCGAGATCGGAAACCACCACGTCGAAGTGGATCGGCGTCCAATGGCGTTCGTAGCGGCGCGTGATCGGCGGGTCGGCGACTGCAGGCGATCCGGTGGCCTTCTGCAGCAGGTAGATAGTGGTGCCGTCGCCGATCAGTTCGGCCACGTCACTGTCGAGCGTGCGCGTGTGCGTGACGCCGAACGCCCCGCAGTAGAAGTCGATGGCCGGTACCAGCGCCGGCACGTCGATGTTGATGACGACGTTCAACGGCTGCGCGACTTGCGCCGCGCCATGCTGGACGCCTGCTTGCCAAGCGCGGTTCGGGTCCGCTTCGGCAGCTTGGCAATGGTCCGTTTGCGTTTCGCCGCGGTTGCGGCCTTCTTGACGTTGCGACGCGCGGCGGTGGTTTGCTTCTGACTGGCCATGAGCGACTCCAGTGGTGGGCTATCGAGCCTACCCGGGTCGATGAGCTCCGGTCAGCGGAGTCCGCGGATGATCGATGACGGAATCGGCCGACTCAGGGCCTCGCCTTGCGCGCGACCTCGACGTCCGCCGCCACTTCCTTGCGGATCAGCGCCCAATGGAACAGGTTCTGCGGATTCGCATCGAAGGAATTGCCGTTGTAGTGCGTGAGCTTCATGTCCTTGTAGATAGGACGCGTGACGCGGATGAGCTGGTCCCAGGCGGCGAGCGCCTTCTCGAGGTGCACAATGGCCGCCTGGCGATCGGCGGCGGAGTGACTTGCGCGATAACTCTGCAACGCCACCGCGCCGCGCAGCTTCTCGGCCAGGTGCAGCCCGAGCTGGCTCCAGGCCTTCACGTCCGCCACTTCGTACATCAGCGAGGCATTGCCGCGGGTGTCGATGTTGCGCACCAGCTCGAGCGCGGCGCGGCTGTCGCGTTCCAGCGCATCCGCCAGCCTGGGCGGTGTGACGCGCTCCGCCGTGAAGCCACCGCCCTCGCGCGTGACCTTGACGAAGTCAGCCACCGAGACATACGCCGGATCCAGCGTAGGCTGGTTGATGAGCGCATCGACGCCGATGTAGTGAGTCTCTTCGCCCTGCAGCGCGAGGAAACCTTCGCTGTACAAGGTGAAGTCCCAACGCGAGTCGTACAGCGAAGCCAGCCGGAGCTGCGTATTCGACGCCAGCGCGTAAGCCGCGAGCAGCGGCCTCGCGCCGGCGCCATAGCGACGCGTGAACCCGGCTTCGAAGACGGAGTCGGGCGTGGCCGGGTCGTACAGCAGGCGGCCCCAGAGCTCGTAGAACAGCCATTGCCGCTCGAACGCGTATTTCCAGGCGACGGGTTGTTTGACGGCGGTGAAATAGTCGAGCGCCGGGATGTAGGTCTCGGAGCCGACGAAGTAGCCGCCGACATAGTCCTGCCGTCCATTCTCGGCGATGTGTTGGCGGATGAACCCGGGCACGCCCCAGCGCAGCGCGAAGAAATCCTCGTTGCGAACCTGCCAGACGATGCGGTAGTTGCCGGGCAGTGGTTCGAAATACGTGTCGCCGAGCTTGCCGCCATGAACCTTGACCAGCCGCGGCGTCGAATGACCATGCGACCAGTTGAACTTCATCTCCACCCAGATCGGGCCCTCGAACCTGTCGCCGAGCTTTTCCATGGCCGTGCGCGTGATCTGCTCCACGTCCGTGCTCACGCCGGGTCCCGACGACAGGCCCGAGGAGAACGGCACCCGGTGGATCAGTTTCACCGGTTCCTTGCGCTTCGCCTCGAGGGCGCCGGCGATGAACACTTCATCGACGAATTGCTGCCGCTGCAGCGGCGTCATGCCGGCCATGCCTTCGCCATGAGAGACGCCGATGCCGTCGAGCTCGGGATATTCCTCGAGCATCTGCGCCACGCTTTCGCGCAGGTAGCGTTTCGTGATGGGTGAGGTGTCGCCCGGCACGTAGTAGTGAGGATAGAAATTCTGTTTCGCGACCCCGTGCGCCTTGGCGAATTCCTCGCTGACGAAGATGCTCCAGAACACCACGTAGGTGTCGAGGCCGCGCTCCTTGGCCATGCGGAATATCTCGTGGTAGAGGTGCTGCCATTCGGCGAGCTGCTGCGGCGTCCACTTGCCGGCTTCCGGGAAGTTCTTCGGCCGGATCATGTAAGTGAACGGGTGCATGGTCCACAGCGATACGGCGTTGAAGCGGTTCTCGACCATCATGTCGAGAAAGCGCTCCCAGAATTTCAGGTCGCGCGCCGTGTCGTAATGCTGATCGAGCGCCGAGCTCGGCCGGTAGGTGTCCCAGGGCGTGTTGAACTTGATGCCGCGGAAGGCGAGCGCGGGGCGCGCGGTCGTGTCCGCGATCGCATCGATCGACGTGCCGTCGAGCAGCTGTTCGCGCAGCGCCAGTGCGCCGTAGATGAGCCCGCGCTCATCGCCGCCATTGACCTGGAAGGCTCGTCCCTTGCGCCTGATGGAAAACGATTCCGCGCCCAGCGCGGAATCGAGTCGCAGCTCGAACACGGCGTGGTCGCCGGCTGCCGGCAACACGCCGGCGCTTTCGACCGCCTCGCGCAGTCTTCGCGATGCATAGGTGCCGCGCGGCGAATCGACCGCGCACAGGATGGTGAACCCGGTGGCCTGACAGACCGAGCTGGCGGCACAGAGTGCGGCGAGGACGAGTAGTTTCTTCATGGTCAACGCGGCGCCTCGCCGAGGGATTCCTGCAGGCGCAGCATGCTGTCCTGGCTCACCTGGATGAGCCCGCGGCGCGGGCGATCGACGTCGAGGATGACGACCAGGACCAGCGCGATGACGAAGGCGAATATCACGTTGGCGATCTGGCGGCGCCGACCACTCAGCCCCGAGCTGTAGGCCACCTGCCCGAGCGCGAGGATCGATACTGCAAACAGCAGCAGGATGACGGCATCCGGCACGTGATCCTCCAGCGATCGATGCCGTTTCTCGTGAAGGTCGATCACCTCGTTCATGGCGGCCGCGAACAGTCCGGCCGGAAGTGAGTGCGGATCGGCGGCAGTGGCAGCGCGCGCGAGATTCCACAACTCGCCTTCGATCTGGAAGGCGCTGTTCTCCGCGGCCTTGACGGCCGTGATGTCGATGCCCGCGGCGCGATACTGCAGCCAGGCATCCACGTAGCGGCGAAACAGCGGCGCCGCAGTCGCGGCATGCGGCGCGGACAGCAGGCGCGAACGCAGCTCCGCTGTTCCGATGGCGTTGGCCTGGTCGAGGATGACTGTCTTGCGATTGTCAAAACGAGACACGGCCATCGCGAAAGTGAATCCCAGAAGTAGCGCTAACAGTCCCAGCGTCGCGCCTTGCAAGGCGTTGGTGTGCGACTTGTCCGGTTCGTCTGTCTTGTCCTGCCGCCGCCGTCCGAGTCGATATCCCACCTCGAGCGCGACGACGAACGAGACGAGCGCGCACAGCAGCAGGTTGATCAAATCGAATTCGAGCAGCATGGTCAGAGCATACCCGTTGGGGCTAACACGCATTGCAATTGGCACCGGTGTCAGGGCATAAACCGCCCCAGACCAGGCGAGCGGAAGAGTGGGGGCTCGACCCTGCTGCCAGGTCATCGACGGATCGAACAACCCAGGGGGACCCCATGTCACGCAGACCTTCCGCTGCGAAATGGCGTAGCGCCTTCGCGTCTTTCGCGTTGCTGCTCGCGGCCATTTCGTTTTCAGTTTCCACTCCGGCCCAGACTCTTCCGACCGCGCAACAGGTCGCCAGCCAGATGAACCTCGGCTGGAACCTCGGCAATACGCTCGAGGCGATCTGCAGCGAGACGGCCTGGGGCAACCCGGCAACCAACCAGGCGTTGATCAACTCCGTCAAGGCGGCGGGATTCAATGCCATTCGCATTCCAGTTTCCTGGAACTGCCACATCACCGACGGCTCGACCAATATCCCGGCCGACTGGATGACGCGTGTGAAGCAGGTGGTCGACATGGCCATCGGTCAGAACATGTACGTCATCATCAACATTCACTGGGACAACGGCTGGCTGCAGGATCACGTCACGGACGCGGAAGCGCCGGCGATCAATGCCAGGCAGAACGCGCTGTGGACGCAGATCGCCACCACTTTCCGCACCTATGACCAGCGTCTGCTGTTCGCGGGCACGAACGAGGTGCACGCGGATTTCGGGACGCCCACGGCCGAGCACAACCGCGTGCAGCAGTCGTACAACCAGACGTTCGTCAACGCGGTGCGCGCCACGGGCGGAAACAACGCCTCGCGCTCCCTCGTCGTGCAGACCTACAACACCAACATCCAGCACGGCCTGAACTTCTTCAATCTGCCGACCGACACCATCGCGAGTCGGCTCATGGTCGAGGTGCACTACTACGACCCATACGATTTCACGCTGAATCCGAACGGCGCCTGCAACTTCTGGGGAGCTCCCTTCCCGGACTCGGGCGGCAACTGCAACTGGGCCTATGAGAACTGGGTCGACACCGAGTTCGCCAAGGTACGTGCCAAGTGGATCGACCAGGGTGTCCCGGTCATCCTCGGTGAGTACGGCGTCGAGACCCGCCCGGGCAAGAACCTCGAGGCGCGCGCCTACTGGAACGAATACGTCAACCGTGCCGCGGCGCTGAACGGCATCAAGATGTTCTACTGGGACAACGGCGCTCCGAGCACCGGCAACACCTTCAGGCTCTTTGATCGGAACACCGGCGCCGTCGTCGACCAGCAGGTGCTGGATGCGATTCTGCGCGGCTCCGGCGTGGGCAATCCGGGTGTGATGTACACGCTCACCACCACGGCCAACGGCATGGGCACGGTGAGCCGCAACCCGACCGGCAACACCTTTCCCGGCGGCACGGACGTGACGCTCACGGCGACGCCGGCCTCCGGCAATGACTTCGTGGGCTGGACCGGCGATGCCAGTGGCTCGGCCAATCCGAAGGTGGTGCGCATCCTCGGCAATACCTCGGTGACGGGCAACTTCGTCCCCACCGGCACCGGCGGCAGCGGCACCATCCTGCGCGAGTTCTGGCTCAACGTGACGGGCGGGACGGTCGCGAGCCTCACCAGCAGTACTAACTACCCGAACAACCCGACGGGCAGCGAGTCACTCACCTCGTTCGAGGGGCCCACCAACTCGGGCGATAACTACGGGTCGCGCGTGCGCGGCTACATCCATCCGCCCATCACGGGTGCCTACACGTTCTGGATCGCCAGCGACGATGCCAGCGACCTGCTGCTCAGCACGAATGACAGCCCGGCCAACGCCACGCGCATCGCGTTCGTCGCCGAGTGGACCGATTCGCGCCAGTGGACCAAGTTCCCCGCGCAGCGCTCGGCGAGCATCAATCTCGTCGGCGGCCAGCGGTACTACATCGAGGCCATCCAGAAGGAGGCTACGGGCGGCGACAATCTCGCCGTGTCCTGGCAGGGACCCGGCATGGCGCAAGCCGTGATCCCCGGCAACTTCCTGTCGCCGTTCGTGCCCACCGGCGGCGGCACGTTCGCGCTCTCGGTCACGAAGGCGGGCACGGGAACCGGCACGGTCACGTCGAATACCGGCGGCATCAACTGCGGCGCGACCTGCAGTGCCAACATTGCCAGTGGCACTTCAGTGACGTTGACGGCGGCAGCGGCGAGCGGCTCGACGTTCACCGGCTGGAGCGGCGCCTGCACGGGCACCAGCACCTGCAGCGTATCCATGACGCAGGCGCGCTCGGTGACCGCGACGTTCACCAGCCAGTCGACCACGTTCGCGCTGACCGTCACGAAGACGGGTACGGGAACCGGCACGGTCACCTCGAACACCGGCGGCATCAACTGCGGGGCGACCTGCAGTGCCAACATCGCCAGCGGCACGTCCGTGACGTTGACCGCGGCAGCCGCCAGCGGCTCGACGTTCACCGGGTGGAGCGGCGCATGCACCGGCACCAGCACCTGCACGGTGTCGATGACAGCGGCACGGGCCGTGACCGCGAACTTCAATAGTTCGAGCACGTTCTCGCTGGCCGTGACGCGCGCGGGGACCGGCACTGGAACGGTCACGTCATCGCCCACCGGCATCAACTGCGGCACGACCTGCACGGCAAACTACGCCACGGGAACTAGCGTGACGCTCACCGCTGCGGCGGCCGGCGGTTCGACGTTCGCGGGCTGGAGCGGCGCGTGCACCGGCACGGGCAACTGCACGGTGTCGATGACCCAGGCGCGTAACGTGACGGCGACGTTCAACAGCACCACGGCCAGCTTCGCGCTGACCGTCGCCAAGAACGGCACCGGCGCGGGCACCGTCACGTCGAATACCGGCGGCATCAATTGCGGCGCCACCTGCAGCGCCAACTTCGCGAGCGGCGCGTCGGTGACGCTCACGGCCGCGGCTGCGACCGGCTCGACGTTTGCGGGCTGGAGTGGTGCCTGCACGGGCACGGGCAATTGCATCCTGGCGATGACGGCGGCGCGCGCGGTGACCGCGACGTTCAATACGTCTGGAACCGGCACCACCTGCGCCAATCCGGTCACGTTCACCAACAACACGGGCAACTTCAACACCACCGGTGCCGCTTGTTTCCGCACCAACCAGAACATCGCCGGTTGGGGCTGCTCCAACTTCGATGGGCGCACCGTGACGGTGGGTGGCCAGGCGCGGAGCTGCGGGCAGTTGCCGCTCACCCGGTCGACCGACGGCTACTACTACTTCGCGGTGAGCGCGGGCCAGTTCGCCTGGGCGAGCCTGTACGTCTGGTAAGTCCAGCTAGCGAGTATGGAGCGTCGCCGGGAATGGAATCCCGGCGGCGTCTTCAGAACGATACGCAGGCGTGCGTCGTCACGCGCAGTACGGCTTCCTGCCGGAACCGGGACTTGTAGTCGGCAATGATGGCCCGCACGGCCTGGTCCTGGGCGTGGTCCGCGGCGTGCACGAGATTCAGCACGTGGGTGTTTTCGCGCGTCAGGCTGCCGTCGCCGCCACGCCATTGGCCCGAGGCCGGCCACGTCGTCAGGCCCTCGGGAAAATGCGGCGTGACCACATCGCGCAGGAAGGCCGCCCATTGTTCGTCCGACACCACGCCATCCGCCATGCCGGTACCGAAGTAGATCAACTCGTCCACTGAGCGACGCTCGCCGGCGGGGCAGGCCGGCCCCGGACTGGTCGCGCAGCCGGCGACGATCACGGCGGCGGCAATGACTGTGACCAAAGGCGCGATGCGCGCGAGGCGCGCCCCAATCGCGCCGCCGTGGCTCGACATGTCAGCGCGCGCCCTTCATCGCGGCAAACCAGGCGCGCGAGCGCGCCGTGTACAGCAGCAGGACGGCGATGATGCTGAGAGCGTACTGGGCGAGATCGAACACGCCCTTGATCGGCTGGCCGGCGTACTGCGCAACCACGATCGTCTTGTAGAAATCCCAGAAGAGCAGCGGTCCGACTACGCCGAGGACCATGAGGACGGTGATCAGGATTCGCATCCAGTTTCGTCCTCTCTTCAACTTCGCGGTAACCCACCAGGTGATGAGAAATGCGACCGCGAGCCCGATCGCAAGACTGATCAACACGGGCACTTGCGAGCCGACGATGTTGAACATTTCCAGGAAGAAGCCGATGACGCCGAGCCCGAATGAAATCCAGATCAGCAGGGTGGATCTCAGGACGTCGCGATTGCCGTCGGGGTCCGCTGCGGCGACCGACGGATCGTCAACGTGTGACGTCGGCGGGGTATAAGGATTGTGAGACATGTGATTCCTTGTTATGTGGACCGGGCTCCCATTCCTATCGTCGGGTGAGTTATACCGCAAGATGGACATCCAGAAACCATGACACCGAACCTCGAATACGCAGCACTGATCACTGGAGCTTCGTCCGGCATCGGAGCGGGACTGGCGCGTGAGTTCTCTCGCAGGGGCATGCGCGTTGTGCTGCTGGCGCGACGCGCGGAACAACTCGAATCGCTGGCTGCCGAATTGCGTCAGGCCGGCGGGCGTGCCAGCGCGCACGCGGCGGATGTCACACGAGATGGAGACGTGGCACGCGTGGTGGAGGAGCTCGCCGCGCAGAACATCGTGCCGTCCATCGTGGTGGCGAACGCGGGCTTTGGCGTGGTCGGCAAGGCACAGGCGCTGACGCTGGCCGACTATCAACGGCAGCTCGACACCAACACGTTTGGCGTGCTGCGCACCTTCCACGAAACATTCGCCAGCCTGCAGCGCTGCGGCGGCCGCTTCGTCATCATGGGCAGCGTGGCGGGCTACATATCCGCGCCGGGCGGTTCCGCCTACGCAATGAGCAAGTTCGCGGTTCGTGCCCTGGCCGAGTCCCTGCATGGAGATCTCAAGGGCACGGGCGTGAGTTGCACGCTGGTATCGCCTGGGTTCGTGGATTCGGACATTCGCCGTACCGACAATCGCGGCAGCGTGCATGCGACGGCGCCGGATCCGGTTCCCGCCTGGCTGCGCATGCCCACGGGCCAGGCCGCGCGCATCATGGTGAACGGCATCCTGCGGGGCCGTCGCGAGGTGGTCGTCACTTTCCACGGCAAGGCGATGATCTTCATCGGGCTGCACTTCCCGCGGCTCACTCGCTGGCTGCTGCTGCGGCAGGTGAAGGGCAGCATGCGGCCGGAGCCGAAAGGCTAACTAGCTCCGATTCAGCGTTTTTCGATCGAGGCCTTGAGCCGGTCCAGCGCCTCGCCCCAGGCGCGGCGGTAGCCGTCCGCCTCGGCACGGGTCTGCAGCCTTTCGATGCTGATCATGACGGTGCAGTTGGCGCCATTGGGCGTGAACTTGATCTCGACGGGCGTCGGCAGCGTGAGGCCCTCGTCCTCGGCCAGCAGCCGGATGTTCTTGCCTGCGTTGACCTTCTTGATGGTGGCGCGATTGCCGTCACCGTTGCGCCATTGGCCGCCGTCGCGCATGTCGACTTCATGCCTCGGACCGAACCAGCCATCGAGCGCCTTCGCGGTGGCGAACGCGGCATAGCAATCCTTCGGGCTGGCCTTGATGCTCTTGGTGGGGCAGATCGAGTATCCCTTGGGTTTTCCATCCTTGGCGAGGTCGCCACGCGCGATTTCGTACTCGTTGGTGATGGTCGTGGCCCACCACAGTTCCACTTCCTGGTCGTGCTCTATCCACTTGCTGAGGTTGCGGCGTCCGAGGGCGACGCCGCCATGCTTGTCGAGCGCCTTGAACCATTCGGCAAGGGTCTTGCCGGTGGCACTCTTGCAGGAGCTTTCGCTGACGGCGTGGTCAGCTTTGCGCTCGACTTTCATGTCAGGGGCAGGGCATTTGCGCGCAGTCCTTGCAGGGCAGCAGCGCGAGGACCAGGCCGATGATGGTGAATTGCAGCGTGTGGTAACCGCCGTTGATGAGAAAGAGCTTCAGACTCTTGCGCTCGAACAGGTAGTTGATGCCGAAGCTGCTGGCCACCCACAGCAGCCCCGCGGAGAAGCCGACAGCGGTGCCAAACACCAGCGACGGACGCGGCCCCAGGAAATTCGCGAAGTTCCAGGCCGCGAGCAGCGCCAGCACGAATGACAGGCCGAATATTTTCGCCGTGTTGCCTCTGGCGAGCACCTCGTCGGAGAGACCAGTTTCGCGCTGCCAGGCCTTGCCGAACAGCGCCTTCGAATACCACAGGCCACCGAGCAGAAAGCAGGCCACGGCCGCGACCAGCACGGCAATCCAGTTGATTTCAGGCATGAGCGCCTCCCTTGTTGTTGTGGCGGGATTGTGCGCCGGCTGTGCTGCGCCGTCTTGGAAAAAAGGGAAATGGGGACAGCCTTGTCAGGCCTGGCGGCCACTCTCGACGACGCCGTGGCGGCGGCTCCGTGGAGAGCGGGCTATCTCAACACGACGCTGCCCGAGTCGGGGCGGTCGCGACGCGCCAGCTCGACCGGTGAGAAACCGGTGAAGCGCCGGAATTCATTGATGAGGTGCGACTGGTCGTAATAGCCGCATTGTTCGGCCAGCGCCGCCCAGGGCACCTGGCCATCGGCGGCGTTCAGCAATCCCAGAGCCCCACGAAAGCGATGAATTCGTGCCAATGATTTAGGGCTGACTCCGACTTGCTGCTGGAAGAGATTGCCGAGATGTTTGCGCGTGAACCCGGTCTGCGTGGCAAGTTCCTCGATGGGCATGCGACCGCCGCTGGCGGCAATCCGATCCACGGCCCAGCGCACGGCGGGATGCACGATGGTGCGCGGCTTGAGCCGCGCCAGCAGCCAGCGCTCCACGCAGGCGAAGCGTGCTTCCAGTGAAGGCGTGTCGAGCAAGCGCTCGCGCAGGCGCAGCGCGCCATCGCCCAACGCATCGGCCAGCGCGATGATGCGGTCGGAGAGCGCATCCATGCGTTCGCCCAGCCAGGGGAAGGTGCCGCGCGCACTGAAGGCCACGCCTAACAAGGCGTTGCCATGCGGCGCCTCGGTGTCGATGGGGCCCTGGTGCAGCCCCGAGTACCACACGTCGACGAAGGGCACGCGCACCTCCGGCGGCCCGGGCTCGATGCGGTATTGCGGCGGGCCGAGGTTTATCAGCAGCTGGCTCTGTCCCGAGGGCAGGATGCGGTCGCGCTGGTAACTGACCTGGCCTTCGCCGAACCACATGCTGGTCACGATCTCGGCCAGCCGCGGATCCGTACGCCAGACGCTCACACTCCACTGCCCGATGGGCGAGGAGTGCGTAAACGTCTGGAGACGACCCTCACTCATCAGTCATTGGTCCAGATCCACCTGAGGATCTCGGGCAGCAATACACCGCCGTGCTGGTCCGAATGCGCGCCGTCGCCCCAGGCGTGCTTCACCTCGTAGCGCGTGCCAAGCTTGCCGTCCTTGTCGGCCTTGGCATTCGCGAACTCGAACGCCGACAGCATCTGCTGATTGGCCAGGAACCAGTTGCCATGGTCGTTCGACAGATCGTGCTCGCCGTCCTGTAGATAGATGCGGATCGGCTTGATGGGGGTCTTGCGGATCAGCGTGGGATACAGGTCGCCGCCCGGCGTCATGGGCCCGGTGGCCGTGGCCGGAGCGTAGCCGATCGAGGTGTAGCTGCCGATCATGCTGATGACACGGCGGAAGTAGTCAGGCCGCTGCCACGCCACCGTGAACGCGCAGATTGCGCCGCTCGACGTGCCGCCGATGACGCGCTTCTCCGGGTCGTCGGTCAGCCGGTACTTCTTGGCGACTTCCGGGAGCATTTCCTCGATGAGGAAGCGCGCGTACGTGTCGTTGAGCGCGTCGTACTCCTCGCGGCGATGATTCGGATTGCGCATGTCGAGATCGGTCGGATAGGTCTCGCTGAGATTGCCCGGCGTGATGAAGATGCCGATGGTCACGGGCATCTGGCCCTTGGCGATGAGGTTCTCCATGGCCTGCGGCACGCGCAGCGAGCCGTTCGGGTTGGTGGCGCGCTGCCCGTCCTGGAATACCAGCACATTGGCGGGGCGGGGCTTCTTCCGGTCGTACTGCGCGGGCACGAAGATCCAGTAGCGGCGCACCGTGCCGGGAATGATCTGGCTGCGGAATTCGTACGGACCTTCCAGCGCGCCCTTCGGAACGCCCTCTTGCGGCAGCGAATCCGGCATGAAGGTGTACTCGCCAGGCTTGCGCATCGCCGCCTTGGCGCCTTCCGCGAACTTGCAGTCCCCGGGTACGTGTTTGACGAAGTAGCTCTTGTAGTTGGTCGCCGCCTTGTCCATGCAGCCGGCGAGGTTCAGCAACTCGACCTTGCGGAAGTCGATGGGATGCGACTCGCTCTGCAGCGAGATGTAGCCGCGGTCGATGAGCTGGCCGTCGAGCTTGGTGGTGGTGTCGTAGTTGTCCACCACGCCGCCACCGTACTGCGGCAGCTCGTATTCGAGCACCTTCTGGCCGTTGACGGAGTGCGTGATGGTGCCGGCGCCGTGCACCTCGAATTCCGCGCGCACCCATTGTTCGCCGTCGAAGGTGGGCGAGCTGGAGCTCAGGCAATGATCCTTGTACAGCTTGCGCTGGTAGACGATCTCGGTGCCGGGCGAGCACATGTTGGCCGTGGAGCGCGGCTTGCCGTCACTGTTTCCGCCCAGCAACTGCGCCTCGATGGAAATCGGAAAGGTCTGGTCGCGCGGCATGGTGCGCGGATCCGGCGAATGCAGCATGGCGCCGGAATTGCGCAGCGCCCAGGCGCCGGGATTGCCGGGCGCCTGCTGGCCGACGAAGCGGTATTCCACGACCAGCCTGTAATAAGAGTACGGATCTTTCCAGAACAGGTGCCCGAACTGCCCGTCGAAGCGATTTGTACTTGTCGTAGCGGACTTCGAGCAGGCCGTTCTCCACGCGAAAGGTATTGCCGAAGTTGTCGCCGAAGTCGTGCTTGGCGATCTTCGGCGTCCAGCCGGTGAGGTCCTTGCCATTGAAGAGGACCTGCCAGTCCTCCTTGTCGGCGTCAGGATTTGCGACCGCCGTCTGTGCCACTGACGCGGAGGTCATTGCGGCAAGAAAGGCTGCGAGCGCGAAGCGCGAAACGAGGTGGGGCATTTTCATTCCTGTCGTGCGTAGGGGCCTAACACGGTGCCGACGAAACCGCCGGCGACACCGGTGCTCAGGATGGAACCATCGTCATTGGCTTGCAACGCCTGCCATCCATCGCCGGTGTCATAGAAGAAGGAGTAGCTCGCGCCATCGCCGTTCATCAGCAGTTTGAGCGTGTCGGGCGCTTCAATCATCTCGGTGTTGAGCACTTTCAGCTCCTTGCCCGCATGGCGCTCGAGGAACAGCTGCAGTCCGGCGTCATTGCGACGCGCGCCGAAGAAATACCAGTAGTTCTCGTTCTGGAAGGCGGCGACGCCGGCCGCGGTGCCCGGCGCGGAGGGTGGTTTGAATTCCGTGCTGGCGGCAAAGCGCAGATGCGCCTGGCGGCGCGCATAGAAAGACGTGTTGAGCTTGGCGTCCAGGTTCACGGCCTGCGGATGAATCACGAGATCGCCATTCGTGAGCTCGAACCAGCGTTGCTTCGGCACATGGATCTGCAGCCACTCCGGGCCCGGCTCGGCCATGTTGAAATCATCGCGACTCGTGAAGTTGCCGGCCAGCGCATCGCCGCCGGCATCCTTGGCGCGCGCCAGGGCCTTCGGGCCCTTGAGCGAGTAGGGGATGGCCTTTCCGTGCTCGAGAATCACCGGCCAGCCTTCCTTCCAGCTCACCGGCAACAGCCAGGTCTCGCGACCGGTGTTGAATAGATAGTCCTTGTAGGGCCGCGACGCCAGGAACACGGCCCACCAGCTGCCATCCTCCATCTGCAGCAGGTCGGCGTGGCCGGCATTGGTGACGGGATTCGCCCGGTTTGCCGGCAGGTCGCGCTGCGTGAGGATGGGATTGCCCTTCCAGGCCTCGTACGGGCCCCAGGGCGATTTCGCGCGGAAGATGACTTCCGAGTGGCCGCGCTCGGTACCACCCTCGGCGCACATCAGGTAGTACCAGTCCTTGACGCGATAGAGGTGCGGGCCTTCGATCCAGATCGGCTGCTTCGAAATGTCGACGCCGCCATTCACGATGACCTTGCGCGGACCCGTGAGCTTGTTGGCCTTGGTGTCGAACTCCTGGATCCAGATGGCACGATGGCCGTCGTACAGCGGTGTGCCCTCCGGTGGCCCGTTGTTGAGGACAAAGGCCTTGCCATCTGCATCGAAGAAGAAAGACGGATCTATGCCGTCGATTTCCTTGAGCCAGATGGGATCCGACCAGGGCCCGCGTGGATTCGTCGCGGTGACGAAGAAGTTTCCGCCGGCGTCGACCAGCGTGTTGATGACGTAGAAGGTACCCTCGTGATACTCGATGGCGGGCGCAAACACGCCGCGCGAGATATTCAGGCCGTCGAAGCTGACCTTGGTGGAATCACTGAGCGCGTGACCGATGAGCGTCCAGTGCACCAGGTCCGTGCTCTCGTGAATGGGAATGCCGGGCCAGTGCGCGAACGTCGAGTTGACCAGGTAGTACTTGTCGCCGACGCGCGTGACGCTGGGGTCGGGGTAGTAACCCGCGAGAATCGGGTTATGGAAGCTGCCGGCCGGCAAGGGCGCGGAAAACGTCGCATCACGACCGCTGTACTCGAACCATTCGAAGTTCACCGGCTCGGCGGCGCTCGCTGAACCGCACAGAGCGGCCGCCAGCGCGGACAGGAACAAAGCTCTCAAACTACCCCCTCGCGCGTCGCGCTATCCGTCCACCGGCGCGGCCGGCGTCTTCAATATCAACTGGTAGAAAGCCAGGTCCAGCCAGCGCCCGAACTTGAATCCCGCCTGGCGCACGATACCGCAGGACGTGAAACCCTGGCTCTCATGTAGTTTGATGCTCACGGCGTTGGAGGCATCGATGCCTCCCACCATGACGTGATAGTCCTGGTTTTCGGCCGCCGCGATGATGGCCTCGAGCAGCATGCGTCCTGCGCCGAGACCGCGGAAGCGCGCATCCACGTAAACCGAGTGCTCCACCGTGTACTTGTACGCGGGGCGCTCGCGAAACCGGCCGTAGGACGCAAACCCCATGAGCTCGCCCGATTCGTTCTCGACGCAGATCACCGGATGGTGGTTGCGCTCCTTGCCATCGAACCAGGCCTGCATGTCCGCGTCGGTACGCAGCTGGTAGTCATACAGGGCAGTGGAGTTGGCGATGGCCTCGTTGAGGATCGCCAGGATGGCATTCGAGTGCCGATGACGGGCTCCACTGACCAGTTTCATGCGGACACCCTTCAAGCCGGAATACCCGCGATGGCGGCGGGTTTGCGCGGCGGCGCCGCGCGGAATGCGGCGGCAATGGCTTCGCGCAGCGGTTTGGGTTGATAGTGATTGTCGAAGGGCGTGGGACGCTTGGGCAGGCCGTCCGCGCGCGGATTGCGGCCCTGCAGCCAGGTGTGCGTATCCATGAGGCCCCAGCAGACCACGGCGCTCACCTGGGTAAATGAAAGCGTGACGTCGAGGAAGTCGCGCCCCAGCGCCGCGACGGTGCGATCGCGCGCGGCGAAATCCGCCGGCAGCGGGGCATCGTGCACGTCGAACTCGGTGATCAGCAGCGAGTACCCCATGCCGGTCACCTCTTCGAGAAACTTGCGCCAGGCCTTCTCGTCGCGCGCGTCGAAGGCACGATTGTTGTTGCTGTCCTGGTTGCCGGCACCGATATGCCCTTGAATGCCGAGTGCATTGACGGGCACGCCGTTCTTGCGGAATCGCTCCAGCAGGCGCAGCACGCCATCGCGTTGTGGCCCGTTGTCGCGCTCCCAGCCCATGTAGTCGTTGTACACCAGCTCGGTGTCGGGAAGCCTGGCGCGCGCCGCATGGAATGCGACCTCGAGCACCTTGTCAGGCGAGCCCATGGCTTTGGACAACGGCGTCTCGCGCATGACGCCGGTGACATTGTCGACGGCCTCGTTCACGACGTCCCAGGACTGGATGCGTTTGCCGAAGTGCGTGGCGGTGCGCGCGATGTGGTCGACCAGCAATCGCTCGGCGGCCTGGGCGGGTTTGGCGCCGAAGTCGTAGTCGTTCATCCAGCGCGGCAACCAGCGCGGGTGATGCCACAGCAAACAATGGCCGCGTACCCGCATGCCATTGCCCTGGGCGAACGCAACCAGTGTGTCGCCGCGCTCGAAACTGAACTCGCCGGGCTTGGGCTGGATCGACGGCATCTTGAGCGCATTCTCGGGAACCAGGATTCCGCACTCGGCGCGGATCAGATCGAGATAGCGGGGATCGTCGAGGCCGCGACCGCCGAGCGAAGTGCCGAAATGCAGGCCCTTGGCGCGTGCCAATGACTCCAGCGAGTCCGCGGCGGCGCCGTGCGCCGGAATTGCCGCGGTACCGAGCGCCGCCGCAGCGCCGGCCTGCAACACTTCGCGACGCGACCAGTGTTTCATGTCGAGGGCTTCTTGAAGTAACCGGAGAATTCGGCGCCGGGCACCATGCGGTCCAGGTAGCCGAAGCTGCCCGAGTCGCGGATCTCGCGCGCGGCGTGGATCAGGCCCGTCATCGCGGCGCGATACAGCGACGTCGCGAGACTGATGCGGCGCACGCCCGCTGCCGTGAGCTCGGCCACGGAGAAAGACTTGCCCGGGATGCCGACCATGAAGTTCACGGGTTTCGACACTGACGAACACACGGTGCGCACGGCATCCAGGGTGGGTAGCCCCGGCGCGAACAACACATCGGCGCCGGCTGCTTCGTAAGCCTGGAGGCGGCGGATGGTGTCATCGAGATCCGGGCGACCGCTCAGGAAATTTTCGGCGCGCGCCGTGAGTGTGAACGGAAACGGCAGCGAGCGCGCGACTTCGACGGCGGCCGCCACGCGCTCCACGGCCAGGGTAATCGTAAATATCGGCGCGTCCTTGATGCCGGTCGCGTCTTCGATCGAGCCGCCCACCAGGCCGACTTCGGCCGCGCGCGCGATGGCACGCGCCGTATCGGCCGGTGCATCGCCAAAGCCCTTTTCGAGATCCGCCGAGACCGGGAGCTCCGTGGAATCGCAGATGAGCTTGGCGTTGGCCAGAGACTCTTCGAGGGTGATGCCATGGTCGAGCCGGCCCAGGGTGCCCGCGGCCGCGCCGCTCGAGGTGGCGAGTGCGGGAAAACCCATGCCGCTGAGCACGCAGGCTGAGCCGCCATCCCAGGCATTGGCGATCACGAAGGCGCTGCCGGCATGCAGCTCGCGGAAACGCGTGGCGCGTGATTTTTGATCCATGGCGACAGCCAACCCGGAAAAGGGCGGTAAGTCTAGCGACTGGCGGCGACGACGTAATCCATGACCTCGCTGAAATGCGCCACCCAGATCCGTGGATGCTGCCGCAGGTATTGGAGCAGCTGGCGGTGCGCATCGGCGGATACGGCGAGGTAATCACCGCCGGTTCCATGAAATTGCAGCACGCCGAGGCCGCGTGCGGCCTCGACCCGCTGGACATAGGCGATCAGCGCGGCTCCGTCCGGGCCGTCAACGGGACCCCAGCTGGGGACCTGGAAGACATCGAGGGCCTTGAAATCGGAAATGACGGACTTGTATTGATCGCCGCCGGTGCGCACGAATTTGACGAGACTCGAACGCCGCAGTGGCTCGGTGTAGTCCACTCCGCCCACGAGCATCTGGCTGCAAGGTACGGCGTAGGCACGAACCTCCTGGCCGTCGATACCGAACAACACATTGTTCATGACCGCGATCTCGCCCAGCATGCGGGTGACGTCGTAGGTTTCGGTGAAGTACTGCGGGCGGTCCGGGAGCAGGCTGCGCGGGCAGGGATGAAACACCGAATGATTGCCGAGCTCGTGGCCGGCACGCTGCACCGTGCGCCAACGGCGCATGTCGGCTGGTTTGATGTCGCCGTCGAGGAAGAAGGTCCCTTTGAATCCCGCTGCGTCCAGCTGCGGGATCGCAATGTCGAGCTGCGATTGCAGCGCGTCGTCATACGTGAGAACGACGGCGGCGGTCCTGCCCTGCGGCCAGGCGATCTGCGCATGCGCCTGCGCTCCGAGGCTGCCTGACAGGATCAAGATCAGCAGATTTCGCATTCTCATCGGGAGGCGCCTGGTTTAATCGAGCCGCTTCTTGAAGCGTGCCACGGCGATCAGCAGCATCACGGCGAGGAATACCACGAGCTTGACGATCTGCGGCCACAGCTCCGGCAGCTCCGCGCCGCGCAGCATGACGCCGCGAATGATCACGTTGAAATGGGTGAGCGGAAGCACCTGCGCGATCCACTGCACCACCCTCGGCATGCCCTCGAACGGGAACATGAACCCGGACAGCAGGATCGACGGCAGCAAGGTCACGAAGGCCAGCTGGAAGGCCTGGAACTGCGTCTGCGCCAGCGTCGAGACGAACAGGCCGAGCCCCAGCGTAGACAGGATGAACAGCAGGGCCGCGGCATACAGGTCGAGCAGGTGGCCGACCACCGGCACATCGAACAGTGCCAACCCCACGAGCAGGATGATGGAGGTCTGGATCAGCCCGATGACCATGTAGGGCAGTAGTTTGCCCACCATGAGCTCGAGGGAGCTGAGCGGCGTGGCGATCAGCAGCTCGAGGTTGCCGCGTTCGCGTTCGCGCACGATGGCGCCGGAGGTGAACAGCACCATGGTCATCGAGAGGATCACGCCGATCAGCGCCGGCACGATCTGCACCGCGGTGCGCTTCTCCGGGTTGTAGAGCGTGCGTACCTCGATGCGCCGCGGCGCCATGCGTTTGCCACCCGCGTAAGGACCTTCGCCGTGGCGTGTCAGCATCGGCAGCGTGGCGATGCCCGCGGCGACGCCGGACAGGCTGGGTTGCGAACCGTCGACCAGGATCTGGACCACCGGCCGTGTGTCCGACTGCAGGCGACGTTCGAAATCCCGCGGGATCACGACCGCCATGCTGACACGGCCCTCGCGCAGCATGGCATCGACCTCGGCGGATGAATTCGTCGTGTAGCGCACGTCGACCACCTGGGTCGCCGTCAGCTGCGAAATCAATTCGCGCGACATGGACGAATTGGCCTCGTCCTGCACCACGGTCGCGAGATTGCGCACGTCGAAGTTGATGGCATAACCGAACAGCATGATCTGCATGAGCGGTACGCCGACGATCATGCCGAAAGTGACGCGATCGCGGCCGAGCTGGCGCACTTCCTTGACGGCCACGGCACGCAGGCGCCGCAACGAAGTGGTGAGCTTGTTAGTCGCCACGCTTCAGTCCCTGCGTCGCGACCACGAATACGTCCTCGAGGCTGGCTTGCGTGTGCGCGATGGTCGCTTCGATGCCATGTTCGCGCAGCAGCGCACGCAGCTTTTCTTCGGCATCGCGCTCGCCGCGATCGGCCAGCACGCGCAGCCGCAGTCCGAGCTGCGTGACGCCGCGTACCCAGGGCAGGGCGCGCACCAGGTGCGGGGCCTCGCTGCCATCCGCGCCTTCGATTTCGTAGACATCCGCGCCGACGCCGGCCATGAGGTCGCGCGGCGTGCCCTCGGCAACCAGCCGCCCTTCGGCGAGGATGGCGAGCCCGTGGCAGCGTTCGGCTTCTTCCATGTAGTGAGTCGACACCAGGATGGTCGCCCCATCGTCGGCGAGCTGGAACAGGCGGTCCCAGAAATCGCGGCGGCTCTGCGGATCGACCGCGCTGGTGGGTTCGTCGAGCAGCAGCAGCTCGGGCGCGTGCAGCGTCGCCGCCGCGAGCGCCAGGCGCTGCTTCTGGCCACCGCTCATGGTGCCGGCACGTTGCTTGCGCAGGCGTTCCAGGTTGTAAGTGGCACGTTGCTGGGCAATGCGCCCGGCCACGTCGCCGGTGAGGCCGTACAGATCCGCGATGAACTGCAGGTTCTCGTCGGTGGTGAGGTCCTCCCACAGCGAGAACTTCTGCGGCATGTAACCCAGCCGGCGCCGGATGGCCTCGGCATCGCGCACCACGGAGAGGCCGAACACCTCCGCATGCCCATCGCTCGGCAGCAGCATGCCGCACAGCATGCGCAGCGTCGTGGATTTGCCCGAGCCATTGGGGCCGAGGAAGCCGTAGATGCGGCCGGAGGGAACATCCAGGTCGATGTGATCGACCGCAGTCTTCTCACCGAATTTTTTTGTGAGCTGCCGCGCCGATATGGCCGTCGACGTGGCCGTCACGGCGGGGCTGTTCACGGCGTCGAGAGCTCCAGTTTCACATCGACGGGCACGCCCGACGGCAGAGAGGCCGCCTCCGGCTCGTCGAAGACCACCTCGGCGAGGAAGCTGAGCTTGGAGCGATCGGCGGCGGTGAGCGCGTAGTAGGGCGTGAATTCGGCTTCGCTGGCGATGAAGCGGACCTGGCCGCGGTAGTCGCGTTCCACGCCATCGACGCGGATGGTGGCCGGCGTACCCGCCTTGACGCGCGCGCGAAATTGCTCGGGCACGTGAATGCGGGCGTAGGGCGTCGTGGTGGCCAGCAGCACGGCCACCGTCGCCCCCTTGGCAGGCTTCTCGCCGCGATGAAACGGCAGCGCATCGATGGTGGCGTCAATGGGCGCGCGCACTTCGAGCCGCGATGAGGTGGTCTCCAGGCCCGCAAGATTGGCGCGTGCGCTGTCGGCAGCCTGGCGCGCCTGCGCCAGCTGCTCGGCGCGCGTGCCCTGCTGCAACTCGCGCAGGTCCGCCTCGGCCTCGTGCAGATTGGCCTCCGCGGCAGCGGCCGCGGCCACCTGCTGGTCGGCCTGCGACTTGCTGACCAGGCTGCGGGACACCAGGCCTGACAATCGGTCACGCTCGCGCACGGCGTCATCGCGCTGCACACGAGCCGCGTCGCGGCGCGCCGCCGCGGCGCGAATTGTCGTGGGCAGCGGGCCGTTCTTGAGCTCCTCGGTGCGGGCTTCGGCCTCGGCCAGCTGCGCGCGCGCGGCGTCGACTTCCGCGGCCGACAAAGCGCTGTCCTGCACCACGATGATGTCGCCGGCTTTCACCGCGGCGCCTTCGGCGAAGGGCAGGGACACGATGGTTTCGTTGGCGTCGGCCACCAGCTCAACGCGATCCCGCTCCAGCGTGCCCGGCAGCGAATCGGCGTCGTGGCGCGTGCAGCCCGGGAGCCCTGGCAAGAGGTACCCCAACACCGCGAGCGAGATGAAAGAGGCGTGCTTCACGCGATGAACTCGAAGCGCATGGACAGGTCCACCGCCCGCAGGTGTTTGGTGATGCCACCGATGGAGATGTAGTCGACACCGGTGAGCGCGATGTCGCGCACCGTGGTCAGCGTCACGCCGCCGGAAGCCTCGAGCTTGGCCTTGGAGCCGCGCTCGCGATTGCGTGTCACCGCGGTGCGCATGTCGTCCAGCGAGAGCTCGTCGAGCATGATGATGTCGGCACCACCGGCCAGGGCCTGGTCGAATTCACTGAGCGATTCCACTTCGACTTCGACCGGCACGCGCGGGGAGGTTCGGCGGGCGGCGGCAATGGCCGTGGCGATCGAGCCGGCCGCGATGATGTGATTCTCCTTGAGCAGCACCATGTCATGGAGACCGAGGCGGTGGTTCTGCGCGCCGCCGCAGCGCGCGGCGTATTTCTGCGCAAGGCGCAATCCAGGAATCGTCTTGCGCGTGTCGAGGATGCGGCAGCTGGTACCGGCCACGGCTTCGACGTAGCGACTGGCGGCCGTGGCCGTCGCGGACAAGGTCTGCAGGAAATTCAGCGCGCTGCGTTCGCCGGTGAGGATCGGGCGCGCCGCTCCCGTGATGCGCAAGATCGTCTGGTCGGTGTCGATGCGTTCGGCGTCATCCGCCTGCCACTCGAGGCGGATGCCGGCGTCGAGCTGCCGGAATACTTCGCTGGCCCATTCGGTGCCACAAAGCACCGCAGGCTCGCGCGCCACCACCTGCGCGCGAACCTGCTGTTGGGGAGGAACCAGGGCGGCGGTGACGTCGCCCGTGCCCACATCTTCAGCGAGCGCGGCAGCGACCTGCCGCGCGATGTACTGGCTATCTAACTTCTCGATCAAATCGTTCGATCAGAGGGGGTTCAATCAGAGGGGCAGGCCGTGCGAAGTGGCGGCCATGCACAGCAGCATTGGGATCGAGAGGATGAAGTTCGTGCGAGAGGCGTACAACGCGGTCTTGCGCGCCTTGGCCTTTTCTTCATCCGTGGCGGGAACGATGCCGAGGATCTTCTTCTGATTCGGCCAGATCACGCCCCAGACGTTCAGGAACATGATGGTGCCCAGCCAGGAGCCGATGCCGATGACCACGGTCTGGTAGTCGTGAGAACCGTTCGAGTAGCCGAAGGTGAAGGCCGGAACGAAGCGCTCGGAGAGCAGCCAGGCGCCCGCCAGCCAGGTGACCAGCGCGGACCAGCGGAACCAGAACAGCGCCCGCGGCGCGACGTATTTGCCGATGGCGGCCGGACCGGGCCCACCCTTGTCTTCCGTGGCGGCCGCGGTGGCCGGCACCTGCACGGCGTTCAGGTAATAAAGGAGGCCGATCCAGAACACGCCGGCGACGATGTGTACCCAGCGCGCGAGTGAAAGGTGGTTGAACTCGGCATCGGGCACCAGCGCTCGATGCAGGAGCCAGGACAGGATGAGGGCAAGGACGATGCCGGTGATGAGGGCGTAGCGGTGATTCGTGAATATTTTCATTGTCTTAATCTCCCCGGTGAGCGGTTTGAAGAATAGGGGACGTGCCCCCATAATTCAACGCGCTCCGCGCGGCACAACCCATGGAACGCCCGCCATCCCCCTGCATCAAAGTCTGTGTGCTCGTCCCGGGCAACCGATGCGCGGGTTGTTTGCGAACCATCGATGAAATCGCGGCCTGGGGCACGATGAGCGCGGAAGCGCAATGGGCACTCATTGGGGTGCTCGAGAACAGGAGACAGCAAGTGGCAGAAGAAGTCGTCAATCGAATCAAGACTCATATCGCGGCCAGCCCCGCGGTGTTGTTCATGAAGGGCACTCCGGACTTTCCACAGTGCGGCTTTTCAGCGCAGACCGTCGCGGCGCTGCGCGCCTCTGGGGCAGGCTTTCACGCCGTGAACATCTTCGAGGATCCGGAGCTGCGCGACGCGCTCAAGAAGTTCTCGAACTGGCCCACCTACCCGCAGCTGTATGTCAACGGCGAGCTGGTCGGTGGCTGCGATATCGTTCTCGATATGCATCGCAGCGGCGAGTTGCAGAAGCTGCTCACCGAGGCCGGGGCTTCTCAGGCATAAATGCCAGCAACGGAAAACGCCGCCGAAGCGGCGGCGTCCGTTAGATTAGCCTTCTTCGGGCGCGGCCGCGGGTTCCCTGGCCCATAGGCTCTGCGCGCGCGAGTCGGCCTTGCGCCAGACGGCATCCAGCGCATTGCAGACTTCGCAGAAGACATCGGCGGTGCGTTCGGCATCGTACTTCGCGGAATGCGCCGCGCTCGAATCCCACTCGATGCCGCAGACCTGCGCGGCCTTGGCCAGCACCGTCTGGCCGAATGCCGCGCCCGCCAGCGTCGCGGTGTCGAAGCAAGAGAACGGGTGAAACGGATTGCGCTTGATTTCGGCGCGCGCCACGGCGGCGTTGAGGAAGCCCAGATCGAAGGCCGCGTTGTGGCCGACGAGCACGGCACGCCGGCATTCCTGCGACTTCATGGCACCGCGCACCTCGGTGAAGATGCGGCCAAGCGCATCTTTCTCCGGAATCGCGGGACGCAGGGGATGCCAGGGATCGATGCCGTTCACCGCCAGCGAGGCGGCTTCGATGTTGGAACCTTCGAAGGGACGCACGTGATACGAGTGCGACTCGCCCCGCTGCAGCCGTCCGTCTGGGCCGAACTCGATGAGTACCGCGGCGATTTCCAGCAACGCATCCGTGGCGCAGTTGAATCCGCCGGTTTCCACGTCGACGACCACGGGCAGGAAAGCACGGAATCGCCGGTGCATGAGCGGCGGCCCTGAAAATCCGCCGCTGTCCGCCGGTGGCATGAGCGCATCCATCACGCCACCAGCTGCCATGCAATGGACTCGCCGGCGCGCATGGGGACCAGTTGATTCCCGGCTCCGCCATCCGTCGGGAATGGGTAGCTAGCCGGCGGCGTCCAGCCGCGCCTGGCGAGCCGGATGCGCTCGGTATTGCGCGGCAGCCGGTAGAAGTCCGCGCCGAATTCGGACGCGAATCCTTCCAGTCGATCGAGCTTGCCGGCTGCTTCGAAGGCTTCGGCATACAGCTCGATGCCTGCATGCGCCGAGAACATGCCGGCGCAGCCGCAGGCGTTCTCCTTGGTGTGCCGCGCATGCGGTGCGCTGTCGGTGCCCAGGAAGAAGCGCGGATTGCCGCTGGTGGCGGCCTCCAGCAATGCGGTCCGGTCGGGCTCGGTCTTGAGAATCGGCAGGCAGTAGTAATGCGGGCGCAAGCCGCCTTCGAAGATGGCATTGCGATTGTGGAGCAGGTGCTGCGGCGTGATGGTGGCGGCAATACCCGCGCGCGCGCCTTTTACGAACTCCACGGCGGCTCGGGTGGTGATGTGCTCGAACACCACGGGCAGCTTCGCGTGTCGCGTGATGGTCGGTGCCAGCACCTCGGAAATGAAACGTGTCTCGCGTTCGAAGACGTCGACCTCGCGCGCCGTGACTTCGCCATGCACCTGCAAGGGCAGGCCGAGCTCGCTCATGCGCGCCAGTACGGCGTCGATGTGGCGGATATCGGTGACGCCCGAGTCTGCGTTCGTGGTTGCGCCCGCGGGATACAGCTTGCAGCCGTGCACCACGCCACTGGCCACCGCGCGGTCGATTTCTTCGGGAGCGGTCCGATCCGTCAGGTACAAGGTCATCAACGGCGTGAACCGCGCACCTTTTGGCAACGCCGCCACGATGCGTGCACGGTATTGAGTCGCCGCATCGGTGGTGGTCACCGGCGGTTTGAGATTCGGCATCACGATGGCGCGCGCGAAACGCGCCGCGGTGAACGGCAGCACGGCTTCCATGGCGGCGCCATCGCGCAGGTGCAGGTGCCAGTCGTCGGGACGGCGAATTTCAATTTCCATGACGTAAGTCGCCGTCTACCCAATGACCCGGAAATGACTCGTGACCTGAGCGCCAAACGCGCCGTAACCCGCTGTGCGGATTGGAGTTTGCTTGACCGGAAACACTTAAGCACGGATCATACCGCGCCTTGTTTTCCCAGCCCGAACCTCAATTACTTCGCGACGCATGCTAGCACAGCGCGCGGCACGTCCTTTGCCTGCGTCGCGCTCCAGAAACGGATCTGTATGACGGAAATCATGAAGCTCGAAGATCTCGATCCCATCGAAACGCGGGAGTGGCTCGAGTCGATCGACTCTGTTCTGAAGTCGCAGGGCGCGGAACGCGCGCATTTCCTGCTCGAGCGACTCATCGACTACACGCGCCGCTCGGGCGCCTATCTGCCGTTCCAGCCGAACACGGCGTACGTCAACACCATCACGCCCGGCCAGGAGCCTTCCTATCCCGGCAACCGCGCGTTCGAGAAGCGCATCGAGGCCTGCATCCGCTGGAATGCGCTGGCGATGGTCCTGCAGGCGAACAAGCATGTCGACCGAATACGGCGGACACCTGTCTACCTACGCCTCGTCGGCCACGCTGTACGAAGTGGGCTTCAATCACTTCTGGCGCGCGCCGTCGGCGAATCATCCCGGCGACATGGTGTTCGTGCAGGGTCATTCTTCGCCCGGCATCTATGCGCGCGCCTTCCTCGAAGGCCGCCTGACCGAGGACCAGCTCAGGCATTTCCGCCAGGAGGCCGGTGGCAACGGCCTGTCGTCCTATCCGCATCCCTGGCTGATGCCGGACTTCTGGCAGTTCCCCACGGTGTCCATGGGCCTCGGGCCCATGATGGCGATCTACCAGGCGCGCTTCATGCGCTACATGGAGAACCGCGGCATGGTGCCGGCCCTCCGATCGCAAGGTCTGGGCGTTCCTCGGCGACGGCGAGATGGACGAGCCCGAGTCCATGGGCGCGCTCACGCATGCCGGTGCGCGAGAAGCTCGACAACCTGGTGTTCGTCGTCAACTGCAACCTGCAGCGCCTCGACGGGCCGGTGCGCGGCAACGGCAAGATCATCCAGGAGCTCGAGGCCGCGTTCCTGGGCGCGGGCTGGAACGTCATCAAGGTGGTCTGGGGCTCGCGCTGGGATCCGCTGCTGGCGAAGGACACAAGGGCCTGCTGCGCCGCGTGATGGAAGAGTGCGTCGACGGCGAGTACCAGAACTTCAAGGCCAAGGGCGGCGCGTACACGCGCGAGAACTTCTTCGGCAAGTACCCCGAGCTCAAGGCGATGGTCGCCAACATGTCGGACGAGGAGATCTGGCGCCTGAACCGCGGCGGCCACGATGCGCGCAAGGTGTACGCGGCGTATGCGGCGGCCATGAACCACAAGGGCCAGCCCACGGTCATTCTCGCGAAGACCGTGAAGGGCTTCGGCCTCGGCAAGGGCGGCGAAGGCCAGATGGTGGCCCACCAGCAGAAGAAGCTCGACGAAGACGCGCTGCGCGCGTTCCGCGACCGCTTCAACATTCCGGTCACCGACGAGCAGGTCGCGAAGCTCGCCGCTCTTCAAGCCGGCGGACGATGCGCCGGAGATGAAATACCTGCGCGAGCGGCGCAAGGCGCTCGGCGGCTATCTGCCGTGCGCGCAAGATCGTCGCGCAGCCGCTGGCGATTCCGGCGCTGTACGCGTTCAGCGCCATGCTCGAAGGCACGGGCGATCGCGAGATCTCCACCACCATGGCCTTCGTGCGCATCCTCACGCATGCTGCTGAAGGACAAGAACATCGGCAAGAACATCGTGCCGATCGTTCCGGACGAGGCGCGCACCTTCGGCATGGAAGGCCTGTTCCGCCAGATCGGCATCTACAGCTCGGCGGGCCAGCTCTACACGCCGCAGGATGCCGAGACGCTCATGTCCTACCGAGAGGACAAGAAGGGCCAGATGCTCGAAGAGGGCATCAACGAGGCGGGTTCGCACTTGCTCGTGGATCGCGGCGGGCACGGCCTACGCGAACCACGGCATCCACATGGTGCCGTTCTACATCTACTACTCGATGTTCGGCTTCCAGCGCGTCGGCGATTTCTTCTGGGCCGCGGGCGACCTGCGCACGCGCGGCTTCCTGTTCGGCGCCACCGCCGGCCGCACCACGCTCGCGGGCGAAGGCCTGCAGCACCAGGACGGCCACAGCCTGCTGCACGCGACCACGGTGCCGAACTGCGTGGCCTACGATCCGACCTACGCCTACGAGCTCGCCGTCATCATTCACGATGGCATGCGGCGCATGTTCGTGGAGCAGGAGAGCATCTTCTATTACATCGCGGTGATGAACGAGAACTACGTTCAGCCCGCGATGCCGAAGGGCGTGGAGGAGGGCATCCTCAAGGGCATGTATCTGCTGCAGATGGGCGGTCCGCGGCAAGGTGCGCGCCACGCTGCTGGGCTCGGGCACCATCCTGCGTGAAGTGCATTGCGGCCGCGGAGATGCTGGCGAAGGACTTCGGCATTCCCGTCGGACATGTTCTCCGCGCCGAGCTTCACCGAGCTGCGCCGCGAGGCGCTGGAGATCGAACGCTGGAATCGCCTGCATCCCGGCGAGACGCCGCGCACGCCCTACGTGACAGCAGGCGCTCTCCAAGGCCACGGGACCGTTCATCGCCGCCACCGACTACATGCGCGCGTGGCCCGACATGATCCGCCAGTGGGTGCCCGGCAGGTTCACGGCTGCTCGGCACAGATGGCTTCGGCCGATCGGATGGCGCGGCCGCGCTGCGCAAGCATTTCGAAGTGGACGCGAAGAACATCGTCTACGCGTCGCTGCAGTCGCGCTGGCCGACGAAGGTGCGCATCGACAAGGGCACGCTCAAGGCGGCGCTCAACAAGCTCGGCCTCGACCCTAACAAGCTCGACCCGCAGAAAGCATGAGCACTCATCGAAGTCCGCGTCCCCGACATGGGGAATTTCGAGTCGGTGACCGTCATCGACGTGTTGGTGAAGCCGGGCGACGCCATCGACATCGACACGCCGCTGGTCACGCTCGAGACCGACAAGGCGACCATGGACGTGCCGTCGACCGCCAAGGGCGTGGTCGAGAAGGTGCACGTCGAGCAAGGGCGGCACGGTGTCCACCGGCGCGCTGATCGTCACGGTCAAGGCTGCCGAAGTTGGAGTCCAGCAACCGCGACGGGTCGGACGCTGCGACGGCAAAACCCGCCTCGGCCGCCCCAGCTTCGCCTGCTGCGCCGGCCGCGGCGCCCGCCCAGCCCGCGCCTGCCGCGGCCCCTGCGAAGGAGAGCTCGGTCGAGGTACGCGTGCCCGACATGGGCAGCTTCGATTCCGTCGCCGTCATCGAAGTCATGGTGAAGCCCGGCGACACCATCGATTTCGACGCGCCGCTGGTCACGCTGGAAACCGACAAGGCCACCATGGACGTGCCGTCCACCGCCAAGGGCGTGGTGGAGAAGGTGCACGTCGCCAAGGGTGGAAAACTATCGCCGGGTGCGCGTGGTGGTGACGGTGAAGGGTTTCGCCGCTCCAGCGGCCGCTGCTCCGGCAGCCGCGAGCGCGCCGGCCGCCAACAAGCCCGCCGCTGCCGTGGCCGCATCGCGCCCGACCGCGCCGCAGGGCGTACCGCAGTCGCTGCCCGCGCGCGGAGCGATGCCCGCCATCGACGAGGCCAGCTTCAGCAGCGCGCATGCGTCGTCCTTCGGTGCGCAAGTTCGCGCGCGAGCTGGGCGTGAATCTCGGCAGCGTGCGTGGCAGCGGCGAAAAGGGCCGCATCCTGCTCGACGACGTCAAGGCCTTCGTCAAGCTGGTGATGTCCGGCGGCGGTGCGCTGGCGGCACCGGCGCCTGCCCTGCCGAAGCCGCACAACTACGACCCCTCTGCTTTCGGCGAAGTCGAGATCAAGCCGCTGAATCGCGTGCAGAAGATCTCCGGTCCGCGCCTGCAGGCCGCGTGGATCAACATCCCGCATGTCACGCAGTTCGACGAGTCGGACATCACCGATCTCGAGCAGGTGCGTGGTTCGCTGAAGGACCAGGCCGCGGAGGCAGGCGTGAAGGTGACTCCGCTGGCCTTCATCATCCAGGCCGCGGTGCGCGCCATGCGCGAGTTCCCGGTGCTCAACAGCCAGCTCGACGAGGCCGGCCAGAATCTGATCTTCAAGAAGTTCTACAACGTGGGCTTCGCGGCGGATACGCCGAACGGCCTGCTGGTGCCGGTCATCAAGGCGGCGGACAAGATGGATGTGTTCGCGGTCGCCAGGGCGCTGGCGGAGCTCAGTGCCAAGGCGCGTGACGGCAAACTACCCGGCGCCGACATGCAGGGCGCGGGCTTCACCATCTCCAGCCTGGGCGGAATCGGCGGCACGCTGTTCACGCCCATCATCAACTCGCCCGAGGTGGCCATCCTCGGCGTGTCGAAGTCCGCGATGAAGCCGGTGTGGAAGGATGCCGCGTTCGTGCCGCGCCTGATGCTGCCGCTGTCGTTCTCGTATGACCATCGCGTCATCGACGGCGCGCTGGGCGCGCGCATCGCGAAATTCCTCGCCGACACGCTCGCCAGGCCCGGCGATCTGCTCGGGGCCATGTCGTGAGCAAGATCGATCTGGTGGTTCCGGATCTCGGGAATTTCGACGAGGTCGCTGTCGTCGATGTGCTCGTCAAGCCCGGCGACAAGGTCGAGATCGATACGCCGCTGGTCACGCTGGAAACCGACAAGGCGACCATGGACGTTCCGTCCACTGCCATCGGTACCGTCACCGAAGTGCTGGTGCAGAAGGGCGGCAAGATCGGCAAGGGCGGGGTGATCGCGCGTGTCGAAGGGTACCGAGGCCGCAAAGCCGGCTGCTGCCCGCAAAGCCCGCGCCAGCCCCGGCAGCCACGCCCGCGCGCGAAGGCGCCGTCGCCGGCCCCCGCGCCGGCGGCACAGCGACCCGCTGCGCCGCCCCCGGCTCCGAAGCCTTCCCGTCCGCTCAAACCCGACGTGCCGCACGACCGGGAAACGCAGTTGTTAGTCCTCGGCGCCGGCCCGGGCGGCTACACGGCCGCATTTCGCGCCGCGGACCTCGGACTCAAGGTCACGCTGGTGGAGCGCTGGCCCATGCTGGGCGGCGTCTGCCTCAACGTGGGCTGCATTCCCTCCAAGGCATTGCTGCACGCCGCCAAGGTCATCGACGAAGTCGGCGAGATGCGCGCGCACGGGCTCGATTTCGGCGAGCCGAAGATCGACCTGACCAAGCTGCTCGACTGGAAGAACAGGGTCGTCAACAAGCTGGTCGGCGGGCTGTCCGTGCTCGCGAAGCAGCGCAAGGTGGAGGTGGTGCAGGGCACCGGCAAGTTCGCGAGCCCGCATGTCATCGAAGTCCAGCGCGCCGACGGCAAGACCGAGAAGATCCGCTTCGAGCAGTGCATCATCGCCGCCGGCTCCGAGCCCATCAAACTACCGTTCATTCCCAACGATCCGCGCGTCATCGATTCCACGGGCGCGCTGGAGCTGAGCGGCGTGCCGCAGCGGCTGCTGGTCATCGGCGGCGGCATCATCGGCCTCGAGATGGCGACCGTCTATGCATCGCTGGGGGCCAGGCTCTCGGTGGTGGAGCTCACGTCGCAGCTCATGCCGGGCGCGGATCCGGACCTGGTCAGGCCGCTGGAGAAGCGCCTGAAGGCGCGGTACGAGCAGATCCTGTTGAACACCAAGGTCACCGGCTGCACGGCGAAGCCTGAAGGCCTGGCGGTGGAGTTCGAAGACGCGAACGGCAAGCGCACGGATACATTCGATCGCGTGCTGGTGGCCGTGGGACGCAGCGCCAACGGCAAGCGCCTGAACCTCGAAGCCGCCGACATCGACCACAGCGACCGGGGCATCATCCCGGTGGACAAGCAGATGCGCACCAACCTGCCGCATGTGTTCGCCATTGGCGACCTGGTGCCGGGTCCCATGCTGGCGCACAAGGCCATGCACGAGGCCAAGGTTGCGGCGGAGGTGGCCGCGGGCCAGAAGAGCTACTTCGATGCGCGCGTGATTCCGTCCGTGGCGTACACGGATCCCGAAGTAGCCTGGGTGGGCCTGACCGAAACCGACGCCAAGAAGAACGGCGTGCAATACAAGAAGGGTCAGTTTCCGTGGGCGGCGAGCGGCCGGTCGCTGGCGCTGGGCCGCGACGAAGGCTTCTCCAAGCTGCTGTTCGATCCGGTGACGCACCGCGTGCTGGGTGGCGGCATGGTCGGCCCGAACGCCGGCGAGCTCGTGGCCGAAGTGGCGCTGGCCATCGAGATGGGCGCGGACGCGGCCGACATCGGCCTCACGGTGCATCCGCACCCGACACTGTCGGAGACCGTGGCGCTGTCGGCCGAGGCGTTCGAAGGAACGCTGACCGATCTGTACATCCCGAAAAGGGCTTAGTAGAACTACTGCAACTTGCACGGACGGAGCCGCTTCGGCTCCGTTTTCCGATGTGGCGCGAAGCGCCTTACAAGCTTGTCGGCGCGGCCGCCGTGAGCTCGCTCGACGGCGCCGCGGTCACGCCGTACTCCACCGTGAGCCTCACGGCCAGCGTGTCTTCGACGCTCCAGTTCGAAACATCCAGGCACACCGAGCGCAACTGCGGGTTCACCGGGAATTCGCTGGTGTCCGGCCCGATGTGCAGGCTGCCGAGCGTCGGCGCGCCGGCATCACGCTCCAGCCACGGAGATTCGCTCTTCGGCACGCGCGCCTGGACGCGCACCTTGGTGGTTGCGGCGCCGGCGGGAATGGCGGCGCACAGCGCCACCGTCTGGGCGGCGCTCTCGTTGCAGGTCACGGGACCGGCATCCGCGGATTGCGCGCTGAGGTGGCAGGGAGGCAGGTGTGCGAGCGCTTCGGCCGCGCCGGCTCCGCCATTGCTTGCCGCGATCGCGGCGCCATTGGCGGCCGCTGCCGCCTGACTCTGGCGCGCGGCGAACTCGGAGAACTGCCGCGTGAACTCCGCCTGCATCGTGGCCGTCAATTCTTCCTTGGCGCTGACCGCGCGCAGCGCCGACCAGGCATAGCCGCCGACGATGCAACCGATCATCAGCGCAACGGTGGCCAGCACCGAGCGCATGCGGTTTTTCTTCGGCTTCGGCCGGCCGTCACTGGGAGCGCGGTTGCGGATCAGCTGAGTGATCGCGGTCGCCATGGTGGCGAGCGCGCCAATGATGGCTGCAATGATGGTTTCGGAAATGCCCATGCGTTATGGCACCTGGAACAAGCGTGCCGCCAGTGTATTCCGGGCTATTCGCCCCGCAGCGCGGGGGCCATCAGAGGTGTGTACGGGTTCACACTTCGCCCCCCGATCATTCGAAAGAGGCCCTCAGGCAAGGCTCCGCAGCCGCTCCAGGTAGGCGTTTTCGTCCGGCGGTTTGCCCGCCCGCTGCGCGTCCCACATCTGCTCGGCCAGCACCTCCAGCATGCGGTGCTCGGCCTCGTGCGCGCCGGCCCGGGCGGCGAGCCGGCCGTGCACTTCGGCTATGCCCGCCGGCCGGTTGGTCGCCACCTGCTCGCGGACCGCGAGGTGCAGGCCCATGTGCAGCCAGGGATTGAGCTGTCCGCTGCGCGGGGAGTAGTTAGCGAGATCGGCGGCCGCGGATTCCACGATCACGCGGTACTCCGGGTGTTCTGAAATCACCGCGGCGATCTGTTTTTCGAGCGGCGAGAGCGCCTGCTCGGCCTTGAACTTGCGCCAGGCGCTGCGATACATCTCGCGCAGCTGGTCGCGCGACATCCCGTCGAAGATCACGGCTTGCTCCTGGAGGCGGCGGCGATAATCTTCAGGCGGGGGCCGTACTCGCACAGATCGTTGATGAGGCAGACGGCGCACGCGGGCTTCAGCGCCTTGCATACGTAGCGTCCATGCAGAATGAGCCAGTGATGTGCGTCATGCGCGAATTCCCCGGGAACCACTTTCAACAGCGCATCCTCCACGGCCCGCGGCGTTTTCCCCGGAGCGAGCCTCGTCCGATTTGCGACGCGGAAGATGTGCGTGTCGACCGCTATTGTCGGCTCGCCGAAAATTGTGTTCAGGACGACGTTCGCAGTTTTGCGTCCCACTCCGGGCAAAGCTTCGAGCGCATCGCGCGTGCGCGGCACTTCACCGGCGTGTTCGTCGGCGATTGCCGACGCCGTCGCGATGACATTCTTCGCCTTGGCCTTCCACAGGCCGATGGTGCGGATGTATTTCGACAGGCCGTCGACACCCAGCGCCGCGATGGCGCGCGGCGTGCGCGCCACGGGGAACAGCTTACGGGTTGCCGCATTCACGCTCTTGTCGGTGGCCTGGGCGGAAAGGATGACCGCCACCAGCAATTCGAAGGGCGTCGAATACTCGAGTTCCGTGGTGGGTTTCGGATTCGCGGCGCGGAATCTTTCGAAGATGGCGCGGCGCTTCGCGGGATTCACGATCCTCGCGCCCCGCGCTTCTTGTCGGCAAGTACGGCCGCGCGCTCGGCCGTGCGCCGGTCGATGCGTTCGTTGTGGGCCGCGTAGCGCGCGCGGCTCGCTTCCGCCGGCGGCAAGGAGAGCGCCGGGTGTGCCGGGCTCGTCAACAAGGGGACCATGGAGATGCAATCCACCGGGCAGGGCGCGATGCAGAGCTCACAGCCGGTGCACAGCTCCGCAATGACCGTGTGCATGAGCCGCGGCGCACCCACGATGGCGTCCACCGGGCAGGGCGGCAGGCACTTGGTGCAGCCGATGCAGCGCTCTTCGTCGATCAACGCCACGGTCGGCGCGGCTTCGATGCCGATGCCCTTGTCGAGGGGCGCGACGGCACGACCCGTGAGCGCGCTCAGCGCGATGATGGTCTCCGTGCCACCCGGCGGACAGCGGTTGATGTCGGCTTCGCCGCCGGCGATGGCCTCGGCGTAGGGCAGGCAACCCGGATAGCCGCAGCGCGTGCACTGCGTCTGCGGCAACAGCTGATCGATGGCTTGCGCTGTTATTTCCTTGGCCATTCCAGCGCCTGCAGGATCTCGGCGAGCAACGGGGCGCCACGATATACGAACCCGGTATAGAGCTGCACCAGGTTCGCGCCCGCGGCCATGCGCGCCATGGCGTCCGCGGCGCTCATCACGCCACCCACGCTGATGATCGGGAACGCGGCTCCCAGTTCGCGCCGGAGTTCGGTGAGCACTTGCAGCGAGCGCGCCGTCAGTGGTGCGCCGCTGACACCGCCGCCCTTGCTTTCGCCAACCTGGGCGGGCGCAAGACCCGGTAGCTCGATTGCCGTGCTGCTGTTGGTGGCAATCACGCCATCGATCCCGTGATGCAGGAGCGCGCGGCACAGCCCGCTCAATTCTGCGGCCGACAGATCCGGTGAGATTTTCACGAGCAATGGCACTTGCCGACCCTGTCGCGAGGCGAGTTCCCGGGCTTCGCGCTGCAGCGGTTCCATGATCCCGGCCAGTGCGTCCGCGGCCTGCAGGTCGCGCAGGCCCTGCGTATTCGGCGACGACACGTTGATGGCGAAGTAGTCCGCGTGCGCATGGAGCTTGCGCAGGCATTCGACGTAATCGTCGGCGGCCCGCGCCAGCGGTGTGGCGGCATTCTTGCCGATGCTCACACCGCGGATGCCGCGAAAGCTCGCGCCCCGCAGCCGCGCGGCGACATGATCCGCGCCCTTGTTGTTGAAACCCATGCGATTGATCAGCGCGCGAGACTCCCGCGCCCGGAACAGCCGCGGCCTGGGATTGCCCGGCTGCGCGCGCGGCGTGACGGTGCCGATCTCGACATGGCTGAATCCCAGCGCACCGAGTGCATCGAGGTAGTCGCCGTTCTTGTCGAATCCGGCGGCCAGTCCCACCGGATGCGCAAAGCGCTGGCCGAGGATCCGGACCTCGAGGGCAGGCGATGGCGCCGGCGCGCGCCACCATCGCCGCGTGAGTTGCAGGGCATGCAGGCCGACAGCATGCGAGGTTTCCGGCGGCAGTCGCTGCAGCAGCGCCAGTCCCGCGCGCGCCAGCACGCCGCCGGAATTCGCGCGCTGCATTGCCTCGCTCAGGTGACCTTCATCCCCGCCTGCGCGCCGCTGTCGGGCGAGAGCAGGAAAACTTCGGGGCCCGAATCCGGGCTGGCGCACAGCACCATGCCTTCGGACACGCCGAAGCGCATCTTGCGCGGCTCGAGGTTGGCGATCATGACCACCTGGCGGCCGATGAGCCTGGACGGATCGTAGGCCGAGCGGATCCCCGAGAACACATTGCGCTTCTCGGTGCCGAGATCCAGCGTGAGCTGCAGTAGTTTGTCGGAGCCGTCGACGAACTTGGCGTCGAGCACACTCGCCACGCGCAAATCCAGCTTGGCGAAGTCATTGATCGTCACCACGCCGGGAGCTGCGGCTGGAGCGGTTTTGTCGTTCACGGCGGTGGCCTTCTTTGCGGGTTGGGCATCAGCCTTCTCGGGCGCCGGCGTCGCGGGTGCGACCAGCTGCGCCACGACCTTGGGATCCAGGCGCGTGGCCAGCGGCTCGTAGGCCTCGATGGTCGTGCCGAGCAGCGGTTTCGCGATGGCATTCCAGTCGGTGACAGGCACGCGCAGGAATTTGCCGGCCCTTTCGGCCATCTGTGGCAGCACCGGCGCGAGGTAACTCATCAGCACGCGAAACAGGTTGATGCCCTGGGTGCACACGGCCAGCACCTCGGCGGCCTTGGCCGGATCCTTGGCCAGCGCCCAGGGCTTGCGCGCATCGA
The DNA here is from genome assembly GCA_963711635.1 of uncultured Pseudomonadota bacterium. GTDB lineage: Bacteria > Pseudomonadota > Gammaproteobacteria > Steroidobacterales > Steroidobacteraceae > CADEED01. Next base: position 57,204 of record CAVQEZ010000005.1, read on the forward strand.
CGTACTGATTGGCCTTGTCAGCCAGCAGCATGATCTCGCGCAGCGCGCTCGAGTACTCGCGGGCTTCGAAGGCCGTGCCGATGGCCACGCGGGCGGCGGCGAACTCCTCGTACAACGCGGGCTCGGGTAGTTTGGCCGCGAGCGTGCCGCCGCCGCGCTGCACGAAGCCGGCGCAGCGGCTCGCAATATTCACCAGCTTGCCGACGATGTCGGAGTTCACGCGGGCGACGAAGTCGTCGAGCGAGAAGTCGATGTCTTCGACGGCCGCGTTCGAGCTTGCTGGCGAAGTAGAAGCGCAGCGGCTCGGCCGGCAGCGCGATCGAGGTAATTGCGCGCGGTGATGAAGGTGCCGCGCGACTTCGACATCTTGGTGCCGTTCACGGTGAGGAAGCCGTGCACGAACACGCTGCGTCGGCTTGCGGCAACCCGGAACCGTGCAGCACCGCCGGCCAGAACAGGTTGTGGAAGTAGCTGATGTCCTTGCCGATGAAGTGATACAGCTCGGTCTTGCTGTCCGCGCCCAAGTACTCGTCGTAGTTCAGCCCGCGCTGTGCGCACAGCGCCTTGAAGCTGCCGAGGTAGCCGATGGGCGCATCGAACCACACGTAGAAATACTTGCCCGGCGCGCCGGGAATCTCGAAGCCGAAGTAGGGCGCGTCGCGCGAGATGTCCCAGTCCTGCAGGCCCGCCTCGAACCATTCGGCCAGCTTCGCGCGTACCTCGGGCTGGCTTGCGCCGCCGCCTTCGAGCCAGGTGCGCAGCACGCTCGGCGAAATCGCCGAGCTTGAAGAAGTAGTGCTCGGACTCGCGCCACACCGGCGTGGTGTCCGGTGATGGTCGACATCGGATTGATGAGTTCGGCCGGCGTGTAGGTGGAACTGCAGTTTTCGCAGAGTCGCCGTACTGATCGGCCGTGTGGCACACCGGGCACTCGCCCTTCACGTAACGATCGGGCAGGAACATGCCGGCCTTCTCGTCGTAGGCCTGGCGCACGCTGCGCGTGGTGATGTGCCCGGCCGCGCTGCAGCTTGCCGGTACAGCTCCGCCGTGATCGCCTTGTTTTCAGGCGAATGCGTCGAGTGGAAGTGATCATGGCCGATCAGGAATCCGCGGTAGTCGGCCTGGTGCTCCGCCGCCATGCGCGGTGATCAGCTGTTCCGGGCGTCACGCCTTCGGCCTGCGCCTTGATCATCACCGGCGTGCCGTGCGTGTCCTCCGCGCACACATAGATGCAGTCATGACCCTGCATGCGCTGGAAGCGCACCCAGATGTCGGTCTGCACGGCTTCGATGATGTGGCCGAGATGCAGCGACGCCATTGGCATAGGGCAGCGCGCTGGTGACGAGGATCTTGCGAGGCATGGAAACGGCGGTCCGAAAAGGGGCCGCGATTATTGCACGGTCACCGAACCAGGTCTGTGCCTCCAACTGCGCTGACAATCACGCCAGATAGCGGCTTGACTTCAACCCTGATCCTTCACAGGCTCGAACTTGGTCTTGCTGATGCCCTTCTTGTACGCCTCTTTACCCGTGATCATGCGGTCCTTGAGCAGCTGCTCGATGGCACTGTCCATGGTGCGCATGCCGAACTGGCTGCCCGACTGCATGGTGGTCTCGAGCTGGTCGAGCTTGCCCTGGCGGATCAGGTTCGACACCGCGGGTGTGTTCACGAGGATTTCGAGCGCCGCCACGCGGCCGCTCTTGTCGGCCTTCTGCAGCAGCTGCTGCGAGATGACCCCGCGCAGGCTGGTGGACAGCATGGTGCGTACGTGACTCTGCTTGTCGGCCGGAAACACGTTGATCATGCGATCGACGGTGGGCGCTGCGCCATTGGTGTGCAGGGTGCCCATGACGAGGATGCCCATTTCGGCGGCCGTGACGGCAATGCTGATGGTCTCGTAGTCGCGCAACTCACCCACCAGCACCACGTCCGGATCCTCACGCAGCCCCGACTGCAATGCCGCGGCAAATCCCTTGGTATGCACGCCGACTTCGCGCTGGCTGATCAGGCACTGCTTGCGCTGATGCACGAATTCGATCGGGTCCTCGATGGTGAGGATGTGTCCCTTCAGGCGTGAGTTGATGTCATCGATCATCGCGGCCAGTGTGGTCGACTTGCCCGAGCCGGTCTTGCCGGTGACGAGAATGAGGCCGTTGTTCGCGCGGCACAGCGCATGACACGCCTGGGGCAGATTGAGCTGCGCCATCGACAGCGCCTTCGAGGGAATGGCCCGCATCACCGCGCCCATGCCATTCAGCTGGCGCATCACGTTGACTCGAAAGCGGCCGTACTCGCCCATGTTGTAGGCGAAGTCGGCCCCGTCATGCTCCTCGAAACGATGCACCGCGGTCTTGGGCATGATTTCGTACAGCGTCTGCTGCACGAAATCCTTCTCGAGCCTCTCGGGACGCAGCGGCTGCAGATCGCCGTACAAGCGAATGCGCGGCGGGTCGCCCGCCAGGAAGTGCAGGTCCGAGCCCTTCTTGCCCAGCACTTCCTTGAGATATTCGTCGATGACCGGCACCAGCGTTTCCTCAGCCGCCGCTCGCAGTTTGGGAGGTCGGGTTGGTGACCTCGAGCTTGGGCATCATCGAGGTGTCGGTGGTGTAGCGCTGGAATGGCCGCCGGTCGCTGGCATAGGTCACCGCGTCGTCCGGGTCGATTTCCTTTCTCGAGAGTGCGTCGAGCAGCGCCTGGTCCATGAGCTGCATGCCCATATCCTTGCCGGTCATGATCTGGTTCGGGATCTGGTGTGTCTGGTCGGTCTGGATGAGCTTGGCGACGGCACGGTTCATCACCAGCGTTTCGCAAATCGCCTTGCGGCCGCGATTGTCGGCCGTCTTGACCAGGATCTGCGTGACCACTGCCAACAAACTCTGCGAGAGAAAGCTCTTGGTCTGTTCGCGCTCCTCGATGGGCAGCGCGTCGATGATGCGGTCGATGGTCTTCGAGGCCGAGGTGGTGTGCAGGGTACCGAGCACCAGGTGGCCGGTTTCCGCAGCCGTCATGGCCATCGAGATCGTCTCGGCATCGCGCAACTCGCCGACCAGGATGACGTCGGGATCTTCGCGCATGGCGGCGCGCACGCCTTCGGCGAACGAGGGAATGTGCGTACCCAGCTCGCGCTGGATGACCTGGCTCTGCTTGCTGCGATGAACGAATTCGATCGGATCTTCGAGCGACACGATGTTCAGGCGCCGCGTGGTGTTCAGGTGGTCGATCATCGCCGCCAGCGTGGTCGACTTGCCGGTGCCGGTGGCGCCGGTGACCAGCACCATGCCCTGGTGGTAGTCGCAGAGTTTCTTGACCACCGGCGGCAGCGCCAGGCGATCGATGCTGGGAATGTCCTGGGGAATGGCGCGGAAGGTTGCGCCGAGACCGGTTTCCTTGCGGTAGACGTTCACGCGGAAGCGCCCGCCATCGGCAGATACATAAGAGAAGTCGAGATCGTTACCCTTGCCGAAGTATTCGTGCTGGTTCTTGGTGAAGATCTCGGTGAGATAGCTTTCGAGCTCGGCGTCGCCGACGTCACGGAACTTGATCGGCATCAGGTCGCCATTCATGCGCAGCATGGGCGGCACGCCGACGGCGAGGTGCACGTCGGAGCAGCCTTGCTGCATGCCGAGCTTCAGGAACGCGTCGATGCGGGCCAAGCGGGACAATCCTCAGGACATAAACCGGTTCTCACCCAAGCATGCGACGGTGAGAAGGGCGCCAAGTGTGACGTAGTGCGCGGTTCAACGCGAGCCGGCATCCCGGCGACGGTGCCGGCGGCGAATAGTGCGGAGTGTTCCTCAACCCGCGGCGGTGGTATTACCGCGACGCGCCGGAATCAGCGGTATTTCTCCAGGGCCGCGCGCAGGTCGACCATGGTCTGGTAGCGCTTGTCCTTGTCGACCGACATGGCCTGCATGATGACTTCGGGCAGGCCGGGCGGCAGTCCCGGATTGATCTCGCGCGGCGGGCGCGCCTTGCCCTGCACGTGCTGGTACATCACCGACATGTGATCGCCGCGCGCATACGGCGGCACTCCGGTCATGATTTCGTAGAGGATGACACCGAGCGCGTACACGTCGGCGCGCTGGTCGACCTTCTTGCCGAGGATCTGTTCGGGCGCCATGTACTTCGGCGAACCGATCACATAGCCGGTCTTGGTGAGCTGCGTGTCGCCTTCGCGCTGCGCGGCCGCGACGCCGAAGTCCACGATCTTGAGCAGGCCTTCCGCGTTGATCAGCACGTTCGCGGGTTTCAGATCGCGATGCACGATGCCCTGCGCGTGCGCGACTTCCATGCCCGTGCAGATGTCGATGCCGAATCCGAGCGCGCGCTGCAGCGGCATGGGTTTCTCGCCGACCACTTCACTGCCCAGCGTGTGCGAGGGGAAATACTCCATCGAGATGGCGTAGTTGCCCTGGATATACAGGAAGTCGTAGATGCGGATGACGTTGTGGTGCGTGATCTTGCGCGAGTAGCGCAGCTCATGCACGAAGCGCTTCATGATCTCTTCGTCTTCGGAGACGTTCGGATTCAGGAACTTGAGGATCAACCGCTCGTCGACCACGGTGTCTTCCATGAGCAGCACCGTGCCGAAGGCGCCCTTGCCGATGCGCTCCACGTACTTGTAGCGGCCTTCGATGATGTCGCCGGGCTTGAGCGTCTGGATGTCGAGCTTCTGCGGGCCGGCCATCTGCTCGGCCTGCTTGATCGAACGCTGCACTTCCTGTTCGGACATGAGCAGCGTGCGCGCGGGCTGAGCGGGCTGAGCGGGCGGTGCCGCCGCGGTGGCCTCCGGACGGGGTCGCGGCGGCGGCGCCGGCGGGGCGGTTTTCTGCCCGCTCGAGGCCTGCGTGGCTCCCTCGGAACGATGCGACGGTGTCGAGCTCGACAGGGGGCGGTTCGTGGTCGACGAGAGCTTGGTGCCGCTCACCGAGAACCGTGAATCGAGATCGGACAAAGCCCGCAGCGCTGCCTGCGCCACGGTCTGTTCGTTGTTCGTGGTCTGGGACTGGATCTGCACGCGGATGGCTTCGAGCCGGCGTTCGTCGGCAAGTTTGGCGAGCGAGGTGATGGCCTCGAGGCGGATCTCCTTCTCGTCCCGTTGCAGCATGGGCAGCACCGAGTCGATGACCTTGTAATCACCCAGGCGGCCCAGGGCTCGTACCACCACGGGCAGCGAGCGGGCGGGCGTGGTCTCGAGCATTTCGAGCAGGCGCGGCACGGCGCGCTTGCTGCCGATTTCGGCCAGCGCATCGACGGCGCGCTCGCTGACCCACCAGTCCTTGTCCTTGGTGGCCTCGATGAGATGGCCCACCGCGCGATCGTCCTTGGTCTGGTTGAGGATCTCGATCGCGGAGCGACGAATGTCCTCGTCCTGGTCGCCGACCAGCTGCAGCACGGCCTCCACGACCTTCGGACCGCCGATCTTGCCCAGCGCATCCGCGGCTCGCGAACGCACCCACCAGTCGTCGTCGGAGACTGCTTCGAGCAGCTCCTTGACCGACTTGGCATTGCCGACTTCGTTGAGCACTTCGACCGCGGCGCGGCGCGCGTATTCGTTCTCATCCTTGAGCACGGGGATGAGGTATTTGATGGTTTCCGGGTCATTGGCACGGATCACCGCATCAATGGCCTTGTTCTGCACGTCGATTTCCGGATCGAGCAGCAGATTGCACAGCAGCTCCATGTCGAACGGCCCTTCCATGCGGGCCAGCGCGGCCAGCGCGGCGGCGCGCACCAGCTTGTTGTTGTCCTTGAGCTGCTGCTGCAGCGCGCGCGACACCTCGGGCTTCGGGAAGCGCGACAGGATGTTGATGATGTGCAGGCGCGCGACCGGGTCCTTGCCATTCAGGCGGCCGACCAGTTCGGGCAGGTCGTTGTCGGTGGTCAGCTCGCCCAGGACGCGGAACAGCGCCGCCTTCTCGTTCGCCTCCTGCTTGTAGGCCGCTGACAGCAGCTCGCGGACCGAGAGGCGGCTGCGATGCGCCGTGATCACGTCCAGCAGGGCGGATTTGGCAATGCCCTCGGTGTTCAGCGCATCGAGCAGCATGGTGGGGGGATAGGCCCGGCTGCTGGAGAGCGCCCAGGCCACGCCGGCGATCACGCGCGGGCTGCCCGTGACCATGGACTCGATGAATTTGGGAAAAGTCTTCTGGTTGACGAGCCCGGTGAGGACTTCGATATAGGCGACCGTGGCGATCTTGTCGGCGTCAGCAAGCGCTGCGGTCACAGGCTCGATGGCGCCGGGACCGAGCTCGCGCAGTTTGGCTATGGCCTTCTGGGTCGCTGGAGCGGCGACGTCGGTCGCCTCTTTGAGCTCCGTAATGAACCGGTCAGCCCGGATGTTGGTGAAAAAACTCATGGAACGGATGAGCCACGACCAGCACGCCGGGTACGAATTCGATGTGCGAGCGCGGAACGAAGCAAGTCTGCCGTCCTATGTAGCCTGAACCCTATTACAAAAATTATGCCATAGGTGCCGGTAACAACGGCCGATCAGAACCTTAGGCACAGGAAATTTCGTTAGAATCCCCGCCCCTTATGGTCCCAGACCCATCCGTAGAATTTCGCGCACTGGTCGAAAATTATGCAGATCCGTATCTCGGGCAGACCCTGGGGAACGCGCGTGCCGTCGAATTCGCCGAACTGAAAGGTGATCGGGCTCACGTTCGCGTGACGCTTGGATTCCCGGTCGGCGACTATCACGAGGAATTCTCGCGCGGGCTTTCCGCCCACATCGCCGCGGCCGGTGGACCGCAAGCCGTCGATGTAGAACTAGCATCCCGGATCGCCGCACATGCGGTGCAGCGCCAGCTTTCTCCGCTCGCGGGCGTTTGCAACGTAGTGGCGGTCGCCTCGGGCAAAGGCGGGGTCGGCAAGTCCACGGTCGCAGCAAATCTTGCGCTGGCCTGGGCGCGACAGGGCGCCAGGGTCGGCATCCTCGATGCCGACATCTACGGTCCCAGCCAGCCCATCATGCTCGGGCTCACGGGCCAGCGACCCTCGTCGCCGGATGGCAAGCGCATCAAACCGCTGGCCGCGCACGGCCTGGTGGCCATGTCGATCGGATTTCTCATCGATTCCGAGCAGCCCATGGTGTGGCGCGGTCCCATGGTCACGCAGGCGCTCACGCAGCTGCTCAATGACACGGATTGGGGGCAGCTCGACTACCTGGTCATCGACATGCCGCCGGGCACTGGCGACATTCAGCTGACCCTCGCGCAGCGCGTGCCGGTCGCGGGAGCGGTGATCGTCACCACGCCGCAGGACATCGCGCTCGCCGATGCCCGCAAGGGCCTCAAGATGTTCGAGAAGGTGAACGTGCCGGTGCTCGGCATCGTCGAGAACATGAGCGTGCACGTCTGCGGCAACTGCGGGCACGTGGAGCACCTGTTCGGCGCGGGCGGCGGTGCGCGCATGGCCGCGCAATACGGCGTCGAACTACTCGGCGAATTGCCGCTGGACGCGCGCGTGCGCGAAGAAGCGGACGGCGGCGTGCCCACGGTGGTGGCCGCGCCTGCCTCGGCGCACGCCGCGCCGTATTTCCTCATGGCACGCCGCACCGCCGCGGTGCTGGCGCGCCGCGCCAGGGACCGTTCCACGGTATTCCCGAAAATCGTCGTCGAAGAAAGTTAGAGAAAAACGATGAGCATCAAGTCCGACAAGTGGATCCGCCGCATGGCGGAACAACACAAGATGATCGAACCGTTTGCCGCCGACCAGGTGCGCACCGGCGGTGACGGTCACAAGATCGTGTCGTATGGAACCTCGAGTTACGGCTACGACGTGCGCTGCTCGCGTGAGTTCAAGATATTCACGAACATCAATTCGACCATCGTCGATCCGAAGGCTTTCGATGAGAAGAGCTTCGTCGACATCACCGCGGACGTCTGCATCATTCCGCCCAACTCCTTCGCACTAGCTAGAACGGTCGAATATTTCCGCATTCCCCGCAGCACGCTGGTAGTTTGTCTCGGGAAATCGACGTATGCGCGTTGCGGTGTAATAGTAAACGTGACGCCTTTGGAGCCGGAGTGGGAAGGGCATGTGACGCTCGAGTTCTCGAACACCACGCCTCTGCCCGCGAAGATTTACGCGAACGAAGGTGTCGCGCAGATGCTGTTCTTCGAGTCGGACGAGGTGTGCGCGACCTCGTACAAAGACCGCGGTGGCAAGTACCAGGGCCAGCGCGGCGTCACTCTGCCGAAAACCTAGTTAGCAAGGGGTCTGACCCCATTTCCCAGACCCCTTCATTCTACGGACTCGATCACCAGCGTGAATTCGACCTTGTTGTTGCGGATGCGCTCCGCCTTCACCGGTAGATAGCCCAGTGCCGGCGCGACCCAGGTGCGGGTCAGCCGGTCGCCGCCGGCGCGCTTGCTGGTGTAGATGATGGTGTCCAGCGTGCCGAGCGCGGTCTCGAGCGAGGCGTTGCCCTCGCGACGCAATTCGTAGTCCTTGAGCTTGTCGCCGTCGATCAGCCGCACCGTGCCCTGCAGATTGCCCGCGGCGAGACCGCGCAGGCTCGCGAGCTGCATGGACATGGGATCCTGCGTGCCTTCCTGCAGCTCGAGATCGACGCTTTGTCCCTTCGCCACGCCCGTGACCCGTTTGCGCTCCCAGTCGAAGGTCAGCTCCGCCGGCCGCTCCTTTTCGTCGGAACCGTTGAACGCCTGGGGAATGATCCGCCCGTCGATCAGCTTGAACCTGCTGGACTGCAGCAGCGAATCGGGCAGCGCCATGCGGAACATGCCGCGCGGCTTGTTCACGCTTTCATAGACGTAGGTATCGGCGCCCACGTTCTTGAGCTCGAGCGTGGCACTGGCCGCCGACATGCCTTTCCACGATGCGCCATACGTGGCGCGGAACGGTTTGAGGTCGACGGGATCGGCCCGTGCCACCACGGCGCCGGCGGCGAGCACCAGCAGACAGGCGTGTTCAAGCAGCCGCATCGTGTACCTCGACGAGGGGTGTTGCGAGGGCCTTGCCATCGACATACACGGCACCCTGGCGGCATTCGACGCGGCCGGCGGCAATGAGCGAGCAGACATGGGGATAGATGATGTGTTCCAGTGCATGAACGCGCGCTGAAATCGTTTCCGCCGTATCTCCGGCGCGCACCCGGAGCCGGCCCTGCATGATCACCGGACCGCCGTCGAGCTCCGGCGTGACGTAGTGCACGCTGGCGCCGTGCACGGCTTCGCGCGCCGCGAGCACGCGCGCGTGCGTATCCAGTCCTTTGTAGTGCGGCAGCAGCGACGGGTGGATGTTGAGCAGCCGCCCTTCGAGCCGCGCCACGAACTGCGGTGACAGAATGCGCATGAAGCCCGCCAGGGCCACCAGCGCCGCGCCGCTCGCCGCGATTTCGCCGTGCAGGGCCTGCTCGAAAGCGGTGCGGTCCGCGAACCCCTTCACCGGCACCACCGCGGTGGGCACTCCGAGCGCCGCGGCCCGCGCCAGGCCGCCGGCCTCCGGCCGGTCGGCGATCACTCTAACTACCTGGTAGCGCGCTGTCGGGCTGCTGGGCGGCGCGCGCGATGGCTTCCATGTTGCTGCCGCGGCCGGAGATCACCACGGCAACGGGCAGTTTTCCGCTCATTCTTCGATGACGACGCCGCGCGTGCCGCGCCCGACCGTGCCGATGACGCCGGCCGATTCGCCGCCGGCCTGCAGCGACGCCAGCGCCGCGTCGACGTCGGCGGGCGCGACCACCGCCACCATGCCGATGCCGCAGTTGAAGGTGCGATACATCTCGGCGGCCGCGATCCTGCCGGTCGCCGCCAGCCAGTCGAACACCGGATCGCGCGCCCAGGCGCGCCGCTGCAATACGACTTCCAGGCCGTCAGGCAGCACGCGCGGAATATTGTCCGTGAGGCCGCCACCGGTGATGTGAGCGAATCCCTTCACGTCGACCTGCTGCGTGAGCGCCAGCAGCGACTTCACGTAGATGCGCGTGGGCGTGAGCAGGCGGTCGAACAGCGACTTGCCCTCGAGCTGGGTCTTGTCATTGGCGTGCGCGACTGCCACCAGCTTGCGGATCAGCGAGTAACCGTTGGAATGCGCGCCGGAGGACGCCAGGCCGATGACGATGTCGCCGGCCGCGGTGCGGCTGCCGTCGATGATGCGATCTTTTTCCACCACGCCGACCGCGAAGCCCGCGAGGTCGTAGTCGTCGCCGTGGTACATGCCCGGCATTTCGGCGGTTTCGCCGCCGACCAGCGCGGCACCCGCCAGCTCGCAGCCTTCGGCGATGCCGCGGATCACCGCCTCGGCCACGTCGACGCGCAATTTTCCGGTGGCGTAGTAGTCGAGGAAGAACAGCGGCTCCGCGCCCGAGACGACGATGTCGTTGACGCACATGGCGACCAGGTCGATGCCTATCTTGTCGTGCCGGCCGGTGTCGATCGCGAGCCGCAGCTTGGTACCGACGCCGTCGGTGCCGGATACCAGCACCGGACGCTTGTAGCGATCGAGCGGCACTTCGACCAGCGCGCCGAAGCCGCCGACGCCCGCGAGCACCTCTTTGCGCATGGTGCGTTTGACGACCGGCTTGATACGTTCCACGAGCTCGTCGCCCGCGTCGATATCGACGCCGGCATCGCGATAAGTCAGTCCGGGTGTGGTCATTTGAAGTGAGGTTGCCGGCGCGGCAGGTCGGGAAAAAACGTGCGATATTGTAGCCAATGCGAACATTGATCGTCAGTTTGATCACCCTGGCGGCGCTGGGCCTCGCGCAGCGCGCAGAAGCCCTGCGGCAGGTGCGGGTCTACGAAGTGAACGTGTCGTCGCAGACAGACGCGGCGGTGCAGGCCCAATCCGGGCTGCGCCAGGTACTGGTACGGGCCACCGGCGCGCGCGACGCCGCCAACGATCCGGCGCTGGCCGGCCTGCTCGCGCAGGCCCAGCAATACGTGATCGCGACGCGCCCTGCGGGCACTGGCACCGGCACGACGCTGGTATTCGATGCCGCCGCCCTGGAACGCGACATCACCGCGGCGGGACGCGCCATCTGGCCGAGCGAGCGCCCGCTGCTGTTGATCGTCCTCACCGGCGGACCCGCCTCCGGTGCGTTCGAGACTCGACGCCAGGTCGAGGGCGCGCTCGATTCGACCGGCAATCGCCGCGGCCAGCCAATCCGCGTTGCACGACCCGAAGCCCTGAGCCTTCCGGTGGCCGGCGACATCCCCTCCGATGCCGCGCTGGTGGCCGCGCAGCGGCTTGGCGCCGACGCGGTCATCGTCGGCTACGGCGATGCGGTCACGGGCGGCGGGCCGTGGCGCTGGAGCCTGAACGCGGCCGGCATCAGCGAGAGCTGGAGCGGCTCGCTGGAAGATGGCGTGAATGGCGCCGCCGACATTTTCGCGCGCAATGCTCAGGCATTTGCCGCATTGCCCGAGACCTCCGTGCTCGTGGAGATCGAAGGCGTGCCGACGCTGAAGGAATATGCGCGCGTCTCGGAATTGCTCGCATCGGCCGGCGGCGTGCGCAGCGTGCTGCTCGCCGAAGCAGCGGGCACACGGGCCACGTTCACGGTGATGACGCGCGGTGGCGCCGACTCGCTGCAGACCTCGCTCGCGGCCAATGGCAGCTTCCAGTCCATCGACCCGACCGCCGGCGGCACCGTCGCGTTTCGCTTTCATCCCTGATGCGTCACCTGCCTAACATCATCTGCCTCGTGCGCATCGTGCTCATCTGGCCGACGGTCGTTGCGCTGCAGGCCGGCGAGTACTGGACCGCGCTGGTACTGGTCGCGGTTTGCGCGGTATCCGACGCTCTCGACGGGTGGCTCGCCAAGCGCTTCAACTGGACCTCGCACCTCGGCAAGATCCTCGATCCGCTGGCCGACAAGATGTTGCTGGTCGCGCTGTTCCTCACGGCCACCTGGAACAATCTGGTGCCCTGGTGGCTCACGGCCGTGGTCGTGGGCCGTGACGTGTTGATCGGTTCCGGGCGCGGTGGTCTATCGAGTCTGGTTCGGGCCGCTGCATGGGCGGCCGACCATCCTGAGCAAGATCAACACGGGCATGCAGCTCGCCGTGGTACTGGCAGCCATTCTCGGTGCCGCGACCGGCTACACGAACTCGGAAATGTTGACGGCGCTGGCCATCGTCACGCTGCTCACCACCATCGTCTCGGGAGGCGACTACCTGACGGTGTTCACGCGGCGCGCGCTAGCGACCTGAGCCATGAGGCAGTTGACGCTCGGCGTGCAGTTGAAGGAGCGCGCCACCTTTGCGAGTTTTCTCACGGCGCGCAACCAGGAGCTGGTGACGCATCTGAAGCACGTGGCCGCGTCCTGTACGCCCGGCGCCACCTGGCTCGCCGGTCCGCACACCGCCGGAAAATCCCACCTGCTGCAGGCGGTCTGCGCCGACGTCGCCCCCGGCCGGCGCGCGGCCTATCTACCGCTCGAGACGCTGCTGCCTTTCGGCCCGGGAACGCTGGATGGTGCCGAGGCGCTGGACGTGGCCTGCTACGACGACATCCAGGCCATCGCCGGCCTGCGCCGAATGGGAGCGACGGCTGTTTGCGTTATGGTTGAGCGCGCAGGAACGCCACACCACGCTGCTGTTCGCGGCACGCGAGAATCCGGCGCACGTGGAATTCGGGCTCCAGGACCTGAAGTCGCGCCTGGCGTCGTCGGCGATCTTCGCGGTGCGCGAGCTCAACGACGAGGAGCAGTTGCAGGCGCTGGACCTGCGCGCGCAACTGCGCGGCTTCGAGCTGCCGGCCGAGACCGCGCGCTACCTGCAGCGAAGATTCCCGCGCGACATGCGCACGCTTGTGCGAAATCCTCGACACGCTCGACGATGCCGCGTTCGCGGCGCAGCGCCGGCTCACCGTGCCATTCATACGCGCGCACCTCGATCGTCCAGTCTGACCCTGGCCGAGCCTAGTCCTGGCGCCTTGCCGCGCGTCCCGCGGCCAGCGTGACCGCGAACTCGGCGACGCGTTTGCCCAGCACCTGCGCCAGCGTGATTTCGTCTTCGGACAGAGTCCCGGGCTGCGCCGCCAGGCCCGCGACGTGGGTCGCGCCGTAGGGCGTGCCGCCGGTGCGCGTCTGGTTCAGGCCGCGTTCGGTGAACGGGAGGCCCACCAGCAGCATGCCGTGATGCAAGCAGCGGCATCGCCATGGACAGCAGCGTGCTTCCTGTCCGCCGTGCAAGGTCTGCGTCGATGAGAACAGCCCGGCCGGCTTGCCCGACAGCGAACCGTCCAGCCACAGCGCCGAAGTCCCATCGAGAAAGTACTTGAGCGGCGCGGCCATGTTTCCGAAGCGCGTCGGGCTGCCTAACAACAGGCCGTCGGCAGCGGCGCAGGTCGTCGAGCGTGGCGTAGGGCGCGCCGCTGTCGGGCAGCGCTTGACCGGCCGCTCGTTCTCGGCGCGACACGGGTGGAACGGTGCGCAGCGTGGCGATGCAGCCGGCCACGGTTTCGACGCCGCGTGCCGCATGGCGTGCGAGCGCCGCGGTCGCGCCATGGCGCGAGTAATAGACAATGAGTATTTCGGTCATGGGTCCCGCATGATTAACATGCCGCATGATCTGCCGCCGTTCATTTGTGTCGGGCCGCGTGCAAGGTGTGTTCTACCGTGCCACCTGCGTACGCAAGGCGCAGGAGCTGGGCGTCACGGGGTTCGCGCGCAATCTCGCCGACGGCACGCGTGGAGGTGCTGGCCTGCGGCGAGGCGACCCTGGTCAAGGCGTTCGTGCAATGGCTGTGGGAAGGCTCGCCGGCCTCGAAGGTCACGGCCGTGGAATCGAACGACGCCGATCGCGGCTCGAAGTTCAGCGGACCGCGAGTTTCACTTCGGCCTGACGCTCGTCGCGGCCGAGATCGTCGGCGCCGTTCCAGCGCGTCCACTGGGCGATCACCTTGTCGGAATACCAGCGCTTGCCGGTACTGCCGTTGTAGCGCGCGAGCGCGCGCGCGATGTTGTTGTTCTCGCGCTTGAGATAGGCGCGCAGGATCGCGCAGCCCATGCGGATGTTCTCCGGGACCTTGATGAGCTCGTGGCGCCGCATGCCGAGCGTTTCCGGCCAGAACGGCATGACCTGCATGAGTCCGACCGCGCCGGCATAGGAGACCGCCTAGCGGTTGAAGTTGCTTTCGATGTCGATGATGGCCATGACGAGGCCCGGCGGCAGGCGCACTTCGCCGGCGCGGTTCGCCTCGCAGAACACGTTCTTGAGGATCGCCATGCGTTCGTCGCGATCCGGCACGCGCTTGCGCAGGCGCGGCTCCATCATCTTGTACCAGACGGCCGAGTCGTAGCGGTCCTCGAAACACTCCGCCTGCTCGATGGCGTGCTCGACCGCGCTCTTGAGCTCGGGGTCGCGCTGCGCGTCGGCCGCCGGAGCCGCCCACGCGCCTGCGAACACAAGAGCAGGGCGACGAGGCGGAGGCCAGGATTCGCATGCCCCGCCTCATATAGTTAGGCCGCCGCGAGTCGCGGATGAAGCCGAGCGCGTCGGCCGGGCGGAAATTCTTCGGCGGCTTCGGCGCGCCGGTGGCGGTATTCGAGCTTGCCGGCGTCGAGCCCGCGCTCGCCCACGACCACGCGGTGCGGAATGCCGAGGAGCTCCGCATCCGCGAACTTGACGCCGGGACGCTCGTCGCGGTCGTCGAGAGGACTTCGATGCCTGCGGCCATGAGCTCGTTGTAGAGGCGTTCTGCGGTTTCACGGACAGCGGGCGATTTCTGCGCGTTGATGGGGACGAGCACCACCTGGAACGGCGCGATGGCGTCCGGCCAGATGATGCCGCGCTGCATCGTGGTTCTGCTCGATGGCCGCGGCAACGACGCGCGTCACACCGATGCCGTAGCAGCCCATGTACAAGCGTGGCCGGCCTTGCCGGATTCGTCCAGCACCGTGGCGCCCATGGCCTCGCTGTATTTCTGGCCGAGCTGGAAGACGTGACCCACCTCGATGCCGCGCGCGATGGACAGCGTGCCCTTGCCCGGGCGTGGGGTCGCCCTCGACCACGTTGCGGATGTCTGCCGGCTGTCGGCTCGGGCAGATCGCGGCCCCAGTTCACGCCGGTGAGATGCGCATCTTTCTTGTTCGCGCCGCAGACGAAGTCGCTCAGCGGCGACCACGGCAGTGATCGGCGTACACCTTGCCCTTGAAGCCCAGCGGCCCGAGAAACCCGGCCTCCGCGCCCGTACCCGAGGCGATGGCTTCGCTGGAGCCATGCGCAGCGGATTCGCGACGCCGCGGCAGCTTCTGCGCCTTGACTGCGTTGAGCTCGTGATCGCCGCGCAGCAGCAGCGCCACCACGCCGCCATCGCTGCCATCGACCAGCAGGGTCTTGACCAGCCTGGTCGGCCGGTAGTTTGAGCTGGCGCGTGACCTCGTCGATGGTGCTGCGCGTTGGGCGTGGCGACTTCCACGAGCGCCATCGCGGGGCGCGGCGCGCGGCGTGGCGGGCGGCAGCGGCCACGGCCATCTCGAGATTCGCGGCGTAGTCGTCGCCGTCGGAGAACGCGATGGCGTCTTCGCCCGAATCGGCGAGCACGTGGAATTCTTCGGAGCCGCTGCCGCCGATGGCGCCGGGATCGGCGACCACCGAGCGGAATTTCAGCCCCATGCGCGTGAAGATGGCGGTGTACGCGTCGTGCATCGCGTCGTAGGTCGCCTGCAGCGAAGCCTCGTCGAGGTGGAAGGAGTACGCGTCCTTCATGAGGAATTCGCGCGCGCGCATCACGCCGAAGCGCGGCCGGCGCTCGTCGCGGAACTTCATCTGGATCTGGTAGAAGTTCACCGGCAGCTGGCGATAGCTCTTGAGCTCGTTCCGCGCGATGTCGGTGATGACTTCCTCGTGCGTGGGCCCGAGGCAGAAGTCGCGCTCGTGCCGATCCTTGAGGCGCAGCAGCTCGGGCCCGAACTTGTCCCACCTGCCGGATTCCTGCCACAGCTCCGCGGGAATGATGCCCGGCATCAGCAGCTCGAGCGCGCCGGCACGATTCATCTCCTCGCGCACGACGCTCTCGACCTTGCGCAGCGCGCGCAGGCCGAGCGGCAGCCAGGTGTAGAGGCCCGCCGCGAGCCTGCGGATCAGGCCCGCGCGCAGCATGAGCTGATGGCTCACGACATCGGCTTCGGCGGGAGTTTCTTTGGTCGTGTTGACCGGGTATTGGGACCAGCGCATAGGGGCGCGAGAGTGTATCAGGTGGGGGATTCGCCTATGATGCCGCCCGTGTCGACCGAGCACGAGAACACCGAGAAATCGGATGACAATCCGCCGCGGCGGGGCATCTACCTGCTGCCCAATCTGCTCACCACGGGCTGCCTGTTCTCCGGTTTCTATTCCGTCGTCGCCGCCATCGATACGCAACTTCGCGCTGGCCGGCAGGGCCGTGTTCATCGCCATGATGTTCGACGGGCTCGACGGGCGCGTGGCGCGCTGGACGCGCACCGAAAGTCCCTTCGGCAAGGAATACGACAGCCTCGCGGACATGGTGGCGTTCGGCCTCGCGCCCGCCGTGCTGGTCTACCAGTGGGGCGTGATCCGCATCGCCGAGTACGGCCAAGAGTGGCGGCGGTTCGGCTGGCTCGTCGCGTTCTTCTATGCGCTGTGCGCGGCGCTGCGGCTGGCGCGTTTCAACACGCGTCTCGCAGCGGCGACAAGCGATATTTCGAGGGACTGCCCAGCCCATCGGCCGCGGCCATCGTCGCGGCCTTCGTGTGGTTCTTCGCCAAGTGGCGCGAGCCCGGCCTGCCGGGGCTGGTGCTGGCCTTCGCCGTCACCGGGTAGCCGCGGCACTCATGGTGTCAGCGTTCAGCTACCCGAGCTTCAAGCAGGTCGACGTCGACAAGCGCGTCAAGTTCTCGTACGTCGCGTTCGTCATCCTGCCGATGCTGCTCCTGATCGCGTGGGATCCGCCGACCATGCTGTTCGCCATGTTCGTGTCCTACGCCACCTACGGCCCGGTGCAGTGGTTAGCCCGCAGACTGCGGCGGCCGCGCACGGCCGGAGCGAGTTGATCGTATGCAGCACGGACCGCTGCGCAATGCCTACCTCGACGTGCTCGGCATCGACGTTGGGTGTCGCGTCATGCGCCTGCGCCGTCAGCGCCGAGGTCGTGGTCGAATCGCCGCGCGGTCACCAGTCGTCGCGCGTGCGCCGCTCGAACCGCCGGCGCCACTCGAGCCCGGCATCGATTGGGGTCCGCTGCGCGAACGGGTCGCGGCTGTACGGCCTGCGAGCTGTGCAAGACGCGCACCCAAACCGTGTTCGGCGTCGGCAACATGCGCGCCGAGTGGCTGGTCATCGGCGAAGCGCCGGGCGCCGAGGAGGACCGCCAGGGCGAACCCTTCGTGGGCCGCGCCGGGCAACTGCTCAACGCCATGCTGCTGGCCATCGGGCTGCCGCGCGAGACGGTGTTCATCGCCAACATCCTCAAGTGCCGCCCGCCCGGCAATCGCGATCCCAGGCCGGAAGAGGTGGCGCGCTGCCTGCCGTTCCTGCACGCGCAGATCGCGCTGCTCAAGCCGAAGATCATGCTCGCGGTCGGCCGCATCGCCGCGCAGAACCTGCTGGCCACCGACGCGCCGCTGGCGCGCCTGCGCGGCAAGCTGCATCACTTCGGCGCGGCCCACACGCCGCTGATCATCACCTACCATCCGGCCTATCTACTGCGTACGCCCTCCGACAAGCGCAAGGCGTGGGAGGACCTGAAATTCGCACGTGCCACCCACGCACGGCTCGCGGAGGCAAACTGATGGCCGCGGCACCCGAGGATCTGCACGAGGTGCCGGAGGCGCACATCCGGCCGATGGTCGAGATCGACCTGCCCGAGATCGCGGCCATCGAGCAGGCGAGTTATGCCTTTCCCTGGAGCGAGAACATCTTTCGCGACTGCCTGCGCGTGGGCTACACCTGCCGCGCGCTCGATCTTGCCGGCCAGGTCATCGGCTACGGCGTCATGAGCCTCGGCGCCGGCGAGGCGCATATCCTCAATGTCTGCGTGCGCAACGAATTCCGCAGCCTGGGCTTCGGCCGCCGGCTGCTGGAGCATTTGCTGGAAAGGGCCGGGGCGTCGGGCGTGGCGGAGGCATTCCTCGAGGTCCGTCCCAGCAACCTGGCGGCCATCCGCCTCTATCAACATCTCGGATTCGAACAAATCGGCATTCGGCGCGGGTATTATCAGGCCCCCGACGGGCGCGAAGACGCCATCGTGCTCAAGCGCGAGATCGGGCCAAACCCATCCAGTTGACCGATCCTGAAAGACGACATGACTTCGACCGCTGAGACGGTGCGGCGGCGCACGTTTGCCATCATTTCGCACCCCGACGCCGGCAAGACCACGCTGACGGAGAAGCTGCTGCTGTTCGGCGGCGCCATCCAGATGGCGGGCACCGTCAAGGGCCGAAAGGCCGCGCGGCATGCCACCTCCGACTGGATGGCGCTGGAAAAGCAGCGCGGCATTTCCATCACCTCCTCGGTGATGCAGTTCCCGTTCCGCGGTCAGATCATCAACCTGCTCGACACGCCGGGCCACGAAGACTTCTCGGAAGACACCTATCGCACGCTCACCGCGGTGGATAGCGCGCTCATGGTCATCGACTGCGCCAAGGGTGTTGAAGAGCGAACCATCAAGTTGATGGAGGTCTGCCGGCTGAGGGACACGCCGATCATGACCTTCATCAACAAGCTGGATCGCGAGGGCCGGCCGCCGATCGAGCTGCTCGATGAAGTCGAAAGCGTGCTCAAGATCCGCACCGCGCCCGTGACCTGGCCCATCGGCATGGGCCGCGATCTCGCCGGCATCTATCACCTGCTCGAAGACAAGATCTACGTCTACGAAGCCGCGGGCCGCGGCGAACGCGGCAGCAATCGTGTGATCCAGGGATTGCACAGCAGCGAGGCGCGTGAGTTCCTCGGCGACCGGGCGGCGAGATTCGACGACGAGATCGACCTGGTGCGCGGCGGCACCGCCGAATTCAACCTGGCCGACTATCTCGCCGGCAAACAGACGCCGGTGTTCTTCGGCTCCGCCATCTCGAATTTCGGCGTCGAGGAACTGCTGGCACATTTTGCCGTGCACGCGCCCGCGCCCTTGCCCCGCCACACGCTGCAACGCGACGTCGAGGCCGATGAACCCAGGCTCACGGGCTTCGTGTTCAAGATCCAGGCGAACATGGATCCGCAGCACCGCGACCGCATCGCGTTCATGCGCCTGTGCTCGGGCAAGTACAACCGCGGCATGCGCATGTACCACGTGCGGCTCGACAAGGAGATGCGCATCGCCGACGCGCTCACCTTCATGGCCGCGGATCGCCAGGCGGCCGACGAGGCCTTCGCCGGCGACATCATCGGCCTGCACAACCACGGCACCATCAATATCGGCGACACCTTCACCGAGGGCGAGAAACTCACCTTCACCGGCATCCCGAACTTCGCGCCGGAAATGTTCCGCCGTGCAGTGCTCAAGGATCCCCTGAAGATCAAGCAGCTCGCCAAGGGCCTGGATCAGCTGTGCGAAGAAGGGGCGACGCAGCTGTTCAAGCCCTTGCGCAACAACGACATGATCCTGGGCGCGGTGGGCCAGCTGCAGTTCGAAGTCGTGGCCTTCCGCCTGCAGGATGAATACGCAGTCTCCTCGGTGTTCGACACCGTGAACGTGTACACGGCGCGCTGGATCTACTGCGACGACGAAAAACATCTCGCCGAATTCCGCACCAAGGCGTACGACCACCTGGCGCTCGACCACTCGGGTGCGTTGGTGTATCTCGCCCCGTCGCGCGTGAACCTCGAGCTCACGATCGAGCGCTGGCCGAAAATCTCCTTCCGCGCCACGCGCGAGAGTTCCCACGCCTGATTCAGGCCTGACGGCCGCTTTGTCAGGCCTGACGGCCACATCGGAAAACGCCGCTGAAGCAGCGGCGTCCGTGAAATTGCCAGCGCACGGTTGCGGTAGTTGCGAGACAGCCAAACAGCAACGCCAGTAGCACCAGATCGAACGATCCACCGCCGCCACTGCCGCGCGGCTGGCGCACCACCTTGACGTCGGCCGTGCCCGCGCGCACGCGGGATTCGAAGTCGGTGAGCTCGGTGCGGAAGTTGGCGATGAGCGCATCGGTGGCCTGGTCGAAGCCCACGCGTTGCTGCTTGCGCAGCTTGCCGGGCTGATCGATGGCCGTGACCGTGTTCGCCGTCGAGCTGACTCCGCCCGAGCGCAGCACCAGCGACCGTCCGACGGGCTCCACCACCGCCAGGTCGATGATGGTCTGGGTCTCGTTGTGGTTACCTTTGACGACCAGCGCGCCCACGATGGTGAGATAGGCGAACGAGCGGCGGTTCTCGCTGACCTGCGTGCGCTGGTCGTACGAGATCAGCGCCATGAGGTCCAGCCTCTGCAGGCGGGCCAGCTGCTCGAGCTGCCGCATGCCGTCGGCGCGCGACATGTCGAAGTAGTAAGACGGCACCGGGACGATTTCCGATACATAGGGCAGGTCGGAGAAGCTCGAGCGGATCGCGCCCAGGATGCGCTCGCGTTCCTTGGGCGTGGGACCCTCGTCGGGATTGCCGGTGCGGCTCGGCAGGAACGCGAGGCCGACGCGGATCGGAAGCTGCAGCGTGACGGTCGCGTCGCGTGACGGCACGCGCTGCTGACCATACAGAAATTCCACCAGTGGAGTGGAGGCGGCGCGTTTTTCGCCGCAGCGGAACAGGCATTCGTTGCCGGAGAGAATTCCGCAACCGGTCAACGCGAGCGCCAGGCTCGCGACCGCCAGCAGGCGCAATTTCTTCTTGTGTATTCGCAGAATTCGCTGTGCTCGCATGTTGGGGGACCCTCCTAATTGAACGGTGATCAATTATTAGCAGCTAATTGAACAGCGCTCAATAACCACGTAGACTGCGTCGCCAACGAGCCTGGAGTCATGGGCAGACGCAACGAACACAGCCGCGAGGAGCTGAGGGAACTGGCTTTGCGCGCCGCCGGCGAGCTGGTTGCCGAAGGCGACGGCAAGGGCGGCATCGCCGCGCTTTCCATGCGCGAAGTCGCGCGGCGCATCGGCTACACCGTGGGCGCGCTGTACATCGTATTCCAGAATCTCGACGACCTGATCGTGCAGCTCAACCAGCAGACCGTCATCGAGCTGCGCGCCGCCCTCGAACGCATTCGTGGGCGCGCCAACCAGCCGGCGCAGAACCTGCGCCTGCTGGTGGCCGCGTACCTCGGCTTTGCGTTGCTCAACACGGCGCGCTGGCGGCTGGTGTTCGAACATCGATTGCCGGAGGGGCAGAAGGCACCGGCGAGCTACGCGGGCCATACCGCGGCAATCTTCGCGCTCGTCGGGCGCCACCTGCGCGAGGCCGGCGTGGCGCGCGACGACGACGCGGCGCGCGAGCTGGCGACCGCGCTGTGGAGCGGCGCGCATGGCATCTGCATGCTCGCGGTCACCGGCAAGCTGCAGGTGGTGACCCAGGCATCGGTACAGCGCCTGCTCGACGTGCTGCTCGACCGCTTTCTCGGTGACGTGACGCCGTCGCCGCGTGCGCTTGGCCGTAAGTAGGAATGGGGACATTCCACCCTGATCTTTCGAAGATGGCTAGCAAACGGGGACGCGCCCCCCTGTATCGATTTGCTTCACTTTGATTTCAGCGAGGCACGTCCCCGTTTGCCCGAAACGAGGGATGTCCCCATACTTCTTCACGGTGCGTGAGTTCCTGAAAAACCGTCCCGTGTTCGCCTGGGCCCTCTACGACTGGGCCAACTCGGCGTTCGCCACCACCGTCATGGCCGGGTTTTTCCCCGTGTTCTTCCAGAAATTCTGGAGCGTGGACGTCACGCCGACGGAGACCACCTCGCGACTGGGATATGGCAATGCCATCGCCGGGTTGGTCATCGCGCTGCTGGCGCCCATCCTCGGCGCCATCGCCGACCGCGGCGGACGCCGCAAGCAATTCATGCTCTTCTGGACCTTGTTGGGCGTGCTGGCCACGGGCTCGCTGTATCTCGCCGGCCAGGGACAGTGGTTCGCGGCGCTGGCGCTGTTCGTGTTCGGCACCATCGGCTTCAACGGCGGCGTGGTGTTCAACGACTCGCTGCTGCTGGACGTCGCGAAGCCGCAGGATTTCGATCGCGTCTCGGCCTTCGGCTATTCGCTGGGCTACCTCGGTGGCGGGCTGCTGTTCCTCGTCAACGTCATCATGGTGCAGAAGCCCACGCTGTTCGGGCTCGCGGATTCAGCCGCGGCGGTCAAGGTGTCGTTCGTCACGGTGGCCGTATGGTGGTTGCTGTTCACGATCCCGGTGATGCGTGGCGTGCGCGAGCAGCAGCGCGGGCCGCATCTCGCGTTCGGCGAGGCCATTCGTGTCGGGTTTCGCGAGCTTGGCAGCACCATCGCGCACCTGCGCCAGTACCGGACCATCGGAATGTTTCTGCTGGCGTACTGGTTCTACATCGACGGCGTGAACACCATCATCAAGATGGCGGTGAACTACGGCACTGCGCTCGGCCTGGACACCGGCGCGCTGCTGACCGCGCTGCTGGTGACGCAGTTCGTCGGCTTTCCCGCCGCGCTGCTGTTCGGCTGGCTCGGCAATCGCATCGGGCCGCGGCGCGGCATCCTGATCGGGCTGGTGGTGTACGCCTGCATCACCGTGTACGCGTACTTCCTGGATTCGGAGGCCGAGTTCTTCGCAATGGCCATCGCCGTGGGTCTCGTGCAGGGCGGCGTGCAGAGCCTGTCGCGCTCGTTGTTCGGACGCATGGTGCCCGAGGGCAAGAACGCCGAGTTCTTCGGTTTCTACAACATGATGGGCAAGTTCGCGACCGTGCTCGGGCCGCTGCTGATCGCGGTGGTCGCGGCGCTGACCCACAACGAACGCGCGTCCATCATCTCGCTGGTGCTGCTGTTCGTGGTCGGTGGCGTGCTGCTGTGGCGCGTGCGGCTCACACCGCAAGGCTCCTGACCTCGCGTTCCAGCGCGCTCACCGCGGCGTGGTCCGCGGCCGGCCCGAAGCGCAGGCGCGCGTAGTTCGCCGCCAGCGCCGCCACGCGCGCGGCCAGGTCCGGCCGCGCATTTCCCACGCGCCGCGCGTACTCCAGCGGTCCCTCGCTGGCCGCGCGCGGCACCACGCGTGCAAGCTTGCGCGTCGCCGCGAGCCAGGCGCGCGCGATGCGGTCGGGTCGCAGGCGCGGCACGCTGCGCCGCAGGGACAGCGCCACCCAGGCGATCCAGCTCAGCAGGCCGATGGCGAATGCCCAGCCGAGGTGCTGCCATTGCGGCAGGTCGATGCCTAACTTCTGCAGCAGGTTGAATTGCGCGCGCAGGTCGAAGTCGATCACGTTGTTCTGCCACCATTGGTTGGCGCCGTCCCACCACTGCGCGACGCGCCGGAACCAGGCGCTTTGATACATGATCACGCTGCTCGAGGGCAGCGAGTCGGATAGCAGGTCGAAGATGCTGCGTTCCAGGCGTTCGGGCGCCACCACGGCGGTGGGATCGACGCGGGTCCAGCCCTGGCCGTCCAGCCACACCTCGGTCCAGGCGTGCGCCTCGGATTGGCGCACCAGCACGTAGCCGCCCACCGGATTCCACTCGCCGCCCAGATATCCGGTGACGATGCGGGCCGGCACGCCCGCGGCGCGCATCAACGTGGCATAGGCCGACGCGAAATGTCCGCAGAACCCGCGCCTGGAATCGAACAGCGTGGTGTCCACCGAATCGACGCTGGTGACTCCGGGCTCCAGTGTGTATTCGAGTCCGCTGGCACGGAACCACTCGAGCACGGCGCGCGAATACTCGGCGTCGCTGCCGGTGCGCGCGCGGATTTCCAGTGCCAGTGCCAGCGCGCGCGGATTGCGGTCGGGAGGCAGGCGCGTCTCGTAGCGGCGCCCGAGCGTCGACAGCGGCGCGGTGCTGCGGGTCTCGAGATGCGAAACCGCGTCGTAGCTCAGCGTGCTGGTCACCGGCATGCTCGCGGAGAGCTGGCGATCGTGCGACAGGAACATGTCACGGCGCGGCTTCTCGTCCACGGTGTCGAGCGCAAACAACCAGGGCTGGTTGGTGGGTTCCAGTGTCACGTGGTAACGGTAGGCGGCGCCGAGCCGCTGCAGCGGTTCGGGGAGGTACACGCGCCCGCGCTCGCGCCGCCACGTGAATCCGTCGAAGCTGTTGAGCACGGGGCCGCGCCAGTAAAGCGCGGCGCGCGGGGGCAGTGTGCCGTCGAAACTCACGCGGAACACGGGATCGTATTCATTGGCGATCTTGTCGATGCTGCCGGGTGACATCTCGTCGGACAGGCCCGTGGCCGCGGAGGAGGCGCGTTGCAGCGCCCAGAAGTGCCCGGCGACACGCGGGAAAAATGCGAAACACGCCAGCGCCAGCGGAATGGCCATGGCCAGCGTACGGGCCGAGAGACGCAGCGCGGCACGCGTGGTCAGCAGGCTGTCGCCGTGCGCGACCAGCGCGATCGCGGTGCAGGCCCCCCACGCGGCCAGTAGATAGAGCGGGATACGCCACAGGGCCTGGTCGGCGAGCGCGGCGGCCAGCAGCAGGAACAGCGCGACACCGATCACGATGGCGTCGTCGCGGCGTGCGCGCGACTCGACCAGCTTGAGCGCGCCCATGACCACCAGCAGCGCGGTGCCGGCTTCGAGCCCGTTGAGCGTGCGGAAGCTCAGTGCCACCGCCGCGACCAGCAATGCCGTGACGGCGCCGAGCAGGAATCGCATGCCGATGCGGCGTTTCGGCGGCTGTGCGCGGCCGAGCGTGAATACGCGCCACGCGACGCTGGCGAGTCCGATGGCGACGCCCCAGATCGGCGCGTTGCCCGCGACCAGCACCACGCCCACGGCGAACACCAGCGCGGCGGCGATACCGGGACGCGCCGCTGCCGTCACCATGGCTCGCCGCTCCCGAACAGCGCGAGGCCGTCGAGGCAACGCGCCCGGTGCTCGTTGCCGCCGTTCGGCGCCACTTCCTGTTCTGCGAGCCGCAGGCCATATCGTTCGCCACGCGCGTGGGCCGCGACGATCCACGCCGACAACTGCTCCAGGCGTTGTTCCAGATCCGCGCCGGGCACGGTGGCCAGGTCGAAATAGCGCTGGTGCGCGGCCGGAGACTGGTAGGTCTTCACCAGCAGGCCGCGCCCGCGCGCGTAGGCCGGCCAGGCTATCTGCCGCGGCGAGTCGCCGTCGCGGAACACGCGCAGCCCGGCCCATTCCTCGTCGCCGGCGCGATGCACGGACAGTGCGCTGCCGCCGCTGGCGGTTTCGGGCGGCGACGCGTGGTGGCCGCGCGGCACCGGCCAGGCAACCAGCGACATCGGCAGGTGCAGCCAGGTCCAGGATCGAAACAGCCCGAAGGGAAACGAAGTAGATAGTCTTATGCGCGCGATGGGCACGCGGCCGCGACGCGGCAGCAGCACGGCGACGTCGGCACGCGCCGAGCCGCCGGCCGGCAGGCTCACAGCGGCGGCGCCGTCGCCGTCGTCGATTTCGGCTTCGAGGCCGATGCGCGGCGAGTCCGCCGGATTCTCCAGGGTGACGAGCAGGCGCCCGTGTTCGCCGGCGAACGCATCGAGGGTCGCCACGCCGCGCACCACGGTGCCGGCGAGGTTGCGATGACACAGGTGCATCGCGATGAGCGCGAAACCGGCCAGCAGGAACGTGAACAGCAACGCGATGCTGTTCGAATAGTTCAGCCCCGCGAGCAGCATCACCAGCAGCAGCGCCGCGAATGAGAGCCCCGCGCGTGTCGGCAGGATGTAGATGCGCCGCGTGTGCAGTGTGACCGGCAGCTGGTCGTCACCCTGCCGGCGTCGCGCCCAGGCGGCTGCATGCCCCCGCAGGTTCAGTCTCCAGCGCCCGCCTGCCGTGTGCGCTGTCGCCGGCATTTCAGCTCAGACCGGCACCGGGACGCCGCGCGCAATGCCGGCGATGAACGCGGCGTGGTCGCCGGCGGTGGCGACTCCGGCGCTTTCCAGCCGGTGCGATGCCACGGACGCGAACACCGCCTGTACATCCTCGGGCAGCGTCAGGTCGCGACCCTCGATCAATGCCCGGGCGCGCGCGGCGCGTACCAGGCCCTGGCCTGCGCGCGGTGACAACCCGATCTGGATGTCGCTGCGCCGCCGCGTGCTGGCGAGCAGCGCCTGCACGTATTCGAGCAATGCCGGCGCCACGTGGATGCGCTGCGCCGCGGCCTGCAGCTCACGCACCGACTCGGGATTCAACGCCGGTGGCATGCCGGCCAGCAGGTCGCGACGGTCGCCTTCTCCCAGCAGTGCGCGTTCGTGCGCGGCGTCCGGATATCCCAGCGAGATGCGCATCAGGAAACGATCGAGCTGCGATTCCGGCAACCGGAACGTGCCTAACTGCTCGAAGGGATTCTGCGTCGCCACCACGAAGAACGGATCCGGCAGCCGGTA
Source organism: uncultured Pseudomonadota bacterium (assembly GCA_963711635.1). Lineage (GTDB taxonomy): Bacteria > Pseudomonadota > Gammaproteobacteria > Steroidobacterales > Steroidobacteraceae > CADEED01. Next base: position 83,588 of record CAVQEZ010000005.1, read on the forward strand.
GGTCGTGACATCGACGCTGACCTGGCGTTCTTCCATGGCCTCGAGCAGCGCGCTCTGCGTCTTGGGGCTGGCGCGGTTGACTTCGTCCGCCAGCAGCAGCTGCGTGAATATCGGCCCCTTCTTGAACGAGAACCCGCCGCTGGGCGCGTCGAACACCGAAACGCCGATGATGTCCGCGGGCAGCAGGTCGCTGGTGAACTGTACGCGCTGCCACGCCAGCCCGAGAACCTGCGCCAGTGCGTGCGCCAACGTGGTCTTGCCCACGCCGGGTACGTCCTCGATGAGCAGGTGGCCGCGAGCCAGCAGGCAGGTGAACGCCAGCCGCACGGCTTCAGGTTTGCCGAGAATCACACTATCGAGGGCTGCCAGGACGGAGCCCACGGAATTCACAATGGCCGTGCTGGGCGTGGTCACGGTGGAGACTATAGCCGACGGACGCGCGCGAGCTGCGCCGCCAGGCCGGCGTTCTGCGCCTCGAGCTCGGCCACGCGCGCGCGGTCCGCGGCTACCACGTCGGGCGGCGCATTGCGCACGAAATTCTCATTGCCGAGCTTGGCCTTGAGTTTGGCGATGTCGGATTCGTTCTTCGCGATCCGCTTCGTCAAACGCTCGATCTCGGCTTTCGGGTCTATCAACCCGGCCATGGGCACCAGCAAAGTGAGCTCGCCAACTATGGCCGTGGCCGACTCGGGCGCGCTCTCGCCGGCCGCGAGTTGTTTGATGCTCTCGAGGCCCGCGAGACGCGTGAGCCATGCGAAGTGTTTTTCAGCCAGCGCCGCGTCGCGTGCGCCGGCATTGGCGAGCAGCAGCGGGATGCGGCGCGAGGGCGCGATGTCCATTTCGCCGCGGATCTGGCGCACCGCGAGGATGAACTGCTGCATCCACGCCACCTCGGCTTCGGCCTGGGCATCGCCCGCGAAATCCGTGGCCCGGGGGTAGGGCGCCCGCATCACCATGTCTGGCGATTCGGTTCCGCGGCCCGAGTCTTCACTGGCGTGGGCAGCCGCGGCCAGCGGCGCCACCAGCGGATTCACGCGTTGCCAGATCTCTTCGGTGATGAAGGGCACCAGCGGATGCAATGCACGCAGCAACGCCTCGAGCGTGGTCACCAGGGTGCGGCGCGTGCCGCGCTTCTGCGCTTCGGTCGAGCCCTCGCCCTGCAACACCGGCTTGGTAAGCTCCAGGTACCAGTCGCAGAATTCGTACCAGGTGAATTCGTACAGCGCCGCGGCGGCCAGGTCGAAGCGATACTCGGCCAGTGCGCTGTCGACGCGCGTGAGCGTGGCGGCGAAACGCGAGACGATCCAGCGGTCGGCGACCGACAGTTCGGCCTCGCCCACCAAGTCGGAATTCTCGACAGTCATAAATACGAAGCGCGCCGCGTTCCACAGCTTGTTGCAGAAGTTGCGATTGCCGGCGAGCCGGCCCAGTTCGAAGTTGATGTCGCGCGACGGGCCGGCCAGCGAGGCCAGCGTGAAGCGCAGGGCGTCGGTGCCGAACGCGGCAATGCCCTCGGGAAACTGCTTGCGCGTGGCCTTCTCGATGCGCTCCTTCATGTGCGGCTGCATGAGGCCGCTGGTGCGCTTGGTCACCAGCGACGCCAGGTCGATGCCGTCGATGAGATCCAGCGGATCGATGATGTTGCCCTTGGCCTTCGACATCTTCTCGCCGTTCTCGTCGCGGATCAGCCCCGTGATGTACACGTCGCGGAACGGCACGTCGCCGATGAATTTCAGGCCCATCATCATCATGCGGGCCACCCAGAAGAAGATGATGTCGAAGCCCGTGACCAGCACGCTGGTGGGATAGAAACGTTCGAGATCGGGAGTCTTGTCGGGCCACCCCAAGGTGGAGAACGGCCACAGCGCCGAGGAGAACCAGGTGTCGAGCACGTCCGGGTCCTGCGTGAGCCTCACGGACGGTGCCAGTGAATGCTTCTTGCGCACCTCGGCTTCGTCGCGTCCCACGTAAATCTTGCCCGCTTCGTCGTACCAGGCCGGGATGCGATGGCCCCACCAGAGCTGGCGGCTCACGCACCAGTCCTTGATGTTGCGCATCCACTCGTAATAGGTCTTCGCCCAGTTTTCGGGTACGAAGCGGGTGCGGCCGTCCTCGACCGCCTTCAGCGCCGGCTCGGCCAGCGGCGCGATCTTCACGTACCACTGATCGGTGAGATAGGGCTCGATGACGGCGTTGGTGCGGTCGCCGCGCGGCACCTTGAGCTTGTGAGGCTCAACCTTCTCGATCAGTCCGGCGGCCTCGAGATCGGCAACGATCTTCTTGCGTGCCTCGAAACGGTCCAGGCCGCGATACTTCCCGGGCGCGTTGTCGTTGAGCTTCGCATCCGGCGTGAAGATGTTGATCTGCGGCAGGTCGTGGCGCAGGCCCACTTCGTAGTCGTTGAAGTCATGCGCCGGAGTGATCTTCACGCAGCCCGATCCAAAGGCGGCATCCACGTACGAGTCGGCGATGACTGGAATGGTGCGGCCGGTGAGCGGCAGTTCGAGTTGTTTGCCCAGCAACGAATGGTAGCGGTCGTCGTCGGGATTCACGGCCACCGCCGAGTCGCCCAGCAGGGTTTCGGGACGCGTGGTCGCGACCACTATGTGTCCATTGCTGGAGCCGCCGCCGCCGACAATCGGATACCGGATGTGCCACAGCGAGCCGTTCTCTTCCTCGGACAGCACCTCGAGATCCGAGACCGCGGTCAGCAGCACCGGATCCCAGTTCACCAGGCGCTTGCCGCGGTAGATGAGTCCATCGTCGTGCAGGCGCACGAACACTTCGGTGACCGCGCGCGACAGTTCGGGATCCATCGTGAACTTGTCCCGTGACCAGTCCACCGACGTGCCCAGGCGCCGCATCTGGCGCGTGATGGTGCTGCCGGACTCGGCCTTCCAGGTCCAGACCCGCTCGACGAATTTCTCGCGGCCCAGGTCGAGGCGATGTTTGCCTTCGGCGGCGAGCTGGCGCTCCACCACCATTTGCGTCGCGATGCCGGCGTGATCGGTGCCCGGCTGCCACAGCGTCGCGCGGCCGCGCATGCGATGCCAGCGCGTGAGCGTATCCATGAGCGTGTGCTGGAAGGCATGGCCCATGTGCAGCGTACCGGTGACGTTCGGCGGCGGCAGCATGATGCAGTACGGCTGGCCGTCACCGCCTGGCGCGAAAGCTCCGGAAGATTCCCAACGCTGGTAGATCCGGCTCTCGATGTCGCCGGGGGTGTAGGCCTTGTCCATGAAGGGCGGGGATTATACGGACATATGCGAACCCGGATGCACTGCAGGCCTACTTCCCGAGGAGGCCTGGGCTGACAGAGGCTTCGTACTCATGCCGTTCAGAGTCTATGCAGAGTCAGAGAAGTGATGGGGTAGGTATGAAGTTGACGGACGTCCGGTCGCCCGCATGGCGGGCGCGTGCGGTTGCGCGTGTCGAGAAAAAAGTGCTCGGTTTCACGCGCCGTGTGCATGCCAAGTCGCCGGTTTTCATCGTCGGACTGCAGAGATCGGGAACCACGATGCTGATGGACATTTTCCACCTGCATCCGGAAACCCAGGTGTTCGACGAAGCACGCGACTCGAAGGTATTCCTGGATTTCAGGATTCGCGGCACCGACACCCTGCGGCGCGTCATCGATGACAGCCACTACGAGTTTCCGTGTTTCAAGATCATCGCGGACAGCCACATCCTGCCCTCCATCATCGACGGCCTGGCGGACGCCACCGTGCTGTGGATGTATCGCGAGCCAGGCCCGAACGCCGCCTCGCGTCTGGTGAAGTTTCCGGGCGGCACCAACGCGATCCGGGCGGTCTGTGACAGCCGCCAGGGCGGCGGATGGTTTGCGGAAGGGGTGTCGGAAGCGGTCGCGCGCAAGCTGCGCAGCCTGGACCGCTCGCGATTCACGGACTTCGACTACGCCTGCCTGGTCTGGTGGGCGCGCAATCAACTGTTCTTCGAGCTGAACCTGGTCAACGATCCGCGCGTGCGCCTGCTGCGTTACGAGACCCTGGTATCGCAGCCCGAATCGACCATGCGCGCGCTGTACGACTGGATCGGCATGCAGTGGTCCAGCCCGTCCATGCGCTTCGTGCACGCACGCTCGATGAGGAAGCCGGATCTGCCGAAAGTGGATCCCGAGGTCGAGTCGATGTGCGCCAGCCTGCTGCATCGGCTCGACGCCGTGCACGCGCGGCAATGGCCAAAGACCGCGAGCTACGCGCCGGCACCCGGCACGGGCCAGGGCGCCGTTCCGGCCGCGGTTCCGGTGGCGAGGGCGACCCTCGTCCGGTAGCTCAGGTCACGTTGTGGGTCTGCGGCTCGATGGAGCGCGCGCGATAGACCTTGAACCGTTCACGCCCGGCGGCTCGCACCTCGGGACGCGCGTCGAGGAACTCCGCGACGCGGCCGAAGCGGTCGAATGTCCCGGGCACGGTGCCACCGAGATTGATCAACACGTCGGCATGGTCGGCCGGCAGCGGGCCGGTAGTTAGCGCCACCGGCGCCTCGCACGGCGAGTTCGCCGCGTTCACGGCGTCATGCGGCACGAAGCTGCCGTCGCCGAAGGTCCAGAGCATTTCATCGAAGCGCCGCAGGGCTTCGCCATCGTCGAGCAGTACGACGACTTTCTGTTTGGCGAGGTAGGCCTTCTCGGCGACGCGGCAGGCCAGGCGCAGGCGCACGTCGGCGCCGGCTTCCTCGCTGACGTAGAAATCGATTCGCGGTGTCATCGGGTTTGGACGCGCCGTCGGGCTGTACCCTCTAGCGCGTGGATGCGCGACGCAGCAGGTATTCCAGCAGCAGTGCGCTCGGGCGGCCGGTGCTGCCCTTGGCAGCGCCGCCCTGGTAGGCGGTGCCCGCGATGTCGAGATGCGCCCAGGTCAGGTCCTTGGTGAACTTGCCGAGGAAGGCGGCCGCGGTGATCGAACCGCCGTCGCGACCGGCGACATTGGCCATGTCGGCGAAGTTGCTCTTGAGCTGCTCGCCGTACTCCTCGGTGAGCGGCATGTGCCAGGCGCGGTCGTCGGCGGCGAGGCCGCAGTCGACCAGCTCGCGCGCCAGCCCGTCGTTGTTCGAGAACACGCCGGTGTGATGCACGCCCAGCGCAACGACAATAGCGCCGGTCAGAGTCGCCATGTCGATGACCACATCCGGCTTGAAGCGCTTGGCGTAGTTGAGGGCGTCGCACAGGATGAGCCGGCCCTCGGCGTCGGTATTGAGGATTTCGACGGTCAGGCCCTGCGCGCTGGTGACGATATCGCCCGGCTTGATGGCGCGGCCGTCGGGCATGTTTTCGCAGGCCGCGACGATTCCGACCACGTTGAGCGGCAGGTTGAGCTCGCCCACGGTATTCATGGTGCCGATGACGCAGGCCGCGCCGCTCATGTCGAATTTCATCTCGTCCATGAGCGGCGGATCTTTCAGGGAGATGCCGCCGGTGTCGAAGGTGATGCCCTTGCCGACCAGCACCACCGGCGCACCTTTGGCTTTCGGGTGGCGGTGCTCGATCACGATGAAGCGCGGTGGCTCCTCGCTGCCCTGCGTGACCGCGAGGAAGCAGCCCATTTTTTCGCGCTTGATCTCCGGCAGACCCAGCACTTTCACCTTGAGCGACTTGTGGGTCTTGGCCAGCCCTTCGGCGGTTTTGCCCAGGTAGGTAGGCGTGCAGACATTGCCGGGCAGGTTCGCCAGGTTGCGCATCAGCGCCGAGCCCTGTGAGAGCGCCGCGCCCTGCGCGAAGCCCTTGTTGACGGCCGGCGCGGCCTTGGCCGGCGCGGCCACCACCACGCGAGTCAGAGCGTGGGCGCGCGGTTTCTTGCCGGACTTGAGGTCGTTGACCCGGTACAGCGTATTGCCGGCGAGCTCGGCGACGGCGCGACCCATGCGTTCGTCGGACAGGACCTTGGCTGCCGGACGTGGCAGGGCCAAAGCCAGCGAAGTGACGCGCGTGCGCGTTGCGGCGCTCAGGGCCGTCATCACCGCCCGGCGCCAGGCTCTGCGAGTGAGCTCTTGCTTGCCAGATGGGCCCTTGGCGCCGAGTCCGACCAGCAGCACGCGCTCCGCACGGATGCCTTCCAGATCGGTGAGCAGCCAGGATTCACCGGCCTTGCCGGAGAAATCTCCGCGCTTGGTGAGCCGCGAGAGTTTTTCACGGCAGCGCAGGTCGAGGATCTTGGCTTCAGGAGTCAGTTCGCCGTCATCTTGGACACCGACGGCAACACAATCGATCGGCAGCTCTGCGAGCGCCTTCGTCCAGGTTTCGAACTGCATTTGTTGTAGTCCTTGAGCTGGCCGTCCTCATTGTCCCGGAGGGCGGCGGTGCTTTAAGGTCGCGGAGTGTAACTAAGTTATTGGCAAGTCCCTTTGGGTGGTCTTTTGCTGCGAATACTCGATCGCTACATCCTGCGTGAAGTGGTCGTCAGCTGGCTCTCAGTAACTGGCGTATTGCTCGCGATATTGCTCACAAATCAGGTCGCGCGTGTGTTAGAGCGCGCGGCCCAGAGCCAGTACCCGCGCGGCATGGTCCTCGAGCTCATCGGGCTCGGCACCGTGCAGTACCTGTCGTTCATCATGCCGGTGGGACTGCTGCTCGGCGTGGTGCTCGCGCTCGGGCGCCTGTACCACGACAGCGAGATGACGGCGGCGCAGGCCTGCGGGGCGGGATCCCGGCCGGTCATGCTGCCGGTACTGGGCTTCACGGTGCTGCTGGTCGCGCTGCTGACGGCGTTGTCGCTGTACCTTTCGCCCGCCGCCGCCAGGCGCATGCTGGACCTGCAGAGCGAGGCGCTGCGTGCCGGCCAGTTCGCGCCCATCGCCGCCGGAAAATTCCGCGTCTTCGGCGGCGGCAACACGGTGGTGTACGCGCAGGGTGCGGAACGCGACGGCACGCTGACGCGGGTGTTCGTCGAACGCGACCGCGGCGACAAGCTCGAGATCGCGCTGGCGCAGCGCGCCACCCACACCTATTCCGCGGACGGCGACATGCAGGTCATCACGCTGTATGACGGCGAACGTTTCGAAGGTATCGCCGGCGAGCGCCGCTTTCGCATCGTGCGCTTCGCCGAGAACACCATCCCGGTGCGCCTGCCGGCACTCGGCGACGGCGCGGTCGCGACGCAGGGCGTGCCCACGCGCGAATTGCTGCGATCGCAGGGGAGCGATGCACTCGCCGAGCTGCACTGGCGAATCGCGTTTCCCGTCATGGCGGTGGTGCTGGCCGGCATCGCCGTCCCGCTGGCGCGCCTGCGGCCTCGCCAGGGGCGTTACGCGCGCATCGGCTACGCCATACTCATCTTCTTCGTGTACATCAGCCTGGCCATCGCCGGGAAGCAGTGGCTGGAGCGCGGCGTCCTGCCGCAGTGGTTAGGACTGTGGTGGATACATGGCGCGGTGGCGTTGCTCGCGGCGGCCATCCTGCTGGTGCCGCCATGGCGCGCGCGCCTGCGACATCGCCGCAACATGCAGCGCCTGCACGGCGCGGCGGTGCCGGCATGAACCTGCTGGATCGCTACGTGATGCGTGCGCTGCTGGGCGGCGTGCTGGTGGTGATCGCCGTGCTGCTGTCGCTCGGCGCATTGTTCCTGTTCGCCAACCAGCAGGACGACATCGGCGTCGGCACTTTCTCGGCGCTGGACGCGTTCTGGTTCGTGCTGCTGAACCTGCCGCAGCAGCTCTTCGAGCTCATGCCGATCAGCGTGCTCATCGGTGCATTGCTGGGGCTGGGCTCGCTGGCGCGCGGCAGCGAGCTCACGGTCATGCGCGCGGCCGGCATCTCCGTGTGGCGCATTGCCGGTTCGGTGCTCATGGCGGCGCTGCTGCTGGTCATGCTGGCGGTGGTCTGCGGCGAGTTCCTCGCGCCGCCCATGGCGGAGATGGCCAAGCGCCAGAAGGCCATCAGCAAATTCTCCAATATCAGCTTCGCGAACCGCGGCGGCGCCTGGGTGCGCGACGGCAACCTGCTCATCAATGTCATGCAGCAGTCGGGCAGCGCGGAGTTCGGCGGCATGCGCATCTACGAGCTGACGCCGGATCACCAGCTCTTGTCGGTGGCTACCGCGTCGACCGCGCTGGTGCAGCCGGATGGTGCCTGGAAGCTCTCGCGTTATGCGGTGACGCGATTCGGCGGCGAGCTCGTCGAGGCCGAACGCGATACGACGCGCGTCTTCCAGTCGACCGTGGGCGGAGATTTTCTCAAGGACACCGTGGCGCGGCCGGGCGACCTCGACACGCGCACGCTGTGGAGCCTGATCCGCCACTTGAAAGGCAACGAGCTCGACTCCAGGACCCAGGAATTCGCGTTCTGGTCGCGCATTGCGCGCACCACCGCCATCCTGTTTGCCGCGCTGCTGGCGGTGCCGTTCGTGTTCGGCAACCTGCGCTCCGCGGGCTCCGGTGCGCGGCTGCTGATCGGCGTGCTCATCGGGCTGAGTTTTTTCCTGGTGCAGCGATTGCTGGAAAGCGGTGGCATCGTGTTCGATGCGAATCCGATCGTGTTGGCATGGTTTCCAACCATTCTGCTGGCGACGGTGTCGCTCGTATTAATCGCGCGGACGCGCTAGATGCGATGAGCCGGAGGGTGAGGCGCTGTGCGCGTCGCGCCGCCAGCGCGCGGATCGCGCGCGACATGGTCCCGTTTCCGCCTTTGAGTCTCGTGAACTATCACCAGAGCGCGGGCCGCCGACACGTAGAGCAACGGTTCGGCATCGGAGCGTTGAGCGGAAATTGGTTGTTGGAAAGACGCGGGGATCGGCTGCGTGCTTTGCGCACAGTGGACGGTGGTTGCGCGTGCCGTCGTGGCGGACGTGCGGGACCATGTCGCGCACGCTCCGCGCGCTGGCGGCGGGGCGTGCCACGGCGCGCGTCGCACGTTGGCTCTGTGCCCGGTGCGGCCGCGCCGTCACGGCCGGTGACAGCGTCGCCGGCTACTTGGCGGCTTTGGGGGCGGGCTCGGGCTTCGGTTCGAGCAGGTCTTCGAGGGGTTTGAAGATCGAGTCGTACTTGTAGAGCGGGATCTCGAATTCCAGGCCTTTGGAGCGTGCGGCGATGCGCTCGGCGTTCCGGTCCGCGGGCTTGGCAGGAGCGGCGGCGGGGGTGGGCGAGGACACGGGAGTTGCGGCCGGCGTTGCCGACTTCGCTGTGTCGGCCGGCGCGGCGGGCGTGGCGGCCGCAGGTTTCTCGGCGGGGGGCTCGGGGAATTGCGCGGCGAGTGCCGGGTCGCGGCTGGCGCTCACGGAGACGTAGGCCTTGTCGGCGTCCTTGTGACCGGTGAGCTCGAACACCTGGCCGTCGAAGGTACGGAACGTGGCGCGATCCACGGCCTTCGGGGCGGTGGCGGGGAGGGCGCGCACGTCGTCGAAGTTGAACGCGGTGAGGCCGTCGGCCTGGCCGTTGATCGCCAGGCTGCTGGCCGGCTTGCGGCCCTTCGGAACCGGGCTGAGCGCCAGATCGGCGTCACCGCGCTTCGCACGCGTCAGTAGATAGGCCGGCCCGCCGGCGGGCTTGACCGAGATGTCGTGCACGGCGTCGCCGCGCAGGTCGGTGAGCTGGCGGTCGATCCAGCGCTTCTGGTCCGGGTCGACGGCGACCGCGGGCTGGACCAGCGCGCTGGCCTTGTCGGCCGGCTTGCGCACGTAGATGGCGCGGCCTTCGGCATTGCGCCCGACGATCAGCGGCCAGCTCTTCTTGCCGGCCACGACCTCGACCAGCGTGCTGGCCGCGGTCGCCGTATCCGGCGCCTCGACTCCGAGCCTGGCGTAGTTGGCCGGATCGCTGGTCTTGAGCTCGACGACCTTCATGCCGACCAGCCCCAGCAGCAACTCGCGCACGCGCGCACCGTCGGCCGGGAACTGGCGCTCGACCACGTTCCAGCCGCCGCTCTCCTTGCGCAGCGTGGTGCGGCTGCCGTCGCCCTTCGACAGGCGGATTTCCGAGACCTCGTCCAGCGAGGACTGCAAGTCGGGGAACAGGCTGGCACCGGCCTGCTCGCTCTGCTCACTCGAGCGGTGTGCGAACAGCGAGATGCCGGCGACCAGCAGCACCGCGGTAACGGCGGCGAGGATTGTGAGGGTCTTGCGTGTCATGGTTTCTTGCGCAGCATGGCGATGGCGTGACGCCGGCGGCGGTGCCAGGCACTGACGAGCAATGCCAGCACCGCGCACAGCGCGGGAACGAGGATGACGTTGATGACCTTGATCCACAGGCCCAGCGACTTGATGTCGGCACCGAGCTCGGCCTGGACTGCGCGCTTCTCCTTGCGCATGCGCACCGCGTCCGCCTGGAAGCGCTCGATCTCGCGTGCCTGGTCGGCGCTGAGGATGGCTTCGCCGGAGGCCGGCTGCGCGGTCTGCAGCTTGCTGAGTTTCTCCTCGGTCTGCTGCAGCTGCTGCTCGATCTCCTGCTCCTTGGCGCGCAGGCTCGAGTCGGCCTTGCGGCGCAGCTCATCGACGCGATCGAACGGGCGCGAGTAGGTGGCGCGGCCGCGGATGCTGATGAGGTCCGAGCTGCCGGCGAGATTGTCGACGGCGTTCCACACGAATTCGCCGTTGTTGGCGAAGGGCTGCAGCAGCGTCTGGCCGAAGAAATTGCGCGTCTGCACCCACATGAAATCCGCGAGCAGGTCGGTGTCGGCGATCACGACGACGTTGAGTGGCTTGCTGGAGGCCTTGAGGGCATCCGGCGAGGCCGCGACGCCGGCCGGCGGCCCGCCGGCGTAGGCGCTGGCGGCGTCGCCGGAGATGCGCGCCGCCACCACGAATTCGCCGCTGGGCTTGAAGCCATCCCGCAGGCTGGCGGCGTCGGACATCATCGCGAGGCGCTGCGCGGGTATGAGGCCCGCCTGCTTGCTGGTGTGGATCAGCGGCTCGAACTTGAGCTTCGAGCCCGCGGCCTGCTTCAGGCTGCCCACCGTGGCCATGTTGATGCTGTTGAGACGCGCGGTGATCACGTCCTTGGCCAGGCTGGAATCGTCGAAACCCAGGATTGCTATGTGTTGCGAGGGCGGCTCGCCTTCGCGCATGCCCACCACGAGGCCGCGCTCGAGGTCGGCGACCACCTGGTCGGACTTGAATTCCACGCCCCAGGCGGCCAGCAGCGGCTCGAGGTGCGAGGATTTGTCGGCGGTGAGCTGAGCCATCGGGTTGTTAGGGTCGGCGCCCGACTGGTCGGTCTGGGCAGTGGGATCGACGAACGCCAGCAGGTGGCCGCCGCGCATCGCGAACTGGTCGATGGCGTACAGCGCCGCCGGCGGCAGGTTCTTCGGATGCACCAGCACCAGCACGTCGACGTCGGCGTCGATCTTGGTCACCGTGGGTTCGAGCGCGCGCACGGTGTACAGCTGTTCGAGCTGGCCATACACGGCCCATGGCGGACGTGGCTGGCCCGTTTGCATGTCGAAGTCGCCGGACATGGGCAGCGAGGACAGCCAGCCGATCACCGGCTTCTTGGCGCTCGACAGCTTGTAGATGAGCTTGGCGACGTCGTACTCGAGCTGCTCGTCGCGCTCGGGATCCAGGTAGCCGATGGATTCCTTGCCGTCGGTGGAATTGGTGGCGGCCAGTCCCAGGTACAGTTTTTCGCCGCTGGCGCTGATCGGCACCGAGCTGATGCCGAGCTCGGTGGCGCGGTCTTCCTCCTCGGAGAAGGGCTGCGGGTCGATGACCTTGAGCGTGAGCTTGCCGTTCGAGCGCGAGGCCAGCTGTTCGAGCAATTCCTGCACGCGCACGCCGTGATTGCGGATCTGCGGAATCTGCGTGGCCGCGTTCTCGGAGAAGAACAGGTAGAGATTCACCGGCTCCTTGAGCTCCGAGACGATGTGCTTCGTCCCCTCGGAGAGCGTGTACAGCTTGCCCTCCGTCAGGTCGAGCTGCGCGCCACGCAGCAGCAGGTTGGCCAGCAGGATGATGGCGATGAACAGCACGCCGATGATGGCGAGGCCGGCTGCGTTGACTGTGGTTTTCTTGAGCATGCGGCGTTACCGGGACTTGACCGCTTCGAGCACGGTGGCGCTCGCGAGCAGGAAGAAGATGGAGACCAGCGCGAAGTACAGGATGTCGCGCAGATCGAACACGCCCTTGACGATGCTTTCGAAGTGGGCGAGGAACGACAGGCCGTAGATGCAGGACACCAGCCACTGCGGCGCCCAGCTTTCGAACCACACCGTGGTCATCGGGTATCCGGCGAGCAGCAGCACGAAGCAGATCGCCGCGGCCACCAGGAACGCGATCAACTGGTTCTTGCTGAGGCTGGAGGTGAACGACCCGACGGCGAGGAATCCACCGGCCACGAAGAAACTGCCCAGATAGGCGGCCACGATCACGCCGTTGTCCGGGTTGCCGAGATAGTTGACGGAAATCCACAGCGGAAAGGTCAGCGCCAGCGCGATGCCGACGAATATCCAGGCCGCGAGGAACTTGCCGATCACGGCCTGCCACAGCGTGATGGGCAGGGTCAGCAGCAGCTCGATGCTGCCGCTGCGGCGTTCCTCGGACCACAGGCGCATGGACACCGCCGGGCACAGCAGCAGGTACAGCCAGGGCAGGAAGCGGAAGAAGGAAACCATGTCCGCCTGGCCGCGCTCGTACAGCGAGCCCAGGAAAAAGGCGAACACGTTGGCCAGCACGAGGAAGAAGAGAATGACGACCACGGCCAGCGGCGTCGAAAAGTAACTCGCGAGCTCACGGCGCAGGATGATGCCGACGGGTTTCATGGTGACTCCAGATTCAGCGGCAATGGGTTTCAGGCGGCGACGGCGCGGAATACGTCTTCGAGGCGCCCGGACGGTGAGCGCGCGCGCAGCGCCGCGGGCGTGTCGTCGGCCACCAGCTTGCCGTGCGCAATGATGATCGCGCGCGTGCACACCGCATCGACCTCCTCGAGGATGTGCGTGGAAATCACGATGGTCTTCTCGCGCGCGATCTCGGTGATCAGCGTGCGCACCTCGTGTTTCTGCAGCGGATCGAGGCCGTCCGTGGGCTCGTCGAGGATCAGCACCTTGGGGTCGTGAACGATGGCCTGCGCCAGTCCGACGCGCCGCTTGAAGCCCTTCGACAAGGTTTCGACGGTCTGTTCGAACACGCCCTCGAGCTGCAACCGGCCGATCACGTAGTCGAGGCGCTGTCTTGCGCAGCTCGCCCGCCAGCCCGCGCAGGTCGGCGATGAATTCCAGGAAGCCCCCCACGGTCATCTCGCCGTAATGCGGGGCGCCTTCCGGTAGATAGCCCAGCATGGCCTTGGCGGCCAGCGAATCGGCGACGATGTCGTGGCCGGCCACGCTGCCCGTACCGCTGGTGGGCGTGATGAACCCCGCCAGCATGCGCATGGTCGTGGTCTTGCCGGCACCGTTCGGGCCGAGAAACCCCAGCACCTCGCCGGGCTCCACGGAAAACGTCAGGTCATCGACGGCCACCAGGCCGTCGAAATGCTTGGTCAGATTCTGCGTCTTGATCATTGCGCCACGTCAGATCGGAGCGCCTGGGAGATAGTTCCTGCGGCGCGGGGCGCAGATTCTGCGCAAGGAGTCGAGCGTGAGCAAGCCACCGGAGCGCGCGGCGGTGGCGCATTACAGGCTTGTAATGCGCATTGCAATCGAGAAGAACCGCAATCGGCGGGAGCGGGGGTCCTCAGTCGCGCCGGCGCGTCACGATGGCGTCGATGTGTTCCCGGTAGGTGCGCAGGATGCGGCGGATTTCCGACGGGGCCGGGCGTTCCGCGAGCCGCGCGATCATCTCCGCGAGCTCGTGCCATTGACGGCCCCAACCTAACAAGCGCACGGCGTCGGCGATGACCACGTGCTCGGACTGGGTGATGGTGGCCGGCACCTTTTTGGGCTTGATGGTGGCCGGTCGCTGCGCGTCGCGGCGTACCTCGCGCCGTGCCGCCGTGGCGGGCGCGGCCGGCTTGGCAGCGGGGGCGGTGGGCCTGGCGGCGGGGCGCTGGGCTGCCGTCGCGCGCGACGCGGCCGGCAGCGCCGGCATCTGCCGGGTGGTCTCGGCGGTGCGGCGCGCGCGGGCCGTCTCCGAGGTGTCCTTCGCGGGCTCGGGCTTGGCGGCGAGCACCTCGCGCCGTTCGGTCTCGTGCGTGGCGAGCGGAATGAATCGATCCACCGAGGTGAGGCCGACCAGCGTGGCGAGGAAGCCCATGGTCTCCACACCTTCTATGAAAGCCCGGTCGCCCTCGGCCAGGCGCTGCGACACGCTGCGCTTCAGCGCGAGAATGCGCTTGCGCGCCAGCTGGATGATCCAGCGCTGCGGCCTTTCGTGCCGCGGCCAGGGCTGGACGTGCCAGTAGCGCGCGTCATCGAGTGCCGCGTAACGGGCGTGCAGGTCGAGGCTGGTCTGCCAGCGCTCCAGCAATGCTTCGAGCTGACCCGGCAGTTCGCCGGGAAGAGGTTCGTTTGCCATGCACCGCAGAGTAGCGCCGCACAGCCGCGGAGCACGCGATGTGGTGCACATCTGGCGAGGTCGACCAATACCATTGTGCAAGACAGCAAGATTGATAGCCCGCCCGAAGACGAGGCCGGTCGGACTTCAGGCGTCGAACGCGCTGCGCGGCGGATGGGCCGGGACTTGGGCCACGGCGGTGGCACCCGCCACGGTTTCGATCACCGTGCGGTATTGCAGCGCTAGGTTGACCCAGCGGAAACGCTCCACGCGCGCGCGCAACGGAGTCACCTCGCCAACCATGAATTGCTCGAGGGCGCGCTCGATGCCGGCCGCGTCCTCGCGCTCCACGCACACCCCCGCACCGCTGTCGGCCAGCAGTTCGAACAGCGCCGCGCCCTTCGGCGCGATGCCGAGGATGGGCCGGCCCGCGGCCATGTAGTCGTAGACCTTGTACGGCGTGGAATACAGCATGTGGTCGCCCACCACCGCGAGCAGCAGGTGGGCGCGTTGCAGTTCGCCGAACAGTGCCGTGAATGGAATGCGCGGCCGCACTTCGACGAAGCGTTCGAGATTGCCGGCGCGAATGCGTTCCAGCTCGGCATGCGGCAACTCACCGTAGGTGATCACGCGCACGGGTCGCTGCGGATGCCGCGCGGCAAGTCGCGCAGCGGCTTCGAGCACCGGCACCAGCGAGCGCCCGGTGAAGATCTCGCCGGCGTGAACGATGTCGATGGGTCCGGTGGTCGGCGGCGCGGGCACTTCGCCGGCGGCCGCTTCGAAGCCATTGGGGATCACGAAATTGCGCGCGTGGTCGGCGCGCGGGAAGAACTTCTCGAACGACGTGCGCATCGCCGGCGTGTTGAGCACGCGCGCCGCGCTGCGTCTCACATACCGGCGCTCGATGCGCCGCGCGAACCATTGCGACACGGCGCTGCGCCGCCAGCGCGGCCAGGCATGCGCGCTCCAGGGATCGCGGTAGTCGACGATCAGCGGCCAGCCGAGTTGCCGCGCGATGTCGCCGCCGGCCACCACCGCGGCATGCGCCGGTGAGGTCGCGATGACCACGCCCGGCGGCAGATTGCGGGCTATCTCGAGTGCCTTGCGCGTGGCGGCACGCGCCCACAGCGCTTCCCAGCCGATGGGCGCGAGCACGCGGCGCAGGATGGCATTGGCGCAGCGTTGCAGCAGGCCCTTGCCGGCGAGCGGCAGCTTCACGGCCTCGGCGCAGCGATGCACGTGGCCGGCGAGCGGCAGCGAATCGTCGGTCTTCCAGTCGGTCCATTCGCGCGCCTCGTGAGTGATCACGTGCACGTCGTAGCCCTGGCGCGCGAATTCACGCGCCAGGAAGCTGAAGCGCTTGGCACCCACGGCCGGGCTGGGCGCGAACCAGTAAGAAATGATGAGTACCGGCCGCATTCAGGTGGCCTGGCCGCGACGCGTGAAGGCGCGCACCACGTAGCCGTACTCCTCGCGCAGGATGAAGCGCGCCGCGACGATGTACACGACGCCAAAAATCGCCAGGCCGGCCAGCACGCTCAGGTGGCCGTCCGGTAGCCACGTCAGGGCGCCGTGCATCATGGCCACCGCGAACAGCGAGGCCGCGATCGACAGCGCGAACTTGCGCCATTGGAAGATTTCCGACACCGGGATGCGGTAACGGACCATCACGCGGCGCCCCAGGTACCAGGCGGTCCACAACTGTCCGACCACCAGCCCGAGCGTCGGTCCCCACAGTCCATAGGTCGGCATGAGTGCCACGAGCAAGATGACATTGATGCCCAGTGCGACGGCGTTGGAAGTCGCAAACGAAGCGTTGTCCTCGACGGAGCGCAGCAGCGTTGAGAACTGGAACACCTGGCGCACCATCAGGATCATGAACACCTGGAAGTAGGGTGTCGCCGAAACATATTCGGCAGTGAAAGCCACGCGGATCAGCGGCTCGGCGAAGTACTCCAGCAGCGCGAACGCGGGCAGGATCACCGCCGCCACCATCATTTGCGCGCGCTTCCAGAGTTTGAGGCCCTCGGCTGGATCGCGTTGCGCGCGCTTGACCAGGTCGGGAAAGATCACATCCGATAGCGAGGTCTGCACGATATTTACCAACGGCACCTGGTAGTGCGCCGTGGTGTAGATAGCCAGCGGAACCGGTCCCATCGTCGTGCCCACCACCACGCGGCCGAACTCGTTGAGCTTGTTCAATATGGAGCCGAGACCCAGCGGCGTCACCAGGCGCACCTGTTCGTTCAGAGCCGCGCGATCCCAGCGAAACACCAGCAGCTTGCGACCGCGCAGCCACAAGTACACGCCCATGTTCTTGAGCGTCTCGGCGCACACGATGGTGATGAAGATCATCTCGACTTCGCGGAAGTACAGCGCCGCGCCCAGCAGGGTCGCCAGCCGCCACACCGTCACCACCAGCGTGTACTGCATGACTTCCATGGAGCGGCGTTGCGCCAGCCAGTAGGCGATCACCACTTCGAGATTGAGGAACATGAACACGTAGACCGCCAGCAGTCCCCAGCTGTCGGCGATCTCGGCCGGCACCAGCCAGGGATGGAAGATGACGATCGCCAGCGCGCTGATGACCGACACCAGGAACATGAGCGCCGTGGTCTTGGTGACATCGGTGGACGCGCGATCCGGCGAACGGGCCAACAGATAGGTGAGATTGGCCGACAGCGCGAAGCCGCCCATCGACGCCACCAGCATGGCCACGGACATGAACTGCCGATAACGGCCGTACTCGACGATGTCGAGCAGGCGCACCAGGAGCAGCGGGCTCAGCAGCATCAGCGCCTGATTGAGAAGGCGCGCGCTGGCGAGCACGGCGCCTCTCGAAATGAATGAACTCATTGGGTGCGCGGATTCTCCTACCGCGCGGCGCAGCTAAATGTCGGCAACGGACGGGCGACGGGGGTAGGGCCGCGCCTACAAGTCGTCGGGCGTTCTCTCAGCGAAAGGCGAGCACGTAGGCACCTAAGGCCACGAACGACAACGCGGTGACGATGCGCACCACTTTCAGAGGCACGCGCCGGATCAGCGCGTCACCGGCGAACACCACGGGCACATTGGCCGCCATCATGCCCAGCGTGGTGCCGATGACCACCATCACGATGGAATGGAATTGCGCCGCCAGGGCCACGGTAGCGATCTGCGTCTTGTCGCCCATTTCCACCAGGAAAAAAGCGATCGCCGTGGTGAAGAACACGCCATGACGCGGCGTGGTGGCTTTTTCATCCGGCGCGGAATCCGGAATCAGCGCCCACACCGCCATGGCGATGAACGACAGTCCGAGGATCCAGCGCAGCGCGTTCGCGCCGATGATGCCGACCAGCCAGGCCCCCAGTGCGCTCGCGAAGGCATGATTCGCCAGGGTCGCCACCAGGATGCCGAGCACGATGGGCCAGGGCCGCCGGAATTTCGTGGCCAGCAGCAGTGCCAGCAGTTGTGTCTTGTCGCCGATCTCGGCGAGCGCCACCACGCCCGTCGAAACGAGTAGTGCTTCCAAGTTCGCTCAGTAGACGAAGTGCTGCAGCTTGCTGTAGTTAGACGAGCCGGCGTCGTGGCAGATATGCTCGCGCGACTTCCTGGCAGGCGCGGTCATGTCGGGGTCGGCCGGCTTCGGTTCGTGGCAGTGATAGGTGTCCTGCCAGCCGCCGGCGCGCGAGCGCTCGTAGTGGCAACCATTCCCATCTACACCGCCCGGATCTGCGAAAACGGCGCCCGGGCAAACCAGATGCCCGGCGATGGGCGCGACGGAGAAACGGAGCGGGCGCACCTATAAACCTTTGATTTGATTGGCGCTCCCTACCGGATTCGAACCGGTGTTACGGCCTTGAGAGGGCCATGTCCTGGGCCTCTAGACGAAGGGAGCGTCGAGAAAGGCAGGTCCAGAAATCGAGCGCGGTAGTATATGCGCCGCTTTACGTCTGCCAAGCGGAACTTTGAACTCTTGAACGAAGCCGATCAGGCCCTCCGGCCCACCGCACGCATCATTCCCCGTGCCGAACATTCCATATCGCGACAAGCGATCTCTCCCAATGCACTGCGCGTCCTGTACCGGCTGCGCGAGGCAGGTTACGAGGCCTTCCTGGTTGGTGGTTGCGTACGCGACCTGCTGATCGGGATCGAGCCCAAGGACTTCGACATCGCCACCAGCGCGCTGCCGGAAGAGGTCAAACGGACCTTCCGCAACTGCCGGCTCATCGGCCGGCGCTTTCGCCTGGCGCATGTGTTCTTCGGACGCGAGATCGTCGAGGTTGCGACCTTCCGCGCCATGAGCGCGCCGGACGAACGGCCCACGGAAACCGTGGCCGACCTCGACGACGACCTCGAGCCGGATGACATCGAGGACGATCTCGATGACGACCTCGACGAGGAAGCGGATGAGAGCACCGTGCTCGCCGAGGCGGGTTCGCATCGCACCGGTATTCACGGCATGACGCCGCTGGTGGAGCACGATCGTTCGCGGCACGCCGGCGCCGGCAACGGCGATGAAGACGACGAAGACCGCGTCACCGACCAGCACGGCCGCATCCTGCGCGACAACGTGTACGGCAACATCGACGACGATGTATGGCGCCGCGATTTCACGGCGAACTCGCTGTACTACAACATCGCCGACTTCTCGATCTGGGATTACACCGGCGGCGTCGACGACATCGCCGCGCGGCGGCTGAAGCTCATCGGCGACCCGGTGACGCGTTATCGCGAAGACCCGGTGCGCATGCTGCGCGCGGCGCGCTTCGAGGCCAAGCTGGGATTTTCCCTCGACGGCGAAACCGGCACGGCCATCGCCAGGCTGCGTGAGTTGTTAGGCAGCGTGCCGCCGGCGCGACTGTTCGACGAGACCCTGAAGCTGTTCCTCACGGGGCACGGCGCACGCAGCATGCAGGTGCTGCGCGAGCGCGGCCTGCTGGCGGAGCTGCTGCCCTCGGTGGCCGGCTACCTGAATCGCCATCCCGATGGCGCCGTGGCACGTCTCGTGCAGCAGGGCCTGCTGAACACCGATCAACGCGTGGCGCAGGGTAAACCGGTGACACCGACTTTCCTGTTCGCGCTGCTGCTGTACGGGCCGATCGCCGAGATCATCGAGAAGCAGCCGCAGGAGAAGTGGCACGACATCGGCACTATTGTCGATGCCGTGGACCGCGCGGCGCGCGCCGCGCAGGGTCGCATCTCGATCCCGAAGCGTTTTTCGCTGGGCGTGCGCGAGATGTTCGCGGCCCAGCCGCGGCTCGAGCAGCCGCGCGGCCGCCGTGCCCTGCGCATGCTGGAACAGCCGCGCTTCCGCGCCGGATTCGACCTGCTGCTGTTGCGCGCCGACATGGGCCTGGCTGATCCCGCGATCGCGACCTGGTGGACGCGCGTGCAGGAAGTGTCGCAGACGGATCGCGATCGCATGGCCGATGCGCTCGGCGGGCAACCGCGCCCGGCGGGTGAGGGTGGTGGTGGTGGACGCGGGCGTCCGCGCCGCCGCCGGCGTGGCCGCGGACGCGCACCCGCGGCTTCATGAACCCCGCCCCGGCCGGGCTCGCGCAATCCCAGGAATTGCCGCGCTGGCTGCCGGCCTATGTGGCCATCGGCAGCAATCTCGACGATCCGCGCCGCCAGGTGGGGCGCGCCTTCGAGGCGCTGGCACAGTTGCCGCAGTCACGCCTGGTACTGCGCTCACCGCTGTATGGCACCGTGCCTTTCGGTGAAGTGGTGCAGCCCGCCTTCGTGAATGCCGCGGCCGGAATCCTGACGCGCCTTTCTCCCGAAGACCTGCTGGCCGAGCTGCGTCGCGTCGAGCGCGCGCTGGGCCGCGAGCCGCCGCGTGAACGCTGGGGCCCACGGCTCATCGATCTCGACCTGCTGGTCGTCGGCCGCGAGACGCGCGCCACGGATGCGCTGACGCTGCCGCATGCCGGCATCGCCGAACGCGATTTCGTGCTCTATCCACTCGCCGATATCGCGCCCGATCTCGACGTGCCCGGCCTCGGCAGCGTGGCCGCGCTGCGCGCGCGCGTGGCCAATCGCGGAATCGAAAGACTGTGAGCGGGGACGATGAGGTCCCGGCGCCGGCGGCCAGCGCGGAGCTGCCGAGGGCGGTCGTTCCGGCCGGCGCCGCCAGCCCGGATAACCTGCCGGCGCAGCGCTACATCGTGGTCGAAGGCCCCATCGGCGTGGGCAAGACCAGCCTGGCGAAACGGCTCGCCGGCACGCTCGACGCGCAGCTGGTGCTGGAGCAGGACGCGCAAAACCCGTTCCTCGAGCGGTTCTACAAGAATCCCAAGTCGGCCGCACTGCCGGCGCAGCTGTTCTTCCTGTTCCAGCGCGCGCAGCAGCTCGGCTCGCTGAAGCAGCAGGATCTGTTCGCGCCGCGCCGTGTCGGCGACTATCTATTCGAGAAGGACCGGCTGTTCGCGGGCCTCACACTCGATGCCGCCGAGATGTCCCTGTACGACCAGGTGGCCTCGCGCCTCGATGTCGACCCGCCGCGCCCCGATCTCGTGCTGTACCTGCAGGCACCGGTGGAGACCTTGCTGGCACGCATCGCCAAACGCGGCATCGCCTACGAGTCGGGTATCGACGCCGCCTATCTCTCGCGCCTCAACGACGCCTATGCGCGCTTCTTCCACGCGTACGACCGCGCGCCCCTGCTCATCGTCAACGCAGCCAACATCGACCCGGTGCAGAACCAGCCCGACTACGACGAGCTGGTGGCCGCGATCCGCCGCATGAAGAAGGGCCGCATGTATTACAACCCGCTGCGCCACGGTACTATCTGATCCCTCTCGAGGGGCGCACTTTGTATACACATCTCGAACAACGCGATTCCACGCGGCCGCCGGTGTCGCTGGGCACGCTCGACAGGATGAAGCGCGAGCGCGAGAAGATCGCCTGCATCACCTGCTACGACGCCAGCTTCGCGGTGTTGTGCGATGCCGCCGATGCGGACCTGGTGCTGGTGGGGGATTCGCTGGGCATGGTTCTGCAGGGACACGACACCACGGTGCCGGTCACCATGGAGGACATCGTCTATCACTCGAAAGCCGTGGCGCGCGGACTGCACCGGCCGTTCCTGGTGGCGGATCTGCCCTTCGCGAGTTATCCCACGCCGGACATCGCACTCGCGAACTCCGTGCGGCTCATGCAGGACGGCGGCGCCGAGATGGTCAAGCTGGAAAGCGGCATCGGCCAGCTCGAGATCGTCGAGTTCCTCGCGCGACACGACATCGCGGTGTGCGCGCACCTCGGATTGAAACCGCAGTCGGTGCACAAGACCGGCGGCTTCCGCGTGCAGGGGCGCGACGACGCGGCGGCGCACCGCATGCTCGAGAACGCGCGCGCGCTGGAATCCGCGGGCGCCGACATCGTGCTGCTCGAGTGCATTCCTTCCGAGCTTGGCAAGCGCATCACCGAGGCGCTGGAAGTGCCGGTGATCGGCATCGGCGCCGGGCCGGACACCGACGGCCAGATCCTGGTCCTCTACGACGTGCTGGACATCACCTCCGGCCGCAAGCCGCGCTTCGTGAAGAATTTCATGGACGGCGCCACGTCCAACCTCGACGCGCTGCAGAAATACGTGCGCGCCGTGAAGGACAAGAGCTATCCAGCGCCCGAGCACGAATTCCATGCTTGAGCAGTCGAGACGCACGCAGATGCTGACCGCGACCACGGTCGCCGAGGTGCGCGCGCAGGTGGCGCGCTGGCGCGAGGCGCACGAGCGCGTGGTGTTCGTGCCCACCATGGGCAACCTGCACGCCGGACACGTGAGCCTGATCGAAGCGGCGCGCGCCCACGGCAAGCGCTTCGTGGCCAGCATCTTCGTGAATCCCATGCAGTTCGGGCCGAACGAAGACTTCGCGCATTACCCGCGCACGCCCTCGCAGGACGCGCAGATGCTCGAGGCGGCCGGCTGCGATCTCATGTTCAGCCCCGAAGTGGGCGAGATCTATCCGAACGGCGCCGCCAATTCCACGCGCATCGAAGTGCCGGGAATCTCGCGCATCCTGTGCGGCGAATTCCGCCCCGGGCATTTCGAGGGCGTGGCCACGGTGGTGGCCAAGCTGTTTCACATCGTCGATCCGGACGTGGCCATCTTCGGCGAGAAGGACTTTCAGCAGCTCACGGTGATACGCCGCATGGTGGCCGACCTGTGCCTGCGCGTGGAGATCGTCGGCGCGCCCACGGTGCGCGAAGCGGACGGCCTCGCCATGAGCTCGCGCAACCAGTACCTCTCCGCGGAGCAGCGCAGGCTCGCGCCGACCATCCACCGCCAGCTGCGGCAGGCGGTCGCGGCGCTCGAGTCCGGCGTGCGCGACTACGCGCGCATCGAGGGCACCGGCCGCGCCGCGCTGGACGCGGCGGGATTTCGCACCGACTACTTCAGCGTGCGCGATGCGCGCACGCTCGGCGAGGCACAGCCCGACACGCGCCAGTTCGCGGTGCTGACCGCCGCGCGGCTGGGGAAGGCGCGCCTCATCGACAACTCTACAGTTCGACGCCTGAGGTCGTGGTCGGCATAGTGACAGCAGCACTATCGCGTGCGGTGCTTTGGTTAGGTTGTTCCGCCGGCGCCGCGGGGGGGTGGGGGGGGGGGGTGGTACTTCGTGTGAGGGCACGCCGCGGGGGGTAGGTGTGGGGGGGGGTTTGGGGGGGGGTGTGTGGTGTGGGGTTGTGTGCCAGCGCCGCGTGTTTTATGTTGTGTAATTAGTGTGTGAATATGATTTTTTTTTTTGTTGGTGACGGGGGCTTCGCCGTGCCTGTTCCGCCAACGCCCACGCCACGTGTTCGCGCACCAGCGCGGAAGGATCGTCGCGCCGCGCATCGAGCGCCGCGAGGTTTGTCTGCGTCGCCGGCGCATTGCCCAGCGCCACGGCGATGTTGCGCAGCCAGCGCTCGTAGCCGATGCGCCGGATCGCCGAGCCTTCGGTGCGCTGCAGGAACTCCGCTTCGCGTCCAGGCGAACAGCTCGCGCCAGCGTGGCGTTGTCGAGCGCATTGCGCGCCTTGAAGTCCGGATGCGCGGCGCGCGCGCGCGAACTTGTTCCACGGGCACACCAGCTGGCAGTCGTCGCAGCCGTAGATGCGGTTGCCCATCAGCGCGGCGCAGCTCCACGGGGATCGCGCCGTGCAGCTCGATGGTCAGATAGGAGATGCAGCGCCGCGCATCGAGCTGGTAGGGCGCGGTGATGGCGCCGGTGGGGCAGGCGGGAATGCAGGCCGAGCAGGTGCCGCAGTGCGCGCTGGCCGGCTTCGTCCACGGGCAGCGGCAGGTCGGTCAGGATCTCGCCGATGAAGAAGTACGAGCCGGCGTCGCGTGCGATCAGGTTGGTGTGTTTGCCGATCCAGCCCAGGCCGGCGTTGCGCGCCAGCGCCTTCTCGAGCACCGGCGCCGAGTCGACGAACACGCGATAACCCATGGGCCCGATGCGCTGCGACGATGTCGTCGGCCAGGCCCTGCAGGCGCGTTGCGCAACACCTTGTGATAGTCGCGGCCCAGCGCATAGCGCGACACGTAGGCGCGCGTCCGGGTCGGCAAGCGTCGCCAGGGCGTCGCGTCGGCGTCCTGCGGCCAGTAGTTCATGCGCGCCGACAGCACGCGCACCGTGCCCGGCACCAGCTCATCCGGGCGCGTGCGGCGCGTGCCGTGCTTGCGCCATGTAGCCCATCTCGCCGTGCCGGCCCTGCCCCAGCCAGCGATCGAGATGCGCGGCGTCGCTGCCGAGCTCGACGTCGCTGACGCCGCAGCGCGTCGAAGCCGCGCGCCTGCGCCAGCGCGACCAGGTCGTCCTTGAGCTCGCCGAGCTGCTGCGGGATTGCGCGGACGTCATGCACGCGCGCCAGTATACTTTCGCGCCATGAACCGGCCGACCGCCATCTACTCCGCCGCGCAGGTGCGCGCGCTCGATGCGTTCGAGATCGAGAAGCGGCGCGTACCGGGCTTCACGCTGATGACGCGCGCCGCGCAGGCGGCGCTGGACCTGCTGCGGGCACGCTGGCCCCAGGCGCGGCGCCTGGCCGTGGTCTGCGGCGCCGGCAACAACGGCGGCGATGGCTACGTGCTGGCCCGTCTGGCCCAGGCTGCCGGGCTGGAAGACCCTGGTGCTGGCCGCCGCGCCGCCGGACAAGCTCAGCGGCGATGCGCGCCGCGCGCAGGAGGAGTGGCTGGCCGCCGGCGGCCGCGCGCATCCTTTCGCGGCCGACGCGCTGCTCGGGCTGCGACGTCATCGTCGATGCGTTGTTAGGCATCGGCTTCGCGTCCGCCGGCGCGCGCCGAGACGCTGGCGGTGATCCGCGCCATCAATGCGGCGCGGCGTCCGGTGCTTGCGCTCGACATTCCCTCGGGCGTCGATGCCGACAGCGGCGCCGTGCACGAGGCGCGCGGTGCGCGCCGAGATCACGCTGAGCTTCGTCGGGTTCAAGTCCGGACTGTTCCTTGGCGCGGGCGCCGAGCACGCCGGCGTGGTGCTGCTCGACGATCTCGGCGTGGTGGCGCCGGCGCGGCGCGAGTTCGCGCCGCTCATGCGGCGCATCGACGAGAGCGAGCATCGCGCTGGCGCTGCCGCGCCGCGCGCGCGACGCGCACAAGGGATCCAGCGGCCGCGTGCTGGTCGTCGGCGGCGGGCCGGGCATGCCGCGGCGCGCTGCGCCTGGCGGGCGAGGCCGCGCTGCGCGCCGGCGCGGGGCTGGTGACCGTGGCGGGTGCCGCCGAGAACCTCGTGGCGGTGACGGCCACGCGGCCCGAGCTCATCTATCTACCGCGTGTCGAGCGTGACCAGCCTCGACGAGGCGCTGATGCGCGCGCCGACGTGCTCGCGATCGGGCCCGGGCCTGGGCACCGGCGACTGGGCGCAGCGGCTGTGGTCGCAGGCTGCGCTGGCCGCGCGGCAAGCCGACGGTCGTCGACGCCGATGCGCTCAACCTGCTGGCGCGCGACCCGGTCGAAGCTGCCGCCGGCTGGGTCATCACGCCGCATCCCGGCGAGGCCGCGCGGTTGTTAGGCGATCGACACCGCCGACGGTGCAGGCCGACCGGCTCGGCGCGGTGCGCGAGCTGCACGCGCGATACGGCGCGGTGAGCGTGCTCAAGGGCGCGGGCACGCTGGTGGCCGCGGCCGGCGACGCGCCGGATGTCGCCATCTGCGACCGCGGCAATCCCGGCATGGCCACGGCGGGCATGGGCGACGTGCTCACCGGGCGTGATCGCGGGACTGCGCGCGCAGGTCGCGACAGCGCGCTGGCCGCGCGCGTCGGCGTGCTGGTGCATGCGCTGGCCGGCGATTCGGCCGCGCAGCGCGGACAGCGCGGCCTGATCGCCAGCGACGTCATCGCGGAGCTGCGCGGCTGGGTGAATCCGTGAGCGCGGCGACGTCTGGATCACGCGCAGCGGCGAGGAAACCGAAGCGCTGGCCGCGCGACTGTTGGGCACGCCGCCGGATCGCGGCGCCCTGCCGCGTGGTGACGCTGTCCGGCGAACTCGGGCGCCGGCAAGTCGACTTTCGCGCGCGGCGCGCTGCGCGCGCTCGGCGTCACGGGTCCCATCAAGAGCCCGAGCTACACGTTGCTCGAGACCTACGAGCTGCCGGCGCGTCGACACGCGGTGCATCTGGACCTGTACCGGCTGAACGATCCCGGACGAACTCGAGCATCTGGGACTGGCCGACTACCACCGGCCCGGGTTTCTGTGGCTGATCGAATGGCCGGAACGAGGTGCCGGGCGGTTGCCGCGCGGCCGACCTGGAGTTCGAGTTTTCGATCGTCGAGACGGTCATCGAATCGAGAGGATTGAAACTTTTAGCCGACATAAGTAAATTGCGCCGCAGCTCAGGCGTTGAACTCCATGATGGGGAAGGGTTTTTTGGGGATCGAAACCGGCGCGTCCATGCGCGCTCTGCTGACGCTGCTCGCGTCCGTTGCGGGAGTCTCCGGCAAGCTCGTCGCCGCTGAAATCCGCGACGTGCGCATCGCCGCCACCGACACCGGCACGCGCGTGGTGCTCGATCTGTCGGCGCCCGCCAAACACAAAGCTTTCCTGTTAGACGAGCCCGGCCGCGTCGTCCTCGACGTGGCGAAGTCGTCGCCTGAAGTCGAAACTGCCCGCGGCGCGAAGGCGTCGATCACCGCGATGCGCTCCGGCAAGTTGCCGAAGAGCGGGTTGCGCCTGGTGTTCGAAGTCAAGGGCCCGGTGACCATCCAGACTTCGACGCGGCGGCGACCGCCGGCGATGCCGGCATCGCCTGGTGCTCGACATCGCGCACCGGGCTCGGGCGCTGCGCCGGCGTGCGTCGGCTGCGCCGGTGACGCCGGCGGCGCCGGCGGCGCCCGTGGCCATCCGTCCCGCGCACGCGCCCAGCGAATCCGGGCGCGACATCGTCGATCGCGATCGACGCCGGCCACGGCGGCGTCGATCCCGGGCGCATCCGGGCGAACGCGGCACGCGCGAGAAGGACGTGGTGCTCGCGATCGCGAAGGTGCTCGCGGCGCGCATCAACGCCGAGCCCGGCATGAAGGCCGTGCTCACGCGCGACGGCGACTACTTCATCACGCTGCGGGAGCGCAACACGCGCGCGCGGCGCGCCAAGGCGGACCTGTTCGTCTCGATCCACGCCGATGCCATCGCCAATCCGCGACGTGTCGGGCTCGTCGGTGTACGTGCTCTCCGATCGCGGCGCGTCGAGCGAAGCCGCGCGCTGGCTGGCCGAGCGCGAGAACGCGGCCGACCTCAAGGGCGGCGTCAAGCTCGACGACAAGGACGCGACGCTCGCCAACGTGCTGCTCGACCTGTCGCAGACCGCGAGCATCTCCGCGAGCATGGTGGCCGCGGAGAACGTGCTGAAGGCGCTGGACCGCATCGGCGAGGTGCGCAAGCCGCGCGTGCAGCAGGCGGGATTCGTGGTGCTCAAGTCGCCGGACATTCCGTCGATGCTGGTCGAGACCGCGTTCATCTCGAATCGCGAAGACGAGCGCAAGCTGTCGCAGCCGGCGCATCGCGCCAAGCTCGCCAACGCCATCTTCGCGGGCATCGAGCAGTACTTTCAGGGCAATGCGCCCGACGGCACGCGGCTGGCGGCGGCGCGCCGCAGCGCCGGGCGCCGGCGCGCAGGTCGAACTGCGCAGTAGGACAGCCGCCTTGCCGGCGTGGTCCTGGCGCGGCCTACATACTGCGCGGCCATGCCCATCCGCGTACTCGACAACCATCTCATCGATCAGATCGCCGCCGGCGAGGTCATCGAGCGGCCCGCTTCCATCGTCAAGGAGCTGGTGGAGAACAGCCTCGACGCCGGCGCGCAGAGCGTCGAAGTCGAGATCGAGGCGGGCGGCGTGCGGCTCACGCGCGTGCGCGACGACGGCAGCGGCATTCCCGCCGCCGAGCTGCGCGCTCGCGCTGTCGCGCCATGCGACCAGCAAGATCTCCACCGCCGACGATCTCGGCGCGATCACCACGCTGGGGTTCCGCGGCGAAGCGCTGCCCTCGATCGCGTCGGTGTCGCGCTTCGAGATCACGTCGCGCCACGTGGACGCGGACCGCGGCGCCAGCGTGAGCGTCGACGCGCGGCAGCGGTCGGCGAGCCGCGCCCGCCGCGCATCCGCCCGGCACCACCATCGAAGTGCGCGACCTGTTCTTCAACCTGCCGGCGCGGCGCAAGTTCCTGCGCAGCGAAGTCACCGAGCAGGGCCACATCGTGCGGCTGCTCGAGCGGCTCGCGCTGTCGCGCGACGACGTGGCGTTCCGGCTGCGCAGCGGCTCGCGCACGTTGTTCGACGCGCCGGCGCTGAAGTCGACGGGCGGCGATGGCGCGACCGCCGACTCGGCGCGCATCGTCGGGCAGGAGTTCGTCGAGCGCGCGCTCGAGCTCGAACATTCCGGCGGGCCCGGTGCGCATGTCCGGCTGGATCGGCGCGCCGTCCGCCGCGCGCGCCACGTCCGATCTGCAGTTCTGGTTCGTCAACGGCCGCGCGGTGCGCGACCGCCTGCTCATGAACGCCGTGCGGCTCGGCTATCGCGACGTGCTGTATCGCGGCCGGCAGCCGGCCTACGTGCTGTACCTCGACATCGATCCGGCGCTCGTCGACGTGAACGCGCATCCGCAGAAACTCGAAGTGCGCTTCCGCGACAGCCGCCAGATCCACGACTTCGTGTTCCGCGCCGTCGAACGCAAGCTGGCGGCACGAAGCCCGGCGGCGAGCGCGCGTGCCGCCGGCGTGCGACCGGCATCGGCGGACATGCGACACCGCAGCCCACGCCGCTGGCATCTGCGCGCGGCCGATGCCGGCGCGCCGCCCGGCGTCTGGGCGGTGGCGCGAGGCATTGTGCGGCGCGAGCAGGCGGCGGACTACGCCGCATCCGCCGGGATGCGCGGCCATCACGGTCGGCGCCAGCCGCTGGGCGAGGCGCTCGCGCAGGTGCATGGCATCTACATCCTGGCGCAGAACGAGCAGGGCCTGGTGCTGGTGGACATGCATGCGGCGCACGAGCGCGTGCTGTACGAGAAGCTCAAGGCGCAGGCGGGGCAGCGTGCCGACGCAGCTGCTGCTCGCGCCGGTCACCGTCGAACTGAAGGTCGACGAGCTCGATGCGCTGATGGCGCAGCGCGAGGAGTGGCGCGCCGCCGGGCTTCGAGCTCGAGCGGCTGGCGCCCGAGACGCTGGTGGTGCGCTCGGTGCCGGCGCATGCTGCCGCGCGAGGACATCGCGGCGCTGGTGCGCGACGTGGTCGGCGACGTGGCCGCGGACGGCGCCGCCATCATCTCGACGGCGCCACCGACCGGTTGTTAGGCACCATCGCCTGCCGTTCGGCGATCCACGCGCACCGCCGGCTGACGCTGCCGGAGATGAATGCGCTGCTGCGCCAGATGGAGCAGACGCCGCGCGCCGACCAGTGCAATCACGGCCGGCCGACCTGGACGCAGGTGAGCCTGCCGAGCTCGACCGCATGTTCCTGCGCGGCCGATGATGCGACCGCGACCGTCAAGCGGCACCCGGCACCCCCATCGCGGTGCTGACCGGGCCCACGGGCACGGGCAAGAGCGACTTCGCGCTGCGGCTGGCGCGCGAGTTTCCGATCGAGATCGTGAGCGTCGACTCGGCGCAGGTGTATCGCGGGCTCGACATCGGCAGCGCCAAGCCGCGCGCGGAAACGCGCGCGGCCGTGCCGCATCACCTGCATCGATCTGGTCGAGCCCGGCGCGAGCTATTCGGCGGGGCAGTTCGTGCGCGACGCGGCGCGTGCCATCGCCGACATCGAAGCGCGCGGGCGAGGTGCCGCTGCTGGTCGGCGGCACGATGCTGTACCTGCGCGCGCTGATCGGCGGCATCGCGGCGCTGCCGCGAGGCCGAGCCGAGCAGTCCGCGCCGACATCGATGCCGAGGCCGCGCGCGTCGGCTGGCCGGCCATGCACGCGCGGCTGGCGGCGTCGATCCGCGCCGCGGCGGCGCGCATCCACCCCAACGATGCGCAGCGCATCCAGCGCGCGCTCGAGGTGTTCGCGATGCGACGGGCGGCCCATCTCGGAGCTGCAGGCGGCGACGCAAGTCGCCGCTCGGCGCGCGAGTTTCTGCGTCGTCGCGCGCTGGTGCCGGCGACCGCGCGCGGCTGCACGAGGCGCTGGCGCAGCGCTTCGAGCAGATGATGGCGGCGGGGTTGCTCGACGAGGTTCGCGGCGCTGTATGCGCGCGGCGACCTGACCGACGAGCATCCGGCGATCCGCGCGGTCGGTTATCGCCAGCTCTGGTCGCATCTTGGCGGGAAGGTATCCGCTCGACGACGGCGGTGACGAGCGCGCGTCGCAGCGACGCGTCAACTCGCCAAGCGGCAGATGACCTGGCTGCGCTCGATGCCCAACATCCAGCGTCGTCGATCCCTATGATGCACAAAGCTTTGTAGGCGTCCGCTGAATCCCTGATGCGGCGTTCTGCCTCCTTTGAGTGCGTTGCCGGCTGTAGGGACGCCGTGGTATGCTCGCGGCCGTACGGCTTGCTTGAAAAATAAGGAGAACGTCATGGCCAAGGGCCAGTCACTGCAGGACCCGTTTCTGAATACTTTGCGCAAGGAACGTATCCCGGTGTCGATCTATCTGGTGAATGGAATCAAGCTGCAAGGCCAGATCGATTCGTTTGATCAGTTCGTCGTGCTACTCAAGAACAGCGTGAGCCAGATGGTTTACAAACACGCGATTTCGACAGTTGTCCCGGCGCGTAACGTGCGCATCACCAACGAAGACGGAACGACGATCGAGGCGGTCGCCGGCGAGTGATTTCCGCGCGTCGCACGCGTTTCCGTCTTCCACTCGAGAGTTCAAAATTGTTCGAGCGACCACGCGCAGGTGAGCGGGCCGTGCTCGTGCGCCTTGGCATAGGCGCACCCGCGGATCCCGAAGACATCCAGGAGTTCGAAGCAGCTCGCGCGCTCGGCCGGCGCCATTCCCGTCGCGAACATCGGCGGCCGACGCGATCGTCCCGATCCGCGCTTCTTCGTGGGCAGCGGCAAGGCCGACGAGATCCGCGCCGTCGCCGCCGCGCACAACGCCGAGGTGGTGCTGTTCGATCATCCGCTGTCGCCCTCGCAGGAACGCAATCTCGAGAAGCTCATCGAGCGGCGCGTGCTCGATCGCTCGGGACTGATCCTCGACATCTTCGCGCAGCGCGCGCGCAGCCACGAAGGCAAGCTCGAAGTGGAGCTCGCGCAGCTCAAGCACATCGCCTCGCGCCTGGTGCGCGGCTGGACCCACCTCGAGCGTCAGCGCGGTGGCGGCATCGGCAACCGCGGTCCCGGCGAAACGCAGCTCGAAACCGACCGCCGGCTGCTCGGCAAGCGCGTCAAGACGCTGACCGCGCGCCTCGAGAAGATCAAACAGCAGCGCGAGACCGGCCGCCAGCAGCGCGCCGAAATTCCCGTTCCGTCGCTGGCGCTGGTGGGTTACACCAATGCCGGCAAATCGACACTGTTCCGCGCGCTGACCGGCGCCGATGCCTACGTCGCCGACCAGTTGTTCGCGACGCTCGATCCCACCGTGCGCCGCATCGTGCTGCCGGGTAATACCCAGGTGGTGGTCGCCGACACCGTCGGATTCATCCGCGAGCTGCCGCACGAGCTGGTGGCGGCGTTCCAGTCGACGCTCACCGAGGCGCGCGAGGCCACGCTGCTGCTGCACGTGGTCGACGTCAGCGATCCGCGGCGCGACGAACACATCGACGAAGTGAACCGCGTGCTGGCCGAAATCGGCGCCGCCGACCTGCCGCAGATCCTGGTGTTCAACAAGATCGACCGCATCGAGGCGCGAGCCGCGCATCGAACGCGACGAATCCGGCCGCGTGAGCCACGTCTGGCTGTCGGCATGCCAAGGCGAGGGCCTCGACGCTGCTGCGCGACGCGCGTCGCCGAGCGCCTGGCGCGCGTGGCGCGGCGGGCGACGCTGCGGTTGCCGGTGTCCGCCGGCGAGGTGCGCGCCCGGCTGTATGCGGCCAACCTGGTGCTGGCCGAGCGCATCGCCGAAGACGGCGCCTTCGAGATCGACACGGAACTCTCGGAATTCGAGCTGCTCAAATGGGCGCGCGAGCCCGGCGTCGAAATTCTGACGCTTGCGGACGACTCAACTTGTACGCCCGCAAGTGCCTACCTACAATCGTCGCCCGCCTTGCGAAGCAGCTGACATGGCCTGGAATCAACCCGGTAATTCGAACAACAACCCTTGGGGCAA
Source organism: uncultured Pseudomonadota bacterium (assembly GCA_963711635.1). GTDB lineage: Bacteria > Pseudomonadota > Gammaproteobacteria > Steroidobacterales > Steroidobacteraceae > CADEED01. The sequence goes on from CAVQEZ010000005.1 coordinate 115,648, forward strand.
GAAACCCGCCCCGCGGTGGCGGCGATCTGGACCAGGCCTTCAAGGACTGGCAGAAGCGCATCGAATCGCTGTTCGGTGGCGGCGGCGGCGCGGCGTTCGTCCACGCCGTTGCTGGTCATCGTCATCGTCGTCGTCGCCGTCTGGATGGTCACCGGGCTCTACCAGGTGCAACCGGGTAACCAGGGTGTCGTGCAGCGCTTCGGCAAGCACGTCCAGACCGTCGGCGACGGCTGGGGCTGGCGCTTGCCGTGGCCCATCGAAACCGTCACCAAGGTGGACGTCGCGGGCGTCAAATCCGGCGCCTACAAGTCGCGCGTGCTCACGGCCGAACCGAACATGGTCGAGCTGCAGGTCGCCGTGCAATACCGCATCACGGACGCCGAAGACTATCTATTCCAGGTGCGCGAGCCCGACGCGACGCTCGGCGAGGTCAGCGAGAGCGCGATCCGCGAAGTCGTGGGCCGCAACGACCAGCAGGCCATCCTCGAGTCGGGCCGCATCAAGATCGCCGAAGACACGCGCGACATCATGCAGCGCACGCTCGACCAGTACGGCGCCGGCATCGAAGTGCGCAGCGTCAACATCACCGACGTGCAGGTGCCCGAGGCCGTGCAGCAGGCGCAGCGCGATTCGGTCAAGGCCAAGGCCGACCGCGAGCGCATGATCAAGGAAGCGCAGGCCTACGCGAACGGCATCCTGCCGAAGGCGCGAGGGCAACGCCGCGCGCGCCGTACAGGAAGCCGAGGCGTACAAGTCGCAGATCGTGTCAGCTGGCGACCGGCGATGCCTCGCGCTTCAACGCAGCTTGCCGACCGCCTACGAGAAGGCGCCGGACGTGACGCGCGAGCGTCTGTACATCGAGACCGTGGAGAGCGTGCTCGCGGCTCGCGCAAGGTCATCATCGACTCGAAGAGCGGCAACGGCAACATGCTCTATCTACCGCTCGACAAGCTCATCGATCGCAGTCGCGACGGCGACGGCACGGTGACGGTGCGGCCGCCGGTCGCCGTCGAATCGGACCCGAGCGTCGCCCGGACTCCGCCAGCGGGTGGAACGCTGATGGGCTCGCGCGTACTCGGAATCCTGGTGCTGCGTGCTGGCGGTGATCGTCCTGATCTCGACCTCGACGTTCGTCGTGCAGGAGCAGGAGCTGGCGCTGCGCGTGCGCCTGTCAGCAGATCATCGGCACGGACTACAAGCCCGGGCTGCACTTCAAGATGCCGTTCATGGACGACGTGGTGAAGTTCGACCGCCGCGTGCTGACGCGCAAGTTCGACGGCGAGCAGTTCCTGACCAGCGAGAGCCAGGGCCTCACCGTCGACTACTACATCAAGTGGCGCATCAGCGACGCCGAGCAGTTCTACCAGGCGACCAGCGGCGGCGACGAAGGCCGCGCCGAATCGCTGGTGGGCGAGAACATCCAGGACGGCATCAAGAACGCGGTCGCCGGGCGCACGCTCGCGGACATCGTGATCTCGGACCGCAACGAGATCACCGGCGAATTCATGGCAGCGCCAGCCGAGAGCCTGCGCAAGCTCGGCATCCAGCTCGTCGACGTGCGCGTGCAGCGCATCGACCTGCAGGAAGACGTGGCGACGCAGCGTCTACGACAGCATGAAGCGCGGCTTCGAGGGCATCGCGCGCACACAGCGCGGCGAGGGCGACCGCGAGTCGCAGCGCATCCGCTCGACGGCCGAACGCCAGCGCACCGAGCTCGTCGCCAAGGCCAATGCCGACGCGCAGCGCATCCGCGGCGAAGGCGAATGCCACCGCCGCGGCCATCTACGCCGCCGCGTACAACCGCAATCCCGAGTTCTATTCTTTCTATCGCAGCCTGCAGGCCTACCGGAATTCGCTCGGCCGCGATGGCGACGTGATCGTGGTTTCGCCCGACAGCGAGTTCTTCCGCTATCTCAAGAGCTCCGGCGCCCGCACGGCGCTGAAGCTCCACTCGGTTGGTTACAGGCATAGGCGCGCACGCGCACATTTACGCATGGGCAAATTCGTCATCATCATCGGCACCCAGTGGGGTGACGAAGGCAAGGGCAAGGTCGTCGACCTGCTCACCGAGCGCGCCGCCGCGGTGGCGCGTTTCCAGGGCGGCCACAACGCCGGCCACACGCTGGTCATCGGCGGCAAGAAGACCGTGCTGTCGCTGATCCCGTCGGGAATCCTGCACAAGAACGTGCAGCTGCCTCATCGGCAACGGCGTGGTGCTGTCGCTCGAGGCGCTGTTCCGCGAGGCGCAGACGCTGATCGACACCGGCGTGGACGTGTTCGCGCGACTGCGCATCTCGCCGAACTGCCCGCTGATCCTTCCGTCGCACGTCGCGCTCGACAAGGCGCGCGAGGCGGCGCGCGGCGCCAACGCCATCGGCACCACGGGCCGCGGCATCGGCCCCGCCTACGAAGACAAGGTGGCGCGCCGCGCGGTGCGCGTGCAGGACCTGTTCCAGCGCGAGAAATTCGCCGCCAAGCTCGGCGAGATCCTCGATTTCCACAATTTCGTGCTGCAGCACTACTTCAAGCAGCCGGCGATCGATTTCCAGAAGACGCTCGACGAGCAGCTCTCCTATGCCGACCGCGTGAAGCCGCTGGTGAGCGACGTCACGCAGACGCTGGCGGCGCTGCGCGAGAAGAAGGCCGACGTGATGTTCGAAGGCGCGCAGGGCGCCATGCTCGACGTCGACCACGGCACGTATCCGTTCGTCACCTCGTCGAACACCACCGGCGGATTCGCGGCCACGGGCACGGGCCTCGGGCCCGCGTTCGTTCGACTACGTGCTCGGCATCGTGAAGGCCTACACCACGCGCGTGGGCGCGGGTCCGTTTCCCACCGAGCTGTTCGACGAGTACGGCGAGCATCTTTCGCGCGTGGGCCATGAATTCGGCGCGGTGACCGGGCGCAAGCGCCGCTGCGGCTGGTTCGATGCGGTCGCGCTGCGCCGCTCCATCATCCACTCGAGCGTGTCGGGGCTTGTGCCTGACGAAGCTCGACGTGCTCGACGGCCTCGACTCGCTGCAGATCTGCGTGGGCTACAAATCCGACGGCGTGGTCACGCAAGGAGCCGCCGCTGTTCGCGGATGCGTTCGCGGACGTGGAGCCGGTGTACGAGGAGATGCCGGGCTGGAAGGAATCCACGATCGGGGTCACGTCGTACGCGGCGTTGCCGGGCAATGCGCGCGATTATCTGGAGCGGCTGCAGGAGCTGGCGGGCGTGCCGATCGACATCATCTCGACGGGGCCGGATCGCGATCAGACGATCGTGCTGCGGCATCCGTTCGATTGATCGCGGTGCGGCGCGCATGGCGCACATGCGTACGAGCGTAGGCGACTCCGACATGGATCGGGGCTCTGCATCTTCTTGCGGAAAAATTCTCACGCCTAACTACCCAATTGTGACGGCCGCTCGGCGCGCGGGCTTCATATACTGCGCGGATGATGCAACTCGCGCGCGTGAAGCGGCAGCGGTTCACGCGGTACCGCTGCCCGCGAAAGCCTGGTGTCTGTTTCTCGACGTGGATGGAACCCTGCTCGAGCTCGCGGATCGCCCGGGCGCCGTGGTCGTGGACGCGGCGCTGCTCGGCAGCTGCTCGAGCGCCTGCGCAGCGCCGCGGGCGGCGCGGTGGCGCTGGTGAGCGGCGGACCATCGCCGATCTCGACCGGCTGTTCGGCCGATCCGAGTTCCCGGTCGCGCGGCCTGCACGGCTGCGAACGGCGCGATGCGCAGGGCGCGATGCACGTCGCGCCGATCGCGCATCGAGCAGCTCGCGGACGTGCGCGCCGGCCTCGCAGCGGCTCGTCGCAGCGCCATCCCGGGCCTGCTGCTCGAGGACAAGGGCGCCGGGCTCGCGCTGCATTTCCTGCAGGCGCCGCAACTCGAGCACGAGCTGCGCGCCGAAGTCGCGCTGCTGGCGGCGCCGCTGGTGCCGCGGTTCGCGGTGCTCGACGGTCACGCCGTGATCGAGGTGAAGCCGGCGGCGCACACCAAGGACAGCGCGGTCACCGCGTTCATGGAGGAGGCGCCGTTCCGCGGCCGCCTGCCGATCTTCATCGGCGACGACCTGACCGACTACGGCGGATTCGCCGCGGTGCGCCGCTTCGACGGACTCGCGATCGCGGTCGGGCCGCGCGTCAAGTCGGAATGGTGGCTGCCGGGACCCACGGCCGTGCGCAGCTGGCTCGAGATCAGCTGCGCTGCGAGCGGTAGCCGGCGTGAACTACGGCGTGATCGGCAATTGCCAGGTGGCCGCGCTCATCGACGAGCAGGCGCGCATGGTCTGGGCCTGCCTGCCGCGCCCCGACGGCGACCCGGTGTTCTCCGCGCTGCTCAGAAGGAGGGCGGCGACTCGGACAAGGGCGTGTTCGCGATCGACATGATCGATCTCACGCGCACCGAGCAGAGCTACCTGCGCAACTCCGCGATCCTCGAAACCCGCCTGTACGACGCGCATGGCGGCGTGCTGCGCATCCTCGATTTCGCGCCGCGTTTTCGCAGCCGCGGCCGGGTGTTCCGGCCGATGATGTTCGTGCGCAGCGTGGAGCCGCTCGCCGGCCGGCCGACGCTGCGCCTGCGGTTGCGGCCCACCGCCGGCTTCGGCGAGCGCTGCGAGCCGGGCATCAGCGGCAGCCATCACATCCGCTTCGCCGCCGATGGCCTGCACTACCGCGTGACGACCGATGCCTCGCTCGCCGTCGCTGCTGGAAAACCGCCCCGTGGTGCTCGAGCAGCCGCTGCATTTCATCATCGGGCCCGACGAGACGCTGCAGGAATCCCCGGCGGCGCTGGCGCGCGAATTCCTCGGCGCGACGCTGAGCTACTGGCAGGAGTGGGTGCGCACGCTGGCGGTGCCGGCCGACTGGCAGGACGCGGTGATCCGTGCGGCCATCACGCTCAAGCTCTGCACCTACGAGGACACCGGCGCGGTGCTCGCGGCGCTGACGACCTCGATTCCCGAGGCGGCCAACAGCACGCGCAACTGGGACTACCGTTACTGCTGGCTGCGCGACAGCTACTTCGTGGTGCAGACGCTCAACCGCCTCGGCGCCACGCGCACCATGGAGGCCTATCTACACTACATCGACCACATCATCGCCTCCTCGACGGTCGACACGCTGCAGCCGCTGTACGGCATCACCGGCGATCCGCGCGCCGAGGAAAAGATCTCCACGGCGCTGTCGGGGTATCGCGGCATGGGGCCGGTGCGCTTCGGCAATCTCGCCGCCGAGCAGCTGCAGCACGACGTCTACGGCTCGGTGATCCTGGCCGCGACGCAGCTGTTCTTCGACGAGCGCCTGGTGCGCTGCGGCGACCAGACGCTGCTCGAGCGTCTCTACCGGCTCGGCAAACGCGCGGTCGCCACCTTCGAGGAACCGGATGCCGGTCCCTGGGAGTTCCGCGGCAAGCTGCAGCGCCACACGTTTTCGGCGGCCATCTCCTGGGCCGGTTGCGATCGCCTGGCGCGCATCGCGCGGCGCGTCGGCGATTCGATCGCGGCGCGCGAATGGTCGGCGCGCGCCAGCTACATGCGCGAGGAAATTCTCAATGGCGCGTGGAGCGAGGAACGTCAGGCCTTCACCTCGGCCTTCGGCAACCGCGACCTCGATGCCACGGCGCTGCTGCTGCCCGAGCTGGGGCTGGTGCCCGCCACCGATCCGCGTTTCCTCAAGACGCTGGAGCGCATCGAGGAAGAACTGCGCGTCGGCGACCTGCTGTTCCGCTACAAACATGCCGACGATTTCGGGCATCCCGAAAACGCCTTCACCATCTGCGCGTTCTGGTACGTGAATGCGCTGGCCGCGGCCGGGCGCATCGACGAAGCGCGCGAGCGATTCTCCCGCCTGCTCGACGCGGCGCAATCCGCTCGGCCTGCTGTCCGAAGACATAACCCCGCGAGCGGCGAGCTCTGGGGCAATTTTCCGCAGACCTACAGCATGGTGGGAGTCATCGGCAGTGCACTCCGGCTGTCACGCAGCTGGGAGGAGATCGTATGAGCCGACTGGTTGCGGTTTCGAACCGCATCTCCGTGCCCAAGCGAGGCGCCGTCCCGGGCGGACTCGCGGTGGGTTTGTTGGCCGCGATGCAGGCGCGACGCGGCCTGTGGTTTGGCTGGGACGGGGAAACGGCGGAAAAGGCCGGTGACGAGCCGTCAGTCGCGCACAAGGAAGGGGTCACCTTCGCGTCCATCGATTTCGACGAGACCGAGTACAAGGAGTTTTATCTCGGGTTCTGCAACGGCACGTTGTGGCCGCTGTTTCACTATTTCGTCGACGGCTTCCGTTACAACGACACGCAGTACGAGGCCTACCAGCGCATGAACCAGCGTTATGCGCGCCTGCTGCTGCCGCTGCTCGAGCCGGACGACCTGATCTGGGTGCACGACTATCACCTGTTTCCGCTCGCGCAAAGATTGCGCGAGGCGGGCGTGCGGCAGCCCATGGGCCTGTTCCTGCACATCCCGTTTCCGAACATCGAGGTGCTGCGCGTGCTGCCGGTATACGGCGAGCTGTTGCAGGCCATGCTGGCCTACGACGTGCTCGGCTTCCAGACCGAGACCGATCGCGAAGCGTTTCGCGCCGCGGTGGCCTATGTCTGGGGCCAGCAGGCGCTCGATGGTCGACAACGCGGTGACCGTGAGCGGGCGGCGCGTGGTCACCGGCGTGTACCCGATCGGCGTCGACGTCGACGCCATCCAGCGCGAGGCTATCGAGTCGCTGGTCAGCGAGCCCGTCAAGCGCATGATCGCCGGAATGTTAGGTCGCAAGCTGATGATCGGCGTCGACCGGCTCGACTACAGCAAGGGCCTGGTGGAACGCTTCAAGGCCTACGAACGTTTTCTCGAGACGCACCCGGAGAACCAGAACCGCGTGTCCTTCCTGCAGATCGCGCCGCTGTCGCGTTCCGACGTGCGCGCTTACGCGGAGATCCGCCGCGACCTCGAGCAGACCACGGGGCGCACCAACGGCCGCTTCGCCGACACCGACTGGACGCCGATCCGTTATCTCAACCGCAACTTCCCGCACGACGTGCTCATGGGCTTCATGCGCTCGGCGCTCATCGGCATCGTGACGCCGGTGCGCGACGGCATGAACCTGGTGGCCAAGGAATTCGTCGCCGCGCAGGATCCGGCCGATCCCGGCGTGCTCATCCTTTCGACGCTGGCCGGTGCGGCGCGCGAGCTCGGCAACGCGCTCATGGTCAATCCCTACGACTCGCGCGGCATGGCGCACGCCATCCAGCAGGCGTTCAACATGCCGCTGGCCGAGCGGCGGGAGCGTCACCAGGCCATGGTCGAGGTGCTGCGTCGCAATTCGATCTCCGCCTGGCATACCAGCTTCGTCAGCACGCTCGAATCGCTGCGTGCCCCGCGCCTGCATCGGCGCACGGGTTCATGACGTAACATCGGGGCGCATGGGCGCCCTCGACACCGACACTAACAAACGCGACAAGCCCGCGGCCTTCGCCCTCATGGCCGCGGTGGCGGCGGCCATGCTGCTCGCAAACTCGCCGCTGGGGGCTAACTACCAGCAGCTGCTGGTCTTCGACCTGACCTTGGGGCTGGCGCCACTGGCCCTGACCAAGTCGGTGCTGCACTGGATCAACGACGGCCTCATGGCGGTCTTCTTCCTGCTGGTGGGCATCGAGATCAAGCGCGAGCCGACCGCTTCGAGCATTCGCTGCATCCCTGGGTCACGTACGCCATCCTGCCGCTGTTTGCGCTGGCGAACGCCGGCGTGCCGCTGCAGGGACTGAGCACCGAGGTGCTGCTGCATCCGGTCACGTTGGGCATCGCGTTCGGACTGCTGGCGGGAAAACTCGCCGGTGTCTTCAGTTTCACATGGCTGGCCGTGAAGCTCGGATTCGGCAGCCTGCCCGGCGGCGTGAGCTGGCGGCATGTGCTCGGCGTTTCCTTGCTGACCGGTATCGGCTTCACCATGAGCCTGTTCCTGGGAGCGCTGGCCTTTCCCGATGAAGGCCTGCATCGCGAAGTCCGCGTGGGAGTGCTCGCTGGATCGCTGTGCGCCGCGCTCGCCGGTGTGCTGTGGCTGAAGATGGGGCCAAGGTCCCATTCCGCGCGAGCCGGCCCAGGCGAACTCTCCGGCTAATCTTCGCCGTCGGCTATCGGAGGCCCGACCGTGTCCACGAGGGTCTCTAACAATTTTCCCGGAGGTATGGGCTTGCGCAGGAAAGCCGCGCCGAGCAAGCCGGCCGGCCCCTCGATGCTGGGATCACACGATCCGCTGATGAGGACCACCGGCAGGTTCATCTTCGTGACGGTTGGATGCACCGTCAGATCCAGCCCGGTCATGCCGCCCAGATGAATGTCGCAGACCACCGCGGCGGCGCCACACAGCGCGGCCACCGACAGGAACTGCTCGGCGCTCGCGAAGGCATGGCAGCGATAGCCGGCGGCGGTGATCTGGCGGTCGAGCGCCTTGCGCACGGAAGCGTCGTCGTCGATGACTGCGATGAGTTTTCTGTTCGGGGGCATGTAGTCGGTTCTCGATGCGGGTCGCGTTATACGTGCACGCGCCTGATCGCGTCTTGCTCCGGCCTGCCAGTTAGTTGTTTGTACTTGCCACGGCCTTCGCGGTTCCCCACCCACGGCTCCTGAATCGAAATGGGCATCGCACAAGTCCCCAGCGCCATGGGTTTGGCATCCCGGCTGGCCTGCGCAAGGGCACTGGCTTCGGGCATTCCCGTACGGCCCTTGCTGGCCAGTTCAGGCCTGACGCTGCAGCAGCTCGAAGATGCGCGTACGCGCATTCCGGTGCGCAACCAGATCGAATTCCTGAATCGCGTTGCCGATGCCCTGCGCGACGACATGCTGGGTTTTCGGCTGGCTCTCGACTACGACCTGCGCCAGGCGGGATTGCTTTACTACGTGCTTGCTTCCTCGGACTCGCTGCGCGAGGTCTTCGAGCGTGGCGCGCGCTTCGCTGCCGTGGTCAACGAGGGCTTCATCCAGGAGTACATCGACGGCAGCCAGGTGGGACTGCGAATGCAGTATTCGGGCGTGCGGCGCCTGGCGGACCGGCACCAGATCGAGTTCTGGGTGACCACCTTGGTTCGCCTGTGTCGCGACCTCGTGGGCCGCCAGTTGCTACCGACCTGCGTGCGCTTCACGCACTTTCGCGGCCAGGGATACATGCGCCTCACGCGCTACATGGGCTGTCGCGTGGAATACGGCGCGGCCGCGGACGAAATTCTGTTTGCTCGCACCGCGCGCCAATTGCGCGTGACCCATTCCGACCCCTTCCTCAATCGGCTGCTGATAGAAGCCTGCGAACAGGCGCTGTCCGTTCGGCGGCGCGCGGGGGATTCGTTCGCGGCGCGCGTCGAGAACATCCTGGCGCCCCTGCTGCCGCATGGTGAGGCACGTGCAACAAGAGTGGCGGCGCAGTTAGGCCTGAGCCCGCGCACGTTTGCGCGCCGGCTGGCCGATGAAGGCCTGACCTGGTCGCGACTGTTGAACCGCCTGCGCCTGGATCTTGCGCGGCGTTACCTGGTGCAGGAAGGCCAGTCGATCTCCCGCGTTGCATGGCTGCTCGGTTACCAGGAAGTCGGTGCGTTCTCGCATGCCTTTCGTCGCTGGACCGGAAAGTCGCCGCGCGAAGTGGCACGTCCCAAGCGACGTTCCTTGCCCCTTGGTTCCAATTCCCGGAGAGAGTCTCATGCGTAGATCCAAGGAAGACCAACGCAGGAAGGAGATCGGCACCATTGCCGTGCTCCTGCAGCGTCTCAACGAATTCCGGCTGCCGCGCGCGCTGGACCTGAAGAAGAAAGTGGACCGCGGCGAAAAACTCGCCGCAGAAGACCTCAAATTCCTCGACGACGTGAAGCAGGATGCGTCGCAGGTGAAGGGCCTGGTCGACAAGCATCCCGAGTACCAGAGCCTGGTGGACAAGCTCGCATCGCTGTACGCGGAGATCGCGCGCAAGGGGCTGGAAAATGAACAAAAAAAATGATGACGACAGGCTGCGGGGCAAGGACTACGACGACGCGCTGGAGAAATTGCACGGCGAACTGGTCAAGCTGCAGCAGTGGGTGGTGCACAAGGGCCTGAAGATCTGCATCGTGTTCGAGGGACGTGATGGCGCGGGCAAGGGCGGCTGCATCAAGGCCATCACCGAGCGCGTCAGTCCGCGTGTGTTTCGCGTCGTGGCGTTGCCGGCGCCTTCGGTACGCGAACGCAGTCAGATGTACATCCAGCGCTACATTCCGCATCTGCCCGCGGCCGGCGAAATCGTGATCTTCGACCGCAGCTGGTACAACCGCGCGGGCGTCGAGCGTGTCATGGGCTTCACCGACATGGACGAGGTGAAACGTTTTCTGCGCGCCATCCCGCTGGTGGAAAGGGCCGTGGTCGACTCGGGCGTGATCCTGATCAAATTCTGGCTGGAGGTCAGCGAAGACGAGCAGACCCGGCGGTTGCAGGATCGCGTCAACGATCCGCGCAAGATCTGGAAGCTCTCGCCCATGGATCTCAAGTCCTACAGCCGCTGGTACGACTACTCGCGCGCGCGCGACGAGATGTTCGCGGCCAGCGATTCACCGCACGCGCCCTGGTACGTGGTGCCCAGCGACGACAAGCGGCGCGCGCGCCTCAACGTGATTCATCACGTGCTCAAACAAGTGCCGTACAAGGCATTGCGCGGCGAGAAACTCAAATTCCCGAAGCGGCAGAAGCGCGCCGGGTATCGCGAGCCAAACTACCCGTGGAAGTACGTGAAGGCGGAATATTGAAGCATGGGGACAGCCCCCGATTCCCCGCTCCGCGGGCAAATGGGGACTGTCCCCATTCCTATCCCAGCCAGCCGCCTTCGAATCCCGCGCGCTTCAGGCCGGTGCGCACGTACTCATTGCGCTTCATGACCGTCCAGATGAGCTCGCTGCGGTAGTTTTCGATCATCGAGATGATGGGTCCCTGGTCGATGCCCAGGTACTCGGTGTCGAACCAGCCCTGGCCGCGAACGCGCCGGCCATGCCGCAGCGGCACGTCGTAGTCGAAGCTGGGATTGAACGCGTCGACGAAGCCGTACTTGCCGTAAATGTAGCGACCGTAACGCTTGTGCATTTCCTGCGCCGCGGGCAACACCACTTCGGGGGCGAACGGCAGCGAGCCGAGCACGGCGGTGGGCGCGATGGTGCCGTCGTCGTGGGTTTCATACAGGCCCACGCCGCGCGCGGCATAAGAAAAGAATTTTCGCTGCTGGCCGAGGTAGGGCAGCTCGTAGCTGCCGGGGCCGTCGGAGGCCGTCAGTCCCCAGATGTTGGGGCCGTAGCCGCGCCAGTCCATGGGATTGCGGATCGCATAGGCGCGCTGCGCCAGTACCGCGCGGCGGCTGTTCTCGAAGTAGTCGATACCCTGCGGCCACATGAATTCGTCCTTGATGCCGCGCATGTCGATCCAGGTGTGCGTGAACTGGTGGCCGAACATGGGCCCGAAGGTCAGGTGGGTCTGGCCTTCGAGCGTGCCCCAGCTGCGGTAGTAGTCGGAGGTCCAGGCGTCCCAGATGCGCGGCGCGGCCGGGTAGGTAGGGCTGCCGAGCGCCAGGATGAACACCAGCATGGCCTCGTTGTAGCCGCGCCAGTCGTGCCCGCCGAACTCCAGCTCCGGGCTCCAGGCCATGCGGATGTCCGGCGCCAGCGCAATGGCCCAGGGCCAGTTCACGCGCCGGTACAGGTCGTCGGCAATCTTGCGGATCTCGGTCTCCTCGGCATCCTCGTGGTCGAAGTAACCGCCGACGAACAGCACCCCGGCGATCAGCAGCGCGGTGTCCACGGTAGATAGTTCGGAATCTCCGTAGCGCTTGCCGGTGGTGAAATTGACGAAGTGATAGAAAAACCCCTGGTAGCCCGTGGCCTGGTCGGGAGAGGTGTCCTGCTGCGCGTCGCGCAGGAAGCGCAGCGTGGTCAGCACGCGGATGCGCGCCTGCGCGCGCGTGACGTAGCCGAGCTCGGCGCCGATGGCATAGGAGTTCAACGCGAAGCCCACGGCCGCGATGCTCGAGAATGGCGGCCTGGGCCAGCGATCCGGCATGAGGCCGGTCCCGGGCTCGGCCGTATCCCAGAAGAAATTGAAGGTGCGCTTCTGCACGTCCTCCAGCAGCGGGTCCAGCGTCTTGACCGGTACCACCGGGCGGGCGCGCACCGTCACCGGTTCGAGTTTCTCAGGCGGCGTCTTGCAGCCGCTGACCAGCAGCGTGGCGGCCGACGCGGACAGCCCCGCGAGCGTGGTGCGACGCGTGTACCTGCCGGCGCTCATGCCGCCACCGACGCCTGGCAACAGCGCGCGATGAACTGCTCGTGCTCGGGCATGGCCGCGACACAGGCCGAAATCACGCCGCGCACGCTTTCACCCAGTTGCACCAGCTCCTGCTCGGGTACCACGTCCACCAGCGGGTGATAGCCCGTCGGCATGATGTGTTGTCCCACCATCACCTGGACCCAGCTGGTGAGCGCGAACATTTCGTCGGCATTGCGGTAGAAGCGGCCGCTGTCGCGGAACAGCCGGATCTTTTCTTCGAGCTCGGCCGGGATCGCCATGTTGCCGCAATACTTCCAGAACTCGCTGTCGCGCCGTTCCGTGGCGCAGTAGTGGAGTATCAGGAAATCGCGAATGCGTTCCATCTCGAAGGCGGCCTCGGCGTTGTAGCGAGCCTGCAGCACCGGGCTCATGTGGCGGTCGGGCAACATGTGGATCAGCCGCGCGATGCCGGACTGGATCAGGTAGATGCTGGTCGACTCCAGCGGCTCGAGAAATCCGCTGGCCAGTCCCAGCGCCACGCAATTTCGATTCCACATCCTGCGGCGGCGGCCGGTGGTGAATTTCAACAGGCGCGGTTCGGCCAGCGCGCGGCCGTCGAGGTTGGCACCCAGCGTGGCCGCGGCCTCGGCGTCGCCAAGATGCGCGCTCGAATACACGTAGCCATTGCCGGTGCGATGCTGCAGCGGTATGCGCCACTGCCAGCCCGCGCTGCGCGCCGTCGAGCGAGTGTATGGGGTTGCTGGAGCGGTCTTTTCGCTGGGCACGGCGATGGCGCGATCGCAGGGCAGCCAATGGGTCCAGTCGTCGTAGCCGGTCTCCAATGCCTGCTCGATGAGCAGGCCGCGGAATCCGGAGCAGTCGATGAACAGATCGCCGGCAACGCGCGCTCCGGACTTCAGCGTGACCGCTTCGATGAAGCCATCCGTGCCGCGCACTGACACGTCGACGATCTCACCTTCGATGCGCCTGACGCCGCGCGCCTCGGCATAACGGCGCAGGTACTGCGCGTACAGGCCGGCATCGAAATGATAGGCATAGGCCACCTGCGACAGCGGCGAGCCCTTGGGCACGTCGGTGGCGCCGGACATGAACTTGCCGTGCGGCGCGGCCGCGGTATTCAGCGAGTATTCGCCGATGTCCCGTGCGCGGCCCTGGCGCTGCAGCTTGATCCAGTACTGGTGGAAGGGCAGCCCGCGATAGTCGTGACCGATGCTGCCGAAGCCGTGGATGTAGCGTGAACCGATGCTGCCCCAGTCGACGAACTGGATGCCGAGCTTGAAGGTGCCACGCACGGCGCGCACGAATTCAACTTCATCGATGCGCAGCGTGTCGTTGAACGCGCGCAGGTGCGGCACCGTGGCCTCACCCACGCCCACCGTGCCGATGTCGTCGGATTCGATGAGCTGGATCGAGACCGGGAACTCGAGCGTGCGCGCCAGCGCCGCCGCGGCCATCCAGCCCGCGGATCCGCCTCCGACGATGACGATGCTTTGAAGCCGCGCTTCGTTATTCACGCAACCGATTGTGGCATCGATCGACCGCTAACAGCCTAGAACTTCACACCGAAGGATCCGCGCACCGTGCGCGGAAATCCGGTGATGTTGCCGATGGGATTCAGCCTGCCACCGATGACCAGGCCGCTGGCGTCCCTGTCGTCGATGTAGTCGACCAGGTTGTCCTCGTTGGTGACGTTCAGAACGTCGAAGCGCAGGTAGAACGCCGCGAAATCGCCCATCTCGAAGTCCTTGGTGATCTGCAGGTCCAGCGACTTGTATCCATCGCTGGAATCGCCCGCGTACGCGGTCGCCGTGCAGGGCGCACCATTGTCGAACACTGCCGGCGGGTTGAAGCAGGAGATCACCGTGTGCGGAATGGGCGTCGACCAGGTGAGCTTGCCCGCCAAGGTCAGTCCCCACGGTCCCGCGTAGGTGCCCGTGCCGACGAAGCGATGCTTGGCCGCGGCGTTGGACAGGACGAAGGGGTACTCGGCGATGGAGACCTGGTCGAAGGCGAAGTGCTCGAGGATGTCGCGATTCTGATCGGCGTCCGTGAACGTGTACGACGCGGTGGCGCCCCAACGGGACTCCTGGGTAAACGGCTTTTCGGCCGACAGCAGGATCTGCGTGCTCCTGGTCTCGATGCCGCTGTTGCCGATGATCAGGTTACCGGCCAGGCCCGGAGGCGAGTTGCCCCAGGGCTGCGAGCGGTTCTGCCAGAAGTCGCCGTTCGGATAGCGATTGCCCAGCGAGTACACGAATCCATCCTTGCTCAGGATGCGCGTGACCGCGACGCTGGTATTCCAGTCGCCCAGGCGGTTGCGCATGCCGAGGCTGAACTGGTCGGAGTACGGCACCTTGATTTCGTTGTTGACCAGGTCGACCTCGCCGGCCATGCCGTTGAGCAGCGCCTGGAGCGCGCCCGGGTCCGACGCGTACACGGGGTCCCAGGCAATGCACGAGGCGCTGGGCGTGCAGGGATGATCTGGCGTGATGAAGCGCAGCTCGGTGGTGGCCAGCGTGAACTTGGTTTGCTCGACCTGTAGATAGTCGTACAGGTTGCGGTCGTAGGCGCGCCCGGCGCCGCCGAAGATCACGTGCTGCTGATCGGCGCCGATGTCGTACGAAAACCCCAGGCGCGGCTGGAATGCCTTCTCGTAAGGATCGCGATTGTTGCCGGTGCTGATGTAGTCGTTGATGTTTACGGCCGTATGTGGATCGGAGGAGAGCCCGAGCGACTGGCCGTAGGTGAGCCCCGGCGCGATCTCCGTGTTGAGCGCGTCGAGCAGAAATTGCGGAGTCTCGAAATCGAGGTACGAGTCGACCCATTCGATGTCCCAGCGCAGGCCGAGATTCAGGGTCAGGTGGTCGTTGACGACCCAGTCGTCCTGCGCGAACACGCCCAATTGCTTGTCGTTCGTCTCGACGGTGGAGCCGAAGCCTTCCAGCGGCAGCGCGAACACGGTTTTCCACGGCACGGTCGCGGCGCCCGCGGCCGAAACATCGTAATAGAACACGGGGCGGCCGGGGATCGAGTCCGTGGCGATGAAGTCGATGTCCTTGTACTTCACGCCGGCCTTGATGGTGTGATCGCCGGTGATCCAGCCGATGTCGGTGAAGGTGATTATTTCGGCGATGGCCCAGCCCTTCTGGGTCTTGTTCTGCGAGGCGCGCGGGTCGGCGCCGTCGATGGCGATGATGTTCTGGTCGTTGGCGCTGGCGTCGCGGAACGTATAGACGGCGCCGTTCACGTCCGAGGTGCGCAAGGTGGGCGTGTAGGGCGCGTTCTCATAGCTGAGCTGCACCTCGTTCAGCCAGCCATTGCCATTGCGCTTCCACGACAGGTCGTAGCGGTCCTCATCGTTGGTCGTGTTGATGGCGGCGGATTGCGCGACGCCCGTGCCGGCCTGGTCACCGGCGCTTTCCTCGCGACGGAGCTTCGCGGTCAGGTCGAAGCGATCGACGTCCGTGGGTTCCCAGTCGAGCTTGGCGAAGAACAGGTCTTCTTCGAAGGCGATGGAGGCCGGTCCCAGTTGCGCGGTGGCGTTCGCCGGCAGGTTGGCGAGCACTTCCGGGGGCGGGCTGTGGTCGGCCGTCACGGTCACGGGGGTGTCGTAACGCTTCGCCTCGTAGGTCAGGAAGAAATGCAGTTTGTCCTGGATGATGGGTCCACCGAACGACAAGCCATATTCCTTGGATTCGGATGGCGTCTTCGTGTCCGCTTCACGTTCGGCCGGCGTGCGCGCGCGCCAGTTGTCGGCCGTGTACGTTCCAAAGGCCTGGCCTTCGAAGTTGTTGGTGCCCGAGCGCGTGATGGCCGTGATGGCCGCGCTCGATATCTGGTCGTACTCCGCCTTGTAGTTGGACGTGATGACCTTGTATTCGCCGATGGCGAGCTGCGGGAAGGGATTGCCCTGCGTATCGCCGGTCTGGCCGCTGATCGCGGAGCGCACGTAACCCTTCTGGCCCACGCCGTCGATGTACAGGTTCACGCCGTTCTTGCCCTGCGCACCGCCGCTGATGGATGTGCGGCCCTTGGCGTCCACGTTGAACACCACGCCGGGCACCGTGTCGGCGAACTCCAGGAAATTGCGCGTCATCTGCGGCACGGTCTCGATCTGGTGCTGCGAAACCACGGTGCCGACTTCCGAGGTCTTCACTTCGTTGAGCCGGCGGCCGGTGACGACGACTTCCTGGATGGGCTCGTCGGGCGCGGCGACTTCGGCCACGGCCTCGCCGGTGAGATCGAGCGTGGCCGTGGTGGCCACGGTCAAGGTCACCACCTGTTCGGTGCCCGCGCCGGCATCCACTCGGTAGGTTCCGGGGGGCAGTCCGGCAATGGTGTAACTGCCGTCCTGTGCCGCGTGCGCCCGGCGTGTGAACCCGGTGGCGACATTGCGTGCAGTGACGTCGCTGCCGGCAGGCGCCTTGCCGCGCAGCCTGGCGTCGGCCGACTGCGCCCAGACGATGCCGGGCGCCAGCGCCGCGGCGATCGCCACGCTCAGGACCGTCCTGGGAAATGAACGCGGGAAATGTCTCATGGAAATCCCTCTCGCAGACGTTGTTAGCGCGTCGACGCAACAATGCAGCGCAACGAGTCCTTCGCGGCTGTGGTGCAGCGTGCACAAGCAGGACACGCTTCCATGGGAACGGATTCTTGCACCGTCCGATGCGGGAATCTCGTTCGTATCGGGCGCGACCTGTAGGACTGCGCGCCGGTGTGCGTAAGGCGTTGTCGGACGCCGCGCGAATGTTGTTAGGTGTCAGCGCTGCGCGACGCCGCGTGCTGCGGCGCGAGGCGCGTCGACGACCTCGATGGTGCCCGCGAGTCCGCCACGCGAGCTGGTGCCCAGCGAGAGCTCGAAGATTCCCGGCTCCACCGTCCAGCGGTTCGCGGAATCGACTATGGCGAGTGCGCTCACCGGCAACGTGAATTCGACCACGCGCGATTCGCGCGCCGCGAGGTGCACGCGCTGGTAGGCGACCAGTCGCTTGCCGGTGACCGCGCTGGCCACGCGCGGACGCGCATACAGCTGCGGGACTTCGTCGCCGGCACGATCCGAAGTGTTGGTCAGCCGGGCGCGCACGGTGAAGCTGCCGTCGCGTCCCACGCGCTGTGGCAATTCGAGCGCGTCCAGCGAGAACTTGCTGTACGACAGGCCGAAGCCGAATTCGAACAGTGGTGCGTCCGGCTCATCCAGCCAGTGCGCCTTGTAGTCGCCGCGCTCGGGAATGTTCGGTCGTCCGTTCGGCGGATCGTAGTGATGAATCGGCAGTTGTCCGACGCTGCGCGGCCAGGTGACGGGTTGTTTGCCGCCCGGGTTGTAGTCGCCGAACAGCACGTCGGCCACGGCGTTGCCCGCTTCGATGCCGGGAAAGAAGGCCTGCACCAGCGCGCCGGACTTTTCGACCAGTTGCGGTACGGCCAGTGCGCGTCCGGTGAGCAGTACCACGACCACGGGTTTATGCGTCGCCACCAGCGCGTCGATCAGCGCCTGCTGGTTGCCGGGCAGGTCCAGGTGCGCGCGATTATTGGCCTCGCCGCTCTGGCGCTCGCGTTCGCCGATCACGGCGATGACGAGATCGCTGTCGCGCGCGGCCGCGACCGCCTGTGCGATGCGCGCCTCGTCACCCGATACCGCGGTGCCGCGCTCGCCGAGCCCGACGCCTTCGGCGTGGCTGATCGCCGTGCCGTTCTTCGCGGCCGCGGCGCGCGCACGCAAGCCGGCGAGTACCGTGATTGCATCCTTCGCCTCGCCACGCGCATGCCAGGGGCCGAGCATGTCGCCGGCAGCATCCGCCAAAGGGCCGGTCACCAGGATGCGCCGCGCGCCGGCGAGCGGCAGCAGGCCGGCGTCGTTCTTCAGCAGCACGATGGACTTGCGCGCGATCTCGCGCGCGGCCGCGCGATTCGCGGCCGACAGGCGCACGCGTTTTTCCAGGTCCTCGGGCACGTAGGGTTTTTCGAACAGCCCGAGCTTGCGTTTGAACGCCAGCGCGCGCAGCACCTCGCGATCGATCTGCTCGACGCGCACGCGACCGGCGGACACTGCCTTCGCCAGCTGCGCATAGTAGACACCGTCTTCCATGTCGATGGTCATGGTGCCGTCGCGCAGTCCCTGCACCGCGGCTTCGAGATCGTCCGCCGCGGTACCGTGCTCGCGCATCTCGGTGAGCGCCGCGTAGTCGGAGACCAGCACGCCGTCGAAGCCGAGCTCGCCGCGCAGCACATCCTGCAACATGTACTTGTTCGCGGACATGGGCACGCCACCCGGACCGGTCGTGAAGGCGGGCATCACCGAGGGGGCGCCCGCGGCCACGCCGGCCGCGAAGGGCGGCAGGTGGAACTCGCGGATCGCACGTTCGGACAGGTCGACGTACGCGTAGTCCTTGCCGGCCTGGGAGGCGCCATATCCCAGGTAATGCTTGAGGCAGCTGGCGACGCCGAATTCCTTCGGTGCCGGCGAGCCGGGCAGGTCGGCCAGCGAGCGGTGAAAACCTTCGATCGTGGCCACGGCGTAATCGCTCGACACCAGCGGCGATTCGCCGAAGGTCTCGACCACGCGACCCCAGCGCGGATCGACTGGATGATCGACCATGGGTGCGAAGGTCCAGCGCTGGCCATGCGAGTAGCCTTCGAGCCCGGAGATCTTCGCGACCACGCGCGCGTCGGCGGCATCGAAGGTCGCGGCCAGCCCCAGCGGCACGGGAAATACCGTCCAGTAGCCATGGATGATGTCGGTGGCGAACACCACGGGGATGCCGAGTCGCGATTCCTTGACCGCGATGCGCTGGATGCGGTTGACCTCTTTCGCCGAGTTGAAGCCCGACATCTGGAAGCCGACGCCGGAGCGCGCCAGCTCCTCCGCGGAGATGTTAGGGCGGCCCGCGGAGTCGGGCCCGGTCATCGTGCCCTTGCTGAGCAACATGAGCTGGTTGATCTTTTCCTGCAGCGTCATGCGGCCGAGCAACGCGGTGTCACGCGCATCGGCGCCCACAGGCGTGTCCGCCAGCGCGCCCACGTTGAGGAGAAGCAGCAGCGCCACGAATGTGGCGACTCGCGTGAGATGAACAATCATGTCCGGGCTCCGGCGTGGGGGCGGTCAGGCACAAAGGCGCGTGATTCTAATTCAGCGACTGCGCTGCGGTGCTTCCGTCGGCCGCTGCCTACATTTCGAGTAAGGCCAACGTCCGATTGAGCCGGAGCCGGACCGTGCGCAAGGTGCCCGCATGCGCACACCTCGATGGCGTTCCTTGTTTGCCGGCCTGGCGCTGTGCGCCTTGTTCACCGCGCCGGCAGCAGCGCAAACACTGCGCGATTCGGTGCCGTCCATCGACGTGGTCCGCGCCCGCCTGAATCTCACGCCGGAGCAGGAGACGACGCTCACGCCACTGTTCCAGAAGCGCGCCGCCGACCTGCAGGAGGCACGTGCCAGGTTCGAGCAGGCCGCCTCTCGAACCGAGAAGCAAGACGTTCTGCGGGTTGTCAAGAGCGACGCCCAGACTTTCAACACGCAGGTGGAAAGCGTGTTGAACGACGAACAGAAGGCGGAGTGGCGCGAACTCCGTGACGAGACCCGTGAGAAGGTCAAGGAACGCTACGAGCAGCAGCGCGAGTCGCAGTGACCGCGCGTGCCAGGCGCGATAGTCCCCGCACGCGGCGCACCTGGCCCATCGGCATCGCGATTGTGCTCGCCTCGCTGGCGGGTGGTGCCTGGGCGGCCAAGATGCCGTTCTGGGGCTCGAAGGAGTCGAGGCCCGCCGATACTCCGTTTGCCGAGCTCGCGCAGGGTGAATTCATCTGGTTAGGCGACGTCGCGCGCAGCGGGCCGCTGTTGATGGTCGTCTCCATCGATGAGCAGCGCGCCTACGTGTATCGCAATGGCGTGCTGACGGGTGTGACCACCGTGAGCACCGGCAAGAAGGGCCACGAGACGCCCACCGGCGTGTTCACCATCCTGCAGAAGAACAAGGATCACTTCTCCAATATCTATAACAACGCGCCCATGCCCTACATGCAGCGGCTGACCTGGGGCGGCATCGCGCTGCATGCGGGGGGCCTGCCGGGATATCCCGCGTCGCATGGCTGTATTCGATTGCCCAGCGAATTTGCGCGCCTGCTGTTCGAGGTCACGTCCACCGGCATGACGGTGGTGGTGGCCAGCCAGGCCGGCCAGCTGGCCGAGGCCGCGTATCCGGGCTTCCTCGCGCCGGTGGATCCTGCCGGGCAGCCCATCACCAGCATGCCGCTGATGACCAGTGAATCACTGCGCTGGCAGCCGGAAGCGTCGCCCGAGGGACCGGTGAGCGCCGTGCTCAGCCGGCTCAGCGGCCGACTCATTGTCTATCGTGCCGGCGTGGAGATCGGCCGCGCGCGCGCCGTTTTCAATGGCAGCGAACCCATCGGCACGCATGTGCTGCTGATGGTCGAAGGTGCCGCGCAGACGCCGCAGCGCTACAACCCGCGGCGTGATACGCAACGCTGGGTGGAAGTGGACATCGCGGGCTATGGCAACCGCGCCGGCGCCGAGCCGGACGTGGCGCTGGCGCAGCGCATCGAACTGCCGCCGGAATTCGTCGCGCTGGTCAGCGACCTGCTGGTGCCGGGCGATACCGTGCTGGTCACCGACGAGGCGATCACGCCGGCCACCACCGGTCCGCAGATCGACGTGATCAACTCCGAGCCGCCCGAGGCCTAACCAAACCGGCGCAGGTCGAATGCCGCGACGTGCGCTGGCGCGGCGCGGCCGGCCACGAGATCGGCGACCGCGCCCGCCGTGACGGCCGACAATGTCAATCCGAGATGCTGGTGGCCGAAGGCATAGAAGACGTTCTCCGCGCCCGCGACCCTGCCGATGGCGGGTAGATAGTCGGGCAGCACGGGTCGCGGACCCACCCAGCTTTGCTGCAGCGAGTCCGCCGGATAGCCGAGCGCGATCAGCGTGCGGCGCAGTTGTGCCGGATGGCGCGGATCCGGGGGCTCGTCGGCCCCGGCGAATTCCATGAAGCTGGTGGAGCGCAGCCGGCCGGCCATGGGCGTCACGAAGGTGCTCTGGTCCTGGTACAGGATGGGTGCGTCGATCAGCGGCGTGGCGCCGGGCATTTCCACGTGATAGCCGCGCGCCGCTTCCAGCGGAATGCGCAGGCCGAATGGTTGCAGCAACGAGGCCGACCAGGCGCCGGCGCACACCACCACTGCGTCCACGATGACGGAATCGGAGCCGCTCATGACCTCGAGCGTGCTGCCGCGTGGCACCAGGCTGCGCACGTTGCGGCGTGCCACGGTGGCGCCGTGTTGCCCGGCGGCATCGGCGAACGCGCGCACCAGCTCGAGCGGGTCGACGACGTGCGCGCACTTCGGAAACCACAGCCCGGCGATATCCGAAGTCTGGGCCGCCTGCTTGGCGGCCTCGAGCAGGTCGTCGGGCGCGGGCGCCGTGGGCACCTCGAGATTTTCCATGTAGCGAGCCTGCGCGGCGGCGCGGCGCCGCGCGCCGCGGCCCAGCCACAGCTCGTAGTGTCCATGGCGCTTGAGCAGGTCGGGGCGGCCGATATCCCGTAGCGACTGCTCGAGCGCGTCGACCGCGGGACGCACGAAGGGTTCGAGGTGAAGCGTGTTCGCGCGCCGGCGGAACGCGCAGGCCGCGAAGCTCAGCAGCCATGGCGCCAGCGCGGGCAGGCGTCGCAATGGAATGTGCAGCGGGCCTTCGAAGGCGGTCAGCAGCCGCCAGAAGCCCAGCAGCAACGCCGGCGAGGGCAGCGGCTCCAGCAGTTCGGTGGCGATGTGGCCGGCATTGCCGAAGCTCGCACCGCCTTCACCGGGCGCGGCGCGATCGATGAGCAGCACCTGCCGTCCCTCGCGCGCCAGTGCATGGGCGCAGGCCGCGCCGATCACTCCAGCGCCGATGACCGCGATCGTGTCCTGTCTTGCCACTCAGGGATCGATTGACTGTGTGCGCTGCCTGGCCGCGCGATCGGAACGCAGGAACTTGCGCACCAGCCTTACGGTGAGCCAGCAGATCAATACGACCAGCGCCAGCGCCACCAGCGGCGCCAGCAGTGCCAGCAGCGAGATGATGGCGGCAGCGACCATCTCGACCGTGGAGACCACGGGATTGCCCAGCCCCGCCGTGAAGGCGGTCGACTTGGCGCGCACCAGCGTGGTGACTCCCTGCGTGATGGCCGCGACTCCGCCGCCCGCGATGATCGCGGTGCTCCATTTGATCAACGGCGGCATGTCGGCGATCACCGCGGCCGAAACCAGCGTGCCCGCCACCAGCGCCAAGGGTGCGGTGACCGTATCGAGCATGTTGTCGACGGCTGGAATGTAGTAGGCCAGCACTTCGACGAGCGCGGCCACGCTCAGCATGCTGATGGCAGTGACCGATCCCAGCCAGCCAAAACTTTCATTGAGGTGCAGGTGACCGGTATATGCCGCAATGCTCGCCACCAGCAGCGGCAGGAACACGCGAAAGCCCACGGCAGCGGCCAGGCCGATGCCGAGCGCGATCGAGACAGTGGTGTCCATCCCCGACATGCGCGGCAGCATACGCGTCGACGTGGGCGGAATCACGCGGGGTCATCAATCTGTTTCGCTTGACCCTCCATCCGGATGAAGCGGGTGGGTGCCAGTGCGCTGCCGGCTGCTTCGACCTGCGTGGCGATGGCGAGCAGCAGCGCTTCGCGCAGCGCGCGAAACTCTTCGCCGCTGGCCGTGAGCACGTAGGCGAACAGCTCGAGCTCGATGGCATCCATCCCGAAGTTCATGAGCCGCACGTAACACTCGCCCTTCTCGAACTTCGGGGCAGTGAACAAGGCATTGACTCCCTCGAGAATGCGCCTGAGCTGATCGGCGCTGGTGCCGTACCGCAGGCGCAGCGTGGCCTGCATCATGAATTTC
Source organism: uncultured Pseudomonadota bacterium (assembly GCA_963711635.1). Taxonomy (GTDB): domain Bacteria; phylum Pseudomonadota; class Gammaproteobacteria; order Steroidobacterales; family Steroidobacteraceae; genus CADEED01. The sequence continues at coordinate 138,817 of CAVQEZ010000005.1, forward strand.
CGGCGGGTGGCGAAATTTTCGACGCCCGATTGCGCCAGCGAACCGGCGGGCAATGAGAGCAGCGACTGGTTGACGGTGCGCATGCGCACCGAGCGCAGGGTGACGTCTTCTATCCACCCGGACTGCCCGCCGATGGTGCAGTAATCGCCCACGGCCAGTGCCTTGTCGCTCAGCAGGAAAACTCCGCCCAGCAGATTCTCGACGGTCTTTTGCGCGCCGAGGGCCAGCGCCACGCCGACCACTCCCAGGCCGGCGAGGGCGGTCTTGCTCTCGACGCCGAGCAGGATGAGCACCCAGATGATTGCGATCACCACGACCAGCGCCTGCACCATGCGCTCGGCGAGCATCATCAGCGACTGAGTGCTGGCGCGATCCTTGCCCCGAACCATGGAGCGCGCGTGCGTGAATGTCAGCGTCAACCCGCGTTTCAGCAGCCATGCCAGTGCCAGCACCAGGGCCACGCGACCGATCTGCGCATAGGCCACGCGGAAAGTCAGTGGATAGCCGAGCGACGGGATGGCCAGGAATTGAACGATCAGCGTCAACACCGCGGTGGCCGGCCAGCGCGTGGCCTCGAACCACGCATCCCAGGCGCGACGGCGCGCTGCATCGCGCACCAGCCGGCGCGCCAGGAAGGCGGTGATCACGGCGATCAGCACCAGCACACCGCAAGTGGCCAGTAACAAACCGATGAGCACTATCCAGTGCGCCAGCGAGAGTCCGAACAGGCTGCGGTCGAGAAGCGCCCTGGGCATCGCGCGCTCGATCCAGGTGCGGCCCGCGGCGCTGGCCAGGGCCGGTACATCGCGCAGCGTCTCCGCGGACACCAGCCAGATCGGGCCGCTCTGCGCATCCGGCACGCGCACCAGCGTGATGTAGATGTTCTTCCCGTCGATGACCATCGGACCGATCTGTTCGCGATCCTGCGCCAGCCCGTCCTGCACGTCGCCCTCGGGTACGTCGCTGATCCTGCCGATGTTTTCGTGCAGCTCGCGGTCGATCAGCGACTTCAGGGTTGCCGCCAGCCCGGCGGAGCGATTCACCTGCGCAGGTTCGAGCTGCAGATACGAGGCCGCGGTCGCATATTCCTTGCGATCCACGGCACGCGAGAACGCCACGATGGTGCCGCGCGGCGTGGAGCGACCCAGCGGATCGGCGGGAATCTCGGTCGGCGCGGGAGAGCCGCCGGCCTTGGGCAGTCCCGGTATCTGCGCGGACACGGCGCACGCGAACACGCCCAGCAGAAGCAGGAGCGCCGGCGTGCGCGCGCGCATCACATCACCAGCGGAACGTCGCCCCGAAGGCCGGGCCGCTGAAGTTCATGTCCTCGATAGCGCCACTCGAGCCCAGGTCGTAGTCGAGATAGCGCCACGCGACGCCGAGATCGCCCCAGCCAAATGCATACGTCAGGCCGAGCACGGCCTGCCAGGTGAGATCGGAATCGCCGGCGCCGAGATCGAAGTAGTAAGGCACCACCCACTTTCCGTCGGGGCCAAATGAAAAGCGTCCCTTGGCACCGACGATGGCGTCCCATTGATCGGCCGACGCGCCTCGATTGCCGGTCATTGGCGGCGGCGTGACCGGGCCGAAGTTGCCGGAGAACTCCCAGTCGAGATCCTGATTGGTGTGAAACAGCCGTGCGCCGGCCAGTACATCGAATGTTGCGATCTCGCTGGCCACGACCCGGTACTTGGCCGCCACGGTCCAGATCGTCGTCTTCAGATCGAAGTCCAGGTCCGCGGTCACGGTGGCCGGAATCGGCACGCCACCAATCGAGACTTGACGCGTGCTCGAAGTGGCTTCGCCGACGTCCAGGTAGACGACATCGGTGAACGCGCCCCAGCGTCCCTTCTGCATTTCGAAGGACGCCATGCCCGTCATCTTGAGGTGATCGAGGATGGTGCTGATGTCGACGTGGATGTCGCTGCCACCACCCAGCGGGAAATCCGTCTCTCCGCGGATGTCCGGCAGCCAGCCATACACCGTCATGCCGAACTGCCAGTCGTTGGAAATTTCCTGCGCATGCAGAGGCGCGGCCGCCAGCACGGCGATGAGACCTGCGAGTTTCGCATTCATGGTCTCAGCCTCACACGGACCGGTGAGGTGCGACATTGGACTATCAGCCGATGCGCGCGCTATTTGGTGCCCGGGAGAGGACTCGAACCTCCACGATGTTACTCGCTAGTACCTGAAACTAGTGCGTCTACCAATTCCGCCACCCGGGCGGGCGCGAAAGAGCCGCGAAATGTACGGACCGCCCCCTTAACTGTCAATTATTCAGCCGAGATCATTCAGCCGAGTAGGGCGAGGATGCCGCCGAGCTTGGGCCCGAGCGCCTTGGCCGCGGCGTCACGCACCATGGGTTTCGTGGACAGGGACTTCAGCGACGCCTTGAGTGTGTCCGATACCGCGGTCTTCTGATCCGGCGTGTGTTTGCTGCCGGCCAATATCTCGAGGTCACTTCGGAGTGCGAGGCGCGTCTGCCGGACGCACCGATGCCGCGCCGCGTTCGAGGCCATAACTCTCCAGCGACGGATATTTGCCAGGGCCGAGCCTCACGCATTCACCCTTGAAGTCGGCGTCGCTGCACAGGCTCCACTCGCCGCGAGCTATCACCGCGGAGATTGCCGCGCCATGAAACGGCGCCGTCTCGAGCCTGGCCTGCGGTGCCTCGATGCCACGCGAGCCGCCGCTGTAGCCATTGCCCGCGTAGAGCACCACGCTTGCGGCGTCGGCCCCGGCGGCCTGCAGCACGGCATCGGCGCCGCGAAAGTCGCCGATGCTGGTGGGTTCCTGCCGCCGCACCGAAGTGATCGCATCGTCGAGCCCTAGCGCGCCCAGCGAGGGATAGCGACCGGCTTCGAGCGAGATGCACTGGTCGCGATAGTCCTCGCCGGTGCAGAGCGTCCAGGAGCCGCGCTCAACGACCACGGACGAAGTGCGATCGTCGAAATTCATCACGCCGAGCTGCCGCTGATCGATGACCACGGACAGCGCGCGGCCCTGGTAGTCGTCGTCCGCATAGAGAGTGAGATCAGCCGCGTGTGCGTCGAAGACGAGCAGTGCGGCGAGCGCGCCGCCGGTGCGAGCCAAGCGCAAGATTCCCCGGTTCGTATTCATGTGGATCTCCAGCTGTGGGATAGCGTGGGCGCCGCGCCGCGGGGTTGTCTATCGGAACAAATCCGTACGCGCGCAAAGGTGCGTAGAATCCCGCTCGCAGCCGCAGGGGCTGCTTCAAACACGGATCACTTCTTGAAACGCCGCCAGGGCAAACAAAGCGGTCGCCAGCAGGGCGCGCGTCACGACACGCATTCATCACGTAAGCATCCCGCGCCGCAGGCCAGGGCCTCGTCCTATGGACACACGGCCGAAGGCATCGTCAGCGCCAATCGCGCCGGCTTTGGCTTCGTGCGCGTCCAGGGGCAGGAAGAGTCCGTATTCCTGCCACCGCGCGAGATGATGGGCGTGATGCACGGCGACCGCGTGCGCGTGTCCGTCGAGCGCGGACGTGACGGCCGCTACTCGGGCAGGCTGGAGAAAATTCTCGAGCACGGCACCAAGTCCTTCGTGGGCACCATGGAGATCCACGGCCGCACCGCATTCGTGACGGCCGCGGACCGGCGCATCGGCATGCGTTGCCTGGTCGCGCCGGCGGATCTGGCTGGCGCGCGCCATGGCGACTGGGTCATCGCGGCGGTGACGCGTTACGCGGGCCAGGGTTCGAATCCGCAGGCGCGAGTCACCAGGCGCCTGGATCCCGAGAAGCCGGTGGAGCTGGCCTGCGAATCGGCCATCGCGCGCTTCGATCTGCCCGGCGAGTTCTCGCCCGAGGCGGTGCGCGAGGCCGAAGCGTATGGCCGCGAGGTGGACCCCGCCGTCGCGGCGCAGCGTGTCGACATACGCGACCTGCCGCTGGTCACCATCGACGGTGACGACGCCAAGGACTTCGACGATGCGGTGTATGCCGAACCGCATCCCAAGGGATTCCGCCTCATCGTCGCCATTGCCGACGTGAGCTACTACGTGCGGCGCGGCACGGCGCTCGACGCCAGCGCGCGCGAGCGCGGCACGTCGGTGTACTTCCCGACGCGCGTGATTCCCATGCTGCCGTTCGCGCTCTCGAACGTGTTGTGCTCGCTGCAACCCAAGGTCGATCGGCTGTGCTTCGCGGCCGACATGATCGTGTCGCGCGCGGGTGTATTGCTGGACGCGCATTTCTATCCCGCGGTCATGCGCTCGGCGCACCGCCTGACCTACACGAAGGCCTTCGCGGCGCTGTTCGAGGGCAAGCCCGAGGCGCGGGCCGAGCTGGGGCCGCTCACCGACAAACTACTGCCGCTGCTCGACGTGTATCGCGCGCTGCTCAAGGCGCGCCACAAGCGCGGCGCGCTGGAGTTCGACGCGGCCGAGGCCGAGTTCGACTTCGACGCCGCCGGTCGCATCCAGCGCGTTTACATGTACGCACGCAACGAGGCTCACAAACTCATCGAGGAGTGCATGATCCTCGCCAACGTGGCGGTGGCGCACGAGCTCGAGAAGCGTGGCGTGGGCACCTTGTACCGGGTGCACGGCAAACCCGAAGAGAAAAAGCTGAACGTGCTGCTCGAGACGCTGAACGCGCTCGGCGTGGCGGCGGAGCTGCCGCAAGACGTGCAACCCCGGGATTTCCGCGCGATCACCGATCGCCTCGGGCACTCCGAAGAGCGCCCCTTCATCGAGTCACTGATCGTGCGCTCGATGATGCAGGCCGTTTATCAGCCCGAGAACATCGGTCACTTCGGCCTGGCGCTCGGGCAGTACGCGCATTTCACGTCGCCGATCCGCCGCTACCCGGATCTCGTGGTGCATCGCACGCTGCGCGCGCTGCTGTCGAATTCGGATCCCTATGGCGTACGTTACGACGGCGGCCAGCTCTCGATCGCCGGCACCGAGCTCACCGCGCTGGAAAAGCGCGCCGACGAGTCGGATCGTTACGTCAATGCCTGGCTCAAATGCGTGTACCTGCGCGATCGCATCGGCCAGACCTTCGAGGGTCTCATCACCACGGTGGTGGAGTTCGGCGCCTTCGTGCAGCTCACCGCGGTGGGCGTGGACGGACTGCTGCACATCGACAACCTGCGCGACGATGAGTACCACATGGAAGCCGGCGGCCGTGCCTGGGTGGGCAGGGAAAGCAAGCGCCGTCTCGGCATGGGCACGCGCGTCCACGTCATCGTCACCAGCGTGAATCCCATCGAGGGACTGGTGGACCTGGCGCTCGTGGAAGTGGAAAAGGGCCCGGAGCGGCGTCCGCAGAAATCGCCGCATCGGGCCGCGAAGCCGCAGCGCGGGAAGGGCGGGCGGCCAAGGTAGTCGGAGATGGGTAGTTCGACGGACAAGGTCTACGGGCTGCACGCCGTACGTGCGCTGCTCACCCGCCACGCGGAGCGCGTCAGCGCGGTGACCATCGCCGAGGGGCGCGAGCCGCGCATGGCGGAGATCGAGACGCTCGCGCAAGAAATCCGGCAAGAGCGTCAAACGGGTGTCGCCGGCCGCCTTCAAACAATTGTTCGGCGATGCCGTGCACCAGGGCGTCTACGTGGAGCTGCAGCCGCTGCCGCCATGGCGCGAAGAGGAGCTGATCGCCGCGATTACCGCTGCCCTCGAAGCGCAGTTGAAGCCCTTCGTGCTGGTGCTCGACGGAGTGCAGGATCCGCACAATCTCGGCGCCTGCCTGCGAACGGCCGATGCCTGCGGCGCGCTGGCGGTGATCATTCCAAAAGACCGCGCCGTGCAGTTGACTGCCACGGTGCGCAAGGTGGCGGCCGGTGCCGCCGAGACCACGCCGCTGGCGGTGGTGACCAATCTCGCGCGCACGCTGCGGCTGCTCAAGGACGCGGGTTTGTGGATCGTGGGCGCCGACGCCGAAGCGCCGAAGCTTGCGCATGAGACGGACCTCGATGGTCCAATCGCGCTGGTGATGGGGGCTGAGGGCTCCGGGCTCCGACAGCTCACGCGCGAAACCTGCGACTTCCTGGTCCGCCTGCCCCAGCAGGGCACGGTCGAGAGCCTGAATGTCTCCGTGGCCGCCGGAATGCTTCTTTATGAAGCTCTCCGGCAACGCCTGACGGTGCGAAAAGGGCCGCGACTCGACCCGTAAGTCATTGAAAGTCGAGGCTGCGGTCCCGGCGGGCGGCTTGCGAACTGCGGGGCGCTTGTTTATCCTTCGCGCCCGTTTTTATCCCCTTGCTGCACCGTCAACCTCAGACGGGTGGCTAATCCATAAGGAGAATCATGAGGCACTACGAAATCGTGTTCCTGGTCCATCCTGACCAGAGCGAACAAGTCCCGGCCATGATCGAGCGCTACCGCGGAATGATTTCCGCCGGTGGTGGCACCGTGCATCGCCTCGAAGACTGGGGCCGTCGCCAGCTGACTTTCCCGATCTCCAAGGTCCACAAGGCGCACTACGTGCTGCTGAACGTGGAAACGGATCAGAAGACCCTGCAGGAGCTCACCGGCGCGTTCCGTTTCTCGGACGCCGTGCTGCGTCACCTGGTCGTCAACATGGACGAAGCGGTGATCGAGCCTTCGCCGATGGCGAAGGCCGCGCAGGAAGAGAAGGAAGGCGGACCGCGCCGCGAGCGCCGCGAAGATTCCTTCGGTGGTGACGACGACGACATGGGAGTGAACGCCTGATGAAAGACGAAAAACCGCGTCGTAGTGGCCCGGGTGGCGGTGGTGGTGCCGGTGGCGGCAACCGTTCGTTCTCGCGCCGTCGCAAGTTCTGCCGTTTCACCGCCGAAGGCGTGAAGCAGATCGACTACAAGGATCTGGCCATCCTCAAGCAGTACATCACCGAGACCGGCAAAATCGTCCCGAGCCGCATCACGGGTACCAAGGCGTTCTACCAGCGCCAGCTCTCGTCGGCGATCAAGCGGGCGCGGTACCTCGCGCTGCTGCCTTACACCGACCAGCATTGAGATAAATCATGGACGTCATTCTGCTCACCAAGGTGGCGAACCTTGGAAACATCGGCGACCGCGTGAAGGTGAAGTCCGGCTACGGCCGCAACTTCCTGCTGCCCAAGGGCAAGGCCACGCTCGCGACGCCGGACAACGTGAAGAAGTTCGAAGCGCGTCGCGCCGAGCTCGAGAAGGTCGCGCGCGACCAGTTCCAGGACGCGGAGAGCCGCTCCGCCGCGTTCAAGGACTTCAAGCTGCAGATCACTGCCAAGGCCGGCACCGAGGGCAAGCTCTTCGGTTCGATCGGTACGGCCGACATCGCCGAGGCATGCACGGCACAGGGTCACAAGGTGGCGCGCGCTGAAGTGCGGCTGCCCACCGGCCCGCTGCGCACGGTCGGCGATCACATGATCACCCTGCATCTGCATACCGACATCGACGTGCAATTGCCGGTGACGATTACCGCCGAAGAGTAGGCTGCTGAAGAGTAAATCGCGCACAACGCGATGATTGGAAACGGCACCTTCGGTGCCGTTTTCTTTTTTGGGGTTCGCAGAGCAAATTTTTCTAGTCGGCGAGCAGCCGAGAGGGGAAACTATTCCCATGTCGAGCACCCCGAAATTCCGTCGTGAATCCTCCAGCCCATCCGACTTGCGAGCACCGCCGCATTCCATCGAGGCCGAACAGGCCGTGCTCGGTGGGCTCATGCTGGATCGCACCGCCTGGGATAACGTCGGCGACGTAGTCACCGCCGAAGATTTTTTCCGTCCCGATCACACGGTGATCTTCGAGAGCATCGCGGCGCTGGCCGGCGAGGCGCAGCCCTGCGATCCGGTCACCGTGTCCGAGCACCTGCAGCGTCTCGGCAAACTCGCCGAAGTCGGTGGGCTGGCCTATCTCGGCACGCTGACCCGCGACACCCCGGGCGCCGCCAATGCGCGCGCCTACGCGCAGATCGTCAAGGAACGAGCCCTGCTGCGTTCGCTGGTGAGCGCGGGCGGCGAGATCGCGGGCTCGGTGTGGAGCGAGGAAGGTGAATCCGCGCGCGAGCTGGTGGAGAAGGCCGAGCGGCGCATTTTCGCGATTGCCGAGGGCAGTGCGCGTGGCAAGGGGTATGTCAGCGCACGTCAGGCGTTGCCGCCGTTGATCGATCAGATCGACGACCTCTACAACAATCCGAACAAGCCGCGCGGCTTGCCCACGGGCTTCATCGACTTCGATGCCAAGACCGGCGGCCTGCGTGGCGGTGACCTGCTGATCATCGCCGGCCGTCCCTCGATGGGTAAGTCGACGCTGGCCATCAACATGGCCGAGCACGCGGCGCTCAAAGAGGGCATCCGCGCCTCGGTGGCCATCTTCTCGCTGGAAATGCCGGCCGAGCAGATCCTGACGCGCATGTTGTCGTCGGTGGGCAGTGTGAACCTGAGCAACATTCGCAGCGGCAAGCTGTCCGAAGACGACTGGCCGCGCATCACCGGTGCGACCAAGCAGTTGCAGGACGCCAAGATCTTCATCGACGACACGGCGGCGCTGACGCCCACCGAGCTGCGCGCCCGCGCGCGGCGCATCAAGCGCGAACACGGGCTGGACCTGATCGTGATCGACTATCTACAGCTGATGTCGGTGCCGGGTACCAAGGAAAATCGCGCCACCGAGATCTCGGAGATCTCGCGCGGCCTGAAGGCGCTGGCCAAGGAGATCAGCTGCCCGGTGATCGCGCTGTCGCAGTTGAATCGCGGCGTGGAGCAAAGAGAGAACAAGAAGCCGGTGATGTCGGATCTCAGAGAATCTGGGGCTATCGAACAGGATGCAGACATGATCCTGCTCATCTACCGCGACGAGGTCTACAACAAGGAGACGCCGAAGAAAGGTGTCGCCGAAATCGATCTCGCCAAACATCGCAACGGTGAGACCGGCGACATACGTCTGACTTTCCGAGGCGCCAACAGCCGCTTCGAGAACTACGTCGACCCGGCGTACGGCGAAGGAATCATGCGTTGATCCGGCTGCTTCGCGCGCTCATCGACAGCGCCGCGCTTCGGCACAATCTGGGCACCATTCGCGCGTATGCGCCGGGCGCGAAAGTCATGGCCGTGGTCAAGGCCAATGCGTATGGCCACGGGTTGTTATCCACGGCGGCGGCACTGGCCGATGCGGACGCGCTTGCCGTTGCCAGGTTGGAAGAGGGCATCGCACTGCGCAGCACCGGCGTGAACACCCCCATCGTGCTGCTCGAAGGCGTGTTCAGCGCCGAACAACTCGGCGAGGCTGCGCATCACCGCTTCGAGCTGGTGGTGCACGATCCGCTGCAGCTCGAGCTGCTCGAAGCACATCGCGGCGCCGAGCGATTCGTCATCTGGATCAAGATGGACACGGGCATGAACCGCCTGGGTTTCCGGCCGGAGGCCTTTGCGCCGGCGCTGGCGCGACTGCGCGCCATGAGCGTGCCGGCGCTCGAGCTGCGTGCCATGACGCACCTGGCGCGCGCCGATGAGCGCAGCGAGCCGATGACACTCGAGCAGGTCGGCCGGTTCGAGTCCACGCTCGCGTCCGCCGGCCTCACGGGCGCGCACCGCCTGGCCACCAGCATCGGCAATTCCGCGGGCACGCTGGGACATCCGCGCGCCCATGGCGACTGGGTGCGTCCCGGGCTCGCGCTGTATGGTGTTTCACCGTTTGCCGACGCCACCGGCGCGACGCATGGCCTCAAGCCCGTGATGACACTGGAGACCACGGTGCTCACGGTGCGCGAGGTGAAGCGCGGCGAAACCGTAGGCTACGCCGGCAGCGTGGCGTGCCGAGCGCGACAGCTCCATCGCCATTCTCGCGGCGGGTTACGGCGACGGCCTTCCGCGTCATCTCGTCAACGGCACGCCGGTGCTGATCGGCGGTTCCCGGTATCCGCTGGTGGGGCGCGTGTCGATGGACATGATCGCCGTGAACGTCAGCGGCGCGCCGAAAGTCGCCACCGGCAGCAAGGCCGTCATCTGGGGCGAGGGCCTGCCGGTCGAAGACGTCGCAATGCATGCCGACACGATTCCGTATGAGTTGCTGTGTGGCGTGAGCCAGCGCGTTCCGCTCGAGCTGAAGTAAGCCGCCGCGTTTTCGCGCGCGTGGCAATTTTTTCAAGTATCGGAAGCAGCGACCGTTTCTGTTTTCCGCGACAGCCGCGCGAGTACTAGACCCTCGTCTCCCGTATTGCGCGCGGAGATTTCTGCGAACATCCTGTGTACGCGGCAATACGGACAGGGAGTGTCATCATGCTGGCGAGATCAGGACGATCTATTCTTTACGCGACGCTGCTCATTGCCGCCGCGAATTCTTTCTCCGCCGAAGCCATCAGGAGTCCCGGCGATCTGTATGGGCCGCGAACCGGCACGTCGGTGGACGCTGTCGCGCTGCCGCTGGCGGTGCGACGTTCGGACTCGACGGCCGACACGTTCCGCTACTGGAACCAGATCTCGATCGATGCCTCCGGGCTCGATCACACGCCGGTCGAACCGGGACCGGTCGAGGATCCGCCGGGCCGCGTGTTCGGCGAGCAGCTCGGGCCGACGCGCGCTTCACGTGCCATAGCGATCGTGCACATCGCGATGTTCGACGCCGTGAATGCGATCACCGGCGGATACCGCAGCTACACCGGGATGCCGCGCGAGACCCGCCCGGCCTCGATCGATGCGGCGATCGCGACGGCCGCACACGACACACTGGTGCAGATGTTTCCCTCGCAAAGGCCAATCTTCGACCGGCTCTACAGCGAGGACATCGCGCGCATTCCGCCCTCGCAGGAGCAGCGCAAGAATCTCGGCGTCGCCATCGGCAATCGCGCGGCGACCCGCATCCTCGGCCGGCGCGTCAATGACGGCTCGCAATTCGCGGAGCCGCGGCTGGGCATCGAGTGGATGACGAGCAACGCGGCCGGCCATTGGCGCCAGGATCCGATCAGCCAGGCACCCATCGCACTCGGCGCGTTCTGGAGCCGGGTGCGGCCATTCGTCATGACGTCGGCCTCGCAGTTCCGCACGCCGGCGCCACCGGCATTGGGTAGCGCGGCATATACCGCGGCGTACAACGAGGTGAAGCGCCTCGGCGGCGATGGCGTGAACACACCCACACAGCGCAGCGTGGACCAGACCAACATCGGGCTCTACTGGGCCTACGACGGCACGCCGAGCCTGTGCGCGCCGCCGCGGCTCTACAACCAGATCACCACGGTGGTCAGCAGTCGCATCACGAGCCCGATCGAGCTCGCGCGACTGTTCGCGCTGGTGAATGTGTCGATGGCCGACGCTGGCATCGGCAGCTGGGAGTCGAAGTACTTCTGGGACGTCTGGCGTCCGGTCACCGGCATTCGCGAATCGGATCCGGGCACGGGACCCTCGGGAACCGGCGACGGCAATCCCGCCACCATCGGCGATGCGGGGTTTTTCCCACTGGGCGCGCCGGCCAGCAATCTGCCGGGCCCGGATTTCACGCCGCCGTTCCCGGCATATCCGTCGGGGCATGCAACGTTTGGCGGCGCGCTGTTCGAAACCCTGCGCAACTACTTCGGCAGGGACAACATCGCGTTCACGTTCACGTCAGATGAGTTGAATGGCGAGACGGTCGACAGCAACGGACAGGTGCGCCCGCTGCTGCCGCGCAGCTTCAATTCGTTCTCGCAGGCGGAGGAAGAGAACGGCCAGAGCCGCATCTACCTGGGCATCCACTGGTCGTTCGACAAGACCGAGGGCATCCGCCAGGGACGTCGCATCGCGGACTACGTGTACGCCAATGCATTCCAACGGGTGAATTGAGGGGGAAACGAAGAAGGCCGGGTTACCACCGGCCTTTTTCTTGTCATTCACGGAGCCCGTCGCTTCGACGGGCCTTTCTCGTCAGGCGCTGCGCGCCACAACGGAAAACGCCGGCGAAGCACCGGCGTCCGTGAACGATTGAAGAGGGCTTCGTGGTCTGGGGTCTGGCTCTCAAGCCTCGAAGAAGCCCATCTTCACGCCGGCGAGCTGGATCACATCGTTGTCGATGAGCTTGCGCGCCTGGCTGCCGATGGCCGCGCCATTGACCAGCGGGAAGTTGTTAGGCGTATCGCTGTCCACGTGCACGATGAAGTAGCCATCCTGGCGGCGCGTGATCGCGGCCACCTGGATGCCGGGGCGGCCCAGCGTGGTCAAAGCCTTGCTGAGCTCGAGCTCACGGCCCGCGAACGAGCCGGACAACACCTGCAACTTGGCTTTCTTGACCGGGATCTTGCCGTCGAGGCCCTTGCGGGCGCCGCTGGCGGAAAGATCGGCGGACTGCTTCTCGACCACGTCCTTGGCGGCGCGCATTTTCTCGGCGGCCGGGCGCGACGACGGCTGGATGACCATCGTCTTTTCGAATTCGTCCTGGGCCTCGTCGTCTTCGACGAAGCGCAGCTGGTGATGACCCACGGTCACGACATCGCCGTGTTGCAACGCATGCTTCTTGATGAGCTTGCCGTTGACGTAGGTGCCGTTGGTGCTGTTCAGGTCCTCGAGGAACGAATCGTTGAGGATGTTGATGATCAGCGAGTGATGACCCGACACCGCCGAGTTGTCGATGCGAATGTCGTTATCGGGGAGCCGGCCAATGGTGTACCGCTCCTTGTTCATGTTGTATTCGGCGAGGACCTGGTTATCCAGGCTCAATACCAGACGTGCCATCGTTTTCGCCTTCCCTTAACTGAACCAGCCCAGAAGTTTATCCATCACACCGCGGCTCGCCGGAAACGCCTCGTTGGCTTGCGCGAGCACCACCGAGACGTTGTCACGACCGCCGTTCTCGTTGGCTAACTGAATCAACTGCTTAGCAACCGTATCTAGGTTAGCACCAAAGGTACTTATAGTTAAACGGATGTCTTCATCTTCGACCATGTCGGAGAGACCGTCCGAACACAGGATGAAGATGTCGCCCTTGTCGACCGGGTGCTCCTGCACCTCGACCTCGACCTGCGGTTCGACGCCCAACGCTCGGGTCACGTAGTTCTTGTTGGCGGCGCGCTGGGCTTCCTCGGGGGAGTAGAAGCCGCGATCCACCAGCTCCTGCAACAGCGAGTGATCCATGGTGACCTGCGCGATCTGGCTGCCGCGCTGGCGATACAACCGCGAATCCCCGACATGCGCGATGGAAACCCGGTTGTCGTAGAAGAGGGCGGCGACCACCGTGGTGCCCATGCCTTCGCATTCGGCCTGCGAACGTGCGGTCTGGTAGATGATCTTGTTGGCACGCGTGATGGCGTCACGCAGGACGATCGAGGGACGCGTCAAACCCGTGCTGCGATCGATGGAGGCCAGGTCTTCACGCAGGAGGCCCTCACGGACCAGGTTGGTGATGGTCTTGACCGCGATTCCGCTGGCGACTTCACCCGCGTTGTAGCCGCCCATGCCATCGGCCAGCACCAGAAGGCCCACGTCCGGATCGGTGGCGATGGTGTCTTCATTGTGTTCGCGGACACGCCCGGTGTCGGTCGACCCGACCAACGTGAGCTTGCCTTTCAGGCTCGTCACCTGCGGCATACGAGCCGGCGAATTTCAGCGGTTTTTTCGATCACAACAGTGCTCAACACTCAAAAAGTGCCCTTTACAGCCGCATAACAGCCGCACGCTTCCCCGCACCTGCCATAACCTACCAGCAGTCAGCCGGCGGCCTTCGGCAATAAGTCACACTTCACCGGGGCGGACGGCCAAAATCAACGACCCAAAATCAATGATCTAGAGCGGCAATGCTAAAGCCAACGGCGGGGGGCCGCACCGGACTACTGCACACTAGGTGCAGTGCCGAGGTGATGGGTGTCAGCCCCTTGAACTTCGTCACGCTTTGAAACCTGCCGATAGAGGAAATCCGCCCGACCATGGCCAAGCCGGCGATCGTTTTTGTATGCGCGGAATGCGGTGGCGAAGCCATGAAATGGCAGGGCCAGTGCCCGCAATGCACCCGTTGGAACACCCTGGAACAACGTTCGGTGATGCGTCGGCCGGCCGGGCCGGCGGCGCCGGCGCCACCACCCGCCGCCGCGGTGGAACTGGCGTCCGGCGACCTGCCCCGACTGGAAACCGGCATGGCCGAGCTGGACCAGGTCATGGGCGGCGGACTGATCCCGGGGTCGGTCACCTTGCTAGGTGGCGAGCCGGGGATCGGCAAGTCCACACTGCTGCTGCAGGTCGCGAATCACGCCGCCCAAACCGTCCCCACGCTCTATCTGTCGGCCGAGGAATCCGCCGCGCAGATCGGGGTGCGGGCTCGACGACTGGGAATCAGCGCGCCGAACCTGCGTGTGGTCGCGGATACCGACCTCGAGGCAGCCCTGGCGCGCGCCCGTGAACAGCGCGCCCGTTTGCTGGTCGTCGATTCCATCCAGACCGTGCAACTGGCCTCGGTCGGCACGTCCGCGGGTGCCGTGACGCAGCTGCGCGAATGCACCGCGCAGCTGGTGCGATTTGCCAAGTCCGAGGACGTCAGCGTCATGCTCATTGGTCACGTGACCAAGGACGGCGCCATCGCCGGGCCGCGCGCGCTCGAACACCTCGTGGACACGGTGCTGTATTTCGAGAGCGACGCGTCGAGCCGATTCCGCAACGTGCGCGCCACCAAGAACCGCTTCGGCTCGGTGGGGGAGCTGGCGTTTTTTCACATGGCCGAACAGGGACTGCGCGAGGTGCGCAACCCTTCGGCGATTTTCCTGGCGCGCTCGGGCGAACCCGCGCCGGGCAGCGTGGTGACGGTCACGCGCGACGGCCGCCGTCCCTTGCTGGTCGAGCTGCAGGCGCTGGTCGATCGCATGCGTTTCGGCGCGCCGCGCCGCGTGGCGCAGGGTCTCGACGCGCAGCGCGTCGCAATGTTGTTAGCCGTGATGAACCGGCACGCGGGCGTGAACCTGCAGGAACACGACGTGTTCGTGAATCTCGTCGGCGGTCTCGAAGTGACCGAGACGGCCTGCGACCTGCCGGCGGCGCTGGCACTGGCTTCGAGCCTCGCCGGCAAGGCGATCGATCCGAAGATCGTCGCCTTCGGAGAACTGGGACTCACGGGTGAGTTGCGGCCGGTCGCCTACGGAGAGGAGCGGCTGCGCGAGGCGGCGAAACAGGGCTTCACCACGGCGCTGGTGCCGGCGGAAAACGTGCCGCGCAATCCCATCGAAAACCTGCGGGTGCGCGCGTTGCAGCGCATAGACCAGGCACTGGCGGCGGCGCTGGGGTAAATCAACCTGCCGTTGCCGGCGCGGCACGGCGCGCACGCACGGTGCGGATGGTGTTCTCCCCGATCTGCAGCACTTCGAACTGATAGTCGCCGACGGTCACTTCAGCGCCGGCCTCGGGCAGCGTCTCGAGCTGCTCGATCAGCAGGCCGTTGAGGGTTTTCGGGCCGTCCGTGGACAGCTGCCAGCCCAGCGAGCGATTCAGCGCGCGAATGGTCGCGCTGGCGTTGATGATGAACACGCCGGGCGCTTCGCGGTGCACGTGTTTGTGCGTCACCGTGGCCGGGTCGGTGGTGAACTCGCCGACGATCTCTTCCAGGATGTCCTCGAGAGTCACGAAACCCTGGATGTCGCCGTATTCATCGACGACGAAGGCCAGCCGACGCCGGTTGCGTTGAAAAGCG
Organism: uncultured Pseudomonadota bacterium; assembly: GCA_963711635.1. Lineage (GTDB taxonomy): Bacteria > Pseudomonadota > Gammaproteobacteria > Steroidobacterales > Steroidobacteraceae > CADEED01. Next base: position 154,377 of record CAVQEZ010000005.1, read on the forward strand.
TTCAACTGCGTGGTGAGCGGCGTGCCCTCGGGCACGAAGTAGGGTTCGCGGGCCCGCGCGAGCTCGATCAGGCGCTCGCGCGTCAAGGTGTCGCGCGCCAGCTCCTGCGCGACGCGCTTCATGTGGATGATGCCGATGAGATTGTCCAGCTCGCCTTCGTGCAATGGCAGTCGCGTGTGCGGCGTCTGGCGCAGCTGGTCGAGGATGTCCTCCCAGCTTTCGTCGACATCGATCGATGCGATGTCCTGGCGCGGCACCATGATGTCGTTCACCGAAATGTGCTCGAGATCCAGGATGGACAGCAGCATCTGCCGGTGGCGCGTGGGAATCATCGGACCGGCCTCGGCCACCACCGAGCGCAGTTCCTCGGTGGACATGGTGGTGCCATCGCTGCGCACGGGCTTGACGCCGAACAGCCGCAGAAAGCCATAGGCCGCCTTGTTCGTGAACCAGGTGACCGGCGTCGCGATGAATACCAGCACCTTGTAGATGTAGGTGGACGACAGCGCCACCGGGTCGGGCCTGAGCGCGGCGTATATCTTGGGCGCCAGCTCGCAGAAGATGATCATGACGGCCGACAGGGCGGCCATGGTGAAGGGGATGGCGTGCTCGTAGCCCGTGCGTTGCGCTAACAAGGTGGCGATCGACGACGCGGCCACGCTCGCCAGTGCCAGCACGACCAGATTGGCGCCGAGCCAGCTGTCGGGTTTCGCGAGCAAGCCATCCAGCGCCCTGGCAGTGCGTTTGCCGGCCTTGGCCGCGGCCCGGATCTTGTAGCGGTTGGCCGACAGCAGGGCCACTTCGGTTCCCGAGGAGAACGCGATCAGTAGGAGCAGAACTACGAGCGCGATGCCGAGGATCAGCGAGGGTGCGTTTTCCATAGGCGCCTAGGATAATCCGCGCCCATGGCCCTTTTCGAAAACCTCACTGCGCGGCTCTCCCGCACGGTTGACACGCTGCGCGGCCGCGGCCGCATCACCGAAGAAAACGTCGGCGAATCATTGCGCGAAGTGCGCATGGCGCTGCTCGAGGCCGACGTGGCGCTGCCGGTGGTCAAGACCTTCATCGAAAGGGTCAAGCAGAAGGCCCTGGGGGCCGAAGTCACCGCCAGCCTGACGCCCGGGCAGGCCTTCGTCGGCATCCTGCACAGGGAGCTGGTCGCGATCATGGGCGGCGAGCCCTCTTCAACGAAGAATGGCCGCTTCGAATTGCGCGCGCGCCGCCGGTGGTGGTGTTGTTAGCCGGCCTGCAGGGCGCCGGCAAGACCACCACCGCGGGCAAACTCGCGCGCTGGTTGCTCGAGCAGAAAAAGCGCGTACTGCTGGTCAGCACGGACATTCGCCGTCCCGCGGCCGTGCTGCAATTGCAGCGGCTCGCCGAGCAGGTGGGCGCAGGATTCTTCCCCACCGACGTCAAGCAGCGCCCGGCGGATATCGCGAGCGCGGCGCTGGACGCCGCCCGCAAGGGCGTCTATGACGCGCTCATCGTCGACACCGCGGGCCGCCTGCACGTCGACGCCGAGCTCATGGAAGAGGTCAAACAGATCGAACGCGCCGTCGAGACGCACGAGCGGCTGTTCGTCATCGATGCCATGGCGGGCCAGGACGCGGTCAATGCGGCGCGCGCCTTCGGCGCGGCACTGGACCTCACCGGAGTGATTCTCACCAAGGCCGATGGCGATGCGCGCGGTGGCGCGGCGCTTTCCGTGCGTGAAATCACCGGCAAGCCCATCGTGCTCGTGGGCATGGGTGAAAAGCTCGAAGCGCTCGAGCACTTCGACGCCGAGCGCATGGCAGGCCGCATCCTGGGCATGGGCGACGTGGTGGCCCTGGTCGAGCAGGTTCAGAAGCAGGTCGACGTCGACGAGGCCCAGAAGCTCGCCCGGAAAGTGGCCAAGGGAAAGGGCTTCGACCTGGCGGATCTCAGGAGCCAGCTCGAGCAGCTGCAGAAGATGGGCGGCGTCGCCTCGCTGATGGACAAGCTGCCGCAGGCGGCCATGAAGGGCGGCGCCGTCGCCCCGGATCAGGGCGACAAGGACGTCCGGCGGCAGATTGCCATCATCAACTCGATGACCCGGAAGGAGCGGCGCAGCCCGGCCATCCTCGACGGCTCACGGCGCCGCCGGATTGCCAACGGCGCCGGCGTGCAGGTGCAGGACGTGAACCGCCTCATGAAGCAGTTCATGGAGATGCAGAAGATGATGAAGAGCTTCTCGGGCGGCAAGATGAAGCGCATGTTGCAGTCCTTCAAGGGCGGCATGCCGCCTGGATTCCCCAAATAGCAGATAGGGGCAGCCCCCGTTTCCCAGCAAAGGGGCCAGCCCTTACCGGCTGGAGGGGAATTTCCTGAGTGCTTTTCGAGGGTTGACCCCTTTTGCCGGGGCTGGTTCGACAGAACCAGCGGGGCTGCCCAGAGAGTCCATTTCCCGCTTCCCCCAAGCCACTGATTTACGTAGAATCCGCGCTCTTTTTTGGCCGGTCGGGAAGCGAATCTCCGCCCCGGCGCCGGAAGTAATCAGAAGGTTAATGACATGGTGACAATTCGTCTGACCCGCCGCGGTGCTACCAACACGCCGTTCTATCACGTCGTGGTGACCGACAGCCGCAAGCGTCAGGGTGGCAAGAGCCTCGAACAGGTGGGCTACTTCAATCCGAAGCCGGTGAAGAACGAGACCGCGCTCAAGCTGGATCTCGGCCGCATCGACTACTGGGTGTCCAAGGGCGCGCAGCAGTCCGAGCGCGTGAAGCACCTGGTGACGACGTTCCGCAAGGCGAACGCCGCCTGATCGCTTGTTAGGGGGCGTCGTGACTGAGCCCCGGTTGGTCGAAGTAGGCAGGCTTGGAGCGGCGCACGGCGTGCGCGGCTGGTTGCGGGTGCAGTCGTTCACCGATCCTCCGCAGCGGTTGTTCGAATGGCAGCACTGGGTGCTGAGGACCGGGCAGGGCGCGGAGCGCGAGGCAACGGTGCAGGAAGCGCGACCCCAGGGCAATGGCTGGATCGCGAAGCTCGAAGGCGTCGACGAACGTGACGGCGCCGCACGCCTGACCGGGCAGATGATTCTGGTGGCGCGCGAGCTGCTACCGCCGGCCGAAGGTCGCGAGCACTATCGCGACGATCTGGTCGGGTTCGAAGTGAAGAATGTCGAAGGCGTGTTGCTGGGAGCGATCGATCATTACATCGATACGCCGGGCAATGCGGTGATGGTGATCAAGGGTGAGCGCGAGTACCTGGTACCGGTGACCGCGCAGCACCTGCGCAACGTGGATAAAGACGCGCGGCGCGTGATCGTGGATTGGCCCGAGGATTTCTGACACGACTCATGCAGATCGAAGTCGTGACATTGTTCCCCGAGCTGATCCGGGCCGCGGTGAAGTTCGGAGTGCTGGGTCGCGCGCTGGAGCGCGGCCTGGTGCGGGTGAACTGCGAGGATCCGCGCGCGCACACGCAGGACGTGCATCGCACGGTGGACGATCGGCCGTACGGTGGCGGGCCGGGCATGGTGCTCAAGCCCGAGCCGATGTCCGCGGCCATCGAGGCCGCGCACCGCAGGCTGCCGGCCGGTGCGCCGCGCGTTTGCCTGTCGGCGCAGGGCGTGCCGTTCACGCAGGCGCTGGCGAAGGAATTTTCGACGCTGCCGGGCATGGTGCTGGTGGCGGGGCGATACGAGGGACTCGACGAGCGGGTCATCGAATCGCGGATAGATAGAGAGGTGTCGATCGGCGACTACGTGCTGTCGGGAGGAGAGTTCCCGGCGCTGGTGGTGCTGGACGCGGTGGCGAGGCTGCTGCCCGGAGTGCTCGGTGACGAGCGTTCCAGTGTCCAGGAGTCGTTCGACTCAGGTTTGCTCGACTGGCCGCATTACACGCGGCCGGTGGAGTTCGAAGGCCGGAAGGTGCCCGATGTACTGCAGGGCGGGCACCATGCTGATATCCAGCGCTGGCGGTTGAAGCAGGCGGTCGCGCGCACCTGGTTGCGCCGGCCCGATTTGATTGCGCGAGGAGGGCTGCCGGCCGATGCGGCAGCGCTGCTCGATGAGTTTCTCGCTGAACGCGAAGGTGAAGAACATGGCTAACAGCATCATTCTTGAAATCGAAAAGGCGCGTGCGACGCGCAAGGTGCCCGACTTCAATCCGGGCGACACGGTGGTCGTGCAGGTCAAGGTGACCGAAGGCGATCGCGAACGTGCGCAGGCATACGAAGGGGTCGTGATTGCAAAGAGCAACCGCGGACTCAACTCCTCGTTCACGGTGCGCAAGATTTCGCACGGCGAGGGCGTGGAGCGCGTGTTCCAGACCTACAGCCCGGCGATCAGCGACATTTCGATCAAACGCCGCGGCAGCGTGCGTCGCGCCAAGCTGTACTACCTGCGCGACCTGTCGGGCAAGGCTGCCCGCATCGAAGAAAAGGTCTAGCCGGCACTTGGACGGCTGGCAAAGATGATCGGACGGTTCTTCGCGGTGCTCTGGCGCGGCCTCGACGGCGCGCGCAAGGTGCTGCACCTGATACTGCTGCTGGTCATCTTCGGCTTCGTCGTCGGAGCCCTGCGTACCTCGATTCCGCGCATCGCCGACAACTCGGCGCTGTTGATCGCCCCCAATGGGGAGATCGTCGAGCAGCTGAGCGGCGACGCCTTCGACCAGGCCCTCGCGCGTGCCCAGGGCGAGCGCCGGGATGAAACGCTGCTCTGGGATCTCGTCGACGCGCTGCAGGCCGCCAAGAAAGATGCGCGCATCAAGGCCGTGGTGTTCGACCTCGACGACATGCGGGGGGGCGGCCAGCCCACGCTCGCCGAGCTGACGGCCGCCATCAAGGACTTCCGCAGCTCCGGCAAGAAAGTCATTGCCCACGCCACCTACTATGGCCAGGAGCAGTACTACGTCGCCGCCGCGGCAGACGAGATCTACCTGGATCCGCTGGGTTTCCTGGCCATCGATGGTTACGACCGCTATCGCACGTATTACAAGGATCTGTTCGACAAGCTCGGCGTCGAGATGAACCTGTTCCGCGTCGGCGCCTACAAGAGCGCCGCCGAGGTCTACGTGCGCAGCGACATGTCGCCCGAAGACCGCGAGGAAAGCCTGCAGTACCTGAACGGCTTGTGGCTCAGCTATCGCACCGCGGTCGCCGAGGCGCGTGGCTTGAAACCCGAAGACATCAGCGCCTATGTCGCGAACTCGGTGCCGGCGCTGCTCGCAGCCAAGGGCGACGGCGGCAAGGTGGCGCTGGACGCGAAGCTGGTCACCGGGCTCAAGTCGACCATCGAAGTGGAGCGGCGCCTGGTGGAGCTGGTCGGTCCCGGCCCTGACTCGAAAAAGGTGAAAAACGAAAAGGCCAAGGAGGACGACAGCGACCTCGGCGAGGATTTCAATTCCACCTCGCTGGCCGACTACCTGCGCATCGTCGAAGCCGAGAAAAAGGCGCGCGGCGCGGGCAAGGACAAGGTCGGCGTCATCGTGGCGTCGGGAGAGATCCTCGATGGCACGCAACCCGCGGGCACCGTGGGCGGCGAGAGCACCTCGGAGCTGATCCGCGAAGCGCGCCGCGACGACCACGTCAAGGCCATCGTGCTGCGGGTAGATAGTCCGGGCGGCAGCGTGCTGGCCTCCGAAGAGATCTATCGGGAAGTGCGTGCCGCACAGAAGGCCGGCAAGCCCGTGGTGGTTTCGATGGGCGATCTCGCCGCCTCGGGCGGTTACTACGTCGCCGCTTCGGCCGACGAGATCTGGGCGCACCCGGCCACGATCACCGGGTCGATAGGCATCTACGGCGCCATTCCGACGTTTCAGAACACGCTGTCGAAGATCGGGATCAGCGTCGATGGCGTCGGTACCACCAACCTGTCGGGACAGTTGCGCGTCGATCGTGCGCTGGGCGAAGACGCCAAGAAAATGCTGCAGGCGACCATCGAGCACGGCTACGAGGAATTCCTCGCGCGCGTGGCCGAGGGACGCAAGAAAACCCGTGACGAAGTGCATGCCATTGCCCAGGGCCACGTCTGGATCGGTACGGACGCGAAGATCAACGGGCTGGTGGATCACCTCGGCCTTTTCGACGGCGCGGTAAAGGCGGCGGCGACACGCGCCAAGATGAAGGGCGACTACGAGGTCGAGCGCATCGAGCCCGAGCTGTCCTGGGCCGAATCGCTGGCCTTGCAGATCAAGGTCTGGGTCGCGACGAATTTCGTCGGCGACCTGGTCAGCCGCAATCCGTTGCTCAAGGTCACGCGCAGCCTCGAGCCCGTGCAACGCGAGCTCGAACGCTGGTCGCGCATGAACGCGCGGGATAACAGGTACGCCTACTGTTTCTGCGACGTCCGCTAGCCCGGTTCAGATCCGCGCGGCGAACTGGTCGCGGACGCTGTTAGTTCAAGGTGCTCCAGTCGAGAATGACCTTGCCCGACTGCCCCGAGCCCATGGTCTCGAAGCCGCGCTGGAATTCCTGGATGGGGAAGTGATGCGTGATGACCGGCGTGATGTCGAGGCCGGACTGCAGCATCGCAGCCATCTTGTACCAGGTCTCGAACATCTCGCGGCCGTAGATGCCGCGCATGTTCAGGCCCTTGAAGATGACCTGGTTCCAGTCGATGGCCGTTTCGCCGGGCGGTATGCCTAACAAGGCCACGCTGCCGCCGTGATGCATGGTGCGCAACAGGTCGCGAAATGCGGTCGGATTGCCGGACATTTCCAGCCCCACGTCGAAGCCCTCCTGCATGCCGAGGCCGGCCATGACGTCGTCGATTTTTTCGCGCGTCACGTTCACGGTGCGCGTCGCGCCCATCTTCCTCGCCAGGCCGAGCCGGTAGTCATTGACGTCGGTGATGACCACGTGGCGCGCGCCGATGTGCCGCGAAATGGCCACGGCCATGATGCCGATCGGGCCGGCGCCGGTGATCAGCACGTCCTCGCCCACCATGTTGAAGGCGAGGGCGGTATGCGTGGCATTGCCGAAGGGATCGAGGATGCTGGCGATGTCGTCGGTGACGGCATCGGGCAGCTTGAAGGCATTGCTCGCGGGGATCACCAGGTATTCGGCGAAGCAACCCTGCCGGTCGACGCCCACGCCCACGGTGTTGCGGCACAGGTGACGGCGTCCGGCCCGGCAATTGCGACAGTGACCGCAGGTGATGTGGCCTTCGCCCGAGACCCGATCGCCCACCGAGAATCCGCGCACTTCGCTGCCCATGTCGACGATGCGACCGAAGTACTCGTGCCCCACGGCCATGGGGACGGGAATGGTCTTCTGCGCCCAGGCATCCCAGTTGTAGATGTGCATGTCGGTGCCGCAGATCGCGGTCTTGGCGATCCTGATGAGTACGTCATTGGGACCGACCTTCGGAATGTCGATGTCCTTCATCCAGATGCCGGGTTTCGCCTCACTCTTCACCAGTGCCTTCATTTGATCAGCTCCAGTTCACGACCCACCTTGATGAAGGCCGCGAGTGCGCGTTCGAGCTGGGCGTCGTTCAGGCCCGCGGACATCTGGGTACGGATGCGCGCCTCGCCCTTCGGGACCACCGGAAACGAAAACCCTACGACGTAGATGCCTGCGCCCAGCAGCTGGTCGGCGAAGCGCGCCGCCAATGCCGCGTCGCCGATCATGACCGGAATGATGGGGTGCTCGCCGGGCAGTAGTTTGAAGCCCGCGGCCTGGAGGCCGGCGCGGAATTTGCGCGCATGCCCGAACAGCGTGTCGCGCAGCTCCGGCGAGTGTTCGACCATGTTCAGCGCGCGCAGCGTCACGGCCGCGACCACCGGAGGAATGCTGTTCGAAAACAGATACGGCCGCGAGCGTTGCCGCAGCCAGGCGATGGCATTGGCCTTGCCGCTGGTGTAGCCGCCGCTGCCGCCGCCCAATGCCTTGCCGAAGGTGCCGGTGAGGAAATCGATGCGGCCGCTCACCCCGCAATGCTCGGGTGTGCCGCGGCCATTCGCGCCCATGAAGCCGGTAGCGTGTGAATCGTCCACCATGACCAGCGCGCCGTAGCGGTCGGCGAGATCGCAGATCTCGCGCAGGGGCGCGATGCTGCCGTCCATGGAGAACACGCCATCCGTGGCGATGAGCCGCGTGCGGCAGTCCTGGGTGTCCTTGAGATGCTGCTCGAGCTCGGCGAGATTGCGATTGGCGTAACGCAGGCGCCGCGCCTTGCAGAGCCGGATGCCGTCGATGATGCTGGCATGATTCAGCGCATCGGAAATGATCGCGTCCTGCTCGCCGAGCACGGTTTCGAACAACCCGCCGTTCGCATCCCAGCACGAGGAGTACAGGATGGTGTCCTCCGTGCCGAGGAACTTCGAAAGCGCCGCCTCGAGCTGCTTGTGCACGGTCTGCGTTCCGCAGATGAAGCGCACCGAGGCCATGCCGTATCCGAAACGGTCGATGGCGCGGTGCGCGGCCTCGCGGATCGCGGGATGGCTGGCCAGCCCCAGGTAGTTGTTAGCGCATAGGTTGATGACATCCGCGTCGTTGGCGCGGATCTGCCCGGCCTGGGGACTGGAGATCACCCGCTCGGACTTGAACAGGCCCTGCTTGCGCAGGTCTTCCAGGTCCGCGTCGAATCGTTGATAGAAAGCGGCATCCATCGAGGGTGCACCGGGTAAATGGGATTGGGCGCAATTATACTGGCCGCCGCATGACGAACCCGAACGAAAGCGAAGAGATCGAGCGCGGAGAGGGTGGCAGGAACGCCCTGCGCATCGATCGCTGGTTGTGGTGCACGCGGCTGTTCAAGTCGCGCACCGCTCGCGGCCGAGGCCGTGGCCGGCGGCAAGGTGCAGCTGAATGGCCGGCGCGTGAAACCAGCCCAGCTGGTGCGTGTCGGCGACACGATCACCGTCACCCGCCAGGGTTATCAATTCGAATGCGAGGTCCTGAAATTGCCGGACCGGCGCGGCTCGGCTCCCATCGCACAGGCGTGCTACGCCGAAACCGATGCCGCGCGTGCGGCTCGCGAGAAATTCGCCGAACAGTCGCGGCTGGTGTCTGCATTTGCGCAGCCGCATTCCCTCGAGCGGCCCGACAAACATGGTCGCCGGGAGCTGCGTCGCCTGCGCGGGCGGGATTGAAGATGCGCACGGTCGACCAGCGCGCCAATCGCCTGTTCATCTTCCTGGCGGGATTCTTCCTGACCAACGCGCTCATCGGCGAGTTCGTCGGCGTCAAGATCTTCGCGCTCGAGGCGACGCGTCGGTGCACCGCCGTTCAACTGGTCGTTGTTCGGCATCGACGGCACGCTGAACTTCACCGCCGGCGTGCTGGTGTGGCCGTTCGTGTTCATCATGACCGACGTCATCAACGAGTATTTCGGCGTGCGTGGCGTGCGGCTGATTTCGTGGATCGCGGTCGGGCTCATCGCTTATGCATTTCTCGCGGCCTATGCCGCGATCTCGCTGGCGCCGGCCGGCTTCTGGGTGGACATCAACAAGGGCATGGGCGTGCCCGACATCCAGAAGGCCTACGCGCTCATCTTCGGCCAGGGACTGTGGACCATCTGCGGTTCCATCGTCGCCTTCCTCGTGGGCCAGCTCATCGACGTGGTGATCTTTCACCGCATCCTGAAGATCACCGGCGATCGCTTCGTGTGGCTGCGCGCCACGGCATCGACCGCGGTTTCACAGCTGCTCGACAGCTTCATCGTGCTGTACATCGCCTTCGTGATCGGCCCGCAGCACTGGTCGATTTCGCAGTTCCTGGCCGTGGGCACCGTGAACTACGTCTACAAGATGAGCGCGGCCATCGCGCTGATCCCGCTGTTGTACATCGCGCGCGGCCTGATCGAGAAGTACCTCGGAAGCGCCGAGGCCGCGCGCCTGCGCGCCGAAGCGGCGACGGACTGAGCGACCCGCAGATCGAACTACCGGGGATCGGGATCCAGCGGATCGCCCGAATGCGTGCCCTTGCGGATGCGGCCGTCCTGCGCTTCGGCCACGGTGTCATTGCGCGGATCGCGCATGCTCCCCCAGCCGAACATCATGAGCGCGGCCCCAATGCCGCGCATTCCGCCGCCGCCGCGTTTCGCGGCCTTTATCATGATGACACCGCACCAGACGAGCAGCGAGGCGCCGCCGAGCACGGCGAGCACCTTCACCGCCACGGTGATGTCGTCGTTCACTAGTTGAGGAGCGCCGCGAGGCGGCGACGCCAGCCATTCACTCTTTCGTCGTCCGCCGGCAGCAGCGCGAAGGCCTGCAGCAGGTCTTCACGCCCGGCGCGCGTGGCGAAGTTGCGGTCGCCCTGCATGCGCGTGAGCAGGGTTTCGACGGCCGCGTCCGGGCTGCCGCCCAGTATCGAGCGCGCAGCGGCGGCACGCAGGGAATCCGAACGCGCCGCTTCGTCGGTGGCCAGCGCGGCGAAATGGATCAGCGCGCGTACCGCGTTCGACGCCGGATCGTTCTGTGCCTGCGGTGGGAGCTGGCCTAACACCTGCGAGGCGCCGAGCACGTCGCCTGACAAGGCGAGATAGCGCGCGAGGTCGCGGCGCGCATCGAGATTGGCGGGATCCGCATCCGCGATGGTGCGCAGTCTGACCGTCGCGCTGGCGTAGTCACCCTGGTCGGCGAGCTTGCGTGCTTCCTCGAGCTCGCCGGCGAAGGCGCGCGGCAGGTGCGGCTCGAGAAATTTGCGGACATGACCCAGCGGCAGGGCGCCGACGAATTCATCGACGACGCGGCCGTTCAGGAACAGCTTCACCGCCGGAATGCTGCGGATCTGAAACTGCTGTGCGATGTCCTGGTTCTCGTCGGTGTTGATCTTGACCACCTTGACCTTGCCGGCGTGTTCGTCCGCCACCTGCTCGAGCACGGGTCCCAGAGCGCGGCACGGACCACACCAGGGCGCCCAGAAGTCCACGAGCACGGGCTGTGAGGTGGAAGCGTTGATGACTTCGGACGGGAAGGTGGCCGTGGTCACGGCTTTGACGGTTGCACTCATGCGCCACGCTATTGGGACGGCCCGGGCCCAATTCAATAGAATTTCGGCCATGACACACTTTCCCATGCTCGAACGGCCCGAGGCCGTCGCCCGAGCCGTCAATTCCCGATATCTCTCCGAAGAACAACCACTTGTGCGCGAGCTCGCGGATCGCGCGCGCCTCCCGGAAGGCGCGCGTCGCAATGTCGATGCACGTGCGCTGGCGCTGGTTCAGGCGGTCCGATCGGCTCGCGGCAGCGGCGGCGCGCTGGATGCCTTCCTGCGCGAGTACAGCCTGGCATCGCGCGAAGGCGTGATCCTCATGTGCCTGGCCGAGGCCTTGCTGCGCATCCCGGACGGTGAGACCGCGGATCGGCTCATCGCCGACAAGATTCCCAGCGGTGCCTGGGACGAACATCTCGGCGACAGCGAATCGTTGCTGGTCAATGCTTCGACCTGGGGCCTGATGCTGACGGGGCGCGTGGTGGCGCTCGATCGCAACGAGGTCGGTGAGGCGCGTTCCTGGTACGGCAGGCTGGCCGCCAAGCTCGGCGAGCCGGTGGCGCGCGCGGCGCTCAAACAGGCCATGCGCATCCTCGGGCACCAGTTCGTCATGGGCCGTGACATCGAGGCCGCGCTGGCGCGCGCCGCCGGCAAGGAGGAACGCGACTATCGTTACTCCTTCGACATGCTCGGCGAAGCCGCGCTGACCCGCGCCGACGCCGAGCGTTATCGCGCGAAATACTCGGCCGCCATTGCCGCGGTGGGCCGCGCGGTCGAGCCGCGTGAATCGATCACCGCGCGTCACAGCATCTCGATCAAGCTGTCGGCGCTGCATCCGCGCTATGAGTTCGCGCAAACCCGCACGCGTCGTGCGCGAGCTGTATCCCGTCATCGAACAGCTGGTGCGCGAGGCCCGCGACGCCGGCATCGGCGTCACGCTGGATGCCGAGGAGGCCGACCGCCTGGAGCTGTCGCTGCTGCTGGTGGACAAACTACTGGCCGAGCGACGTGACGCGCGGCTTCGCCGGGTTCGGGCTGGCGGTGCAGGCCTACCAGAAGCGCGCCTGGTCGACCATCGACTGGCTGCTCGCGCGGCTCAAGGCCACCGACCGGCGCATCACGCTGCGCCTGGTGAAAGGTGCGTACTGGGACAGCGAGATCAAGCGTGCGCAGGAGCGCGGACTCGTGGGCTATCCCGTGTTCACGCGCAAGCCCAATACCGATGTGTCTTACCTGGCTTGCGCGCGGCTGCTCGAGAGCGCCGGTGAACGCATCTATCCGCAATTTGCCACGCACAATGCGCACACCATCGCGCAGGTGGCCGAAATCTTCGGCGGCGACGCCAACCGCTTCGAGTTCCAGCGCCTGCACGGCATGGGCGCGGAGTTGTACGACAGCGTGGTGCGCGGTCCCTGGGGCAAGTTCGCCTGTCGCGTCTACGCGCCGGTGGGCGCGCACGAAGACCTGCTGCCCTACCTGGTGCGTCGATTGCTCGAGAACGGCGCCAACACCTCTTTCGTCAATCGCATCGTGGATGGCAGCCTGCCGGCCGAGGAGGTCGTGGCGGATCCCATTGCCGAGGTCGACGCACTGGAACGCGTCGCGCATCCGCGCATCCCTCTGCCCGCGAACCTGTTCGCGCCCGAACGCGCGAATTCCGCCGGTTTCAATTTTGCGGACGGACAGGCGGTCGATGCACTGCTGCGTGACTGCGAGCGCGCCTCGCAGCAGCCCTGGAGCGCGGCGCCGGTGGTGGCAGGTCAGACGCGCGCCGGCCGCACGACACCGGTGTGCAATCCAGCCAACACGGCGGAGCAGATCGGAGTCGTAGCCAATGCCGATGCGGCCACGGTCGAGGCCGCCATCGACGCGGCGTTGCGCGCGCAGGGCGATTGGGACGATGCCGGCGGCGAGCATCGCGCCGCCATCCTGGAGCGCGCGGCGCAGCTCTTCGAGGAGCACACCGCGGCGCTCACGGCGCGCTGCGTGCGCGAGGCCGGCAAGACGCTGCCCGATGCCATCGGCGAAGTGCGCGAGGCCGTGGACTTCCTGCGTTACTACGCGGCGCGCGCGCGCCGCGATTTCTCCCACGAGTCGACGCTGCCGGGCCCCACCGGCGAGCGCAACCTGCTGCGCCTGCGCGGCAAGGGTGTATTCGCCTGCATCAGCCCGTGGAATTTTCCGCTGGCTATCTACACCGGGCAGGTGGCAGCGGCGCTCGCGGCCGGCAACAGCGTGGTCGCCAAGCCTGCCGAGCAGACGCCGCTGACGGCGGCCTACGCCACCGGGCTGCTGCTGCAGGCCGGCGTTCCGCCGTCGGCCCTGCACTTCGTCCCGGGCGACGGTGCGCGAGGTGGGCGCGGCGTTGACTCGCGATCCGCGCCTCGCGGGAGTGGTGTTCACGGGCGGCACGGACACGGCGCGCACTCATCGAACGATCCCTGGCGGGACGGCCGGGAGCCATCGGCACGCTGATCGCCGAAACCGGCGGCCTCAATGTGATGCTCGCGGACAGCTCCGCGCTGGCCGAGCAGCTGGTGCTCGACGTGGTGCAGTCGGGCTTCAACAGCGCGGGGCAGCGCTGCTCGGCCTTGCGCGTGCTGCTCGTGCAGGAAGAAATCGCGCCGCGCGTGCAGACCTTGTTGGCCGGTGCCATGGATGAGATCGTCGTGGGCGACCCTGCGAGGCTGTCGACCGACGTCGGGCCGGTCATCGACGACGACGCGCTGAAGATGCTCGAGGCTTACCGCGCGCAGGTGGAAAAACAGGCGCGCTGGAAGCATCGTGCTCCGGGTGCCGGCGTCGACGGGCCGGTTCTTCGCGCCGCTGGCCGTCGAGATCGACTCGCTGGGGTCGCTGCAGCGCGAGGTCTTCGGCCCGGTGGTGCACCTGGTGCGCTACCGCGCGCGCGATCTCGACGCGCTGGTCGAGGCCATCAACCACCTGGGATACGGTCTCACGCTCGGCATCCACACACGCATCGACGGCCTGGCGCAGCGCATCGCGCGCGCGCTGCGAGTCGGCAATGTCTACATCAACCGCAACATGATCGGCGCCGTGGTCGGCGTGCAGCCCTTCGGCGGCATGGGGCTCTCGGGCACCGGGCCGAAAGCGGGCGGGCCGCATTACCTGCATCGCATGGCCACCGAGCAGACCATCACCACCAACACCGCCGCGATCGGCGGCAACGCGGGCCTCTTGTCACTGGCTGCGCGTTGAGCGTGCCGCCACCGGACGCCTAGCACGTAAGACAACGACTCAATGTCGTAAATATGAGCACTGCGTCGCGACGTACTGGCGCCGCGCACTGCGCGCGCTCGTCAGGTTTTCCCCGAATTCGCCGATACGGGAGTGACGCGATTCGGGGTTAAAACGGGAAGTCATGACAGTTCGACCGACGCGCTGGTGGTTCACCGCGATATCGATCACCGGGCGTTTCTACATAATGTTCGCGGTGCTGCTGCTTTGCGTGGGCGCCGTGGTGTTCGGCGCGCTGCGCACCACGCAGCTGCGCTCGGAAGCCAGTGCCGACCTGGCCCGGGCCGCGGCCGTGCAGCGCTCGCTGGATCGCGCGCTCACCATCCACACCAGCCTCACGGGACAGATGCAGCAACCCGCCGGCGACAACAGCACGCAGAATCTGCTGACGGCGTTGCGCGCGCAGCTCGAGGCCACCTGGGCGCTGCCGGGTACCCCGGAGGTCGGCGCTATTACCGATAGCCTGCGGACGCCCGCGACTCAGTTCTTCCAGGCCGTGGATAACTTCCTGCGCGATGGCGCCGGCGGCAGCGGGGCCACGGCCTGGGCGTTCGCCGATCTCGAGCCGCGCCGTGGTGCGCTCGAAAATGGCCTGCGCGAGGCCATGACCCGCATGCGCGGCGTGCTGGGTCGCGTGGAAATGCGCGTGCTGGCGGAAGCCGATCGCGCCGACACGGTCACCACCTTGCTGATCTGTGGCGGGCTGCTCGCGGCCGCACTCTCGGGTCTGTTGCTGTGGGCCATCGCCAAGTCGATCCAGCATTCCATCCATGCCGTGGGCGAGGTCGCGCAGGCGCTGGCCGCGGGCGACATGGACAATCGCTGCGAGCCGCACGGCAACGATGAAGTCAGCGCGCTGGCGCGCATGATCAACCTGCTGGCGGACACCATGCAGGGCATGCTCACGCGCCTGCGTTCCGAGGCCGGCCGCAGCTCGTTCAGCAATCAGCTGGTGGAAGCGCTGGAAATGGCCGATTCGGAAGCCGAAGCCGATCGCGTGATCGCGCGCGCCATGAGCTCGATTTCCGACGTGCACCCCATGGAGCTGCTGCTGGCGGACTCCTCGCGCGCGCATCTCGAGCGCGCCTGCGTGCATCCCAAGACCGGTTCGCCGAACTGCGGCGTGGAATCGCCCTACAGCTGCATCGCGGTGCGCCGCGGGTTCCCGCAGATCTTTCCCGACGCCGAGGCGCTCAACGCCTGTCCCAAGTTGTTAGGCCGCATGGGCGGCGCGCTGTCGGCGGCCTGCGTGCCGGTGAACTTCATGGGCCGCGCGCTCGGCGTGCTGCACGTCGCCGGCGCCAAGGGCAAGCCGCCCAATCCCGAGCAGATCGCGCAGCTCACGGCGCTCGGCGTGCATGCCGGCAACCGCATCGGCACGTTGCGCGCGTTCGAGCGCTCGCAACTGCAGGCCAGCACCGACAGCCTCACGGGCCTGAGCAACCGGCGCGTCGCCGAGGAAGTGCTCGCCAATCTCATGGCCGTGGAATCGTCCTTTGCCGTGGTCATGGCGGACCTGGACTTCTTCAAGCGCCTCAACGACACCATGGGCCACGACGCCGGCGATCGTGCGCTGAAGCTGTTCGCCGAGACCGCGCGCGGCGTGGTGCGCGACCGCGATCACGTGGTGCGCTGGGGTGGCGAGGAGTTCGCGCTGCTGCTGCCCGGCGCCAATGCCGAGCGCGCCGCCGAAGTCGTCGAGCGGCTGCGTGCCGCGCTGGCGCAGGCGCACCTGCTGTCGAATACGCCCATCTTCACCGCGAGCTTCGGTATTGCCGACTCGACCATGGCGCGCGAGCGGGAAACCATCGTGCGGCTGGCCGACGAGGCGCTGTACCGCTCCAAGCAGGCGGGACGCGACTGCTGCACCATCGGCGATCCGCAGCTGGTTGGCCCGCCGGGCGTGCGCCGCGAGCGCGACCAGGGCGCCGTGGTCGACATCACGCAGGTCGCGCGCAGTAGCTAGCCAAAATCGAAGAAGCGGCGCGCGGCGGGGGCGTCGCGCTCGGTGTCGCGCACGCAGCGCCGATCGATGAGATTCCACGTTACGCAGCTCACCGCCATGGTGAGCGCGCCGCAGGTGGGCAGGTCGCCGGTGACCGCTTCGGGCGCCAGCGCAATGGCCGCCGCGGAAATGCCCGGGTTGTGGCCGATGACCATGAGATGAGCGACGCGCGGACCGACCGCGCGAATGGCGGCCAGGATCTGCTCGCCGTCGGCGAGGTACAGCGAATCGTCGGCCTGCATCAGCCGCGCCGCCACTCCCAGTTCCTTGGCGAAGGCGTCCGCCGTCTCGCGCGTGCGCAACGCAGCGCTCACCAGGATGAGATCCGGCGCCAGGCCGCGCTCCTGGAATCTTCGCGCCACCTCCTGTGCTTCACTCCAGCCCTTCTTGCTGAGCGGCCGCTCGAAATCACGCACGTCGGAGTCCTGCTCGGCGTTGGCGTGGCGAATCAGCGTGAGCCGTTTACCCGAGCTCAAATGCGCACCTCGACGCGGCCCTGGTTGTCGCGCACCTCGAAAATACGCAATGGCTCATAGGCCGGCGGGCTGAGAACCTCGCCGGTGCGCAGTGAGAAGCGCGCGCCATGGCGCGGACAGATGATTTCGCAATCCTCGATGGGAGCATCGTCGAAAGGGGAGTCGTCGTGGGTGCAACGGTCTTCGAAGGCGTACAGCGTGCCACCAACCCGCGTCACGCGCACGCGATAGCCGTCCACATCCGCTTCCAGATGTTGTGAGGTGCTGAGGTCGGCAGAGCTGCCGATGTCGGTCCACTCGGACATGTTTCCAGCGGTGTGCCTGTCAGAACATGCCGGTCTGGAGTCGCGCGGCCTCGGTCATCATCGACTGGTTCCACGGGGGATCGAATACCAGCTCGACGTTCGCGCCGGCCACCGTCGGGATGATTTCCAGTTTTTGTTTGATGTCCTGCACCAGTACGTCACCCATGCCGCAGCCCGGTGCGGTCAGCGTGAGTCTTACATTGAAGACCCGTTGCCCGTCAGGCTGCCCGCTAACCGTACATTCGTAGATGAGACCTAGGTCTACGATGTTGATAGGTATCTCGGGGTCGTAGCAGGTGCGCAGCTGCTCCCAGCCAAGCGCCAGCACGTCATCTTCTGTCGCATTCGGCGGCAGCTCGGGTGTCTTGACGACTTCCTTGCCGATGGCGTCGGCGTCGGTGCCGGGCAGGCGGAAGAGATTCCCTTCCATGTACAGCGTGAAGCTGCCGCCCAGCGCCTGCGTGATGAAACCCGACTGTCCCGCCTTGAGCTCGATCTCGATGCCGGCCGGCACCATCACGGCCTTCACGTCGCGTTGCAGCACGAAGGGTTCGTTGTCGTGTGTTCTCATTTACTCGGTCTTCACAGCCGTATTGCTACGGCGGTCGAGCGCGGCGTTCAGCGTGTGCCAGCAGAGGCTGGCGCATTTGACGCGCACCGGGAAATCGCGCACCCCGGACAACGCCGCGAGCTTGCCCAGGTCTTCGGGCACCGGCGCATCGTGATGCGTGAGCACCTCGTGAATCTCGTTGAACAGGTGCGCGATATCGGCGCGCTGCCTGCCCTTGACGGCTTCGCACATCAGCGAGGCCGAGGCCACCGAGATGGCGCAGCCCTTGCCTTCGAAACGCACATCCGCGAGGCGATCGCCCTCGAGCCGCACGGTGATGTGCAGCCGGTCGCCGCACAGCGGATTGTGGCCATCGGCCGCCGAATCCGCGGGGTCGAGCCGACCGAACAGTCGCGGACTGCGGTTGTGGTCGAGGATGACCTCGCGATAGAGCTCTTTCAGGTCCAACACGCCCACTCCATCAGGAAAATACCTCGCGCGCCCTGCCGAGCGCGCGCACCAGCGCGTCGACGTCCGACTCGCGCGAATAGCAGGCAAACGACGCACGCGCCGTGGCCGGCAAGCCAAAGAACTCCATGACGGGCATCGCACAGTGATGCCCGGTGCGCACCGCCACGCCTTCGGAATCGAGGATGGTGCCGAGGTCGTGCGGGTGGATGCCGTCGACCGTGAATGAAATCACCGCGGCCTTGTCGGGCGCGGTGCCGATGATGGTGAGGCCCGGCACGCGCTCGAGTCTTTCGGTGGCGATGGCCAGCAGCCGCTGCTCGTGCGCATGGATGCTTTCGATGCCCAATGCGTCGATGTAGTCGATGGCCGCGGCCAGCCCCACGGCGCCCGAGATGTTAGGCGTGCCGGCTTCGAACTTGAACGGCAGCTCGTTGTACGTGGTCTTCTCGAAGGAGACCGTCAATATCATGTCGCCGCCGCCCTGCCATGGCGGCATGGCTTCGAGCAGCGCTTCGCGTCCGACCAGCACGCCGATGCCGGTGGGCCCGTACATCTTGTGGGCCGAGAAGGCGTAAAAATCGCAGTCGAGACTGGCCAGGTCCACGCGCTGGTGCGGCACGGCCTGGGCGCCGTCCAGCAACACCACTGCGCCACGTGCATGCGCCAGGCGCGTGATCTCGCGCACCGGCAACACCGTGCCCAGCGCATTCGAGACGTGCGCGCAGGCGACGATGCGCGTGCGTTCGTTGATGGCAGCGGCCACGCTTTCGAGATCCACGACGCCGCGGCGATCCATGGGCACCGCCCTGACCACCGCGCCGCATTGTTCGGCGACCAGCTGCCAGGGAACGATGTTGGCGTGGTGTTCCAGCGCGGTCAGCAGGATTTCGTCGCCCGGCTTGAGGCGCGGGCGCGCGTACGCCTGCGCCACCAGGTTGATGGACTCGGTGGTGCCGCGCGTGAAGATCACCTCGCGCGTCGAGGCGGCATTCACGAAGTCGCGCACGCGTTCACGCGCATGCTCGAACATGGCGGTGGCTTCCTGGCTGAGCTGATGCACGCCGCGATGCACATTGGCGTGATGCAGCCGCTCGTAGGCGTCGACGGCCTCGAGCACGGCGGTCGGGCGCTGCGACGATGCGGCGCTGTCGAGGAATACCAGCGGCTTGCCGTGGATTTCGCGCGCCAGGATGGGGAAGTCGCGCCACACGCGCTGCGCATCGTAGCCGACGGGCTTCGGATTGGCGCTCATGGACCACCCACCAGTCCGCCCAGCGCGGACACCTCGTTGAGCTGCGCGGCGATCAATTGCTCGATCTCCAGGCGCAGCGGCGCGGGCTGCACCTGCGACACGGCATCCTCGATGAACGCCCACTGCAACAGCGCCTGCGCCTGCGCGCGATCCAGGCCGCGCGACAGCAGGTAGAACAGCATCTGTTCGTCGAGCTTGCCGGTGGTGGCGCCATGCTTGGCCCGCACGCGGTCGGTGTAGATCTCCAGCTGCGGGCGCGCGGCGGCTTCGGCGCCGGCGCCGGTGAGCAGGGTCTTCAGCGACTGATCCGAGTCGGACTCGTGGGCGTTCTCGCGCACGATCATCTTGCCGTTGAATGCCAGTTTTCCACGCTCCGTGGCGATGCCGCGGAACAGCTCACGGGTGACGCTGCCGGGCGCCGCATGCTCGATTTCCGCGAAGATGTCGTGGGTCTGGCCGCGATTGGCGATGGCGGCCGCGGACAGCTCGCAGCGTGCCTCGCGGCCGGCGAGCTGGACGAAAATCGTGGAGCGCGAGGTGAGGCCGCCGAGCGTCACGCTGCGCAACCGGTACGTGGCGCGCTCCGCCACGTGCGCGATCAGCGTGTCGAAACAGCTGGCGCCGTCGGGACAATTCTGCACGCGGCAGTGATCGAGCTGCGCGTTGGGGCGCAGTGCCAGGTCGAAGGCCGCGTTCACGGCAGGATCCGGCGCGCCGGTGCCGAGGTGGCGCTCGACGATGCGCAGATGCGCGCCGCGTCCGCAGTGCACCTGCACGCGCGGATACGAAGTGCCCGCGGATGCCGGCGGCGGTGGTCACGAAGTTCAGCTCGAGGCGCGCTTCGGTGCCATCGGCCGGCGCGATATGCAGCACCTGGTCGCCGCGTGCGCCATTGAGACGCGCCAGCGCGAAGTCGACGCCGGCGTTGTCGATTTCCGAATCGAGCATCGCCGCCAATGCCTCGCCCGCGGCGCTGAAGCTGAGCAGGCTCGCACAGGAATCCGTGGCATTGCTGGAATGCGTCGCGGCGAAACGTCCGTCGACGAACACCCAGCGTTCGTAACCGGGCAACAGCGGCGGTAGTTCGATGCGCGCAGCTGCCGCGGACGCCGCGGGTACGGCCTCGACGCGCGCCTTGGCCAGCGGCCGCAGGTTGGCGTAGCGCCAGTTCTCGTCGCGGTTGGTGGGAAGTGCGGTCGGCAGCCCGGTCATCACGCGACCTCGAGCACCCAGTCGTAGCCGCGCTGCTCGAGCTCCAAAGCCAGCGACTTGTCGCCCGATTTCGCGATCCGGCCGCGCGCCAGCACGTGCACGAAGTCCGGCACCACGTGCTCGAGCAGCCGCTGGTAGTGGGTGATCAGCAGCACACCGCGATCCGCGGCGCGCAGCGAGTTCACGCCGCGGGCGACCACCTTGAGCGCGTCGATGTCGAGGCCGGAGTCGGTCTCGTCGAGCACCGCGAGCTTCGGCTCGATGACCAGCATCTGCAGGATCTCGTTGCGCTTCTTTTCGCCGCCCGAAAACCCTTCGTTGACGCCGCGCGCGAGGAAGCTGTCATCCATCTGCATGAGCTTGGTCTTGGTGCGCACCAGTTGCAGGAACTCGTAGGCGTCGACTTCCGTGAGTCCGGCCGCCTTGCGGCGCGCATTGACCGCCGCCTTGAGCAGATAGACATTGTTGACGCCGGGGATTTCCACCGGGTACTGGAAGCCGAGGAACAGGCCGGCACGCGCGCGCTCCTCGGGAGCCAGCTTCGTGAGGTCCTGGCCTTCGAACAGCACGCTGCCGCCGGTGATTTCAAGACCCGGCCGGCCGGCCAGCACATAGGCGAGAGTGCTCTTGCCCGAGCCGTTCGGCCCCATGATGGCGTGCACTTCGCCGGCATTCATGGCCAGGGTCAGGCCCTGGATCACTTTCTTGCCGCCCACCGTGGCGGACAGGTTGTCGATCTTCAACAGCGGCGTGCTCATCCAACGGCCCCTTCCAGGCTCACGGCCAACAAGTTTTGCGCCTCCACGGCGAACTCCATGGGTAATTCCTTGAGAACGGATTTGCAGAACCCGCTCACGATCATGTTCACGGCGTCTTCCTCTTCGATGCCGCGTTGCAGGCAGTAGAACAGCTGGTCCTCGCTGATCTTCGAGGTCGAGGCCTCGTGCTCCACGGTGGCGGTGGGGTTGCGCGTCTCGATGTACGGAAAGGTGTGCGCACCGCAGTTGCCGCCCATCAGCAACGAATCGCACTGCGTGAAGTTTCGTGCGCCATGCGCCGAGGGCAGGATCTTCACCAGGCCGCGGTAGCTGTTCTGCCCGTGACCTGCGGAAATACCCTTCGAGACGATGGTGCTGCGCGTGTTGGCGCCGATGTGGATCATCTTGGTGCCGGTGTCGGCCTGCTGGTAGTTGTTGGCCGTCGCGACCGAGTAGAACTCGCCCACCGAGTTCTCGCCCTTGAGCACGCAGGAAGGATACTTCCACGTGATCGCGGAGCCGGTTTCCACCTGGGTCCAGGAAATCTTCGAGTTACGGCCGCGGCATTCACCGCGTTTGGTCACGAAGTTGTAGATGCCACCGATGCCCTTTTCGTCGCCGGGATACCAGTTCTGCACCGTCGAGTACTTGATCTGCGCATCGTCTTCGGCCACCAGCTCGACCACGGCGGCGTGCAGCTGGTTCTCGTCGCGCATGGGGGCGGTGCAGCCTTCCAGGTAACTCACATGCGAGCCGGGCGCCGCGATGATCAGGGTGCGCTCGAACTGGCCGGTGTTCTTGGCGTTGATGCGGAAGTAGGTGGACAACTCCATCGGGCAGCGCACACCGGGCGGCACGTAGACGAATGAGCCGTCCGAGAACACCGCGGAGTTGAGCGAGGCGAAGAAATTGTCGGTGTGCGGCACGACCGTGCCGAGGTATTGCTCGATCAGGGCAGGGTGGTTCTGAACCGCGTCCGAGAACGAGCAGAAAACCACGCCGGCCTCGGCCAGCCGCTCCTTGAACGTGGTGGCCACCGATACGCTGTCGAACACCGCGTCCACCGCCACGCCCGCGAGCCGCGCGCGTTCGTGCAGCGGCACGCCCAACTTCGCGTAGGTCTCGAGCAGCTTCGGGTCGACTTCATCGAGGCTCTTTGGCGCGTTCGGATCGCGCTTGGGCGCGGAGAAATACGAGATCGACTGATAGTCGATCGGATTCACGCGCAGTTTCGCCCAGTGCGGCTCGCGCATGGTGAGCCAATGGCGGTATGCCTTCAGGCGCCAGTCGGTCATGAACTGCGGCTCACGCTTCTTGCGCGAGATGAAACGCACCACGTCTTCGTCGAGCCCCGGCGGCAACGTGTCCGAATCGATGTCGGTGACGAAGCCGTGGCGGTAGCTCTTGCCGAGCAATGCGTCCAGGGCCTGAGGTTCGCTGCTCATGGCGTTTCCCTGGGGACCGCCTTGGCGCGCGCCATGTACTTGAGCTCGCGTTCGATGGGCATGGTGGGTGTCCGGCTATCCAGGCCGGCAAGCTGTGCCAGCGACACTTCGCTGAGCGAACGGCGGATGGCCATGCTGAGCCGCTGCCAGGTACGGCCCACGGAACAGGTGTGCTCGATGTCGCAATTGCCGCTGCCCGCCGAGCACTCGGTGAGCGCGATGGGGCCCTCCAGCGCGTCGAGAATCGCCGCCGCACTGATGCTCTCGGGATCGCGCGCCAGTTGATAGCCGCCGTGCGTGCCGCGCGTGGAGTTCACGAGACCGGCGCGATGCATCTGCTTGAGGAGCTTGGCCACCGTGGGCGACGCGATATGCGTGCGCTCCGACAGCGTCCCGGCGGTGAGCAGGCGCGAGCGGTCCGTGGCCAGGATGGCCAGGATGACCGTGGCGTAGTCCGTCAGTTTTCCGATCCGCAGCATGTGGTTGTCCCTTGAAATCCGGGCTTTGCTGATGTGGGACCAGTTTAGTACGGATTCAATCCGTCAGAAAGCCGGACGGCGGTGCTTTTGCTATTCTTCGCGGCCTTTCAAAGCGCGGACGACCAGCCGTTTGAGCGAATCGCAAGCGAGACAGAGCATCGGATCGCCGGCGCAAGCCGGCGATGCCGTTATTGAGGTTGGCGATGTCCGGTATGCCATCGGCGGTCGCGTGATTTTCGACGGGCTCGACGTCACCGCGCGCCGCGGGCGAATCACGGCGTTCATGGGCCCGTCGGGAACCGGCAAGACCACGCTGCTGCGGCTGATCACCGGCCAGTCCCAGGCGGAACGCGGCAGCGTGCGCGTGTTCGGCGAGGAAGTGGCCACCATGCCCCAGACCCAGCTGTTCGCGCTGCGGCGGCGCATGGGCATGTTGTTCCAGAACGGCGCGCTGCTCACGGATCTCGACGTGTACGAGAACGTGGCGTTTCCGTTGCGCGCGCACACCGACCTGCCGGAATCCCTGGTGCGGCAGCTGGTATTGACCAAGCTGCATGCCGTCGGCCTGCGCGGTGCGGCGCGGCTCATGCCCGCCGAACTGTCGGGTGGCATGGCGCGGCGCGTGGCCCTGGCGCGGGCCATCGTCATGGATCCGGAAATCCTGATCTACGACGAACCCTTCGTCGGCCTCGACCCCATTTCCATGGGCGTCATCTGCCGGCTCATCAAACAAATGAACGAGGCCCTGGGCATCACCAGCATCGTGGTCTCGCACGATGTCCAGGAGCTCGCGACCATCGCGCACGAGAGTTTCCTGCTGTCCGGCGGGCGGGTCGTGGCCTCGGGCACCCCGGAGGAGCTGAGCCGCAGCGACATTCCGGAAGTGCGCCAGTTCATGGGCGGGCAGGCCGACGGACCCGTGCCGTTTCACTACCCGGCCGCGGACTACAGCGGTGAGTTGTTAGGCGACGATACCGGGGCGGCACCATGAACGCGGCCACCGATTCCCTGCCCGTGACCGCGCTACGCCGCGTGGGCTCGATGACATTGTTCCTGCTGCAGGTGCTGGCGCGCATTGGCCCGGCGCTCATGCGTCCCGGCCTCATCGTGCGCCAGATCTACAACGCCGGAGCCCGCTCGCTGGTCATCATCATGCTGTCGGGCATGTTCGTCGGCATGGTGCTCGGGCTGCTCGGATTCGACGTGTTCCAGCGCTTCGGCTCCGAGGACTATGTCGGCGTGCTCGCCGCCCTGGGCAATCTCAAGGTGCTGGGGCCGGTGCTCACGGCGCTGTTGTTCGCCGGGCGCGCGGGTACCTCATTGACCTCGGAAATCGGCCTCATGAAATCCACGGAGCAGCTGACCGCCATGCAGATGATGGCGGTGGATCCCGTGCGTTACGTGGTGGTGCCGCGGTTTGTCGGCGGCTTCATCGCCATGCCGCTGCTCACCGCCACGTTCACGGTGATCGCGCTGTACGGCGCGCAGCTCATCGGTGTGCAGCAGATGGGCGTCGATGCCGGCGCTTACTGGTCGCAGACCCAGAACGCCGTCGATCTGCACGATGTGTGGGAAGGCGTGGTCAAGAGCCTGGTCTTCGGTGTCGCCGTCAGCCTGGTTGCGGTCTACGAGGGTTATCACTGCGAGCCCACGCCCGAAGGCGTCGGCCTCGCGACCACGCGCACGGTGGTGATTTCCTCGGTACTGGTGCTGCTGTTGAACTATCTGCTCACGGCCGTGTTCCTAACTACGAAGTAATCGGTAAAGTCATGAAAAACACTCGCTCCCTCGAGATCGGCACCGGCCTGTTCGTCCTGCTGGGCTTCGCGGCGCTGGCGTTCCTCACGACCCAGCTGCCCGGCACTTCGCTCGAGTTCGGCAGTGGCCCGCCGACCTACACGGTCACGGCCAAATTCGACAACGTCGGCGACCTCAAGTCCGGCTCTCCCGTCACCATGGCGGGTGTCACCATCGGACGCGTCGAGTCCATCAGATTCGATCCCAAGGACTACAAGGCGGCCGTCACCCTGCGTATCGAAAATCAGTACTCGGAGATACCGGACGACAGCGACGCCAGCATCCAGACGGCCGGGTTGCTGGGCGGCAAGTATGTCGGCATCGGCCCCGGCGGCTCTGAAACCTTCCTCCAGAACGGCGGTCAAATCGAGTTCACGCAGTCGGCCATCGTGCTCGAGGGTCTCATCAACAAATTCTTCGCCAACATGGCGGACAAGGGACCGGGCGAGCAGAAGAGCGAGCCGGCTGCACAGGAGCAGAAATGATGCGGTCCATGAAGGCTATGTTTCAGATCTCTCGAACGGTTCAGGTCGGGTTCATCGCAGGTTTGTTAGTTGGCGGCGGCGCGTTTGCGGCCGATCCAGCGCCAGCCACCACGCCAGCCACGACCAATGGCAAGCCCGCCCCCGCGGCCGTGGACACCAGCGGCCCTTCGCAGCTCATCGAAAGCTCGGCCAATGTGCTGCTGGGCGGCATCGACAAGCGCCGCGCCGAGTTCCGCAAGGATCCCACCGGCCTCTACCAGCTCGTCGAGCAGACGCTGCTGCCCAATTTCGACACGCCGTACTCGGCGCAGCTGGTGCTCGGCCAGCACTGGCGCGCCGCCACACCCGAGCAGCGCAAGCGCTTCGTCGACGCGTTCTACAAGTCGCTGCTGTACACCTACGGCGACGCCATGATCGACTTCACCGCCGATCGCCTGAAAGTGCTCCCCACGAAGGTGGCGCCCGAGGACACCAAGGCCACGGTGCGCACCGAGATCAAGCGCTCGAACGGCACCAAGGTCGCGGTCAACTATTCGATGCGCAAGGTCAACAATGCGTGGAAGGCCTGGGACGTGGTCATCGACGGCATCAGCTACGTGAAGAGCTATCGCGATGACTATGGCACCCAGGTGCAACAGCAGGGACTGGACGCCGTGATCGCCCAGCTCGAGGCACGTGCCGCCAACGCCAGGGCCGCCAAAGACACGAAGACCAAGACCTCGTAACCATATGAAAAGGGTGGCCGGTAAAACCGCGCGCGTCAGCATCAGCGAGCCCACCTCGGGCAGCGTGGTGGTGACCGGCGAGCTCACCTTCGGGACGGCGCGCGAGGCGCGCCAGATCGGCATCCTGGTTCTCGAAAGCTCGCAGGCACAGCGCATCGTCGTGGATTGCTCGGCGGTGACGCGCGCCGACAGCGCAGGCCTGGCCGTGCTGCTCGACTGGCTGGCCTGGGGTCGGCGCAGGTCGCGACCCGTGTCGCTGCAAAACCTTCCCGCGTCGCTCGTGGCGATCGCGCGCATTTCCGAGGTGGACGGTCTGCTGACCGGAACCGGTTGATGACGGCGACGCGAGCTGCGGTAGCGCTCTGCACCTTCGACTCCCTGCGCGCGGACTTGCGCGCGCTCGGCGTCACAGACGGCATGACGCTCATGGTGCACGCGTCGCTCAATAAAGTCGGCTACCTGGTTGGTGGGCCCGTGACGCTGATTCGCGCGCTCCTGGATGTACTCGGTACCGAAGGCACGCTCGTGATGCCGTGCGAGTCCCCCCAGTGTGCCGATCCCGGGACCGGGTCCTGGAAGCGAACCGCGCGTGCGGCTCCGAGTGGGGCTGCTGCATCGACACGAGTTCGGTGAGACGATCTGGCGCCCGTGTTCGACTGCACGACGCTGCATTTTGCAGAGTCGCTGACGCCGAACCGCCGAACGACCGTGAGCCGCTATCCGCTGGTGGTCGACGGAGTTCGCCGCTGGGTCGAGAAGCCGGACATGGCCAGCGATCGCGGCGAACACTTTCCGGAAGTGGGGCGGCGCTTCCTCGCGGGTCACGGCGCGCGCCAGGGAATCATTGGCGCCGCGGAATCGCTGCTATGTCCCAATCGCGAGCTCGTTGATTTCGCGGCAAACTACTTCCGGGACACTCTGGGCTGAGCCCGCCCTGCGTCAATCCAGCAGCACGCGCCGGGCGACACTCCGCGCTGCGTTGACGCCGCACAGGGCCATGCTGATTTCGAATTCGCGGCGGATGATGTCGAGCGCCAGCGAAACGCCCGCCTCCCCGCGCGCCGACAGGCCGTAGAGAAAGGCCTTGCCGATGAGACAGCCGCGCGCGCCCATTGCCAGCGCCTTGAGCACGTCCTGACCGCTGGAGATGCCGCCGTCCATCAGCACCTCGCAACGCCCTTGTACCGCGTCGACCACGCGCGGCAGTGCCGCGATGGTCGAAGTGGCGCCATCGAGCTGCCGTCCGCCGTGATTCGACACGATGACCGCGTCGGCGCCGACGGTGAGCGCCAGGCGTGCATCCTCGGCGTCGAGGATGCCCTTCAGCACGAGTTTGCCGGGCCATCGCTCGCGCACCCAGGCAAGGTCGGCCGGCATCAGCGAGCCCAGCTGACTGCCCATCCATTCGGACAGCGCCGCGGTGCCTTTCTCCGGAAAGAAAGTCGCGAGATTGCCGAAGGTGCGGCGCTTGCTGCGCGCCATGTCGAGCAGCCAGCCCGGCCGGCGCAGAAAATCCCGGGCGCTCGAGAATGTCAGCCGCGGCGGGACGGCCAGGCCATTCTTGGGGTCGCGCCGACGCAGCGCCTGCAGCGGCAGGTCCAGCGTGACCACCAGCACCGGGCAACGCGCGGCATGCGCGCGCGTGATCAAGGCCTGGGTAAAGCCGCGGTCGCGCATGACGTAGAGCTGGAACCACAGCGTGCCTGCGAAAGCATCGCGCACGTCTTCGATTGGACAGATGGACATCGTGCTCTGGCAGTAGGGGACGCCGGCCGTCTGGGCCGCGCGCGCCGCCAGGATTTCGCCGTCCCGACGGAACAGGCCGGTGAGACCCGTTGGCGCCAGTGCGACCGGCATGGCCCACTCCTGACCGAGCACGGTGGTGGTCAGATCGAGATTCGACACATCCACCATGACCCGCTGGCGCAGCGCGATCGCGCGCAGGTCGTCGCGGTTGCGCGCCCAGGTGCGTTCGTCGTACGAACCGCGATCGATGTAATCGAACAGAGCGCGCGGCAGGCGTCGCCGCGCCAGCCCGCGCAGGTCTTCGATGGAATTGACGACGGTCATTTGGAGTGGTGTCAGGCAGGGATTGTCAGGACAAATGCCGAGCGGGCGTCGGCTGTGCAATCTGACAATCCCTGCCCGACACCACTTCCTCCTGCCTCCTACGCCTGTGCCACGACCTGGCGCTGGCTGCCGAGCTTCTCGATGCCCAGCTCGATGACGTCGCCCGCATCGAGAAAGATGGGGTTGGGCTTGATGCCCATGCCGACGCCCGGCGGCGTGCCGGTGGTGATGACGTCGCCCGGATGCAGGCTCATGAACTGACTGAGGTAGTGCACGAGGAACGCCGGCTTGAAGATCATGGTCCTGGTCGAGCCGTTCTGGCGCCGCGTGCCGTTCACATCCAGCCACATGGAAAGATTCGCGGGATCCCCGACTTCATCGGGCGTGACCAGCCACGGACCCAGCGGGCCAAAGGTGTCGCAGCCCTTGCCCTTGTCCCACTGGCCGCCGCGTTCGAGCTGGAAGGCGCGTTCGGACAGGTCGTTGATGACGCAGTAACCCGCGATGTGCCTGGGCGCATCCGCCTCGCTGACATAGCGCGTGACGCTGCCGATGACCACGCCGAGCTCGACTTCCCAGTCCATCTTGGTGGAGCCGCGCGGTTTCAGCACCGTGTCGTTGGGTCCGACGATGCAGCTCGTGGCCTTCATGAACACGATGGGTTCGCTGGGAATCTTGGCGCCGGTTTCGGCGGCATGATCGGCGTAGTTGAGACCGATGGCGATGAATTTTCCGACCCCGCCCACGCAGGCGCCGAGCCGTGCGCCGGCCGGAGCGCGCGGTAGTTTGGCGGCGTCGAGCGCGCGCAGCTTCACCAGCGATTCGGGTGAGAGCGCGGCGCCGGCGAGGTCCGGCAATACACCGGACAGATCCGCGATGCTGCCATCCGCATTCACGAGGCCGGGGCGCTCCGCGCCCGCGGCACCAAATCGCACGAGTTTCAAATGATCTCTCCCGGAAAAATCAGGCCGCCGGCAGGCAGGCGGGGCCGATGGGTTCGAATTGTTTGTAGGTGAGGATGAATTCCTGGTGGCCCAGCGCTTCGGACTTGGAAAGCTCGCCGCTCGCCACCTTCTGCACCAGCTCGAAGATCTCGCGGCCGACTTCGTCGAGCTCGCCGCCCTGCAGGATGCGCCCGGCGTTGACGTCCATGTCGTCGGCCATGCGCTCGTAGGTATCCGGATTGGCGCAGATCTTGATGACCGGCGAAATGGCCGAACCCACCACCGAACCCCGGCCGGTGGTGAACAGGACGAGGTGCGAGCCGCAGGCGATCAGCTCGACGATCTCGGCGTTGTCGGAGATGTTCGGAAAGCCGAAGCGCGGTTCGCCGTCGGGCACGACGTCGAGCAGGTACAACCCGCCGCGCGGCGGCACGTCGCCCGGCTTGATGAGCCCGAAATGGGCGACGATCCCGACTTCGAATACGCACCCATGGATTTTTCTTCGAGCGTGGTCAGTCCGCCCTCGGCATTGCCGGGCGCGAAGCTGCCGTAACCCATGATGCGATAGTAGTTGGCGGCCTTGTCGACGCAGGCCTCGATCTCGCGCCCCAGCTCGGGCGTGATGGCGCGCGACGCCATGATTCGCTCGCAGCCGATGAGCTCGCCGGTTTCCTCGAAGATGCAGGCCGCGTCGTTGTCGATGAGCCAGTCGAAGCAGCGCCCGACCGCGGGATTCGCCGTGATGCCGCTGGTGCCGTCCGAGCCGCCGCATACCGTGCCGATCACCAGCTCGTTGAGCGCCATGGGCATCGGCTCTTGCAAGGCCAGCTCGGCGCGCATCTTCTTCACGATGTCGAGGCCGGCGTTCAGCGTACGCGTGGTGCCACCGGACTGCTGGATCACCAGCAGGCTCACGGGACGACCGGTGGCCGCGATGTGTTTGCGCAGCTGCTCGCGGTTGAACCCCTCGCAGCCCAGTGACACCAGCAGCACCGCGCCCACGTTCGGGTGGGTACACAGCCGCTGCATCATCTCCAGCGAATACTTGTTGGGGTAGCAGCCGGGAAAGCCGATCAGGTGCACATCGTCCGCGCCGGAGCGCTGCACGATGAGCCGCGATACGTGGTGCGCGCATTCGACCAGGTAGGCCACGGCAACGACGTTGCGGATGCCCTTGCGGCCATCGCTGCGCGGATATCCGCGCATCTTTGTCGAAGATGGGCTCATCAATGTCCGTCCGTTCCCTCGCGCGTCGTGGATGGGATGTAGTCGCTGCGCAGGTTGTGCAGGTGAACGTGCTCGCCGCGCGCAGCGGCCGTCCTCATCGACCCGATCGGAGCCCCATATTTGAGGACGCGGGTGTCCGGCGCAAGTGCGCGGCGCGCCAGCTTGTGGCCCAGCTCCACGGCGGCCGGAATCACGAAACTCTCGCCGTCGAGCTCGACACGTTCCCCGGCCGCAATGTCACGGCGCGCCACCAGGATGTTGTCGTCCGGATGCAGCAGCAACAGCGGCGGCAGCTTGCCCCGCCCGGATTCGTTTGCGGTCACCCTGGCCCCCCTTTGCGTTGCATTCTAGCTACTGCGGCGGGGGCGGGGCAGGGTTCGGCGAGGCTGCCGCACCTTCGGGGGTCGGTTTCCGAGGCCGGGGGCGCGCCTTCCGGGGCAGCGGCGTCTGGGGCAGCGGCGTCCGGGGCAGCGGCCTCCGGGGCAGCGGCATCCGGCTCGGGCTCCTCCTCCATGCCCTCTTCGAGCTCGAGCGACGGATCCTCGATGTCACCGTCCGTGACCTGGAATTCGCGTCGCTGCAGCCAGGCATTGCGGACGAAGGCGTAGCGGTCGTAGCTGCGATCGATCTGCTCGTCGAGATCGAGCAGGCCGGCGCGCATGTCGAGCAGGCTGACGCCGCGGATGATGAGGCGGGTACTGTCGTCTTCGAGCCAGTACACGGGATATGTGAACTGGTCGGCCAGCTTGCCGAAGCTGTCGCGGAACGTCGATGGGCCCAGCAGCGGGAGCATCAGATACGGGCCCGGCTTCATGCCCCATTTGCCGAAGGTCTGGCCGAAGTCCTCGTCGTTGAGCTCGAGGCCGGCGGCCGAGGCGGGATCGAACAGGCCGCCCAGACCCAGGGTGCTGTTCATCAGGAAGCGGGCCGAGTCGCGACCGGCCTGGCGCATCTTGCCCTGGAGCGCGTCGTTGACGGCGGTGCCCAGCGTATTGAGATTGTTGAAGACGTTGCCGATGCCCGTGCGCACGAATCGCGGCGTCACTTTCACGTAGGCCTTGGCAACCGGTCGCGCAACGGCACGATCCAGCGCGTCGTTGACGACGAACATGCTGCGATTGAATCTTTCGAGCGGATCGCGCGGGTCAGGTTTGCCCGAGGGCAGCGTTGCGCAGCCCGCGAGCATCAGGGCCGCCAGCGCCAGGAAGGCTTTTTGCATGCCGCAAATTCTACTCATTTGTGCTGGGAATCGCCGCTCCGCCGGACGGTTTGAGCGTGTCAATCCCCCGCACGGGTCAGAGTGCCGCGAGGCCGGGTTTCGGACGGCGGATTCTGCTTGCGCTTCTTCTCTTCTTCTTCGGCCATCTTGCGCCGTTTCCGATCGCTGAACATGGCTTCGCGCACCTCGTCGAGGCGCGCCTGGAAGCGGCTGCGTTGTACCGAGGTGATGCCCGGCTCGGCCAGCGCCATCTCGAGCTGCGCAACCGACAGCGGCAGGTTGCCGGTCGAGATGTGGTACTCGCTCATGTAATAGGCCGCGTCCGCCGTGTCGCCGGCGCTGCTGGCCGCGAGGGCCGTGAAGCGGATCTGTTCGGGCGTCGGCGCCACGTTGTTGAAGAGGTCCAGCAGCACGGCATGCGCGGTCTTGGCCTGGCCGGCCTTGAGCAGCGCATCCGCGTAGCGCATGGTGAGTGGAATGTTGCGCGGTGACAGCGCCAGCGCGCGCCGGAAGGTGTCGAGCGCCTCGTCGGTGGCGCCGGCGCCCATCAGCGCCTGGCCGAGCGTGGATTGCAGCATCGGCACCTGCGGATACTCGCGCGCCAGGCTCGTCAGCGTGTCCAGTGAGGCGCGCGAGTTGCCGGCCTGGTAGTTAGCCAGCGCCTCGCCGTATTCCTCGCCCACGGTCTGCGCCTGGTGATCGCGGCGTTCCTCGTAGTAGCGCCGGACATTGTCCTCCGCGGGCGTCGACAGCACGCGCAGCCGTTCGCGCGTCAGCGAGTAGCTGACGCTCTCCGGAGTCTGGTGCAGGTCCCTGAATTGCGAGGCGCGCGAGCGCGATTCGGCGATACGGTTGGTGGTGACCGGATGCGACTGCAGGATTTCCGGCAGCGCGTTGCGGCCGGTGCCCTGCAGCCCGGTGCGTCGGCCCATGGTCTCGAAGAAGTCCGGCATGCCATACGGGTCGAAGCCGGCGGCGGCCAGGAACCCCATGCCGACGCGGTCCGCTTCGTTCTCGTTGGCGCGTGTGAAGTTGATCTGCTGCTGCATGGCCGCGCCCTGCGCCATGGCGACGCCACCCAGCGCGGCGTCGCTCGAGCCGGTGGCCGCGCCCACCAGAATCGCGGCGAGAATGGCGGCCATGGTCGCGATGCTGGCCCGGCCCTGCGAACGCACCCGGCGCGCGATGTGCCGTTGCGTGACGTGGGCGATTTCGTGGGCGAGCACGCCGGCGAGCTGCGATTCGTTGCGCGTGGAAAGCACCAGCCCGTAGTTCACGCCGATGAAGCCACCCGGCAGCGCGAAGGCATTGATGGTGCCGTCGCGCACGAAGAAGAACTGGAAGCGCTGCGCGGAATCTCCGGTGGCCTGGGCCACGATGCGCGAGCCCAGCGCCTGCAGGTACTCGGTGGCCTCCGGGTCCTCGAGGATCTGGCCCTCGTCGCGCAGCTGGCGCATGACCTGCAGGCCGATACGGTATTCGTCGTCGAGCGACAGCGTCGAGGAGGCCGGGCTGCCGATGTCCGGCAGATCATTGGCATTCTGGCTTGCGGCCTGGGACAGCGCCGCCGGTGGCAGAGCCAGCAGCACGGCCAGGGCCACCACCAGCAGATTTCTCAGGCCCCCTTGTTTGACGGAGATCAGCATCGCGAATTGGACCGGCCGGGTCAGGGCGAGTTTCGGGTGGCTTCCAGGTTGCGGGCGTTCAGAGTGTTTCCGAGGCGAAATCGGCCAGCCGCGAGCGTTCTCCGCGCACCAGCGTGATGTGGCCGGAATGGTCCCAGCCGCGAAAGCGGTTTACCACGTAGGTCAAACCCGAGGTGGTTTCGGTGAGGTAAGGGGTGTCGATCTGCGCAATATTGCCCAGGCAGACGAGTTTGGTTCCCGGGCCGGCGCGCGTCACCAGCGCCTTCATCTGTTTGGGCGTCAGGTTCTGCGCTTCGTCGAGGATCACGAAGCGGTTGAGGAAGGTCCGGCCGCGCATGAAGTTCAGCGAACGGATCTTGATGCGATTGCGCAGCAGGTCGTTGGTGGCGCCGCGTCCCCAGCTGCCTCCTTCCGAGCTCTGGGTCAGCACCTCGAGATTGTCCATGAGCGCGCCCATCCACGGCTCCATCTTTTCTTCCTCGGTGCCGGGCAGGAAACCGATGTCCTCGCCGAGAGGAATCGTCACGCGCGTCATGATGATCTCCGCGAAACGATTCGACTCCAGCGTCTGCATGAGGCCCGCCGCCAGCGTCAGCAATGTCTTGCCGGTGCCGGCGGGCCCGAGGATGGTGACGAAATCGATCTCCGGATCGAGCAGCAGGTTGAGCGCGAAATTCTGCTCGCGGTTGCGCGCGTTCACGCCCCAGACACTGTGCCGCTCGCTGCGGTAGTCGCGCGCCAGCTCCAGTGTGGCCTTGCCGGACTCGATGCGCCGCACGATGGCCTCGATGCCTTCGGCGGCCTGCTCGTGCACGAACTGGTTGAGGTGCAGCTCGCCCACCACCGGTCCCGAAATCTCGTAGTAGGTGCGCTCGGCTTCCTTCCACGAGCGCATGTCCTTGCCATGCGCTTCCCAGAAATTCGCGGGCAGCGCGGCGAGGCCGGTGTACAGGACGTCGGCGTCCTCGATGGTCTTGTCGCTGTAGTAGTCCTCGGCGTGCACGCCGACGACCGCCGCCTTGATGCGCAGGTTGATGTCCTTGGACACCAGCGTGACGCGCGCTTCGTGGTGCAGCGCCTGCAGGGCCAGCGTCTGGGAAAGGATGGCATTGTCGGCGCCGTGGCCCGGTAGATAGTCGGGCAGGGCCGAGGAGAGCTGGCGCGTCTGGAAGAACAGCCGGCCGGAGACCAGCGCCTGCTCGGGTCCCGGGCGGTTGCCGTTGCTGTCGATGCCGATTCCCTGCGGGCTGGGCAGCGGCAGGCCGACGTCGATGCGCTCCTTGGTGGCGTCGCGCATCAGGTCGTCGAGGAAGCGGCTGACCTGGCGCACGTTGCGCGAGGCTTCCGACAGGCCCTTCTTGTTGGCGTCGAGCTCCTCGAGCACCACCATGGGTAGATAGACGTCGTGTTCCTGGAAGCGGAAGATCGAGGTCGGATCGTGCATCAGCACGTTGGTGTCGAGCACGAACAGCCGGCGCTGCGTGGCGGGCTTGCCGGGCTTGGCTCCCGGCGTGCGCTTGGCGGCCGTCACAGTGACTTCGCCGCCTCGAGAACTTCGGCCGCGTGACCCTTGACG
The DNA here is from genome assembly GCA_963711635.1 of uncultured Pseudomonadota bacterium. Taxonomy (GTDB): domain Bacteria; phylum Pseudomonadota; class Gammaproteobacteria; order Steroidobacterales; family Steroidobacteraceae; genus CADEED01. The sequence goes on from CAVQEZ010000005.1 coordinate 189,185, forward strand.
CGCAGCTTGCGCCATTCGCGCGCCAGCCTGCCATCGGCACCGAAGAGGAACGTGCTGCGCTCGATGCCCATGAACTTCCTTCCGTACAGGGATTTTTCCTTGATCACGTCGAACAGGCGGCAGACTTTTTCATCTTCGTCCGACAGCAGCTCGAACGGAAAATCCTCTTTCGCGCGGAATTTCGCGTGGCGCTCGCAGCTGTCTTTCGAGATGCCGAGCACCGTGGTCTTCGCGCGCCGGAAAGCCGGGTGCAGGTCGCGAAAGTCGCGCCCCTCGAGCGTGCAGCCTTCGGTCATGTCCTTGGGATAGAAATAGAGCACGAGTTTCGTTCCAGCAACATCGGACGTTTTCCAGAGCGTGCCGTCGGAGCGCGGCAGCGAGAAGGCGGGAAGCTTCTTGCCGACCTCAATACTCAAGACTTGACTGGCTCCAGGATCGCGTCGAGGTTTTGCGCGTCGCAATAGTCCATGAACTCCTCGCGCAGGTGCGCCAGCTGCAGACGCTTGGGCACGTTGATGATCATCTGCACCGCAAACATCTGCGCGCCGGTGTGCGCGGCAGGATAGGTGCGGGTGGAAACTTCGGCGATGTCGATTCCGCGGCTGGCGCAGAACCCGGAAAGGCCCGCAACAATACCCGACTGGTCGAGGCAGACCACGTCGATGGAATATGGCAACAGTTCGGCGCGCGGCGCACGCGGTTCGGTGCGCTTCATGTGCAGGGACAGCCCGGTCGATTCTCCCAGTCGCTGCAGTTCGCTCTCGAGTTTGGCCAGCGAATGCCAGTTGCCGCTCACCAGCACCAGGATCGCGAACTCGTTGCCCAGGCTGGCCATCCGGCTCTCGCTGATGGACCCGCCGCAGTCCGAGATGACTCGGGTCAGGTCATGGACCATCCCGGTGCGATCGCTGCCAATGGCGGATACGGCGAGGTGTTGCTTCATCTGGCGCGAGTGTACAGCAGCCCCCTTATTGACGGACCTCGTCTTGCGGACCCGAGGCGCGGGCCCGTACCATTCGCGACCAATTTTCAACCTCGGAAACTCATGTACGCCGGCAGCCTGGTGGCGCTCGTGACCCCGATGCAGCCCGGTGGCGGCATCGACTACGACGCCTGGTCGCGCCTTCTCGAATTCCATCTGGCCAACGGCACTTCCGGAGTGGTGGTAGCTGGGTCGACCGGCGAATCGGCGTCGGTGCGCGACGCCGAGCTCGGCGAGATGCTCAAGCGGGCGCGCCGCGTCATCGGCAAGCGCATGGCGCTCATTGCAAACACCGGCACCAGTGACACCGCGAGCAGCAGCGAACGGGCGCGCGAATTTTCCGGCGCCGACTACGGCGTCGATGCACTGCTGGTCGCCGCGCCCGCATATGTTCGGCCCACGCAGGAAGGATTGTTCCGGCACTTCGCGGCGGTGGCGCAAAGTTCGCGCGTTCCCGTGCTGCTCTACAACGTGCCGGGCCGCACCGCCGTCGACGTGCTGCCGGCCACCGTGGCGCGCCTGTCCCGGGTGCCGAATATCGTCGGCATCAAGGAGGCGGTGGGTGAGGCGGCGCGCGTGCGCGAGCTGGCCGGCACTTGTGCCGCCGATTTCCGCATCCTGAGCGGCGACGATCTGACGGCGCGCGAGACCATCGGCGTCGGTGCCGCGGGCGTGATTTCCGTGACGGCAAACGTGGCGCCGCGCGCCATGGCCGACATGGTGGCGGCCGCAATGCGCGGCGACCGCGCCGGTGCCACGCAGATCGATCAGAGATTGGTCGCGCTGCATCGAAATCTGTTCGTGGAGTCCAATCCCATACCGGTGAAGTGGGCGCTGGCCCGCATGGGTCTGATGGGAGGCGCCTTGCGCCTGCCGCTGACCGAACTTTCCGCCGAATTTCATGCCATCGTTGGCGAGTCGCTGTTCGCCGCGGGCCTCTCTATCGAAGAGAAGGCCTTCGAAGAACGGCGGTGAACTCTTGAATCCACAAAAGGTCGCACCGTCTATGCGAATTGCCGGAATGATCCTGCTCAGTCTCGTTGCCGCTGCCGGCCTGTCCGGTTGCTTCAGGAGCAAGATGACCAGCTGCAGCCAGACGAACGAGGACTACGCGGGGGCGCGCGAAATGCCGCCGCTGCAGGCGCCACCCGGCCTCGAGACGCCCAATACGCGCAATTCGCTCAAGGTGCCGCCGCTCAACACGCCGGAGCGCATCCGCGGCAAGGACGAACCCTGCCTGGACATTCCGCCGCCCTTTGCCAGCCCCAAAGCCAGCCCGAAAGGGGCGACCCCGAGCGCCCCGGAAGCCCCAAAGCCGCAGTGACAAATTGCTATGATGCGCACCGCGTGAAGTCCGCGGTTGCTCAATAGACATCGGGATTCCGGACAGGTGGCCGAGCGGTCGAAGGCGCTTGCTTGGAAAGCAAGTAACATCTAACGGTGTTCGTGGGTTCGAATCCCACCCTGTCCGCCAATTCTTTACCATGGCAGTCCGTATCGGCTCCTTCGCGACGACTAGTTGCAAACCCCGTCAGGCCCGGAAGGGAGCAGCGGTAGCTTCGATGTCGGGCGCCGAAGTCCGGCTGGTGCGGGCTGCCTCCAAAGGATTCCCCAGGAAATTCACGATATGAGCTATCTCGCGCTGGCCCGAAAATGGCGGCCGCGTTCTTTCGCCGAACTCGTCGGCCAGGAGCATGTGCGCGTGGCGCTGGGCAATGCGTTGACACAGGGTCGCGTGCATCACGCCTTCCTGTTCACCGGCACGCGCGGCGTGGGCAAGACGACCATCGCGCGCATCCTCGCCAAGTGCCTCAACTGCGAGACCGGCGTCACCGCGACGCCCTGCGGCAAGTGCGCCACCTGCAAGGAGATCGACGAGGGACGCTTCGTCGACCTCATCGAAGTCGACGCCGCGTCGCGCACCAAGGTCGACGACACGCGCGAGCTGCTCGAGAACGTGCAGTACGCGCCCACGCGCGGCCGCTACAAGGTCTACCTCGTCGACGAAGTGCACATGCTCTCCACGCACTCGTTCAACGCCTTGCTGAAGACTCTCGAGGAACCGCCGCCGCACGTGAAGTTCCTGCTGGCGACCACCGATCCGCAGAAACTGCCGGTGACGGTGCTGTCGCGGTGCCTGCAGTTCAATCTCAAGCGCCTGCCGGTGGCGCTGATCAGCGAGCACCTCGAAAAGGTGCTCGCGGCCGAGAAGATCCCGGCCGATGCCGCCGGCGTGCGCCTGGTGGCCCAATCTGCCGATGGCAGCATGCGCGATGCGCTGTCACTGCTCGATCAGCTGATCGCCTTCGGCGGAGGCAAGGTCGAAGAAGCCGGCGCCCGCAGCATGCTCGGCACCATCGATCGCGATCACGTGGTGCGCATCGCGCGCGCGCTGGCGGGCGGCGACGCCCGGAAGCTGATCGAGACCGCGCGTTCGCTCGAGGAGTTTTCGCCGGACTACGGCCAGGTTCTCGACGATCTCGCGGCGCTGCTGACCCGAGTGGCGCTGCGGCAGCTGGTGCCTAACTACGAAGGCGACGATCTGTTCGATCCGGCCCTGGCCGCCGAGCTGGCGAGTGTCATCGGCGCCGAGGACGTGCAGCTTTACTACCAGACGGCCATCCTCGGCCGTCGCGACCTGCCGCTGGCGCCCGATCCGCGCACCGGCTTCGAGATGACGCTGGTACGCATGCTGGCATTTCGTCCGGCAGGCACCGCCGGGGCATCGGCGGGCAACGCCACGGCCGCGCGCGCCGGTGCCGTGCCTTCGCCCGGCGGCGGTTCCATCGTGCGGCCGGCATCGGCCGGACCCATCGATCCGGTGCAATGGGCGCGGGTGGTTGGCGATCTCGATGTGGCCGGCGCCGCACGGCAGCTGGCGAGCAACTGTGCGCTGCTCGAGCATCGCGGCAACACGCTGCGGCTGGCGATCGATCCGAAAGTGGCGCGCACTCCGCCGCAGGTGGACCGGCTCGTGCAGGCGCTGGGCCGCTATCTCGGCGCGGCGGTGAAACTCGAGTTCGTCGACGGTGCGCCGCCCGTGGAGACTCCGAATCAGCACGACGAACGCCGGTCGGCCGAGGCGCTCGACGCCGCCAGGCGTTCGCTCGAGGAAGACCCCGCGGTGCGTGAAATGAAATCGCGATTCGGTGCGACGCTGCATCCCGAGTCGGTGAGGTCCACGGAACAATGAGGAGACGGTGATGCGTGGTGGTGGAAACATGATGAAGCAGGCGATGGCGCTGCAGGCCAACATGAAGAAGGCCCAGGACGAAATCGCCGCCATGGAAGTCGTCGGTGAATCGGGCGGCGGCATGGTCAAGGTCACGATGAACGGCAAGCACGAGGTCAAGCGCGTGCAGATCGAGCCGCAGGTGATCTCCGAGGATCGCGAGATGCTCGAGGACCTGATCGCGGCGGCGTTCAACGACGGCTTGAACAAGGCCGAGGCCGCGTCGCAGGCGCGCATGTCGAGCGTGATGTCGGGCATCAACCTGCCGCCCGGCTTCAAGATGCCTTTCTGATTAGTTAGATGCAGCACGCCGCACCGCTGGCCCGGCTCATCGACGCACTGCGCGCGCTGCCCGGCGTGGGCCCGAAGACCGCTCAGCGCATGGCCTTCCACCTGCTGCAGGGCGGCCGTGACGGTGCGCGCACGCTGGCCCAGGCGTTGAGCGACGGCTTGTCCAGCATCCGTCGCTGCAAGCGCTGCCGCATGCTCACCGACACCGACCTGTGTTCGATCTGCTCGGCGCCGTCGCGCGATGCCGCGTTGTTGTGCGTGGTGGAGTCGCCGGCCGATGTGGTCGCGGTGGAGCAATCCGGAAGCTTTCGCGGCCGGTACTTCGTGCTGCATGGCCACCTGTCACCGCTCGACGGTATCGGTCCCGAACAGATCGGCGCGCGGGAGTTCGAAGCACTGCTGGATTCGGGCGAAGTGCGCGAGGTCATCCTGGCGACCAACCCAACGGTCGAAGGCGAGGCTACGGCGCATTTCCTCGGCGAACGTGCGTCCGAGAGAAAAATTCAAGCGAGCCGCATCGCGCACGGAATCCCGATCGGCGGCGAGCTCGAATACGTGGATGGCGGAACGCTTGCCCACGCCCTGGCGGGTCGAGTTCGTCAGGGCTGACGCCCACGTCGGAAAACGCCGTCGAGGCGACGGCGTCCGTGAGTTGCCAGAGGAGTTACTTAACCACCAGGGTCGCCCTGCCTTGATATCGCTGCTCGAGACGATCGTCAGGATCGTCGATTGCGCGATGCCGGGCCGCGAGCCTCGACGAGGTCGGAATAACGGCGGCGCAGTCGCCGATAGCTTTCGTAGCGCCTCGCATGCAGGGTGCGCGCGTCGACGGCGGAGATGACTGCGCAGTCGGGTTCCTGCATGTGCCGGCAGTCCTGGAAGCGGCACGAACCCGCCAGCCGCTCGATCTCCGGAAAGCCCAGCGTGCGTGCATCGAGCTGGTCGATGGCCGGCGCGAAATCGCGCACCCCGGGCGAGTCGATGAGCGTGCCGCCGGAATTCGGGCCAAAATTCAATGGATACGCGCGCGAGGCCGTGGTGGTGTGACGACCTTCCTCCTCGCGCATCAACTCACCCGTAATCACCTCGGCCTCCGGCAGCAGCGCCGACACCAGCGACGACTTCCCGACTCCCGACTGACCGACGAGTACGCTGACCGCGCCGGTCAGTGCTCTCTTGAGTGGCTCCAGTCCCGCGCCAGCCTTGGCCGAGCAGGACAGATGCGAGTATCCGGCGGAGGCGTATGCCTCGAGCTCGGCGGTGTCGATATCAGCGCCAAGATCGGACTTGTTGATCGCGATGGCGCCGGCGATGCCGGCCGCCGTCGCCGCGCACAGGTAGCGATCGACGATGAAGTAATCGGGCGCCGGCAACGGTGCCACCACCACCACCAGCTGGCTGATGTTGGCCACCACCGGCTCACTGGCGCCACGCAGGTTGGCACGGGCCAGCAAGGTACGCCGCGGCAGAACCTCGACGATCAGCAATTCATTGTGTGCGCTGTCCGGCTCGCAGCGCACGCGATCGCCGCACACGATGCTGTGCTTGCGGCCCGAGGGACGCGCCCGCAGCTCATCGCCGGCGGCGTTTCGCACCAGCAGGTGCCGGCCGAAGGCGGCCACCACGTCTGCTTCGAAGGCTTCGGCATCGCGGCTGGTGATCATTACCTGTAGTATCGCGTCATTCCATATGCCGAGCAGCGACTATCTGGTCTGGATAGATCTCGAGATGACGGGACTCAAGCCCGACACCGACGTGATCATCGAAATGGCCACCATCGTCACGGACGTGCACCTCGCGGTGGTTTGCGAAGGACCCGTGATTGCCATACACCAGCCCGATGAAGTGCTGGATGCCATGGACGAGTGGAACAAGCGCACGCACGGCGCGTCGGGTCTCATCGAGCGGGTACGTTCGAGCACGTACACGATGGCCAGCGCCGAAAAGCGCACGCTGGAGACGTTGACTGCGCTGGTGGAGCCCGGCTCCTCGCCCATGTGCGGCAACAGCATCTGCCAGGATCGGCGCTTCCTCGCGCGCCACATGCCCACGCTCGAGAAGTTTTTCCACTATCGCAATCTCGACGTGAGCACGCTCAAGGAGCTGGCGCGGCGCTGGGCGCCTGGCCTGCTGGCGGGTTTCGTCAAGCAGGGCGAGCACAAGGCGCTGGCCGACATCCAGGAATCCATCCGCGAGCTCGAGTACTACCGGGAGCACATGTTCGCGCCGTCCCTCGTCAGAAGGTGAGCGCGCGCTCATGACCGCCGGCCTTCCGGATTTTTCCGATGTGGTTGCGGCGGCAGGACGTCTCGGTCCGCACGTGGTGCGCACGCCGGTGATGCGCTCGGACGCCTTCGATGCGCGGGCCGGCTGCCGGGTGTTCTTCAAATGCGAGAACCTGCAGACCGGCGGTGCCTTCAAGTATCGCGGCGCGATGAACGTGTTGTTGCAGCTCGATGCGGCGCGCACGCCGGTGGTCATCACGCATTCCTCGGGCAATCACGGCAATGCGCTGGCACGTGCCGCGCGCGCGCGTGGCATGCGCGCCATCGTCATCATTCCGCGCGATTCCGCGCGCTCCAAGATCGCGGCCATCGAGGCGGCCGGTGCCCGCATCGAGTTGTGCGAGCCTGGCCTGCCGGCGCGCGAGCAACGCCTGGCGGAGGTCCTGGCGCGAGAATCCGCGGAGCTGGTGCATCCTTTCGACGACGACAGGATCATCGCGGGGCAGGGCACGGCGGCACTCGAATTCCTGTCTGAAGTTCCCGACCTCGAGCTGATCAGCACGCCCGTGGGCGGCGGCGGCCTCATCGGCGGCACGGCACTCGCGGCCAGGGCGCTGTCTCCAAAAATCCGCGTGATCGCCGCCGAGCCGGAACAGGCGGACGACGCCTGCCAGTCGTTCCGCAGTGGCGAACGTCGCGCGGTAAACGCGCCGAACACCATCGCCGACGGTCTGCGCGGATCGATCGGCGTGCGCAATTTCGAGCTGCTGCGCCGCCTGGTCGACGATGTGGTGACGGTGAGCGAGGTGGAGATCGTCGCCGCCATGCGCGTGGTACTCGACGACCTCAAGCTGCTCATCGAGCCGTCATCGGCAGTGCCGGTCGCGGCGCTGCTGGCCGGCAGGCTCGGTAAAGCGTCCCGTGTCGGTATCGTTCTCTCGGGCGGCAATGTCGACCTCGGGCTGTGTTCTTTCCTGGGTGGCCGGCCAGCGGCGGATAGATAAGTATCGCGACAATGTAAAAAATACTTGACATCGCCCGGGTCGAATGTAAGGTATACCAGACATTCCGACAGGCGAGGGCGCGATCACATGACCCGAATTCAACGACGCACGCAGGTACTGCTGGCCGTGGCCGCGTTGGGGGCCGCAGGGATGTTTCTGGGCGGCGATGACTGGTTTGGCATCGACCTGGGCCCGATCGGTGCCACGGTGCTGTACGTGGCGATGTGGCTGTTCGTGGCCCACACGGCTGTCTACGCGGGGCAGGCATTCCCTGAGACCTGGTCGCCGGCCGAGAAGCAGGCGTGGGTGGGGCTGGTATTCGTGGCCCTGGTCTCGTTCAACGTGCTCAACCTGCTCGAGGCGCTGCCCGATATCGGTCCAGCGGCCGACCAGATTTACAACCAGGCCACGAAGCGATTGTGGATCAACCTTGGGCTGTTGATGGTCGGGTGGATCGTGATCGCCAGCGTGCTGGGCAACCAGGACGGTGACAGCGTACAGCAGGACGAACGCGATCTACGCATCGCGCACAAGGCCGCGCGCGCCGCCAACGGCACGATGACGCTGCTGATCATCGCCATTGTAGTCGCGCTCGTGGTGCTGCCGGAACAATCCCGCACGTGGTTGCGGCCATTGATCGCGGCAAACGTTCTCATCGCACTGCTGATCGCGCGTACGCTGGTCGAGAACATCTACACGGTACTGCGTTACCGGCGCGAACGCGGATGAGCGAGCTCGCGGTCCGCAACAGAATTCGCGAGTTTCGCCAGCAGCGCGCCGAAATGACGCAGGCGGATCTTGCGCGGGCCTGCGATGTCACGCGCCAGACCATCATCGCGCTCGAAGCGGAAAAATATTCTCCTTCGCTGGAACTCGCGTTCAAACTTGCGCACGCTCTCGAACGCAGGCTCGAAGAGGTTTTTCGCTACGAAGAAAAAAATTGACGGTGCGCGAACTGGATCACGCCCGTTTGGCTTGAGTTTTGCGTCTTGAATGATCGTCTTGGTCCGCTATATTCGGACTCGATGCTCAGCGATGCACTTTCAATCGTCTCCTGGCGCTCGCGGCCGCGCAGCTTCGTGGCGCTGATGTCGCTCTACGAGAGCAACTACCTGCGCCTGGCGTCGCTGGCGGGCGATCTGCGCCGGCTGCCGGATGCGCGCCTGTCGCGCGTCGCCGACGACTGTGATTTGCGTCTCAGCGTCACCGAGCGATCCCCGTACACCACCAGTTTCGACCTCACCTACCTGTTTGACGAGGGCCTGGCCACCTATCCCGACATGCGGGTGCGCGTCTACCACGACGCGCGGCTGGTCGAGGCCCAGGAATGGGCGTCGCAGCACGACCACCAGGGTCTCAGGGTCCTGCGCGGCGTGGCGGAGCGTGAACTGGATCAGCGTTGGGCCCGGAACACGATGTTAAATAAGTGGCTGGAGTACTGCATCGATCGCGGCCACGGGTTTCATGACTAGCTGACCCGGCGCGCCGCGCTGGGGTTCCATGCCTAAAAAGTTCGGCTTTCTCGGCGGCAATACCGCCGCGGCGAGCGTGCCCGAAGAAGACGGGCGCGTGGTCGAGCTGTTTCGCAGCCGCGCCGAGCTGCGCAAGCAGCACGACGAACTGGGCCAGGAGGTCCAGCGCCTGCGCGATCGCCTCAAGCAGCAGGAAGGCGCCACCGCGCGCGTGCAGGAGATGATCGAGGGCCTCGAGCGGCGCCTCGAGTCCGCCGATACCGGCCTATCTACCCTGGTTTTCTATCACCTGCGCGCCTTGTGGGGCGATGGACGCGAAATCATCGGCCTGCTGGTCAAGGACCTGGCCGCCAAGCAGGAAGAGCGCGAGCGCAAGGCATTCGCGCTGGAAGGCAATCGGCGCCAGTTCCAGCTGCGCAAGGACTCCGAGCAGCAGCTGCGCCAGGCCGAGACCTCCGTGGTCGGCGCGCGCCAGCAATTGAGCGCGCTCGACGCGCGCATCGCGAAACTCGACAAGTGGTGGCACCGCTGGCAGCGGCCCAAGGTGCTCGCGCAGCGGCCGGCGCTGCAGGCCGCGCTGCAAGCGGCCGATGCCGGGCTGCAGGCGGCACGCACCCGTTGCGAAGGAATCGAGAAGGCCGGCGCCGGCGAATTTCCCGGCATTTCGGTCGAAGCCAGGCGCGCCATCAATCTGGCGGCCATCGGTTGCGCGGAAGTGTTGTGCCTGCGCCTGTCGCGCACCAATCTGGTGGCGGCGGCGCGCGCCGCGATGTCCAGACGCGAGGCCACCGAGTACTACGGCGATCTCGCGGCCTGCGTGTCCATCATGAGCGACATCGTCAAGGCGCGGAACCTGCTCAAGCAGCGCGCCGGCATCACGCAGGAAGTCGCGCAGCGCAGCGAGCGGCTGCGGTCCACCGCCGCCTACCTCGGCGATTTCGAGACCGTGCCGATCCCCGAATCCTGCGCCGTGTCCGAAGGCGACGTGATCGCGCACGGCTCGCAGGGCGTCACCTCTTCACGGCTTCCCAACGTGGTCGCCGAGGACACCTGGGACCTCTTCAAGGTCATGCTACGGTAGTTTGACCGGGCTCCGCCGGCGCCTGCGCCACGCGCGTACGCCGCATGAAGCGCTTGACGCGCTCGGCGCCGTTGTCGATCCAGACGTAGAACGCCGGCACCACGAACAGCGACATCACCGCGCCCGCCAGCAATCCGCCCATGATGGAGCGCGCCATGGGCGCGTAGGACGGACCGCCGCCGCCCACGGCCAGCGACGCGTCTCCCGCCGCCAGTGGCAGCAGGCCCAGCGAAGCCGTCAGCGTGGTCATGAGAATCGGGCGCAGACGGTCGCGCCCGGCGTGCACGATGGCGGCCATGCGTTCCATGCCGGCGGCGCGCAGCTCGTTGATGTGCGCCACCAGCACGATGCCGATGTTGACCACCACGCCTATCAGGATCTGCACGCCGATGAAGGCCATGAACGTGACCGTGGTGCGCGTCGCGAACAGCAGCCAGACCACGCCGACGATGGCCATCAGGATCGAGGTGATGATGGACATGGGGTACACGGTGCTCTCGAACACCGCGGCCATGACCAGGTAGATCATGGCGATGGCCAGCAGCAGATTGGTCACCATGACCTGCATGTCTTCATCCTGCCGGTCGAAGCCCTTGCCGAGCTTCCACGCGTAACCCGGCGGAAGCTGGTAGTTCGCGAGCAGGGCCTCCACGTCCTTGCCGACGGCGTCCAGCGTCGCGTCCTTGGTCACGTTGCCGGTGATGGCCACCGAAGTGAGCCGATCGAGCCGTTCGATGGCACGCGGTCCCTTGGCGATGCGGAAATCCGCCACCGCGGACAGCGGCACGCGCGTGCCGCTCGGCAGATAGATGGGAAATTCCGCGAGATTGTCGATGCTCTGGCGGTCGGATTCGCGGAAGGCCAGCCGCAGCGTCAGCTCGCGCTCGGCGCCGCGGAACTCGCGCAGGCGATCGCCGCGCAGGCCGGCGGCCACCGCCTGCGCCACGTCGGCGGAGGTGAGCCCCAGCGCGGCCGCGCGCTGGCGGTTCACGACGATCTGCACTTCCTCGTTTCCTTCGCGTGCTTCGGAGCGCACGGATTCCAGGCCCTTGACACTGGACATCACGCGCGCGACTTCGTCGGCCAGCTCGGCGAGCTTCTCGGTGGACTCGCCGGTGAGTTGCACGTCGAAGCGTTGGCCGCCGGTGGCGCTGGAATCGTCCCATTTGAAACTGGGCTTGCCGATGACGATTTCCGGCAGCGAGTCCTGGGCCTTTTCAATCAGGTCCTGCGCCTTGAGGCCGCCGTCGTCGCGCGGCTTCAAGACGATGATGGAGAACGCGCCTTCCTGGTCGTAGACGGAATAGAAACTCTTGATGCCGAGATCCTCGCGTTTGCCCTCGAAATGCCTTTCCAGGGTTTCGACCGCCGCTTCGACGCGATCGATGGGATGCGATCCCTTGATGTTGTAGTTCAGGAAAACCTGGTTGCCACCGTCCTGCGCGCCCGGATCGAACTTCAGGAACTTGCCGGGGTAAAGCGAGGAAAGGGTGATCAGGCCGGCGGTCAGCGTCAGCACCGCGATCAGCGCCAGCAGGGTCCAGCCGCGATGGTGGATGCTCCAGTCGAGCCACTTCGTATAGCGATCCTGCAGCCGCGCAATCCAGCTGCGCCGATCCATGGGTGGCGGCGCCGCGAAACGCGAGGTGACCATCGGGATCAGTGTCTGCGCGATGATCAGCGAGGCGATCATGGCCACGCAGATCGGAATCGCCACGTGCGTGAGCCAGATCGAGATCTGGTTGTTGTTGCTGAAGAGAATCGGCAGGAACACGACTACGCAGGTGGCCGTGCCGGCGAGCGTGGCGACCCCGACTTCCCTGACGCCGGCCAGCGTGGCCGCCTGCGGATTTCCGGGATCCATCTGACGGTGGCGGAACACGCTCTCGGTGACCACCACGGCGTTGTCCACCAGCATGCCGATGGCCAGCATCATGCCCATCATCGACATCACGTTGATGGTCAGGCCGGCGAAGTACATGACGGCCAGGGTCACGAGCAGCGACAACGGCACCGATGCCGCGACGATCAGCGTGGTGGGCCAGTGCCGCAGGAACGCGAACAGCACCACGAAAGCCAGCGCGGCGCCGATCAGGCCGGCATGGGTGAGATCGGACAGCGACGTGCGGATGGCCTCGGCCTGGTCGCCGATGACGAACACGCTGATGCCCTGCATCTGCGGCAGCGCCTTGTTGTGTTCGATGACCTTCATGACGCGGTCGACTACTTCGACCACATTGGCCTGGGTGGACTTGAACACATCCAGCCCCACCGCCGGATTGCCGTCGAGATGCCGGCGTCGCAGGATTTCCGGGCTCACGAGTTCCACGGATGCGACGTCGCCGACGTGCACGTTGCCCTTGATGGTGAGATTGCGGATCTCGTCCAGTGAGCGGAATTCGCCGAGCGGACGCACCATGAAGCGCTCGCCGTAACCGGTGATCTGGCCGGCGCCCACCGAGAAATTGCTCTTCTCCAGTAGTTGGACCAGCTGGCGCACGTCCACCGCATGGGCCGCCAGGCGGCCGGGATCGACCAGAATCCGCACCTCGCGCGGCTCCACGCCCGCGAGCTCGACGCGCGCCACGCCGTCGAGCCGCTCGATGGGTTTCTTGAAATACCGCTCCAGCAGGTCGTACTGCGAAGACAGGTCCTGCTCGGCCGAAAAGCGCACCGAGAGCATGGGTTCGTCGGCGGTGGAGGCCATCCACATCCACATGCGATCGGCGCTCTTGGGCAGCTGTGCGCGCACCGAGTCGAGTTTGGCGCGCACTTCGAATGCCGCGGTGTTGATGTCCGTGCCCCAGGCGAAGCGGATCTCGAAGCGCGAGTCTTCGTCGCTGGACGTGGAGCGGATCTCCTCGATGCCGGGAAGTGTTGCCAGTGCGTCCTCGATGGGCCGGGTGATCAGCTCTTCGGTTTCCTCGGGCGTCGATCCGGGGTAGGGCACGCCCGCGCCCATGAACGGGAAACTCACGTCGGGATACTGCTCGAGCGGCAGCAGCCGTGAGGACACCAGTCCGATGACGGCCACGGCCGCGAATGTCATCAGGGTGGTGACGGGGCGGCGCAGCGCGAAGTCGGTGTGGACCATGTTATTTAGGACTGTGCGCCGTCGCGGCCGGGGCGCCCGGCGTAGTCAGCGCGACGGGCCCGGCCGCGGCGCCGCCGGGTGCCTTCACGAATTCCTTGCGATCCATGACCGAATACAACACCGGGATGACGATCAGCGTGAGGAAGGTCGCCACGAGGTTGCCCGCGATCACCGTGATGGCCATGGGCCTGCGTATCTCGGCGCCTTCGCCGATGCCGATGGCCATGGGTATGAGTCCGACGATGGTGCTCACGCTGGTGATCAGGATGGGACGCAGGCGCGTGCGCCCGGCGAGCTTGATGGCGTCGATTCGCTGCAGGCCGCGTTCACGCGCCTGGTTGATGGCGTCGATGAGCACGATCGCGTTGTTGACGACGATACCGGCCAACATGATGAGGCCGATCAACGCGACGGAATTGATGGTGGTGCCCGTGATGTACAGCCCCCAGACCGATCCGATCAGGCCCATTGGAATCGTGAAGAGAATCACGAACGGATGCAGCAGCGATTCGAACTGTGAGGCCATCACCAGGTAGACCAGGAACACGGCGAGGGCAAAGGCCAGCCCCAGCGAACGGAAGCTCTGCGTCATTTCCTCGCTCTGGCCGGACACCGAACCGAGGATGCCCACCGGCAGCGTGGTCGCGTCCAGGATGCCCTGGGCCTCGCGCGTGGCATTGCCGAGGTCGCCGTCGGCCGGCGCCGCGGAAATCACCGCCACGCGCTCCTGGTTCGCGCGGCGGATTTCGGCCGGGCCGGTGGCGAGCCGCACTTCGGCAACAGCGGACAGCGGAACCGGGCGTTCCGAGCCCGGGTTCACCACGAGATTCCTCACTTCCTCGATGGATGCGGCGCGCGTATCCACGCTGCGCACCAATACGTCGATCTTCTTTTCCTGCAGCCGGTAGCGGGTGGCGACGCTGCCGCGCACGTTCGACACCACGCGATCCGCGATGTCGCGCACCGCGAGCCCGAGCTGCGAGGCGCGCTCCTGGTCGAACACGATCTGGATCTCCGGATGGCCGCCTTCGATGCTCGATCGAATGTCGCGGAACGCGCCGGAGCGCTCCATGCGATCGCGCATCGTGTTCGCTGCCAGTGAGAGGCGCTCGAGATCGTAGCCGGCGAGGATCACTTCCACCGGCGTCGAGAGCGTGAGCAACGACGGTCGGCGTGAACTCGTACTGCGCGCCGGGGATGCCCGCCAGCTGCTCGCGCATCTGCTGCATGGCGCGCTCTTCGCCGGCCTGGTCGATGGGCGCGCGGAGCTTCACGTCGAGATTGCCGGCGTTCTCGCCCGAGTCCACGGGATTCGCGTCGAGGCGGTTGCCGGTACCGGCAACTGCATAGGCACTGTCGAGGTTGGGTAGTTTGAGTGCCGCTTCGTGGATGTAGCGCACCTGGCGGTCGGTGGTCTCGAGCGGCGAGCCCGCCGGCAGACGCATCTTGACCGTGAACTCACCTTGCGAGAGCTGCGGGATCAGCTCGCTGCCGAGTCGGGGAAGGATCAGCGCCGTGGCGGCGAGCATCCCGAAGGCCGCGAACAGCACGGCCGCGCGGCGTTCCAGCGCCCAATCGAGCAGCGCGGGATAGTGCCGCTCGAGGAAGTTGTAGGCCTTTTGCGTGATCCATACGAAAGGCGACAGCAACACGGCCAGCAGCTTGCCCGCCAGGCCGCCCAGCAGCCGCAGCTGGCGGACCAGGAACGTGATCAGCCAGCGCAACGACCATGCAACCCACCGCGCAATCCGGCGCAGCAGGCGCCACGGCGCGTTCAGCCAGGAAGGCGGCGCCTGCGCCGAGCTCGTGCCCGTTGGGCGTACCAGGGCATTCACGTTGACGTTCGCCAGCATGCCGCGCAGGTAGCGGCGCAGGGCGGCCAGCGTCTCGCGCGGCTCGCCGGCGTCGGGCGCGCGGTCGACGGGCTCACCGAGGCGCGCGCGCCAGGCCGTGAGCATGGGGACCAGTGTGATCCCCACCATCAGCGATATCAGCTGCGCGAACGTGACGGTGAGCGCCTGGTCGCGGAACAGCTGGCCGGCAATGCCGCTGACGAACACCATCGGGAAAAACACGGCCACCGACGTGAGCGTGGAGGCCGTCACCGCGGTGGCGACTTCGGCCGTACCCTCGCGCGCCGCGTCGATGGTAGACAGGCCGGCCTCCTTGCGGCGCGCGATCGCCTCGAGGATGACCACGGAGTTGTCGATGAGCATGCCCACCGACAGCGCGATGCCCCCCAGCGACATCACATTCAGCGTGAGGTCGAAGGCGTACATCATCACGAAGATTCCGACCACGGTGACCGGGATCACCACGCCGGTGACGATGGTGGCCCATGCGTCGCGCAGGAAGAAATACAGCACCAGGATGGACAGCAGGCCACCGAGAATGGCGGCGTCCTTCACGTCGCTCACCGCGCTGGCGATGAACTTCGACTGGTCGTACACCGGCACGAGCCTGGTGCCGCCGGGCAGGGTCTTGCCCAGGGACTCGAGTTTGTCGGTGATGCCGTGCGCGAGTTGCACGGTGTTGGCGTCGCCCTCCTTGTAGATGGCCAGCTCGATGCATTCCTCGCCGTTCAGGCGGGTGATGGCGGTGCGGTCCTTGTAGCCCCTTTCGACGCGCGCGACGTCCTTCAGGTACACCGGCTGCTGGTCGACGATGGCGATCACCGAGTTCGCCATGTCTTCGAGCGTGTCGAATTCGTTGACGGTGCGCACCAGGAAGCGTTGCGTGCCCTGCTCGAGGCGGCCGCCCGAGAGGTTGACGTTCTCGGCGCCGATGCGTCGCGCCACCTGTTCGATGGACAGCCGCAGCTGCGCCAGGCGCTGCTGGTCGACATAGATCTGCACTTCGTCTTCGAAACCGCCGCTGACCTTGACCGCGGCCGAGCCTTCCACCGATTCGATTTCCGGTTTGATCCGGTCGTCGGCAAAGCGGCGCAGGAATTTCAGGCGGTCCTCGGTGCTGCCGGTTTCGTCGACGAAGGCCACCCGCATCACCGGCTCGCTCGACGGATCGAAACGCAGCAACAGCGGGCGCGTCGCCTCCACCGGCAACCACAGCAGGTCGAGGCGCTCGCGCACCTCGATGCCCGCGAAATCCATGTCCGTGCCCCAGGTGAATTCGATGATCACGTCGGACTGGCCGGAGCGCGACACCGAGCGCACCGAACGCACGTTGCGCACCACGCCCGCGGCTTCTTCGACCGGCCGCGAGATCAGGTTCTCGATCTCGGTGGGTGCGGCGCCGGGTAGTTCGGTGCGGATGGTGAGCGTGGGGTAGGAAAGGTCGGGCAGCAGGTTGACCTTGAGCCGCGACAGCGAGATGAACCCCAGCAGGGTGATAGCCACCGTCGCCATGGCGATGGTGACTCGCCGGCGGATCGCGAAGTCGACGAGCGTCATGGCGGCGCTCCGCTAACGCTTGACGGTTTGTTCGAGCGTGACGACGCGGACCGGATTGCCGTCCTTGAGACCGTTCTGGCCGACGACGACCACCTGCTCGGCGCCCTCGAGCCCCTGGGTGACTTCGACGCGACCGGCGTTCGCCAGCCCGGTCTTGATCGCGCGTTGCTCGGCCTTGCCGGCACTCACCACGAACACATTCGACGAGCCGTCGGAGTCGAGCAGCGCGACGCGCGGGATCGTCAGGGTGTCGGCGCGACGTTCGAACACGATGCCCACGCGTGCAAACATGCCGGGCTTGAGGTCGCCTTTCGGATCGTCGACCTCGAGCGTGACCTTGAAGGTCGCGGTGGCGGCGTCGACCATGGGCGCCACGAGTTTCACGTGCGCGGGAAAGCTGCGGCCGGCGAGGGCATCGGCGGCGACGCTGGCGGCCTGTCCCGGCTTGAGCCGCGCCAGCTCGCGCTCGGGCACGAACACGCTGGCCTTGAGCGGCGTGGGATCGGTGACGCGAAACACCGCCGAGCCCACCGCCAGTTCCTTGCCCAGCTTCACGTGGCGTTCCGTCACGACACCGGCAAAAGGCGCGCGGATCGCGCTGTACGAAAGATTGAGCTGCGCGAGATCGTGCGCGGCGCGCTGATTGTCGAGATCGTACTTGAGATTCTCGAACGCGCCGGCGGACACCAGCCCCTTCTCGTTCAGCTCGACCTGTCGATTGAAATCACGCTCGGCCTTGGCGAGCGCGGCGCGCGTCTGGGCGGCCTGCAGCCGCAACTGCCGATCGTCGAGTTGCGCGAGCACCTGGCCGGCGCGCACGCGATCGCCTTCCTCGACGAAAATCTGGCGTACCTCACCGCCCACCTTGGCGATGATTTCGGCGTCGGCCTCGGCTTCGAGGGTCGCCGTGCCGCTGTACATGGCGAGCATCTCGCCGCGCACGGGTCTGGCAACTTCGACGGGTATGGCGGCTTCGGCCTTGGCCTGGGCGTCTTTTTCCGCGGCGGTCTTGTCCCCGGCGACTCCATCCCTGGCGCAGGCGCTCAAGCCGAGTACGAGCAGTGCGATGCCGGCTCGGAGAAGAATGTTTGCCATGGCCCCATCCCCTGGTCGTTGCCTTTGAGACGAGGCAGCGACCGCATTGGTTGCGAGAGGGGCGAAGTCTATGGGGCATTGGTGTTGTAGTCAACTACAACACCATCCCGGTCTGAGAAAGCCTCAGCCGGGGTCTTTCTTCTCGCTGCGCACGGTGCGCGTCGGGACCGAGTGGATCGGCCGCACGCCGCTCACCATGTCAGTCATGACCTCGGCCGCCTGGTCGAGCACGGTGTCGGGGAATTTGGCCTCGGCCAATTCCTCGGAAGTCTTGAGTGCGGGCAGGTTCTGCGCGGCACGGCGCGCGTTCTCACGCGCCAGGCGATCCTTTTCGACCTTTTCCCTTTCGGTCTTGCGCTGCTGCAGGTTCAGCGACAGGGAAGTCTGCTTGCGCATCGCATCGTTGGCGGCGAGATCGGCCACCAACCAGCGGTAGTCCGGATCCTTGTCCGCACGCACCTTCTCCTCGCTGGCGAGCGCGGCAATGTTGGGCTGCGCATTCTTGGCTTCGCTGCGGAAGGGCACACCGGGGATGCGATCCCAGGGCAGGGCGCCTTCGAGCGCGCTCTCGCCGAATTCTTCCATGTCGATCTGCGAGGGCAGCGTGACGTCAGGCTCGACTCCGCGGTGCTGCGTGCTCTCGCCCGTCACGCGGTAGAACTTGCCGATGGTGACGGTCAGCTGGCCATTGACCGGGCGCGGCGACCAGCGATCGAGGGGCACCAGGTTCTGCACCGTGCCCTTGCCGAAAGTGCGCTGGCCCAGCACGACGCCTCGATGGTAGTCCTGGATGGCGCCGGCGAAGATTTCCGAGGCCGACGCGCTGAAGCGATCGACCAGTACCGCGAGCGGGCCGGAGTAGGCGACACCGGGCTCCGGATCGTCCTGCACCTCGAGCTCGCCCGTGGTCACCTTGAGCTGGACCACCGGGCCCTTGTCGACGAACAGCCCGGTGAGCGCGGTGGCTTCGGGTAGATAGCCGCCGCCGTTGCCGCGCAGGTCGAGCACCAGGCCGTCGATCTTCTCGCCCTTGAGCTCGTTGATCAGGCGGCGCACGTCGCGCGTGGTGGAGCGGAATTCCTTGTCGCCGGAGTTCTGCGCCTCGACGTCCTGGTAGAACGCGGGCACGTTGATGATGCCGACGCGGATTTCCTTGTCGCCGCGCTTGATCGTGCGCAGCTCTTTCTGCGCGGCCTGCGCTTCCAGCGTGACCTTGTTGCGCGTGAATTCCAGCGTCTTTTCCTGCGCGCCGGGCGCGGCGCCGGCCGGCAACACCTGCAGGCGTACCTGCGTGCCGGCGCGGCCGCGAATCAGCTGCACGACGTCGTCGATACGCCAGCCGAGCACGTCGGTGACCGGGCCTTCCTTGCCCTGGCCGACGCCGGTGATGCGATCCTTCACGGATAGCGTACCGGCCACGGCGGCCGGTCCGCCTTCGATGACGTTCATGATGGTCACGTAGTCGTCGACGAGCTGCAGCGACGCGCCGATGCCGTCGTAGTTCAGGCTCATCTGGATGCGATATTCCTCGGAGCTGCGCGGCGAGAAATAGCTCGAATGCGGGTCGTAGGCGCGCGCATAGGAATTCATCAGCGACTCGAACACGTCGTCGGCGCTGACCTGGTCGACGCGTTTCAGCGTGGTCTCGTAGCGCTTCTTGAGCAGCTTGGTGGTTTCTTCCCAGTTCTTGCCGGTGAGCAGCAGCGACAGAGCGTCGTTCTTCACGCGCTTGCGCCACCAGTCATCGAGATCGGCCTGGGAGCTCGCCCAGGGCGCCTTCTCGCGATCGAATTCGAAACTCTCGTTGAGAGTCCAGTCCGGTTCCTTGTCGAGCTGCGCGATTGCATACTTGATGCGGTCGCGGTTGCGCTGCTGGAAGCGCGCAAAGATGGCGAACGCCGGATCGACGTCACCGCTGCGGATCATGTCGTCGAAACGCAGCCGGTACTGCTCGAACTCCGCCACGTCGGTAGCGAGCAGGCTGGAGTGCTGGCCGTCGATGCTCTCCAGGTACCGCGCGTAGACGACGGCGGACAACCGGTCGTCGAGCTTGGAGCCGCTGTAGTGCATGCCCTCGAGCATGGAACCGACCTTGCGCGCCACCGAGCGGTGTCGCTCGCTCGGTACCACCGAACCGGCCGGGAGCTGGGTATTGGCTGGTGCCTGGGCGGATCCGGTCAGGACCAGCAGGGCGGCGAGCATCGAGGGTGCAAGCCAGCGGGAAGAGCGGGTGAGCGATGAATTCATGCTGCGAGGTGTCTCGAGTCGGAAGAAGGGTCCGTACAATTCAACACTAAGGCCGCGTGACGGCCAGCTTCAAGTGGCATCTCCCCAAACTTGGGTCAATACATGCGCCCATTGGTCGTTCTCCTTGGAATCGTGATGGGTTCGACAGTCTCCATCGCGGTTGCGTTGCTGCTGACCGGGGTGGTTTTTCTGCTCCTGCCCGAATACAGCGCTCGCCTGTCGGACGAAAGCGGGCCGCTCATGTGGGCCTGCCTGCTGTCCGTATTGCTCGCGGCAAGCGCGTCTACCAGCTTTTACGGGGAATTGCGCCAACGGGGCTGGCGCCACGCGGCTCACGTGGGGCTGACACTGATGTTGGCCATCGCCCTATGGACTTACTGGCCCAAGGCCTGATCTGGGATCGCATGCAGGTATTCGAGCGCCTGCGGTGCAACTTGGTTCCTACCGCCCGACAACGGCCGGGCGCGTCCGGGGCGGCCCCGAGGGGAAGCCCCGCGGCGGACCTTGGTCCGATGGTATTGGCCGGGAAATCGCGGCCGGGGTGTGTGTCAGCGGCGATCGCGCCGGATGCGCCACGTTTCGCGCAGGGATTTGCCTTGCGCGCTGTTGTACGGATCGCAACCCTGAGACTCGAGGGTCGGGAACAGGAAATCACCTAACAAGGTGACCTTCATGTCCTGGCTCTTCGCGGGCGCCTTGTTATCCGGTCGATCGAGCTCACGCGCCTTGGCGCGTTCTTCGGCCTTCAGGTCCGCGAGGTAATACTCGCTCATTGGTCGCAAATCCCCATTTTCGTCAACACTCCCCGCAGAGATTGTCGCCGAAATGCGTCACGGAATTGCGCTCGGGGCAACGCCGCCGGGGACGATATCGTGAACGGGTTCACGTTTCGCCGGGGCTGGTTTTACTTATACCTTGCGCAGGATGAAGCGGCAGAGCCGGACGAAGCTCAGGAAGACGAAGGGGCCGGCCGCCACGATCCAGCAACTCGGCCGCAGCTGGATCAGGCCCTTGTAGAAGTCGTAGAACAGCGTGAACAGGTTGCTGTCGGCTTCGAAGACGGTTCCGTGGCTGTAGGCACCGAGCGTGTAGCGACCGGCGAGATAGATGAGCGCCGGCATGACGATCAACCCGACCAGGAACGCGAGGCCGAGCGTCATTGCTTCGAATTTTGGCCGCGACAGCGAGAAGTAGTAGTCGCGTGCGCGCTCGAACCAGGTGAACAACTTTCGTCCAAGCCCCCGTAGTCCCGCCGGCCGGCGGGAAAGCGCGCGCATAATAGCGCATGAGCAAAATCAGGGCGGCGGTTGTCGGCGTCGGTTATCTCGGGCGCTTTCATGCGCAGAAGTACGCGCAGATCTCCGGTTGCGAGCTGGTGGCCGTGGTCGACGGACGCGAGGAAGTCCGCAATGCCGTGGCCGCTGAAGTACACAGCACGCGCCGTCGGCGACTATCGTGAATTGCTCGGCAAGGTGGATGCCGTCAGCGTGGTCACGCCCACTCCGGCGCATTTCGAGATCGCCGATGCTTTCCTCGCTGCCGGCGCACACGTGCTGGTGGAAAAGCCCATCACCGAAACTCCCGCGCAGGCGCGTGCGCTGATCGCGCGAGCCGCGCGAGCAGCGCCGCATCCTGCAGGTCGGTCACCTGGAACGCTTCAATGCCGCCATCCTGGCCGCCGAACCGCACATCAGCACGCCGCGCTTCATGGAGTGCCAGCGCCTGGCGCCGTACAAGGAGCGCGGCACCGACGTGAACGTCGTGCTCGACCTCATGATCCACGACATCGACCTGGTGCAGTCGCTGGCGGGCAGCGAGATCGTGAGCATCGATGCCATCGGCAGCCCGGTGTTCTCCGGCGAAATCGACATCGCCAACGCGCGCATCCGTTTCGCGAATGGTTGTGTGGCGAACACCACGGCCAGCCGCGTCAGCCTCAAAACTGAACGCAAGCTGAGGATCTTCGAAGATGCCGCCTATATTTCGCTCGACCTGCAGCAGAAAATTCTGACACTGATCCGCAAGCGCGATACGCCGCCGGCTCCCGGCCAGCTGCCGGTCAGCATCGAGGAAGCGAATCTGGAGCAGGGGGATGCCCTGAAAAGCGAAATCGAGTCGTTCCTCGACTGCATAAGGAACGACGGCCGTCCCATCGTGTCAGGAGAAGATGGGCTGCGAGCTCTCGAGACCGCGATCCGAATCACCGAGCAGGTGCACGCCAACCTGGGGGCGACCCGGAAAACGGCTTGAAGGCCATGGGTTGAAGGAGGGGGCGGCGCACCTACATATCCCGCATGAACACACTCATCCGACCGCTGACTGACGTGCGACGGACTCTCGACATCGATCTCGTTGCGGACTTCACCTGTCCCTGGTCGTGGCTGGGCATGGCCCAGCTGACGCGCGCGTTGGGGAGCCTCTCGGGTGACGTCGAGACGCGCCTGCGCTGGCACCCGTTCCGCATGGCGCCCAAGGCGGCGACCACGAATCCGCGCAGCTTCCATGACTACCTGGCCGAGCGGCTGCCGGCCGGTATCAGCGTGCCCTTTGCCGAGAAGAGCCTGACCGAGGCCGGACGCGAGCTGGGACTGGAGTTTCACTTCGAGAAGCTGGGCACCTTGCCCAGCACCGCGGAGGCCCATCGCCTGGTGCAGCTGGCGGTAGAGGAAGGTCGGCATGCGAATGTGGCGGCGGCGATCTTTCGCGCTTACTTCGAGCGCGGCGCCAACATCGGCGATGTCAACGTGCTCAACGAGCTCGGCATCGAGGCGGGACTGAGCGAAAAACTCCTGCAGACGTTTCGCGACACGCGCGAAGGCGATTCGGCACTGGCCGGCAGCGAAGAGCGACTGCGCGGCTTCGGCGTGCGCACCGTGCCAAACCTGCTGTTCGGCGGGCGCGTGCTGGTGCCGGGCACCGTGAACGTGGCCACCTACGTGCACGCGCTCGACCAGGCGCTGTTTCCGGCCGGCGAAGAGGACGCTGCCGAGAAGCCGACGCTGCACTGAGCGCTTTCTGGCAGCAGCCGCGCGGAGGCGCTACCTTACGGCCGCATGTCGCAGCCCAGTCTCAAGGCCGATTCCAGCATCAGGGCAGACCTGATCGCCCTGGTGGGCGAGCAGGGTCTGCTCGAAGGCGCCGCGGTGCACGAGCGCGGTGCGGCGCTGTTTCATGGGCGCGTCGACTCCGATCTACTGGTGCGGCCGCGCAGCACCGAGCAGGTGTCCTCGATTCTCAAGCTCTGTCACGCGCGCGGCCAGCCGGTGGTGACCCACGGCGGGCTGACCGGACTGGTCAACGGCGCCGACGCCGGGCGCGGTGAAATCGTTCTTTCACTCGAGGCCATGAATGCCATCGAGCGCGTCGATGTCTCGGGGCGCTCGCTACGCGCACAAGCCGGCGCCAAGCTCGGCAGCGTGCAACGCGCGGCCGAGGAACACGGCATGGTCTTTCCGCTCGATCTCGGCGCGCGCGACAGCGCCACCGTCGGTGGCAACATCTCGACCAATGCGGGCGGGCTGCGCGTGCTGCGCTACGGGATGATGCGCAACCTCGTGCTGGGCATCGAGGCCGTGCTCGCCGATGGCACGGTGCTCACCTCGCTGAACCGCATGCTCAAGAACAATGCCGGCTACGACCTCAAGCAATTGTTCATCGGCAGCGAGGGCACGCTCGGGGTGGTGACGCGCGCCGAGCTCCGGCTGGTCTCGCGCACCCGCAGCCAGGAGACGCTGCTGGCCTCGTTGCCGAGCTTCGAGGCCATGGTGGGATTGTTAGGCCGCCTGGACTCCGGTCTGGGCGGGCAGCTGGCGGCCTTCGAGGCGCTGTGGGGCAATTACTACGACTACAACACCACGCCCGCAGCCGGCAACGCGGCTCCGCTGCCGCGCGGCGCACCGTACTACGTGATCGCCGAAAGCCTGGGCGGGGATCCGGAACACGATCGCGCGCGGCTCGAGACCGTGCTCGGCGAAGCGCTGGAAGAAGGGCTGGTCAGCGACGTGGTCATCGCGAATTCCGAGAACGAGCGGCGCGCCATCTGGGCGATTCGCGAGGATGTCTGGGAAGTGCAGAACATCGCGCCGCTGCTCACCTTCGACGTGAGCCTGCCCATCGAGAACATGAAGGCCTACGTGCAGGAGATCGGCGACCGGGTGCTTTCGCTGGCGGGCGAAAACCGCTGTTTCGTGTTCGGGCACATGGCCGATGGCAACCTGCACATCGTCGTGGCCGCGGGCGACGATGCCGCGATGCGCGCCCAGGTCGAGGACATCGTATATCGGCCGCTGGCGGCCATCGGCGGCTCGGTGTCCGCCGAGCATGGCATCGGGCTGGAAAAACGCGCCTATCTGCCGCTGTCGCGCACCGCCGCGGAAATCTCCACGATGCGCCTGCTCAAGCGGGCGCTGGATCCCAAGGGCATTCTCAATCCCGGCAAGGTGTTCGCATGAGTCAACCCGCGCATCTGAATCGAGGAAAGCGCGAGGTCACGGTTGCGGCCATGCAGTTCGCCTGCGGCTGGGACATAGATCGGAACATCGCCACGGCCGAACGGCTGGTCCGCGACGCGGCGAAGCATGGTGCGCAGATCATCCTCATCCAGGAGCTGTTCGAGACGCCGTACTTCTGCATCGAGCAGGACTCGCGCCATCTTCGGGTGGCGACCAGCGTGACCGACAACCGCGCCATCCGGCACTTCGCCCCGATCGCGCGCGAGCTCGGCGTCGTGTTGCCGATCAGCTTCTTCGAGAAGGCCAACAATTCGTATTTCAATTCCGTCGCCATCCTCGACGCCGACGGCAGCAACCTCGGTGTGTATCGCAAGGCGCACATACCGAATGGTCCGGGCTACCAGGAAAAGAACTATTTCAGCCCCGGCGACACGGGCTTCAAGGTCTGGGACACGAAGTACGCGCGCATCGGCGTGGGCATCTGCTGGGACCAGTGGTTTCCCGAGACCGCGCGCGCCATGGCACTGATGGGCGCCGAGCTGTTGTTCTTTCCGACCGCCATCGGCAGCGAGCCGCCGCCGGCGTTGCCGGTGAATTCGCGCGATCACTGGCAGCGCACGCAGCAGGGCCACGCGGCGGCGAACCTCACGCCGGTGATCGTTTCGAATCGCATCGGCACCGAGCGCGCACTGCAGAATCCGGACAGGTGTACATCCGCTTCTATGGGTCGAGCTTCATCGCCGATGCCACCGGCGCGAAGGTCGCGGAGGCGGACGAGGAGCACGAGGCCGTGCTCACCGCGAAGTTCGACCTCGCCGAGATCGCCGAGCTGCGCAACAACTGGTTCGTGTTCCGCGACCGGCGGCCGGATCTGTACGGCGCGCTCACCAGCTACGATGGAGGGAACCATGGTCGGCAAGGCAGAGGAACTGGCTGAGATCGACGCGCTGTTCGCGCGCGCGGATGGCGACGACGACGGGCAGATCAGTTTCACCGAGTTCAAGGCGCTGGTGAGCGAGCTCGATGATGCGCGCATGAGCGACGAAACCCTGCGCATCGGGTTCGTGGAAACTGATGTGGACGGCAACGGCCGCATCAACATCGACGAGTTCCGCACCTGGTGGTTGAGTAATTGAGCGTTTGTCATCCGTAAGGTGAGGAGGCGAAGCCTCCCGCCGTTGCCCATTGACCCCCGGGCAATTTCGGCGGCAAACGTTCCAAGGAAGAATTCGTTGCCGTGGTCGCTACGGTCGCTGCCGCGCGCAGACAAGAACAGAACAAGCGCGGCGGGTGCCTGGTGGATGAGTGACCGCGGTGCAAAATAGGGACGTTTGCCGCCCGCTCTTCGCGTCATCGGCAGGCTTTCAGTGACAGGAGAGATGAGAAGGCTCCCCGAATTTCTTCGGGGAACCTTCACTTTTGGTGGAGGCGGCGGGACAGCTGTTCCATCTCTTTCGAGACGGGCTGGACTATGCCTTCATCCTTCATCGCTCGCGCGATGAGTCGGATGCGGGGCGTGTTATCCGGGCCGTGCCATCACGATCCGGATCCTGGGGCCGGCTCTACCGCGTAAGCGGCTCAGCCAGTCCATGAGTCTCTACAGGGCAGAACAAGTTGGCCTCGTTCCACCCCTCGGCATTGCCACGTCGCTTTCGCGACAGAGGGTTCACCGAATGAGCCCCGTTATCACTTCGCTCTTACGAGCGAAGGCAACCATTGCGTTCCTTCGCATCAATTGAACCCGCGTCCGCAAGCACTAGACGTGAGGATCTACGTACGTAGCTGCTTCTTTGTTTTCTTACTGTCCGCTACCCGAAGAGCAGGGAAGACGTCCAGCCAGCTGCGGTGACTCTTAACGGTTCCGCCCGTAGCACACGGAACCGCGATCCTATGAGCGCGACCCGAGTTTCAGTGGCATAGGCACCAGCTGGTCTCGGGGTCAGCTGCGACTAGGCAGCTAGAGCGTAGTTGTCGTCGTTGGCAACTATGATTTGCAAAGGGATTTACGAGGTCCTTACACCCTCGGTACGCCTCTCACGGTTCGCAACCCACGTCGAAACCGGTCGCCCCCGTAAAAGCAGCGCCAGCATACATGGGGCCGGACCGCGGTCTGCAAGACAGGCCGAATCTGCGTGTCGGATAGCTACCCGCGGCGCATCACGCGGGCCTTGTCCCGCTGCCAGTCCCGGTCCTTCTCGGTTGCGCGCTTGTCGTGCTGCTTCTTGCCCTTGGCGAGGCCGACCTCGAGCTTGGCGCGGCCGTCTTTCCAGTGCAGGTCCAGCGGCACCAGCGTGTAGCCCTCGCGTTCGACGCTGCCGAGCAGGCGTGACAGTTCCCGCTTGTTCAGCAGTAGTTTGCGGGTGCGCTTGGGTTCAGCCGTGACATGCGTCGAGGTGGTGTTGAGCGGGGTGATCTGGGCGCCGAACAGGAAGGCCTCGCCATTCTTGAGATACACGTACCCTTCCGCGATCTGCGCCTTGCCGGCGCGCATGGACTTCACTTCCCAGCCCTCGAGCACCAGCCCGGCCTCGAAGCGTTCCTCGATGAAATAGTCGTAGCGCGCCTTGCGATTCTCGGCGATGAGGCGCGGGGTCTCTTTCTTGTCCGGTTTGTTCACTGGGGCGATTGTACCCATGCGAGCCGCGTTTAAGATTGGCGTCCATGCGTGAAGTCAAACGATCGGCCCTGATCGCGGAGACGCCGGCTCGTATGTACGCGCTCATCAACGACATCGAGCGTTATCCCGAGTTCGTGCCCGGGTGCACGGCCGCGCGCATCGATGCCCGCAAGGAAGGCGAGGTCATCGCCACGCTCAACATCAAGCGCGGCCCGCTCAAGGCGGAATTCACCACGCGCAACCTGCTCGAACCCGACCGGCGCGTGCTGATGCAGTTCGTCAGCGGCCCCTTCCGCGTGCTCGAAGGACTGTGGACGCTGACGCCGCTCGGTGAGCTCGGCTGCCGTGTCGAGCTCGAGATGCGCTTCGAATTCGCCAATCGCGTCACCGGCACGCTGTTCGAGTCGCTGTTTCAGGATACCGCCGGTTCGCTGGTCGACGCCTTCGTGAAACGCGCGCGCGAGCGCGCCGGTAGCTAGTAGGCCGTCATGAAGCCCGGTCCATGAAGACCTAGTCCATGAAAAAAGTTGCCGTGACATTCGCGCTGCCCGAGCGGCAGTGGACCTGGCAAGTCACGCTGGCGGACGCCGCCACGGTCGGCGATGCGCTGGACAGCGCGCGTTCACAGGCAGGCGACGTCGAAGTGCCCTGGAACGGCCCAATCGGCATTTTTGGCGCGCTGTGCGATCGCAATGCGGTGCCGCGCGACGGCGACCGCATCGAGATCTATCGCGCGCTCAAGGCTGACCCGAAGGAGTCCCGGCGGGAGCGGGTAAAGGCTCGGAGGGCGGCACAGGATCGGGCGGCTTCTGGCCCTCGGCCTCGGTCGAGTTCTTAGGCTCCGGCGCTGGCGCACTCTCGGTGTCGCCCCGTCCGGTCATGCGTTTCCAGAGGCTCGGCTTGCGGTCGTTTTTCTTGTTGGCGGCGATGGCCTTGCGCAGGTCGATCTCCAGCTGCGCCAGGTCGGTCTGCGTAGGTACGCCCTGATTCTCGAAGCGCTGCACGCGCTCGTCCTCGAAATACACGGTCAGCCGGCGCTTGAGCGGCTGCTTGTACTGCTTGGAGCTGAAAAAGTAGTAATAGTCCCAACGTGAGCTGTCGAACGCGTCCGGCACCATGGGCGTACCGAGAAGAAAGCGGACCTGGCTGCGAGTCATGCCTTCCTTGAGCTGCGACACCGACTCGGCGACCAGGTAGTTGCCCTGCTGGATGTTCATTTTGTAGACACAGCCCGACGCGAGGAACGAGCCTGCGGCGAGCAAAATTGTTGGTAGTGCAAGGCGTTTCATGGTGGCGCATCATACCGTATCGTTTTCAGGAGGCCGCTGGCTTGGAAAGCAAGGACCTGCGCAAGGCAGGACTCAAAGTCACGGGACCCCGGCTGAAGATCCTCGAAATTCTCGAGGGCAGCCCGACCCGTCACATGTCCGCCGAAGGCATTTACAAGCGACTGATCGAGTCCAACGAGGACATCGGTCTCGCGACGGTGTATCGCGTGCTCACGCAGTTCCAGGCCGCGGGGCTGGTCGCGCGTCACCACTTCGAAGACGGCATGGCGGTTTTCGAGCTCAATCAGGGAACGCATCACGACCATATCGTGTGTCTTGACTGCGGCCGCGTCGAAGAGTTCATCGACGAGTCGATCGAGGAGCGCCAGGAAGCGATTGCGGAGCGGCTTGGATACGAGCTGCGTGATCACGCCATGACGCTGTACGGGCATTGCCGCAAGCCCGGTTGCCCTTCGTACAAGGCCGCCACCATGACCGGCAAGCAGGGAAAGAACAGCTGACGGTTGCCCGGGCGGGCCGCCTGGCCTAGGCCTTGCGCTTCGCGCTGCGTCCCTTCTGGTCCGGATTGCCCGCCATCTGCAGCATTTCGCGCGCGTGATCGCGCGCCTTGCCGGTGATTTCCTTGCCGCCCAGCATGCGCGCGACTTCTTCGACGCGCTCGTCCATGGTGAGCTCGGAAAGCGTGGTGCGCGTGGTCTTGCCGTCGGTGAGCTTGGAAACGCGCAGCTGGTGGTGACCCTGCGCGGCGACCTGCGGCAGGTGCGTGACGCAGAGTGTCTGGCCGGAGAATCCCAGGGCCTTGAGCTCGCGACCGACGATCTCGGCGACCGCGCCGCCCACGCCGGAATCCACTTCGTCGAACACCATGCAGCGGGAGTCTTTTGCCGAACATGCCACCTGAACGGCGAGCGACAGTCGTGCGAGCTCGCCGCCCGACGCCACCTTGGCGAGCGGCCGCAGCGGCTGGCCCGGATTGGCCGTCACGCGGAATTCAATGGTGTCGAGGCCGTTCACCGAGGGCTCGGCGCCCGGCTGGCTGACGTCGATCAGGAATCTGCCGCCGGCCATGCCCAGCGTCTGCATGCGCGCCGTGATGTCCTTGGACAGCGCGCGCGCCGCGGCCTGGCGCGCCAGTGACAACTGCGTGGCGAGCTTGCGATACGCGTCGAGAGCTTCGGCCTGCTGCTTCCTCAGCGCGTTGAGATTGTTGTCGGCGCTGTCGAGCTCGGCGAGTTCATTTTCGAGTTGCACGGCGCGGCCCGACGAGCTCGTTCGCGGTGCACGCGATGCTTGCGGCTGAGTTCCTCGATCGCCGCGAGGCGACGTTCGACTTCCTCCTGCCGGGCCGGATCGATGTCGAGGGTTTCGAGATAACGCGACAGCTCGCGCGCCGCCTCGCGAATCTGGATGGTGGCCTCGTCCAGGATCGGCACGACCTTGGCGAGTCGTGGATCCACGCCCGAGAGAGTCTTGATGCCGGCGAGGGCGCGCGAGGCCGTGGCGTGCGCATTGCCTTCGTCGGAGTCGTATAGCAATGCGACCGCCTGCTGCGCGGCTTCAGCGAGGCGGCCGCGGTTCGAATGACGCGTGCGCTCCTCGCTGAGCTGCGGCACTTCGCCTTCCTTGAGATCCAGCGCCTTGAGCTCATTGACCTGGAATCGCAGCATTTCGATGCGCGAATCGCGATCTTTGGCCTTGCCTTCGAGCTCGACGGCGCGATTGACCAGGGCGACCCAGATCTTGTGCGACTCGCGCACGTTGGCCGCGAGATCCAGATGCTTGCCGAAGTCGTCGAGCAGCTCGCGCTGCGCGCCGGTGCGCGTCAACGACTGGAATTCATGCTGCCCGTGGATATCGACGATGAGCGCGCCGACGTCGCGCAGCAACGTGAGCGGCACCGAAACGCCGTTGAGATAGCCGCGCGAGCGGCCATCGCCCGCGATCACGCGGCGCACGGTGAGCTCGTCCTCGGCCTCGACCGACTGCTCGGCGAGCAGCTCGCGCAGTTCCTCGGGACTGTCGCTGATGTCGAATGTCGCGGACAGCTCGGCGCGTTCGGTGCCCGCGCGAACGACTTCAGCTCCGCCCTTGCCGCCGGCCAGCAGCGCGAGTGCGTCCACCACGATGGATTTGCCCGCGCCGGTTTCGCCGGTGAGCACCGTCAATCCGGCGCGCACTTCGAGCTCGATGAGATCGATGATGGCGAAGTCACGAATCTGCAGGTGGGTCAGCATGGCTCACTCGGACTTGTTGAAGCTGCCGCGGCCCCAATGGAGCTTGGAGCGCAGCAGGCGGTAATACTCGAAGCGCTCAGGATGAAGCAGCGTGATCCTGCGCTCGGTGGGATGCACCTCGAGACGATCGCCCGGCAGAAGCTCGCCGAGCGGAACGCCATCGCAGGTGATCTGCGCGCGCGTGTCGGGACGGTCGATGAGTTTCACGGCGATTACTGAACGCCCGGACACGACGATGGGGCGATCGGACAAGGTGTGCGGACAGATCGGCGCCACGACCAGCGCATCCAGGTGGGGCGCGACAATGGGCCCGCCGCAGGAGAGCGCGTACGCGGTGGAACCGGTGGAACTGGCTACGACGAGACCGTCGCCGCCGTGAGTATTGACATAGACGCCGTCGATCCAGGTTTCGAAATCCAGCATGCGCCCGGTTTGCCACTTCTGCAGTACCACGTCGTTGAGGGCCAGCGCGCGCGTGACGCTGCCGTCACTGCCGCACAGGCGGGCCTCGAGCAGGGCACGCTCGTCGCGTTCGCAGCGCCCCTCGAGCGCCGCATCCACCGAGGCCAGCATGTCCTGCGGCAGCACATCGGTCAGAAAACCCAGGCGCCCGCGGTTGATGCCGATCAGCGGAACATCGCAATGCGCGACCAGACGCGCGGCATATAAAAGAGTACCGTCACCACCGATGGCGATGACCAGGTCGACGCGTTCGGCGATCTGGTCTTCAGGAACACGAGTCACCAGGTCAGCAGGCGCGTCGAGCGGATCGGAATCGGGCAAAAGCGCACGGACGCCGCGCTTCTTGAGATGCGGCAGGAGAGTCAATGCGGACTCGGCAACGCGCGCGTCGCTGAATCGGCCTATTAGCGCGCAAGCTTGCGCCGGTAGAGCCATGTTGCTTTGTAGCATGGGCCGCACAGGGGGCCAATGCACTGAATCACATCGAAAACTGAGGATTGGCGCGATCGGCCGGTTCCTTGACGGAAAGATTACGGCTTAGGTAGGTTGCCTTGTGGCCAGCGATACCCCGGACGACACACTTTCAGAGCGCGAGCAGCTGCTGCTGAAGGTGCTCATCGGCAGCTACATCCGTGACGGGCAGCCGGTCGGCTCCCGTTCGCTGTCACGGGAGTCGGGCCTGGCGCTGTCCTCGGCCACCATTCGCAACATCGTCGCCGACCTCGAGCGACTGGGATTTGTTAGCTCGCCGCACACCTCCGCGGGCCGGATTCCCACCGACAAGGGCTACCGCTTCTTCGTCGACTCCCTGCTCAAGGCACGCACGCCCCTGGACGAGGATCCGGCGTTCGCGGAGTTCCGCCGGCAGCTCGACGCCGCGCGTGACGACTCCAAGGCGCTGGTGGCGGCCGCGTCGCAGCTGTTGTCGAACGTCACGCGGCTCGCCGGCCTCGTGACTCTGCCGCGCACGCAGCAGGCGTCGATCACGCAGATCGAGTTCGTCGGCCTGTCGGACAACCGCGCGCTGGTGATCCTGGTCTTCAATGATCGCGAGGTGCAGAACCGCGTCATCCAGCTGGAGCGTTATCACTCCGCCGATGAGCTGCGGCGCGCGGCCAACTTTCTGACCGAGCGCTGCCGCGGCAAGACGCTCTCGCAGGTGCGCGCCGAAATCCTGCGCGAGATGCAGGAAGCCCGCGAATCGATGAATGCGCTCATGAAGGACGCCATCTCCGTGGCCGAGCGCGTGTTCCAGGCAGATGAAACGAATCGCATGGAGTACGTGATCGCCGGCGAGACCAATCTCATGGGAGCTGGCGAGCTCTCGTCGGTCGACAAACTGCGCCGGCTGTTCGAGGCCTTCAACGAAAAGCGCGACATCCTCAATCTGCTGGACCACAGCCTGCGCGCCGACGGCGTACAGATCTTCATCGGGCAGGAATCGGGTTTCCGGATTCTCGACGACTGCAGCGTGGTCACGGCGCCGTACATCGCCGACAACGAAGTCGTGGGCGTGATCGGCGTGATCGGCCCGACGCGCATGGCCTACGAGCGCGTCATCCCCATCGTCGACGTCACGGCGAAGATTCTCGGCGCAGCCCTGGCGCGCCGTTGAGGGATTTATTCGCCGCAATGGGCGGCGACCCTTGATTCATTCATCCCGATCCCAACATCGCCGTCAGTCTATTTGCCTGGCACCGATCAACCCTTTGATTTGATTGAGGTCTCTTGATGCCTGAACCGTCGAATTTCTCCGCTGCTCATGGCGCGGACGAAAAAACAGAAGTGCTGCCCGAGACCGCCGTGCAGCTGGTTGAGATGGAGCGGCTCAAGTCCGAGCTGGTGGCGGCCGAGGAACGCGCCAAGAACCATTGGGAGCAGTACCTGCGAGCCCTGGCGGAGGTGGACAACGTTCGTAAGCGTGCCGCCAAGGATCTCGAGAGCACCCGGCAATTCGCCATCGAGAAATTCGCGCAGGACCTGATCGCGGTCATCGATTCGCTGGAGCTCGCAATCGCCAATTCAGACAAGGCCGACGCCGCCAGCCTCATCGAGGGCGAAAAGGCGACGCTGCGGCTGCTGGCCAAGGCCTTCGAGAAGGCCCAGATCGAAGAGGTCAATCCGCAAGGCCAGCCATTCAATCCTGAATTTCACGAAGCCATGATGACGCAGCCCAGTGATGCGGCGCCCAACACGGTGCTGGCGGTGATTCAGAAGGGTTATCAGCTCAACGGCCGACTGTTGCGGCCGGCCCGCGTGGTGGTCTCGGCCGCCAAAAATTGACTGAATTTAGAAAACATTTCTTTCTTGAAACAAATGGCCCGGCCTCCAGAAAGGGGCAACGGGTCAATACCCAAAAAGAGGCAGTGGAGTTTTTATGGCTAAGGTAATCGGCATCGATCTGGGGACCACCAATTCCTGCGTCGCCATCATGGAGAGCGGCAAGCCGCGCGTCATCGAGAACAGCGAGGGTGATCGCACCACGCCGTCCATCGTCGCGTTTACCAAGGACAACGAAGTGCTGGTCGGCCAGTCGGCCAAGCGCCAGGCGGTGACGAATCCGCAGAACACGCTGTTCGCGGTCAAGCGCCTCATTGGTCGCAAGTTCGACGACGCAGTCGTACAGAAGGACATCAAGATGGTGTCCTACAAGATCGTGAAAGCCGATAACGGCGACGCGTGGGTCGAAGTGCAGGGCGAAAAGAAGGCCCCGCCGGAAATTTCCGCGCGCGTGCTCATGAAAATGAAAAAGACCGCCGAGGACTACCTGGGTGAAGAGGTCACCGAAGCGGTGATCACTGTGCCTGCCTACTTCAATGACTCGCAGCGTCAGGCGACCAAGGACGCCGGTCGCATCGCGGGTCTCGACGTCAAACGCATCATCAACGAGCCCACCGCGGCCGCGCTCGCGTACGGTCTGGACAAGTCCGGCAAGGATCGCAAGATCGTCGTGTACGACCTTGGCGGTGGCACCTTCGACGTGTCCATCATCGAGATCGCCGAGATCGACGGCGAACGCCAGTTCGAAGTGCTGTCCACAAACGGTGACACCTTCCTCGGTGGCGAGGACTTCGACAACCGCATCATCAATTTCCTCGCGGACGAGTTCCTCAAGGAGTCCGGCGTCGACGTGCGCAAGGACCCCCTGGCCGTGCAGCGGCTGAAGGAGGCCGCCGAGAAGACCAAGATCGAGCTGTCGTCCAGCCAGCAGACCGATGTGAATCTGCCGTACATCACGGCGGATGCCACGGGTCCGAAGCACCTGAACATCAAGCTCACGCGCGCCAAGCTCGAAGCGCTGGTCGAGGACCTGGTCAAGAAAACCATCGAGCCCTGCCGTATCGCGTTGAAGGACGCCGGTGTGGGCACCCAGGATATCGCCGAGGTGATCCTGGTCGGCGGCCAGACGCGCATGCCGCTGGTGCAGAAGTACGTGAAGGAGTTCTTCGGCAAGGAGCCGCGCAAGGACGTGAACCCGGACGAAGCCGTCGCCGTGGGCGCGGCCATCCAGGGCGGCGTGCTGGCGGGTGAAGTCAAGGACGTGTTGTTGCTCGACGTGACGCCGCTGTCGCTCGGTATCGAGACGCTGGGCGGCATCATGACCAAGCTCATCGAGAAGAACACCACGATCCCGACCAAGACCTCGCAGACGTTCTCGACGGCGGACGACGGTCAGAATGCCGTCACGATCCACGTTTTGCAGGGTGAGCGCGACCGCGCCGCCGATAACAAGTCGCTGGGCAAGTTCGACCTCACGGACATTCCGCCGCAGCCGCGCGGCATGCCGCAGATCGAGGTGACCTTCGACATCGACGCCAACGGCATCATGCACGTGGGCGCCAAGGACAAGTCCACGGGCAAGGAGCAGAAGATCGTCATCAAGGCGTCTTCGGGCCTGTCCGAGGAAGAGATCAAGCGCATGGTGTCCGATGCCGAGGCGCACGCCGAGGAAGACAAGAAGTTCCGCGAGCTGGTGGAGTCGCGCAATCGGGCGGACCAGCTGGTGCACGCGGTCGAGAAGTCGCTGAAGGACCTGGGTGACAAGGTCGATGCGGCCGAGCGCGGCAAGGTCGAGTCCGCGCTGTCCGATCTGCGCGGCGTGCTCAAGGGCGACGACAAGGCGGCCATCGACAAGAAGGCCGAAGCGCTCATGCAGGCTTCGGGCAATATCGCGCAGCAGGCCGCGGCGGCCCAGTCGGGTGCCGGCGGCGATGCGGGCGCGCAGGACGCGGCCGGCGGCGCGGGCGGGCCTTCTTCCACCGGAAAGGGCAACGACGATGCCGTCGACGCGGAGTTCGAGGAAGTGAAGGACAAGAAGAAGGCGTCCTGAAGCCAGCCTGATTTGAAGGATTGGCCCTGGGAGGGGCCGACGCCGAATGTCGAAACGCGACTACTACAAGGTGCTCGATTTACCGCGCACCGCGACGGAGGCCGAGGTCAAGAAGGCTTACCGCCGATTGGCCATGAAATTTCACCCGGACCGCAATCCGGGTGACAAGGACGCCGAGGAGAAATTCAAAGAGGCCAAGGAGGCCTCCGAGATTCTCGGCGATGCCGAGAAGCGTGCCATCTACGATCAGCACGGCCACGCGGGCATCGACGCGTCACGCCAGGGCGGCGCGCGTGGCGGATTCCAGGGCGGCGATGCCTTCGGCGAGATGTTCGGCGAGATGTTCGGCGACATTTTCGGCGGCGCCCGCCGCGGTGGCGGCCGCTCGCAGGTATTTCGTGGCGCCGATCTCAAGTACGAGCTCGAGATCGATCTCAATCAGGCCGTGTTCGGCTACTCGGTGGAAATCGACGTCGCCAAGCTGATGGAGTGCGACACCTGCGGCGGCAGCGGTGCCGCCAAGGGCCACAAGCCCGTCACCTGCGAAACCTGCAACGGCGTCGGCCAGGTACGCATCTCGCAGGGCTTCTTCCAGTTGCAGCAGCCCTGCCCCAAGTGCCGTGGCGCGGGCACCATCATCAGGAACCCTTGCGATACCTGCCTCGGCCAGGGACGCGTGCGCCGCTCCAAGCGGCTCGCGGTGAAGATTCCGGCCGGCGTCGACACCGGCGATCGCATCCGTCTCACGGGCGAAGGTGAGTCCGGTCGCAACGGCGGGCCGCCGGGCGACCTGTATGTCGAAGTGCACGTGCGTGAACATGAGCTCTTCGAGCGCGACGGCGAGCATCTGTCCTGCGAAGTCCCCGTCAGCTTCGCGACCGCGGTGCTGGGTGGCAGCGTCGAGGTACCGACGCTCGATGGGCACGTCTCACTCAAGATTCCTTCCGAGACGCAGTCGGGCCGTGTGTTCCGGCTGCGTGACAAGGGTGTGAAACCGGTGCGCGGCGGCGCGCGCGGCGATCTGTTCTGCCGTGTCGTGGTCGAGACTCCCATCAACCTCTCGGGCGAACAGCGCGAGATGCTGCGCAAGTTCGAAGAGTCGCTCAAGAAGGACGCCAGCAAGCACGCGCCCCGCGGCGAGAGCTTCTTCGAGGGCGTGAAACGCTTTTTCTCGAGCGAGCCTACCTAGAGATCCGGACTCGCCAGAAGCTCGAACTGGAGCGGCGGGGATTCGATGGATGACATTCCAGATTCGCTCGTGGTAAGGAGGGCCGGAATCACCGCTCGCGTGGAGTGCTCCCGCGGCAGATAGGCAAAGTTGAGCTGATGCTCGCTGGCGACCAGCGGCGAAGTGTCGTGTGTGTCACTGCCGCTGCTACCGGGGCCAAGCAGCATGGCGCTGGAGCACACGACGAGCATATTCACCGGACGACGCATCGCGAACCTCCCTCCTCGATTCGGATCGAAGAGGCTCGCGCGGCGTGAATCCGGTGTCTGTCGCGATCCTTGGGTGAATTGGTGAAGAATTGTGCGGTTACGCGCCGCGCTACACTTCTCGACAGTTTCGACAGGCGGTTCAGCGATGCTTCGTTTACTCATGCGTTCGCCCGGAAACTTCTTGAAAATCGCGGCATTGTGGGCCGCGGCCGCGCTCGCGCACGCGCAGGCGACGGACCCGGATGCCCCGGGCACGACCGCGACTACGCCTGCGGCCATGGCTTCACCCGCGCCGCTGCAGCTCCCGCCCGAGCGCCGTTGGCGGCTGGGGGTGGCCTTGGGCTATGGGGAACGCACCAATCCGCTGATCCAGTCGGAAGACATTCCGGTCATCGTCGATCTGGACATCGCCTGGTTCGGGAAGCGTTGGTTCTTCGACAATGGCGACGTGGGTTTCACGATGTTCGATCGTCCGCGATCGACCACCAGCCTGGTGGCGCGCGTCAACAGCGATCGCGTGTTCTTCGGCAAGACGAACACGCGCTACGTGAACTTCACCTACATCGGGAAGGGCACCGTCGAGCCGCTCCCCGACACAGGCTCGTTTGCACCCGAGCCGGTCGCGGTCGAAGTTCCGGATCGCGACTACGCCATCGAGCTCGGCGTCGAGTCGCTCATCGACGGCGACTGGGGCGCGGCCACGCTGCGCGCATTTCACGATGTCAGCGGCACCCATGGCGGCTACGAACTGTCGGCGCATTATTCGCGGCGCTGGACCGCGGGGCGGCTGACATTCGCGCCCACCGTGGGCGTTTCCTTCAAGAGCGCCGACCTCAACGATTACTACTGGGGCGTGCACCAGGACGAGGCCAACCTGGCGCTGCCCGAATACCATGCGGGCAGCGGGGTCGGCGTCGAAGGCGGCCTGGTCACTAACTACTACCTGACGCGCAACCTGCGCCTGGCGCTGTCGGTGAACTACGAGAGGCTGGTGGACGACGTCGCCGAGAGCCCGCTGTCCGAGGACGACTACGTGCTGGCCTATTTTTCCGGCCTCGCGTGGACGTTCTGACCATGCCGAGACTCGCCTGGTCGCTGTTCGCATCCTGCCTCGCGGTCGGCCTTCCGGCCGCAGGCGCCGACGTGCCGGCGGCGCGGCTCATCGTGAAGCCCCTGCTGTGCGTTCTCGACCGCGAATCGCCGGTCTGCTCGATGACCTTCAACATCCGCTGGAAGAGCGAGGTCGCGCGCGAGTACTGTCTGAACGACAGCGCGCTCAGCACGCCGCTGCGCTGCTGGCCCACGACGCTCTCCGGCACGCATTCGCAGAAGCGCGAGGTCAGCGAGGCGTTCGTCTACTGGCTCGGCGCGCCGGGTGGCGCTCAGCATGCCGCCGAGGTCAAGATCGAGGTGCTGCGACTGGACTCCGCCGACCGGCGACGCGATCGGCGCGCACGGCATGTATGGGACGTTCTATGACGGCCTCGAACATCGACATCCTGCTCATCGAAGACGACGCCCGGCTGGCCGAGCTCACGGCCACCTACCTCGAGCAGAACGGCTTGCGGGTTTCGGTGGAGTCGCGTGGCGATCGTGCACTCGACCGGTACGCGCAGGAGCGGCCACGCCTGGTGCTGCTCGACCTGCTGCTGCCGGGCAAGGACGGCCTGGCCATCTGCCGCGAATTGCGGCGCACGCACGAAGTACCCATCCTGATCCTCACGGCGCGCGACACGGATTTCGATCACGTCATCGGACTCGAATCCGGCGCCGACGACTACGTCATGAAACCCGTGGAACCCATGGTGCTGCTGGCGCGTGTGCGCGCGCTGCTGCGCCGCGCCGAGCGCAACGGTGCAGCCAACGAGCCGCGCCACGATCTGCAGCTCGGCACGCTGCGC
This sequence comes from uncultured Pseudomonadota bacterium, assembly GCA_963711635.1. Taxonomy (GTDB): domain Bacteria; phylum Pseudomonadota; class Gammaproteobacteria; order Steroidobacterales; family Steroidobacteraceae; genus CADEED01. The sequence goes on from CAVQEZ010000005.1 coordinate 228,039, forward strand.
ATCAGCGAGACCTCACGTGAAGTGTGGCTGAAGGACCAGCCCATCCCGCTCACCACCCAGGAATTCGAGCTGCTGACCTTGCTGGCGCGCCGCGCTGGCGAGCTGGTGAGCCGCGACGAGGTGTTTCGCTCGATGCGCGGCATCGACTACGACGGGATCGACCGATCCATCGACGGCCGGGTCTCCAAACTGCGCCGCAAGCTCGGGGACGATGCTGCCGCGCCCACCCGCATCAAGACCGTGTGGGGCAAGGGCTATCTACTCGTGCCCGACGCCTGGGAAGCCGGCGCTTGAAGGAATGGCTCGCGGCCGGCGAGCGCGGCCTTTTCATCCGCTCCTACGTGGTGCTGGCCGGTGGCCTGCTGGTCGTGGCCATACTGCTGGACCTGGGTTTCGGCGCATTGCAGGCGCGCCAGGTACGTGCGGCCGATCCGTGGCTGGTATCGACGCTGCGGCTCATGGAGAGCGATCTGGCCGCCGTTCCCGCCGATGCCCGCCCGGAGCGTGCCGTGGAGCTCGGCCGGCGCCTGGGGCTGGAGATCGATCTGCTCGAAACCGGCGACATCTCCGGCGCCACGCCGATCGATGTACCCGGGGAACTGGTCGACGATTCAGGCCGGGTGTACTACCTGTGGCACTCGGCGCCTTTGGGCGGCGCAATCCGGTTGGGCCCGTTCGAGCCGGAATCCGCGGGATGGCTGACGCGCCTGCTGCCGGTGCTGTTCTACGCGTCCATTCTGCTGATCGTCGGCCTGTGGCTCAGGCCTTTGCTCAACGACCTGCGCCTGCTCACCGATGCCTCGCAGAAGTTTGCTTCCGACTACCGCGAGCCGCTCGACACCGCCCACCGGACCACGCAGGTCAGGAGCCTGGCGCGCAATCTCGACGACATGTCCGCGCGGGTCAGCCAGCTCATCCAGAGCCAGAAGGAAATGACCGCCGCGCTGTCGCACGAGATGCGCACCCCGCTGGCGCGCGTGCGCTTCGCGGTTGCCGTGCTCGAGGGCGAGGTCGACGAACGCCTGCACCTGCAGCTGCGCGCCGTGAGCAACGACGTGCAGCAGATCGACGACCTGATCTCCGACATGCTCGACTACGCGCGGCTCGATCACCCCGGTCTGCGCATGGACTGCCAGTCCGTTGCCGTCGCGCCGTGGCTGGCGCAGGTGCTCGCCACCTGTCCGCCGCACGAGCGCATCGTGAACGTGCGGCACGAGGGGCTCGAGACTCTGTGGATGGAGCCGCGGCTCATGGAGCTGGCGCTGAGCAACCTGCTCGCGAACGCGCTGCGCTATGCACGCCGCAACGTCAGCATCGAGCTGGCGCGCGACAAGGGATTGTGCCGCATGGTCGTGGAAGATGACGGCGAGGGAATTCCCGAAGACCGTCGCGCCTCGGTGTTCCACGCCTTCACGCGGCTCGACACCAGCCGCAATCGCGACACCGGCGGCTTTGGTCTCGGGCTCGCGATCGTCGCGCGCGTCGCCATGCTGCACCGGGGCCGCGTAAGCGCCGCGTCCAGCGCCAGCCTCGGCGGCGCGCGGCTCGCGCTGGAGTGGCCGGAGCGCTGAGCGCGCGACAGCGCGGTGCGCAATTCGACGGCCGCGGCCCGCGCATCGCGCTGGAACTTCGGATTGCTCCGCATATCGCGCATCAGCGCCTGCGCCGCGATTCCTCCGGCGACCAGGTCGCTGGCGAAATGCACCCCGCAGACCATGCGCTGGCCCGCGAATTCCCGTGCCCGGGCCTGCAGCTGGATGGCGCGCTCGGGCGCCATGTCGGCCAGCAGGTAGGCCATGGCATAGGCATAGGCCGCGTGTCCGCTGGGGTAGGAGAGATCGGCGCGTACATCATCGATGCAGGGCTGGATCCTGGGTTCCACTTCGTAGGGTCGCAGCCGGCGGAAGCGCTCCTTGACCGCGCGCACGTACCTGCGGACCGAGTCCTCCACGTTTTCAGCGACCTTCTCGAGCGCCGGTAGCTTGACGTGGTCCGCAGCGGAGATTCCCAGCGCGCCGTAAAAACTCGAGATCTCGGTCTTGCGGTCGGCGCGCGCCGCCGCGACCTGTGCTGGCGTACGACTGCGCTGTATGGCCAGCAATTCCTCGATTTCCTGGCGCTGCTGCGCCGAATCCGCGGCGGGCGGCGGCGGAAATTCGGAGGCGAAAGCCGACAGATCACCGGCGAAATATCCGGATGCACGTTGGCTCTGCCAGAAGTAGCTGCCCATCGCGATCGCCGCGGCAGTGAGCGTGGCGAGGACCCATCTGCGCCGCGGTGAGATCACCGGCTCAGTGCCCAGTTTCGCGAGCGCTCCAGCGCCTGCGTCCAGCGCGCGCGGCGTGCGTCGGCCTCCAGGCGCCTCATCGCGGGTTCGAAGCGCCGCTCCAGCGACCACAGCGAGGACAGCTCGGCTTCCGATTGCCAGAGGCCGACTCCAAGCCCGGCAAGCGCGGCAGCCCCGAAGGCCGTGGTTTCGGTGTTGGTGGGCCTGAGTACCGGTACGCCGAGGATGTCGGCCTGGAACTGCAGCAGCAGGTCATTGCGCGCGGCGCCGCCGTCGACGCGCAGCTCGGAAAATTCGCAGCCGGCGTCCTGACGCATGGCTTCGATCAGGTCTGCCGTCTGGAACGCGATGCTTTCGAGCGCGGCGCGCGCGATGTGCGCACGATTCGAGCCCCGCGTCAGGCCGACGATGGTGCCGCGCGCCTGCGGATCCCATTGCGGCGCTCCAAGTCCGGCGAAGGCCGGCACCAGGAAGACATCGCCGGTGTCGGGCACGGAGGCCGCGAGCGCCTCGACGTCGGCCGAACGCTCGATGATGCCGAGGCCGTCGCGCAGCCATTGCACGGTGGCGCCGCCCATGAAGACGCCACCCTCGAGCGCGTACTGGCAGGTGCCGCGGCGCAAGGCCACCGTCGACAGCAACCGGTGGCGCGAGACCTGGGGCTGCGCGCCGGTGTGCATCAGCGCGAAGCAGCCGGTGCCGTAGGTGTTCTTGGCCATGCCTGGCGTGAAGCAGGCCTGGCCGAACAGCGCGGCCTGCTGGTCGCCGGCGATGCCCGTCAGCGGTAGTTTGACGCCGGGTTCGAGCTCGATCTCGAGCGCGTCACTGCGTCGACAGGCAGGAGTCGACAACCTCGGGCAGGCAGGCGCGCGGCACGCCGAAGCATCTCCAGCAGGCGCTCGTCCCAGCGCGCGGTGCCGCAGGTTGAACAGCAGCGTGCGGCTGGCGTTGGTGGCGTCGGTGACGTGGCGGCGGTGCGCCGTGAGCTTGTAACAGCAGCCAGCTGTCGATCGGTGCCGAAGGCCAGTTCGCCGCGCTCCGCGCGTGCGCGCGCGCCCGGCACGTGGTCGAGCAGCCAGGCGAGCTTGGTGGCGGAGAAGTACGGATCGAGCAGCAGGCCGGTGCGCGCGGCGATCTCGGGCTCGAGCCCCGCCGCGCGCATCTGCTCGCAGGCCGTGGCCGTGCGCCGGTCCTGCCAGACGATGGCGCGCGCCACGGGTTCGCCCGTGGCCCGATCCCACAGCACCGTGGTCTCGCGCTGGTTGGTGATGCCGACCGCGGCGATGTCGCGCCGGTGCCAGTTTCGCGGCCGCGCAGCGCCTCGAGCATCGTGGCGCGCTGCGACTCCCAGATCTCGCCGGCGTCGTGCTCCACCCAGCCGGGTTGCGGAAAGTACTGCGTGAACTCGCGCTGCGCCAGCGCGACGACCCGGCCGCGATGGTCGAACATCAGCGAGCGCGAGCTGGTCGTGCCCTGGTCGAGCGCGAGCACCCACTTCTTCGAAGACGGTGGTCGCGTCACGCATGCTCAGTCGGGAAGGCCGCGCGGCTTGAGTCCCGCGGCGCGGTAGATGGCATCGATGGCGCGCATGTTGCCGATCGCGTCGTCACCGCCCGTCAGCGGCTGCGCGCGGCCCGCGATGCAGTCGAGCACGTGCCGCAGCTGGTAGTGGAACGTGGTCTCGCCGCCGGAGACGATCTGCGGCAGCGAGCGGGCTGTCGCCCTCGATCGACAGCGTCGCGCCGGAATGCGGCGAGACGGGATTGTCGAGTTCGAGCACGCCTGCGTCGCCCTGCACGCGCAGGCGGCGGTACAGCTCGCCGTCCTCGGGTTGCATCGAACACTTCAGCGTCGCCGTGGGGCCGCTGGTGAAGGCCAGCTCGGCCTCGATGTCGAGATCGACGCCCGGCGTGGCGCAGCGCGCCTGCGCGCTGACGACGGTCGGCTCGTCTCCCGCCACGGTGCGGATCCAGTGCATGCAGTAACAGCCGAGATCCATGAGCGCGCCGCCGCCGAGCGCCTCGATGTAGCGCAGCTCGCCGGGCGTATCCGGCAGGTGGCGTTGAACATGGCCTCGATGTGCCGGATGCGGCCGATCGCGCCGGCCCGCAGCGCCGTCAGCGCGCGCTCGAACAGCGGATGAAACCGGTAGTGGAAACCTTCGAAGAGGTGGCGTTCCGGCGGCGCGCGCCGCGGCCACCATCTGCGCCGCGTCCTGCGCGTTGCTGGCGAAGGGCTTCTCCACGAGCACGTGTTTGCCGTTGGCCAGCGCGGCCGTGCACCAGTCGAGGTGCGCCGACGGCGGCAGCGGCACGTACACCAGGTCGATGTCGTCGCGGGCGATCAGCTCGCCATAACTACCCAGCGCCAGCGGAATCGAGTGCTGCGAGGCGAAAGTCCTGCGCGCGGTCCAGGTCGCGCGAGGCGACGGCGACGACTTCCGCGCCGAGCAACTCGTTGGCGGGAGTCACGATGCCGCGCGGCGCGATGCGTGCCGCGCCCAGGATGCCGATGCGTATCATGGGGCGGCAGTCTCGCATGACTGCACGGCGCTGCGGCACACTGTCGCCACAAAGAGCGACGAATGGCGGAGAAAGGGAGCACATGGACGAGAGCAGCGTTGATCGGTGCCACGGGGCGCATGGGCACGGCCATCGTGCGTGCGTGTGCGGCGCGCCGGCGCGCCGCTGCAGATCGTCGCGGCGGTGGCGTCGCCGGGCAGCAAGTCGCTGGGCCGTGACATCGGCGAGGTCGCGGGCGTCGCAGCCGATGCGGCGTGCGAGTGCGTCGGCGAATTGCCCGCGGATCTCGCCCGCGCACAGGTGGCCATCGACTTCTCGCGTCCGGATCTTTCGTTGCGCGCGCTCAATGTCGCGCGCGCCGCGCGCGTGCCCATCGTCATCGGCACGACGGGTCACGGCGCGGAGTTCGAAGCGCGCGTCGCCGGCGCCGCGCGCGACATCGCGGTGCTGGTGGCGCCTAACACCTCGCATCGGAGTGGCGGTGGCGCAGGAGCTGGTGCGCATCGCCGCGCAGCGCCTTGCCGCGCGACTTCGACATCGAGATCGTCGAGGCGCACCACAAGCACAAGCTCGATGCGCCATCGGGCACGGCGCTGGCGCTCGCGGACAGCGCGGCCAGGGCGCGCGGCCTGGATTCCAATGCCGACACGCTTGACCGGCCGCGCCGGGCCAGGGCGAAACGTCGCGAAGGGGAGATCGGCATCGCCAGCCTGCGGGCCGGCGACATTGTCGGGACCCATACAGTGCTGTTTGCCGGGACCGGGGAGCGCCTGACCATCGGCCACGAGGCTACGGACCGTGCCGATGTTTGCCTGGGAGCCGTCCGGGCGGCGGACTGGCTCGCAGCGCAAAAACCCGGCCGATACACCATGGCCCACGTACTTGGATTAAAAACAACTGGTTAAGAGGCTTTTCGCCTTTCGCCTTTAGAACTTCCCGACGAGTTTTTTCACGAAACCGGCCACGAAGTTTCGTGGACACCCCGGGGCGCGCTTCGTAAAATTGCCGCCTAATCCGAAACGGGTTAGTCCAACGCAGGGCGGGAGGATGTTCGCGAGAACTCCTCCCGCTTTGTGCATGTACGCTCCGCGCACGGAGAGCATCCACTCCACAAACACATTTACGGGCCGGTTGAGGCTCGAGGGGAGTTCCCGCGTGACGGTAACCGCGGTTCTGGCTCTGGAAGATGGAACCATCTTCAGCGGCCAGTCTATCGGCGCCAAAGGCAACACCACTGGCGAAGTCGTTTTCAATACCGCGCTGACCGGTTATCAGGAAATTCTCACCGATCCGTCGTATTCACGACAGATCGTGACGCTGACCTATCCGCACATAGGCAACACGGGCACCACGCCCGAGGATCTCGAGGCTCCGACCGCCTATGCCGCGGGCCTGGTAGTTAGGGACGTGCCGCCGCTGGCGAGCAACTGGCGCAAGTCCGAGGACCTGCGCGAATTCCTGGCGCGCCACAAGATCGTCGCCATCTCCGGCATCGACACGCGCAAGCTCACGCGCATCCTGCGCGAGAAGGGCGCGCAGAGCGGCTGCATCATGGCGGGCGACAAGATCGACGCGGCCGCCGCGGTGCGGCTCGCCAAGAAATTTCCGGGCCTCAAGGGCATGGATCTCGCCAAGGTGGTCAGCACCAAGCGCACCTACCAATGGAACGAAGGCACGTTGTGGCAGCCGGAGAACCGGCCCGTCGATGCGCGCGCACCAGCGCCTGCACGTGGTCGCCTTCGACTACGGCGTGAAGCGCAACATCCTGCGCATGCTCGGCGACCGCGGCTGCCGCATGACGGTGGTTCCGGCGCAGACCACGGCCGAAGAAGTGCTGGCGCTCGAGCCGGACGGCGTGTTCCTGTCGAACGGTCCCGGCGATCCGGAACCCTGCGACTACGCCATCGAGGCGATCCGCGCGCTGGTGGTGGCGGACATGCCGACCTTCGGCATCTGCCTGGGCCACCAGCTGCTCGGCCTGGCCAGCGGCGCGCGCACCATGAAGATGAAGTTCGGTCACCACGGTGCCAACCACCCGGTGCAGGACCTGGAGACCGGGCGCGTGTTCATCACCAGCCAGAACCATGGCTTCGCGGTCGATGAAAGCGACCTGCCTTCCACGCTCAAGGCCACGCATCGCTCGCTGTTCGACGGCTCGCTGCAGGGCATCGCCCGCATCGACAAACCGGCGTTCAGCTTCCAGGGCCATCCGGAGGCCAGCCCGGGACCGCAGGAAATGGGCGCGATGTTCGATCGCTTCGTGCACCTCATGCTGAGGCGCCTCCAGCAGAAGCTCCGTTCCCGCAGCTCCGGAAAGCAGCCACCGCCCGACAAGGCCGCCTGAGGCCGACGCTAACTACTCATGCCAAAACGTACCGACATCGAAAGCATCCTGATCATTGGCGCCGGCCCGATCATCATCGGCCAGGCCTGCGAGTTCGACTATTCAGGCGCCCAGGCCTGCAAGGCGCTCAGGGAAGAGGGCTACCGCGTCATCCTGGTGAATTCGAATCCCGCGACCATCATGACCGACCCGGAGATGGCCGACTCGATCTACATCGAGCCCATCAACTGGCGCACGCTGGCGCGCATCATCGAGAAGGAGCAGCCCGACGCACTGCTGCCCACCATGGGCGGCCAGACCGCGCTGAACACCGCGCTCGACCTGGTGCGCGAAGGCGTGCTCGCCAAGCATGGCGTCGAAATGATCGCCGCGTCGCGCGAGGCCATCGACATGGCCGAAGACCGCGAGCTGTTCCGCAATGCCATGCGCGAGATCGGCCTCGAATGTCCGCGCGCGGCCGTCGCGCACACGCTGCCGCAGGCGCACGAGATCCAGGCCACCGTGGGGTTCCCCTGCGTGATCCGTCCGTCGTTCACCATGGGCGGCTCGGGTGGCGGCATCGCCTACAACCGCGAGGAGTTCGAGCAGATCGTGGAGCGCGGCCTCGATGCTTCGCCCACTTCCGAGGTGCTCATCGAGGAATCGGTGATCGGCTGGAAGGAATTCGAGATGGAGGTCGTTCGCGATCGCAACGACAACTGCATCATCGTCTGCTCCATCGAGAACCTCGATCCCATGGGCGTGCACACCGGGGACTCGATCACCGTCGCGCCGGCGCAGACGCTCACGGACAAGGAATACCAGCGCATGCGCAACGCGTCGATCGCGGTGCTGCGCAAGATCGGCGTCGACACCGGCGGATCGAACGTGCAGTTCGCGGTGAGCCCGAAGGACGGGCGCCTGCTGGTCATCGAGATGAATCCGCGCGTATCGCGTTCCTCGGCGCTGGCCTCCAAGGCGACGGGTTTCCCGATCGCCAAGATCGCCGCCAAGCTCGCCGTGGGTTACACGCTGGATGAGCTCAAGAACGACATCACGGGTGGTGCCACGCCGGCTTCGTTCGAGCCCACCATCGACTACGTGGTCACCAAGATTCCGCGCTTCACCTTCGAAAAATTCCCCGCCGCGAATTCGCGCCTGACCACGCAGATGAAGTCGGTGGGCGAAGTCATGGCCATCGGCCGCACCTTCCAGGAGTCGCTGCAGAAGGCGTTGCGCGGCCTGGAGACGGGCCTCGACGGGCTCAACGAGCAGCTGCCGCCCGGCGAAGATCTCGACGAAGAACTGCGCGACAAACTCGCCTACGAGCTGCGCGCGCCGGGCCCGAACCGGCTGCTGTACGTCGCGGACGCGTTCCGCGCCGGCTGGACGCTGGAGCGCATCCAGGAGCTCAGCTACATCGACCCGTGGTTCCTCGCGCAGATCGAAGACCTGCTGGCCGAGGAAGCGCGCCTGCGCACCGAAGGCCTGTCGTCGCTGGACGCGGAGCGCATGCGCGAGCTCAAGCGCAAGGGGTTCTCCGACAGCCGGCTCGCACGGCTCACGGGCATTCGCGAAGAAGGCATGCGCGAGAAGCGCCATGCGCAGGGCGTGCGGCCCGTGTTCAAACGCGTCGACACCTGCGCGGCCGAGTTCGCCACCTCCACGGCCTACCTGTATTCCACCTACGAAGAGGAATGCGAGGCCCAGCCCAGCTCACGCCGCAAGATCATGATCCTCGGCGGCGGGCCTAACAGGATCGGCCAGGGCATCGAGTTCGACTATTGCTGCGTGCACGCCGCCCTGCAGCTGCGCGAAGATGGCTTCGAAACCATCATGGTCAATTGCAATCCGGAGACCGTGTCCACCGACTACGACACTTCGGATCGCCTGTATTTCGAGCCGCTCACGCTCGAGGACGTGCTCGAAGTAATCGCGAAGGAGCGAGCCGGAAGGCGTGATCGTGCAGTACGGCGGACAGACGCCGCTGAAACTGTCGCGTGCGCTGGAAGCCGCGGGCGCGCCCATCATCGGCACGTCGCCGGATTCCATCGACATGGCCGAAGACCGCGAGCGCTTCCAGGTGCTGGTCAAGAACCTCGGGCTCAAGCAGCCCGCGAACGCCACCGCGCGCACCGAAGATCAGGCGGTGGCGCTGGCGCGCACTGTCGGCTTCCCGCTGGTGGTGCGTCCTTCGTACGTGCTCGGCGGCCGTGCCATGGAAGTGGTCTTCAACGAAGAAGACCTGCGCAACTACATGACGCACGCGGTCAAGGTTTCCAACGACAGCCCGGTGCTGCTCGACCGCTTTCTCGATGTGGCCATCGAAGTGGACGTCGATGCCTGTTGCGACGGCGAGGACGTGCTGATCGGCGGCATCATGGAACACGTGGAACAGGCCGGCGTGCACTCGGGCGATTCGGGTTGTTCGTTGCCGCCAAATAGTCTGAGTGCCGAGATCCAGGCCGACCTGCGCGACCAGACCCGCAAGCTCGCGAAGGCCTTGAACGTCGTCGGGCTCATGAACATCCAGTTCGCGATCCAGAGCGGCATCATCTACGTGCTCGAGGTGAATCCGCGCGCTTCGCGTACCGCGCCGTTCGTTTCGAAGGCCACCGGCGTGCCGCTGGCCAAGATCGGCGCGCGCGTCATGACCGGCCGCAAGTTGAAGTCGATGGAGAACGTGGTGGAGGTGGTGCCGCCGTATTTCTCGGTCAAGGAAGCGGTGTTCCCGTTCACCAAGTTCCCCGAGGCGGATCCCATTCTCGGTCCGGAAATGAAGAGCACGGGCGAGGTCATGGGCACGGGCCGCACCTTCGGTGAGGCCTATGCCAAGGCGCAGGCCGCCTCCGGCGTGACGCTGCCGCGCAACGGCCTGGTGCTCATCAGCGTGCGCGAGCGCGACAAGGCCGGCGCGGTGCTGCTGGCGAAGAAACTGGTGGACTACGGCTTCGAGCTCGCGGCCACCGAGGGTACCGCTCGCGTCATCAACGAGGCGGGTATTGCCTGCAGGCGCGCCAACAAGGTGCGCGAGGGGCGGCCGCACATCGTCGACATGATCAAGAACGACGAGTTCGCGATGATCGTGAACACCACGGAGGGCAAGACCGCCATCCGTGAGTCGAATTCCATCCGCCGTGAGGCGGTGCACAAAAGGGTGACCTACTACACGACGCTCGCGGGAGCGCTGGCAACCTGCGAAGCTCTGGATCACCTGGACGCCGTGGATGTGAACCGGCTGCAGGACCTGCACAAAGAGACGCGTCCATGAAACGCACTCCGATGACGCTGCGCGGGGCGGAAGCACTGCGCAATGAGCTCAAGCGCCTGAAGGGCGAGGATCGCCCGCGCGTCATCAAGGCGATTGCCGAGGCGCGCAGTCATGGAGATCTCTCGGAGAATGCCGAGTACCACGCGGCGCGCGAGCAGCAGGGGTTCATCGAAGGGCGCATCGGCGAAATCGAGGCGAAGCTGTCGACGGCCGAGGTCATCGATCCGTCGACCGTCACCAACAACGGCAGGGTGATTTTTGGCGCCACGGTCGAGCTGGAAGGGCAGGACGACGGCAAGGCCATCAGCTACCAGATCGTCGGTGAAGACGAGGCCGACATCAAATCCGGCCGCATCTCGATCACCTCGCCGATCGCGCGCGCGCTGGTCGGCAAGAGCGCGGGCGATGTCGTCGACGTCGCGGCGCCGGGTGGTAAGCGCAGCTACGAAATCGTCAAGGTCAGCTACGTCTAACCAGTTTTACGGGGGAGGGGGCATGAAGCGATTCGTTCTGCACGCGTTCGCGTGCGCGATGTTTGCGGCACCGCAGGCCACAGTCTTTGCACAGGCAACGGCGCAGGACTGGATTCCACTGCAGGACGGCAAGTCGCTGGCCGGCTGGAAGGCGAACAACCGTCCCGAATCCTGGGTGGTGGAAGACGGCGTCTTCGTCACGCGCGGTGGCCCCTCGCATCTCTTCTACACCGGCAAGGTTGCCAGACACGACTTTCGCAACTTCGAATTCTCCGCCGAGGTCATGACCTCGCCGGGAGCCAACAGCGGCATCTACGTGCATACGAAGCTGCAGGCGGCCGAAGACTGGCCGTCGGCAGGCTACGAACTGCAGGTCATCAATTCGAATCCGCCGGCCGAGAAGATGAACGGCTACATCGAGCACAAGATGACCGGCAGCATCTACGCGGTGCGCAACACCTGGGTGGCGCCCGCCAAAGACAACGAATGGTTCAACTACCGGATCCGGGTGGTTGGCAAGACGATCCAGACCTTCATCAATGACCAGCTGATCTGCGAATACGCCGAGCCTTCTGAACCCTACCGCGCCAAGGACAAGCCGGGACGGCTGCTCGGATCAGGAACGTTTGCGCTGCAGGCGCACGATCCGGACAGCATCGTGAAATACCGCAACATGAAGGTGAAGATCCTGCCGAAGGAAGCCGCGCCGCCCGCCGGCCTCGTGCCGATCTCCGATCGCGCACTCGATCAGCTGGTGACGCAGGCGTCCAACGACAACATTCCGCTCGTCGACTTCGGACTCGCACCACCGGCCGGAGACTCGACAGCGTTCTGGAGCCAGGTGCGCAGGCTGGGGATGACACCGGGAAGCAGCTTCGCGACCGAAGACTATTTGAGGATTCCGGCCAGCGTGGTCGTGATCGTCGACAAGGACAAGGCGCCGGACGTCGCGCTGCTCAAGGCCGCGAAGGCCGCTGGCGCGAAGGTCGCGTTCAGCACTAGCGGAGCCACGGGCGTCGATGAAGCGAAGCTCGCGGCGCGCCTCACCGCAATCAAGGACGCGGGCCTCGGCTGGAAGGACTTCTGGGTGCCGGGAAAGACCGGAAACTGACGCTTCAGCTCAGGAGACGCGCACGATCTCCAGACTCGGTCCGCCCTGCATCGGTGCCCCGCCGCGCATGGTGCGCAACAGCTCGTTGGTCTCGTGCGCCGGCATGGGCTTGCTGAAGAAATAACCCTGGCCCGTCGAGCAACCCAGCGCCAGCAGTTGTGAGGCATGCTCACGGGTCTCGATGCCCTCGGCCACGGTGCCCAGGTGCAGGCTCTGCGCCATGCTGATGATGGCGCGCACGATGGCCGCATCGTTGCGATCGACGTTCATGTCACGCACGAAGGTGCGGTCGATCTTCAGGTAGTCGATGGGCAGGTTGCGCAGGTAGGACAGGCTCGAGTAGCCGGTGCCGAAATCGTCCACCGACACGCGTACCCCGAGATCGCGCAGCGCGTGCAGCTTGGTCACGTGCTGCTCGGAATCCTGCATGGCCACGCTCTCGGTGAGCTCGACTTCCATCTGGTGGGGCGCGATGTCGAACTCGTGCGCGATGGCCACGAGACGCTCGGGCAGATTGGAGCGCTTGAGCTGCTTGGCCGAGACGTTCACGGCCACGGGCACGGGCTTCAGCCCGGCGCGCTGCCAGTTGGCGATCTGGCGCGCGACATTGCGGAAGACACATTCGCCCAACTCCACGATCAGGTCGGAGGCTTCGGCGACCTCGATGAAGGCCAGCGGCGGCACCGCTCCGTGGCGCGGATCGTTCCAGCGCGCCAGCGCCTCGAAGCTCACCAGGCGGCCGGTGCGGATGTCGACGATGGGCTGCAGCTGGATTTCGATGGCGTCGCGGTTCACGGCGCTGCGCAGGTCCTGCTCCAGCGCCAGCCGCGTGTGCACGCGCTTGTTCATCGCCGCGTCGAACATCTGTACGTTGTCGCGGCCGCGCGCCTTGGCTTCGTACAGCGCGATGTCGGCGGAACGCAGCAGCTCGCTCATCGTGGTCGCGTCGCGCGGATACACGCTCATGCCGATGCTGGTGGTCGCGGAGTAGGTGGCCTCACCCAGCCGCACGGGTTTCTTGAGCGCCGCGGCCACGCGTTCGGCAATCGCGGCGCTGTCCGGGTCCATGCCGTAGTGCCGGGTGACCACGAGGAATTCATCGCCGCCCATGCGCACCACGAGGTCGGGGCTGGCGATGGAATCGCGCAGCCTTCGCGCGACCGAACGAAGATAGTCGTCGCCGATCGAGTGACCGCGTGAGTCGTTGATGTTCTTGAAGTTGTCGCAGTCGATGTACAGGATCGACAGCGAATCGCCGCGTCGCGCGGCTTCGTCGATGAGCCGCGGCAGCTCTTCATTGAGGAAGGTGCGATTCGGCAGGCCGGTGAGCGCGTCGTGCGTGGCGAGGTGCTGCAGCGACAGCTGGTGTTCCTGGGCGCGCCGCTCGGCCTCGCGCCGATGCGAGATGTCCTGCAGCAGCATGGCGTGCACGCGCCCGGTGCCGGGATCCAGATCGGCGATCGAGAATTCCACGTCGCGCCGCTCTTCGTCGCCGCGGATGATCTGCGCCGGACGGCTCGTCGATGGCACGTCGCTCTCGTTGCCGGGCGCGAGCGAGACGGGTGTATCGAAGATGGTCGCCACGTCGCGCCGCCGCAGCTCGTCGAGCGAGGCGCCGACCAGGCGCTGCGCCTGCGGGTTGGCGTCCAGCACGCGGCGCGAATTCGGATCGAACAGGATGATGCCGGATGCCGCGCGATCGAAGATGGCGCGGTAACGCGTTTCACTGACCGCGGCCGCATCGGCGGTGCGTTTGAGCCGGCCGCGATACGCATGCCATCCGGCCACCACGATGCTGACCAGCAAGGCCACCAGGCCGACGAGATAGCGCACGCCCTGCTGTCCGCTCTGCATGACGGAACGCGGCAGGGTGGTCGTCAGCACGGCCAGCGGGCGATTGTCGATGGAGTCGAGGCGCAACTGGCCTTCGATGTTCGTGTCGGAGCGCCGCATGATGCGGCGTCCGTCGGGCGCGCTCAGGATCTGCGCTTTGTCGGCGACCAGCGAGCTGTCGTCGAGCGGCGCGAAGCGCAGGTTCTGCTGTGCGTCGGCGCTGATGCTGGCGATTTCCGGCGCGCCGATGCGCCGCGCGAAAACCAGCGTGCCGGCCGCGGGCCCGCTGCGGTCGCTGTGCAGGACGGTGTGTGCGGCGATGACGTGCGGCACGCCATCGATGAGCACCAGGCGCAGCGTGCCCTCCTGGTCGAGCACCGTGCGCACGAGGGGCGTGAGGCGATTGATCTCCGCAACCGCCCGCTCACTGGCGGGATGCGAGTAACCGGCGTCGTCGGTGTCGTTCTCGAACGAAGAAATCAGTGTCTCTTTCGGATCCAGCAGCCAGACGAAGTCGACGTTCATTTCGTCGAGCCCGGCCTCGGAGAAGTTCTGGTATTCGAAGTTGGGATCGAGCGACGTCACGTACGAGTACATGTCGTCCCAGCGCGCGTAGTCGCGCGAGGTGGTTTCGATTTCGGTGTTCTTCGCGACCAGCGCCTTGCGCATGATCTCGATGCTGCGCGCAACCTCGTTCTGCTCGATGTTTTCGAACTTGCGCAGGATCAGGTAGCGGGAAGCGGCCCAGGTTCCACAAACGAGCAATGCGGCGGCTAGATAGACCGCCAAGGCTTCGCGCCCAAACGAACGTGTTTGTTGAGCCGCCATGTAGCTGATATACGACTTATTCCAGCGCCTTACCACCGGAATTCGGCAAGTACTCCTTGTCGGGCAATCCTCGCCCTGCCTCAGGAAATCGGCCAGCGGAGGGCCTCCTTTATGCGTCCGGTATCACAATTCCAGGACGGTCAATTCGGCGTTTGTAGTAGAGGCCCGTATGACCGATCCGCTGCAACAGGATGCTCTCGGTGGCACTGGCTAGTTGGGCCAGGCCGGCGTCGCGGGCCTCGCGCTCCGCGCCACGAAACTTCACCTTGATGAGTTCGTGGTCGTGCAGGGCACGACTGGCCTCGGCGATGACGGCCGGGGTGACACCGTGCTGGCCTATCAGCAGCACGGGATTGAGCGCATGGCCCAGGCCCCGTAGATACTTGCGCTGGCGTTCCGAGAGTTCGACGAGCCCCTTTTCCATGCGCGGATTGTAAAGATTGCCGGTGGTAAAGAGGCGTGTGATCGCTGCTGGCCGTGGATTTCATCACCCGCGTCTTGAAACCAAACGGCGCGGTCCTCATCAAAACGTCCCAGGGCGCCGGCTTCCAGGAACTGGTCGAAACCGCGCGCCAATCCTTCCACAAGGTCCGCTTTGCAAATCCTGATGCCCCGAGGTCGCGCGGTTCTGAGCTTTAGCTGCTGGCGACCAGTTTTGGGATGGTGTAGCGTGACTGCAATCCTGCATCCCGGTCCGGTCGCCTCATGAGGGTAACCCTTTGAATGATTTGACGAAAAACATCCTGCTTTGGGTCGTGATCGTAATGGTCATGGTGGTGGTCTTCAGCCGCTACGTGCCCACCGGCGCCGAACCGCAGGAAGTGAACTACTCGGTGG
This sequence comes from uncultured Pseudomonadota bacterium, assembly GCA_963711635.1. Lineage (GTDB taxonomy): Bacteria > Pseudomonadota > Gammaproteobacteria > Steroidobacterales > Steroidobacteraceae > CADEED01. The sequence goes on from CAVQEZ010000005.1 coordinate 243,524, forward strand.
TCCTCGATGACCTGCGAAACAGCCGGGTTGAATCCGTGGTCCTGCGCGGCGATGAAATCCTCGGCGTCCGCAAGGACAAGTCGAAGTTCAAGGCTTTCAACCCCGAAACCGAGAACACCCCGCTCATCAACGCGCTGGTCAAGGCCAATGTCGACTTCAAGGGCGCTCCGCCCAAGCAGCCGAACTTCCTGATGCAGTTGCTGCTGCAGCTGGCGCCGGCGCTGCTGCTCATACTCGTGTTCGTCTACATGCTGCGGCAGATGCAGGGCTCGGCCGGCGGTCGCGGCGCCATGTCGTTCGGCAAGAGCCGCGCACGGTTGTTAGGCGAGGACCAGGTCAACGTCACCTTCGCGGACGTCGCGGGCGTCGACGAAGCCAAGCAGGAAGTGGGCGAGATCGTCGACTTCCTCAAGGATCCGTCCAAGTTCCAGAAGCTGGGCGGCAAGATTCCGAAGGGCGTGCTCATGGTGGGCTCGCCCGGCACCGGCAAGACGCTGCTGGCGCGCGCCATCGCAGGCGAAGCCAAGGTGCCGTTCTTCACGATCTCCGGTTCCGACTTCGTCGAGATGTTCGTCGGCGTCGGCGCCTCGCGCGTGCGCGACATGTTCGAGCAGGCCAAGAAGCATGCGCCCTGCATCATCTTCATCGACGAAATCGACGCGGTCGGCCGCCATCGCGGCGCGGGCCTCGGCGGTGGTCACGACGAGCGCGAACAGACACTGAACCAGCTGCTCGTGGAAATGGACGGCTTCGAAGGCAGCGAGGGCATCATCGTGATTGCCGCCACCAACCGGCCCGATGTGCTCGATCCGGCGCTGCTGCGCCCGGGCCGCTTCGACCGCCAGGTGGTGGTGCCGCTGCCCGATGTGCGCGGTCGCGAGCAGATCCTGCGCGTGCACATGCGCAAGGTGCCGCTGGCCGACGACGTCAAGCCGGCCTACATCGCGCGCGGCACGCCCGGTTTCTCGGGCGCCGATCTCGCCAACCTCGTCAACGAAGCGGCGCTGTTTGCCGCGCGCGCAAACAAGCGCATCGTCAGCATGGACGAGTTCGAACGCGCCAAGGACAAGATCTACATGGGCGCGGAACGCCGCTCCATGGTCATGTCCGACCAGGAAAAGAAGATGACCGCCTACCACGAGGCGGGTCACGCCATCGTCGGTTTCCTGGTGCCCGAGCACGATCCCGTCTACAAGGTCACCATCATCCCGCGCGGCCGCGCGCTGGGTCTCACGTGGTACCTGCCGGAAGGCGATCGTTACAGCACGAGCAAGCGCCGCCTCGAGAGCAAGATCTCGTCGGCATTCGGTGGTCGCGTGGCCGAAGAGCTCATCTTCGGCGCGGACGGCATCACCACCGGCGCGTCCAGCGACATCGAGCACGCCACCGACCTGGCCCGCAACATGGTCACCAAGTGGGGCCTGTCCGAGCTGCTCGGGCCGCTCACCTATTCCGAGGATGACGGTGAGGTATTCCTCGGCCGCCAGGTGACGCAACACAAGCAGGTGTCCGACGAGACTGCTCATACGATCGACGAGGAAATCCGCCGCGTCATCCAGTTGAACTACAAGCGTGCCAAGGAGATCCTCGAGTCCAATCTGGACAAGCTGCACGCCATGGCGGACGCGCTGGTCAAGTACGAGACCATCGACGAGACGCAGATCAAGGACATCATGCAAGGCAAGGCGCCAAAGCCGCCCGCGGATTGGGATGATTCGGTGGGCACGCCGCCGCCGAAGCGCCCCGAAGGTGAGGCGGAGGGTGGCACCGGAGCGATCGGAACTCCCGCCGGCCAGCATTAATTCCCGGTCGATGAGTTATCGTGAGGCCCGCCCCCAGGCGGGCTTCATGCTTATGAACATCAACACGCAGTGGCGATGCGGTGACCGCGTACTGGATCTCGCGGCCCCGGTGGTCATGGGCGTGCTCAACGTCACGCCGGATTCCTTCTCGGACGGCGGGCGTTTCGCGGAGCGCGAGTCCGCGCTGCGGCACGCGCGGCAAATGATTGCCGAGGGTGCCGCGATCATCGACATCGGCGGCGAGTCGACGCGCCCCGGCGCGGCACCCGCGGATTGCGCGCAGGAGCTCGAGCGCGTGATACCCGTCATCGAAACTTTGCGCCGCGAGTCGGCGGTTTTCATTTCCGTGGACACCAGCAAGCCCGAGGTCATGCGTGCCGCGGTCACCGCCGGCGCTGACATCATCAACGACGTGCGCGCGCTCGCCGAACCCGGCGCACTCGAGGCTGCCGCGATGAGCGGAGCCGGTCTGTGTCTGATGCACATGCTGGGTGAACCGCGCACCATGCAGGATGCGCCACACTACGAAAACGTGGTCACGGATGTCAGCGGCTTCCTCGCGTCGCGCATCCGGGCCTGCCGGGATGCCGGCGTCGACGCGACACGTCTGGCCATCGATCCTGGATTCGGATTCGGAAAAACCGCGGCTCACAACCTGACATTGCTCAAACACCTGTCGGCACTCGAAGCGCTGGGCGTTCCCATAGTCATCGGGCTGTCGCGCAAATCCATGCTCGCGAAACTCACTGGCCGTGAGGTGGACGAGCGGCTGGCGGGAAGCGTTGCGCTCGCTGCCATTGCAGTCCTCAACGGAGCGCGTATCGTGCGCGCCCACGACGTGGCCGCCACCGTGGACGCAGTGCGCGTGGCAGCGGCAGTCAGCAAGGGAGAATAGTTCGATGGCACGTAAGTACTTCGGCACCGATGGCGTTCGCGGCCGGGTCGGCGAACACCCACTGACCGTGGACTTTGCGTTGCGCCTGGCGAGCGCCGCGGCGCGCGTGCTGGCTCCCAACGGCGGCACGGTGCTGATCGGCAAGGACACCCGACTCTCGGGTTACATGTTCGAAGCGGCACTCGAAGCCGGCTTCGTCGCCGCGGGCGTGAACGTGAACCTCATCGGACCATTGCCGACCCCGGGCATCGCCTATCTGACGCGAAAGTTTGGCTGCGATTTCGGCATCGTGATCAGCGCGTCTCACAACCTGTACGACGACAACGGCATCAAGTTCTTCGACGCGCAGGGCGGCAAGCTCTCCGACGAAATCGAGGAAGCGATCGAAGCCGAGCTCGAGCAGGGCGCGATCACGCGATCGTCCATGAGCCTCGGCCGTGCGCAGCGGGTCGACAAGTCGCGACGGCTGTACCAGGACTTCTGCGCCGAGGCGCTGCCCAAGGGCGTCAAGCTCGATGGACTGAAACTCGTGGTCGATTGCGCCAACGGCGCCGGCTACAAGGTCGTGCCGCGCACGCTCACCGATCTCGGCGCCGAGATCATTCCGATCGGCTGCTCGCCCAACGGTCGCAACATCAATGACGGCTGCGGCTCGACTTCGCCGGGACTGTTGCAGCTGACGGTGCCCGGGGTGCGCGCCGACGCCGGCATTGCGCTCGATGGTGATGGCGACCGGCTGGTGATGGTCGACGGGCTCGGCCGCATCATCGACGGCGATCAGCTCATCTACATCATCGCCACGGCTCGCAAACGCGCCGGCACGCTCAAGGGCCCGGTGGTCGGGACGGTGATGAGCAACCTGGGCCTCGAAGTGGCACTGCGCTCGCAGGGCATCGAGTTTCGTCGCGCGGCCGTGGGCGATCGCTACGTGCTCGGCATGCTGCGCGAATTTGGCGGCGAAGTCGGCGGCGAGACCTCGGGACACATCCTGATGCTCGACAAGACCACGACCGGAGATGCCCTGATGGCGGCGCTACAGGTGCTCGCGGTCATGCACGAAACCGGTCAAAGCCTGGCCGAGCTCGCGGCCGGGATGCCGCGTTTTCCGCAAACCATGATCAATGTAAAGGTGTCGCGACGCTTCGATCCCAAGACCGTTCCCGAGGTCGAGGACACGGTGCAGAGGGTCGCCATGCGGCTGGGTGACGACGGGCGCGTGGTCTTGCGGCCTTCGGGTACCGAACCCGTGATTCGCGTCATGGTCGAGGCCCGCGACGAAACCGACACCGTGCGCTGCGCAGAGGAAATCGCGGCTGTGGTGCGTCGCGTTGCTTCCTGAGGGGCGCGCCGCTATTATCCCGGCCCTTTTTTGACCGGGTCACCCATGTCACGCCGCCAGATCATCGCCGGGAATTGGAAGATGCACGGCTCGCGCGCGGAGAATGCGGCGCTGGTCGAGGCCATCGTCGATCGGCTGCCGAATTCCGGTGCCGAAGTCTGGGTCTGCCCGCCATTCGTCTATCTCGCCGAAGTGAGCCGGGCGCTGGGCGGATCCCCGATGAGTCTCGGAGCGCAGGATGTTTGCGCCGAGACGCAGGGTGCATTCACGGGTGAAGTGTCTGCCACCATGCTGCGCGACGTGGGCTGCGCCGGGTCGATCGTGGGCCACTCCGAGCGGCGCGCGCTGTTCGGCGAATCCGATCAGCTCGTGGCGCGCAAGTTTGCGGCGGTGCTGGCGGCGGGCCTGACTCCCATTCTCTGCGTGGGCGAACAGCTGGCGGAGCGCGAGGCAGGGCGCACATTCGAAGTGGTCGACCGGCAGCTCGATGCGGTGCTCGATCTGTCGGGCGTTGCGGTGTTCACGCGCGCCGTGATCGCCTACGAGCCGGTGTGGGCCATCGGCACCGGCAAGACGGCCTCGCCGCAACAGGCCGAGGAAGTGCACGCTCACATCCGCGCCCGGATCGCCAGCCGCGATGCTAAAATCGCCGCCCTTGTGCGCATCCAGTACGGTGGCAGCGTCAAGGCCGCGAACGCCGCGGAACTCTTTTCGATGCCGAATGTGGACGGCGGCCTCATCGGTGGCGCATCGCTGAAGGCAGAAGAATTCCTCGCCATCGTCGCCGCGGCGCGCGGCTGAAGCAGGTACCCAAGATGTTGCGAACGATTCTTACAATTCTGCAGGTGCTCTCGGCATTCGTGATCGTGGCTTTGGTGCTGCTGCAGCGAGGCAAGGGCGCGGATGCCGGTGCGGGATTCGGTGCCGGTGCCTCCGGCACGGTCTTCGGCGCTCGTGGCGCCACGACGGGGCTGTCGCGCATGACCGCGGTGTTTGCCGCGATTTTCATGATCAACAGCCTGTGCCTCACGTACTTGTTTCAGCGTGATGCACGCGTTGCACCGACGTCGCTGCTCGACAAGGTGCCCGCGGGCGCGCCCGCCCCGGCGGCTGCGCCGGCACCGACGCCCATCGATCCGAATGCCGTACCGGTGCCCGCGACGCCGGCCGAGCAGCCAAAGCAGTAAGCCCTGACGTTTTTTCGCGCATCGCCGACGTGGTGGAATTGGTAGACACACTAGCTTGAGGGGCTAGCGGAGCGATCCGTGGGAGTTCGAGTCTCCCCGTCGGCACCATCACTTTCCTTATCCCTGATACAATCGCGCCCGAATTTTTTTGGGGGGCGGCGGTCTCTCGTTGTCGAGAGGTTGCTGCCCTTTTTCACGACACATGCTCGCAAATTACCTGCCGGTTCTGATTTTTCTCACGGTCGCCACCGGGCTGGCGCTGCTGCTCATGAGTCTCGGCCTGATCATCGGGCGGCTGGGTGCCAAGGCGCGTGGCGACGCGCAGAAGCTCTCCCCATATGAATGCGGCTTCGAGGCATTCGAAGACAGCCGCATGAAATTCGACGTGCGCTACTACCTGGTCGCCATCCTGTTCATCGTCTTCGATCTGGAAATCGCATTCCTGTTTCCGTGGGCCGTGGTGCTCGACAGCATCGGTGTCTTCGGTCTCGTCGCCATGGGCATCTTCCTGTTCATCCTCGTGGTGGGCTTCATCTACGAGTGGAAGAAGGGAGCGCTCGAATGGGACTAGCAGACAATGCGGCTCCCGGCGACGCCTCCGTCGACGCCGGATTCGCAGAACGTGGCTTCGTGACCACGACCATCGATGCGGCCATGAACTGGGCGCGCACCGGCTCGCTGTGGCCCATGACTTTCGGCCTGGCCTGCTGCGCGGTGGAAATGATGCACGCCGGTGCATCGCGCTACGACCTCGATCGCTTCGGCGTGGTGTTCCGTCCCAGTCCGCGGCAGTCCGACGTCATGATCGTCGCGGGCACGCTGGTGAACAAGATGGCGCCGGCCCTGCGCAAGGTCTACGACCAGATGCCCGAGCCGCGTTGGGTCATCTCGATGGGCTCCTGCGCCAATGGCGGCGGCTACTACCACTACTCCTATGCGGTGGTGCGCGGCTGCGATCGCATCGTCCCGGTCGACGTCTACGTGCCCGGATGCCCCCCGACTGCCGAGGCGCTGCTGTACGGCATCATCCAGCTGCAGAAGAAAATCGAACGCACCAGCTCCATTGCCAATGCCTGACGTCGCAAAAATACGCCGCGCTCGCCGGCCGGGTCGAAGCGCGCCTGCCGAATTTACTGGAGCGCGCGCCGTCGCTGCCGGATGAGCTGTGCTACGAAGTGCAGCCGTCCAACATCAAGGCCGTGTGCCTGGCGTTGCGCGACGACCCGGATCTGAAGTTCGAAATCCTCATCGACCTGTCGGGAATCGACTATCTCGAGTACGGCTCGAGCGAGTGGAAGACCTTTTCGGCGACCGCGTCGGGATTCAGCCGCGGCGTTTCCAGTTCGCCTCGCAAACCGCACGGTGGCGCACGGTTCGCGGTGGCCTATCAACTCCTGTCGGTGACGCACAACCAGCGCCTGCGGCTGCGCGCGCGCTGCGAAGACGCCGAAGACCCCATCATCGATTCCGTGGTCGACATCTGGCCCGGCGCGAACTGGTTCGAGCGCGAGGCCTTCGACCTGTTCGGCATTCTCTTCACGGGCCATCCCGACCTGCGCCGGATCCTCACCGACTACGGCTTCATCGGGCATCCATTCCGCAAGGACTTCCCGCTGATCGGCAATGTCGAGGTGCGCTACGACGCCGACAAGCAGCGCGTGATCTACGAGCCGGTGACCATCGAGGAGCGCACGCTGGTGCCCAAGGTCATCCGCGACGACAACCGCTACGACCCGGCGCTGAAGACCCAGAAGTAATGAACGAGATCCGCAACTACACGATGAACTTCGGCCCGCAGCACCCCGCCGCGCACGGCGTGTTGCGCCTGGTGCTGGAGATGGACGGCGAAGTCATCCAGAAGGCCGATCCGCACATCGGCCTGTTGCACCGGGGCACCGAGAAGCTCGCCGAGTCGAAGCCTTTCAACCAGTCCATCGGCTACATGGACCGGCTCGACTACGTGTCGATGATGTGCAACGAGCACGCCTATGTCATGGCCATCGAGCGCCTGCTCGGTGTGACCGTGCCGGTACGCGCGCAGTACATCCGCGTGATGTTCGACGAGATCACGCGCGTGCTGAATCACCTGATGTGGCTGGGCGCGCATGCGCTCGACATCGGCGCGATGACCGTGTTCCTGCTGGCGTTCAAGGAACGCGAAGACCTCATGGACTGCTACGAGGCGGTTTCGGGCACGCGCATGCATGCCACTTACTATCGCCCGGGCGGCGTCTATCGCGACCTGCCGGACTCGATGCCGAAGTACCAGGTCTCGAAGTGGCGCTCGCAGAAGAATGCCGACCGCATGAACGCGGCGCGCGGCGGTTCGCTGCTGGATTTCATCCAGGAGTTCGTGCTGCGCTTCCCCAAGGCCATCGACGAATACGAGACGCTGCTGACGGACAACCGCATCTGGAAGCAGCGCACCGTGAACATCGGCGTGGTCACGCCGGAGCGTGCCAAGGCGCTGGGATTCACCGGCCCGATGCTGCGCGGCTCGGGCATCGTCTGGGACCTGCGCAAGCAACAGCCTTACGAGGTCTACGCGGAGCTCGACTTCGACATCCCGGTGGGCGTGAACGGCGATTGCTACGACCGCTACCTGGTGCGCATCGAAGAGCTGCGCCAGAGCGTGCGCCTCATCCAGCAATGCCTGGACTGGCTGCGCAAGAACCCCGGCCCGGTCATGATCGACGATCGCAAGGTGCGTCCGCCGCGCCGTGAAGAGATGAAGGGCGACATGGAATCGCTGATTCACCATTTCAAACTATTCACCGAGGGCTACTCGGTACCCGAGGGCGAGACCTACGCCGCGGTCGAGGCGCCGAAGGGCGAGTTCGGCATTTACCTGATTTCGGATGGCGCCAACAAACCGTATCGCCTGAAGTGCCGTGCGCCGGGCTTCGCGCACCTGTCGGCACTCGAGGAAATGTCTAAAGGTCACATGCTGGCCGACGTGGTCGCGGTGATCGGTACGCAGGACATCGTGTTCGGAGAGGTGGATCGATGACGCACGTGGTGAGGACGGCGGACGGCGGCAGCTTCGAGCCCGGCATGGGCGAGCAGGGGCGCGTGCTCAGCGAGCACACGCGTCACGAGATCGACGAGTGGATCGGCCGCTTCCCCACCGGCAAGCAGCGCTCCGCGGTGCTGTCGGCGCTGCGCTTCGCCCAGGAACAGAACAACGGCTATCTCACGCCGGAGTTCATGGACGGAGTGGCCGAGTACCTGAAACTTCCGCCCGTACAGGTGTACGAGGTCGCGACGTTCTACTCGATGTTCGAGACGCATCCCTGCGGCCGGCACCACGTCAGCATCTGCACCAACATCAGTTGCATGCTGAACGGCGCCGAGGACCTGGTGGCGCATTGCGAGAAGAAGCTCGGCATCAAGCTCGGCGAGAGCACGCCCGACGGGCGCATCTTCCTCAAGAACGAAGAGGAATGCCTCGCGGCCTGCACCGGCGCGCCGATGATGATGGTCGATCACGTTTTCCACGAGTACCTGACACCCGAAAAGGTGGACAAGGTGCTCGATGAGCTGAAGTAGGTAGATAGATGGCCGGAGCGGCGGAAAAGTGGGCGGACAAGATGAACCTGACGGTGTTCGAGCCGCTCAAGTTCGAGGAGTCCTGGAAGCTCGAGACCTATCTCAAGATCGGCGGCTACGACGCGTGGAAGAAGATCCTCGCCGAGAAGCCGACGCCGGAGAGCGTCATCGACCAGGTGAAGGCGTCGGGACTGCGCGGGCGCGGTGGTGCCGGTTTCCCCACCGGTACCAAGTGGAGCTTCATGCCGCGCAAATCGCCGGTACAGAAGTACACCGTCTGTAACTCCGATGAGAGCGAACCAGGAACCTGCCACGATCGCGACATCCTGCGTTACAACCCGCACTCGCTCATCGAGGGCATGGCGATCGGCGGTTACTGCATGACGGCCACCGTGGGCTACAACTACATCCGCGGTGAATTCCTCGGCGAGCCGGTGCCGCGCTTCGAGGCGGCGCTCAAGGAAGCCTACGAGGCCGGATTGTTAGGCAAGAACATCCTCGGCTCGGGCGTGGATTTCGATCTGTTCACCGCGGTGGGTGCCGGCGCCTACATCTGCGGCGAAGAGACCGCGCTGCTGGATTCGCTGGAAGGCAAGCAGGGCAAGCCACGCTTCAAGCCGCCGTTCCCGGCCGCCTTCGGCCTGTACGGACTGCCCACCACCATCAACAACACGCAGAGCTACGCCGCCGTGCCCACCATCCTGCGCAAGGGCGCGGACTGGTTTGCCAAGCTGGGCGTCGCCAATGCCGGCGGCACCGCGATCTTCTCGGTGTCGGGCCACGTGAACAAACCCGGCAACTACGAACTGCCGATGGGAATCCCATTCGCCGAGCTGCTGGAGATCTCGGGCGGTGTCCGCAACGGCAACAAGCTCAAGGCGGTGATCCCCGGGGGCTCCTCGGTATACGTGCTGCCAGCCGACAAGATCATGGCCGCGAACATGGACTACGACTCGCTGAAGGCCGCCGGTTCGTCGGTGGGTTCGGCCGCGGTCATCGTCATGGACGAAACCACCTGCATGGTGAAAGTGCTGGAGCGTCTGTCGCGCTTTTATAAGAGTGAGTCCTGCGGCCAGTGCACGCCGTGCCGCGAGGGTACGGGCTGGATGAACCGCGTGATCCGCCGGATCATGGCCGGGCAGGGCAACAAGGGCGACCTGCAATTGCTGGTCGACGTCGCGGGGCGCATCGAAGGCCACACCATCTGCGCGCTGGGCGACGCGGCCGCATGGCCGGTGCAGAGTTTCATCAAGCATTTCCGGCACGAATTCGAATACATGATCGACAACGGCGGCCGCAGCATCGTCGACGACCCGGCGCGGAGAGCTGCATGAGCGCGGCGCCTCCCGTTACCCCTGCCGCTCCGCCCAGCGATGTGGTCAACGTCGAGGTCGACGGCAAGGCGGCCCAGGGCAAGAAGGGCCAGATGATCATCCACGTCACGGACGCGCAGAACGCGTACGTGCCGCGCTTCTGTTACCACGACAAACTACCCATCGCGGCCAATTGCCGCATGTGCCTCGTCGAAGTGGAGAAGGCGCCGAAGCCGCTGCCGGCCTGCGCCACTCCGATTACCGAAGGCATGAAGATCTTCACCAAGTCGCCGAAGGCCATCGGGGCCCAGAAGGCGACCATGGAATTCCTGCTGATCAACCATCCGCTCGACTGCCCGATCTGCGATCAGGGCGGCGAGTGCGAGCTGCAGGATCTGGCCATGGGCTTCGGGCGCGACATCTCGCGCTTCAACGAGCGCAAGCGCGTGGTGAAGGACAAGGATCTCGGTCCGCTGGTATCCACCGACATGACGCGCTGCATCCACTGCACGCGCTGCGTGCGCTTCACCTCCGAGATCGCCGGCTTCCAGGAGCTCGGCACCACGGGGCGTGGCGAGGACATGGAGATCGGCACGTACATCGAACGCGCCGTCGAGCACGAGCTCTCGGGCAACATCATCGACCTGTGCCCGGTGGGCGCGCTGAATTCCAAGCCGTTCCGCTACCGCGCGCGCTCCTGGGAAATGACCCAGGCCGCGCTGGTGTCCCCGCATGACGGCGTGGGCACGAATATCTTCGGGCATGTGCTGCGCGGGCGCCTGATGCGCGTCGTGCCGCGTACCAACGAAGCCGTCAACGAAACCTGGATCGCCGACCGCGATCGCTACAGCTACGAAGGCATCTACAGCGCCGACCGCGTCGAGGCACCCATGGTGCGCGAAGGTGGCGAGTGGAAACGCGTCTCCTGGGAAGTCGCGCTCGAGACCGCGGCGCGCGGATTGCAGGCGGCCGGTGCCGGGCTCGCCACGCTGGCGAGCGCCTCGGCCACAGTGGAAGAGCTCTATCTACTGTCGCGCCTGACGCGCGCGCTGGGCTCGAACAACATCGATCACCGCCTGCGCCAGGCGGACTTCCGCGACCAGGCCGCGGACCCGGCGGCGCCGGGCCTCGGCGGGCTCAGCATCGAGGGCATCGACCAGCTGGACGCGTTGCTCGTGGTGGGATCGAACCTGCGCCGCGAAGCGCCGGTGCTGGCGCATCGCGTGCGCAAGGCGGCGAAGCGCGGGGCCAAGGTGGCCTTCGTGAATCCGGCCCGCTTCGACTACCTGTTCCCGGTATCGGCCTATCTCGAGTCGGGCCCCGCAAAGCAGCTCGGCGATCTCGCCGCCGTCTATGCGGCCGTGCTCGATGGCGCAGCGGCGCCTGCGCACCTGGCCCCGCTGGTGGCCAGCGCCGAGGTCAACACCGCGCATCGCAGCATCGCCGCTGCCCTCAAGGCGGGTGCGAAGCGCGCCATCTGGCTGGGCGCGCTGGCACTGCGCCATCCGGCCTATGCCGATCTGCGCGCCGTGGCCGCGGGTCTCGCGGCCGCCACCGGAGCCGCGCTGGGCACGCTGGCCGAAGGCGGCAATGCCGCGGGCGCGTATCTCGCGGGCGCGATTCCACACCGCGATCCGGGCGGCATCGTGTCCGCGACCCCCGGCAAGAACGCACGCGACATGCTCGCGGCACCGCACCAAGGCCTATCTACTGTTCGGCGGCACCGAGCCCTGGGCCGACGGACTGGGCGTGGAAGCCCTGCGCACCCTGGGCAGCGCGTCGTTCGTGGTCGCCGCCACTCCGTTTGCGGATGAGACGCTGAAGTCGGTGGCGCACGTGCTGCTGCCGATTTCGACTTTCGTCGAGACCTCGGGCACCTACGTGAATCTCGAAGGCCTGTGGCAGAGCTTTGCCGGCGCGGCCAAGCCGCTGGGCGAAGCGCGCCCGGGCTGGAAGGTGCTGCGCGTGCTGGGCAATCTGGCCCAGGTCAGTGACTTCGACTACCAGTCCTCGGAGGAGGTGCGCGAGGAACTGCGCGCGCGTTGCGCGGACATCGCGGCCGCGTCCTACCAGGGGACGCACCAGCCGGTGCTGTCGAAGAATGCAGCCGCGAGCGAGTTGCGCGTGCTCGATGTGCCCATGTACGCGGTGGACGCCGTGCTGCGGCGCGCGCCGTCCCTGCAGCGCACTCGCGAAGGCAAGAGCGCCGCCGTGGTCTACGGGAGTTCGGGCGCATGAACTACCTGCTGCAGCAATGGCAGGCGCTGCCCGACTGGGCGCGTTCCACCGCGTGGATCCTGGTCGTCACCGTGACACTGATCCTCTCCGTGGCGTTCACCACGCTGTGGGAGCGCAAGGTCATTGGCTGGATGCAGCTGCGCCGGGGCCCGAACCGTGTGGGCAGCATCTTCGGTTTCCTGCCCGGCATCTTTCAGCCCTTCGCCGACGTCATCAAGCTGCTGATCAAGGAAGTGATCATTCCGGCCGAGTCGAACAAGGTGTTGTTCAGGCTTGCGCCCATGATCACGCTGATCCCGGCGTTCGCCATCTGGGCGGTGATCCCGCTGGACCCGAACCTGGTGATCGCCGACGTCAACGCGGGACTGCTGTACGTGCTCGCGCTCACCTCGGTGGGCGTGTACGGCGTGATCCTCGCCGGCTGGGCATCCAACTCCAAGTACGCCTTCCTCGGCGCCATGCGCTCGGCGGCGCAGATCGTGGCCTACGAAATCGCCATGGGCTTCGCGCTGGTGGGCGTCATCATGGCCGCGGGTAGTTTGAATCTCGGCGACATCGTCAGGGCACAGCAGGGCGGGTTGGTGGCGTGGAACTGGTTCTGGCTGTTCCCGCTGTTCGTCGTGTACTTCATTTCGGGCGTGGCGGAGACCAATCGCGCGCCGTTCGACGTGGCGGAAGGCGAGTCGGAGATCGTTGCCGGCTTCCACGTCGAGTATTCGGGCATCGGCTTCGCGCTGTTCTTCCTGGCCGAATACGCCAACATGATCCTGATCTCGACGCTGACCGCGGTCTTCTTCTTCGGCGGCTGGTTGAGCCCGTTCGACGGCTATCTACCGCCGGATGCCGCGATCCGCGACGTGCCGTTCGTGGGCGCGGTGCTCGGCGACGGATTCCACTGGCTGTTCCTGAAGCTCTTCCTGTTCCTGTTCTGTTTCCTCTGGTTCCGCGCCACGTTCCCGCGCTACCGCTACGACCAGATCATGCGTCTCGGCTGGAAGATCCTGATTCCGGTGACCATCGTCTGGATCGCGGTTGAAGGCGTGCTGGCATACCTGAAGGTTGGACCCTGGAGCCATTAGCCATGCGTAGCATCATCAAGACTTTCGCCCTGTGGGAGCTCCTCAAGGGACTCAGCGTGACCATCCGGACGTTCTTCCGTCCCAAGGTCACGATCAACTATCCCGAAGAGAAGACGCCGCAGTCGCCGCGCTTCCGCGGGCTGCACGCGCTGCGCCGCTATCCGAACGGCGAAGAGCGCTGCATCGCCTGCAAGCTGTGCGAGGCCGTGTGTCCGGCGCTGGCCATCACCATCGAGTCGGATGTCGCGGCTGACGGCACACGCCGCACCACGCGCTACGACATCGACCTGTTCAAATGCATCTACTGCGGCTTCTGCGAGGAAGCGTGCCCCGTGGATGCGATCGTCGAGACGCGCATCCACGAGTACCACATGGAGCATCGCGGCGAGAACATCATGACCAAGGACAAGCTGCTCGCCGTCGGCGAGCGATATGACGCGTTGATCTCGGCCGACAAGGCCGCCGACGCGGCCTACCGGTAAGGGAGCCAGGGTTTGTTAGTCGAAGTCCTCTTCTGGATCTTTGCGTCGGTGCTCGCGGTCTCGGCGCTGGCCATGATCACCGTGAACAACCCGGTGCACTCGGCGCTGCTGCTGGTGCTGTGTTTCTTCACCAGCGCGGCCATCTGGCTGCTGATCGAGGCCGAGTTCCTCGCCGTGGTGCTGATCCTCGTCTACGTCGGCGCGGTCATGGTGCTGTTCCTGTTCGTGGTCATGATGCTGGACATCAACATCGAACAAGTGCGCGCGCGCGTCACGCGCTACGCGCTGTTCGGCGGCGTCGTGGCCGGCGTGGTGGTGTTCGAGATCGTGAGCGTGGTGTGGACCCGCAGCCTGGGCGTGGACGTGACCACGGGTGCGCAGGCGCAGCCCGCGACGTACAGCAACACCGCCGAGCTCGGCAAGCTGCTGTACACCGAGTACGTCTATCCGTTCGAGCTTGCCGCCGTGTTGCTGCTCATCGCGATCGTTGCAGCCATCTCACTGACGATGCGCAAGCGCGCGGGCCTCAAGCAGCAGAACGTTTCCATGCAGGTGGCGGTGCGACGCGAGGATCGCGTGCGCATCGTCAAGGTCGCCGCGGAGAAGCCGACGCCGACTGCTGAACCGCCCGCAGGGGAGAAGGGCCCATGATCCCGCTCAACTGGCTGCTGATCGTCTCGAGCGTGCTGTTTGCCATTTCGGTGGCGGGCATGTTCATCAATCGCAAGAACCTGATCCTGCTGCTGATGTGCGTGGAGCTGCTGCTGCTCGCGGTCAATTTCAACTTCGTGGCGTTCTCGCGCTACCTCGGTGACATCCACGGACAGATCTTCGTGTTCTTCGTGCTGACGGTGGCCGCGGCCGAGTCCGCCATCGGCCTCGCCATTCTCGTGGTGCTGTTCCGCGAGCGGCGCAGCATCAACGTCGAAGACCTGAGCACCCTGAAGGGCTGAGCGCGTGGAAACCCTGAACCCCAATCTGCTGCTCGCCATTCCGCTGCTGCCGCTGGTCGCGGCCGCGATCTCGGGGATTTTCTGCAGCGTGCTGCCGCGCTGGGTGGCGCACACCCTGACCATCGCGGCCGTCGCCATCTCCTTCGGCATGTCGGCGCACGTGGCCGGCTCGATCTTCTTCCACGGTGCCGAGACCTACAACGACACCGTGTACACCTGGCTGGTCAGCGATGGCCTCACCATGAAGGTGGGATTCCTCGTCGATCAGCTCACCGCGCTGATGATGTGCGTGGTCACGTTCGTCTCGCTGTGCGTGCACGTGTACACCATCGGCTACATGGCCGACGACGACGGCTACAACCGCTTCTTCAGCTACATCTCGCTGTTCACGTTCTCGATGTTGATGCTCGTCATGAGCAACAACTTCATGCAGCTGTTCTTCGGCTGGGAAGCGGTGGGCGTGGTCAGCTACCTGCTGATCGGCTTCTGGTACAAGCGGCCCAGCGCCATCTTCGCCAACCTCAAGGCCTTCTTGGTCAACCGGGTCGGCGACTTCGGCTTCGTGCTCGGCATCTCCGGCGTCGTGTACTACACCGCGCAATTCGGCGGCGCCTCGCTGGACTACGTGGACGCGTTCAAAGCCGCGCCGCAGATCGCGGGCCAGACCTTCAATCTGCCCGGCACCGACGGCGTCAATGCGATGACCTTCATCTGCATTTGCCTGTTCATCGGCGCCATGGGCAAGTCGGCGCAGGTGCCATTGCACGTGTGGCTGCCGGATTCCATGGAAGGCCCGACGCCGATCTCCGCGTTGATCCACGCCGCCACCATGGTGACCGCGGGCATCTTCATGGTGGCGCGCATGTCGCCGCTGTTCGAGTTCTCCGAGTACGCGTTGAACTTCGTGCTGTTCATCGGCGCGACCACGGCGCTGTTCATGGGCTTCCTCGGCATCATCAACAACGACATCAAGCGCGTCGTGGCGTATTCGACGCTCTCGCAGCTCGGTTACATGACCGTGGCACTGGGAGTGTCGGCCTACAGCTTCGGCATCTTCCACCTGATGACGCATGCCTTCTTCAAGGCGCTGCTGTTCCTCGCGGCGGGCTCGGTGATCATCTGCATGCACCACGAGCAGGACATGCGCAAGATGGGCGGGCTGTTCAAGCACATGAAGATCACCGCGATCACGTGCTGGATCGGCTCGCTCGCGCTGATCGGCACGCCGTTCTTCTCGGGTTACTACTCGAAGGATCTGATCATCGACGCGGTGAAGCATCAGCATCACCTGCATCCGGACAATGCGATCGCCACCTACGCGTACTGGTGCGTGATGATCGGAGTGTTCGTCACGGCGTTCTATTCGTTCCGGCTGCTGTTCATGACGTTCCACGGCAAGCCGCGTTGGGACGCGGGCGCTGCCCATGCCGCGCACGCGGATCACGGGCACGACGTTACCCACAAAGAGGCGCATGAGACGCACGCTGAAAGCGGGCAGGGTGCGCACGGCGAGCATCACGACCATGCTCATGACGACCACGGCCACGGACATCATGGCGGCCCACCGTTGAAAGAGCGCTGGGACATGGTCGGACCGCTCATCGCGCTGGCGATTCCGTCGGTGCTCATTGGCGCGATCACCTTCCAGCCGCTGCTATTCGGTGGCGGCTTCGGCGATTCGATATTCTTCAGCGAAGGACACCGCGAGATACTCCGCGAAATCGGCGCGAGCGTCGGCAACTGGTGGCACTTCGGGCTGCATGCGCTTCTGAACCCGGTGTTCTGGATCATGGCGGCGGGCGTGCTGTCTGCCTGGGCCCTGTACATCCAGTGGCCGCATTGGCCAGACGTCATCGACGCGAAGCTCAAGCCGCTGCGCTGGGTTCTCGAGCGCAAGTACGGCTTCGACTGGTTCAACGAGAACGTGCTCGCTGCCGGCGGCCGCTTGTTAGGCAGGATTTTCTGGAAGGCCGGCGATACGGCCATCATCGACGGCATCGTGGTCGACGGTTCGGCCAAGACCATCGGCCTCGTCGCCGGCATCGTGCGCCGCGTGCAGAGCGGCTTCCTGTATTCCTATGCCTTCTGGATGGTCATCGGTCTGGCCGTGATGCTGGGCTGGTTCCTGACGCACTCTTAAATAACGAGAACACATGCAGGGGTTTCCGCTTCTATCGTTTTTGACGTGGCTGCCGATCGCGGGCGGCATCGTCGTGTTGGTGTTCGGCGATCGCGGCATCCAGGCCGGCCGTATCGTCGCGCTGGTCACCGCGGTGGTCGCGTTGCTGGCATCCATCCCGTTGTACACCGGCTTCGATGCCTCGACCTTCGATTACCAGTTCGTCGAGCGGATGCCCTGGATCCCCGCGCTGCATTCGACTTACTACCTGGGCGTCGACGGCATCTCGATGCCGCTGATCCTGCTGACCACGCTCATCACCGTGCCGGTGATCCTGGCGGCGTGGACCGTCATCGACACGCGCCCCGCGCAGTACTTCGCCGCCTTCCTCATCATGGAAGGCCTGATGATCGGCGTGTTCGCCGCCGTCGATGCGTTGCTGTTCTACTTCTTCTGGGAGGCCATGCTCATCCCGATGTTCCTCATCATCGGCGTGTGGGGCGGCCCGCGGCGCGTGTACGCGACGCTCAAGTTCTTCCTGTACACCTTCCTCGGCAGCGTGTTCATGCTGGTCGCGCTGATCTACATGTACATGCAGACCGGCCTGGAGCCGACGGGATCTGACTACTCGATCGCCGCCTTCCAGGCGCTGCCGCTGAACGCCACCGAGCAGATGTGGATTTTCTTCGCGTTCCTGCTGGCGTTCGCCGTGAAGGTTCCGATGGTGCCGGTGCACACCTGGTTGCCGGATGCGCACGTCGAGGCGCCCACCGGCGGCTCGGTGGTGCTGGCCGCCATCATGCTGAAGATGGGCGGATACGGTTTCCTGCGATTCACGCTGCCCATCACGCCGGACGCCTCGCGTGAATTCGACTGGCTGATCATCGCGCTGTCATTGATCGCCGTGGTCTACATCGGCTTCGTCGCGCTGGTGCAGACCGACATGAAGAAGCTGATCGCGTACTCGTCGATCGCGCACATGGGCTTCGTGACCCTGGGCGCCTTCCTGGTGTACGACATCTACGCGGCCACGGGCAATGTGCAGGGCGCGACGCTGGGCATCAGCGGCGCCATGGTGCAGATGATTTCGCACGGCCTCATCTCGGGCGCGCTGTTCCTGTGCGTGGGCGTGATGTACGACCGCGTGCACTCGCGCGAAATCAGCGCCTATGGCGGCGTCATCAACACCATGCCGAAGTTCGGCGCCTTCATGGTGCTGTTCGCGCTCGCGAACTCGGGCTTGCCCGGCACTTCGGGCTTCGTCGGCGAGTTCATGGTCATCATCGCCTCGTTCAAGGCCAACTTCTGGTACGCCTTCCTCGCCGGCCTCACGCTGATCCTGGGCGCGGCCTACACGCTGTGGCTGGTGAAGCGCGTGATCTTCGGTGAGGTGGCCAACCATCACGTCGCCGAATTGCAGGACCTGAACGGCCGCGAGTTCTTCAACCTGGGCCTGCTGGCGGTGTTCGTGTTGCTCGTGGGCCTGTGGCCCGCGCCGCTGACGGATGTCATGGAGACCACGATTCAGCATCTCGTCCAGCAGATTTCCGTCAGCAAGCTGCCACTATGAGCTCCGTAGAAAATTTCACCTGGGCCAGCCTGCAACCGGCACTGCCGGAGATCTACCTCACGGCCGCGATCTGCCTGCTGCTGATGGTCGACGTATTCGCCGGCGAGCGGCGCCGCTGGATCGCGCCCACGCTCACCTTGCTGATTCTCGCCGGCGGCGCGGCCGTCACGGCGTACTACGCCAATGTCGATACGCGCGTGCTGTTGTTCGGCGACAGCTACGTCGCCGATCCGCTGGCGGTGCTGCTCAAGTTATTCGGCTTCATGACCATGGCGGTGGCGCTGCTGTATTCGCGCGAGTACCTCGAGCGACGCGGCATGATGCGCGGCGAGTACTACGTGCTGGCGCTGACCGCGCTGCTCGGCATCTTCGTCATGGTGTCGGCCAACAGCCTGCTCACCGTGTACATCGGCGTCGAGCTCATGTCGCTGTCGCTGTACGCCATGGTGGCCTTCGATCGCGATTCCGGCATCGCGGCCGAGTCTGCGATGAAGTACTTCCTGCTCGGCGCCATCGCGTCGGGAATGCTGTTGTACGGCATGTCGCTGATCTACGGCCTCAACGGCACGCTGAATCTCGACGACCTGGCCGAGAAGGCCACGGGCCAGCCCAGCCTGGGCGTGATCCTCGGACTCGTGTTCATCGTCGTGGCGATCGCGTTCAAGTTCGGCGCGGTGCCATTCCACATGTGGGTGCCCGACGTGTACAGCGGCGCGCCCACGGCCGTGACCTTGTTCCTGTCCACCGTGCCGAAGATCGCGTCGTTCGCATTCGCGTTCCGGCTGCTGGCGCATGGCATGGGCAGCGTCGGCGCCGCGTGGCAGGACATGCTGGCGCCGCTGGCCGTGTTGTCGATGGTGTTCGGCAACCTCATCGCCATCGCGCAGTCCAGCCTGAAGCGCATGCTGGCGTACTCGGCCATCGGCAACGTGGGCTTCATCCTGCTCGGCTTCGTCGCCGGTACGGCCGAAGGCTACGAGGCCGCGCTGTACTACACCGTGGCCTACGTGATCATGACGCTCGGTTCCTTCGGCGTGCTCACGCTGGCCAGCCGCGCCGGCTTCGAAGCCGAGGACCTTGATCACTTCAAGGGACTGCACAAGCGCGATC
The DNA here is from genome assembly GCA_963711635.1 of uncultured Pseudomonadota bacterium. Lineage (GTDB taxonomy): Bacteria > Pseudomonadota > Gammaproteobacteria > Steroidobacterales > Steroidobacteraceae > CADEED01. The sequence goes on from CAVQEZ010000005.1 coordinate 263,160, forward strand.
CGTTGCTGGCGCTGGTCATGATGTGCCTGATGTTCTCGACGGCCGGCGTGCCGCCCTTCATCGGCTTCTGGGCCAAGTTCAACATCTTCCAGGCGCTGTGGCTCACCGGGCACTACTGGCTGATCATCATCGCGGCCGCGATGTCCGTGGTCGGCGTGTTCTACTACCTGCGCGTGGTCAAGCTCATGTACTTCGATGCGCCGGGCGATCTGCCGCAGGGTTCCTCCAGCACCTTCGCCGTACGCGCCGTGCTGGCGCTCAATGGCATCGCCGTGCTGGTGCTGGGCCTGGCGCCCAACGCCTTGATTCAGCTCTGCGCCCGCGTCATCGGCTGAAGAATTCGCTTTAGGGTTTGCAAAGGGGCGAGGCTTCGCAGAGAATGCGCGCCCCTCGATCGAGGGGATCGGTTGCGGGGTGGAGCAGTCTGGCAGCTCGTCGGGCTCATAACCCGAAGGTCGCAGGTTCAAATCCTGCCCCCGCTACCAACTATTCAAGGCTCCGGCGCAAAACGCCGGGGCCTTTTTAGTTTCTGCGGCACCAACGTCCCATCGACCGATGCGCTTCGGTCCATCTAGCGTTCCCCACGGAATACCGCCGTTGCCGTTTCAGTAGATCGCCGCGAGCTCCAGCTCGTTGTCGATGACCATTCCGACTCCTGGACAATAGAACTTGGTGGATTTCGCGCCCGGCTCGAGCGGTGAGGTCTCGCGAGTTTCGATACAACCTCTGAAAGTGCCCGCCGGTACATCGATCACCAGACCCGTACCTACGTGTTCGGCCCGATCCAGCGCAACGTCCGGCGCCAGTTCCTGGAAGTAGCGTGTGCCGAGCAGGAATGCTGAATCCGGCATGATGATGCCGGGCATTGCGCCGTGGCGGCCCGCGATCCATGCCCCGTCGTGCGAGACGATTTCGCCTTCTTCGTAGATGTCCACCTCTTCACCGAAATAGTAGAGGTCACGGCTGGGTGTGCACAGCGCCACAAAGTTGCGGGAGATCTCCTTGAGCTCTCCATCTTCCGTTTCGCGTTCTTCCACGACCCGCGTGGTCAGGTGCCGGCGGTGGGCGCCGGAACCCAACGTAATGCGCCGCGTCTGGAATTCCGTGGTGATCCACAGCTCCTCGAGCTCCGCGCAATTCCCCTCGCTCACGCACCGGGAGTTGTTGTAGTAAAGCTGCCGCCCCGGCACCAGCGGGAAGTACTTGTTGCCTTCCTTGGCCGTGAACTGGCAGGACTTCAGCGGGAAATGCTCCGTGAATGCAGGCGCCGCGGCGGGGGCGGCGACGGGGGTCATCAATATCAGCAACAATGTGGCTGCGCGCATGACTATCTCCTTCACCAATGTGCGGGGAGAGACGCAGGCACCGCCCGAATCCTTCGCATGGCACGCTGCGAAGGATTTATCCCGCTGCCGCGTCAGAGATGAGGATGGGCCTGGACAAGTCGCCACACGATGACAAAGCCGTTGCCGCGCGCATCCTGGCGGGCGACGAAGCCGCGTTTCGCCGCCTGTTCGACGAGTTGTTCCCCAAGCTGTACCGCTTCGCGATGCTGCGGCTCGATGGCAATCGCGACGACGTATGCGAAGTGGTGCAGCAGACTTACTGCCGCGCCTTCGAGAAACTCACCTACTACCGGGGCGAAGCGTCTTTGTTTGGCTGGATGTGCCAGATCTGCCGCAATGCGATCGCGGACCTGCGCCGCCAACGCCGGCACTTGGTGAGCGAGGTTCCGAATGCCGACAGCGACGCGACGATCGAATCGTTTCTCGAAGCATTGTCGGCGCCGCTTGCAGATGAGCCTGAGAGCCAGGTGTCGCGCATGGAACTGGTCCGGCTGATCCAGAGCACCCTCGATTGCCTGCCATCGCACTATGGAGACGTGCTGGAATGGAAATACATCGATGGGCTCGCTCTCGAGGAGATCGCCACCCGGCTGGAGTTGGGATCAAAGGCCGCGGAGTCCCTGCTCGGCCGCGCGCGAGGCGCCTTTCGCGAGGCGATGGCCCTGGTAGCAGGATCGCGCGATGAGCTGCCCGAATGGATAGGTAGACACCATGGCTAGTCACCCGGAACAGGATTCAGTCGCCGCGCTGCTGCGCACGGTCGGCAAACGCGCCGCACCGCCCCCTGAGGACTACGAGCGCATATTGCTGGCGAGCCGCGTCGCCTGGCAGCGCGCAGTACGGCAACGTGCGCGCCGTCGTTGGACTTACGCACTGGCTGCGGGCATTGCGCTCGTGGCTTTCACGGCCCTTGTGATGCGCCAGTTCGATCGCTCCGATCCACCGATGCTTGCAGGAACCCTATCCATCGCCATGGGCCCTGTGTTCACGGGCACAGCCACCGCCGAGGACTGGAATTCGCTTTCCGGCACTGAGGTCCCGCTCATGAGTGGCACGCGCTTGCGCACCGATGCTTCGGGCCGCGCGGCGTTGCGGCTGGTCTCGGGTACGGCGCTGCGAATCGCGGGACGCAGTCACGTGATCTTCGGCACGAATGCGCGCATCGAACTGCTCGAGGGCCGGGTCTATCTGGACACGCATGGCGTAACCCAGGGTGTCGAGATAGTCACGCGTTTCGGCACGCTGCGGGATATCGGCACGCAATTCGAAGTGGTTGCCACGGACACCAGCCTGCGCGTACGTACGCGCGAAGGTGCAGTCACGTTGACGCGGGCGCGATCCGATGCCGTCCTGCGATGCGACGTCAGCGAGGAGCTGCGTATCGACGTCAGTGGTCTGGTGGAGCGCGGTCACATCGCGGCATTCGATCCGGAATGGAGCTGGGTGGAATCGCTGGCGGAAGTGCCGCGTGGTCCGGAGCTGACCTTGCGCCGGTTTCTCGACTGGGTGGCGCGCGAGACCGGCCGGCGGCTGCGTTATGACTCGCCCGAAACCGAGGCGCGCGTGAACCAGATCGTCCTGCATGGCACTCCCCCGCATCGCGCGCCGGTGCAGGCGCTGGAGATCACTCTCGCTACCACCGACATCGATTATTCACTGCCGGACGATGGCACGATTCTGCTGCGGCCCCGGGACGTCATTGCCCCCGCGTATCATTGACCCATGTCTGAGGGAGGCAAGCACCACCGGCGCAAGGCCAGCCTCGCCCTGGCGTTGCTCATCCTTGCGTGGGGCGTGGATGAAACGAGCGCGGAAGAACTGCGTTTCAAAGGCCGCAGCGTCAGCGAGGTCTTGCGACAACTCGAAGATGAAACCCTTCGATTCCTTTACAGCAGCGACCTCGTCCCGGATTCGCTCACCGTGGGTGTCGAGCCGCGCACGCGCGATCGCCTGGGTGTAGCCCGGGAAATCCTGGCCGAACACGACCTTGGGCTTCGCTCCGTGGATCCGGTGCTCTTCATCGTAGAGCGCCAGGGCGGGTCTGATGGCCCGGAGGCTGGCGCGACTCCCAACATTCCGCGCCTGAATCGTGTGGCGCTCGACACCGTGATCGTCGAGGCAAGCCGCTATGAGCTCATGGCCGACGCTTCCGCCGGCGCGCAGCGCCTGGACGCTGTGGATCTCGCCAACCAGCCGAACGTGGCCGATGATCCAATTCGCGCGCTGCGCCGCTTGCCTGGGGTAGTGCAGGGTGGGCTATCCGCCGCCAGCAATTTGCGCGGCGGCGAAACCAGTGAAGTGCTGGTTCTGCTCGATGGCTTTCCGCTGCGACAACCATTTCACCTTCCTGGCTACCAGAGTCCGTTCAGCCTTCTGGAAGAAGACCTCATCGACAACATCGATGTCTTCACCGGCGGATTCCCGGCCCGTTACGGCAATCGGCTGGCGGGAGTATTCGACATCGAATCGGCGCAAGCCGGTCAAGCGCCGCAAAGCGCCATTGGAGTCAGCTTCATCAACGCACACGTGCGCACCGCAGGCGAATCCGGCGATGGCATGAGCAGCTGGCGCGCCTCCGCGCGCCAGGGAACGTTGCGCCCGGTGCTGCAGTATCTCTCGGTCGATGCGGGTCGACCCAGTTTCGCTGATGTGTCACTGACAGCCACGCATCGTTTCCGCGCGGACCTGCAGCTGAGCGGCAACATGTTGTGGGCTACGGATGAATATTCTCTCGATGATGATGACGAACGCGCCGAAGTCAGCAGCCGCACGCGTTACAGCTGGCTGCGCGCCGGATACACGCCGTCGGACGCTTTCTCGGGGGACCTGTGGCTCGGTCACAGCAGTATCGAGATCGATCGCGTGGGCGATGTCGACAAGCCGGAGTTCGCCATCGGCAGTGTGTCGGATCATCGCAGCGCCGACCTTTGGGACGCACGCGCGAGCATGAACTGGCATTGGAGCGATCGCGGCCGGCTCAATATGGGGTTCGAGTGGACCGGTGGAGACGCTCAATACCGTTACGACAGCGAAGTGTCCTTTCCGGAAGCTCTGGCGGAACTGTTCGACCGTGAGCCAGGTTTCGCGCGTTCGTTGCGTGCCGCACCGAATCAGCAGCGACTTGCCGTGTTTGCTTCGCAGCGCTGGAGACTCGGCCAGCGCTGGATGCCGGAAATCGGCCTGCGTATGCAGGAAATCCAGGTCGGTGGGATTCGCGAACGAACCTGGGATCCGCGCCTCGGCATTCGGTGGGAGGTGAGTCCGCGTACGGGTTTACGCGCCCATTGGGGGCGATTCCACCAGGCCGATGAAGTTCATGAGCTGGCCGTCGCCGATGGCATGAGCACCTTCAACCGTGCCCAGCGTTCCGAACATCTGATCCTGGGGCTCGAACATCGGTACACGAATGGTGTGCAGCTGCGCGCCGAAGCCTTTCGCAAGCAGCAGCAGCATCCACGCACGCGTTTCGAAAATCTGTTGAGCCCGATCGAAGTCTTCGCGGAAATCGCCCCCGATCGCGCCGATGTCGCGCCGGATGCCGCGGAGATGCGGGGCCTCGAATTTTCACTGGCACTCGAGCGCGAGTCGTGGCGTGCCTGGAGTGCGATCTCCGTGGCCCGCGCACTGGATGAGTTCGGCGCTGACGACGTGCCGCGCAGCTGGGACCAGCGACTCTCGTGGACCACGGGTATCGACTGGCGGCGCGGACGGTGGCGTGCGGGTGGGACTGCGACGATGCGCAGCGGCTGGCCCATCACGCCCGTGAGCTACACCAGCGGCGGGGACGCAGTGCTCGGGCCGCGCAACTCCGATCGGCTGCCGGCGTTCGCAACGCTCGATGTTCGTGTCGAATATCGCCGGCCGCTTGCGGTGGGAACCCTTGCGGTGGCGCTCGAAATCTCGAATCTCACCAACCGGCCCAATCAATGCTGCGTTGACGTCGAAGTCGAAGACATCGGAACTCCCGATGAGTTCGTCGTGGTGGAGGATCAATTCTGGCCCGGGCTGTTGCCATCGCTTGGCATCGAGTGGTCCTGGTAGCTGCACTACCATCGAATACCGATCGCCAGTTGCCCGCCGAGTGAAAGATAGTCGTCGATGGAGCCGCTGGCGCCGCTGATGCGATCTTCGACCTGCCAATCCGCGAAATGCTGGGTCGCGTGCACGCGAAATTCCGCGTACCACGTTCTTGCCGAGGGTGCGCCGCACGCCGGCGAGACCCGTCAGCAGGACTTCCGTGCCCACTTCGGTATGGATGTCGAACTGGCCTCCACTTGCGGTCGGCCCGTTCACGTCCGGAACATCCACGGATGCGGCGCCGAGTCCGAATCCCACGAACCAGGTGGTTGCGCCGCTGTCCGGATTGAAAGTTCGCTCCGCCCAGGCGCGCAATGCTGGTTGCCGTCGCCAGCGCGTCGACCGGTTCCACCGAGGGATCCTGCACGATACCCACGATACTGGCCGGCGTTTCAAAGTCGTACTCGGTGTGGGCAAGCATTCCCCCGATGGACCACTGGTCGGAGAGCGCGTAACGAAACTGCACGCCGAATCCTGGAATGTCATTGGCCGGTTCGCCATCCGCGACCGACACGCCTGCCACCAACCCTGCTTGAAACCTGTCTTCAGCCGCACCGCTGTCGCGGGCAACCGCTATGACTGCCAGGCACGCGACGGTCTTCAATAGACGCTGTGACATGAGAACACCTGTGCTGAAAGAGGCTGATGGGACGCCACAGTGCGGGAAATCCTTCGGAGGTCGGATTCGAAGGATTTTGCGTTCCACTTCGTCTCTGCTGCATGAACAGGAGATCCATCATGACGCGTGTCTCAAGTGCCATTCTCATGCTCGCTGCCGTCTCGATCGGCTTTGTTTCCGACGGTCGTACGTCGCCACACCGTTGGGCCAGCGAGTTCGAGGTTGCGACCATCAACGTCGAGCGCAATGCAACCGACGGTGATACCGAAATCGTAATCAGTGTCTTGCCAGCTGACGAAGGACTGAAATATCTCGCGATTCGTGCGCCAAACAATCGGGCGGTCGTCGACCTGTTCAGCCTGGATCGCAGCGTTCAGGGACTGCGCGAATTCGATTTCGAATCTCCCGAACCTCCGGGCGACGCAATTCTTGCCGCCTACCCACAGGGCATCTACAAGTTCACCGGACGCAGCGTCGATGGCGAGTGGTTCCAGGGTGAAGCACGCCTTTCACATCTCATGCCGGCTGCGCCCGTGATCATGACTCCGGCCTCGGGATCCGAGGTCTCTCCGGGGACGTTGCGCATCGAATGGTCCGCGGTACCGGGACTGCGCAAGGTGGTGATCGAACTGGAGAATGAAAGTGTCGACCCCGAGCAGGTCCTGACTGTCGAACTACCGGGGGATGCCACCTCGTTCGAGGTACCGGCCGGGTTCATGCTGCCGGGCAGCGAGTATCAGGTTGGCGTCGCCGCCGTGGGCGGAAACGGCAACATCACGGTAGTGGAGTCGCTGTTCGTCACGGGCGAGTGATGCAATCGACTGCCAGAGGATGAGGCGCTCAACCCTTGAATCCTTTCGCCACGATGTACACCTCGCGCGACTGCGCGCGCGAGGCCGCGGGCTTGCGGATGAGCACTTTTTCGAACGACTTGCGCAGTTCTTTCACGTACTCATCCGACCCCGAGCCCTGGAACATCTTCGCCGCGAAGGTGGCGCCGGGCTTCAGCGTCTTGCGCACCGTGTCGAGCGCCAGCTCGAGGAAGTACATCGACCCGGCCTGATCGGCCGAATCGATGCCGGAAAGATTCGGCGCGATGTCGGAGATGATGAGATCGAACTTCCCGCCTTCCAGCCAGTCGAGCAGTTGCGCGACCACGGCGTCGTCGTTGAAATCGCCCTGGACGAAATCGACGTTGTCGATCGGATCCATCGGCAGGATGTCGGTGGCCAGCACGCGGCCCTTTCTGCCGACCAGCTTGCCGGCCACCTGCGACCAGCCGCCGGGCGCGGAACCCAGGTCGATGATCCGCATGCCGGGGTTGATCAGCCGGTCCTTCTCGTTGAGCTCGATGAGTTTGTACGCCGAGCGCGAGCGATAGCCGTCGTGCTGCGCCTGCTTGACGTACGGGTCGTTGACGTGGCGACGCAGCCATTCGCTGCTGCTCTTGGTTCGGGGCATACTGCGCGCATTCTACCTCTGCCCGGTATACGGGCCAGGAATCCGCAGTGATCCGCATCACTGAGTTGGCGCTGCCACTCGATTACACGCCCGAGGCGTTGCGCCAGGCCATCGTCAGGCGCCTCAAGATCCGCGACGCCGAGCTGCTCGACTACACGCTGTTCAAACGCAGCTACGACGCGCGCAAGAAGAACACCGGTATCCTTTTCATCTGCATCGTCGACGCGAAGGTGGCCGACGAGGCCGCAGTGCTCGAGGCGCACTCGCGCGACCGGCAGATCGGTGTCTCACCGGACACCTCGTACCACGCGGTGGCGACAGGCGCCCGCGACCTTGACCGAGCGTCCGCTGGTCATCGGCTTCGGCCCGTGCGGTCTGTTTGCCGCACTGCTGCTGGCGCAGATGGGATTCAAACCCATCGTGCTCGAGCGCGGCCGCGACGTGCGACGCAGAACCCAGGACACCTGGGCGCTGTGGCGCAAGAAAATCCTGACACCCGAGTCCAACGTGCAGTTCGGCGAGGGTGGGGCGGGCCTGTTCTCCGACGGCAAGCTCTACAGCCAGATCAAGGATCCGAAATTCTACGGCCGCAAGGTGATGCACGAGTTCGTGCGCGCCGGTGCGCCCGAGGAAATCCTGTTCGTCAGCAAGCCGCACATCGGCACCTTCCGCCTCACCGGCATCGTCGAGAAAATGCGCGCGGAAATCATCGCGCTCGGCGGCGAGGTGCGTTTCGAGAGCAAGGTCACCGATCTGCTGATCGACAACGGCCAGATCGAAGGCGGCGCTGCTCGAGAACGGTGAGACGTTGAGCAGCCGCCATGTCGTGCTCGCGCTGGGACACAGCTCGCGCGACACGCTGCGCATGCTGGAGCGGCGCGGCGTGTTCCTCGAGGCCAAGCCATTCGCGATCGGTTTTCGGATCGAGCATCCGCAGTCGCTGGTGGATCGCGCCCGCTTCGGCCGATTCGCCGGTCACCCCGAGCTCGGCGCCGCGGACTACAAGCTGGTGCATCACGCCAGCAATGGACGCTCGGTCTACAGCTTCTGCATGTGTCCGGGCGGCACCGTGGTGGCGGCGACCTCCGAGCCCGGCCGCGTGGTCACCAACGGCATGAGCCAGTATTCGCGCAACGAGCGCAATGCCAACGCGGGGATCGTGGTCGGCATCGATCCGGACAAGGATTTCCCGGGCGGGCCGCTGGCGGGCGTGGAGTTGCAGGAACTGCTCGAGTCGCAAGCCTTCGAGCTGGGCGGCGGCGACTACTGCGCGCCCGGCCAGCTGGTGGGCGATTTTCTGCGCGCCAGGCCTTCCGCGCAGTTGGGCGAGGTGCAACCGTCGTATCAACCGGGCGTGAAGCTCGGCGATCTCGCGCCCTCGCTACCGACCTATGCCATCGAGGCCATACGCGAGGCGCTGCCGCTGTTCGGCAGGCAGCTCCATGGCTTCGACCGCGACGATGCCGTGCTCACGGGCGTGGAAAGCCGCACATCGTCGCCGGTACGGATCACACGCGATGCTGAAACCCTGCAGAGTCTCAACGTGCGCGGCCTGTACCCTTGTGGTGAAGGCGCGGGTTATGCCGGCGGAATCCTTTCCGCGGGTGTCGATGGCATCAAGGTGGCCGAGGCGGTCGCGCGGGATCTCGCATGAAATTGGAAGACATCAAGAAGCTGCACCAGAAAAAATTCCGCGAGGAGTTGCAGCACTTCATCATCGAAGGGGAGCACCTGGTCCAGGAGCTCGAGAAGGCCGCGGTGCGCGACGCGCGACTGCGCCGGAGCGAGATCTACCTGACGCGCGATTTTGCGCACTGGTCGAGCGCGCTGCCGATGCACGTCGTCAAATCAAAGGAGATGGCGCAGATCAGCGAGACGCGGTCGCCGCAGGGTATCGCCGCAGTGGTACCGCTGCTGGCGGCGGCCGCGACGCCGGGTCAACGCGCGGTCTATCTTCACGAGATCCAGGACCCCGGCAATCTCGGCACCATCCTGCGCACCTTGTCGTGGTTCGGAAACTTCCGCTGCCTGCTGAGTCCCGACAGCGTGGACGTGCACAACGGCAAAGTGGTGCGCGCGAGCATGGGCGCCATCTTTCATGTGCCGGTTGAGCTCGATGTCCCGGTGGAATCGCTGGCCGACCGCTTCGCGCGCATCGCTGCCCTGGATCTCGAGGGCGAACCGGTTGCGTCGCAGGCGTTCAGGAAATTCGACTGCTACATGTTCGGCAATGAAGCGCGCGGCCTGCCGCGCGAGCGCATGACTGCGCTGGGCGCGCGGTCGTTCACCATCGCGGGAAGCGGCACCATCGAATCGCTGAATGTCGCGGCAACCGTGAACATCTGCCTGTACGAGCTCAATCGCGAGGGCCTGGCCGGGGTGTGAACACCGGCATGGCATGCTGCTGAACCTGCTCAAGGTTCGCTACGCCGACGCGCCGGTGTTTCTCGACATGACCTCGGTGATCAGCTCCTACGAGTTCCATGGCCAGGCCGGCATCTTCGGTCAGGAGGCGCCCGAAGGCCGCGCCGGCGATTCGTTTGCCGGTGCCAGCGTGAACGGCTCGTACACCGATCGTCCGACCATCAGCTATTCGCCGCTGTCCAGCGACAAGTTCGCCAAGAGCCTGATGGCGCCGATTCCGGTCTCGGGCATCGTGCTGCTGATGCAGGCGGGGTATCCGGCAGACATCGTGCTGCGCATCTGCGCGAACTCGGTCAATGGAATTGCCAACAGTCTCGGGCTCGACCGCGACGTGGAGGAATTCCGTCTGGTGTACGGTGTGCAGCCGTCGCAGCGCAATGAAATCGCCGTGCAAAGCCGCTCGATGAAGGGAGACATCGACGAGGGTCGGGTTTACGTGGCGCAGCGCGATGCCGGGACGCAGAAGCTGTTTCCGCCGCTGCTGCACGTGCACTGGTCACCCAAACTACCCGAGGACGCACACATCGGCGTGCGCTATCGAAATACCTGGTTCTGGATCGACGATCGCGATCACCGCTCCAAGGCCGCCTTCAATTTCCTGATGCTGCTGTTCTCGCTCACCGAGACCGGCACCGCCCAGACCGCGCCCATCGTTACGCTGCCGGCGCGCTGACACCCCGCCTAACCACTCCGCACCGAGCTTGGGGAGTCGTCCTACAGCGCATGGGCGCGGACCAAGGTCCAATGGAGGCAGTGGGAATGCACGGGCTAGTCTCGGCGATCTCATTCCCTTTTGCGCTGCCACGGAGAGGCCCGCCATGTCCAATTCCAGTCGTTCGATTCGTCCGGTTCTTACACTCGTTGCCGTCGGTGTGGCATTGGCCACGAATGCATACGCGGCCGACGAAACCGAAATGTGGTACGTGAATCCACAGGCGGGTTACACGCTGCTGGACAGCAAGCGCGATATCGACGACGACTTCCACTACGGTTTCGGATTCGGCTATCACGCCTCGCGCAACTTCAGCCTGGAGTTCAACGGCCTGTTCGGCGACTTCGGAGACGTCGGCACGCTGCATCAGAACGCCTACTCGATCGACGGGTTGTTCGTGTTCAACCGCGAAAGCAACATTTCACCGTACCTGTCTCTCGGAGGCGGATACATAGAGAACAACTACGGCAGCAGAGACACCACGAGAGGCATCCTGGGCCAGGTGGGAATCGGCGTCATGCTGGATGCCGGCGATGGCGATTTCGTGTTCCAGTTCCGCCCGGAGCTGAAGTATCGGCACGACTGGCCTAGCAATCCGCATGCCGAATCCGATGCCGGCGATATCCTCATCAACCTCGGCTTCGTGTTCAACTTCGGCACGGACCGGTCTTCGCCGCCGCCGCCGGTGGTGCAGGCACCCCCGCCGCCACCGCCACCCCCGCCGCCGCCGCCACCTCCGCCGGTCGATTCCGATGGCGATGGCGTACCTGATTCGGCTGATCGCTGCCCCGGCACGCCACGCGGCACGGTCGTCGATCAAACAGGTTGTCCGCGCGATCCGGTGATCCTGCGCGGGGTGGAATTCGCGACCGCGTCGGCCACGCTGACGGCGGCGTCGCGGCCCGTCCTCGATGATGTGGCCAAGGATCTCAGGGAACATCCCATGGTCAGGGTGGAGTTGCAGGGCCACACGGACAGCCGGGGCGCCGATGCTTTCAACCTGGAGCTGTCGCAGCGGCGCGCGGACTCGGTGCGCGACTACCTCATCGCGCAAGGCGTCAGCGGAACCCGCCTGGAAGCGAGGGGTTATGGCGAGACGCAACCCATCGCTGACAACACCACCAAAATTGGCCAGGCCGAGAATCGGCGCGTGGTGATGAAGGTGATCGCGAATCCGAACTCGGTGCCCATCGAAGGCGAGGCGCGCTGAGCGGGAATTTGCCGCGAAACCGGCGGCCGCCGCGAAGCGGTGGCCGCCTCAGACGCCCACGATCCGCTTCAGGAACGCGCGCAGGTCCGCGACTTCCTGCTCGCAGAGCGCATGCGGCATCGCGTAGGCATGCCACTCGACCTTGTAGCCGGTGCCTTCCAGGATCTTTCGCGACTCATCGCCGAGACCGAACGGCACCACCGGATCCTGCGTGCCGTGCGCCATGAAAATGGGCGTCGTGAAATTCGCCGAGCTGCGCTCGGTCGCGAATTGGCGCGCGAGCGGTAGATAGCAGGAGAGCGCGATCACGCCGGCGAGCTTCTCCGTGAGCCGCGTCGCCAGGTGCAGTGCCAGCGCGCCGCCCTGCGAGAAACCGGCCAGCAGGATGTGATCGCTGTTGACGCCGCGCGCGTGTTCGCGATGAATCAGGCCGCTGATGGAATCGGCCGATTCGCCGATGCCCTTGAAATCCTCGGCCGAGCGCCGGTCGATGCCGATGATGTCGTACCAGGCCCGCATCTCGTATCCGTTGTTGATCGTGACGGGGCGCACCGGAGCATGGGGAAACACGAAGCGCAGCGCGGGCATTCCCGCGTGCACCAGCTCGGGCACCAGCGGCTCGAAGTCGTGGCCGTCGGCGCCGAGGCCATGCAGCCAGATGATCGTGAAAGTGGGGTTGGGTCCGGTTTCGACGGTGACGGTTTCCAGCGCTTTCAAACAATCGTCTCCGAGATCGTCGTCGCCGTCAGGTTCGCGGCCCACATCAGCGAGTCCACCAGTTCGCGCACGCCGGGAAAGAACGTGTAGGCCGTCCAGAACAACAGCGCGACGAAGCCGATCCACAGGATGCTGTGGAACGCGCCCCAACCCGCGTGATGACCCGCGGCCTGGTGGCCGCCGTGGCGAACCATGCGCAGCGACGTCGAAATCACGATGTAAACCATGACCAGCGCGACGATGGCCACCCACAGCGGGATGCCATGCGGCAGTCCCCAGCCGAAGAGGCTGTGCTGCGTGATCAACGAGAACAGCGAGAGTACGAACGCGACGGCCAATGCCGCGCCGAGCAGTGCGAGGATGGGAACGAAAACGCCGCCGATGGCGCGCGCCGACTGGCTGATCATCGGCTGGGCCTGTGAGGTGGCCATGCGCAGCTGCTCGTTCATGTGCTTGAACTGACGGTTGAAGTGCCGCTGCTGGCGGCGCCATTCGCGCCGCCAGCGGTGCGTCTGCCCGAATTCTTCAAAGTTTTTTTTTGCGCGACTGATCAGTTCTTCGGTGGTGAACGGCATTCCGAAGGCCGCGGCACGGTCTTCCGGCGTATGGGCCACCGGCACCACGAACATGAGCACCAGGTACACGAGGAACCACAGGCCGGTGCTGAAGATGGTCAGCAGGATGAATGCGATGCGCACCCAGGTGACGTCCACGTTCAGGTAGGCGGCGATGCCGTTGCACACGCCCATCCACATCGCGCCTTCGCGGATCTGGAACAGGCGCTTGCGCGGCGGTGGCATGGTCGACTGCGTCCCGTCGCCCGGGCTGGCTGCGGCATCGCCAGCAGCCGCGGCGGCCTTTTCCCTTTCATCCGCGGATTCGACCGGTCCCATCTCTTCGATGATTCGTTCGACTTCCGAGGTGTTGACCACGGTCTTGTGAGCACCGAGCACGGCGCGGCACTTCTCGCCCACGGCCTGCTCCAGGTCGGCCATGACTTCGGCACGGTCCGGGCTGTCCTTCAGGCGCGACTCGGCGCGTTCCAGGTAGGTCCGCAGCTGGTTGTAGCCCGGCTCTTCGAGCTGGTACGCGATGCCATTGAGGCTGATGGTGACTACTTTCTGCATGGCTTAATTCCCTAAATCGGCGAGAGTTTTGTTCAGGTTTTTCCAGTATTCGTTCAACGTCGACAATTGCGTGCGGCCCTTCGGCGTGAGCTTGTAGTACTTGCGGGGCGGGCCGGCTTCCGACTCCTGCCACTCGTAGTCCACCAGTTCCTCGCGCCGCAGCTTGCTGAGGAGGGGATACAAGGTCCCTTCCTGGGTCGCGAACTCCGTGGGCCCCAGCAACTTGAGCATGTCGGCGACGTAGACCTTGTCTCCGGCCACGATCTTGAGGATCACGAATTCCAGCAGGCCTTTGCGAATGGGTGAGAGTTTTTCGCTGATGTCCATGGTTTATACAGCTACCTTGGGCGCGCAAGGTACTTGAGTGAACCATGGGCTGTCAACACCCGCGATGCTGCCGTACAATCCGCGCCCTCGGATGGGTAGGGCGGTTTGGCCGCGGTACTTCCCGAAGTGATGTTGAAGCCCCGCTGGGGCTTTAGTTTTTTTTGGACCGGCCTGCCGTTCTTGAAAAACAGGACGTGGGCCAGACGTTGTGGGAGGGCCTTTCAGGCCCTTTTTTGTTGGAGGGCGGGTGGATACGGCACTGCATGACCGTCTCATCGCCCGGTTCGAGCCGGTTTTGGCGGAGGCGGGGTATGAGCTCGTGGAAATCGAGTTCGTCACCGGCCAGGGCGGCGCGACGCTACGCATCTATATCGACAGCCCCGAGGGCATCGATGTCGACGACTGCGCGGCGGCGAGCAAGCCGCTCTCTGATTTGCTGGACGTCGAGGATCCTTTCCCGGGTGAGTACTCGCTGGAAGTGTCTTCGCCGGGCCTGGATCGCGTGTTGCGCACCCCGGAGCACTTTGCGCGCTTCGTGGACAACCGCGTGAAGGTGGAGCTCGCGGTGCCGCGCGACGGCCGCAAGCGCTATACGGGGATGCTGCGCCGGGCGGACCGCGAGAGCATCGAGATGGACGTGGACAATTTCACCGTGAGCATAAGGCTCGCGGAGATACAGAGGGCGCGACTCGCGCCACTGTGATGGTTAGGTAGATAGTTAGTTTTTGTGCCAGACGTACGACGTCCGCGTAGCGGACGGCGATTGATCAGGAGCCGAAGGCTCCGCGTATTGGCCGGAGGCCATGAAGTGAACAAAGAGATCCTGTTGGTTGTCGATGCCGTGTCGAACGAGAAAAGCGTCGACAAGGAAATCATCTTCGACGCGCTCGAGGCGGCGCTGGCTTCGGCTACCCGCAAGAAACACGGCGAGGAATGGGACGTGCGCGTCTCCATCAACCGCAAGACCGGCGACTACGACACGTTCCGCCGCTGGAAGGTGTTCGCCGACGACTCCAAGGAGCTCGAAGTCCCGCAGCGCGAGTTGCGCCTCGATGACGCGATCGACATCAACAAGGCCGCGGAAGTCGGCGGTTTCGTCGAAGAGCCCATGGAATCGGTGGCCTTCGGCCGCATCGCCGCGCAGCAGGCCAAGCAGGTCATCGTGCAGAAGGTGCGCGAGGCCGAGCGGTCGCAGGTGGTCGATGCCTACAAGGACCGCGTCGGTACGCTGGTCTCGGGCGTGGTCAAGCGGGTCGACCGCAACGGCATCTACGTGGATCTCGGCGGCAACGCCGAGGGCTTCGTGCCGCGCACCGACATGATTCCGCGCGAGATCGTGAAGAGCCAGGACCGCATCAAGGCGTTCCTGAAGGAAGTGCGCTCCGAGCCGCGCGGCCCGCAGCTGTTCCTGACGCGCACCGCGCGCGAATTCCTCATCGAGCTGTTCAAGCTCGAGGTTCCTGAGGTTGGTCAGGGACTGATTCAAATATTGGGGGCAGCCAGAGATCCGGGCGTGCGCGCCAAGATCGCGGTCAAGAGCCTCGAGCCGCGCGTCGATCCGGTGGGCGCCTGCGTGGGCATGCGCGGTTCGCGCGTGCAGGCGGTGTCCAACGAGATCGCCGGCGAGCGCGTCGACATCATCCCGCACGACGAGAACCCGGCGCAGTTCGTGATCAACTCGATGTCGCCGGCCGAAGTGCTGTCCATCGTGGTCGACGAGGACTCGCACAGCATGGACATCGCGGTGGCCGAGGACAAACTCTCGCAGGCCATCGGCCGCGGCGGCCAGAACATCCGCCTGGCCAGCCAGCTCACCGGCTGGGACCTGAACGTGATGACCGAGTCCGACGCCGAGGCCAAGAGCGAGACCGAGGCCAAGACGCTGGTCGAGGCGTTCATGAAGCAGCTCGACGTCGACGAGGACGTGGCCACCATCCTGGTGCAGGAGGGTTTCTCGACGGTCGAGGAAGTGGCCTATCTACCGCAGTCCGAGCTCGCCAGCATCGAGGAGTTCGACGACGATATGGTCAAGGAGCTGCGCAACCGCGCGCGCGACGTGCTGCTGACGCAGGCCATCGCGAGCGAGGAGACGCTCGAGTCCGGCATGCCGGCCGACGACCTGCTGCTGCTCGAGGGCATGAAGCCGGACCTGGCCCTGGCGCTGGCGCGCCGCGGCGTGCGTACGCGCGAGGACCTGGCCGATCAAGCCGTGGACGATTTACTAGACATCGATGGGTTGACGTCCGAAGAGGCCGGCAAGCTCATCATGAAGGCGCGCGAGATCTGGTTCGAGGCCGGACGCGCCTGAAGATTTTGGGAGACTTATGTCCGACGTGACCGTTGCTCAATTTGCGGAAGTCCTGAAGGTCCCGGTAGACCGGCTGCTGGTGCAGCTCGAGTCCGCGGGAATCCAGGTCGAAGGACCACAGGCGCTGATCAGCGACGAGGCCAAGCTCGAGCTGCTCACGCACCTGCGCCGCTCGCACGGCGCTTCCGAGCCCACCAGCAAGACCCAGGTCGGCGCCGCCGCGCCGCGCAAGATCACGCTGGCGCGCAAGACGCAGAGCGAGCTCAAGCAGGCGAGCACGCAGGGCCGCGCGCGCACGGTCAACGTCGAGGTGCGCCACAAGAAGACCTACATCAAGCGCGACGTCCTCGAAGAGCAGAACAAGCAGCTGCAGGATGAGGTCGATACCAAGCGCAAGGAGCAGGAGGCCGCCGAGCAGGCCGAGCGCGATCGCCAGGAAGCTGCGCGTCGCGAAAGCGAGCGCATGGAGGCGGAAAATCGCCGCCGCATCGAAGACGAAGCTTCCCGCAAGAAGCAGGTGGAAGAGACTCGCAAGCAGCAGGAAGAGCAAAAGAGTCGCCAGGAACAGGATGCGCAGCGCCGCGCCGCGGCCGAAGCCGCCGCCGCGCATGCCCAGCCCGCGCGCCCCGAGCGCCACGCGCCGCAGAAGGCGCCCGTGGTGGCGGCGGTGGATCCGGCCAAGGACGCCACCCGTTACGGCCGGCAGGAGCTGCACGTCGCCAGCGGCGCGAGCGCGCGCAACAAGAAAAAGAAGCGCGTCAAGGAACGCACCACCAGTTCAGTGGGCGGCGTCGAGGCGAAACACGCCTTCGAAATGCCCACCGCGCCGGTCAAGCGCGAAGTGACCATCGGCGAGACCATCACGGCGCAGGAAATCGCGCAGAAGATGGCCGTCAAAGCCACCGAAGTCATCAAGACCATGATGAACATGGGTGTGATGGCCACCATCAACCAGCCCATCGATCGCGACACGGCGACGCTGGTGGTCGAGGAAATGGGCCACATCGCCAAGGTGCTCAAGGGCGACCAGGTCGAAGAAGACCTGCAGGGCGCGCAGGTGCCCGAGCACGATCATCCGCGGCCGCCCGTGGTCACCGTCATGGGCCACGTCGACCACGGCAAGACTTCGTTGCTGGACTACATCCGCACCACCAAGGTGGCGGCGGGTGAAGCCGGTGGCATCACGCAGCACATCGGCGCGTACCACGTGGAAACGGCGAAGGGCATGGTCACGTTCCTCGATACGCCGGGCCACGCGGCCTTCACGGCGATGCGCGCGCGCGGCGCCAAGGCCACCGACGTGGTGGTGCTGGTGGTGGCCGCCGACGACGGCGTCATGCCGCAGACCATCGAGGCGATTCAGCATGCCAAGGCGGCGGGCGTGCCGATCGTTGTCGCCGTGAACAAGATGGACAAGGGCGACGCGGATCCGGATCGCGTGCGCACCGAGCTCTCGAAGCACGAAGTCATCGCCGAAGAATGGGGCGGCAACAACATTTTCGTGCCCGTGTCGGCCAAGACCGGCCAGGGCATCGACAAGCTGCTGGACGCCATCCTGCTGCAGGCCGAAGTGCTCGAGCTCAAGGCGCCCACCGACGGTCTCGCCACCGGCTTCGTCATCGAGGCGTCCATCGAGAAGGGCCGCGGCGCCGTGGCCACGGTGCTGGTCAAGAAGGGCACGCTGCATCTCGGCGATCCCGATCATCGCGGGCCACGAGTTCGGCCGCGTCCGTGCCATGTTCGACGAGAACGGCAAGGCGGTGGAAACCGCGGGTCCTTCGATCCCGGTGCAGGTGCTGGGCCTGCAGGGCACGCCCAATGCGGGCGATGAAATCCTCGCGGTCGAAAACGAGCGCAAGGCGCGCGAAGTCGCGTTGTATCGCCAGGGCAAGTTCCGCGACGTCAAGCTCGCGAAGCAGGCCTCCAAGATGCAGGACGTGTTCGCGCAGATGGAAGAGCAGAAGGCGGGCAGCATCCCGATCCTGCTCAAGACCGACGTGCAGGGCAGCGCCGAGGCGCTGCGCGATTCGCTGAACAAGCTTTCCACCGAGGAAGTGGCGGTCAAGATCATCGCCAGCGGCGTCGGCGGCATCACCATCTCCGACGTGCAGCTCGCCGCCGCCTCCAAGGCGCGCATCGTGGGCTTCAACGTGCGCGCCGACGCGGCCGCGCGCGATGCCATGAAGGATGGCGAAGTCGAGGTGCAGTACTTCAGCATCATTTACGAAGCCATCGACTACGTGAAGCAGTTGATGAGCGGCCTGCTGGCGCCCGAGATCAAGGAGACCATCCTGGGCACCGCGCAGGTACGCGAGGTGTTCCGTTCCAGCAAGTTCGGCGTGGTCGCCGGTTGCCTCGTGACCGAGGGCGTCGTCAAGCGCAACAATCCGATCCGCGTGCTGCGCGAGAGCGTGGTCATCTTCGAGGGCGCGCTCGAATCGCTACGGCGCTTCAAGGACGACGCCGGTGAAGTGCGTGCCGGCACCGAGTGCGGCATCGGCGTGAAGAACTACCAGGACGTGCGCGTCGGCGATCAGATCGAGTGCTATTCCCGCGTCGAAGTGGCGCGCAGCATCCAGTAACGGCCAGCGATAAATGAATGCGAAGTCACAGCGGCTCGCCCGGATCGAAGGCGAGATGCAGCGCGTGTTGTCGACGCTGGTGTCGCGCGAAGTGCGCGACCCGCGCGTGGGCAACATCACGCTCACCTCGGTGAGCGTGGCGCCCGACATGTCGACCGCGCGCATCTGGTTCGTGCCGTTCGGCGACAAGCACACGCCCGCTGAAGTGAGCGAGGGGCTCAACCGCGCCGCGGGATTCCTGCGCGGCGAGGTCGGACGCGCGCTGGCGCTGCGGCATGCGCCCAAGCTCGAATTCGTCTACGACCAGCAGATCGAACACGCCGACCAGCTCTCACGACTCATCGACGGCGCGGTGAAATCCGACCAGGGCAAGAATTAGACCTTCGCCCGGACAGGCTGCCACATGCCGACGGGCATCATCGTCATCAACAAGCCGCGCGGGCTGACCTCGAACGGCACCCTGCAGCGCGTGCGCAAGGCCTTCGGCGCGAAGAGCGCCGGGCACGTGGGCACCCTCGATCCCATGGCCACGGGCATGTTGCCGCTGTGCCTCGACGAGGCCACCAAGGTGATCGCCGAGGTCGAGTCCGGTGGCAAGCGTTACGAGTTCACGGTGGAGCTCGGCGCGCGTACCGACACGGGCGATGCCGAGGGTGAGGTGGTCGAGCGGCAGCCGGTGCCGGCCCTCGACGCCGCCGCCGTCGAAGCGGCGCTGGCAGGCTTTCGCGGCATCCAGCAGCAGGTGCCGCCGATGTATTCGGCCCTGAAGAGGGAGGGCCGGCCACTGTACGAGCTGGCTCGCAAGGGCATCGAAGTGGAACGCGCGGCGCGCACCATCGAAATACGCCGCCTGGAGCTGGTGGCGCTGCGCGACGCGGCGATTGATCTCGTGTGCGAGTGCGCCAAGGGCACCTACATCCGGGTGCTGGGCGAGGACATAGCGCGTTCCCTGGGCACGCTGGGACACCTGACGCGGCTGCATCGCGCCTGGGTCGAACCCTTCCAGGACCTGCCGATGGTGACCCTGGAGTCGGCACTGGCCGCCGCTGACACCCGCGAGAACCTGCTGCCGGCGGACGCCGCCCTTCAGGGTCTGCCGCAGGCGTCGCTGACCGATGAGCAGGTGAGGGCATTGCGCCACGGCCAGGCGGTGATCGCCGCTTGCCGGCCAGATGCCCAGGCGGGCAAGCGCGTCCGCCTCTACGGGCCGACAGGCGCTTTCCTGGGCCTCGCCGAGGTACTTCCCGACGGCTGGTTGCAGCCGCGTCGCCTGATCCTGGCGGACGCCACGTAAGCCTATGCTTTGAGAAACCTTTTCTGTAGAATTCGCGCCCGCAAAATACGGGCAAATATTTACGTTTTGAGGAATCAAATCTGATGTCTCTCGCAACTGAAAAAAAATCCGGTGTGGTCGCGGAATTCCGCCGCGGGGCCAATGACACTGGTTCGCCCGAGGTCCAGATCGCGCTGCTTTCCGAGCGCATCAACGGACTCGGCGATCACTTCGGCGCGCACAAGCGCGACCACGCGTCGCGTCGCGGGCTGGTGAAGCTCGTGAACCAGCGCCGCAAGCTGCTCGACTACCTGAAGGCCACCAAGCCGGCCAAGTATCAGGAGGTCGTCGAGCGCCTGGGACTCCGGCGCTAACTACCGAACCCGAGGCCGCGCACCCTGCGCGGCCTTTTTCGTTTTCCCCAAGTCGACACTTACGGGGCACGGTTGCCCCACGAAGGAACAAAGCGTGAGCGCTTTAAAGAAATCATTTCAATTTGGTCCGCATACCGTCTCCATCGAAACCGGCGAGGTCGCCCGCCAGGCGTCCGCCTCGGTGGTCGTCTCGATGGGTGACACGGTGGTGCTGGTAACGGCGGTGGCCGCCAAGAAGGCGGTGCCGGGCAAGGACTTCTTCCCGCTGACCGTCAACTACATCGAGAAGACCTACGCCGCGGGCCGCATCCCCGGCGGCTTCTTCAAGCGCGAAGGTCGCCCGACCGAGAAAGAGACGCTGAATTCGCGCCTCATCGATCGCCCGATTCGTCCGCTGTTCCCCGATGGCTTCTTCAACGAAGTGCAGGTCGTGGCGCAGGTCGTCTCGATGGATCCGGACATCGACGCCGACATTCCTGCGCTGATCGGCGCCTCGGCGGCGCTGTCGCTCGCCGGCGTGCCGTTCGCGGGCCCCATCGGCGCCACGCGCGTGGGCTACAAGGACGGCAAGTACCTGCTGAATCCGACCCGCAAGGAACTCACTGAGTCGCAGCTGCACCTGGTGGTCGCCGGCACGCAGAAGTCGGTGCTCATGGTGGAGTCGGAGGCCTCGGGCCTGTCCGAAGAAGTCATGCTCGGCGCCGTCGTGTTCGGCCACGAGCAGATGCAGGTGGCCATCAAGACCATCAACGAAATGGTCGCCGCCGTCGGCAAGCCGAAGTGGGACTGGAAGCCGAATGCCGCCAGCGCCGAGCTCGACGCTGCCGTCGCCGCCGCCTCGCAGAAGGCGCTCTCCGATGCCTACCTGATCACCGAGAAGCAGTCGCGCTACACCAAGGTTGCCGAGATCAAGGCCGCCTGCACGTTGGCGCTCGCCGGTGGCGAAGCGCCGAAGTACACCGCCGACGACGTGGACAATTCACTGTTCAAGCTCGAGAGCAACATCGTCCGCCAGCGCATCCTCAATGGTGAGCCGCGCATCGACGGCCGCGACGCGGTCACCGTGCGCCCGATCACCGTCAAGGTGGGCGTGCTGCCGCGTACCCATGGCTCCGCGCTGTTCACGCGTGGCGAGACCCAGGCGCTGGTGGTCACCACGCTGGGCACCGGCCGCGATGCGCAGATCATCGACGCGCTCGAAGGCGAACGCCGCGAGCCGTTCATGTTCCACTACAACTTCCCTCCGTTCTCGGTCGGTGAGACCGGCATGATGGGATCGCCGAAGCGCCGCGAAATCGGCCACGGCAACCTGGCCCGCCGCGGCATCGCGGCGATGATGCCGGACATGGAGAAATTCCCGTACGTCATCCGCATCGTCTCGGAAATTCTCGAGTCGAACGGTTCCTCGTCGATGGCCTCGGTGTGCGGTGCCTCGCTGTCGCTCATGGACGCGGGCGTGCCGATCAAGGCGCCGGTGGCCGGTGTGGCCATGGGCCTGGTGCTCGAAGGCGAGCGCTACAAGGTCATCACCGACATCCTGGGTGACGAAGATCACCTGGGCGACATGGACTTCAAGGTGGCGGGTTCGAAGGATGGCGTCACCGCGCTGCAGATGGACATCAAGGTCGAGGGCATTTCCCCCGAGATCATGAAAGTCGCGCTGGCGCAGGCCAAGCAGGGCCGCCTGCACATCCTCGGCGAGATGAACAAGGTCATCACCAGCAGCCGCGAGAAGATGTCCGAGTGGGCGCCTTCGATCATCACGCTGAAGATCGACCCGGAGAAGATCCGCGACGTCATCGGCAAGGGTGGCGCGGTCATCCGGCAGATCACCGAAGAGACCGGCACCACGATCGACATCGAGAACGACGGCACGGTCAAGATCGCCAGCGTCTCGGGCGCGGCCGGTCGCGAAGCGCTGGCCCGCATCGAGTTGATCACGGCGGACGTCGAAGTCGGCCGTATCTACGAGGGCAAGGTCGTGCGCCTCATGGACTTCGGCGCGTTCGTCACGATTCTCCCGGGCCGCGACGGCCTGGTGCACATCTCGCAGATCAGCGAGGAGCGCGTCGAGAGGGTGTCGGACAAGCTCAAGGAAGGCGACAACGTGCGCGTCAAGGTGCTCGAAGTCGACCGCCAGGGCCGCGTGCGCCTGTCGATGAGAAACGTCGACGCTGCCTAGTAGGTTCTTCGTTTTCGCTTCACGGACGCCGCCCCTTCAGGGCGGCGTTTTCTATTCAGGGGCTGCGCCCCACGCCGGAAAACGCCGCCCTCAAGGGGCGGCGTTCATGAGTAGGGGCAGGCTCGGTTCGCACGCGGCGTGCCAAGCGCGCCAGAATTTCCTGCTTGGCGGGCTGCGTCTGCAGCCACGCGGCAAACTGCAGCACGCGTTCATAATCGCCGCCGAGCAACTCGCGCAGCCGCTGCTCTTCCATGGCGCCGGAGACGCCGGCACGCACCGCGTACTGCCAGGCCTGGGTGAAGACGCGCGTGAAATCTCCCGCCAGCACCAGGCCCTCCACCAACTGCCATTCGCCGTCGTCGAGCCAGATCTCCTCGCAATGCGGGCAGTAGTCGAGACGGTTGGCCTTGTCGGCGTTGATGCGGTACTTGCTCATCAGCGAGCGGCACTTGGGACATTTCTTCGCACCGATGGAATCCGGCGGGTCGACATCGGCGACCGCGGGCGGCGTGCTGGTCAACTCCGCCCGGCCAGCGGCGCTCTCGCGCCATGCACGGTAGGCGACCAGGCTGATGAGGGTGCCCAGGCACTTGCCGCAGCTATAGGCGGCGAGATTGTCGGTCAGCAGCGTGTGGACCAGGACCGAGTGGTCGCATTGCGGGCACAGCGCCATGGCGTGAAGCGGTACGTGCGTGAAAAGAGCCCGCGCCCGAAGAGGCGCGAGCTGTGATCGATCGGTCCGGCGCTACTGGTGACTGGTCGTTTCGGTGGGCTTTTCTTCGCCGTCGCGACCGCCGCGGCCCGCGGCGTTCATGAGCGTCTTGAAGATTTCGTCCTGCACCGAGCGCCATCGCTGGTAGTTGCGCTGCGCGACTCCGGCGACGGTTTCCACCGGATCCACGCCGACAACTGCCTTGACCTTGTCGCGCAGCTCGCGCTGCTGCGAGCTGAACAGCTTCATGCTCTGCTCGAGATAGCTGCTCAGGAAATTTTGCAGATTGCCGCCGTAGGAGCGGATGACCTGTGAAAGAAAGTCGCGGCTCATCACCGGATCAACGCCGTGCTCCTGCTCCGCGATCACCTGCAGCAGGATGCTGCGCGTGATGTCTTCCTGCGACTTCTTGTCGATGACGACGAAATCGATGCGTTCGAGGACCAGAGACCGGATATCGCTGAGCGTGATGTATTTGCTTTGAACCGTGTCGTACAGACGTCGGTTCGGGTACTTCTTGATGACGCGTGGTTCGCTCATGCCTTCACCCTCCGTGTGGGGCGGTACCTTAGTGCATCTGCCGCAACCTCACAATTTTCACGTCGCGATTTCTGCTGGCTTGTCGCCGCCTGACGGACAGCGCACCTCGGCCTTGCCCGCAAGCGCTTGTGGGTTCCAATGCGTAAATGCCCAATTCCACACCTCTTTTATCGATGAACGGCCCAATTCCGGGGGCGGCATCTGCGACAAATGCGTAAGGGTCGTCGTAAGCCCTTTGGCGCACTTGTGAGGGATCGAGCGGCACCGCCCGTTTCGACTTGGATAGTTTGGTGCCGTCCGGTTCCACCAGCAGCGGCAGGTGCCCGTAGATAGGGCGTGGCAACGCCAGCGCGGCCTGCAGGTCGATTTGCCACGGCGTGCTGCTCAGCAGGTCCGCGCCGCGCACCACGCGCGTCACACCCTGGAACGCGTCGTCCACCACCACCGCGAGCTGATAACTCGCGAGTCCGTCGCGGCGCTCGACCACCACGTCTCCGCAGGTAGTCAGGTCGAAATCCTGCGGTCCCTGGTACAGGTCGTCGAAGTGGATAGGCCGGTCGCCGACGCGGAAGCGCCGCGCGGTGCGGCCCGGCCTGCGTGGGGCCGGCGCGGCAGGTGCCCGGGATAGCCGGGCGATTCCTCATCGCCGGCGGCGAGCTCCCTGCGCGAGCAGCTGCACGCGAACAGACGGCCGGCTGCCTCGAGCGAATCGAGCGCGGCCCGGTAGGCCTCGCGGCGGGTGCTCTGGTACAGCACTTCGCCGTCCCACTCGAAGCCGAACGCCTCCAGCGTGCGCAGGATGTTCGTCGGCGCAGCCGGGGACGACGCGCGGCGTGTCGAGGTCTTCGATGCGCACCAGCCAGCGCGCGCCGTGGGCACGCGCGTCGAGATAGCTGCCGACGGCGGCGAGCAGCGAGCCGAGGTGCAGAGGGCCGGTGGGCGAGGGCGCGAATCTCGTCACGGGCTTGCGCCCGACATAGGAAAACGCCGGCCGAAGCGCCGGCGTCCGTGAAGTGCGAAGACACTTCGAGCCGGCGTCTTTAGCGGTAGCGGTCGTCCCGGTCGCCGTACTGGCGTTCGCGGCGCTCGCGGCGTTCCTGCGCTTCGATGCTGAGGGTGGCGACCGGGCGCGCTTCGAGGCGCTTGACGCCGATCTCTTCGCCGGTCTCCAGGCAGTAGCCGTAGGAGCCGTCTTCGACGCGCTTCAGCGCCTCGTCGATCTTGCGGATGAGCTTGCGCTCGCGATCGCGCGTGCGCAGCTCGAGGCTGAATTCCTCTTCCTGCGTGGCGCGGTCGTTCGGGTCGGGGAAGTTGGCCGCTTCGTCCTTCATGTGCGAGACGGTGCGGTCGACTTCCTCCATGAGGTCGCGCTTCCAGCTGTTCAGGATCTTGCGGAAGTGCTCGAGCTGCTCCTTGTTCATGTACTGCTCGCCACGCTTGGCGATGTACGGCTGTACATTGCGCGGGCCGGCGAGCAGGCTGCCGGCCTCGTCGCTCTCGTCATCGTCGTCGGCGTTGGCGGCAGCGCGCGCCGGCGTCGCGAGTCCGGCGGCCGAGGCACGCCAGTGGCGGTCACGACGATGCGCTCCGAAGGCGGCGACTTGCGGATCGCCTGCGCTACCGGTGAATTGCCCGCGCTGGCGGCGGTCGCCGCAGCGGGCTTCGACCACGGCGGGCTTGGCGGGACGGCGCCGCCGGCTTGGCAGCGGCGGTTGCCTTGGCGGGCAGCGGGTTTCGCGGCGGTCTTGGCTGCGACGGGCTTCGTCGCCGGCTTCTTTGCGGTCAACTTGGGTTTCTCGGCTTTCTTGGGCTTGGCGGGCTTTGCAGCCGCTCGCTTGGTCGGCATTGTGTGTCGCTCCAGGCCCGTCCAGAAAGGGGGCCGGTTTGAAGGACGCGGGATTATACCGGCGCAACTTTTGCGTGTACAGCGGCGTGAAAAGCCCGACTTTTCGGTAATTTTTTGACGAGAAATCAGGGCAGTTGCACCGGTGGCGGGGCGTTCCAGCCGGTCTTGCGCCGTTCGACGACCACGGTGGTGTAGATGCCGCCGCGGACGTTGAATTGCGCGGTCAGCCGCATGAACGCGGGGCGCAGGCCTGCGCGAGGTCGTCGACGATCTCGTTGGTGACGGCCTCGTGAAAGGCGCCCCGGTCGCGAAACGACCAGATGTAGAGCTTCAGCGACTTCAGCTCCACGCACAGCTCGTCCGGCACGTATTCGAGCTCGAGCGTGGCGAAATCCGGCTGGCCGGTCTTCGGACACAGACAGGTGAACTCCGGCAGCGTCATGCGGATGGTGTAGTCGCGATCGCGCGCCGGGTTCGGGAAAGTCTCAAGACGCGTCGAAGGTTGCGCAGACATGTTGATTGCCGGGATTTGTCGCGCGACCGCGGGCTCAGATGCAGCCTGAAAAAGATTGCGATTACTTTACACTACGCGCGCCAATTCCTCCGCATCGCGACGACGGACCAATCTAGATGCGGCTGACCAAGATCAAGCTCGCCGGATTCAAGTCCTTCGTCGATCCCACCCACGTCGGTTTCCCAGCAATCTCACCGGCGTCGTCGGCCCGAACGGCTGCGGCAAGTCGAACGTCATCGACGCGGTGCGCTGGGTCATGGGCGAGCTGTCCGCCAAGCACCTGCGCGGCGACTCGATGGCGGACGTCATCTTCAACGGCTCCGCGTCGCGCAAGCCGGTGGGCACCGCCTCCGTCGAGCTGGTGTTCGACAACTCGCGACGGCAAGATCGGCGGCGCCGTACGCCAGCTACACCGAGGTCGCGCTCAAGCGCCATGGTGGCGCGCGACGGCACGCTCCAGCTATTTCCTCAACGGCGCGCGCTGCCGCCGCAAGGACATCACGCAGCTGTTCCTCGGCACCGGCCTCGGCTCGCGCAGCTACGCGATCATCGAGCAGGGCATGATCTCGCGCGTCATCGAAGCCAAGCCCGACGACATGCGCGCCTTCGTCGAGGAGGCCGCCGGCATCTCCCGCTACAAGGAGCGCCGCAAGGAGACCGAGGCGCGCATCGCCGACACGCGCGAGAACCTCGAGCGCCTGCAGGACGTGCGCGACGAGGTCGAGAAGCAGATCCGCCACCTGCAGCGCCAGGCGGCCACCGCGCGCCGCTACCAGGCCCTGAAGGAGACAGGAGCGCCGGCTCACCGCCGAAGTGCTGGCGCTGCGTCTGCGCGAGCTCGACAGCGGCGCCGAAGTGCACGACAGCGCGGTGCGCGAGCGCGAGCTCGCGATGCAGGCTGCGCTGGCCGACCAGCGCTCGGCCGAAGCGGCCATCGAGAAGCAGCGCGCCTTCCATACCGAGCAGTCCGAGCGCGTAGCGCGCGTGCAGGGCCGCTACTACGAAGTCGGCGCGGAGATCTCCCGCACCGAGCAGAGCATCCAGCACACGCGCGAGCTGCGCGAGCGGCAGAGGCAACGATCTCGCGCAGGCGCGCGGCACGCTGAACGAGCTCGCGCTCGCACATCGAGCGCGACGAGCGCCAGCTCGCGGAGCTGCGCGCCGAGATCGCAGCAGCTCGCGCCCCGAGCTGCGACAGGCGCAGGCTGCCGAAAGCGCGGCTGCACGAGGCGCCTGGCGGCCGCCGAGCAGGCGCTGCAGGCCTGGCAGCAGCGCTGGGAAGAATTCAATCGCGCAGCTCGGCGCCGCGCACCAGACCACGCAGGTCGAGCGCGCGCGCA
This sequence comes from uncultured Pseudomonadota bacterium, assembly GCA_963711635.1. Classification (GTDB taxonomy): domain Bacteria; phylum Pseudomonadota; class Gammaproteobacteria; order Steroidobacterales; family Steroidobacteraceae; genus CADEED01. Next base: position 290,851 of record CAVQEZ010000005.1, read on the forward strand.
TCGAGCAGCTGGAGAATCAGCTGCGCCGGCTGACGGCGCAGGCCGATCGCCTGGCCGTCGAGCGCGAGGCGCTGGCCGCGCAGGAGTGCGCACGAGCAGCTTGCTGCGTGCGCTCGCACATCAGGAATCGCTGGCGCGCAGCACGGCAGCGAGCGAGCTGTCGCAGGCGCTGAGCGCCGCGCTGGATCGGGTGCAGACACTGCGCGCCGGAGCAGCTCGCGGTCGAAGCACGGCTCGAGACGCGCACGCGGCGAGCGCGAACGCACGCGCGCCGAGCTGGTGTCGCTCGAAGCGCTGCAGAAGGCCGCGCTGCCGTCGCGATTCCGGCAAGCCGCCGAGTGGCTCGCGGGCGCGGGCCTCGGCGACCAAGCCGCGGCTCGCGGCGCAGACTGTCGAAGTCGAGGCCGGCTGGGAACGCGCGGTCGAAACCGCGCTCGGCGACTATCTCGAAGCCGTGTGCGTCGACGAGCTGGACGAGGTGGCCGATGCGCTGCGATCGCTGCACGAGCGGTCGCATCTCGCTGCTCGAAGGTGCGGCGAGCATCGCGAAGCCGACGATGCCGGCCGGCATGCTGTCGGGCGTGGTGACAGGGCCCGCGGCCATCGTGCGCCTGCTGTCGCGCATGCGTCACGGCGGAGACGCTTGGCCGAGGCGCTGCTGCGGCGCGAGCTCGCCGCCTGAGCAATCGATCATCACGCGCGCGGGCGAATGGATCGGCCGCAACTGGCTGCGCGTCAGCCGCGGCGCGCGATCACCACGCGGGCGTCATCGAGCGCGAGCATCGGCTGAAGTCGCTGCGCGGCGACTGTTGCGCAGCGAAGAGAACGCGCGCGACATGGAAGCGCAGCTGGCCGCCGTGCCGCCAGTCGCTGGTCGAGGCCGAAGCGCGAGCGCGATCGCGCGCAGGCCGGCATCCAGGGCGCGCATCGCGAGCATGCGGACCTGCTGGGGCAGCTCGAAGGCGATGCGCGCCCGCTGCGCAGGAATCGACCGCTGCGCCGCGAACGGCTGGAAGAGGAGGCCGCGGAAGTCGCGCGCGAAGCGGGTCTCGGCGCAGGAAGCGCTGGCGCGCGCGCGCGCCGAGCTGGATCGCGGCCTGCGCGGCCTCGGCGAGCTCGATTCGCGCCGAGCCGGATCTCGAGAACGAGCGCGAGGAGCGCCGCGAGGCGGTCGCAGACCGCACGCGCCCGCTGCGCAGGCGGCGCAGATCGCCAGCCGCGATCTGCTGATCCGCATCGAGTCGCGGCGCTCCAGCGAGAGCTCGATGGCCATCGGCCTCCAGCGCATGGTCGAGCAGCGCAGCGCAGACTCAGAGCGCGCTGCACGGAGCTCGAAGCAGGAGCTGGCCAGCGGCGATGCGCCCGATCGTCGAACTGGAAGCGCGCCTCAACGATGCGCTCGCGCGCCGCCTCGAAGTGGAGACCGAGCTGGCCACCGCGCGTCGCGCGCTCGAGGAAGCGGACGCGCGAGCTGCGCGACGCTCGACGAGAAGCGCCTCGAAGCCGAGCAGCGCGTCAACGACGCGCGCGCCGCGATGGAGGAGGCGCGCATCGCCGCGCAGGAAACGCGCGTGCGCCGCGAGTCGATCTGCGGAGCAGTTCGCCGCCACGCGTTTCGAGCTGGCCGAGATCCTGCGCGGGGCTGGCCGCGGACGCCGACCGTCACGGCCTGGGAAGCAGACGCTCGACGAGAGTGCGCGCGGACATCGAGAAGCTCGGCCAGGTGAACCTGGCGGCGATCGACGAGCTCAAGGAGCAGAGCGAGCGCAAGGAATATCTCGACCGGCAGTTCACCGACTCACCGAGGCGCTCGACCACGCTCGAGCAGGCGATGAAGCGCATCGACAAGGAAACGCGCACGCGCTTCGAGGAGACGTTCGAGCGCATCAACGTCCGGCCTGCAAGGAAAAATTCCCGCGCGCTGTTCGGCGGCGGGCACGCCTACCTCGAGCTGGTGGGCGAGGACGTCGCTCGCGGCCGGCGTCGCCGTCATGGCGCGCCCGCCGGGCAAGCGCAACAGCACGCATCCACCAGCTGTCGGGCGGCGAGAAGGCGCTGACCGCGGTGGCGCTGGTGTTCTCGATCTTCGACCTGAACCCCGCGCCGTTCTGCCTGCTGGACGAGGTGGACGCGCCGCTGGACGAGCACAACGTCGGCCGCTTCTGCGACATCGTGCGCGAGATGTCCGAGCGCGTGCAGTTCATCTTCATCACGCACAACAAGGCCACGATGGAGCTGGCCTCGCAGCTGATCGGCGTCACCATGAACGAGCCGGGCGTGCTCGCGCCTCGTGGCGGTGGACGTCGACGAAGCCGTGCGCATGGCCACCGGCTGAACATGAACCCGACTTCATGAACGAGCTGCGCGTCATTCTGCTGGTCGCCGGCCTGCTGTTCATCGCCGGCATCGCGGCCTTTGAATGGTGGCGCGTACGGCGCAATCGGCCGGCGGCGATGGCGCCGCGCGAGGAAGCACCCACGGCCGATTCGGTGTCCGTCGCACGACCCGCGGTGCACGATGTTCGCGTGGTTCGAGAGCCGCGCATGGCCGTGGGCGAGGATCTGCCGGTCATCGAGCTGGCGAGCACTTCGGCCTCCGGCACGCGGCGCGCGCTGGGTATCTCGATCTCGGACGAGGTCGCCGTCAACATGCCGGGCGAAGAACCCCAACCCGCTGCGGCCGCGCGCACCGAGCCCTACATCGGCGTGGGTCCACACGACGAGATTTCAGAAGTCCGCGTGTACGAGGAGCAGCCGGTGCGCGGACCGCAGCTGGTGCTCTCCTGGCCGAAGGAGTCCGAGCGTCGCATCGTCACGCTGCGCGTCGTTCCGCGCGGCGAGCCGCGCTTCGCGGGCCGCGCGCTGCGCCAGGCTTTTGCCAGCGCCGGCTTCTGGCACGGTCCGCTCGACATCTATCACCTGCCCGATGACGCGGGCCGCGTGGTGGTCAGCGCCGCGGCGCTGGCGCAGCCGGGCACCTTCGATCCGTCGATCATGGACTCGCAGAGATTTTCCGGGCTCAACCTGTTTGCGGTGCTGCCCGGGCCGATGGCGGAGCGCGAAGCCTTCGATGCGCTGGTGGGCGCGGCACGCGCGCTGGCCGAGCGCCTCGAAGGTTCGTTGACAGATCAGTACGGCGAGGAGCTGACCTCGGCGCGTATCCAGCGGCTGCGCCAGTCGCTGCCAGCGCCCGAACAGGCACGCGCCGCCAGCGAGGGCTGATTCCGTGGCCGACGACGCGCGGCGCGCCGCCAAACTGCGCGAAGAAATCAATTCGCACGACTACCGCTACTACGTGCTCAACGAGCCGGCGGTTCCCGACGCCGAATACGACCGGCTCATGAATGAGCTGAAGGCCATCGAGGCGCGCAGTCCGCAGCTGGTCACGCCGGACTCGCCCACGCAGCGTGTCTCGGGCGCGGCCTCACCGGAATTCGCCGAAGTGCGACACGTCATCCCGATGCTGTCGCTCAACAATGGCTTCACGGAAGACGATCTGCGCGACTTTGACCGTAAGGTGCGCGAACGGCTGGGCAGCGAAGGGCCGATCGATTATTCGGCCACGCCCAAGCTCGACGGGCTCGCCATCTCGGTGCTGTATCGCGATGGTCTCTTCACGCGCGCGGCGACGCGCGGTGATGGTGTCACCGGTGAAGACGTGACGGCCAATATCGCGACCATCCGTTCCGTGCCGCGCAGGCTGCGCGGCAAGCCCCCGGCAGTGCTGGAAGTGCGCGGCGAAGTATTCCTGCCCTTCAAGGGCTTCGAGAAGATGAACCGCGACGCGACCGAGCGCGGTGACAAGATCTACGTGAACCCGCGCAATGCCGCGTCGGGCAGCCTGCGCCAGCTCGATCCGCGTATCACCGCGCAACGGCCGCTCGATCTCAACTTCTACGAGCTCGGCGTGGTCGAGGGCGGCACGGTGCCGGAACGGCACAGCGAGCTGGCGCCCTGGCTCAATGCCTTCGGACTGCGCACCGGCAGGGAGGGAAAGAAGGTGCGCGGCGTGGAAGGTTGCCTGGACTACTACCGCGACATCGGCGAGCGTCGCGCGAAACTGGAGTACCAGATCGACGGCGTGGTCTACAAGGTAGACAGGCGCGCCGACCAGGAGAAGCTGGGCTTCGTATCGCGCGCGCCGCGCTGGGCGCTGGCGCACAAATTCCCCGCCGACGAGGAGATGACGCTGCTCGAAGACGTGATCTTCAATGTCGGCCGCACCGGTGCCCTGACGCCGGCCGCCAAGCTCAAGCCGGTGTTCGTCGGCGGCGTCACGGTGAGCAATGCCACGCTGCACAACATGGACGAGGTGGCGCGCAAGGGCTTCAAGATCGGCGACACCGTGGTCGTGCGGCGCGCGGGCGACGTGATCCCGGAAGTGGTGCGCTATCTACCCGAGCTTCGTCCCGCCAACGCCCGCGACATCGTCATGCCCGGCACCTGCCCGGTGTGTGGCTCGCCGGTGACGCGGCTCGAAGACCAGGCGGTCTACAAGTGCACCGGCGGCGTGCTCAAGTGCCGCGCGCAGCGCGCCGAGTGGCTCATGCACTTCGCCGGGCGTCGCGCCATGGACATCGAGGGCCTGGGCGAGAAACTCATCGAGCAACTGGTCAACGACGGTACGGTGAGCACGCCGGCGGACCTGTACACGCTCGAGGCGCGCACCCTGGCCGAGCGCGAGCGCATGGGCGAGAAGTCGGCGCAGAACGTGGTCGATGCAATCGACAAGAGCAGGAAGACCACGCTGCCGCGGCTGTTGTTCGGCCTCGGCATTCCGCAGGTGGGCGAGTCCACGGCGCTGGCGCTGGCCGAACAGTTCGGCAGCCTCGAGAAGCTTCAGGAGGCGAGCGCCCAGCAGATCGAGGAAACCCCGGATGTCGGCCCGATAGTCTCGCGCTCGGTGTTCGAATTCTTTCAGAGCGAGCTGGCGCGCTCCGTCATCGAGAGTCTGGCGCGCAGCGGCGTCGAGTATCCACGCATCGACGTGAAAGAACGCGCGACGCTGCCGCTGGCGGGTCTCACCTTCGTGATCACCGGAACGCTGGCGGGCTTGCAGCGCGAGGCCGCCGAAGATGCACTGCGCGCACTCGGCGCCAAGGTGTCGGGCAGCGTGTCGAAGAAGACCAGCTTTCTGGTGGTGGGCGCGGACGCCGGCTCCAAGCTCGCCAAGGCCCAGTCACTGGGCGTGCGAATTCTCGATGAAGCCGGGCTCGAGCAGATCCTGAAGTCGAAGCAGGCGCCGCCGGGCGGTTGAGCCAGGCCGCGATTAATTCGCCTTCGGTGCCGGCTCCGGGACCGCGGCCGCCGGCTCGGCGGGCGCTGGCACCGCAGTAGCCGGCGCCGCCGCGGCCGCGGGTGCGGTGGTCAGCGGCGGCTCGATCTTCGCCGTCTTCAGCATCTCATCCGAATACACGCGGTACTTGCGGGTCAGGATGATGCGCTTGAGCTGATCCTGCACGCCCTCGAAGTTCGGCGGGGGACGATCGCGACTGCCCAGCAGCTGCAGCACATGCCAGCCGTACTGCGTCTGGATAGGCGTGGCAGTCACCTGGCCGTTCTTGAGCAGTCCCACGGCGTCGGCGAAATTCTTGTTGCCCATGGCGTCGGGCGGGAACCAGCCGAGATCGCCGCCTTTCTGGGCGGTCGACTTGTCGGCTGAGAATCGCTTGGCCAGCGTCGCGAAGTCACCGCCACCCTTCAGCTGGTCGATGATTTTCTGCGCCGTTTCCTGGCTGCTGACGAGGATGTGCCGCGCGTGATATTCGACCAGCGGCGTCGACGCGAGCTGGGTCTCGAACTCCGCGCGCATCTCGGCCTCGGTGGGCTCGCGTTCCTTCAGGTATTTCTGCGCCGCCGCCTGCTGCAGCAGGTTGAGGCGCGTGAGCTCGAGGCGCGTGGCCACGTCGGTTTCCTTGGCCAGTCCGTCCTTCTCGGCCTGCTGAGCCACCAGCTCCATGCGGATCAGCTCTTCCTTGATCTGCTCGCGGTCTGCGGCCGAGATCTCATTGGAAGGTCTGCCCTGGGTCATGGCCTTCACATAGGCCTCGAACAACTCATTGCTGATGGGCTTGCCATTGACGGTCACCAGCGGCGGCTTGGCCGGAGTCGCCGCGACGTCGGCGGGCTTGTCGGTGGCGACTGGCTTGCTGCAGGCGGCGAGCGCGAGCGTCACGCCCACGGCGAAAAAACGCATGACTTTCATTTGATCTCTCAACGAGTTGGACAATTCTATTTATGTGGCCTAAGCAGTACGCGCGTCGATCGACAAGGCGTGAATGTCCCGGCCCATCAAATCAGCGGCGGCAGCATAGACCATCCGATGTCTTTGCACCTGCGAGACCCCGTTGAACGCGTCGGAGGCGATGATCACGTGAAAATGGCCGCCTTCACGCGCGCCGGCATGGCCGATGTGCTTGCCGCTGTCGTCGCGAATCTCGAGCAATGTGGGATGCAGGGCGCTCTCGAGCGCCGCGCGCAGGCGGTCGACGCGCGCGCTCACGAAGGACTTTCCTTGGAGAACACCCCGCGCAGCGTCCACAGCACCACCGCCAGCGTGAACACGATGGCGACGGGGGGTGCGATCCATACTTTGAACAACACCCAGTCGGCTTCGCTGCGATTCAGCGCCACCCAGATGTTGACCAGGCCGAGCGCGACATAGAACGCGCCCATGAGCAGCGAGCTGCTGCGCCAGGTGCCGGCCGGCACGACGTGACCTTCGGGCAAACCACTGGCGAGCAGGCGTTGGAGCAGACTTTGTTTGCCGATGAATGCGGAGCCTGCGAATACCAGGCCCGCGATCCAGTAGAACACCGAGGCCTTCCACTGCAGGAAGCGCACGTCGTGCAGCACCAGCGTGGCCGTGCCGAACACCCAGACGAGAATCGCCAGGATCAGGTGCATCTGCGGCACGCGCCGTTCGCGCAGCCAGTCGTAGAGCAGCAGCAGCGCCATCGCCACCATGAGGGCGCCGGTGGCCGGATAGAGCCCGCCGCCGAATTTGTAGACGAGTCCGAAGACGATCCAGGGTGCGAATTCGATGGCGGTCTGCATGCAGCGGGAGTCCGTGGCGGGGCGCGTATGATACCGGCCCCGTCGCGTCGAGTCCGGCGCGCCAAGAACCAGCGTGAGTCAGTACTTCGAGCTTCACCCCCAGAATCCGCAGCTGCGCCTGATCCGGCGCGCCGCGGACATCGCACGCGAGGGCGGTGTGATCGTCTATCCGACGGACTCCTGCTACGCGCTCGGCTGCCACATCGGCGACAAGGAAGCGCTGGACCGCATCCGGCGGATTCGCGGCGCGGACCGGAATCATCATTTCACGCTGGTGTGCCGCGACCTGGCCGAGATCGGGCGGTATGCGCGCGTGGAAACCTGGCAGTTCCGCATGCTCAAGGCCGCGACCCCGGGACCGTATACGTTCCTGCTGCCGGCCACGCGTGAGACACCGCGTCGCCTGCAGCACGAGAAACGCCGCACCATCGGCATCCGCGTACCCGACCACGAGGTCCCGCGCCTGCTGCTCGCCGAGCTCGGCGAACCCATCATGAGCTCGACACTTCTGTTGCCCGGCGATGAGATGCCGCTCACCGACGGCCGCGAGATCAGAAAGCGCCTCGAGCATCAAGTGGATTGCGTGCTCGATGGCGGCCATTGCGGCATCGAGCCCACGACCGTCGTGGATCTCGCGGTGACCCCGCCCGTGGTGACACGGATTGGTCGAGGACCCCTGGAAACGCTGGGGATCTGAACAGGAAATGGGGATCGGAAAATGGGGACATTCCTGAATTGCTAGCAAATGGGGACGCACCTGCGGCAGGTACGTCCCCATTTGCCCGCGCCGCGGGCAATTCAGGAATGTCCCCATTTTCCGATCCCTTATACTTCGCCGCTTCACGTGAGCAGTCATCCGCAAGCCAAACGAGTTCTTTCCGGAATGCGGCCGACGGGTCAGTTGCATCTCGGCAACTATCACGGCGCGCTCAAGAACTGGGTCGAGCTCCAGTACCAGTACGAGTGTTATTTCTTCGTGGCCGACTGGCACATGCTCACGACCGGCTACGAAACACCAAATCGCTGCCGAAATTCATCCAGGAGATGTTGATCGACTGGCTCGCCGTCGGCCTCAACCCGGGCGTGTCCACGCTGTTCGTGCAGTCGCAGGTACCCGAGCACGCCGAGCTGCACCTGTTGCTCTCGATGATCACGCCGCTGGGCTGGCTGGAGCGCGTGCCCAGCTACAAGGACCAGCAGGAGCAACTCAAGGAAAAGGATCTCGCCACCTACGGTTTCCTCGGCTATCCACTGCTGCAGACCGCCGACATCCTGCTCTACAAACCAGCGTTCGTGCCGGTCGGCGAGGACCAGGTCGCGCACGTGGAGATCACGCGCGAGATCGCGCGCCGCTTCAATCATCTGTACGGCCGCGAACCGGACTTCGAGACCAAGGCCGAGAAGGCCATCAAGCTGCTGGGCGGTCGCAACAGCACGATGTACAAGCAGCTGCGCAAGAAATTCCAGGAGAACGGCGACCAGCTTGCGCTCGACAAGGCGCGCCAGCTGGTCGAGACCAATACGCGCCTCACGGTGGCGGATCGCGAACGGCTGCTGGGATATCTCGAGGGCGGCAGCGTCAGCATCCTGCCCGAGCCGCAGGTGCTGCTGACCGCCACTCCCAAGGTGCCGGGGCTCGACGGCCGCAAGATGTCGAAGTCCTACGCCAATACCATCGGGCTGCGTGAAGATCCGGACGAAGTTGCCAAGAAGCTCAAGACCATGCAGACCGATCCGGCGCGCGTGCGCCGCAACGATCCGGGCAATCCGGATATCTGTCCGGTATTCGACCTGCACAAGATTTATTCGAGCGAGGAGACTCGCGTCTGGGCAGCCAATGGCTGTCGCACGGCGGGTATCGGCTGCCTCGAATGCAAGAAGCCGCTCATCGACAAGGTGGTCGAAGAGATATCCGGTATCCGCAAGCGCGCCCAGGAATTCGAGGAGAATCCCGAGCTGGTGCGCAACATCGTGGCCGAAGGCGCGGAGAAAGCGCGCGAAGCCGCACGTGCCACGCTCGACGACGTGCGGCGCGTCATGAACCTGCGAGTCGACTGAGGACGCCATGATCAAGAAAGCAGCGAAACCGGATCTGCGCGTGGTCGTCGACAACTCCTCGGAGATGGACGCCGCCGCCGAGGCCGCCGCGGAGCATATTCATCCCGAGTCGCCCGAGCAGGTGGAGATGCCCTTCGCCATCGTGAATGGCGAGGCCATCACGCAGCTGCCGAAGGACCTCTACATCCCGCCGCAGGCGCTCGAAGTATTCCTCGACGCCTTCGAAGGGCCCCTCGACCTGTTGCTGTACATGATCCGGCGGCAGAACCTCGACATCCTCGATATCCCGATAGCCGACATCACCAGGCAGTACATGGAATACATCGGCCTCATGGCCGACATGCAGCTCGAGCTGGCCGGCGAGTACCTGGTCATGGCCGCGACGCTGGCCGAGATCAAGTCGCGCATGCTGCTGCCGCGCGCCACGGATCCGAACGCCGGCGAGGAGAGCGATCCGCGCGCCGATCTCGTGCGCCGCCTGCAGGAATACGAGCGCTTCAAGACTGCCGCCGAGAGCATCGACCGCATTCCACGCCTCGACCGCGACACCTGGGTGGCCAACGCCGAGCTGGGCGAACGCAAGTCGTCGCGCCCGATGCCCCAGATCGCCATGCAGGAAATGCTGTTGGCGTTCCGCGACGTGGTACAGCGCGCGGAAATGTTCGCCCACCACCACGTGCAGCGCGAGCGGCTGTCGGTGCGCGTGCGCATGTCTGATATTCTCGCGTCGCTCGAGCACGCCAGCTTCGTGGAGTTCATACAGCTCTTCCGCCCCGAAGAGGGGCGCATGGGCGTTACCGTGACCTTCGTTGCGATTCTCGAACTGGTGCGCGAGGGGCTGATCGATATCGTCCAGACTGAGGCCTACGCGCCGCTGCACGTGCGCAGCGCGCAAGGCTCGCGTGGCCTGAGGCTCGCCGTCGACAACGACGCGGCCGAGGTGGGCATGGAACCCGTGGCCCCGCCCACGGAAGCAGACGGAGAAACGCATGAGTGATGCTTACCTCAAGAATGTCGTCGAAGCGGCGTTGCTGGCCGCGGCGCGTCCGGTACCCGTGTCCGAGCTGCTGCAGATTTTCGACGAGCAGTCGCGCCCCAGCGCCAAGGAGATGCGCGCCATCCTGGAGTCGCTGTCCGCCGACTACGAGGGTCGCGGCGTGGCCATCCGGGAGACCGCGAACGGCTTCCGCTTCCAGGTGCGCAGCGAGTTTGCGCAGGAAGTGTCGCGCCTGTGGCCGGATCGCCCGCGCAAGTATTCGCGCGCGCTGCTCGAGACCATCGCGCTGATCGCCTACCGGCAGCCCATCACGCGCGCCGAGATCGAGAACGTGCGCGGCGTGGCGGTGAACCCCGAGATCGTCAAGACGCTCATGGAGCGCAACTGGGTGCGCGTGGTCGGCCATCGCGACGTGCCCGGGCATCCCGAGCTGCTGGGCACCACGACCGAATTCCTCGATTACTTCTCACTGAAGTCCATCGAGGACCTGCCCCCGCTGGCGGAGCTGAAGTCGCTCACCGACCTGAATCTGCAATTGCCGCTGCCGGGAACCTCGAACGGTGCTGGCGGCGCCCAGGCGGGCGCGGACGGCGCCACGGATCCTGGAGCCACGGATCCTGGAGCCGTGGATCATGGAGAAGTCGCGGTGGTGCCGGCGCTCGACGACAGCGCCGACAAGCTCGATGCCGCGGCGGACGACGACGCCGACGACGAGGAACTCACCGCGCCGGGCAATTCGGCCGCGGGACTGGTGGCCGCGCCGCCATCTGAAGAGAACTAGCGGGAATGCCACGGCCGCGTCCGACGCCGCCCGGCGTCGCCGAGCGGCTGCAGAAATATCTCGCGCAGCGCGGCCTCGCATCGCGTCGTGGCGTCGAAGAATGGATTCGCGCGCAGCGCCTCACCGTCAACGGCCGCATCGCCGAGCTCGGCCAGAAGGTCACGCCGGCCGATGACATCCGCCTCGACGGAAGGCCCATCAAGGCACGCGCCACCGCCGCCGCGCAGGTTTTCATCTTCAACCGGTCGCCCGGCGATCCGCTGCGCGAATCCACGGCCGAACGCGCCGCGCTCATCGACCGCCTGCCGAAGAACGCCGGCAAGCGTTTCATCGCGGTGAGCCCGATGCCGGGCATCGACGGCGGACTCGAGCTGGTGACCTCCGATGGCGCGCTGGCCGCGAAACTGCAGCGCAGCGGTCACAAGCTCCCATGCGAATTCAGCGTGCGCGTGAAGGCCTTGTTAGGTCCCGATCAGCTGGCGGGCGTCCAGTCCGGCAAGCTCGATCGGCCCGCGCGCATGACCGTCGAATCGGTGAGCACCAGTGAAGCGGAACTCGAGGGATCGAACCGCTGGTATTCCATCGTGGCGCGCGGCGCCAGCGGCAAGGACATCCGCCAGCTGTTCGAGCGCCAGGGCGTATTGGTGAGCCGCATCCTGCGCACCTCGATGGGCGCGATCGCGCTCGACAAGAGTCTGTCGCGCGGTCAGTTCAGGCAGCTGACCGAAGAAGAGATCGAGTCGCTCTTCAAGGCTGAGCCCGAAACCTCTGCCCCGTGACCCCGCGGCTCGCCGGGCCTAACAAGGCCAGGTAGGGCGCGGTCAGGGATTCCGGCGTCGGCAGCGATTCCGGCGCTTCGGATGGGTAGGCCGCGCGGCGCATGCCGGTGCGCACCTTGCCCGGGTCGATCACATTGACGCGCACCGACGAAGTGCTCTCGAGCTCCTGGGACAGCACCTGCGCCATTCCCTCGACCGCGAACTTCGAGATCGAATACGCACCCCAGTAGGCACGCCCGCGATTGCCCACGGCGCTGCTGGTGAACAGCACCGAGGCATCGGCAGACGTCCGCAGCAGCGGCAGCAGCTGCCGTGTGAGCACGAACTCGGCGGTCACGTTCACGTGCATCACGCGCATGAAGGTGGGCACGTCGTATTGTTCTATCGGGGTCAGCGTGCCGAGCAGCGCCGCGTTGTGCAGCAGGCCGTCGAGCCGCCGATAGCGTTTGTCGACGGCATCGGCGACCGCCTCGTAGTCGGCCGCCAGCGCGCGTTCCAGGTCCAGCGGCACGATGCTGGCTTCCGGCGCTCCGAGCCCTCTTGTCGATAGATTGGCGATCTCGGCGTGCACGGCCTCGAGCTTGCGCACGGTGCGACCCAGCAGGATGACTTCGGCGCCGGCGCGCGCCAGCGCCAGCGACACCGCGCGGCCCAGGCCATCGCCGGCGCCGGTGACCATGATGACCCGGCCGCGCAGCTCATCGGGTTGCGGCGCGTGGCGCCGCGGGTCGTATTCATGGGCGCTCATTGTTTTGAAGCCGTATCCGGAGATTCGCCGCTTGGGTCGGCGGCGGGCTGCGGCAGTCGCACGACCTGTTCGGCGGGCTCGATCGACGGCAACACCTCGGAGGTTGCTCCGAGCTCGCTGAAGCGCCGTGCCTGCGGTGTCACGTTGCGCTCCCATGAGCCGACGGCGGCGTTGTACGCGCCCAAGGCGTTGTCGAGCGAGCGGCCAACCTTCTGAGGTGGCTCACGAAGGTGCCAAGGCGGCGCTGCAGCTCCTGTCCAAGCTCGCGGATCTCGGCGGCGTTCTCGGCGACGCGGCGGCCTGGCGCCACCCGTACGCAACTACCTTGAGCAGTGCCATGAATGTCGAGGGCGTCGCGATGATGATGCTTTGCTTGAGCGCGTTGTCGAGCAGGTCGGGACGCTCGGCCAGCGCGGCCGACAGGAACTGATCGCCCGGCAGGAACAGCACGGCGAATTCTGGACTGCGTTCGAACTGTTCCCAGTAGCTCTTCAGGCCGAGCTCACGCACGCGCTGCTCGACCTGCTGCGCGTGTCGCGCGAGCGCGGTGCGGCGTGTCTCGTCGTCGTTGCGCTTCGATCGCGTCCATGTAGGCGTCGAGCGGCGTCTTCGCGTCGACCACGAGCTCGCGATCCTCGGGCATGCGGACCACAAGGTCGGGGCGCAGCTTGCCTTCGCTGGTCTGCACCTGCGTCTGCTCGGTGAAGTCGCAGTGTTCCGACATGCCGGCCAACTCGACCACGCGCCGCAACGTGAGCTCGCCCCAACGGCCGCGCACTTCCGGGCGGCGCAGGGCCGTGGAGAGATTGCGAGTCTCGCGCTGCAGGAGTCGACTGCACATTCATGAGGCCTTCGATCTGTCCGCCGAGTTTGCCCGTGCGATTCGACGCGCAGCCGTTCGAGTTCCTGCGCCTGCGCTTCCTGTTTCGCGCAGCGCCGCGCTTGATGGGCTCCACCAGTTGTTTGATGGCGTCTTCGCGCTCCTTGAGTGTAGCGCTGGCGGTGGCCTGGTCGCGGCCGAATACTTCGCGCGCGAGCTTGAGGAAGGTTTCGCTGTTCGCATTCGAGCGCCAGCGCGCGACGCGCTCTCGACCGCCGCGCGGACCTGCCCCTCGCGCGGCCGACAGCAACTCGGCCGTGCGAGTGCGCTGTTCGCTCTCCGACGTGAGCCTGGCGCGCGTCGACTCGAGCTCGCCGCGCAGCACTTCCGCACGCCGTGCGGCGCGCAGGGTGCCGAGCAGATAGCCGATGAGCGCGGCCGCGAGCGCGGCCACGATTCCGATGAGCAGCGGTACCGTTCACGAGGCCTTGCCGTTGCCGCCGTTGTTGTTGACGTTTCGGGCCGGCGAGCGCGGCGCATCGAGCCATTCGAGCAGCTCCAGCGGCGTGTCCAGCCAGCCATGCGAGAACCAGCCCTCGGCGCGATCGTCGTCACCGAGATAGCCGTAACCGGCCACCACCGCATACATGCCGGCCGCCTGCGCCGCCTGCATGTCGCGTTCGGCGTCGCCCACGTACACGCATTCGGCGGCCGGAATGCCCATGGATTGGGCGGCGTGCAGCAGCGGCAGCGGATGCGGCTTGCGTTGCGCCAGCGTGTCGCCGCTGACCACGGCCCGCGCGCGCGTGTGCAGTCCGACTTCCACCAGCAGCGGGTCGGTCAGCCAGCCCGGCTTGTTGGTCACGATGCCCCAGCGCAGCCCGCGCCGCTCGAGATCGGCCAGCATTTCCTCGCCGCCTTCGAACAGGCAGGTGTGTGCGGCGAGCTGCTTGCGGTAGATGTCCAGCAACCGCTGCCGCATGACCTCATGTTCGGTCGTCGACAGCTCGCCGAACGACAATCGAACCAGTGCATTGGCGCCATGCGAGACCTGGCAGCGCACCTTTTCATAGGGCAGGGCCGCGAGCCGCTCTTCGGCACGGAGCGCGTTGAGCGCATTCATCATGTCGTGCGCGGTGTCGAGCAGCGTGCCATCGAGATCGAAGAGCACGCCGCGGATGCGGCCGGAGGTTTCCATTCAGCTTTGTCCTGGCGTTGTTTTTATCGTCGGCGCGCCGGCGCGCCTGAGATGCATGAGGTAGTTGACCGAGGGGTCGCGGGTCAGCGAGCACTGCTCGCGAATCGGGTCGTATCTGAGGCCCGCGATGTCGGCCACTTCCAGCCCGGCCGCACGCGCAAAGCGCGCCACTTCCGAAGGCTTGAGCAGGCGCTCGTATTCGTGCGTGCCGCGCGGCACCAGCCGCGCCAGGTATTCCGCGCCCACGATGGCGAGCGCGAAGGATTTGAGATTGCGGTTGATGGTGGAAATGAACACGTGGCCGCCCGGGGCCACCAGCTGCGCCAGGACCGCCATGGTCTGGCCGGCATCAGGAACGTGTTCGAGCATTTCCATGCAGGTCACGACGTCGAATTTTCCGGCGTGTGCGGTCACCAGGCTCTCGGCGGAATCCACGCGATAGTCGATCTTCAGCTGCGAGTCGAGCGCGTGCATGCGCGCGGTGTCGATCATGCTCGAGGCGAGATCGACGGCCGTGACGTCGGCGCCGGCGCGCGCCAGCGATTCGGCCAGCAGGCCGCCGCCGCAACCCACGTCGAGCACGCGTGCGCCACGCAGCGTGGCGCGTTCTTCGACATAGCGGGCACGCACCGGGTTTAGTTTGTGCAGCGGTTTGAACTCGCCATCCACATCCCAGAAGCGATGCGCCGCGGCGTCGAATTTGGCGATTTCCGCGGCGTCGCTGTTCTGCGAATTCGGTGATTCCATGAGGGCCGGAATTATAGCGGCGCGAGGCCCGCTAGATGGATATAAACGGGCGTCAAAACAGCCATTTCGGTGCGTCCTGATGATAGAATTCCGCACCTTTTTTCGACCCCTCCGGACATGAACGAAATCGCGCGCGAAATCCTGCCGGTCAATCTCGAAGACGAGATGCGGCAGTCGTATCTCGACTACGCGATGAGCGTGATCGTCGGGCCGCGCGCTGCCCGACGTGCGCGACGGCCTGAAGCCCGTGCATCGCCGCGTGCTGCACGCCATGCGCGAGCTCGGCAACGACTGGAACAAGGCCTACAAGAAATCCGCGCGCATCGTCGGCGACGTCATCGGCAAGTACCACCCGCACGGCGACACCGCGGTGTACGACACGATGGTGCGCATGGCGCAGCCGTTCTCGATGCGCTACATGCTCGTCGACGGCCAGGGCAACTTCGGCTCGGTGGACGGCGATGCGCCGGCCGCCATGCGTTACACCGAAGTGCGCATGTCGCGCATCGCGCAGCGAGCTGCTCGCCGACATCGACAAGGAAACCGTCGATTTCGTCGCCGAACTACGACGAGATCGGAGACCGAGCCGTCGGTGCTGCCGGCGCGCTTCCCGAACCTGCTGGTCAATGGCTCCGACGGGCATCGCGGTGGGCATGGCGACCAACATTCCGCCGCACAATCTCACCGAGGTCGTCAACGCCTGCCTCGCGCTGCTCGACGATCCGGACGTCACGCTCGCGGAGCTGATGCAGCACATGCCGGGTCCGGATTTCCCGACCGCCGGCATCATCAACGGCGCGCACGGAAATCGCCACCGCCTATCGCACCGGCCGCGGCCGCCTGTCGATCCGCGCGCGCACGCATTTCGAAGACATCGACAAGGCGGCGGCCGCCAGGCCATCATCGTCACCGAGCTGCCGTACCAGGTGAACAAGGCGCGCCTGCTCGAGCGCATCGCCGAGCTGGTGCGCGACAAGGAGATCGACGGCATCTCCGAGCTGCGCGACGAGTCCGACAAGGACGGCATGCGCGTCGTCATCGAGCTGAAGCGCGGCGAAGTCGCCGAAGTCGTGCTCAACAACCTGTACGCGCAGACGCCGCTGGAGACCGTGTTCGGCATCAACATGGTCGCGCTGCATCGACGGCCAGCCGAAGCTGCTCGGCCTCAAGGAGATGCTCGAAGCGTTCCTGCGCCACCGCCGCGAGATCGTCACGCGCCGCACGATTTTCGATCTCGCCAAGGCGCGCGAGCGCGCCCACATCCTCGAAGGCCTGGCGGTCGCGCTCGCCAACATCGACGAGGTCATCGCGCTCATCAAGGCGTCGCCGTCGCCGGCGGAGGCGAGGGCCGCGCTGCATGGCGCGCGCCTGGACGTCCGGCGTCGTGCCGCAGCTGCTGGAGCGCGCGGGCGCCATTTCCACGCGGCCGCACGGGCCTCGGCGCGGAGTTCGGCATCGGCAACGGCGGCGGCTACCAGCTGTCCGAGAGCGCAGGCCCAGGCCATTCTCGACATGCGCCTGCATCGCCTCACGGGCCTCGAGCAGGACAAGATCATCGCCGAGTACCAGGAGCTGCTGGCGCAGCATCGTCGATCTCAGCGACATCCTCGCGCGCCCCGAGCGGCTCGACGCAGGTGATCCGCGAAGAGCTGATCGCAGTGCGCGAGCAGTACGGCGATGCGCGCCGCACCGAGATCAACCGCGATCATCTCGATCTGACCACCGAGGACCTGATCGAGCCGCAGGACGTGGTGGTCACGCTGTCGCACGCCGGCTACGCCAAGTCGCAGCCGGTCACCGAATACCAGACCCAGCGCCGCGGCGGCCGCGGCAAGGCGGCCACGGCAGTCAAGGACGAAGACTTCGTCGAGAAGCTATTCGTGGCGCACACGCACGACACCGTTCTCTGCTTCTCGAACCGCGGCAAGGTCTACTGGAAGGTGTTCGAGCTGCCGCAGGCGGGCCGCGGCTCGCGCGGCAAGCCCATGGTGAACCTGCTGCCCCTCGAAGAGGGCGAGAAGATCAACGCCGTGCTGCCCGTCAAGCAGTTCGACGACGCAGCACTTCGTGTTCATGGCCACGAGCCAGGGCACGGTGAAGAAGACGCCGCTGTCGGCGTTCTCGCGTCCGCGCACCAGCGGCATCATCGCGGTCGGATCTCGACGACGAACGATCGCCTGGTCGGCGTCGGCGCTCACCGACGGCACGCAGCGAGATCATCCTCGTCGTCGAGCGGCGGCAAGTCGATCCGCTTCCACGAAGAGCGAAGTGCGTCCGATGGGCCGCGAGGCCGCCGGCGTGCGCGGCATCAAGCTCGGCGACGGGCCAGGAGCTGATCTCGCTCATCGTCGTCGGCGAGGGCAACATCCTCACGGCCTCCGAGAACGGCTACGGCAAGCTCACGCCGCTCGAAGATTTCCCGGCGCACGGCCGCGGCGGCCAGGGCGTCATCGCGCTGCAGACCACCGATCGCAACGGCGAAATGGTCGCCGCGCTGCAGGTGAATTCCGAGCAGGAGATCATGCTGATCAGTTCTACTGGCACGCTGGTGCGCACGCCGGTCGGATGAAATCTCGATCGTGGGCCGCAACACGCAGGGCGTGCGCCTGATCCGGCTGGGTGAGGGCGAGAGGCTGACCGGCATCGAGCGCATCGAAAGCCTCGGTCGAAGAGTCGCCGGGCGCCGGCACCGACGCCGGACGGAATTCCGTCCGCGGATTCGTCGACCAGTGGCCCTGCCGATACGCCGACGTCCTGATATATTCCGCGCCCCGGGCAATAACGTCCGGGGCGAACGAACGGTCGGGCAATAAGGTCCGCACCAGAGGAATAATCGATGCGCGTATTCAATTTCGCCGCGGGGCCGGCCACGCTGCCCCTGGAAGTCCTGCAGCAGGCCCAGGCCGAGATGACCGACTGGAAAGCCAGCGGCATGTCGGTGATGGAAGTCTGCCATCGCAGCAAGGCGTTCATCGCCGTGGCGCAGGAGGCCGAAGCCGACCTGCGCGAGCTGCTCGCCGATGCCCGCTAACTACAAGGTGCTGTTCCTGCAGGGCGGCGCCACCGGCAGTTCTCGGCCATCCCGATGAACCTGGCCACGGCCGATTCGACCGTGGACTACGTCAACACCGGCGCCTGGTCGAAGAAGGCCATCGGCGAAGCCAAGCGCTACTGCAAGGTGTCAACGTCGCCGCCGACGAAGCCGCATCGAACTACTCCACCGTGCCGGCGCAGGCGCGCGCTCAAGCTCACGCCCGGACGCCGCGTACTTCCACTACACGCCGAACGAGACCATCGGCGGCGTGGAGTTCGACTACGTCCCCGAGATCGGCAACGTGCCGCTGGTCGCGGATATGTCCTCGCACCATCCTGTCGCGGCCGATCGACGTGTCGCAAGTTCGGCCTCATCTACGCCGGCGCGCAGAAGAACATCGGCCCGTCCGGCATCTGCGTCGTCATCGTGCGTGACGACCTCATCGGCAAGGCGCGCCCGGGCACGCCCGTCGGTGTGGGACTTCAAGGCCATGGCCGACGAAGGCTCGATGCTCAACACGCCGCCGACCTTCGGCTGGTACTTCGCGGGCCTCGTGTTCAAGTGGCTCAAGAAGCAGGGCGGCCTGCAGGCCATGGAAGCAGCGCAACCGCGCCAAGGCCGAGAAGCTCTACGGCTTCATCGACGACTCGCGGCTTCTACAAGAGCCCGGTGGCGAAGAACTGCCGCTCGTGGATGAACGTGCCGTTCACGCTGGCCAAGCCCGATCTCGACAAGACCTTCTGCGCGGAGGCGGCCAAGGCCGGCCTCATGAATCTCGAAGGCCATCGCTCGGTCGGCGGCATGCGCGCGTCCATCTACAACGCGATGCCGCATCGAGGGCGTCGACGCGCTGGTCGAAGTTCATGAAGGACGTTCGAGCGCCAGCAACGCGCTGAGGCGGCACTGACGAACAATGCGATTCAAGATCCAGACTCTCAACAACATCAGCTCAAGCGGGCTCGAGCGGCTGCCGCGCGACCGCTACGAGGTGGCCTCGGACATCAACAACCCCGACGCCATCCTGGTGCGCTCGGCGGACATGCACAAGCTGGCGGTGCCCGACAGCCGTGCTCGCCGTGGGCCGCGCCGGCGCCGGCACCAACAACATTCCCGTCGGGCGCTCTCGCAAGCAGGGCATCCCGGTGTTCAACGCGCCGGGCGCGAACGCCAACGCGGTGAAGGAGCTGGTGCTCGCCGGCATGTTCCTGGCCGCGCGCAACATCACGCCAGGCCTGGGCCTTCGCCAAGTCGCAAGCACGGTGACGATCACGCCATCGACGTGGCGGTGGAGAAGGGCAAGAAGAAGTTCGTCGGCTTCGAGCTGCCGGGCCGCACGCTCGGCGTCATCGGCCTCGGCGCCATCGGCGTCGAAGTGGCGAACTCCGCGCTCGGCCTCGGCATGAAGGTGCTCGGCTACGATCCGCAGATCACCGTGCAACGCGCCTGGCAGCTGTCCTCCAACGTGGAGCAGGCGCTGTCGCTGGACGACCTGTTCGTGCGTTCGGACGTCATCTCCGTGCACGTGCCGCTGACGCCCGACACCCGCGGCCTGGTGAACGAAGCGCGCCTCAAGCTCATGCGCAAGGACGGCGTGATCCTGAACTTCGCGCGCGCGCCCATCGTCGACGAGAAAGCCGATCATCGCCGCGCTCGACGACGGCCGCCTGCAGGGCTACGTCTGCGACTTCCCGACCAATGCACTCAAGGACCATCCGAAGGTCGTGACGCTGCCGCACCTCGGCGCCTCGACCAACGAAGCCGAGGACAACTGCGCCGTCATGGTGGCCGACACCGTGCAAGGACTACCTCGAGAACGGCAACATCAAGAACAGCGTGAACTTCCCGGAAGTGGTGCTGCCGCGCGCGCCCAAGACCGCGCGCATCTGCATCGCCAACAGCAACGTGCCTAACATGGTGGGCCAGATCTCCACCGTGCTGGCCGGCGCCTCGCTCAACATCGCCGAGCTGCTCAACAAGTCCCGCGGCGAATACGCCTACACGCTCATCGACACCGATGGCGCCGTGGATGCCGGCGTGATCGACAAGATCCGCGGCGATCGGCGGCGTGCTGGCGGCGCGGGTGATATAAACCGCGGGCATGGCAAAGCGCAGAGCAGCCGAGCCAAGCAGAAGACGCAGCAGGCGGCGGGGCCAGTCGCCCGCCGTCGCTCCGATCCGCTGGCGCAACTGCGCGCGCAGATCGACAGCGTGGATGCGCGCATCCACGCGCTGCTCAACGAGCGCGCGCGCCTGGCGCGCCAGGTCGGCATCTCCAAACACGCCGACGGCCACACCGTCGATTTCTACCGCCCCGAGCGCGAGGCGCAGGTGCTGCGCATGGCGCGCGAGCGCAACAAGGGGCCGCTGCGCACCGAGGAAATCCTGCGGCTGTTCCGCGAGATCATGTCCGCCTGCCTCGCGCAGGAGGAGCCGCTGAAGGTCGGCTACCTCGGGCCCGAAGGCACGTTCTCGCAGACCGCCACGCTCAAGCATTTCGGCCACTCGGTGCGCGCGCTGGCGCTGTCGTCGGTGGACGAGGTATTCCACGAAGTCGAAGCCGGCCTCGCGGACTTCGGCGTCGTGCCGGTGGAGAACTCCACCGAAGGCATCGGTCAACCACACGCTCGACAGCTTGTTAGGTTCGCCGCTGAAGATCTGCGGCGAGGTCGAGCTGCGCATCCACCAGTTCCTGATGGGCGGCGATGGACTCGCTGGAGAAGATCAAGCGCATCTGCAGCCATCCGCAGTCGCTGGCGCAATGCCGCGGCTGGCTGGACGAGCATCTGCCGGACGTGCCGCGCGTGCCGGTGTCCAGCAACGCCGAGGGCGCGCGCCGCGCGCGCGACGAGGAGGGCACGGCCGCCATCGCCGGCGAAACCGCGGCCGATGTCTACGGACTCAAGTCGCTGGCCACCGAGATCGAAGATCGCGACGACAACACCACGCGCTTTTTTGTAGTGGGCCGCAAGCTCTTCACGCCCAGCGGCGACGATCGCACCACCATCCTCTGCTCGGCGCTGCACACCGATTCGCCGGGCGCGTTGTTCCGCCTGCTCGAGCCGCTGGCCAAACACAAGATCAGCCTGACGCGCATCGAGTCGCGGCCTTCGCACAAGCAAGAAGTGGGACTACGTGTTCTTCTTCGACATCGATGGCCACGCCGACGAGCCGCACGTGGCCAAGGCGCTGGCGGCCCTCAAGAAGCGCGCCTCGTTGTTCCGCGTGCTTGGGTTCATACCCGCGCGCCGTGTCGTGACCGCGCCGGGAGAACTGGCCCTCGACTGGGTGCGCACGCTCGCGCCCTATGTGCCCGGCAAGCCCATCGAGGAGCTCAGCGCGAGCTCGGCATCTCCAACATCATCAAGCTGGCGTCGAACGAGAACCCGTTCGGGCCCAGCCCGCTGGCGCTCGAGGCCATGCAACGCGCGCTCGACGGATACCTGGTTGTACCCGGACGGCAGCGGGCACCAGCTCAAGCACAAGCTGGCGAAGAAACTCGGCGTCGACGTCAACCAGATCACGCTCGGCAATGGTTCGAACGACGTGCTGGTGCTGCTGGCCGAGGCGTTTCTCGCGCCCGGTCTCGAGGCCGTGTACTCGCAGTACGGCTTTGCGGTGTATCCCATCGCCATCCAGGCCACGGGCGCCAAGGGCGTGTGTGTGCCGGCGCTGCCGGAGGATTCCGCCATGCCGCTGGGGCACGACCTGGGCGCGATGGCGCGTGCCATCACGCCACGCACGCGCGTGGTGTTCGTGGCCAACCCTAACAATCCCACCGGCACCTGGGTGCCGACGCACGCGAGCTGGAAGCTTTCATCGCCGCGCTGCCGCGCGCACGTGGTGCTGGCGCTCGACGAAGCGTATTTCGAATACAGCGGGGGGCTGCCCCTGCAGAACGGCATCGAGTGGCTGAGTCGTTATCCCAACCTGGTCGTGTTCCGGACGTTTTCGAAGGCCTACGGACTCGCGGGCGTGCGCGTGGGGTATTCCATCAGCCACCCGTCGGTGGCCGACATGCTCAATCGCGTGCGCCAGCCGTTCAATGTGTCGGCGGTGGGGCTGGCCGGTGCCGCGGCCGCGCTCGACGACCCCACGCACGTCGCGGCTGCGGTCGACGTGGCCATCGCCGAGCGTGCCCGGGTCAGCGCCCGGCTGGCACAGGCCGGCACGCGCGTCGTGCCCTCGGCCGGCAATTTCCTGTTGTTGCACGCGGGGCCGGAAGCGCGCGCGCGCTTCGAATCCTTGCTGCGCAAGGGCATCATCGTGCGCCCGGTGGGCAACTATGGACTGGCTGAACACCTGCGGGTCACCCTGGGTACGCGCGCGCAGAACGATCGTTTCCTCAGTGCATGGGAAGCCTCTCGCGATGGCCTCGGTACCCATCGTCACCATCGACGGACCTTCGAGCTCGGGCAAGGGCACCATCAGCCGTATCGTCGCCGCGCGCGTCGGCTGGAACCTGCTCGACAGCGGCGCCCTGTATCGGCTGGTGGCGCTCGGCGGCATTCAACGGAATCTCGACCCCGACGACGTGGAGGAGCACGTGGCCGTGGCGCGCTCGATGCGCGTGGAATTCGGCTCGGTGGGAGCGGGTGAGGAAAAGGTGGTGCTCGACGGGCAAGACGTCACGCACAAGATCCGCACCGAGCAGGCGGGCGCGGGCGCCTCCCGGGTGGCGGCCTGGCCGGCCGTTCGCGCGGCCCTGACCGACCGCCAAAGATCCTTCGCCACACCCCCCGGGCTGGTGGCCGACGGGCGCGATATGGGCACAGTGATCTTTCCAGACGCCCAGTTGAAGGTTTTCCTCACGGCCAGCGCCGAGGAAAGGGCCCAAAGGCGCCATAAGCAGTTGATCGAGAAGGGTTCCGCTGCTAGTCTTGCCGCCCTTTCGCGGGAGATCGCGGAGCGTGACTTGCGGGATTCCACCCGCCAGGTCGCCCCACTCAAGCCCGCGCCTGACGCGCAGCTACTCGACTCCACTGGTTTGAGTATCGACGTCGTCGTCGAGCGGGTTCTCTCGCTCGGGCGCGAGCGCGGTCTCTGGCCAAAGAAGTAGCAGTGGATATTTAAGAGCTGCTTCGCAAGGATCGCGAAGCTTTGAACAACCACCTCGATGGGAACGGATTTCCCGCGAGCGTCAATTGTCACGGTTCGAGCCTACAATCGACCGTGCGAGTGGAAACTAAATGACAGAAAGTTTTGCCCAGCTCTTCGAACAGAGCATCGCTAACCAGCGCATCCGCCCCGGAATGATCCTCACTGGCCTGATCGTCGACGTAGGCGACGACATGGTCATCGTGAACGTGGGCCTCAAGTCCGAAGCGGTCATCCCGCTCGAGCAATTCAAGAACGAACGTGGCGAGATCGAAGTCAAGGCTGGCGACAGCGTTGAAGTCGCGCTCGATGCGATGGAAGACGGCACCGGCGAAACGCGCCTCTCGCGCGAGAAGGCCAAGCGTGCCCGCACCTGGACCCGCCTCGAAGAATCGTTCAACAAATCCGAAATCGTCACCGGCACCATCACGGGCCGCGTGAAGGGTGGCTTCACCGTCGAGATCGACAACGTCCGCGCGTTCCTTCCCGGTTCGCTCGTCGACGTTCGCCCGGTCCGCGACACCGCCTACCTCGAAGGCAAGTCCCTCGAGTTCAAGGTCATCAAGCTCGACCAGAAGCGCAACAACGTCGTCGTCTCCCGCCGCGCAGTCGTGGAGCAGGAATTCTCCGCCGAGCGCAGCGCGCTCATGGACAACCTGCAGGAAGGCACCGTGCTCAAGGGCACGGTCAAGAACCTCACCGACTACGGCGCGTTCGTGGATCTCGGTGGCATCGACGGCCTGCTGCACATCACCGACATGGCGTGGAAACGCGTCAAGCATCCGTCGGAAGTGGTCAAGGTCGGCGACGAAATCGACGTGCGCATCCTCAAGTTCGACCGCGAGCGTTCGCGTGTCTCGCTGGGCCTCAAGCAGCTCGGCGCGGATCCGTGGGAGAACATCGCCCGCCGTTACCCGCCCAACACGCGCGTGTTCGGCAAGGTCACGAACATCGCCGACTACGGCGCGTTCGTGGAGATCGAAGACGGCGTCGAAGGCCTGGTCCACGTGTCCGAAATGGACTGGACCAACAAGAACGTCAACCCGGCCAAGGTCGTGCACTCGGGCCAGGAAGTCGAAGTCATGGTGCTGGACGTGGACGAAGAGCGTCGCCGCATTCAGCCTCGGCCTCAAGCAGTGCAAGCAGAATCCCTGGAAGGAGTTCTCCGAGAACTTCAACCGTGGCGACAAGGTGTCGGGCCAGATCAAGTCGATCACCGACTTCGGCGTGTTCATCGGTCTCGCCGGCAACATCGACGGTCTCGTGCACCTGTCGGATCTCTCCTGGGACGTGCCCGGCGAAGAAGCCGTGCGCAACTACCAGAAGGGCCAGCAGGTGGAAGCCATGGTGCTGTCCATCGACCCCGAGCGTGAGCGCATCTCGCTGGGCATCAAGCAGCTCGCGCAGGATCCGTTCAGCGCGTACATCGCGGACGAATCCCAAGGGCACCATCGTCAAGGGTGTCGTCAAGGAAGTGGACGCGCGTGGCGCGATCATCGACCTGGGCAACGGCATCGAAGGCCAGCTGCGCTCCTCCGAGCTTGCACGCGATCGCGTCGAAGACGCGCGCACCGTGCTCAAGGTCGGCCAGGAAATCGAAGCCCGCTTCACGGGCGTCGATCGCAAGACTCGCACGATTGCGCTGTCGATCAAGGCCAAGGAAATCCACGAGGAGCAGGAGGCGGTTTCGAATTACCGCTCCGATCAGCCCTCGTCGGGCACCAGCCTGGGCGACCTGCTGAAGGAACAGATCGGCAGCGATCGTTGATCAGACAGAAAAACAACAACACACGGGTAGGCGGCCTATGACCAAGTCCGAGCTCATCGAGATCATCACGGCGAAACAGAAACACCTGCCAGCCAAGGATGTGGAGCTCGCGCTCAAGCAGATCCTCGAGATCATGAGCGATGCCCTGTCGGCGGGAGATCGCATCGAGATACGTGGCTTCGGCTCGTTCTCGCTGCACTTCCGGCCGCCGCGGCAGGGCCGCAATCCCAAGACCGGCGAAGCGGTGGCGCTTTCCGGCAAGTACGTTCCGCACTTCAAGCCCGGCAAGGATCTGCGCGAACGTGTGAACGACGGAGCGGACCGTCCCATCCGGGACTGAAGCTCCGGAATTGATGAGCGCCGCTCCGGCTTATCCTTCTTTTCTCGATCTCGAGCCCTGGCCCCAGGGCTCGTTTCGTTTTGAGACCGGTCTTCCCGGCAGCAAGTCGCTGACCTTGCGCGACTGCGCCATCGCCGCGCTCGCCGATGGCACCAGCACCATTCGATTCCCCGGTGAGGCCGACGACTACTGGCGCATGAAGGATTGCCTGCGCCGGCTCGGAATCCCAGTCGATGATTCCGCCGAGGAAGCCGTGCGCATCGGTGGCGCCCTCGGACTGTTCGCCGACGGCCGCATCATGCTCGACGTGGGTCAGAGCGCGGTGACCACACGGCTCATGCTGGCATTCGCGGCGCTGCGCGAGGATGAGACCGTCGTCGACGGCCACATCAGCATGCAGAAGCGTCCTAACAAGGACCTGGTGGATGCGCTGCGCGCGCTCGGCGCGACTCTGGAGTCGGCGGAGGATGGATATCTGCCGGTGACCGTGCGCGGCTCGCGTTCACTGCGCGGGCCGGTGCGCGTTCCCGGCACGATCTCCAGCCAGTACCTCACCAGCCTGCTGACCATCGCACCGCTGGTCGAAGGTGGCCTCACGATCGAAGTCGAGGGCGAGCTCACCAGCAAGCCCTACGTGGATCTCACGCTCGACGAGATGGCCAAGTTCGGCGTGTCGGTGCGCAATGAAGGCTACCAGCGGCTACAGGTCGCAAAGCAGCGCTATCGTGCCGGCACCATCGACGTGGAAGGCGACGCTTCGGCCGCTTCCTATATCGCGGCCCTGGCGACGCTGCACGGCGGTTGCATCACGCTAACCAACCTCGGCGCGCGCACACGCCAGGGCGACTACGGCTTCTTCGGGACTGTGCGAGACGCTCGGTGCGCGCGTCACGCGCAATGCCGCGAACACCGTCATCGAAGGCCCGCGCACGCTCGATGCCGCGTTCGATGGGCCCGTCGACATGACCAGCATGCCGGACGTTGCGCCCACGCTGATGATGATTGCGCCGTTCCTGAAAACGGCCACGCGCATCACCGGGCTGGCCACGCTGCGCGTCAAGGAATGCGACCGGATCGCCGCGCCGACGCGCGAGCTGCGCAAGTTGGGCATCGAAGTGGAAGAGGGCCCCGACTACATGGTGATTCAGCCGCTGCGCTCCAGGCCGCGACCGAAGGTCGTGGAAATCGAGACCTATCACGATCATCGGATCGCCATGTCGTTCGGCGTGCTCGGATCGCGGTTGCCGGGCGTCAGGATCCTGGATCCGGGCTGCGTGGCGAAGACCTACCCGAACTACTGGCGCGACTGGCAGCGCGCGCGCGATCTTCCGCGACAGTAAGGGGGACATTCCTCATTTGCTAGCAAACGGGGATGGACCTGCAGGGTAGCGGTGGCGGAGGCGTGCGGTGCGGTCTTCGGCAAACGGGAGCAGGCGGGTCAACTCGGAATGCGCGGACGCCAACCCCTCATGTCCGTCCCCGTTTGCTAGGAATCGGGGAATGTCCCCATTTCTGATAACGTCCGCGCCATGCGTTTGCGCGGTATCGGCCCCGAAGTCCTGCTGCTGTGTTTCCTGCTCGTCGGGGCGGCGGCCTTCGTGCTCGGGCGTCGCACGGCCCGCGGCCGGCGCCTGCGCCGCGATCTCGACTATTTCACCGGCCTCGATCACCTGGTCAACGACCGCTACGACCGCGCCACCGAAGTCTTCACGCGGCTGGCCACGAAATCGCACGAGGCGGATATCCAGTTCGCACTCGGCAGCCTGATGCGCAAGCGCGGCGAAGTGGACCGCGCCATCGCCATCCACAGCGAGCTGGCCGGCAACCGCGAGGTCGCGATCCGCGAGCAGGCCAACTACGCGCTCGGCCTCGACTACATGAGTGCCGGCCTGCTGGATCGCGCCGAGGAAAAACTTCGTGACCTGATGGGGTCGCCGCGCTATCGCGCCGCGGTGCTCGAGCGCCTCGCGTGGTGCTACGAACAGCAGCGTGACTGGCGCGCGGCGCTGGATATCTGGCGCGAGTTGCCGCTGGAGCTGCAGCGCGAACGCGCCGTCGTGGCCGCGCACTACTGCTGCGAGCTGGGCGAGGCGGCGCTGGCCGCCGCGGACTATGACGCCGCGCGCGCCCACCTGGCCGCGGCCCGCGTGCACGCCGCGGACGCGGCACGGGTCAGGATGCTGGCCGCGCGGATCGCCGCCGCGACCGGCGAGGAAGACAAGACGCTGGAGCTGTACACCGAGGCGTTGACCGGCTCGCGCAGCATCCAGGAAGCCTTTCTGGACGAGGCGCATGCGGCGCTGAAGACTTCGGCCGCCGAGCTGGATGCGCGCCTGCTTGCCAGCCAGCCGGCGGTGACTGAGCCGCCGCCCGTCAACGCGCGCTTCCGCTGCGATCAATGCGGCGTGGCCAGTGTCACCTGGCATTGGCGCTGCCCGAGCTGCCGCTCCTGGGACTCGCTGCAGAGCGTGAATGTCCGCGGGCCCTGATTAATCGCTGGATTTGGCCAGATTGCCGACTGCGGCCCGGCGCCCGCCGGTTGTTAGTCTCTGCTTCGCCCGGCGTCGCCGGGTCAAACGCAAGGAGGCAACATGTCATTCAAATTCAAACATCTCATTCCCACGCTGGTCGCGTCGCTGCTCATGGTTCAGGTGGTGCAGGCCGAGCCGGTCAACATCAACACCGCCGATGCCACGGCGCTGGCCAAGGCGCTGAACGGCATTGGTCCGGCCAAGGCCAAGGCCATCGTCAGCTACCGTGAGAAAAACGGCCCGTTCAAGAGCGTCGATCAGCTCGCCATGGTCGAAGGCATGACGCAGAAACTCATCGACAAGAACCGCGCGGACATCAAGCTGGGCGCGGAAAAGTCCGCGGGCACGGCACCGGCGCCTGCGGCCAAACCGGCCAAACCCGCCTCGTAAGCCCCTTCCTACGGCCGCGGGAGATGTGACAGCCCGCAAACTCTCGCGTCTCCCCGGCCGGGGCTCTGCAGGGCGGTCAGGAGGGCATGGTATGGTTTCGGCCCCTAAAAACCGGAGCCCATATGCCCGCCAAGCAGCAGCACAGCCGCATCGATGTCGCCGTTTTTCCCGTCGCGGGCCGGGGCACGCGGTTCCTGCCGGCCACCAAGGCCAGCCCCAAGGAAATGCTGCCCATCGTCGACAAGCCGCTGATCCAGTACGCGGTGGAAGAGGCGCTGGCCGCCGGTGCGCGCCGCCTGGTGTTCATCACGGGCTCCTCCAAGCGCGCCATCGAAGATCACTTCGACACCGACGGTGAGCTCGAGAGTCTGCTGCTCAAGCAGGGCAAGAGCGACCTGCTGAACACGCTGCGCAGCGTGCTGCCTTCATATGCCTCCTGCATCTACATCCGTCAGCCGGCCCCGCTCGGATTGGGACACGCCGTGCTGTGCGCCAAGCCGGCGGTCGGCGATGCGCCGTTCTTCGTGCATCTCGCCGACGATCTCATCGATGCCAAGGAACCCTGTCTCAAGCAGATGGCCGATCGTTTCGACAACGGCAGCATCGTGGCCGTACAGACCGTGCCGCAGTCGCAGACCGACAAGTACGGCATCGTGAAGACCAGCACCCGGAACGGCGACCTGCATCGCGTCGAACAGATCGTCGAGAAGCCGAAGCCCGATAAAGCGCCGTCGAACCTGGCGGTCGTGGGGCGTTACCTGCTGACGCCGCGTGTGTTCACGCACCTGGAACGCATTGGCGAGGGCGCCGGCGGGGAAATCCAGCTCACCGATGGCATTGCGCGCCTGATGAACGACGAGGCCGTGTATGCCTACAAGTTCGAAGGCAAGCGCTTCGACTGCGGCAGCAAGATCGGCTACCTGCAGGCCAACGTGGAGTACGCGCTGGCGCACGAGGAACTCAAGGGCACGTTCAAGACCTATCTGAAGAAACTTGCCGCGGAACTTTAGGGCCTGTGAGCAGGCCTTAAGGCGATCATGTTCGATCCCAAGACTCTTCTCGATCAGGTCCTCGGCAGCCAGGCCGGTGGTGGGTTGCGCAACGCAGGTCAGTCCGCGAAAGGCTACCTCGACCAGTACAGCGGCAGCGGCGGCTTCGCGCGCGGTGCGGCCGCGGGTGGGTTGTTAGGCCTGCTGCTCGGCGGCAAGGGCGTGCGCAAGATGGCAGGCGGCGCACTGGGTTATGGCGGCGCCGCGGTGCTGGGCGCGATGGCGCTCAAGGCCTATCAGGATTATCAATCGAAAGCGGGACAGGGCCGGGGCGCCACGCCGCCGACGCTCACGCCCGAGCAGTTCGCGGCGTTGAGTCCGGAGGCGCTGCCGCATTCGCGGCCGGCCGCCGACGGCGGTCCGTTCCAGCTGGTGTTGATTCGCGCCATGGTGGCCGCGGCCAAGGCCGACGGGCACGTCGACGCGGTCGAGCAGCAGCGCCTGTTCGCGGAAGTCGAGCGAATCGGTCTCGATCCCGAGGCCAAGGCCTACGTGTTCGATCTGCTTTCAGCAGCCGGCCGACCTCGCTGCTATTACCAAATTCCTGGCCAGTGCGGTGGCCACGCCGGAACAGGGTGCGGAGGTCTATCTCGCGTCGCGGCTCGCCATCGATCCCGATGTGCCGGCGGAACGCGCTTATCTGGATGCGCTGGCGGCACGGCTCAGGCTGCCTTCAGGCCTGCGCGAGCAGCTCGACGCCCAGGCCGGGCCCGCGGCCTAGCAACCGTTTCTCAGCCCGCGCAGCTCTCGACGCCGTTCGAGGTGCTCTTCACCCGGTACGAGCGCACGTTGCTCAGCGCGCGCGTCAGCGAGCCGTCGGTGGAATTCATGGTGTGGGTCCAGTCCATGAGCTGCACGGTGTCGCAGGCACCGGACGCGCCGCGGACCAGCTGGCCCATGCGAATGGTCTGTACCAGGATGCTGCCGCTCGCCGAGGTCGAACTGCTCTCGACGGCGTAGTCGGAATTGTTGAACAGCGTGAACTGCCACAGGTACTCGGCGAGCTTCTCCAGCTCCACCGCGGTGAGCGGACGCTGATTCATGCTGCCGGCCGCGCCCGCATCGGTGCGCAGGTCGGTGCTCGAGCGATCCACGTAGTCACAACGGAACACGCGATGGCGCAGCATCGCGCTGACGTCGGCGCGCGGCACGCGCACGATTTCGAACATGCGCTCATCGCTGCGCACTTCGACCAGATCCGAATACTGTCCCTGCCAGGTGGCCTGGCGCTCCGACCAGTCGATGGCCTGCGCCAGGTCGTTGCTGCAGACCTCGTAGATCGGGCTGATGGCCTGGGGGCCGGCGGCGAGGTCGGTGTTCTTGAGGTGGCGCGTGGCAAGCGTGCCCATGACGTTGGCCGGGCGGCCTTCGACGTCGAAGCCGGACGGCGTGCGCGCATCGCCCTTGTAGAGGCGCGCGGCCAGATCCAGGTCGGCGGTGTTGGCCGGAGGCGGTGTGTTGACCACCACGGGCGCGGGCGTGACGGTCGCAGGCTGCGAGCTTCCGGAGGGCGCCGGGGCCGATCCCGAGCCGCCGCCGCCGCAGGCGGTGCTGAGCACCACCACTGCGATCAGCAGCAATGCGTTCAGCAGGTGCGTGGGACGTACCCGCCGGTCGATTGAGCCTGCCTTCATCGTTTCCATCGTCGCCGCACCCTGACTTTGTTTTTTGGGGCCGGCGGCAGCACACGAGCACTTGCGAGAGAGGAGTACCGTCGGTCGGTTGCACGAGCCCGCATGCTGCTGCCAGCGATTCGTCGGCGCGTGGGATTACCCCGCGCCCTGTTCAGGTTTACGGCGGCAAGGAGGACAAATTGAGCCGCCGAATGTGACGCGCTTCGCGAGAGCGCGGCAATTATTTGAACCCCGTCTCTTATGTTTCGTAGTTAGGTGTGACGCCGCTGCCGGTTCGCGACCTGCGTCACGCGCGGCAAGGTTATTAGGTAAAGCCGATAAGACAGCTGCTCCACGTGGAACAAACGTTTCTATGAAATGAGGGGTCTGACCCCATTTCCTAGGTCACTCCCAATCTGTGTAGTTAGCGCCGGAAATGGGGTCTGACCCCATTCTTCGTTCGGGCAAAAAAAACGCGCCCAAAGGCGCGTTCAAGAATTGCTCGGTGAGGAGCAGTTCAGAGAGGAAATCAGGCCTCGGCGGAGATGACCTGGCCGGCGCCGGCGCCGTAGAAGGCCGCCTGGCGGGGACCGTAGGAAGGCTGCGCCGGCGTGCCGGTGATCGCGCCCAGCAATCCTTCCACGCGCTTGATCTGCGCGCCGACCAGGATGCCATTGCGATCGTTGAAATCGCGGCAGCGGCGCGCGCGCGTCGCGCACTCGTCGTAGGCCGCAGCCAGCGAACGCCTCGGATCGCACCAGGCGATGAGTTTCGCGAGGCCGGTGAGATCGGTGTCGTAGCCGAGCATGCTGCAGACGCCGCGGCGCTCGTCCTCGAGCTTCAGCATGCGCGTCACGCTCGACTGGCGGGCTTCGGACAGCGCTTCGAGCGCATCGATGTCACGCGACTTGAGCGCGGCATGCTCGCGGTCGAGCAGGGATTCGAATTCGGTGAGCGCGGCGTTTTCCTCGGCCAGCAGGCGCGCGAGGTGATCGCGAGTGAGGACGGCATCCACGGGGTTATTTGTGCGCCGGGATGGTGGCGAGCAGGTCGACTTCGAAACGCAGCATCTTGTCGGCGACGCGCTGCGCGTCGACATGGTAGCGGCCTTCGTCCAGGGCGCGGCGCACCGCGTCGACACGGCTCTCGTTGACCACCGGCAAGCCGGCGATCTGCGCTTCGAGCGCCGCGAGTGTGCGGGCGGTATCGGAGACGTCGATGTTCGAAGTCGTACCGGTGGTCTCGGCCTTGCGGCCGTCGGTCGTGTCGCGCGCGCGCGAGACGGGGGCACCGCCTCCCACCTGCACCGGCCGTCCATCGATTCCACTGATCTTGTTCGCCATCGCTGCCAATTCTCCTGAATCGTCTACGAGCATTAACGGCTGATTTCGGGGAAGCTTTAGCGCGGTGACGTTTATTTGGCGCGGATTCTGTTCAAGAGATGTAAATCACACTTGCTCAGGGAGTTACACGCACCACACCATCGCTTTCGGCCACTCCCTCCACCACCTTGAGCGAATCGAGGTTCTGGACGCGCAGCCGCTGGCTGGCGGCGGCATCAGCCAGCGCGCGGCCCGGGGCACGCACCTGGATGCCGCCCGTGGAGGCGGTGAGGGTCACGGTCTGGCCCCTCTTAATAAGGAGTGCCGCCGACAGGGCTTCCGCGGTCACCGGGGTGCCTTCCGGAAGCGGGCGGCGCGTCAACCGGCCGGCCAGGTCCTCGACCCGGCCCACGTAGGGCGAGGTCAATGAAGCAACCACGCGTTTCTGCGCCACCACGTCCGCGGCGCCCAGGGATTCACCGCGCGCCACGGCGCGGCGCAGGATCAACACGTCGAGCTCGCGGCGAATTGCGACCGGCACGTTCAGCGACCAGGGGGCGCCCGTGCTGCAGACTCACGCGCACCAGGGCGCGCGCCTGGTTGCCGCGCGGCGGCTGTGCGAAGGTTTCGAGCGCGGCGCCACAGGCCGCCAGACGCAGGCGCGCATCCAGAGCCACCGCCTCGAGCGTGACCCCACTGAGTTGCGGATCGATCTGGCGGCGCAGCGCGCGCTCGGCCGCCGAGCGCACGGCTTCGAGCGATTGCAGTCCGGCCGGCTCCTGCGCCGTGGCGCCGTGCGCGCCCAGCAGCAGGACGATCAATGCACTGGCCGACAAAGATTTGACTGTCATGGCTGGTAGTTAGCAATCGACGTGCCACGCAGGCCCGCATCTCAAGAATTCCACGCCGCCGCCGTTACATGGTTTACGCACTGCCGCGGAAGTACGCGGCCGCCGGCGGCAATCGTCCGCCTCCACGGTGCGCGCCACGTCACAAGACCCGAGACCTGTCCCCCGCCTGCAGCCGTGCGGCGCGGGAATACCGCGTCTGGCACGTCACTTGCTTTGCTCCCCGTACGTCGGACCGCCGACGCGAGGAGTGACCCATGCCCGTGAATCTCGATCAGTACATTGGTGTGCACGCAGCCGCGCTCGACGTGCGCGCGCGCCGCACCGAGCTCATCGCGAACAATCTCGCCAATGCCGACACGCCGGGCTACCAGGCCCGCGATCTCGACTTCCGCGCCGCCATGGCGCGCGCCTCGGGCGAGAAGACCACGAGCGGCGTGCATCTCTCCACCACCCAGACAGGCCATATCGGCGGCGCGGCTTCGGCCGATGCCGCGACCAACCCGGACCTCAAGTACCGCACGCCGCTGGCGCCGGCGCTCGACGGCAACACGGTCGACACGCAGCTCGAACAGGCGGCCTTCGCCGAGAACGCGGTGCGTTACCAGGCGACGCTGACCTTCCTGAACAACAAGTTCAGGGGCCTGCTGACCGCGATCATGGGCAGTTGAGGAGTAGCCAGCGATGTCTTCATTCAAAGCATTCGATATCGCGGGCTCGGGCATGTCAGCCCAGTCCGTGCGTCTCAACACCACGGCCAGCAACCTCGCCAATGCCGAAAGCGTCAGCAGCACGCCGGACGGCGTCTACAAGGCGCGCCACCCGATCTTCGAGGCGGTGCGCGCGCAACTGGCCGCGGGCCTGAACGGCCAGGATGCCAAGGCCGGCGCCGCGGTGCGCGTGCGCGGCATCTACGAATCGCAGGCGCCCGCCGCGCAGCGTTACGAACCGGGCAATCCGCTGGCGGACCCCAATGGCTACGTGTATGCGCCGGCGGTCAACGTGGTCGAGGAAATGGTCAACATGATCTCGGCCTCGCGCTCGTACCAGAACAACGTCGAGGTCATGAACACCTCGAAGGACCTGCTGATGGCCACGTTACGGCTCGGCCAAGGCTGAGGGAGAAGCTAGATGCTCGACATGGACATCATCAACGCCGCCATGGTGCGGCAGCGCTCGGACCAGGACGCGGCTTCGGCGGCGGCGGCCAATGCGGCCATCGCGAAGAAGACCGAGCTCAACCAGGAAGACTTCCTGACGCTGATGATCACGCAGCTCAAGAACCAGGATCCGATGAAGCCGCTGGATCCCTCGCAGTACGTGGGCCAGCTGGCCCAGTTCAGCCAGGTGTCCGGCCTCGCGGACATGAACAAGCAGATTGACCGCGCTGAGCGATTCGCTGCGCGGCAACCAGGTGCTGGACGGCGCCAGCCTCATCGGCCGTACCGTCATCGCGCCGGGCGACGAGATCTATCTACCGGCGGCCGTGGAAGGCGAGTCGCGCGGCCCGCAGGGCCTCATCGACGTGCCCGCGGGCGCTTCGTCGGTGCAGCTCGCGATCAAGGATTCCAGTGGCGCGCTGGTGAAGACCGTCGGCGCTGGACACCCGCAAGGGTCCCCAGGCATTCACCTGGGACGGCACCACCGACACCGGCGCCGCGGCGGCTGCCGGCGCCTACGAGATCGAAGCCGTCGCCAAGGTGGGCAACGAAAACGTCTCGCTCAAGACCAGCGTGGCCGCGCGCGTATCCAGCGTGGCGCTCGATCCCAGGAACGGTGGACTCGTGTTGTCCACCGACACGCTCGGTGACCTCGCCATGAGCGACGTCGAACGAGTGCTCTGAAGCAAATAATTCTCACGGAGTAAATCATGCCGTTTCGCATAGCACTTTCGGGACTCAATGCCGCGCAGTCGGACCTGAACGTCACCGCGAACAACATCGCCAACACCTCCACCAACGGCTTCAAGGGCTCGCGCACCGAGTTCGCGGACCTGTTCGCCGTCTCGCTGCAGGGCGTGTCGAGCAATGCCAGCGGCAACGGCGTGCGCGTCGCGGCCGTGACCCAGCAGTTCGCGCAGGGCAACATCGAATTCACCGACTCGAACCTGGACCTGGCCATGAGCGGGCAGGGCATGTTCATCCTGTCGGACAACGGCGCGCTGGCCTATACGCGCGCCGGCGCGCTGCAGATGAATCGCGAGGGCTACGTGGTCAACTCGGCCGGCCACCGCCTGCAGGTCTATCCACCCATCGCGGGCGGCGGGTTCAACACCGGCGGCCTGGGCGACCTGCGCCTGGTGACCACCGACTCCGCGCCGGCGCGCCACCAGCAACGTGGAGTACGTGCTCAATCTGCCGGCCAATGCCGCGGTGCCGCCGATCGCCGTCCTTCGATCCGAACGATCCGAACACCTTCAACCAGGCCACTTCGCTGACGCTGTTCGATTCGCTGGGCGCCACGCACACCGGCACGATGTAC
The DNA here is from genome assembly GCA_963711635.1 of uncultured Pseudomonadota bacterium. Taxonomy (GTDB): domain Bacteria; phylum Pseudomonadota; class Gammaproteobacteria; order Steroidobacterales; family Steroidobacteraceae; genus CADEED01. The sequence goes on from CAVQEZ010000005.1 coordinate 326,504, forward strand.
TTCGACAAGACCGCGGTCGCCAACCAGTGGACCGCGCGCCTGTTCATCGACGGCCAGCCCGTGGGCGTCGACGGCACGCCGACAACCTGCAGTACTCGCCCACCGGCCTGCTCACGACGCCGGTCGGCGGCCTGCTGGCCTTCCCGGCGTTCACGCCCACCACGGGCTCGGCGCCGATGACCGTCACCGTGGACCTGGCGCAGTCGACGCAGTTCGGCGGCAACTTCGCCGTGAACTCGGTGATCCAGGACGGCTACACCACCGGCCGCCTCATCGGCATCGACATCGACGAGACCGGCATCGTGCAACGCGCGCTTCACCAACGGCAACTCGCAGCCGCTGGGCCAGATCGCGATGGCCAACTTCGCGAATCCGCAGGGCCTGCAGCAGCTGGGCAACACGCAGTGGGCCGAGACCTTCGCCTCGGGCCAGGCGCTGCGCGGCCAGGCCGGCAACTCGGGCTTCGGCCTGGTGCAGTCGGGCGCGCTCGAAGCCGCCAACGTCGACGTCACCGAGCAGCTCGTGAACATGATCACCGCGCAGCGCAACTTCCAGGCCAACGCGCAGATGATCTCGACCGCCGATTCCATCACCCAGACCATCATCAACATGCGTTGATGAGCAGTCGAAGGCAAAGGTAGCTAGACATGGATCGAATGCTCTACGTGGCGATGACCGGCGCGAAGGAAACCCTGCGCGCGCAGACCGTCAACAACCACAACCTCGCCAACGTGAGCACCACGGGCTTTCGTGCCGACCTCGCGGCCTTCCAGAGCCGCGCGGTCGACGGCACGGGGTTCGCCTCGCGCGTCTACGCCACCAATGCCAGCGTGGGCTGGGACAACAACTCGGGCGCGCTGCTCACCACCGGCCGCGATCTCGACGTCGCGATCAACGGGCCGGGCTGGATCGCGGTGCAGGCCGCCGACGGCCGCGAGGCCTACACGCGCGCCGGCAATCTGCAGGTCGATCCCACCGGGCAACTGATGACCGCGACCGGTCAGCCGGTGATGGGCGACGGCGGCCCGATCAATGTGCCGCCGTACACGTCCATCTTCTTCGCGCGCGACGGATCGATCAGCATCGTCGCGCAGGGCCAGACGCCCGACACCACCTCGACCGTCGGCCGCATCAAGCTGGTGAATCCGCCGGAGGCGGAGCATCGAGCGTGGCGACGACGGCCTGTTCCGCATGAAGGACCGCAGCGACGCGCCGCCGGATGCCGCCGTGCAGATCAACTCCGGCGTGCTCGAGTCGAGCAACGTCAATACCGCCGCGGCCATGGTCAACATGATCGAGCTCGCGCGCCAATTCGAAATGCAGGTCAAGGCGATCCGCACGGCCGAAGAGAACGGCGCAGTCCGCCAGCCAGCTCCTGCGCGTGTAAGCGCAGCAACAGTTTCAGGAGACCAACATGAATCCAGCATTGTGGGCAGCCAAGACCGGACTCGACGCGCAGCAGACGCGCCTCGCGGTCACGTCCAACAACCTCGCCAACGTCAGCACCAGCGGCTTCAAGAAGGGCCGCGCCGTGTTCGAAGACCTGCTGTACCAGAACGTGCGACAGGTCGGTGGCTCCACCTCGCAGGACACCGCAGGCGCCTTCGGGCGTGCACCTCGGCACCGGCGTGCGCGTGGTCGCCACGGAAAAGCTCTACACGCAGGGCGGCCTGACGCAGACCGACAATGCGCTCGACGTGGCCATCGAAGGCCGCGGCTTTTTCCAGATCCAGTTGCCCGACGGCACCAATGCCTACACGCGCGACGGCAGCTTCCAGCTGTCGGCGCAGGGCCAGATGGTGACCTCCAGCGGCTACACGCTGAACCCGGGCATCAGCATTCCCGAAGGCACGCAGAGCGTGACCATCGGCGCGCGACGGCGTCGTCAGTGTGCGCGTGGCCGGCCAGGCGGCACCCGTGCAGGTCGGTCAGCTGCAGCTCACGGACTTCGTGAATCCGGCCGGCCTGCAGCCGCTGGGCGAGAACCTGTTGGCCGAGACCGTCGCCAGCGGTCCGGCTCAGACCGGCACGCCTGGCCAGAACGGACTCGGCGTCACCACGCAGGGCTCGGTCGAGGCTTCGAACGTCAACGTGGTCGAGGAGCTGGTCAACATGATCGAGACGCAGCGCGCCTACGAAATGAACTCGAAGGCGATCTCGACCGCGGACCAGATGCTCGAGTACGTGAACAACCAGTTATGAGAATCCTGAAGACACTGCTGCTGTCATCGTCTCTCGTGTTCAGCGGCTGCGCCGTGCTGCAGGAGGACGGCGGCCGCGATTTCAACGCCACCTTGCCCGCGGAAGACCAGCGCGCCGGCGACCACGCCCGGTGCCATCTACGCGCAGGGCACCGAGGTGTCGCTGTGGGAGAACGTCACGGCACGCAATGTCGGCGACACGCTGACCATCCGTCTCGAAGAGAGCACCAACGCCGAGAAGTCGGTCAGCACCAACACCAACAAGGCCAGCGAGGCCGAACTGGCCGGCCCCACGGTCTTCGGCCGTCCGGTGACCGTGAATGGCACGCCGATTCTCGAGGGCTCGATGAACACCGAATCGAGCTTCAATGGCAACGGCGCCAGCAAGCAGAGCAACGCGCTGGACGGCGCCATCAGCGTCACCGTGGCCAAGCGCTTCGCCAACGGCAACCTGCTGGTGCGCGGCCAGAAGTGGATCGCGATCAACTCCGGCAAGGAATTCGTGCGCGTGCAGGGCATCGTGCGTCCCTCGGACATCGCGCCTGACAACTCAGTGGTCTCGTGGAAAGTCGCCGACGCGTACATCTCTTATGGCGGCCAGGGCACGGTGGCCAATGCCAGCAAGCCTGGCTGGCTGTATCGCTTCTTCAATTCACCGCACACGCCGTTTTGAGGAATCCCATGCGTCGCCGTCTGCGGTACCCCCGCTTCGAATCGCTCAATGTGTTCGCCGCCATCTGCGCCATGTTGTTCCTGCTGCTCGCCATCACCGCGAAGGCGGAGCGCGTCAAGGACCTGGCTTCGGTGCAGGGCGTGCGCAACAACCAGCTCATCGGCTACGGCCTGGTGGTGGGCCTCGACGGCACCGGCGACCAGACCAGCCAGACGCCGTTCACGCTCCAGAGCATCAAGAACATGTTGATCCGCTACGGGGTCACGATTCCGCCCGGCACCAATCCGCAGCTCAAGAACGTCGCCGCGGTGACCGTGCACGCGGATCTGCCGCCGTTCGCCAAACCCGGCCAGAACATCGACATCACCGTATCGTCCATCGGCAACGCCGGCAGTCTGCGCGGCGGTAGTTTGATCATGACTCCGTTGCGCGGCGCCGATGGCCAGGTGTATGCCATGGCGCAGGGCAGCCTGGTGGTCGGTGGCTTCGGTGTCTCCGGCAAGGATGGCTCGCGCATCGCGGTCAACGTGCCCTCGGCGGGCCGCATTCCGAATGGCGCGACCGTGGAGCGCGCCGTGCCCACCGGGTTCGATCAGACCCCATTCGTGATCCTGAACCTGCACACGCCGGATTTCACCACGTCCTCGCGCCTGGTCGAGGGCATCAACAAGTTGTTAGGCATGGATACCGCCCAGGCCCTCGACGGTGTCTCGGTGCAGGTGGCGGCGCCCGCCGACGCCAACCAGCGCATCGCCTACCTGTCGACGCTGGAGCAGATCGAAATCGAGCCGGGCGATGCGCCGGCGCGCGTCATCGTGAATTCGCGCACCGGCACCGTGGTCATCGGCTCGCACGTGCGTGTCATGCCGGCCGCGGTGGCGCATGGCTCGCTGTCGGTGACCATCGTCGAGCGCGCCTCGGTGAGCCAGCCATATGAATTCAGCCGCGGCGAGACCGTGGCGGTGCCCGAGAGCTCGATCAATGTCGATCAGCCCACGGCACGCATGTTCGTGTTCGACGCCGGCGTCGATCTCAACGACATCGTGCGTGCCGTGAACCAGGTGGGTGCGGCGCCCGGCGACCTGGTCGCGATTCTCGAGGCGCTCAAGGAATCCGGCGCGCTGCGCGCCGAGCTCATCGTCATCTAGTTTCAACATGAAGGTCGACCCAACAACAGCGCCGCAGGTCAACAGCCTGGCAGCGCGCGAGCGTTCGGCTCAGGCGCCGAACGCGACCGATTTCCGACAGTTCGCGGCGTTGCGCCGAGGAGCCGACGCCAACGACCCGGCCACGCTGCGTGAAGTCGCGCGCCAGTTCGAGAGCATCTTCACCAAGATGATGCTGGACAGCATGCGCAGCGCCAGCTTCGGCGATCCGATGTTCGGCAGCGATCAGGTGGACATGTACCAGGACATGGCGGACGACCAGCTTGCGGTGCAGCTCTCGCAGGGCCGCGGCCTGGGACTCGCCGACATGCTGATCCGCCAGTTGGGTCAGGGTGGCATGGGCGGCGGCGCGGCCGGCGAGCTGCCGCGGCCGAACACCGATGAAAAGACCGCGGGCGGCGTCACGCCCGCGCAGCAGCGCGAAGTTCGTCGACGAGATGCTGCCGCATGCGACCGCCGCGGCGCGCGAGCTGGGCGTGGATGCGCGCGCCATCGTCGCGCAGGCCGCGCTCGAAACCGGCTGGGGCACTTCGCAGCCCGCCGATGCCGGCGGCGGCAGTCACAATTTCTTTGGCATCAAGGCCGGCGCCGGCTGGCAGGGCGCGAGCGTCGCCTCCGATACCACCGAGTTCGTCGCCGGACAGGCCGGCACCGAACGCGCCCGGTTTCGCGCCTACGGTTCTGTCGCGGAAAACGTCGCGGATTATGTTCGTGTACTTCGCGGAACCCACGGTACTCCGAGGCGCTCGGCACCGGCACCGACGTGCGCGCCTTCGCCAACGCCTTGCAGCGCGGCGGCTATGCCACGGATCCGGAGTACGCCAACAAACTCGTGGCGACTTTTCAGAAGGTCGGCGCACAGATCGACGGCCGGCAATCCGATGCCGCGGCGGCGCCTGCAAATGTGAAAGGGTTCAAGTCTGCTGATGCCTCGCCGATACCTCCGCAGGAGCTGAGTAATGGCTGACATGCTCGGGACGGGACTTTCCAGTTTGCGCGCCTTGCAGCGCGCGCTGGACACCACCGCCCACAACATCGCAAACGTTTCGACGGAGGGTTACACCCGCCAGCGCGTGGAATTCGCCACGCGCAAGCCGCAGGCCTACGGATCCAACTGGATCGGCAGCGGCGTGGACGCGGTCGGCCGTGCGTCGCGTCTACGATCAATTCCTTTCGCAGCAGGTGCGCAGCTCGAGCGGCACGCTGGCGCGTCTCGATGCCTTCGCGGCGCAGGCCGAGCGCCTCGACAATCTGCTCGGCGACACCAGCAACGGGCTGAATGCCTCGCTGCAGAGTTTCACCGACGCGATCAACGAAGTTTCCAGCACGCCGAGCTCGATTTCGGCGCGCCAGGTGCTGCTGGCCGAGGGCAATGCCCTGGCCGAGCGGCTCAAGGGCTACGACACGCGCCTGCGCGAAATGTCCGCCGACGTGGACTCACACCTGGTGGGCGCGGCCGGCGAGATCAACGTGCTGGCGCAGGGCATCGCGCGCCTGAACGGCGACATCGCCACCGCCATCCAGCAGACCGGGCACCCGCCCAACGACATGCTCGATCAGCGCGACGCGCTCATCGACCAGCTTTCCTCGAAGGTGGGCGTCACCGTGGTCTCCGAAGGCGAGTCCACGCTGAATGTGTTCATCGGCACCGGCCAGCCGCTGGTGCTGGGCACCACGGCCTCGCAGATCACCACCGCCAAGGATCCGCTCGACGCCGAACGCGTGCAGCTCGCGCTGAAGACCGCATCGGGCACCGTGGACATCTCGCGCAGTGTCTCGGGCGGCGAGCTCGGCGGATTGCTCGACTGGCGCAAGCAAATGCTCGATCCGGCCCGCAACGAGCTGGGCCGCATCACGCTGGCCGTGGCCTCGCAGGTCAACGCCCAGCATCGCGAGGGCATGGACCTCACCGGCGCGCTGGGCGGCAATTTCTTCAACGTGGGCGGGGTAGGCGTGGTGCCTGCCACGACCAATACCACCAGCGCCGTGGCCACGGCTACGCGCGTGAATCTCGGCGCGCTCACCGCCAACGACTACGTCGTCACGCGCACCGGCACCGGCTACACCGTGCGGCGCCAGGACACGGGCGCCTCGGTCACCTTCACCGGCACGGGCACCAGCCTCGATCCGCTGCTGTTCGATGGCTTGTCGGTATCCGTGGGCGCCGGCGTCGCGGCGGGCGACCAGTTCGTCGATTCATCCCACGCGCGATGCCATCCAGGGCTTCGACGTGGCGATCACCGATCCGGCGCGCATCGCGGCGGCGGCGGCGCTGCGCACCGCGGCCGCGACCACCAACACCGGCACGGGCACCATCAGCCAGGCCGAGGTCCTGACGCCGGGCGGCACGACGCTCAACCCGGTGAACATCGTGTTCACCTCCGCCACTACCTACTCGGTGAACGGCGGCGCGGATCAGGCCTTCACGGCCGGCGGCAACATCGACGTGAACGGCTGGCGCCTGCAGATCGGCGGCAGCGCCGGCCACGGGCGATACCTTCACGGTGCGCACCAACGCCGGCGCCGTGGGCGACAACCGCAATGCCTTCGCGCTGGTGGATGCCATGAAGGCCGGCGTCATCGAAGGCGGTACGGTCTCGGTGTCCGCGGCGGTCGAGCGCCTCACCGGCAATCTCGGCCTGCAGACGCGCGCCGCGCAGATGAGCCGCGATGCCGAAGCCGTCGGTCAACGAAAGCGACATCGCGGCGCGCGACGCCATTTCCGGCGTGAATCTCGACGAGGAGGCCGCCAACATGCTGCGCTACCAGCAGGCCTACCAGGCCGCGGCGCAGATCATCGCTGCCGCCAGCGAGATGTTCGACACGCTGATCAACGCGGTGCGGAGATAAGCCATGCGCCTGTCGACCGCCGGCATGCATCGCAACAGCATCGAGGCCATCCTCGAGCACCAGGTCAAACTGGCGAAGACGCAGACGCAGATCACCACCGGCAAGAAATTCCAGACCGCGGCCGAGGATCCCATCGGCGCCACGCGCGCCGCGACGCTGGACCGCACGCTGGCCGACAACGCGCAGTACGCGCGCAACTCGAACATCATCGAGGCGCGCCTCAACTACGAGGAGCAGGCCATGGCCGACGCCACCTCGCTGCTGCAGGCCGCGCGCGATCTGGCGCTGCAGGGCGCGAATTCCACGCTGGGCCCGGTGGAGCGCAAGATGCTGGCCAACGACGTGCGCCAGCAGCTCGCGGCATTGCTCGACCTGTCGAACCGCGACGACAGCAACGGCGAGTACCTGTTCGCGGGCACCTCGACGGGGACCAAGCCGTTCGCGCTGGGCACCACGGGCGTGAACTACCAGGGCGACCTCACCAACCGCCAGATCCGCATCTCGAGCTCGCAGTCGCTGGCCGACGGCGCACAACGGCGCGGAAGTATTCATGGGCATCCCCGCAGGCAATGGCGTGTTCAGCACCGCGCGTCGCCGCCGGCAACACCGGCAGCGGCAGCATCGACGTGGGTCGCGTCAGCGATCCCACGGCCTGGGTGCCTGACAACTACACGCTGCAGTTCACCAGCGCCACCGACTGGCAGGTGGTGGACGACACGACGCCCACGCCCAATGTCGTCGCGACGGGCACGGGTTTCACCTCGGGGCAGAGCATCAGTTTTCTCGGCATCACCGTGACGATCACCGGCACGCCGGCCGCCAACGATGAGTTCGACATCCAGCCTGCGCAGGAACTCGACATGTTCGCCATGCTCGAGGATCTCGCGACCACGCTCGAGGGCGGGCCGGGCGGCGGCGGTACCAAGGCCGAATTCAACACCAACATCGGTGCGGCCATCGCCAATCTCGATCAGGCGCTCGACCGCGTCGTCGGGGTGCGTGCCGAAGTGGGCGCGCGCCTGTCGGCCATCGACCAGGCGGAGTCCACGCGCGAGGACGAGGCGGTGGATCTGCAATCGCTGCTCTCCGACCTCCGTGACGTCGACTACGCGCAGGCCATCGGCAAACTGAACCAGCAATACGCGGGATTGCAGGCCGCTCAGGCGGCGTATACGCGCATCGCGCAGATGTCGCTGTTCGACTATCTGTAATGGGGACATTCCTCGTTTCCTAGCAAACAGGGACGGACTTGGGCGTAGACGCGCCTTGCGAGGGTTGACCCGCTCTGCTCCCTCAAGGTCGCGCGCGCTTCGAAAATTTCCGGACGGAAATTTTCGGCGTTCGCTCGTCGGAAGCCTACGGCCTGCAGGTCTGCAGAAATGGCTGCGCTGGAATGCATCGCGGCGGCCGTATTGGCTTCCTCCTCGCCGCGCTCCATTCGGTCGCATAGCGGGTCAACCCTCGCAAGGCGCGACCACCGGCACCGCGCGGTCCCCGCGTGCTGGCGAGCACGGAACGTGCCCATTTGCCGCTGCTGGGAAAAGAGTGCATGACTCCCAGGGTTCAGCAAGAGCCAGAACACCGGGTCTTGCGATCTTTTCCACTCTCGGGGACATCCGCGCGATGGCTCGGCAACGGGAACGGAGCTGCGGATCGTGGCGGCGGAGGCGTGCGGTGCGGTCTTCGGGCAAACGGGGACGGACCGCGTCGGGTGGTACGCCTGTCCATGGCTGACTCTCTTTGCGACCGAATGGAGCGCGGCGAGGAGGAAGCGCCCGACCGCCGCCGTGGTGCATCTCCGCGCAACCATTTCTGCAAATCTGAAGGCGGTCCGCTTCCGACGAGCGAACGCCGAAAATTTCCGTCCGGAAATTTTCGAAGCGCGCGCGACCTTGAGGGAGCAAAGAGAGTCAGCCGTGGACAGGCGTATCGGAAAACCTCGCATGTCCACGTTTGCCCGGAGACCGCACCGCACGTCTCCGCCACCCCAACCCCTCAGGTCCGTCCCTGTTTGCTAGGAATCGAGGAATGTCCCCATTTCCCGACTTTAGGGCCGCAAACAAATACCGTGATTGGCCTCACAGAATCTCGTAGGCCAAACCCCGTGTCTCAAGTTAGCGGCTCCTGAACCGATACAGCACCTGAGCTAGGAGTCCGCCGGTTGTTTTCAACCCGGCAACAAATTTTCAGGAGTCGTTTCAATGCCTCAAGTCATCAACACAAACGTGGCGTCGCTGAATGCACAGCGCAACCTCACGACATCACAGGGCCAGTTGGCGACGGCCTTGCAGCGTCTCTCTTCCGGTCTGCGCATCAACAGCGCGAAGGACGACGCCGCAGGTCTCGCGATCTCGGAGCGGTTCACCACGCAGATTCGTGGTCTGAACCAGGCCGTTCGCAACGCCAATGACGGTATCTCCCTCGCACAGACTGCAGAAGGCGCGCTCGGTGAAACCGGCAACGCACTGCAGCGTATCCGCGAGCTGGCGATTCAGTCCGCCAACAGCACGAACTCGGCCTCTGATCGCGCGGCGCTCAACGCCGAATCCGCTCAGCTGCTCGCCGAAATTCAGCGCAACGGTCTGACCACGCAGTTCAACGGCCAGAACATCCTCGACGGCACGTTCTCGTCGGCGCAGTTCCAGGTCGGTGCCAACGCGAACCAGACGATCTCGTTTGGTATCACGGGTGCCACCACGAACCTGTTGGGCGCCTACCAGGCCACCAGCACCGCCGTGACCGCCACCGCCTTCGACGGCGCCGGCTTCACGATCAACGGTGTGGAAGTCGGTGTCTCGGTCGCCACCAGTGCCGCCGGCGTCACCGCCGACAGCGCCACGGCGAAAGCCACGGCCATCAACTCCAAGACCGCCCAGACCGGCGTGACCGCGACGGCGGCCAGCTCGGTGGCGGGTGTCGCCCCGATCGCGCGTTCGAGCCTCACGAACGGCGCGCTGCTGATCAACGGCGTTGCCGTCGGCGCGATTGCGCGCGACGCGAGCGCCGTGACCCAGGGCCGCAATGCCGCCACGGCGATCAATGCCGTGACGAACCAGACGGGCGTGTCGGCGGTTGCCGATGCGAGCACCGGTGCGTTGACCCTGACGACCTCGGATGGCCGCAACATCGCGCTGACCAGCTCGCCGGCGGATGCCGACGGCGCCACCGCGATCTTCAACGCCACGGGTCTCGACGTGTCCACCGCCGGCAATGCCAGCGGCAACGACACGCTGACGATCGCCGCTGGTGCGGGTGGCTACGACCTGTCGGCCCCGGCCGCGGGTGCCATCACCCAGGGCGACACCTTCAGCCTCGACGGCCTCACCTACGAGTTCCGCACCACGGGTCCGGTCACGGGTTCGCAACGTGCTGATCACGCTGGCTGACGGCGCCGATGACGACACGGTGGCCGCCGGTATCCAGGCTGCGATTCACGCGCAGTTCCTCCTGGGCAACACCTCGGTCGACGCGACTGTCTCGACGACCACGGTGACGGCGACCAACACCAAGCTGGGTGCGAGCGGTACGTTCGCGACCTGGGCCGAGTCGATCTCTGCCGGCGCAACGGGCCTGGTGCAGACCTCGACGGGCACGGGCACGGACGCGGCCGATGGCGGCGGTGTCACGACCCGCGGCACGCTGACGCTGAGCTCCGCTGCGAACTTCACGCTGGGCGGTGCGGACCTGGCCTTCGGTGGTCTGGCTTCGGCAGCTCCGGCGCTGACGCGTCTCGACACGGTCAACATCTCGACGGTGGCCGGCGCGAACGCCGCGATCGCCGTGCTCGACGGTGCGCTCTCGCAGGTCACCAGCATCCGCGCCGACCTGGGCGCCGTGCAGAACCGCTTCTCTTCGACCGTCGCCAACCTGACGACGACCGCTGAGAACCTGAGCGCCGCGCGCAGCCGCATCCTGGATGCGGACTTCGCCGCGGAAACCGCCTCGCTGACCCGCGCGCAGATCCTGCAGCAGGCCGGCACGGCGATTCTCGCCCAGGCCAATGCGATCCCGCAGAACGTCCTCTCGTTGCTCCGGTAATGAGGTGACTTCTGAGCGGTCGTTCTAACCGCGCTGACAAGCCGGGCGTCGCGAGTCGCAAGACTCGCGGCGCCCGGCCTATACGCGTGGACTTGACGATCACCGAGGCAACACCCATGAGAATTGGTGACGCCCCATCTGATGTCGAAAAGAAGTGCAGAGCGCCGCGCTACCGGCGAAGGCTGCAGTCCCCGAAGTGGTCGCCAAGCCGAGCACGGCAAACTGCCTGCCGCGCCGCCCGTGGAGATCCGCAAAATCGAATCGGTGACGCGACAGATCGATTCGTTCCTGCGTAGCATCGAACAAGTCGCTGCAGTTTCGCGTCGACCAGGCCACGGGTGAAATGATCGTGACCATCCGCGACGAGGAAACCGGCGAAGTCATCCGGCAGGTGCCGGGTGAAGACGCGTCTGCGCATCGCGCAGCGCATCGAAGACACCTGAGCGCCATAGTCGACGAAAAGGCATGAGGTAGAGCAGCATGGCAGGATTGACCTCACAAGGTATCGGCTCGGGACTCGACGTCGCGGGACTGGTGGCCAAACTCGTCGCCGCCGAAAAGGCGCCGCGCCAGAGCCAGATCACGCGCGCGCAGACCAGCACGGTCACCGACGATTTCCGCGCTCGGCGACACTCAAGGGCGCGATGGCCACTTTCAATGATTCGCTGACGTCGCTCAAGACCGTGGATGCGTTCTCCGCGCGCTCCGCGACGTCGTCGGACGCCCAATGTTTTCACCGTCAGCGCCGATCAGAACGCCGCGGCCGGCAGCTATGACGTCGAGGTCGAGAACCTCGCCAGCGCGCACCAGCTGACTTCCGATCCGTTCGCCAGCGGCGCCAGCCAGGTGGTCGGCACCGGCACGCTCACGCATCAGCGTCGGCGCCAAGAATTTCTCCGTGGCGCATCGATTCCAGCCACAACACGCTCGCGCAGATCCGCGACGCCATCAACCAGGCCAGCGACAACAAGGACATCGTGCGTGCCACCATCGTGAATGCCGCCGATGGCGCGCACCTGGTGTTGTCGGCGCAAGCTGCCGGCGAGGCCAACAAGATCGTCGGTCTCGCAGAGCGGCGGCGACGGCGGACTCGCCGTGCTCGAATACAACCCGTCGCTGACTCACGAACTATGCCGAGCAGCGCGCGGCGAAGGATGCGGTGGTGTACGTCGCCGGCTTCGAGCATCGCAGCACCACGAACACGTTCACCAATGTCATCGACGGCGTGACCATCACGCTGCTCGACAGGACGAAGCGGACAAGACCCGCACGCATCACCGTCGCCAACGACACGAGTGCGCACGACCTCGCGCATCAAGAAATTCGTCGATGCGTACAACGCGCTGCGAGCAGCAGATCGCGGCGCTGCGCGGCTACGAGCCGAGCACCAAGAAGGCGGGGCCGTTGCTCGGCGATGCCATGCTGCGCGGCATCGAGGGCGAGCTGCGCACGCAGCTCACCAACGCGGTCGGCGGCCTGGCCGGCAACTACCAGTCGCTGGCGAGCATCGGGCTCACCACCCAGAAAGACGGCACGCTGAAGGTCGACACCGCCAAGCTCGACAAGGCGCTGGACGCGGATTTCGACGGCGTGGCGCAGTTGTTCGGCTCCGAGAACGGCGTGGCCGACGCGCCTGGCGAGCTCGCTGGACGCCGCGCTGGCCACCGATGCGCAGATCGACGACGCGCACCAAGCGCTCAATGCCAAAAGCGTCGTCGCTGCAGAAGGAACAGGCGGCGCTCGAGACGCGCATGGCCGAGGTCGAGAAGCGCTACAACGCGCAGTTCAACGCGCTCGACAGCCTGCTGTCGAATCTCGCCAGCCAGTCTGCGTTCCTGACGCAGCAGCTTTCGAGCATCTCGAAGATCGGTTCCAACGATTAAGTAACGGGGCTGGCCGCCGGCTCAAGTCCGTCGCGCGCGGGCCGTTAAGCTCCTGACTACATGAAGTAGTTCGGAGCATAATCGATGGCCTTTCCACCCAATGCCGTCAAAACTCGCCGCCTACCGCAGCACCTCCGCGCATTCCGGAGTCGCGGCCGCGGACGCGCACGGCCTCATCGTCATGCTGATGGACGGAGCGCTCGAGCGCATCGCCACCGCGCGCGGGCTCATGAGCCACGGCGCCAGCGCCGACAAGGCGCAGCTGCTGCATCGCGCGGTGGCCATCATCGACGAGCTGCGCAACAGCCTCAACCTGAAGGCGGGCGGCGAGCTGTCCCACAACCTCGACGCGCTCTACGAATACATGTGCACGCGCCTCATGCAGGCGAATGCTTCCAACAAGCCGGAGTGGCTCGACGAAGTCAGCCGGCTGCTCAACGAGATCCGCTCCGCGTGGCTGGCGCTTCCGGCGCAGGGCCGTTCGCAGGTGGCGCAAAGTTTATGACTCTTCCGGTATGCGTCAGTCGGCGTGGCCGGCCGCGCCTCACGGTCGTGCGCGGCACGCGTACGCCGCTGTCGGATGACCCGACCTCGGACTGGCGGCGCCTGGCGCAGGCGGTCATCGCCTGCACCCACGAGCTCGCCAATCACCTGGTCGCGCACCGCTGGGCACGCGTGGACGAGGCCATGCGCGAGCGTCGCGAATTGCTCGCCGGTCTCGAGCGTCTGCCGCTGGATGGAGAAGGGCGCAGCTGCCTGCGGTCACTGACCGAGGCGGTACGGGAATCGGAATCGGCCATCGTCGATATGAAGGGCCGGCGGTAGACGACTACAATGGCCACCATGTTCGATGGCCGTGACACGATAGTCCTGTTCGACAAGCTGGCCTACGAGGAGCTGCTGCCGGTTCTCTGGCGCCCGCTCGGCGAGCCGCTGAGCGACATGACGGCGCAGCGCCTGGTGGAGAGCAACCTGCGCGTCCTGCAGGCCTGCGATGCGCTCGAGGAACACGGCAAGACCGAAAAGCCGGACGACGAGTCCCCGCACTCCGCCGACATCATGCGGCTGGACTTCAAGCTGAATCTGCTGCTCGACCTGGTCGGCCAGCTGCTGGCCGCCAGCCAGCCGCACCCGCGGCCCGTGCCGATCCGCTTCAATGCCATGGGCGCGACCTGGCAGTCGGCGCAGCTGCTGGCGGCAGGCGCGCACGGCATCCTCGAGATCACGCTGAAGGACATGATCGTGCAGCCGCTGCATCTGCCGGCGGAGATCGTCAGCAGCGCGACGGGCGGCGAGACGCGCGCGCGCTTCCTGGGACTTGGCGAAACGGTCGCCGATCACATCGAGAAGCTGGTGTTTCGCCGCCACCGGCGAAAAATTGCCGGCTCGCGCCAGCAGCGCGCGTAGCGAGACCGTAAGAAAAAACCTGAGCGCCGCGATCGCGAGGAAAATTCACTAAGGGTTTCTCCCTGACAACGCGCGCCACTAATTTTTGCGCGCAATGTTGTTAGGCGATCCCGTAGTCGCACGCAAAAAAGTTGCCTTGCACGTCACGCTTTCCTACACCGATTGTGGGGAAGATATTCACGAGAGAGGTGAATCGTGCAGACAGTCGAATGCATCAGTGCGCAGAGCGAGGGAACCGCGCGCGTTGCAGAACTCGGCACATACCCCAGGGAGTTGGAGGGTGTGATGCTGCCCACCGGCACATCGCCGGCCATTGCCGCGGTCAACCGGCTCATTCAGCAGGTCGCGCCCTACGATTCCACGGTCCTCATCCTAGGGGAATCTGGTACGGGCAAAGAGATCGCCGCCCGCGCGATCCACGCCGCCAGCCCGCGTCGCCTGCGCCCCTTCGTTGCCGTCAACTGCGGCGCCATTCCCGCCGAGCTGCTCGAATCCGAATTGTTCGGCCATGAGAAGGGCTCGTTCACGGGCGCCATCACCGCCCGCAAGGGCCGGTTCGAGATCGCCGAGGGCGGCACGCTGTTCCTCGACGAGATCGGCGACATGAGCCTGCCCATGCAGGTGAAATTGCTGCGCGTGCTGCAGGAAAGGATCTATGAGCGCGTCGGCAGCAATACGTCGGCGAGCTGCGATGTGCGCATCATTGCCGCGACGCATCGCAACCTCGAGGAATCCATCGTGCGCGGTTCGTTCCGCGGCGACCTTTTCTACCGCCTGAACGTGTTCCCCATCGAAATGCCGACGCTGGCGGCGCGCATCGGCGACCTGCCGGCGCTGATCGACGCCTTCATCGCGCAGTCGGCGGGCCGCGGCCGGCCGCGCCTGCGCGTGCTGCCCGAGACGCAGGTCGCGCTGTCGAATTATTCGTGGCCGGGCAATATCCGCGAGCTGTCGAACCTGATCGAACGCCTCGCCATCCTGTGCCCGGAGCGTCCCGTGGGCATCGGCGACCTGCCGGCGCGCTATCGGCCGGCGGACTGGACCATGCCCGAGCTCGCCACCGCGACCACTGACGAGATTCCGCAGCTGGTTGCCGCGATGGCCGGCGGTGAAGAAATCGAAGACGAGGCCGTGCTGCCCGCGGCGATGTGGAATTGCGAGCAGGAGTCGCCCACGCGATTGCCGGAGAACGGTGTCGACCTGCGGGCGCACCTGACGCTCATCGAGCGCAGCCTCATCAGCCAGGCGCTGCAGCGCTCGGGCGGCACCGTGGCACATGCCGCGCGGCTGCTGTCGCTGCGTCGCACGACTCTCGTCGAGAAGCTGCGCAAGCTCGGAATGGCCGGCGCGTAGGGGGCAGCCCCCCTTTCCCAGCAAAAGGGGTCAGCCCTAACTTCCCGTTGCATCGACGCCTCTGACGAGGACTGACCCCTTTTGCTGGGAACGGGGGCTGCCCCCACCGCCGGAAAGCCGTCACTCGTGTGATGCGCTTCACGCCAAACGGCCGGGCACGGCAATTGCAACTGCAAGCATTGGCCGCCATGGCCAGATGTGTTGAGGTTTCCGATGGGCACCGAACTGAACTTGAGCGCCGCGCTTCCGCCGGTCGCAGTCGACGCGTCGTCGCGATTGATCGTCGACCTGGCGCGTCGCGTGGCGAGTACCGACTGCACGGTGCTGATCGTGGGCGAATCCGGCACCGGCAAGGAAGTGCTGGCACGCCTGATCCATCGCGCCAGCCCGCGCGCGGCCAAGCCGTTCATCGCGGTCAACTGCGCGGCCATCCCCGAGAACATGCTCGAAGCCATGCTGTTCGGCTACGAGCGCGGATCCTTCACCGGGGCCACGAATTCACACGCCGGCAAATTCGAGCAGGCCCAGGGCGGCACCTTGCTGCTCGACGAGATCACCGAAATGCCGCTGCAGCTGCAGGCCAAACTGCTGCGCGTGCTGCAGGAGCGCGAGGTCGAGCGCATCGGTGGCAGTGAGCCCATGGCACTGGACGTGCGCGTCATCGCCACCACCAACCGCCTGCTGCGCGTCGAAGTGGCCGCCGGCCGCTTCCGCGAAGATCTCTACTACCGATTGAACGTTTTTCCCCTGGCGGTCAATCCGCTGCGCGAACGCCGCGACGACATCCTGCCGCTGGCCGCGCACCTGCTGCAGGTACGTGCACGCCCGGGCAAACGCATTCCCGCGCTCTCGGCCGATGCCGCGCATCTGCTGCTCACCTATACATGGCCCGGCAACGTGCGCGAGCTCGACAACCTGCTGCAACGCGCGCTGGTGCTGGTGGAAGGCTCGGTCATCGAGGCCGAACACATTCTCTTCGAGAAGCAGCCGACGCGACTCGACGCCATGACCACCAATGGTGCCCCGGCATTGCACCAGACCATGGAGCGCGCCGAGCGCGACGTGATCCTCGAGGCGCTGCGCGCCGCGAATGGCAGCCGGCGCGAAGTGGCCGAGAAGCTGGGCATCAGCCCGCGCACCCTGCGATACAAGCTGGCGCGCATCCGCAGCGCCGGCATCGATGTTCCTGCCGCGTGATGGAGAACCGCCAAGGCTGCGACGGCGCTGAGCGTCTTGCGCAGACCAGTACGGAGACCTCGATATGAGCCAGATGGAAATCGATCGCGTACTCGCGCAGATCCGCAGCATCTCCCAAACTACCAAGCCCGGCGCCACGGGTGGTGTGGGTGGCATCGGCGCGGCCGGCGCCAACGGCGTGGCCGGCGTGGACAACGGCTTCGCCAAGCTGCTGAAGCAGGGCATCGACAGCGTGAACTCCACGCAGTCCAAGGCCACGGATCTCGCTGCCAAGTTCGAACGCGGCGTGCCCGGCGTGGAGCTGCCGCAGGTCATGCTCGAAATGCAGAAGGCCAACGTCTCGTTTCGCGCGCTGACCGAGGTGCGCAACAAGTTCGTCGAGGCGTACCGCGAAATCATGAACATGCCGTTGTAACGGCGGTTCCCGAGGAATTCCCTGAATGGCTGATCCCAACGTTTCCGGTCAACGCATGCTCAGCGGATTGAAGCCGCTGATCCTGCTCGTGGGCGTCGCTGCCGCGGTCGCGGCCGGTGTCGGCGTCATGTTGTGGTCGGTGGGCCCTACCTACAGCCTGCTGTACGCAAACCTGAGCGGCGAAGACGCCGCGCAGGTCACCCAGGCGCTCGACAGCGCCAGGATTCTCTACAAGCTCGAAGACGGCGGCCAGTCGATCAGCGTGCCGGCCGAGCAACTCGCCGCCGCGCGACTCAAGCTCGCCGCGCAGGGTCTGCCCGAAAGTGGTGGTGGCGTGAATGCCATGACCAAGGATCCGGGCTTCGGCGTGAGTGCGTTCATGGAGAGCGCGCGTTACCAGCACGCCCTCGAGACCGAGCTGGCGCGCACGATCGCCTCGCTGCAGAACGTGCAGGGCGCGCGCGTGCACCTGGCCATGGCCAGGCAGTCCGCCTTCGTCAGCGATCGCCGGCCGGGCTCGGCCTCGGTGTTCCTGCAGATCAAGGCGGGTCGTCGGCTCGACGACGAATCGGTCCAGGCCATCACCAATCTGGTCGCTTCCAGCATTCCGGAAATGTCGGCCGCGCAGGTCACCGTGGTGGACCAGGCGGGGCGACTGCTGTCCGCGCCCAATGGCGACAGCGACACGGCCATGCGCGACAAGATGTTCGAGTTCGCGCACCGGCTCGAAGAATCCTATGCGCAACGCATCCAGGAGATGCTCACGCCGCTGGTGGGCCCGGGACGCGTGCGCGCGCAGGTCGTGGCGCAGGTGGACATGGCCACCACCGAGCAGACCCGCGAGCAGTACAACCCGCAAAGCCAGGTGGTGCGCAGCGAATCCGTGGCCGAGGAGGCCGCGAAGAACGGCGCCACCGGCGCCGGCGGTGTGCCGGGAGCGCTGACCAATCAGCCGCCGCAGCCCGGTGTTGCGCTGCCGCCGGGAGCCACGCCCGCCACCGCGCAGTCCGGCGCCAATCCGCCCAATGGCGCGAAGCAGCAGCCAATGCCGCGGGCGCCACGCCTAACAACTCGGCCGCGACCCAGGTCACCGGCCCGGATTCGACCTCGCGTCAATCCACGCGCAATTACGAGATCGATCGCACCATGGCGTACACGCGCCAGCCCGCCGGCCGCGTCACGCGCCTGTCGGTGGCCGTGCTCATCGACAACCTGCGCACCACGGACAAGGACGGCAAGGTCACCGAGACCCCGCTGCCCCAGGATCAGATCGATCGCCTCACTTCACTGGTGCGCGACGCGGTGGGCTTCGACCAGGCGCGCGGCGACAGCGTCAACATCGTCAATTCCTCGTTCCTTGGCACCGCGGCTGCCGAAGAAGGCGAGCTCGAGTCCGTACCGATCTGGGAAAAGGCCTGGGTGCAGACGCTCGCGAAGGTGCTGGCCGGCGTCATCGTGCTGCTGATCATCATCTTCAGCGTGCTCAAGCCGCTGACGCGCGGGCTCATCAACGCCGCCAAGATGCCGGCGCTGCGCCAGGGCGCGCTGGCGATGGCCGGTGGCGGCGCGGCGGGCGCACCGCCCGAGGCGCCGGCGATCGCCTACGAACAGCAGATCGCGCAGGCGCGCGGCCTGGTGGCCGCCGGATCCCAAGCGCGGCGCGCAGGTCGTGAAGTCATGGGTGTCGACCGATGAGTGACGCCCAAGGCAAGAACGCCAAACAATCCAGCCGCACCGGCGTGGAGCGCGCAGCCATCCTGCTGCTGACGCTGGGCGAGAGCGAGGCCGCCGAGATCCTCAAGCACATGGGTGCCAAGGACGTGCAGCGCCTGGGGCGCAGCATGGCCGAGCTCAGCAACGTGTCGCGCGAGGAAGTGCGTTCCGTGCTCGGTGAGTTCACCAGTCGCGGTGGAACAGCAGACTTCGCTGGGCGTGGGCAGCGACGAATTCGTGCGCCGCGTGCTGGTGAATGCGCTCGGCGAAGAGAAGGCCGCCAGCCTCATGGACCGCATCAGCCTCGGCGGCCAGCGCAAGGGCCTCGACGCGCTCAAGTGGATGGACGCCAAGCAGGTGGCCGAGCTGGTGCGCAACGAGCATCCGCAGATCATCGCCATCGTGCTCTCGTATCTCGATTCCGAGCAGGCCGCCGAAGTGCTGGCTGCCTGCCCGACGCGCTGCGCTCCGACCTGGTGATGCGCGTGGCCACGCTCGACGGCATCCAGCCCTCGGCGCTGGCCGAGCTGGACGAGATGATGGAGAAACAGTTCCTGGCCAGCGGCTCGGGCGGCAAGAGCTCGGCGCTGGGCGGCCTGCGGGTCGCGGCCGAGATGGTCAACCTGCTCGACTCCTCGGTGGGCACCACTGTCATGGCCGACATCGGCAAGGCCGACGAAGGCCTGTCGCAGAAGATCCAGGACCTGATGTTCGTGTTCGACGACCTGCTCGAGATCGACGATCGCGGCATGCAGGAACTGCTGCGCCAGGTGCCGGCGGACAAACTACTCATCGCGCTCAAGGGCGCCGACGAGACCTTCAAGGCGAAGGTCTTCAAGAACATGTCGCAGCGCGCCGCGGAAATGCTGAAGGGCGACCTGGAAGCGAAGGGCCCGGTGCGCCTGGCGGACGTGGAAGCCGCGCAGAAGGAAATCCTGCTGGCGGCGCGCAAGCTTGCCGACGAGGGCACCATCCAGCTCGGCGGCAAGGGCGAGCAGTATGTCTGAGCCCGCGCGCGGGCCCGATCCGGACCCCGCGACCGAAGCACAGCGCTGGGATCTGCCGTCGGTGGAGGGCGCGCCACTGCCGCGCCCCGGCGCCAAGGGCGTCAATGTCATGCACCTCACGCTGGTCGAGCGCGAGGCCTGGCAGCATGGCTACAAGGACGGTCACGTGGAAGGCGTACGCAAGGGCGAGGCGGAACTGGCCAAGCGCATCGCCGAAGTGGACGTGAAGATCGCCGCGCTGGACGCCATCATCGGCACCTTGGCCCGCCCGCTGGATGAGCTGGACACGGCCATCGAGACCGAGCTCACGCGTCTCGCGCTTGACCGTCGCCAAGCACCTGGTGCGCCGCGAGCTGCGCATCGACCCCACGCAGGTCATCGGCATCATCCGCCACACCGTGAGCCTGCTGCCGCTGGCGGCACGCAACATCAAGATTCACCTGCATCCCGACGACGCGGCCATCGTGCGCGAGAAGCTCACGCCGGCTTCGGGCCAGCAGGAATGGACGCTGGTCGAAGACCCGCTCATGGCGCGCGGCGGCTGCCGCCTGACCGCCGAGAATTCGAGTATCGATGCGCGCTTCGAGGCCAGCGTGGCCGCGGCGCTTTCCGGCCTGCTGGGCGATGACCGCGCCGAGCGTCCCGCCGCGCCGCTTCCGGAGCGCGGCGAATGAGCGCCATTCGCCAGTTCCGCAGCGAACGCGCCCGCGGCTGGCTCGAGCGCATGCAGCGCCAGGTGGCGCGCGCGCAGCAGCTGCCGTCACCGCCGGTGGAAGGCTCGCTGACCCGCATGGTCGGACTGGCCCTCGAGGCTTCCGGTTGCCAGGCCGCGGTGGGCGACTTCTGCGACCTGTTGAACGGCGACGGTTCGCGCGTCGAAGCCGAAGTGGTGGGCTTTGCCGGCGACAAACTGTTTCTCATGCCCACGGGCGAAGTGCACGGGCTCGCGCCCGCGGCGCGCGTGGTGCCGCGCCAGCGTGCCGGCAGCGTGCACGTCGGACCGGGCCTGCTCGGCCGCGTCATCGACGGCAACGGTATTCCGCTCGACGGGCTCGGGCCCATCCAGGCCGACGAACGCGCCAGGTTGTTAGGCCAGACCATCAATCCGCTGGCGCGCCATCCCATCGACACGCCATTGGATGTCGGCGTCAGGTCCATCAACGCGCTGCTGACCGTGGGTCGCGGGCAGCGTATAGGCCTGTTCGCCGGATCGGGCGTGGGCAAGTCCGTGCTGCTGGGCATGATGGCGCGCTATACCAGCGCGGACGTGATCGTCGTCGGCCTCATCGGCGAGCGCGGCCGCGAAGTGAAGGAATTCGTCGAACGTATCCTGGGTCCGGATGGAAGGCGGCGCTCCGTCGTCGTCGCATCGCCGGCCGACAATCCGCCGCTGATCCGCCTGCATGGCGCGTGGCTGGCCACGTCCATCGCCGAATACTTCCGCGAGCGCGGGCTCTCGGTGCTGCTCATCATGGATTCGCTGACACGATTTGCGCAGGCGCAGCGCGAGATCGGTCTCGCCATCGGCGAGGCGCCGGCCACGCGCGGCTATCCACCGTCGGTGTTCGCGCGCCTGCCGGCGCTGGTGGAACGGGCCGGCAATGGGGCGACCGGGCGTGGCTCGATCACGGCGTTCTATACGGTGCTGACCGAAGGCGACGATCAACAGGATCCCATCGCCGATGCGGCGCGCGCCATTCTCGACGGCCACGTGGTGCTGTCGCGGCGCATCGCCGAGGCCGGGCAGTATCCGGCCATCGACGTGGAAGCCTCGGTGAGCCGCGTGATGCACGAGATCATTCCGGGTGAGCACGCCGAGCTGGCGCGCCGTTTCCGGCAGACATTGTCGATCTACCAGCAGCATCGCGACCTCATCAACATCGGCGCCTACCAGCGCGGCAGCGATGCGCGCATCGACGCCGCCATCGAGCTGTGGCCGGCGATGCAGAAATTTCTCATGCAGCCCATCGAGCAACGCGTCAACCACACGGATGCCGTGAACGCGCTGCGCCAGTTGTTTGCCAGCGCGCCGCCCGGCAAGGCGCCGGCATGAAGCGTTCCGAGCGTCTCGACGTGGTACAGCAGGCCGCGGCGCGCACCGAGCGCGAACGCGCCGAGCGCGTGGGTGCCGCCGAACGTCACCTGGCGGAGATGCAGCAGAAACTCACGGCACTCGAGAAATATCGCAACGAATACGAGACGGGCTTCGCGGCCAAGGCCGGCGCCGGCCTCGACGTGGTGGGCATGCGCGATTTCCAGACTTTCCTGGCGAAGCTGGGCGAAGCGATGGTGCAGCAGCGTGAATACGTGGCGCTGGCGCGCAATGCGCTCGATGCCGAGCGCTCCAACTGGCGCGAGGCCGCGCAGCGCCAGCACGTGGTCGAGACATTGGCCGAGCGCTGGCAAGGTGAGGAGGCGCGTGCGGAAGTGCGCCGGGACCAGCAGGAAAGCGACGATCTGTCGCAGCAACGTAGCGTGAAAGAGCGTACCCCATGATTGCAGTGACCCCGAATCCGGCCACGACCAACAGCACTGCCCCGGGCGTGCCGGCAGTATCCGCACCCACGGTGGCGTCGCCGTTCGATGCCATTCTCACGCTCGAATCGCTGGCGGCCACCTGTGCCGCACTCGACTCGTCGCCGCTGGGCGGTGGCGCCCTCGAGGGCAGCAGCCTGGAAGGCCTGGATGATTTTGACGACGATACGGAAACCGATGGCGAGGAGCCGCTGGCTTTTCTGACCGGATTGTTGAGCGTGGTGGCGCCTTCGGCACCGCCCGCGCAGACCGCATCGAATGACGGTGCCGTCGAAGCCGCGATCGGTGATGCGCTGGCCGGACAGGCGCGGCATGCCGCCGTGCCGGACGAGCAGATTTCGACAGCCGCGCAGAACGCGTCGACGACGACGACCGCGACGACTGCGGCGCCGACTGCCGCCGTCACCGGCACCGATGTGGCCATGGCGGGCAAGTTGCTCGCGGTCGCGGATCCCGCGGCGGCGAATGAGGCCGTCGATGCCGCCAGTACGGATGCCACGACCGCGCAGGAGGCCACGGCCGGAATCGCGCGTGCCGCGGAGTGGCTGAGCCATGGCCCACGCCATGTCGCCGGCGCGGCGCGCGATAACATTCCGACGCCCGTGCACAGTCCGCGCTGGGCCGAGGATTTCGGCGCACGCGTTTCGTTGATGGTGCGCGGCGGAGAATCGTCGGCGTCCTTGCAATTGTCGCCGGTGGATCTCGGGCCGGTGGAAGTCAATGTCACCGTGCGTGATTCACAGGCCAGCATCCACTTCGGTGCCGCGCAGGCCGAGACGCGCGCGTTGCTCGAAGCGTCAATTCCCCGCCTGCGGGAAATGCTGGCCGCGCAGGGCTTCAATCTCCTGGATGCGAGCGTCTCGCAGGGGTTTGCCCGACAGTCGCGTCCCGATGTGCCAGCGGCGTTGCGGCCGGGCGCCGATCCCGACGAAGTGGTCGAAACCACGCGCGTTACTGCGAACGGATTGCTCGACCTGTACGCGTAATGGGACATTCCCGATTTCCTAGCAAAGGGCGCGTCTGCGAGGACGCCCCTTTTCCGCCCGCCCCGCAAAAACCGGCGCGTGTCGCCCGGTTTTCGTGATGCCGCTCACACTCGCGGCCATGGCACGACCGTTGCACAACCTACTCCAGTCGAACGCGTCGAAGGGCGCAGGGTGGAGGCATGGCGGAAGCTGAGCAGTTAGACGGAGCCGAAGGGGAAGTCGCCGAAGAGGGCGCCCCCAAGGCTGGCAAGAAGGGGTTGATCCTGATCATCGTGGCGGCACTGGTGCTGGCCGGTGGCGGCGCGGGCGCCTGGTTCGCCTTCGGTGGCAAATCAGATCCCAATGCCAAGGAAGCCAAGAAGGACGAGGGTCCGAAGCTTCCGCCGCGCTACGTCAATCTCGATCCGCCGTTCGTCGTGAATTTCGAAGCCGAATCCATGGTGCGATTTCTGCAGGTCACCGTGGGCGTCATGACGCGCGAGCCGGAGGTCGAAACCCTCATCAAGGACAACGATCCGCGCGTGCGCAACGACATGCTGCTGATCCTCAGCAACCAGACTTATGCCTCGGTGTCGACGCTCGAGGGCAAGGAAGCGCTGCGGACGCGCTGCCTCGAGGCGATCCGCACCATCGTCAGGGAAATGGGCGGCGACGCCAAAAAGGTCGAAGCCCTGTACTTCACTTCGTTCGTGATGCAATGAGCGGCCAGGAAGTACTCAACCAGGACGAAATCGACGCGCTGCTGAATGGCGTCGATGCCGGCACCGTCAACACCGAGCCGGAGACGGTCCCCGGCGAAACGCGCGCCTACGATTTCAGTCGCGAGATGCGCATCGTGCGCGGCCGCATGCCGACGCTCGAGATGGTCAACGAGCGCTTCGCGCGCCAGCTGCGCGTCAGCCTCTACAACCTGCTGCGCCGGACCGTGGAGCTCTCGGTGGGGCAGGTGACCATGAAGAAGTTCAGCGAGTACACGCACTCGCTGGCGCTGCCCATCAACCTCAACCTGGTCAAGATCAATCCGCTGCGCGGCACGGCGCTGTTCGTGCTCGATCCGAAGCTGGTGTTCGCCATCGTCGACAACTTCTTCGGCGGCGTCGGCCGGCACGCCAAGATCGAAGGCCGCGAATTCACGGCCACCGAGATGCGCGTGGTTCACATGCTGCTGCGCGGCGCCTTCGCCGACATGAAGGAAGCCTGGCAGCCGATCGCGAACATCGACCTCGAGTATCTCAACTCCGAGATCAACCCCAATTTCGCCAGCATCGTCACGCCCTCCGAGGTCGTGGTGGTGTGCCCGTTCCAGATCGAACTCGAAGGCGGCGGCGGCGCCATGCACATCGTGATGCCGTACTCGATGATCGAGCCGCTGCGCGAAGTGCTGGACTCCGGCGTGCAGTCGGACCGCGCCGAGCAGGACGAGCGCTGGCTGGCCTCGCTCAAGGATTGCCTGCAGGACGCCGAGGTGGAGCTGTCCACCAATGCTCGGCACCGGCAGCATCACGCTTTCACAACTCGTACACCTGCAGCCCGGCGACGTATTGCCCTGCGACTTCGCGGGCAAGGCCACGGTGCTCGCCGAAGGCGTGCCGCTGTTCCGCGGCGCTTTCGGCGTGTCGCGCGGCCAGCAATGTGTTCGCTACGAGAACCGTATCCGCAGGCCGGGAACCAATGCCGTCGACGCGCAACTGTTGCGCCGATCCAAGTAAAGGAAATTCCAGATGAACGCCAAGTCCGAAGCGGCCGTGCCGCAGAACACCGAAGACGCCGCGCGCGACGTCAACCTCGAGGTCATTCTCGACGTGCCGGTCACGCTGTCGATGGAAGTCGGCCGCACGCGCATCCCGATCCGCAACCTGCTGCAGCTCAACCAGGGCTCGGTGGTCGAGCTCGACCGCGCGGCCGGCGAGCCGCTCGACGTGTTCGTCAACGGCACGCTGGTGGCGCACGGT
Organism: uncultured Pseudomonadota bacterium; assembly: GCA_963711635.1. Classification (GTDB taxonomy): domain Bacteria; phylum Pseudomonadota; class Gammaproteobacteria; order Steroidobacterales; family Steroidobacteraceae; genus CADEED01. The sequence goes on from CAVQEZ010000005.1 coordinate 351,880, forward strand.
GAAGTGGTGGTGGTCAACGAGAAGTTCGGCATCCGCATCACCGACGTGGTGAGCCCGGCCGAACGCATCCGCAAGCTCAAGTAGGTAGTCGACCGTGGCTGATCCCACCTTATTCGCGGCGCCAAATGCGGCGGCGCATGGCAGCACCGCGGGCGGTGCGCTCGAGGTGACGCTGGCGCTGCTGGTGGTGGTGGCCTTCATTGCCGTGCTGGCCTGGCTGGCGCGGCGCACGCGCCGCTTCGGCAGTGGTAACGCCGGACGCATCCAGGTGTTGAGCGAGCAGGCGTTCGGCGTCAAGGAACGCTGCGTGCTGGTGCGCGTCGGCGACACCGACATCCTGCTCGGGGTGGCGCAGGGTTCCATCCGCGCATTGCATGTATTCCCGGTGGGCGCGAACACCGAGGCGCCGCCGGCTGCTCGCCTTCCACCACTCCGAAGCTGCCCAACTTCAAGGACCTGCTGATGCGGAGCCTGGGTAAATGAAGAAGGCTCTTCGCACGCTCTCCTTTTCAGTGCTGTTGCTGCCGTGCTGCTCGCGCCGATGCGGCCGCCGGGCTGCCGGCCGTCACCGTGACCACCAACCCGGGCGGCGGCCAGACCTATTCGCTGACGCTGCAGATCCTGCTGCTGATGACGGTGCTGACGCTGCTGCCCGCCATCCTGCTCATGATGACGGCATTCACGCGCATCGTGATCGTGCTGGCCATCCTGCGGCAGGCCATCGGTGCCGGCCAGACGCCGCCCAACCAGGTGCTGGTGGGACTGGCGCTGTTCCTGACGCTGTTCGTCATGGCGCCGGTGGTCGACAAGATCAACACCGAGGCGGCGCAGCCCTATCTCGCCGGCACGCTCGAAGCCAACGTGGCGCTGGAGCGCGCCGTGGTCCCGCTCAAGGGTTTCATGCTCGAGCAGACGCGCGAGTCCGACATCGCCACGTTCGTGCGCATCTCGGGCGGCAAGGGTTTCGCCAAGCGCGACGACGTGCCGCTGAACATCCTCGTGCCGGCCTTCGTGACCAGCGAGCTGAAGACCGCGTTCCAGATCGGCTTCCTGCTGTTCATCCCCTTCGTGATCATCGACCTGGTGGTGGCCAGCGTGCTCATGTCCATGGGCATGATGATGCTGTCGCCGGTGCTGATCTCGCTGCCCTTCAAGATCATGTTGTTCGTGCTCATCGACGGCTGGGCGCTGGTCATGGGCACGCTGGCACAGAGTTTCTTCCGATGACTCCCGAGACCGTCGTCACCGTGGGCCGTCACGCACTCGAGATGACGCTGATGCTGGCCGCGCCGCTGCTGCTGACCGCGCTGGCCGTGGGCCTCATCGTCGGCATCTTCCAGGCGGCGACGCAGATCAACGAAATGACGCTTGTCGTTCATTCCCAAGCTACTGGCCATGGCCGCGATCCTGGCGCTGACCGGCCCGTGGATGCTGCGCACGCTGGTGGAGTACACGCGCAACCTCATCGAAAGCATTCCCGGGATGATTGGATGAGCATCGCGCTCACCACCGGACAGCTCGAGGCCTGGGTGGCGCAGGGATTCTTCCCGTTCGCGCGCGTCGGCGCCTGCCTGATGGTGGCGCCGATGTTCGGCGCGCGCTTCGTGCCCACGCGCTCGCGCATGGTGCTGGCGTTGGCCATCACGGCGCTGGTGGCGCCGCTGGCGCCGGCCACCGGCATCGCGCCGTTCTCGGCGCAGGGCTTCATCGTGGTGGCGCAGCAATTGCTGATCGGCGTGGCGCTGGGCTTTGCGCTGCAGGTGGTGTTCGACTCGCTGGGCCTCGCGGGCCAGTTGCTCGCCAACAGCATGGGCCTGTCCTTCGCCTTCAACGTCGATCCGCTGCGCGGCAGCAGCACGGCCGCGCTCGGCCAGCTCTACATCGTTCTCGCCACGCTGACCTTTCTCGCGCTCGGCGGTCACCTGGCTTTGATCGAGGTGCTGGTGCATGGATTCACCACGCTGCCCATCGGCACGCAGGGCCTGGGTCGCGAAGGCCTGTGGATGATGATTCTGTGGGGCGGCCAGCTGTTCGCGGGCGCCATTTCCATCGCGCTGCCGGGTGTCACGGCGCTACTCATCGTCAATCTCGCCTTCGGCGTGGTCAGCCGTGCCGCTCCCACGCTGAACCTGTTCGCGGTGGGCTTCCCGATTTCGCTGGTGGTCGGCTTCCTCATCGTGCTGGCCGGCATCGGGCCCTTGCAGGAGGGTGTGGCCCAACTCATCGCGCAGGGCCTCGCATTCCTGCGCGCCCTGGTGGGGAGCTGAGCCATGGCCGAGGGCGGTCAGGAACGCACCGAACAAGCGACTCCCAAGCGCCTGCAGGAGGCGCGCAAGAAAGGCCAGGTTCCGCGTTCCACCGAGCTGTCGATGGCCGCGGTGTGCATCGCGGCCGCCGTGGCTATCTACTCGCTGGGGCGCATGGCCGCGGGAGGTTTCGCCGACCTCATGCGCGCCACCCTGAGCCTGCCGCCGGCCACGGCCATGTCCGAAGATGCCATCTGGCCGGCCCTGACCACCGCGGGCGCGCGCGCCCTGTGGATCGTCATGCCCGTCCTGGGCGCAACGTTTTTTGCCGCACTGGCGGCGCCCATCGCCATCGGCGGCTGGAATTTCTCCGGCTCCGCGCTGATGCCGAAGTTCGCCAGGCTGAATCCGGCGAGCGGCCTGGGCCGGGTTTTCTCGGCACGCGGATTGATGGAACTGGGCAAGGGTCTGGCCAAGGTGGCCGTGGTCGGCACCATCGGCTGGCTACTGCTGCGCGGCCTGACGCCGCAGCTCATGGGCCTGTCGTCCGAGCCGGTGGTCAATGCCATCGGTCATGCCGCCGAGCTGACTGGCTACTCGCTGCTGGTGCTGGTGTGCGGACTGGCCGTCATCGCGGCCTTCGACGTGCCGTACCAGCTCTGGCAGCACGCCAAGGATCTGCGCATGACCCGCGAGGAAGTGCGCGAGGAATACAAGGAAAGCGAAGGGTCTCCGGAAACCCGCGGCCGCATCCGCGAGGCGCAACGCGCCTTGTCGCGAGGCCGCATGCTGCTGGATGTCCCGAAGGCCGACGTGATCGTGACCAACCCGACGCACTTCGCCGTGGCGCTGCGCTACGACGAGAAGAAGATGCGCGCGCCCATCGTGGTGGCCAAGGGCACTGAGCTGGTGGCGCTGAAGATCCGCGAGATCGCCACCGAAAACAACATTCCCATCGTCGAGGCGCCACCGCTGGCGCGCGCCCTGTTCAAGTCCGTCGACCTGGGTCGCGAAGTGCCGGCGGCGTTGTACGTGACCGTCGCGCAGGTACTCACCTACGTCTACCAGTTGCGCGCCGCGCGCGAACGCGGCGCCGCGCCGCCGCCACCGCCGACCATCCAGTAACGCTCCCGACCCACCATGGCAACTGCTGCAGAAAACTCGAGCTCGGCCTCCAACCTGATGCGATTGGGCATCGGCGTGCCGCTGGGCCTGATCGCCATCCTGGCGATGATGATCCTGCCGCTGCCGCCGTTGATGCTGGACGTGTTGTTCACGTTCAACATCGCGCTGTCGCTGGTCATCGTCATGGCGGTGTTCAACGTCAGGCGGCCGCTGGATTTCGCGATCTTCCCGACAGTGCTGTTGCTGGTGACGCTGTTGCGCCTGGCGCTCAACGTGGCGTCGACGCGCGTGGTGCTGCTGCACGGCCACGAAGGCACGCACGCGGCCGGCAAGGTCATCGCCGCGTTCGGCGAATTCGTGATCGGCGGCAACTTCGCCGTCGGCGCCGTGGTCTTCATCGTCCTGACCATCATCAACTTCGTGGTGGTCACCAAGGGTGCGGGCCGCGTCTCGGAAGTGTCGGCGCGCTTTGCGTTGGACGCCATGCCCGGCAAGCAGATGGCCATCGACGCGGACCTGAACGCCGGCATCATCACGCAGGAACAGGCGCGCGAACGCCGCGCCGAAGTGCGCGCCGAATCGGATTTCTACGGCTCGATGGACGGCGCCAGCAAGTTCGTGCGCGGCGACGCCATCGCCGGCATCCTGATCATGATCATCAACATCGTGGGTGGCCTGCTCATCGGCACCATGATGCATGACCTGCAGGCGGGCGACGCCGCCAAGACCTACACGCTGCTGACCATCGGCGATGGCCTGGTGGCGCAGATCCCCGGGCTGCTGCTGTCGGTCGCGGTAGCCATCATCGTGACCCGCATCTCTCGCGATCAGGACGTGGGCGAGGAGCTGGGCAAGCAGTTGTTTGGCCAGCCCAAGGCGCTCGGCGTCGCGGCCAGCGTGCTCGGCGTGATGGGCCTGATTCCCGGCATGCCCAACCTGGTCTTCCTGTCGATCGCGGCCCTGGCCGGGTGGGGCGCGTGGCGCCTCAGGAAGGACCGCGAAAAGCCCGTTCTCGAAGAACTGCCGCCCGATCTGCCGCCGGCGCCACCCGTGCCGGAGAACCAGGAACTGTCCTGGGACGATGTCCGCCCGGTGGACGTGGTCGGCCTCGAAGTGGGTTATCGCCTGGTGCCGTTGGTGGATCGCACCAAGGGCGGCGACTTGTTAGCCCGCATCCGCGGCATCCGCCGCAAGCTCACGCAGGAGCTCGGCTTCCTGGTGCAGCCGGTGCACATCCGCGACAACCTCGAATTGGGTCCCAACAGCTACCGTATCCGGCTCGCCGGTGTGGCCATCGGCGAGAGCATCGTGCATCCCGATCGCGAGCTGGCCATCAATCCCGGGCGCGTGTTCGGCCCGCTGAACGGCATCACGGCGCGCGATCCGGCCTTCGGCATGGAGGCGGTGTGGATCGAACCTGGCCTGCGCGAGCACGCGCAATCGCTGGGCTACACCGTGGTCGACGCGGCCACCGTGATCGCCACTCACCTGTCGCATCTCATCCAGTCGCATGCGCACGAGCTCTTCGGGCACGAAGAAGCCGAGCAGCTCATGAAGAACCTGGCCAAGACCTCGCCCAAGCTGGTCGACGAGCTGATTCCGAAAGTGCTGCCGCTGGCCACCGTGGTGCGCGTCATGCAGGGCCTGCTGGCCGAACGCGTGCCGATCCGCAACGTGCGCGCCATCGTCGAAGCTCTGGCGGAAGCCGGTCCGCGTACGCAGGACCCGCAGCAGCTCATCGCGCAGGTCAGGGTTGCCCTGGGTCGCCAGATCGTCCAGGACATCGTCGGACTGGCCGAAGAGTTGCCCGTCATCACACTTGAGCCAGATCTCGAGCGACTTCTGTCAAACGGACTCGCAAATCCGGCCTCGAGTCCCGGTTTGGAGCCGGGGCTGGCAGACCGCTTGCAACGAGGTCTACAGGAAGCCGCTTTGCGTCAAGAACGTGGCGGTGAACCGGCGGTGTTGTTGACACCCCCGGCATTGCGAGCGGCCCTGGCGCGGTTCTTCCGGGTCAGCGTGCCGGGACTGCACGTGCTGGCGTGGAACGAGCTGCCTGACAACCGCAAGGTGCGCATGGTCACCGCGGTAGGCCAGAGATAGGGCGAGGGTAGATAGATGAGAATTCAGAGATACATCGCAAAGGACATGCGCTCGGCGCTGGCGCAGGTGCGCGAAGCACTGGGGCCCGACGCCGTCATTCTTTCGTCCGGCAAGGTCGGCGACGAAGTCGAGGTGGTCGCCGCCATCGACATGGAAGTCGCGCGCGCCGTGGAGAATGCGCCACCGGCGACGCGCGTGACGCGCCAGCACGCCGACTATGTCGCGCAGGAGCGCGCCCACAATTTGCACGAGCGCGCCGAAGTGTTCGCGCCGCGCGCAGCGGCTGCGACCGCGGCCGAAGCGCGCCAGGCCGAACTGCAGACGACACGCCGCGCTTCTTCACAACTGTCCGAATCGCTGGCGCCTGTCATCGCGGCCCAGGCGCCGCCGCCGGTCGCAAAGCAGGCCGCACCTGCCCACGAATCGCTCGCCGGCGAAATGAAGGACATGCGCCGCATGCTCGAGGCGCAACTTGCGACGCTGGCCTGGAACGACCTGTCGCGCCGCTCGCCGGTGCAGGCGGCCATGCTCAAGGAGCTGGCGCAGCTCGGCATCACGCAGGATCTGGCCAACTCGCTGGTGCGCAAGATCCCGACCAATCTGCCTTTCACGGCCGCGCGACGCTTCGCGCTGGCCACCGTGGCACGCACCATCCAGGTCACCGGCGATCGCTGGCTGGAGAAGGGTGGCGTGGTCGCCTTCGCGGGACCCGCGGGTGCCGGCAAGACCACGCTGCTGGCCAAGCTGGCGGCGCGCTGGGTGCTGCGCCATGGCCCGCGCCGCGTGGCCATCATCTCGGCCGACGCCGTGCGCATCGGCGCGCACGAGCAGATGCACATGCTGGGTCGCCTGTTGGGCGTCACCACGCACAATGTCTTCGACGTGGCCGAGCTGCCCGAGCTGCTCTATGAATTGCGCGGCCACCAGTTCGTCATGATCGACACGGCGGGCGCGAGCCCGCGCGATCCGGAGCTGGCGCGCCGCCTGCGCCTGCTGAACCAGATGCAAGCCAGCATCGAAACCTCGCTGGTGCTGCCCGCCAGCACCCAGGCCGGTGCCATCGATGAAGTCGTGCAGCGCTTCGAGCTGGCCAAACCGTCCTCCTGCGTGATCACGAAGGTGGATGAGGCCGTGAGCCTGGGTGGCGTGTTGTCGGCGCTGGTGCGCCACAAGCTGCCGGTGGCCTACATGAGCGACGGCCAACGCGTTCCCGAAGATCTTTCGCCGGCGCGCGCGCATGTGCTCGTGAGCCGCGCCGTGGAAATCGCGAGCCACAACGGCTCAACAGCGGATGACGAAGTCATGCAGCGTCGTATGTCAGGAGTGCGGAATGCCCGTAACTAACACCCAGCCCAATCCGGGGCAGGCCAATCCCGTGCAGGTCATCGCCGTCACCGGCGGCAAGGGCGGCGTGGGCAAGACCACGGTCGCGGTGAACCTGGCCGCCTCGCTGGCTTCGCGCGGCAAACAGGTCATGTTGCTCGACGGCGACCTGGGGCTCGCGAACGTCGACGTATTCCTCGGGCTCACGCCGCGACTGACGCTGGCCGACGTGCTCGCCGGCAATTGCTCGCTGGAAGAAGTGGTGCTGGATGCGCCGCAGGGTTTCAAGGTGGTGCCGGCAGCCTCCGGCATCGCGCAGCTGGCCGAGCTCGACACGCTCACGCACCTGGGCCTGGTGCGTGCCTTCGGCGATCTCGCCATGCGGCTCGACGTCATGGTGGTGGACACCGCGCCCGGCATCGCCGGTTCGGTGCTGCAGTTCTCGCAGGCGGCGCAGCAGGTGCTGGTGGTGCTGTGCGACGAGCCGGCTTCACTGACCGACGCCTATGCACTCATCAAGATTCTTTCGCGCGACCACGGCGTCACCAAGTTCCGGGTGGTCGCCAACCAGTCGCGCGGCCGGGGATTCGGCCAGGCGCTGTTCCAGCGTTTCGAGCGCGTGGCCACCCGGTTCCTGTCGGTGGAGCTGGATTATGTCGGCGAGATTCCGGAGGACGCGTTTTTGCGCCGCTCAATCCGTGAACAGCGTCCCGTTGTGACGGCGTACCCATCCTGTCCGGCGGCCATGGCGCTCAAGACGCTCGCGCTCAGGGCCGATATGTGGCCGGTAGCCGAAGGTCCCCGGGGGAACGTGGAGTTTTTTGTCGAGCGCCTGATCAGACGCCCGTCGGTCCGTCTCGAGGTGGTTCGATGACAGGAGTGAGCGCTTACAGCCAGCGCCCCAGTGCTCGTGACACCGAGCAGCTGGTGATGCGCCATGCCGAGCTGGTCAAGCGCATCGCCTATCACCTCGCGGGACGCCTGCCGGCCTCGGTGGAAGTCGATGACCTCATCCAGGCGGGCATGCTCGGCCTGCTGGAGGCGGCGGCCAACTATTCAGTCGGACGCGGCGCGAGTTTCGAGACCTACGCCGGCATCCGGATCCGCGGCGCGATGCTCGACGGGCTGCGCAAGCTCGACTGGGCGCCGCGCTCGGTGCATCGCAAGGCGCGCGCCGTGGCGAACGCGATTCGCGAGCTCGAGGCCGAGATCGGCCGCGAGGCACGCGACTCGGACGTCGCCAACAAGATGGGCGTGAGCCTCGAGGAGTATCACAAGATCGTCGAGGACGCGGCGGGATGCCAGGTCGCGAGCCTCACGACCGAAGAGGGCGAGATCAACGCCACCGATCCGGAAGCGGACCCGTTCCGCGACGTCTTCGATGAGAGATTTCGCAGCGCTCTCAGCGACGCCATTGCGGCACTGCCGGACCGCGAGCGCACGGTCATGTCCCTGTATTACGACGACGAATTGAATCTGAAGGAGATCGGCGCGGTGTTGAAAGTGAGCGAATCGCGAATCTGCCAGATCCACGGCCAGGCGCTGACGCGCCTGCAGGCGCGGCTGTCCGGCTGGCGCGACCGTTTATAAGCGGAGTTCTGAAAGTGAGTAACACAATGAAATTCCTGGTGGTCGACGACTTCACGACCATGCGCAGGATCGTCAAGGGCCTGCTGAACGAGCTGGGCTACAGCGAAATCACCGAGGCCGACGACGGCAATACCGCGTTGCCGCTGCTGAAGAACGGCAGCTTCGACTTCCTGATCACCGACTGGAACATGCCCGGCATGCCGGGCCTCGAGCTGCTCAAGGCGGTGCGCGGCGATGCCAAGCTGGCCAAACTACCCGTGCTCATGCTCACGGCGGAGGCCAAGCGCGAGCAGATCATCGAGGCCGCGCAGGCCGGCGTCAGCGGCTATGTCATCAAGCCGTTCACGGCCGCGACGCTCAAGGAAAAGATAGACAAGATTCTCGCCAGCAGGGCGGCGGCCTAGGGCCAGTCGCCCAGGTTGGACGGACATGTCGCAAGCCGACTCGTTGCACGGGCGTTACCGCTCCTTCGTCGCTGATCTGGCGGGATCGCTGGACGCGAACGACGAGGCCGCGTTCCGCAGCGCGTTCGAGCGGCTGCGCGAGCGGATCAACGTCGAGCTCAACCCCGAGCTGAAGCGCCTCACCGCCTCGGCGCAGTCGGCGCTGCGGCGCTTTCGCGAGCAGGCGCGCATCGACGCGCTGGCGGCGCACGAAGTGCCGGATGCGCGCAAGCGGCTGGCGCACGTGGTCAAGCTCACCGACGAAGCCGCGAATCGCACGCTGGACCTGGTGGAGCAATCCGGACCGCTCATCGACCAGTGGGCGCAGGGCGCCGCGCAGCTGCTCGAAGAGTGGCAGATGCACGGCTCGCGCGAGGCGGCCGCGGCGTCGCTGTGGCCGGAACGCGCGCACGATTTCCTGGTACGCGCACTGCCCGACGCGGACCGCGTGCGCAGGAACCTCTCCGGGATGCTGCTGGCCCAGGGCTATCAGGATCTCACCGGACAGATCATTCGCGGCGTCATCGCGCTGGTGGGCGAGCTCGAAGCCGTGCTCGGCGCGCTGGTGTCGCTGGCCAACGGCGAGGACACGCGCCGCATGCCGGTGCTGAAGCTGCCGCTTGCCGATCATTCGCGCGGTGTCGGTCCGCAGGTGCCTGGCGTCGGCGACGCGGTGGCCGTGAGCGAGCAGGATGACATCGACGCGCTGCTCGCCAGCGTGGCGGGCGGCCCCCGCTAGGTCCATGAGATAGCGCCGTGGACATACTTTCCGCCATAGGTTTCGTGCTCGCGATCGTCGCAGTGCTGGTGGGCGCCGTGCTCAAGGGCGCGGGCCTTCACGCGCTGCTGTCGGCCGCGGCCTTCATGATCGTCGTCGTGGGCACTTTCGCCTCGATTTTCATCCAGACGCCGCTGCCGGTGTTCAAGCTGGCGATGAGCCGTTTTTCCTGGGTAGTCAGGCCACCGAAGCTGCAGGCGGAAGAGCTGATCAGGAAGATCGTCGAGTGGAGCACCATCGCGCGCAAGCAGGGCTTGTTAGGCCTGGAGCCGCTGATCGAGCGTGAAGAAGACGCCTTCGTGAAGCGCGGTCTGCAGCTGGTGGTGGACGGCGGCGAGCCGGACGCCATCCGCAACATCCTGGAAGTGGAGATGGGCGTGCGCGAGCACGCCGACACCCGCGCGGCCAAGGTGTTCGAGGGCATGGGCATCTATGCGCCGACGCTGGGCATCATCGGCGCCGTGCTCGGCCTCATGGCCGTCATGCAGAACCTCGCCGATCCGTCCAAGCTCGGCCATGGCATCGCCGCGGCGTTCACCGCGACGGTGTACGGCATCGGCCTCGCCAACCTGTTCTTCCTGCCCGTGGCCGGCAAGCTCAAGGGCATCGTGGCCGAGCAGACCCAGGTGCGCGAGATGGTCATCGAAGGCGTGGTGTCCATCGTGCTGGGCGAGAACCCGCGCGCCATCGAATCGAAACTGAATGGCTACCTGCACTAATGGGGACATTCCTGATTTGCAGCAAAAGGGGACGCGCCTCGTTGCGCGATCTGCTGCATTTGCCCGGCGCGGGATGAGGCGCGTCCCCATTTCCTAGCAAATCAGGAATGTCCCCATTATGGCGCGGAAGCATAAGCACGAAGATCATGTGAACCACGAGGCGTGGGCCATTCCCTATGGCGACCTGATCACGCTGCTGCTGGCGTTCTTCGTCGTGATGTACGCCATCTCCTCGATCAACGAGGGCAAGTTCCGCGTGTTGTCGGATTCGCTGCAGGCGGCCTTCCGCGGCACGCCGCGCTCGCTCGAGCCGGTGCAGGTCGGCGAGAAGACGCGCGGGTCGGGTGCCGACATCGCCATGACCATCGTGCAGCAGTCGATGATCGAAGGGCAGCCGCGCAAGATGCTCGAGGCCATCCACATGGACAACTCGGGTGACACGGGCGCGGGCCCGGCGCCGTATCCCGGCGCGGGCCAGACCGGCCATGCGCAACCGCTGCCCAGCGATCATCCCATCGCGCAGCAGCTGGCGAAGGTGGCCGACGAGCTCGAGACCGCGCTCAAGTCGCTGGTCGACGCCAACCTGGTGGCCGTGCGGCGCCACGAGTTCTGGCTGGAAGTGGAAGTGAAGACCGACATCCTCTTCGCCAGCGGTGAAGCCAACCTGTCCAACAAGGCCATCCCGGCTCTGGATGCGCTGGCGTCGACGCTGTCGAAGTATCCGAATCCCGTGCGCGTCGAAGGCCACACCGACAACCGGCCGATCAGCACCAAGAACTACCCGTCCAACTGGGAGCTGTCGGCGGCGCGTGCCGCGAGCGTCGTGCATCGCTTCGCACGCGGTGGACTGTCGCCCGACCGGCTCTCGGTGATTGGCTTCGGCGAATACCGTCCCACCAAGCCCAACGACTCGGTGGCGGGTCGCGTCGCGAACCGTCGCGTGGTCATCGTGATCCTGGCGGGTGAGGGCGCGCCTGCGCCTTCCGATGCGGCCGGCATTGCCAAGGAAGCCAACGACGCGGGAGCCACCGCGGCGTTGCCGCCGATTGCTACGGGCGCTGTCGACCCCGTCACGGCCGTGCCGGGCGAATCCGCCACGACTGGCACGGAACCTGCTCCTGTCCCTGCACTGGTTACAGGTGCCGGAATTCCGGCGCAGGAGTGATTTCGTGGACACAGATCTGGCGTTCTGGATTCCGGTGGCGCGCGTACTGGCCATCGTCACCGCGCTCGCGGCCCTCGGCTGGTCGTTGCGGCGCATGCGGCAGGAATCTGCCGGGCAGTTAGAGACGCTGATCGCGGCCCAGCAGCTGGCGAGGGCCGACATGCAGGCGCTGGCCGAGAAAGTCACCGCGCTGGCCACGCTGGTCGCCGGTATTCCGGCGCGCGTCGAGCGACCGGCGGAAGCCCCCCGTCCGGCACCGCGCCGCGAGTCCAACCCGGTTCGCAGCTATGAAACGGCGCGCCGGCTGGCGCGTTCCGGCGCCACGGTCGAAGAAATCGTCGCCACCTGCGGGGTGGCGGGCACAGAGGCGCGCCTACTCCGACGCCTGCATGGCGGGGCGGCGGAGCGCGATTCCGCCGCTTGAAGAAGATCAAAGCCCGGCGTGTGAAGCGCGTCTCATCAACCACCCCGGCTTCCCTGCCGAAACAGGTAGTTGAAGAGATCGCTCCGGAGATCGTCGAGCTCATGAGTCCCGCACCCCAGCCTGTGGTCGGCCGCGTAGTGCTGCCCGCAACCTGCACCATTCACGAGGCGCGGGCCCTCCAGACGCATCTGCTCGAACAGCTCGAGCTGCCCGGCCCCTGCGAGATCGACGGTGGCGCCGTGCAGCAGGTGGACACTGCCGGCGTGCAGCTGATGCTGGCGTTCGCGCTCGACTGCCTGGAGCGCAATCTTCAATACACCTGGAAGGGGCGCTCACCGGCGCTGGAAGAGGCCATCCGGGTGCTGGGCGTCGGCGCGCTGCTCGAGTGCCCGGCATGACGCTCGACCTCGCGCAATTCCACGACACCTTCTTCGCCGAGAGCTTCGAGGCTCTCGACTCGATGGAAGCTGCGCTGCTCAAGCTGTCGGCGGGCGATGCCGACCTGGAGCTGGTCAATACGGTTTTTCGCGTCGCGCATTCCATCAAGGGCGGCAGCGCGACCTTCGGCTTCGCCGACGTCGCCGGCTTCACGCACACGCTCGAGACGCTGCTGGACCAGATGCGCGCCGGCAAGCGCCGCGTCGACTCCGGCCTGGTGGACACATTGCTGCGCGCCTGCGACCTGATGCGCGAGATGCTGGGTGCCACCCAAACCAGGCAGGCGGTCGACAAGGGACGCGTCGCCGCGCTGCACGCCGAAATCGAGCTCATCATGGCCATGCCTGGCGAGGCGTCCGCGGGCACGGCCGCGATTCCGGCGCCGGCCAGCACGCCTGAGCCCATCGAGACGCGCAGCGGCTGGCGCATCCACTTCGTTCCCGGCCCCAAACTACTGCGCAATGGCAACGATCCGCTGCGGCTGCTGCGCGAATTGACGACGCTCGCGCCCTGCGAGGCGCGCGTCGATGCCAAGTGGGTGCCGCCGCTGGCCGAGCTCGATCCCGAGGAATGCCGCCTGTCCTGGCGCATCGAGGTGAACGGGCCGATCAAGGAAGCCGCCATCAAGGCCGTATTCGACTGGGTCGACGGCGAGTGCGACCTGAACATCGAGGCCTTTGGCCCCGCCGCCGACGCCACCGTGATGATGCCGGCGCTCAAACTACCCGCCGGCGTGGAATTCGAAACGCCCGCGCCCGCGCCCGCGGATGTGTCAGTGGCCGCACCTTCACCTGCGCCAGTGGAGGAGAGCGCGCCTGCACACCCCGTGGCAGCGGCGGCGACTGCCGCCCCGGCAGCGACCACATCGCCGGCAGCGACCGCAGCCCCGGCGGCAGCCGGCAACGACGGTGGCTCGATTCGCGTCAGCATCGAGAAAGTCGACGAGCTGCTGAACTCGGTTGGCGAGTTGGTGATCACGCAATCCGTACTGAGCCAGCTGGCTGCGCCGCTCGAAGGCCGCGACGCCGAGCAGTTGCGCAACGCGCTGGTGCAGCTCGAGCGTCACATGCGTGGGCTGCAGGAAAGCGTCATGCGCGTGCGCATGTTGCCCATCAACGTGGTGTTCAACCGTTTCCCGCGCCTGGTGCGCGACCTGGGACAGAAGCTGGGCAAGAAGATCGAGCTGCGTCTCAGCGGCGATAGCACCGAGCTCGACAAGACCGTGCTCGAAAAGATCGGCGACCCGCTGGTGCACCTGGTGCGCAATGCCCTCGATCATGGCATCGAGACGCCGGAGGTGCGCCTGGCCGCGGGCAAATCGGCGCACGGCGTCATCGAGCTCAACGCCTATCACAAGGGTGGCAACGTGATCGTGGAGGTCAGCGACGACGGCGGCGGCTTGAAGCGCGAGCGGATCCTCGCCAAGGCGCGCGAACGCGGGCTGATCGGCGCCGATGAGGAATTGACCGATGAGCGCGCGTACAACCTGATCTTCGCGCCGGGATTTTCGACGGCAGACGTGGTCAGCGACGTCTCCGGCCGCGGTGTGGGCATGGACGTGGTGAAGCGCAACATCAACGAGCTCGGCGGCCATGTGCAGATTCATTCGACGCCGGGCAAGGGCAGCATGGTACGCATCCGCCTGCCGCTGACGCTGGCCATCCTCGATGGCCAGCTGGCGCGCGTGGGCAGCGAGGTGTACGTGGTGCCCATCGTCTCGATCGTCGAGACGATCCAGGTCCGGCAGGAGCTGGTGAGCTCCATTGCGGCGCGCGCCCAGCTGTTCCGGCTGCGCGATGACTATCTACCCATCGTGCGGCTGTACGAGCTGTTCGGCATCGAGCCGCAGCACACCGACCTGCTCGAAGGCCTGCTGATGATCGTCGAGGCCGACGGCCAGCGTGTCGGGCTGTTCGTCGACGAGCTCATGTCGCAGCAACAAGTGGTCATCAAGAGCCTGGAGGCCAATTTCCGCCCGGTGCTCGGGCTGGCCGGCGCCACCATGCTGGGCGACGGCCGCGTGGCGCTGATCCTCGACGTTCCGGGCGTGATCACGCGATTCCAGGGCCGCGAAGGACGCCGCGATCTTTTGACGGAGGCGGCATGAACGCGGTTTCCTACGTCAAGGAATACGCGGCCGACGATACGCGGCAGTTCCTCACGTTCAAGCTGGCGGGCGAGGAGTATGGCGTCGGCATCCTTGCGGTGATGGAGATCCGCGGCTGGACGCCCGTGACTGCCGTGCCGCATTCACCGCCGTGGATGCTCGGCGTCATCAACCTGCGCGGCGTGGTCGTGCCCGTCATCGACCTGCGGCTGAAGTTTCACTTCGCCGCCGAATACAACGAATTCACCGTCGTCATCGTCGTTCGTGTTGCAGATCGCCTGGCGGGCATCGTGGTCGACGCCGTCTCCGACGTGATCATGCTGGCGACGTCGGACATCAAACTGCCGTCCTCGCTCGGCCATCACGCCGACATCAGCCACATCATCGGCTTCGGCACTGCGGATGGGCGCATGCGAATCCTGCTGGACATCGAAAGATTGCTGGTCGGTGCGGAATTGATGGAGGCAAGTCAGTGAGGATTGCCGAACTCAAGGTTCGTACCCGGCACTACGACGTGCGCGAGCAGCTCACCTCATGGTTCCTGCTCGCGAGCCTGGCAGCACCCTGTGTCGCGCAGGAACCCGTGGATGGCCAGGCGCTGAATCTCAGCGCGGGCTACACCGGCGATCTGCGCCGCAATACCTCGGGCGGCATGGCCGTGGGCGGCGCCTATTCCGATGCCTTCGATCTCGGGCTGACCTGGACCACCGACAGCCTGTTCTCCGGCGCGCGCGTGACCGGCAATGTGGCCGTGATGCACCTGAGCGGTGACGGCATCAGCGCTGAATACGTCGGCGACTACCAGGGCATCAACAACATCGAATCGCCGCCGGGCTGGTACCTGTACGAATCCTGGGTGCAGGTGAGCTTTGGCGATGAGGCCACGAGCCTGCGCGCCGGCGTGCTGGACCTCAATGCCGAGTTCGATACACCGGTGACGCAGGGCCTGTTCGTCGGCTCGCCCTTCGGTATCGGCACCGAGTTCTCGCAGACCGGTGTGCGCGGCCCGGTAGTTTGGCCGACCACCGGACTGGGCATACGCGCCGACGGTGCGATCGGCGAGGGCCTGCACTGGCGCCTCGGTGTCTATGACGGAGCGCCCGGCGCAGAGAACGACACCTTCACCAGTACGCGCGTCTCGAAGAGCGAGGGCGCACTGCTGATCGGCGAGCTGGAATATTCCTCGGCGCGCATCCACAAGTTCGCGCTGGCTTCATGGGCCTACACCGCGCCGTTCGAGCGCATCGACGCAGCACTGCGGCCGCCTGCCGGGGCCGAACACGGCAACTACGGTTTCTATGGCACGTTCGACATGGCGCTGGGTTCGGCAGGCTCCGTGAGCTTCGACGGCGCATTGCGCGCCGGCACGGCGCCGGCGGAATTCAATGTCATCGATCGTTATGCCGGCGCCGCGGTGACGGCAACACACTTCTGGAATGCGCGCCCCGACGACGCCCTGGGCCTCGGCATTGCCTGGGCACGTGCGGGCGATCCGTATCGCCTGGTCAGCGACGCCGATGGGATCGCCACCACTGCAGCCGAAACGCTGGTGGAGCTGGTGTATCGCGCGGAAGTCGCGCCCTGGCTGTCCCTCGTACCCAACCTGCAATACATCAGCAACCCCAGCGCGATGCGCGACCTGGACGACGCCTGGGTCGTGGGTCTGCGATTCGAGCTGGCAACCGATCACTCCTGGCAATTGAGCGCACGACGCGACGTCGCACCCGACGGCCCGTACGTGCGCAGGTGAGAACAACGTGAACAAATTCATCAGTAACCTGTCACTGCGCGGCAAGTTCCTCGTCGTGACGCTGGCCATGCTGGTCCCGATCTGCGTGCTGGGCTTCACGGCCGCGCGCCTCGAGCTCGAGAAGATCGGCGCCGCCAACCGCGAGACTGCGGGGCTGGCGTGGGCCTCCGAGCTCATCACCATCGCCGCCAACCTGGCGGAGTACCGCGAGCACTACACCGCAGTGGCCGCGGGTGCCGAAAACGAGCGCCCCGAGATGGCCGAGCATGCCGCGCGCGTCAAGACCGCCATGGCGCAACTGGACGTGCTGGCGCGCGATGCCGACGCGGATCTGGTTGGCGCCTCGCAGTGGGACAAGCTGCGTCCGCGGGTCGCGGCCATGATCGAAGGCGACGGCGCCGCCGGTTCGCACCGCGCGGAAAACCTGGCGCTGATTTCAAATCTGCATGAGCGCACCCAGGCCATGGGAGAGGTGTCCGGGCTGACCCTCGATTCGGGCCACGACTCGTCCGCGCTCATGGATGCGACCTTGTTCAACCTGCCGCTGGGCGTCGAGGCCATGGCCAGCGCGCGGCGAGCGCTGAATGGCAAGATTTCAGGCGATGACAGTGTCCGCACCCACATGATCCTCGCGGCAGAGGCCGCGGAATCTCGCGTGCGGCTGCGCAGCGCCACGCATTCCCTGGCCGAGAGCTATGCGGCGTATGCAGGCACTTCTGATATCCCGGCCAGGGCGCAGGCCCTTTCACAACGGCTCGATGGCGCCTTCAAGGGGCTCGAGTCCGAAGCACGCGAAGGCATGGAAGAAGCCCGTGCCACACAGCTCTCCGAGGAGCTGGAGATCCTGACCGAGGATCTCTCGGCGCTGCGCGAGGCCGCCAACGCCGAGCTCTCCGCGCTGCTGAGTGCGCGCGTGAAGCGCGCGCAGTGGACGCTGGTGGGCGAAGGCGTGCTGGTCTTGCTGTGCCTGGGACTGGCGTATTGGGTGCTGTCCCTGGTCACGACGTACATCGCGCGCAAGCTCGAGGCGGCCAACACGGCCTTCGTGCGCATGGCCAAGGGCAAGTTCGACAGCGAGCTCGGCGGCCAGCCGCAGGACGAGCTCGGCAAACTACTGACGGCACTGGCCAACATGCAGAGCCGGCTGTCGGCGCGCGTCGAAGCGGATGGCCGCGCCACCGCCGAGGAGCGCGAGCGCACCGTGGCGGCCGAGCGCATTCGCCAGGCGCTGGATGCTTCTTCCGTCAACGTGGTGGTTTGCGACGAGAAGGGCGAGATCATCTACCTGAACCCGGCGGCGCAGCAGCTGATGTCGGGGGCACGCGATGACTTCCGCGCGGTGCAGCCGACCTTCGACGCCGGCGACCTGGTCGAGAACAAGATCGACATTTTCTTCGCGCAGGGCGAGCGCGAGCGGGAGCGGATCCTCAACCTGCACCGCTCCGCGCGCTCGGAGTTCGTGGTGGGCACGCGCACGCTGCAGACCATCGTCAGCCCCATCGTCGACGGCGAGGGCAAGCGCATTGGCGCAGTAATCGAGTGGCTGGATCGCACGCAGGAAGTGGCGGCGGAGAAGGAAATCGGCGACCTGGTTGCGGCCGTCTCGGATGGCAAGCTGGACCAGCGCATCGACCTCGCCGGCAAGAGCGGATTCTTCGAAGTGCTGGCCGCGGGGCTCAACGGCCTCGTGGGCAGTGTCAGCGATGCCGTGGCGGAAACGCGCGGGCTGGTAGCTGGCGCCAATGACGGCGATCTCACGCGGTCGATGCAACTCGAAGGCAAGTCCGGCCTGTACGCGTCCATCGGCAGCGGCGTCAATGCGCTGGTGAGCAACATGGCCGGCGTGGTGGCGCAGGTGAAGAGCATGGCGGCGCAGGTACACGCCGGCGCGGAAGAGATTTCCAGGGGCAATACCAACCTCTCGCAGCGCACCGAGGAGCAGGCCTCGAGCCTCGAGGAAACCGCCTCGTCGATGGAAGAGATGACCTCGACGGTCAAGCAGACTGCCGACAACGCCGGCCAGGCGAATCAGCTCGCCATGGCCGCGCGCCAGCAGGCCGAGAAGGGTGGTGCGGTGGTCAGCTCCGCGGTTGGCGCGATGCGCGAGATCAACGTGGCCAGCAAAAAGATCGCCGACATCATCGGGGTCATCGACGAGATCGCGTTCCAGACCAACCTGCTCGCATTGAACGCGGCTGTGGAAGCGGCACGCGCGGGCGAGCAGGGTCGTGGCTTCGCGGTGGTGGCCACCGAGGTGCGCAACCTCGCCGGTCGTTCCGCGACGGCCGCCAAGGAAATCAAGGCGCTGATCCAGGACAGCGTGTCCAAGGTCAATGAGGGCAGCCGCCTGGTCGATGAATCGGGACGCACGCTGGACGAGATCGTCGGCGCGGTGAAGAAGGTCACGGACATCGTGGCCGAAATCGCCGCCGCCAGCCGCGAGCAATCGGCCGGCATCGAGCAGGTCAACAAGGCCGTGGTGCAGATGGACGCCGGCACGCAGCAGAACGCGGCGCTGGTGGAACAGGCCGCCGCGGCCAGCCAGGCCATCGTCGAGCAGGCCATGCTGCTGAACTCGCTGGTGTCTCACTACCGGGTCAAGGATGTCGCCATCGCCGAGCGGCGCGTGCTGAGCGCGGCCCGCAAGCCCGCGATCGAATCCGCGGCCGGGCCCGCGACGCCCAAGTCTGCGAAAGCCAGGGCCGCCGCTGTCGGCAATGGCGACTGGTCGGAATTCTGAGATCAGGCCGATGAACATGCCGACCGCAGCCAGGTTCGAGGCCGGCACCGAAACCGAGGCCGCCGGAACCACTCAGTACCTCACGTTCGTGTGCGCGGGTGAGGAGTACGGCGTCGAGATCCTGTGCGTGCAGGAGATCAAGGGCTGGGAAGGGCGTGACGCGCGTGCCCTACACACCGCCGTATCTGCTGGGCGTCATGAACCTGCGCGGCGTCATCGTGCCGGTCATCGACCTGCGCCTGCGGTTCGGTCTGCCGCCGCGCGCAATCGACGGTTCCACCGTGGTCATCGTCGTTCGCGTCCAGGCGGGGCTGGCCCAGAAAACCGCCGGCATCGTGGTCGACGCCGTCTCCGAGGTCTACAGCGTGGCGCCCGCAGACATCAAGCCCACACCGGACCTCGGCGCTTCGCCGGACGGTGCCTGCGTGCGCGGCCTCACTACCGTCGACGAGAAGATGGTCATGCTGCTCGACATCGACCGGCTGGTGAGCTCCTGCGTCGACGCGCCCGAAGCCCCCGACACGGTCTGACCGGCGTGAACACCTCGAGCACCACCTCGATTCGCGCCCTGATCGACTTCGCGCTGTCGGAGGCGGAGTTCGACCGGTTGCGCGAGCTGGTGCGCGCGCACACCGGGATTGCACTTTCCGAAGCCAAGCGGCAGCTGGTGTACGGACGCCTGGCGCGCCGCCTGCGTGCGCTGAATCTCGAGTCCTTCGCCGAGTACATCGAGCTCATCGAAGGCGGTGATCCGGTGGAGCTGGAAGAGTTCGTGAACGCGGTGACCACGAATCTCACCTCGTTCTTCCGCGAGCCGCATCACTTCGATTACCTGGCGCGCGAGGCGCTGCCGGCGATCGCTGCGCGCGCAGCTGCTTCGTATCGCCTGCGGATCTGGTGTTGCGCGGCCTCCACCGGCGAGGAGCCGTACTCCATCGCCATGGTGCTGCGCGAGGCGCAGGAGCGGCTCACGGGCTGGGACGTGAAATTGCTGGCCACTGACCTCGATTCGGCGGTGCTCGCCACGGGCGCTACCGGTGTGTACGCCACCGAGCGCTTCAAGGGCATGGAACCGAAGCGCGTGGCGCGCTTCTTCGACAAGGGCAGCGGCGTCCAGGCCGGCAAGTTCCGCGCGCGCGACGAGCTGCGCAGCCTCATCACGTTCCGGCAGCTCAACCTCATGAACGAGTGGCCGATGCGCGGGCCGTTCGACGCCATTTTCTGCCGCAACGTGGTCATCTACTTCGACAAGGCCACGCAGCGTGCGCTGTTCGAGCGCATGGCATCGCTGCAGCGGCCCGGGAGACCTGCTGTTCCTCGGGCATTCTGAAAGCCTCTATCGCGTCAGCGAACGGTACGAGCTCATCGGCCGCACTATCTACCGTCGTGTCGCGGACTGAGGCGACCGTGGAACGCAAGATCAAGGTCCTGATCGTCGACGACTCGGCACTGGTGCGCCAGATCCTGGTCGAGATCCTGAAGACCGCCGCCGACATGGAAGTGGTGGGCACGGCCTCGGATCCCTTCGTGGCGCGCGAGAAGATCAAGGAAACCAATCCGGACGTACTCACGCTGGACGTGGAAATGCCGCGCATGGACGGGCTGACCTTCCTCGCGAATCTCATGCGGCTGCGGCCCATGCCGGTGGTCATGGTGTCGTCGATGACCGAGCGCGGCGCCGAGACCACGTTGAAGGCGCTGGAACTGGGCGCGGTGGATTTCGTCTCCAAGCCCAAGGTGGACGTGGCCGGCACATTGCACAATTTCAGCGAGGAGATCCTCGGCAAGATCCGCATCGCAGCCGGCGCGCGCGTGCTGGCGCGCGTGGCACCGTCGGCCGTCGAGGTGACCAAACATTCGGCCGATGCCATCCTGCCGGCGAATGCGGCCGCGCGCATGCTGCGGACCACGAATCGCATCGTCGCCGTGGGTTCCTCCACCGGCGGCACCGAGGCCATTCGCGAATTGCTCGCCGGTCTGCCCGCGGATTCTCCCGCCATCGTCATCGCACAGCACATTCCCGCGGCCTTCAGCGCGCCGTTCGCGCGGCGCATGGATTCGCTGTGCGCGCTCTCGGTCTGCGAGCCGCGTGGACGGGCAGTACATCATGGCCGGACATGTCTATATCGCGCCCGGCGGCCGGCACCTGCTGGTCGAGCGCGACGGCGCGCGCTATCGCTGCCGGCTCAACGACGGCCCGCCGGTCAACCGGCACTGCCCGAGCGTCGACGTGTTGTTCCGCTCGGTGGCGCAGCAGGTGGGACCGAACGCCGTGGGCGTCATCCTCACCGGCATGGGCGACGACGGGTCGCGCGGTCTCAAGGAAATGCACGACGCCGGCGCGCCCACGATCGCGCAGGACGAGGCCAGCAGCGTGGTCTGGGGCATGCCCGGCGCGGCCGTGAAGTCGGGTGCCGTGGACGAAGTCTTGCCACTCAACCAGGTGGCGGCCGCAATCATGCGGCTGGTGGGAAGCGCCGGCGCACAGCCGGTGGGGAGAATTGCTTGAGAACCATATTGACGGTGGATGATTCGACCTCGATGCGCCAGATGGTGCGCGCCACGCTGCAATCGGCGGGCTACGACGTCGTGGAAGCGGCCGATGGCCAGGAAGCGCTGGAGTTCGCGCGTGGCAAGGCGGTGGACCTGGTGATCTCCGACGTGAACATGCCGCGCATGGACGGGATCACGCTGGTTCACGAGCTGCGCGCGCTGCCGGGCTACCGGCTGACGCCACTGCTGTTGCTGACCACCGAGTCGAGCCAGGACAAGAAGCTGGAAGGCAAGCGCGCGGGCGCCACGGGCTGGATCGTCAAGCCCTTCAACCCGGCGCAGCTGCTGACCACGCTCACCAAACTATTCGGCAATTCGTGAGCTCAGCGACCTTGACGCTGCCCATCCCATTGCCGCCATTGCTCGAGCTGGCCGCCGCGCAGCTCGAAGTGGCGCTGCAGAACTCGAACTCGCAGGTGGAACGCCTGGCGGGCTCGGTCGCGGCGTTTGCAAAGCTGGGTGCGGAGATGCTGCGCGCACGAGGATCCGGCGGTCGCCGCGCAGGGCGTGCGCATGGCCGCCGAAGCGCAGCGCGCCTTGTTCGCCATGCAATTCCACGATGCAGCTCGCGCAACGCATGCAGCACGTGCGCGACGCGCTGGGCGACATGCACGATGCGCTCGCGGCCCCGGTGTCGCCGTACCGGCCGCCGCGCTGCTCGCGGTGATTCGGGCGCGCTACACCATGGAAGACGAGCGGCGCTTGTTCGACGTGGTGCTCGGGTCATTGCCCGGCGCGCCGGCGGCGAACGCCGACAGTGAGCACGAAGCGCTGCGCGGCAGCGTGGAGTTGTTCTGAGACCGGCATGAACGAACCCACCGGCAAGACCTCGACTCAATTGCGGCTGGGGCGCATCGCGCCCGACAACTCATTGCCGGAACCGACCTTGCCGCAGTTCGCGCACATCACGCGGTTCTGGGACAACGAGCACAACTGCTACTCCGCGCGCCTGCTGCCCGGCGAGTACTACGTGACGCGCCACGCCGAAGTCATCTGCACGGTGCTCGGTTCCTGCGTGTCGGCCTGCATCCGCGACGCGCGGCTCAACATCGGCGGCATGAATCACTTCATGCTGCCGCTCGATGGCTCGAACGGGGAGAGCGCCTGGGGTGCCGCGGCGAGCGCGGCCACGCGCTACGGCAACGTGGCCATGGAGCGGCTCATCAACGACATCCTGAAGCTGGGCGGCCGGCGTGAGGACCTGGAGCTCAAGCTGGTCGGTGGCGGGCGCGTGCTGACCGAGCTTCGCAACGACATCGGCGCGCGCAACATCGAGTTCGTGCGCCAGTACGTGCGCGACGGAAGGATTCAAGGTCGTCAGCGAGGACCTGGGCGATGTGTTCGCCCGCCGCGTGGTCTACTTTCCGCAGAGCGGCCGCATGCGCGTGCGCAAGCTCAACACCACCCCGGACGAGACGCTGGTGGCGCGCGAGCGCCAGTACCTGCGGCAGCTCGACACACCCGCCGAAGGCGAGATCGAGCTGTTCTGATGTCCACAGCCGAACCCATCGATACCGCGCACCAGGCCGTCGGCCCGGCGCTGGCCGAGTTCACACGTCGGATTTCCATCGAGCTGGCCGGCGCGACGCCGGAGCTGCCGAGCTTTCCCGAGGTGGCGGTGCGCGTGCGTCGCGCGCTCGGGCAGGACGACATCAGCATCGACGAGGTGGTGCGCATCGTGAGCGCCGAGCCATCGCTGGCGGTGCGGCTCTTGCAACTGTCGAATTCGGTGGCGCTGAATCCAGGCGTGCGGCGCGTCACCACGCTGCGCGCGGCCATCGCGCGCATGGGTTTCAACCTGGCGCGCAGTGCGACCATTGCCTTTGCCATGTCGCAGATGCGCCGCGCGGATGCCTGGCGCGGGCTCGAGAAGCGCTTCCGCGCCATCTGGGAGACGAGTGCGCGCCTCGCCGCCATGAGCTACTCGCTGGCCCGGCATTGCGAGCGCGCCGATGCCGACCAGGCATTGCTCGCGGGCATGCTGAGCGCCATCGGCAGGCTGTTCGTGATGACGCGCGTGAATGCCTTTCCGGCGCTGCTGGGCGACGCGGCGATGTATGCGGAAATCGAGCAGGTCTGGCACGCGCGCGCCGGACGCGCGCTGCTGACTCGCTGGGAGCTGGACGGCGAGATCATCGATGCGGCCTGCGAATTCGGCTCAGCGAACGGCGAGGGCCAGGAGGCCACGCTGGGTGACGTGCTGCTGGCCGCCCACCACCTGGCGGGCGTGCGGGACGCCTCCGAGCTCGCGGGCGCGGTGTTCCTGGGAGCGCCGTCCTTCAAGCGCCTGGGGGTCGATACCGCCGATGCCGCCGGCGTGCTCAATGCCTCGGCCGCGGAAATCGCCTCGCTGCGGGCCGCTCTGGCCGACTGACCCGGCCACTTTACATATCCAGCGGCATTGGCGGGGTCGCCCGGAGTGTGCGCGGCACACTTTTGCCGCGGTTAAATAGTCGGCGCCGCTGACCGATATAGAGATGTGAGCTTCAATCTCGTCGCATTACCCGTTCAGTCCGTGGGCGCCGGCAGCGCATGTCATTCCGACGTGGCGCGCCTGGCCGAGGCCCTGACCGTGGAGCTTGCCGGCGAGAAGATAGACCTGCCGAGTTTTCCCGATGTGGCCACGCGCGTGCGCCGCGCGCTGACCAACGACCAGGTGGACGTCGAGCAGGTGGTGAAGATCGTGAGCGCCGAGCCGGCGCTGGCCGCGCGCCTGCTGCAGCTCGCCAACTCCGCGGCGTTGAATCCCAGCGGCCGCCGGCTCGCGGACCTGCGTACCGCCGTGTCACGCATCGGGTTCAACATGGCGCGCAGCGCCGCGATCGCCTTTGCCATGTCGCAGCTGCGTCGCGCCGAGGCTTACAAGGGCGTGCACGAGCCACTGGCCGCGCTCTGGCAGCAGTCGGTGCACGTGGCCGCCATGTGCCATCTCGTGGCCAAGCGATTCACGCAGGTCAATGCCGATACCGCCTTGCTCGCCGGACTGCTGCAGAGCGTCGGCAAACTCTATCTACTGACGCGCGCCGTGAGATTCCCGGCGCTGCTCGCCGACACCGGCACCTACCAGAAGCTGGTGGCTGAATGGCACGGCCGCCTGGCGCAGGCCATCCTGCGCAACTGGGAGCTGTCGGACGACATCATCGACGCCGTGGCCGCCAGCGAGAATCTCGAGCGCGAGCACGAGGGCACCATCGATCTCACCGACGTGCTCAGCGTCGCCGGCGCCATGACCTCACTGGGCCCCGATCCGCTGGCCGAGGAGATGCTGTTCCTCGGCATGCCGGCCGCGCGGCGCATGAAACTGGACGCCGCCGGCTGCGGTGCCGCGCTGGCCGAATCCCACGCGGCGATTTCATCTCTCAGACAGGCATTGGGCGCATGAGCGCGGAAGCTACTTCGGTCACGTCCACGGTGGAGGCGCGCGCGCTTCCCAATACCGTGGTGTTCTCTTTCGTGAAGGGCCTGGCGGCGGAGCTGTCGGCCGGGCAGGTGGAGCTGCCGTCCGTACCGGACATCGTCATCAGCCTGCAGCAGGCGCTATCCGACGACAACGTGACCAACGACACCATCGTGCGCGTGATCGGCTCCGAGCCCATGCTGGCCGGCAGGCTGCTGACCATGGCGAACTCGGTGGCGTTGAATACTTCCGGGCGCAAGATCGCCGACCTGCCCACCGCCGTGGCGCGGGTCGGCTTCAACATCGTGCGCTCCGCAGCGCTGAGCTTCGCCGTCGAGCAGCTGCGCAAGGCCAGCGAGTACCGCCATCTCGAGAAGCAGCTCGACGTGTTGTGGAAGGACAGCGTGCAGATTGCCGCGCTATGTCACGTGATCGCGCGCAGGTTCTCATCTCTCAATGGCGACACTGCCTTGTTAGCCGGTCTCATGCACAACGTGGGTCGCATCTACATATTGACCCGCGCCAGCCAGTATCCGACGCTGACCGCCGATCCGCTGACGTACAACTCCATCGTGCGCGACTGGCATGCCAACGTCGCCAAGGCACTGCTCGAGAACTGGAAGGTGGCCGACGAGATCGTCGAAGCCGTGGCCGGCTACGAAGACCTCGACCGCGAAGCGCGCGGTCCGGTGACACTCACCGATGTGCTCTCGCTGGCCATGCTGGTGGAAAGAAACCGAGTCGGGACGGAAATGAATCTGCCCGATGAGACGTTGATCAAGGGTTTGAAGCGCATGCAGTTGCAGGTGCGCGATTGTCATACCGTGCTCGATGAGTCCGCGGAGGAAATCGCGGCGCTCAAGAGCGCGTTGGGAGGCTGATCATGCCAGCAATGGCGTTAGGGACGACTACCATTGAGAACATCGTCGCGCACGACGCGGCGGCGCTCGAGAAGGATCTGGCATCGATCCGGCAGGACGCGAGCGTCGCGCTGCCCGGTGTACCGCAGATCGTCACGCGCGTGCAAGCCATGCTCAGCGATCCGGATGTCGGCATCCCGCAGCTCGTGCCCGTGATCAACTACGAGCCCGTGCTCGTCGGGCGCATCCTGCAGATGGCCAACTCCGCCGCGCTGAATCCTACGCGCCGGCAGATCACCGATCTCAAGACCGGTGTTACGCGAGTGGGCTTCGACCTGCTGCGCTCGGCCGCGCTGGCTTATGCGCTGCGCCAGGTGTCGCAGGCGCACTCGGTCAAGGACATCCGCCCGCATCTCGAGGCGTTGTGGGAGCGCAGCGCGTGGACGGCCGCCGTGGCGTATGTCATTGCACGCAAGTTCACCAAGGTGAATCGCGACATCGCGTTCCTTGGTGGGCTGATGCATGGCGTGGGCAAACTATTCATCCTGACGCGGGCCGCGCACTATCCATTCGTGCTGCGCGATCGGACCAAGTACAGCTCCATGCTGCGCAAGTGGCATGCGCAGTTTGCCAAGAGCATTCTCACGGGGTGGAAGCTGCCGGAGGATGTGGTGAATGCGGTTGCGCAGTATGAGAATTTGAATCGTGAAGTGGTGGGGGATGAGCCGGATCTGACGGACATCCTGGCAACCAGTTATCTGGTGGTCGGGCATGCGGGCCGCATGCAGGATCTGTCGATGACGGTGGAGAAGATTGCTTCGTTCTCGCGTCTGAGATTGGATCTCATGGCGGTGGAAGAGACCCTCGAGAAAGCAAAAGAAGAGATCGAGGATCTGAGGTTGGCGATTAAGTAGAACGCAGCATTCCTGGGGCGCCTGTGCGGCGCCCTGAGCGACTCGTGTGCGGGAATGTTATGCGGCATGTCGTATAACCACTTGGAGTGGTTTGCCGGCATCGAGAGGCATATCATCGCGCGAATCAAGCGGTTAGCAGGAGTGCCAGAATGTTATTCCGCGCATTTGCGGCAATTGATTACCGCAGTTTTGGCGGTCTAATTAAGAGTTAGGCCGCTCAGGTCATGCTCAGTCAAATTCGTCGCGCGTCATGGGCTGCTCTCGCCACCTTTTGTGCGGCGTTATCGGCAGCAGACACTTCCGCTCAGAAGCCAGAATTTGCTCCCGGCCAAGTGTGGACGTTTCAGCTGGACACGACGGAGCCTCCCGCGACGCTGACCGTGCTCAAAGTCGCTACGCTTGCGGACGGTGGAGAAGTTGTCTTCATTTCGGTCTCAGCGACGCGAATGCCAAGTGGTGTTGTGAAGAATCTCCGCTTTCCGATGGCGAGGGACGCGCTGGAAAGAAGCGTAGTCTCCTTGGTTCGAACGGACGAAGTGACGTTTGACCTCAGACAATATGAAACGTGGAAGCGTCTTAGTGGTTACGTCTATACAACCACCGTCAGCGCGGCAATGGAATTCGTCAGAGAGTCGGAGCGTACCCCGTGAGCGGCCTAACAAATCGTTGGAGCGGACGCGTGAAAGATAAAGTGCCAAGCTCAGGCTCGGCGTGCGCGCCGCTCAGCTCAACCGTTAGGCCGCATGCATGGGCACTCTCGTAGTAATGGTCGTCCTATTGCACGCCTGTGCCATGCTGCTTTCGTTCACCTTCGCAAAGAGTAGCCGCGTGTTGTGGTGGCTGTATGCGCCATCACTCCTTGTCGCGTGGGTTGGATATTTCGCCTATGAGAGCATTTACATCCCCCGCCATTGCACCGGTGAGTGCAACATTCGTGTGGACCTACTGCTTCTCTACCCGTATCTCGCCCTTGTGACCGTTTGCGCCATTGTCTATTTCGCGAGGGGCGAGCGCAGCACCGGAGGCAAGAATGCGGCCTAACCCTTCGTTCCACACCGACGTGCTGCGGCTGGCTTCGCCAGCCTTCGCACGCGGGTGAACTCAAACGTTAGGCGGCACGGCCGGCTCGGCAGTGCCATCGTGCGTATTTGGTGTTCGAAACCTTCGTGGCATGGCGAAAGGAGAACAAGATGCCAGACGTCGTTCCGTTCTTGACCTATGAGGACGGCATTGCCGCCCTGGAATGGCTGGCCGAAGTTTTTGGATTCACGGAGACAGCTCGCTTAACGACTTCCGATGGGAGGCTTTCTCACGGAGAAATGTCGATTGGAGATGGACTAGTCATGTTGGCCAGTCCGTCGCCGGACTATGAAGGCCCCAAGCGACATCGCGACAACTGCGAGATTGCCGCCTCATGGTCTGCTCTCCCGTGGATCATTGATGGTGTTCTCGTCTATGTTGAGGACGTCGATGAGCACTATGCTCGGGCTAAGGCCGCAGGAGCCGTTATCTTGTCTGAACCAGAGGATGGACCGCCAGCGCGACGATATCGAGTTGAGGATCTAGAAGGACATCGATGGATGTTCATGGCACGAAACTAGTCCGCACGCTATTCACAATCGCAACGGGAGTGGAACGCGGTGCCGCCTAACAAATCGCTGGAGCAGACGCGTGGAAGATAAAGTGCCAAGCCCAATCGTCGGCGCGCGCGGCGCTCAGCTCAATCCGTTAGGCGGCGCTGCAATGCCACCTTTACTCCAAAGAGCGGTGCTCATCGGGTTGGGCGGATACATTGTTGCCGTGGTTCTGGTCGCGTCGTTCGCGCTCCGACATCCTGAGGCCTACGTTCACTTTTCGCCTTTGCAGGGCTTTGGAATCGATGCCGCAGCAAAGGTTGCCTCATTCCTTTCAATTTCGCTGGGTGCGGCGGTAGGGCTCCTCCTGGTCCGAAGAAACTTCGCGCAGCTCTCCGTCGCTTGGCTTCTTTCATCTGGTGCCTTCGTGGTTATCCTGGCTCGGGTGTTGCCCGCACTTCCGACGATCGTGCTTGAGCGCTGTCCACCTGCTGAGGTGTGTAACCCTTACGATTGGAGCGTCCCGCTAGAATGGTTTCGTGAGCCTCTGCTGGCCCTTGCTTTGGCGGTGGCCGTCAGTCTAATCGCGAACAGGAACGCAGGTGCGCCGCCTAACACATCGCTCGAGCGGACGCGTGAAGGATAAAGTGCCAAGCTCGGACGCCGGCGTGCGCGCCGCTCAGCTCAACCGTTAGACGGCGCTAAGGCTGCACATGGGATTTCGCATTGAGCACGATGCATCGCGGCGAAAGCCAAGCGGGGCCTATTGGTACCTTATCTATCAGGACGAATATCTCGTCGCTCGGTACTGGCATGACTATCGCGGAGATGAACACGGTATCGATTTCGTCAACGGCGAAAGGGACTTCTGGCCGGCGGGGAGAGTCACTGACTTCTTGAAGGGCGGCGGTCCGCAGCCGTTGTGCCTATCCGAGGACGCCGTGGTGTATCTCGAGCGCAAGACTGCAGGGCGACGCTCACTGCCTTGGGATGGCCTTGATGAGTCTGTGTCCGCTAGAGTCCGGGCGGTCGCGGAGGTCCTCTGGCGCGAGAATCCGCTTCAGTACGAGCGCCACACTGACGATGTCGGGTTTGCGGATTACGATAGGCACGTGTCGCACATTGCGTTCATGATCCAGAATGGGTGCCGTGCCGCAGAGATTGCAAACTATCTTGAGAAGATCACTGGACAGCGAGGGATGCAGTTAACTCGCGAGGCTGCAGCGAGGCTCGCCGATGGTTTGCTTAAGTCGACAGCGCCGTCTAACAAATCGCTGGAGCGGACGCGTGAAGAATAGAGTGCCAAGCTCGCGCCGCTCAGCTCAACCGTTAGGCCGCAATGAGTACGTCAACTTGGTCGCGATTGCTTGCGGTACTAGGTGTGCTGCTTGCATGCTCGTGCTGGATTACTGCGCCAGCTCTGTTTGGAAACGTCATGGGGGAGCGCATTGGTGAAGACGCGGCGGAGCAGGTTCGCATCGCGGCCAGCAAGCAATTCTGGACCACCGTTCTACTGAGTTCGTGGCTAGGCGGAATGGTGGCATCTAGCGCTATTGCCGGGTTCACGCTGCGGACAAACCGGATTCTCGCGGTCTTGAGCTTGTTCGTCCTCTTGGCGTTCGTCGTGTTCGCTGTTGTGTGGGGGAGCTAATGTAGCCGTCATGCCGAAGCAAATCCTCCTTAGTCTTCTGTTGTTGTCGCTGTCCTACTTTCCAGCTGAAGCGCATGCGTGCACATGTCGGCGGGAATCCCTGGAATCGATATACAAGAAGTCAACCCAGGTATTCGTCGCTAAAGTGGTGGAAGTCAGGGAAACCCAGCTTCAGTCAAAGGACGAGGGCACCGTAGTTTACGAGGCGGTGTTGAAACCGAAGCGGATGATCAAGGGCCGCAGTCCCGGAAAAATTACCATCAAGTACGAGATTTTCCGTAATCCGACTTTCGTTGATGGCGTGGAAACGTTGACTGTCGGCGGATGCTACATGCAGTACTCAATCGGGAGTGAGTACGTCGTCTTCACGAATCCTGGCGAATCACTGGATTGGCAAGACTGGTGTTCAAGTCGAATAAGCGGCCGTTCCAGAATCGACATGGACTACCTCGAGAGTCTCGGCAAGTGACGGCTAACATCTCGCTGGAGCGGACGCGTGAGAGATAAAGTGCCAAGTTCATACAGCAGCGCCCGCGGCGCTCAGCTCAACCGTTAGGCCGCAGCTTGTGCAATTCCTCCAAGGGCTTCGGGATCGCATTCGTCGCGGTGAGATCACTTGTAGCGTTCGGCTCTGGCAGCGGCCCCGCGTGCGGGTTGGCGGTCGGTATTCGCTTCCACCTGGGCAGATAATGGTTACCTCGCTACGTGAGATGTCACTTGACGATGTCACGCCGGCATTGGCTCGGCGCTCGGGATTTGCGGGTATCGTGGATCTATTGAAAACTGCCCAGCACGGACCGGGGCGTCGGTCTATCTCGTTGAGTTTCGCTACCTGAAGCCTGCGAAGGAGCCGCGGCCTAACAAATCGCTGGAGCGCACGCGTGGACGATAAAATGCCAAACCCATACAGCCGCGCGCGCGGCGCTCAGCGCAACCGTTAGGCGGCACACAATCATCCGCATGCCAAAGGTATCCGCATCGCGCCAAGTCGTGGGTCTGCTCGGTTGGCTGCTCTTATCCTTTGCTGCCGCTGCTATCGGCGCCGTGGCCTCTTCGGAAGCAGGTGCCTTCTATGGGCAACTCGTTCGGCCGAGCTGGGCACCGCCAGGATGGCTATTTGCGCCTGTGTGGACGGTGCTCTATGTCCTGATGGGTACTGCGGCCTGGCTCATCTGGCGACTATATGGCTTCAAAGAAGCCAAAACGGCGCTTGCGCTCTTCGTTATTCAGTTGGGTGCGAACGCGCTCTGGACTTGGGTGTTCTTTGTGTGGCACCAGGGTGCTCTAGCGTTCGCAGAGATAGTGCTTCTGTGGTGTCTCATTGCCGCCACTATCGCTTCGTTCTGGAGGCTCAGCAAAGTTTCAGCCGCGCTATTGCTTCCATACTTTGCTTGGGTAACGTTTGCCTCAGCACTCACATTTGCCACTTGGCGCCTCAATTCCCACTTGCTGTAAGTCATCACGACAATGCCGCCTGACACCTCGCTGGAGCGCACGCGTGATGGATAAAGTGCCAATCTCATACAGCCGCGCGCGCCGCTCAGCTAAACCGCTAGGGATCACCGAAATGTCGACAACGCGAGCGAACACCCTAAGCCTCGTACTCTGTCTGTGTGCCAGCAGTTCTGCGTTTGGCGAGCCTTCTCGCGTCTGTGAACTCGCGGCAAAGCGCGGCGGCCTTCTCCAGTACGCGGTGCAAGTTGCCCCGGATCAAGACGGAAGCCGCACTATCAAGGCTGACATCGATCTCGACGGCTCGGACGATGAGCTGCGATGGTCCGATCCGGGATCGGGAAGCATCATTCCCGCAGACAGTTCAACCTTAACCTTGACGCTTACATCGAACAGCAAGAGTTTCGCGCTGGAGCCGCAGCGACTGAGTGTCGTGAAGTTCGATTCGCGCTACTACGTCGTAACGACGCGGTTCGAGTCCGGACTAGGGCCTTGGTTTAGGGATGTCTTTGCCGTCACCCAAAAGGGGATCACCAAGATCTGTTCATTTGAAGGGAAAGGGCAGGGACCGTGATGCCTAACACCTCGCTGGCGCGCACGCGTGAAAGATAGATTGACAAGCTCAAACCTCTGCGCGCGCGGCGCTAAGCTCAACCATTAGGCCGCAATCCAGGAGGTCAAAGTGTCGGATGGCGAGTGGCTCATGCGCGTTGAAAATGGCCTTTCCGCCCACTTCAAGGAGCCGGACGGCACGAGCCGCCCTGGGGTTCATTGGGCGATTGGGATCAAGCGCGGTGAGGAGACGTTCAAGGTCCTCGTCAAGGCGCTACTCACCGACGATGCTACGAACACGACAAGGCGCGATCAGGAGTATCAAGCCCAAACTGCGATGCAGTATTTGAACGATCAATTGAAGAGTGGATGGCATCCCGCGCAGGAAAGAGAACACACAATCTATATAGGGAATCCCCATTCAACGTCCAATCGCGAGGCAGCGGCACATTCAAACAAGCCGTGGTGGAAGGTATGGTAGGCAATTGCGGCCTAACAAATCCCTGGAGCGGACGCGCGAAGGATAAAGTGCCCATCTCATATAGCAGCGTGCACGGCGCTCGGCTCAGCCGTGCCGCAGGATCACAATGAATTCATCCGCATCTGAAAATCCGAGTCACCGCTCGATTCTCTTACTAGCAAGCATCGCGGGTGCTTGCTGGTTCTTGGGGCTGGCGGCGTTGTGTCTGACGCCGCTTATGTTTCTCGATCAACATGCTCACAGTTTTGTCTGGGTTCCGATCGTCTTTGCGGCTATTGCTGTTGCAATCCTTGGTGTTGCTATAACGCTCAGTGTTGTTGCTTCATCCAGACTTCGTCGTCTCCTGGGAAATGTGCAACATGCCGCCTGACAACTCACTGGACAGAAGCCGTTAAGTCGGCAGGGAGAAAGAAAATGATCAGACGCCTCATCAGGATCTCGCCATGGCAGACCGCGAAGACACTCGCGGCGTTCTATTTCGCAATCGCGCTGATTGCAGCTATTCCACTCGGACTGATGTTTTCGCTCCTCCCGGAAGTACCGGGACAGGAGAAACCCGGGGTTATGTTCTTTGTGTTGATGCCCTTTTTGTATCTGATTGTCGCGCTCATATTCGTGCCGCTGGCGTGTTGGCTGTACAACGTTGCCGCACGCATGATGGGTGGAGTGGAAGTAACAGTGGAGTCGCGGCCCGAAGCCTGACACCCCATAAGCGTAAGCGTTGAAAGAATTGGCGAAGGCAGCAATGGCGATCGCGGCACTTTTGATCGGTCTGCTCATTGTCTTGCAGGGCGTTGTCGGTCTCGCCGTGCCCGAACTGTTTGTCGGTATTGTTCGATGGTTCCAGGAACCCCCCGTCATCTATGTAGCGGCGGTGATCCGCTTCGCATTTGGTGTCGTGCTGTTCCGCGCTGCTCCGCTCTCCCGTGCACCTATTGCGCTGCGTGTCCTGGGCTTGCTCATCGCGCTGGGCGGCCTGCTCACACCTTTTATAGGTGTATCGTTCGCTCGCGTAGTGCTTGGGTGGTGGTCCGACCCGGTAATAGTTCGTGTGTGGGCCGCGGCGGCGCTGTGCCTCGGCGTGTTCATCGTGTCCGTCACGATGCGCGCTCGCACTGCTGCCTGACAAATCGCTGGAGAGGGACTAGAAATGATCCGTCCGTCGACCGAGATTCGCAGTGCCACGCTTGATGAGATGCCTCGTGCGGTCTCTGCGATCGTAGCCGCATTCCTCACCGACCCGCCCGCGCGATTTGCGTGGCCTTCTCCGCACGACTATCTCCACGCCATGCCGTTGGCCACGCGCGAGTTCTCCGGCAGCTGTTTTGAGCACGGCACGGCCTACGTGTCCGCAGACTTCTGCGGTACCGCGCTCTGGTTGCCTCCGGGCGTGCAACCGAACGGTGAGGCCGTCGAACGGGTGTTCCGCGACACCGCAAAGCGCGAACACCTGGACGACCTGCTGGCCACTTTCGAGAAGATGGATCAGTCGCATCCCAAAGAAGCGCATTGGTATCTGCCACAGATCGGTGTGGAGCCGAACGCGCAGGGAAGGGGGCTCGGCGCGGCACTGATGCGTCACGCACTCGCCCGCTGCGATCAGGAGCGAGCGCTGGCCTACCTCGAGGCTTCGAAACCGCAGAACATCCCGTTCTACCAGCGCTTTGGGTTCGAGGTCACAGGAGAGATCCAGATCGGTGCGGGACCAGTCGTCACGCCCATGCTACGCCGGCCTCGGTGAATCGATGCTCCAAGGCTCATGTCTTTGCGGTTCAGTCATATGGCGTCTCCAGCAGACTCCACAGTCTGCGACCGTTTGCAATTGCACGGCGTGCCGGCGTTATGGTGTGCTTTGGGCGTATGACTTCGAGGGAGAAGGCATTCATGTGTTTGGTCCGACCAAGGCCTACGTTCGGGGCGATTCACTTGGCTTTCATTTCTGCCCGGAATGCGGGTGCGTCGCCTATTGGCGCTCACTACAACCGAATGAAAAGGGCCGTCGCCGAATCGCGGTCAATCTGCGACTCACCGAACCAGAGTCAGTGGCGCAAGTTCCGATTGCCCAATTCGACGGATTGGGCAAGTTTGAAGATCTACCGCGCGGCGGCCGCTGCGTGCGCGACTACTGGTTCTAGCTGATGGCTCCTACGACTGTAATTCTGGTCGCAGTTCTTTTCCTGGGGCTAGCTTGGGCGATCCACTTTGAGCGCAGGCGCCGCGCTGCACTGGCGTTCTACTGGGCGCGTGGATGTGCAGGTCGGGCCTGGCGCACGGCCTTTCCGAACGCCGCGTCACAAGACATTCGCGAGTTTCTCTACTTGGTCGTAGACGCCTTTGATTTCGCTCGAACTCGCGCGCTCAAATTGCAGCCCACCGACTCCGTCCAAGACTTCTACCGTGCGTGCTATCCAGACCAGTCAGCGCCCGACGCCATGGAGCTGGAGACGCTGCAACGCTCGCTCTTGACGCGATTTGGACCTGAGATATTGGCGTCGCTGCCAGACGGCGTGACCTTCGGGGCGCTTTTCGCACGAGTCGCCGCTGAGCGGCCCAACTCGCAATGACCGTCATCTTTTAGTCTTTGATGCCGGCCCAGGCCAGGGCCTCTGCCCGTTCCCCGAACGAGAGATATTGGATGATCTTGCCATTACGAAACACGAAGCCATCGGCAAATCGTCCGTCAATCCATTCGGTCGAGTCTTTCAGCCGGACCCGAGCATGCAGGTATACGACAACCTTGTCGCCATTCACCAAGAACTTCTCGGGCTCGCAGGTCCCTTCGGCCCAACTCCCACGTCCTTTGCTGACGTGCTCTTGCACTTCCGCAATACCACGATATGTACCGGCTGTTGGAAAGCCCTCAGGCTCAATGCGCACAATCGCCGGATCAAAATCCTTGGTGATGGCCTGCATGTCATTGCGGTTGATTGCGGCGAAGAATTGCTCGAGCGCTTCAATTGCAGTCTTCATGAATCTCATTCTAGGCCACACATGAGCTCTGATACGACTCCTCCAATTTCCGGAAACGTTGCCGGCGCCTCAAAGGACACGCGCGGTTGGTTTCTTGGTCATTTCATGCCGGGTGATGGCAACCCACTCCGAACGTCTGAGCTGGAGCTGAAGTGGTATACCCATGCAAAGGGCGAGACGCGCAGTGAGTGGGCACCCGGCAATCCGGTCAAGACGCTCAATATTCTGGTCCGCGGCCACTTCGTCCTGCTTTTTCCGGATCGGGAGATCGCGCTCGCGGAGGAAGGAGACTTTGTGCTCTTTGGTCCAGGTGTGCCCCACTCTTATCGTTCGGAGCAGGAATCTCTGGTCCTGACGGTACGCTGGCCTTCGCTGCCGCCTGACAAATAGCTAGCGGCAGGGTCCACCGAACGCGCCGCAGGAGCCGCGCATTCGCACGTCATAGTCGACGACCGCGATGTTCCGCACGCCGCTCGGGCTCGTGGCTTTCAGGAAACCCCTCATCTGGAACGTCGTGTTATACCGCGGCTCCTGCAAATAGATGATCTTCACAGGGCCATCACCGAAGCCGAGTGTCATGCGCCAGCGGTACGCCACGCCAGGTTCCGTCGGGTTCACGGTGAGCGTTTGCGCCATCTCTTCGCGGCCCCCGGTGTGCGTCCACGCTACGGACGGAGGCTGCACCGCGGCCGCCTGCGACGCCAGCGTGTAAAGCAGGGAGTCCCAACCGGCGCGATCGTTGACGATGTCGCCGGCGTTGACCGTGGCCAGGAACTCATAGATGGTCGGCCGGCGTCCGGTATAGGCCAGATAAACGTTGTTGATCTGGGTAATCAGGCCCGGCGCGTACAAGGTCGTGCGCTCGGGAGTCGTCCCGCAGGTATCGGTCTCGATCCAGTACTGCTGCCACGCGCTGCGGGCGCGCGCATCGGTCTGCATGTTGTGCCGTGTGCGCGGCGTCGAGCCCCACGCTTTTACCGCCTCGTAGTATTCGAAGGCTGTAAACCGGCAGACGGCCCATCGAGGATCCAGCAACTCGTTGTAATTGTTGCAGGCGTTGCGCATGCCCTCGTAGAACGCCGAGTCGCATTGAGAGTAGTCCGCGCCGAGCTGCGTGTAGCACTTGTCGTGCGCATGGCAGGCCGGCGTGAAGTTGCTCTTGAAGATCCCGACGTTCGGGAACCAATTTTCGGCGCCATGCGTGGAGCAGCCGTCGCCAATGCCATCGAGGCCGACCGCATTGCTGACTTCACAGATCTGCGCCATGGCAGGCACGGAGCACAGGAACACGAGTGCGGCGAGTAGTTTGCGAAGCATGGGTCCCTCCTTGAACAGTTCTCTGTCACGAGACCGGAAAATGTCACAGCGAGACCCGGACGGGCGTGCCGGTGGTCAGGTCAACGCAATAGGAGTAAGACGGTCGCGTGCAAATACTCGAGCCGAGAGGACAACCATGCAGACAATCTACGAAGCAGTAGGGGGTCGTGAAGGGCTGCTGAGATTGGCCGGCGCCTGGCACGCCCGGGTACTCGAGGACGAGGTGGTCAGCCACGCGTTCAGTCACGGCTACCATCCGCAGCACACCGAGCGCCTTGCTGCGTACTGGGCGGAGGCACTCGGCGGGCCAACGACTTACACCGAACAGTATGGTGGTGAAACCTCGGTCGTCCGGATGCATAGCGGCAACGGCCCGCATGAGGAAATGGATCAGCGCGCGATCGCCTGTTTCGATCTGGCACTGGAAGATATCGGGCTCGCGCGCGGCGACCGTCTTTGGGGCGTGCTGCACGATTACTTCGCCTGGGCTACGACCACCACGATGGCTCGTTACCACCATTCTGCGGAGGATGTGCCGGATGGCCTGCGCATGCCGAAGTGGTCGTGGAACGGACTTGTCCAGGATTAGGAGGAATCATGTGGCGTCGTGTCTCTGTCCTTCTCGTCGTCACGTTCATCGGCAGCGGGGTCTCTGCTCAGAACGGGTCGCCAGCGGCCGGCATCCGCGGTGTGTGGAAGATTACAGAGTTGGCGTCGAGAGCCGCCGGCGCGGGCTGGGAAGTTCGTCCCACGCCATACCTGAGTCAGTACATCTTCACGGAGAAGCACTACAGCTACATGTATGTACTCGGGCCGAACCCGCGAAAGAAGTTTGCCGGCGATCCAAACAAACCCACCGATGCGGAGAAAGCGGAGGCTTATAGCTCACTCGTCGCTGCAACAGGTGTCTATTCACTGTCGGGTAAGGCACTCACGCTGAATGCGCTCGTCCACAAGAACCCGAATGAGATGGCCGGAGTGACGCTGACTTATGCGGTTGACCTTGATGGCAACACACTGCGAATGGTGATCGCCAACCCGCCGTTCCTGCCTGGCCGTGAATGGCGCACCGTGCTCACGAGGGTAGAGTAGACCTCGTGGTCGACGTCGTGCCGTTCACGCGAGCGTTGCAGGACGATGTGATCGAACTGATCGTCACGATCCAGCAGGTTGAGTTTGGCTTCGATATCACGGCCGAGGACCAGCCAGACCTTCTTGGCGTTGAGGATTTCTACCAGACGGGAGCAGGTGGGTTCTGGGTGGCACTGGTAGATGGGAAACCAGTCGGGACTATCGCGCTGCGCGACATCGGCAACAGGCAGGGCGCCTTGCGCAAGATGTTCGTGAAGATGGCGTATCGGGGAAGGGAGCATGGCGTGGCTGAAACGCTTCTTCGGACTCTGCTCAATTCCGCCAAGGCGGGCGGCATCGAAGAAGTCTTTCTGGGCACGACGGAGAAATTCCTTGCGGCGCATCGCTTCTACGAGAAGCACGGCTTTGTTCGGGTCGCTCCGCGCGAACTGCCGGCGGCCTTTCCGCGAATGGCGCTCGATACGCGGTTCTACAAGCTGGCGCTCGCATGAGCCACACTTGCGTGCCATCGCTTCCGGACGTTTCGCCGGCCATCTTCGCTGTCAGTGCTGGCGCGACCGGCGGCCTTCGTACGTGATGGCTTCGTTCCGGAACAGCAACGCGAACAGCACCATGACGACCGCGGCGAACACGGCCGGATAGACCCAGATCCGAAACCAGTCGTGCTGGCCGTTGACGTTGAAGTGATCGGATGATCGCGCCGGCGACGGAAAAGCCAATCAGCATTCCGACGCCGTAGGTCGCGAGCGTGATCATGCCTTGCGCGGCGCTGCGGTAGTGCTCGCCGGCTTTCGAGTCGGTGTAGATCTGGCCCGAGACGAAGAAGAAGTCGTAGCAGATGCCGTGCAATGCGATGCCGATGATCAGCAGCGCGGAAATGTTGTCCTGCGCCGCCATAGGCGAACAGCACGTAGCGAACCGCCCAGGCGAGCATTCCGAGCAGCAGCGTCTTCTTGATGCCGAAGCGCAGCAGGAAGACGGGCAACAGCAACATGAACGCGACTTCCGACATCTGGCCGATGGTCAGTTTGCCGGTGGCATTGGTGGTGCCGATCTCGGTCAGGAACGGGCTGGCATTCTGGTAGTAGAAGGCCAGGGGAATGCAGATCAGCACCGACGAGACGAAGAACACGACGAAGTTCGCGGTCACGCAGCAGCTTCAGCGCATCGAGACCGAGAGCGGCGCGCAGCGAGAACCCGCCCGAGCCGGCGGCCGTGGGCGGCGTGGCGGGCAGGGTCAGGCTGAAAATCGCCGAGCAGCAGCGACATCACCGCGCCCATCAGGAACGTATTGCGCAGCGCGCCGCTCGCGACCGCTTCCTGCGAATCCCAATGGAATACGAAACTGATCACGAGTCCGGCGACGATCCAGCCGACCGTGCCCCACACGCGCACCAGCGAGAACTGCCGCGACGGATCCGTGAGCTGGCGGAACGAGATCGAGTTGACCAGCGCCAGCGTCGGCATGTACGCGATCATGTACGCGAGCACATAGGGATAGAACTGCGCGAAGTCCTGCGCCCGGAACATCTGGTACATCAGCAGCGCGCCCACGAGATGCAGCACCGCGAGGATGCGCTCGGCGTTGAAATAGCGATCGGCGATCAGCCCGATGATGAACGGCGCGATGATCGCGCCCCACGACTGCGTGGAGAATGCGAGCCCGGTCTGCGCGCCGCTCGCCTGGAAGTTCGCGCCGAGAAACGTTCCCAGCGTGACGAACCAGCAGCCCCAGATGAAGAACTGCAGGAACATCATCACGCTCAGCGCGCGGCCATGATCATGACCGATACGCTTCGCGGCCGTCGCCCTGGATCGGAATCTTCTGCGCCGCCATCACTTCATGCTGCAGCGCGAACATCGCGGCGGCGGCTTCGTCGATCGCTTTCACGAACGCGAGCGAGCCCTTTCAATATCGGTGCGAGCCGCGACTTGTCCTGGATGCGCGCCGGC
This sequence comes from uncultured Pseudomonadota bacterium, assembly GCA_963711635.1. Classification (GTDB taxonomy): domain Bacteria; phylum Pseudomonadota; class Gammaproteobacteria; order Steroidobacterales; family Steroidobacteraceae; genus CADEED01. The sequence goes on from CAVQEZ010000005.1 coordinate 391,597, forward strand.
GGGTACTCGTGCTCCACCACTAGATAGGTGTCCGCCGGATCGATCGACAGCAACTCGCGCGCGGCGAGCTGGTGGTCGAGCCAATCGACGGTGCGATTCTGCAGATAGGCGAGGGGATCGTGGCGCGCCGTGCCGGGGAGCTCGTGTTCGGCGAGCACCACCTGCTTCTTCCAGGCATTGGCCGCGTCCGCGGGATTGGGCGACGGCTTGCCATTGATCCAGTCGCCGCGGTTCATCGTCTGGCCGCCGTAGCCCCAGGCCGATACGCCGCGGGAGTCGACGACCTGTCCCTTCACGTGGAAGCCGCCGATCAGGAAGCCATAGCCCTCGTCTTTCAGGTACTGGAACAACGAGCGCGTGTCCTGCCCCATCAGGATGGCGTGCGACGGGTCGTAGTGAATGCGGAACTGATCACCGACGCCGTGCTTCTCGCAGATGCGATGCAGGGCGATCCACGGACCCGGCGCGTACGCGATGTTGTTGTGCCAGCGGTCGAGCACGTTCCAGCCCGGCATCGGGCATTGCTCGACGCGGTAGGTGAGGCCGCGCGCCTTGGCTTCCTTGAGCAAGGGGATGAACTACTTCCTCGAACATGACGAGGTTCTCGTCCATCTCGAGCTTGATGTTGCGGCCGACGAATCCGCACACCGCGTTGGCGCCTAGCAGCGCGGCGGCATCGAACACGCGCAGCATGAAGTCGTGTTTGTGTTTGCGTGCGGTCGGATCGTCCACGAGCATGTTGTCGAAGTAGCCGAGGTCGGAGAGACCGACGCCCGTGGCCTTCATCGCCTTCAGCACGCGCGCCGCCCGGTTCTTGTCGAAGGGCGCCCGCAGGTCGAGCGTGTTGGCCACCGGGTCGAGCATCGCCTCCTCGGGCACATCGCTCAGGGTGGGATGCAGCGCGGCGGAGAGCTGGATGTTCGGCGAACCGATGTCGCGCGCGAACTCCAGCCATTCCTCGATCGCGAGGTCCGGATCGGGGTCGCGCCGATCGCGCGGTGTCAGCTCCTGAAACGCGGCGGTCAGTACGCTGAGCTTCATCGGCCGGGGAGCGAAGTCTCGGATGGTCATGGTTCCATGCTCGTTCAAGTGAAGTAGGATTGCCCAAGCATAAGGTAGTCACTGGGACTGAGGTCAATGCGGGTCATCTTTATCCACGGTCCTGCGGCATCCGGCAAACATACGATCGGCTCGCACCTCAGCCGTCTGACGGGCCTGCCCCTTTTCCACAACCACATCGCCGTGGATGCCGCGCTGTCGCTTTTCGAGTTCGGGACTGAAGGCTTCAAGAACGTGCGTGCTGCGGTCTGGCGGGCCGTGTTCCGGGAGGCGGCACGATCCAGCCGCTCGTTCATCTTTACTTTCCACCCCGAAGCGAGTGTCGACCCGGGTCTCGTCACCGAGCTCGTGGACTTGATCGAGTCGGCAGGAGCCAACGTGTTGTTCATCGAGCTCTCGTGTACGCCCGAATCAGTCCTCGAGCGCCTCGGCAACTCAAGTCGTGCCAAGTTCAAAAAGTTGACTGACCCAATTCTCTATCAGCGACTGGAGGAACAAGGCGCCTTTGCATTTCCACCGCTCCCGGCCGCCTTCATGCGCATTGACACAAACGAGCTCACTCCGGAAGCAGCCGCGAAGCGGCTGGCGGAAGCCATCGAGAACGCTGCGACGACGCCTGACAAATCGCGGAGTCACACGCGTGGGATATAAGTTGCCAGCGCCAAGACTGCCGAATCACGAGGATTTCAATGCAACCGCTCTACCGACGCCTGCTCGTTCGATCCCTGGCGTGGCTGACACCCTTGTTCTTGTTCTCATCTGTTGCCGGGGCTCAATCAGCAAACCCATTTGTTCCGAAAGACTTCGACGTTCCCGCGATTCTGGAAACCAAGGAGTTTCGTTTGCGGATGCTGACGGTCAATGACGTGGTAAAGGACTACGACGCAGTCATGACGAGTGTTGAGCACCTCAAGACGGTCTGGCCCGGCAGCTCCTGGCCCGAGGGCCTTACATTCGAGCAAGATTTGATTGATCTGGGGTGGCACCAAAAAGAGTTTCAGAGGCGCCGTTCTTTTGCGTACACGGTCGTCACGCCGTCGGAATCACAAGTCACCGGATGCGTGTACATCAACCCGACTCCGAAGCGTGGGTATGACGCCGTGGTATTCCTCTGGGCGCGGCAAAGCGAGCTCAAAGCGGGGCTCGAGACACGGCTGTACGCCGCGGTTCGCGAATGGATTGCAAAGGAGTTTCCGTTCAAGAAGGTCGCGTATCCCGGGCGCGATATTGAATGGGACGCTTGGCAGAGTATTCCCGATGAGAAGCGCTGATCGCCCCCTGCTCACGCCTGACGGTATGGGCCAGCCGGGTGCGCGGGCCAACCTCCTTGGTACACGTGATGGTGCTACCTAACACTTCGTCGATCCTGCGCGAACGGCCTTTGTCGGCGCCGTTCCTCGCCGCCGCGGCGCTCATGCTTGTGCTGAAGGTCCTGTTTGATCTTCAGCCACAAGACTTCCCTTTACGAGATCAGGCTTCGGCCTTCGCGTGGCCCGCGGTGCTCCTGGCGCTCAGCCTTGCCTTTGCTGGGCGCTTTGCGGAACGCAGTCTGGGATGGCCCTGGATTCCGGGCGACGGTACATTGGCGCGCGCCGGATTGCTCTACGCCAGCATCGCAGGAGCAGTGTATGGCGTGATCACGATCGCGCAGTTTTCGCTCACCCAAGGGGCTCACCCGCTCGCGGAATCCGAATGGGCGCATGTGCCGCTGCCCTGGTCTGTACCGTTCTACCTATACGGCACTCTATTTCTCGAGTTCGTTCTCCGCCTTGGATGCCTGACGATCCTCACCTGGGGCCTGTATGTCGTGCTGCTGCGGCGCAGGCTACCGAACACCGTCTTCTGGAGCGTCAACATCCTTGTTTCGCTCTTTGAAATCTGGCCATATCTCGCGCGCGACATTGATCGAGAACGACTGGCTGAGTGTCGTGGCAACTCCGGTTCAACCGCTTTTCCTCTCCAATGTGTTCGAGGGCTGGCTGCTCCGTCGATATGGATGGCTAGCCCCCATCGTGTTCAGGGCCGTGTTCTACCTGTTGTGGCATGTTCTCTTCGGCGGCATGGCGAAGCCGCTCTTCATCAATGAGAGCGCCTGATAAAAAGCATCAGGCCAAGACCGCTGCAGTCGCGGCGTTCGGCCCAACCGTTGGCGGCCGCGGAGTCCGCGCGTTGACGGTCACAGCCACTTGCCACTGCGGTGCCGTGCGGGTTCACGTTACTCGAGCGCCACGGACCGTGACCAGATGTAACTGTTCGATTTGTCGTCGTTACGGTGCACTCTGGGCCTACTTCAGCACCGCGTCGATACGAGTCGAAGCTCCGCGCGGCGGTCTCTCCAGCTATTCCTGGAGGCGGAAGGTGCGTTTGTACTTTCGTTGCAAGCAATGTGGTTGCGTCACACACTACAAGTACAGAAAGACCGGTCGCGGATATCCCATTGCGGTAAATGCAAATAACTTCGAGCCGGCCGTACTGCGGGGCGTTCGAATCAGGGAACTCGATGGTGCGTCGACGTGGACCTGGAAGTACACCTGACTGCCCAATGCCGCGAAACCTCACAAACCCTGGCAGGAATGATCTTGCTGGCGCGAAAAGTAGGGCGTTAAACCGGTGGATCTTTGGCGCGAGTTCGTGACACCGCCATCATGATCCCAAGGCCTGCAACGATCAGGCACGCGATCACGACGTAGGTCACCGCGAGTCCGGCCGTGATGAGGCCCCATGCGATGCCACCGATGAGCACCGCCAACCCGAAGATGTACAGGGCAAATGACATGGGAGACTCCGTTAGATGGCTGAAATCATACGGACGCGATGTGCGCTTGCTCATCGAAGGAATGCCAGGCTTTTCGTAAGCCCGCTCCTACCCTGGACACGGCTAAGTCGCGGCCGGCGGCCCGAACCACTTGGTCAGGGCGTCTGCGAGCCCGCGCTGATTGTGATCTCCCACCCATGCCACATATCCGTCGGGGCGGACTAACACGGCGGCGGGAGCCGCGACCGTCCCGAGTGCCGGGAGCTCCCATTCGCCCTCGTAGCTGGCGTCGATCACCCGAACGCGATCTGCCCACGGAGCGATATCGACGCCGCCGGGTTCACGCAGGTTGAGCAGCACTGGTTTGGCATCGTGCAGCAGCGTAAAGACCCGCGTGCCGTTTGCCGTGATCAGGTCCAGATCGGGCATGCGGCGTCCGAGCAGCGGATGCGTCTTGTCGAGGTCCGAGGAACCAAGGTCGTAGTGCACGCCCAGGCCCGACATCTCGGCGGTCAATCGTTTGCGAGGCTCTTCCATGCTGAGAAATTCGGAAAAAAATTCTCCCGCGGCCTTGGTGCGTTCGTCCGTACGCCGCAGCGCCACCTGCGCCATCGTGTTGCGCAGGACACGCGCCGCCACGGGAAAGCGCTCGGCGTGATAGGTATCGAGCAGGCTTTCGGGTGCAGTCCGCTTGACCACCTGCGCTAGCTTCCATCCCAGGTTCATCGCATCCTGCACACCGATGTTGAGGCCTTGTCCACCGATGGGCGGATGCACATGCGCGGCATCGCCGGCCAGCAGCACGCGTCGGTCGCGGTAAGCGACCGCCTGGCGCGTCATGTCGGTGAATCTCGAGATCCAGGTGGGGCTGTGGATGCCGTAGTTAGTCCCGTAGACCTCGAGGAGCATCTCGCTGACATCGCGCAGCGTGGGTTCGCCGTCGAGCCGCAGCCGCCTCTCGGTCAGCACCATGCGCGCCCCGCCATTGTCCCCTTTGCCGATGGCATGGATGCCAACCGCATCCTGGTGAAAGCCCCACTTGGGCTCCTCGGTGGTCCTGGCTTCGGCGATCAGCCAGCTCGTCGTCGGGTCCCAGCCGGCAAATTCGATGCCGGCGATCTTGCGGATCAGGCTGCGGCCGCCATCGCAGCCGACCAGGTATTGCGCCCGCAGTGACCGCCCGTCAGAGAGGGTGACGTCGACGCCGGTGCCATTCTGCGCAAAATCCGTCGCTTCACATCCGCGATAGATAGGTACGCCCAGCTCGCCGACCCACTCGGCCAGGATGCGCTCGATGTGGTTCTGGAACAGCCCGAGCACATAGTTGTGCCGGGTGGGGAAGTCGCTGAGATTCAGCGGGATGTGGAAGTGCACTTGCTGATGCTTCGTGCCCTGCGAGACGAAGCGATCGGCGATTCCGCGCTGATCGAGAATCTCGATGGTGCGGGAGTGCAGTCCGCCCGCGCGCGAGCCGGCGAGTTCCTGATTCGCGCGTCGCTCGACAATGGCGACGTCGACACCCGCCAGCGCGAGCTCGCCCGCCAACATCAGCCCTGTAGGACCGCCTCCGACAATTGCTACCGCATGCTCGGTCATTTTTCGTGACTCCGATTTTCCGCCGGTTCTGGCAAGGCCGGCGATGCTGCGTCACGACCCGGGTCTTTCGGCAAGCCCCCGGGTGCGGTACATTCTCATAGTGCCAGGGAGCGAATACTTTCCCGCGCGCGCCTCGACCGATCTACCGACGACCTCCCGCCGCCGCACAGTGCTCCGCTCAACTGTCAGGCCGGAAACATGAGCACATGTTTAAAAGCCCTGGTCGCATTCGCGCTCCTTTTCGCCGCATCGACCGCCTTCGCGCAGACTGAAGTCCGATTCACGGGTGAGACCACGGCCGACGAGACACTCATCCGCGATGTCATGCAGCACCTCATCAGTTACATCCATGACAAGCTGAAATGCGAGAACGTCGAGTTGGTCGAAGCGGAAGTGCTGCCGAAAGAAAGCATCAAGCGCGATCCAGCCGACCCTGAGGGCACCCAGCCCGCTACTTACGAAAATTGGGTTGCCACCTATTGCGGCACTTCGAAGTCCTTTCGCGTCGTGTTTTGGGCTTCGAAGGAGGGCGGTACGATGTTCAGAATTGCGTTGAGGCCCGCGGGGACGTGATTCTGAAGCTGCTGCTGCTCGCGTGCGCACTCGCACTCGGGGGATGCGCCTCTCGCCAGGCAGGCGCTAGATCAAACAAGAAATTCTACGAGGAATTCATGAAGAAGCTGGAGGCGAGCGGACGTTAGGGACTGCGTGCCGGGCGACCTTTTGCCAGCCCACAGGGTGTGCCCCCATACTGTTTATGTACGGGTCCGGCCGCAGTCCGGCCCCGTTCAATAGTCGTATATATAAGAGTGGTGAAATGACCCCCGAATCCGTCCGTACCGCGGCCGACGCCCGCAAGATCGTCGAGGAGCGCAAACTCGACCACGTCAAGGTGGGAGTGTTCGACAACGACGGCGTCATGCGCGGCAAGTACATGGGCCGCGACAAGTTCTTCTCCGCGCTCGACAAGGGATTCGGCTTCTGCGACGTGGTGCTGGGCTGGGACTCGAACGACCAGCTCTATGACAACGTCAAATACACGGGCTGGCACACGGCCTACCCCGACGCGCCGGTGCGCGTGCTGCCGGACACCTGCCGACCGGTGCCCTTCGAAGGCGACATGGTCATGTTCCTGGGCGAGTTCGCCGAGAAGGCCGAGGCCGTGTGCCCGCGCGCAACACTGCGCCGCGTGCTGAAGAAGGCTGGCGACCTGGGCTACGACGCGATCGCCGCCACCGAATTCGAATTCTTCATGTTCAAGGAAACACCGGAGTCGATCCGCGAGAAAGGATTTCGTGGCCTGACAACCATGACGCCGGGCTACTTCGGTTACTCGGTGCTGCGCTCGCTCAGTGCACTCGGAGTTCTATCACCAGCTGCTGAAGCTCTGCGCCGACATGCGAATTCCGATCGAAGGCCTGCACACCGAGACCGGTCCCGGCGTGCTCGAGGCCGCGATCCAGTATTGCGAAGCGCTCGAAGCCGCCGATCGCGGCGCGCTGTTCAAGACCTTCACCAAGATCCTCGCGCAGCGCAACGGCATGATGGCCACGTTCATGGCCAAGTGGAGCAAGGACTGGCCGGGGCAGAGCGGCCACGTGCACACCTCGCTCAAGCGAAAATCCGACGGCAAGCCGGCCTTTCACGATGCCTCCAAGCCGCACTACATGTCCGACGAGATGCGCTGGTACGTAGGCGGGCAGCAGAAGCTGATGCCGGAGTTGTTAGCCATGGTGGCCAGCACCGTGAACAGCTATTCGCGACTGATCCCGGGCTTCTGGGCGCCGACCTCCGCCACCTGGGGCGTCGAGAACCGGACCACGGCGTTACGAGTGATTCCCGGCGGACCGTCCAGCCAGCGGGTCGAGTACCGCATCGCCGCGGCAGACATCAATCCGTATCTGGCCATCGCCGTGGCCCTGGGGTCGGGTCTCTACGGCATCGAGAACAAGATCGAGCCCGATCCGATGGTCGAGGGCAATGCCTACGACAAGAAATTCCCCAAGACGCGCTCCCTGCCGCGCACGCTCACCGAAGCCTCCGAGTGGCTCGAGAAATCCAAGCCGGCTCGCGCGCTGTTCGGTGACGCGTTCGTCGAACACTTTGCCGCCAGCCGTGAATGGGAAGACCGCGAATTTCGTCGCGCCATCACGGACTGGGAGCTGGCCCGTTACTTCGAGATCATCTAGATGACCCTCATCACACGAGCCCCGGAAACCCAGAAGACGGTGAGCCCGATCGATGGGCGCATCTACGTCGAGCGCATGCTGGCGACGCCCGAGGAGATCAACGAAATCCTGCGCACCGCACGCCATGCCCAGGCAGCGTGGCGCAATGTGCCGCTGGCCGAGCGCGCGCAAATCCTGCTCGCGGTTCTGCGATGAATTCGAGAAGCGCGGTGCGAAGATCGCGGAAGAGCTGACCTGGCAGATGGGCCGGCCGGCGCGTTACGCGCCCAATGAAGTGCGCGGCACGCTGGAGCGCGCGCGCCACATGATTGCCATTGCGCCGCAGGCGCTGGCGGATCTCGACGCGGGGCCGAAGCAGGACTTCAAGCGCTTCGTGCGGCGCGACCCGCTGGGCGTGGTATTCACCATCGCCGCATGGAACTACCCGTACCTGATTGCCGTGAACAGCGTGATACCGGCGCTGATGGCGGGCAACGCCGTGATTCTCAAGCATTCGGCGCAGACGCCGCTGTGTGCCGAGCGTTTCGCGGAATGTTTCGAAGCCGCCGGTTTGCCGAAGGGAGTGTTCCAGATCGTGCATGCCTCGCACGAGGACACGGACCGCATCATCCGCGACCCGCGCGTGAACTTCGTGGCCTTCACGGGTTCGGTGGCCGGTGGGCATGCCGTGCAGCGCGCGGCCTCGTCGCGTTTCATCGGCGTGGGCCTGGAGCTCGGCGGGTGCGACCCCGTGTACGTGCGCCACGATGCCAACCTGGCGCATGCCATCGAAAACATCGTCGATGGCGCATATTTCAATTCCGGGCAGTCCTGCTGCGGACTGCAACGCATCTACGTGCATCACGGCATCTATCAGAAGTTCGTCGACGGTTTCGCGGATCTCACGCGCAAGTACGTGCTCGACGATCCGCGCGAGGCCGACACCACGCTGGGCCCGGTGGTGCGCACGGCGGCCGCGGAGAACGTGCGAACGCAACTCGACGCGTCCATCAAGGCGGGAGCGAAAGGGCTGATCGCCGAATCGGCATTCTCGAAGAGCGAGCGCGGGACGCCTTACCTGGCGCCGCAGGTGCTGGTGAACGTCGACCACCGCATGCCCATCATGCGCGAGGAAATCTTCGGGCCGGTGGCTGGCATCATGAAGGTGGGCTCGGACGATGAGGCCGTCGATCTCATGAACGACAGCGACTACGGACTCACGGCAGCCATCTGGACCGAGGACGCGGATGCGGCGGAGGCGCTGGGTCAGCGTGTCATCACCGGCACCTGGTTCATGAATCGCTGCGACTACCTGGACCCGGCGCTGGCCTGGGTGGGTACCAAGGATTCGGGGCGTGGATGTACGCTCTCGGTGGTCGGCTACGAACACCTGACACGGCCAAAATCATTCCATCTGCGTTGAGGACGACATGAAGTCTCACCGACAGTTACGAGCGGGTCATGACCATACCCATGAAGGGCAACTGGAACTACCCGACGCGCGTGTGGTCGGGACCGGGACGCATCTCCGAGCTGCCCAAGGCCTGCGAAGAGCTGGGCATCGTGCGCGCGCTCATCGTCACGGATTCGGGCCTGAAGGATTCGCCCATGATCCGGAAAGTCATGAGCCTGCTGCCCATGGCCAAACTATTCGCCGATGTGCGCGGCAACCCGGTGGCGGCCAATGTCGAGGCGGGCCTCAAGGCTTATCACGCTGGCGCGCATGATGGCGTGATCGCCTTCGGCGGCGGTTCGGGCCTGGACGCCGGCAAGGTCATCGCGTTCATGTCGGGGCAGACGCGCCCGCTGTGGGACTTCGAAGACGTCGGCGACTGGTGGACGCGCGCCGATCCCAAGGGCATCGCGCCGATTGTCGCAGTCCCCACGACGGCCGGCACCGGCAGCGAAGTGGGGCGCGCCGGCGTCATCCTCAACGAGCAGACTCACCAGAAGAAGATCATCTTCCATCCGAAGATGATGCCCGGCATCGTGATCGCGGATCCGGAGCTCACGGTGGGCCTGCCGCCCAAGATCACGGCCGCCACGGGCTTCGATGCCTTCGTGCATTGTTTCGAGGCCTTCTGCGCGCCGGGATTCCATCCGCTGGCCGATGGCGTGGCGCTCGAGGGCATGCGCCTCATCAAGACCTATCTGCCGCGCGCCGTGAAGATGGGCAGCGACATGGAGGCGCGCTCGCGCATGCTGGCGGCCGCCAGCATGGGCGCGACGGCGTTCCAGAAAGGCCTCGGCGCGGTGCACGCCATCGCGCATCCGGTGGGCTCGTTCTTCGATACGCACCACGGGCTCACCAATGCCGTGATCATGCCGTATGTCATCGTGCACAACCGCGATGCCATTGCCGAGCGCATGAAGGTGGTGGCGCGCGTGCTGGAGCTGCAGAAGCCCGGTGTCGATGGCGTGCTCGACTGGGTGTTGAGCTTCCGCAAGGAGCTGGGCATTCCTCATTCACTGGCCGACATCGGCGTCACGCTGAAGAATCCCGACGAGATCGGTCGCGAAGCGGCCATCGATCCGTCGGCGAGTGGAAATCCGGTGCCAGTGGATGCGCTGACGCTCGAACGCATCTTCCGCTCCGCCGTGAAGGGCGACCTGTCGTTGAAGAGTTGACGATGCCCCGCATCCTGGTCATCGACGGGAATGAGGCCGCGACGCGTGCCAGACATGTCTCCCTGGGCGGCACGGACTCGGGTGACGGCTACGCCGCCACGCTCAGGCGGCTGCAAAAAGACATCGAGTGCGACATCGTGCGGGCCGCGGACGGAGTTCCCAAACTACCCGATGGCGTCGCGCTCGCGGACTATCACGGTGCCGTGATCACGGGATCGGCGCTCAACATCTATTCACGTGAGGCTGCCGTCGAACGCCAGATCGATCTCACCAAGGCGGTATTCGCCGCCGGTGTGCCGTGCTTCGGCAGTTGCTGGGGCCTGCAGGTGGGCGTGACGGCCGCGGGCGGCAGCGTGGTGCGCAATCCGCGCGGCCGCGAGTTCGGCTTCGCGCGCCGAATCATGCTGACGGCACAGGGCCGCGATCACGGCATGTTCCAGGGCAAGCCCGAAGTGTTCGAGGCCTGCACCGTGCACGTCGATACCGTGGAGAGCCTGCCGGCCGGATCGACGCCGCTGGCACACAACGACATGGGCCTGCAGGCGGCCGAGATCAAACACAAGCACGGCACGTTCTGGGGCGTGCAATACCACCCGGAATACAGCGCGGCGGAGATCGCGGCCATGGCGCGGCGCTACGCCGAAATGCTGATCCGCGACGGGCTGGTGGAGAGTCCTGCCGAGCTCGACGCGTTGACGGCCGACCTGGTGCAACTCAACGAACAGCCTGACAACCCACGCCTGACCTGGCGTTTTGGCGTGGGCGCGTCGGTAACCGATCCTGCCCTCCGTCTGGCGGAGCTACGCAACTGGCTCGAACGGCAAGTCAAAAAGTAGCCGCGCTGCTCGTCGCAGCGTTGTGCCTCGCCGGCTGCGTCTCCAGCATGCTGGCGCAGAAGATCGTCGCGCCACCTAACAAGAGTGGCATCAAGCCGCTGTTCTCGGATTGGCAAATTCTCGCGCACGCACCCGAGGCATTTGCCGCGACCTGGTCGGTGGATGTCGGGCCGCCGGCCGCGAAAATCGCGGTGGCGGTGGTCGAGCCGGGTGACTACGGCTTCACCTACGACCTGCAGATGGAATACGCCGACGGCAAGGACCCCAACATCAAGCGCTTCGACGCGTACTGGCGTCCAGCGAGGGCGCGCGAGCCGCGCGAGTCCCGCGGCACCATCCTGCTGCTGCACGGCTATCTGCAGAACCGCAACTACATCGCGCCCTGGGCAGTGCGGCTGGCCGAGGCCGGCTATCGCTGCGTACTGGTGGATCTGCGCGGTCACGGCGCCTCGACCGGCGACCATATTTCCTTTGGTGCCTTCGAATCGCGCGATCTGTCGCAGGTGCTCGATGACCTGCAGCGTCGCGGCTGGGATGTCTCGCGCGTGGGCCTGCTGGGCATCTCATACGGCGGGTCGGTGGCGCTGCTGACGGCGGGCAGGGACAGCCGCGTGGCCACCGTGGTGGCGTTCGAACCGTTCTCGTCAGCCGAACGCGCCGTGCCCGAGCTCATGCGGGCGGCCTTTGCGCGCGAAGCCAGGGGCATCACGGACCGGCAATTCGCGGCCGCACACCAGAAGGAAGCGGCCATCGCGGGTTTCAGCTGGGCCGACGCCGACATCGTTGCCGCGCTGGCGCGCACGCGCGCGCCGGTGCTGTTCATCCACGGGGCCCGGGACAGCTGGTTGTCGCCGGATCACAGCCGGGAGCTGCTCAAACACGCGCCCGACGGCAGTAAGCTGGCCATCGCGCCGCGTGACAACCATGTGTCGCTGCCATTGCAGCTGCAGATGTACGCGCCCCCGGTCATCACCTGGTTCGAACGAGGCCTGCGCACGCCTTGATGGCCTGATTCAGCCCGTGTAATCGCGCTGCAACCTTCTGACGGAATGATTCGCATCCATTGTGAATCATCGAGATAGGAGGCGTTCTTGAGAATCCTGCTCGTCACTGATGCCTGGGAACCACAAGTCAACGGCGTGGTGCGTACGCTCAAGACCACGGCGCGTGAGCTCGCCGCCATGGGTCACGAAGTGCGCTTTCTCACGCCGCTCGAATTCCGCACGCTGCCTTGCCCCACGTATCCGGAAATCCGCCTGTCGCTGTTTCCGCGGGGCAAGGTCAATCGCACCATTCGCGAATTCGACCCGGACGTGCTGCACATCGCGACCGAAGGCCCGCTCGGCTTGGCCGCGCGCCGCTTTGCGTTGCGCCACGACTTTCCATTCACCACGGCCTATCACACGCGTTTCCCCGAGTACGTGCACGCCCGTTTCCGCCTGCCCGTCGACTGGAGCTATGCGTGGCTGCGGTACTTCCACGGTCCTTCCAAGGCCGTGATGGCGCCCACGCAGGTGGTGGTCGACGATTTGCGGGCCAATGGGTTCGGGAACGTGAGGCTCTGGTCGCGCGGCGTCGATGGCGACATCTTCCGTCCGCAGCCGAGCAAGCGGCTGAACAGCGAGCCGCCCATCTTTCTGTATGTCGGGCGCGTCGCCGTGGAGAAGAACGTCGAGGCCTTCCTCGGCCTCGACCTGCCGGGGTCGAAGTGGGTGGTGGGCACGGGGCCCTCGCTCGAACGCGTCCGTGAAAGATTCCCCGCGGTTAACTACCTGGGGGTGCTCGAACGCGAGGAGCTGGCCCAGGTCTACGCCGCGGCGGATGTTTTCGTGTTCCCGAGCAGGACCGACACCTTCGGCCTGGTGTTGCTCGAGGCCATGGCCTGCGGGCTGCCGGTGGCGGCATATCCGGTCACCGGGCCGCGCGACGTGGTCGGCGACTCGAAGGCCGGCGTGCTGCACGAAGACCTGCGCACCGCCTGCCTGCGAGGCGCTGAAGCTCAGGCGCGAGGATGCGCTGGCGCGCGCGCGGCTGTTCACCTGGCGGGCGGCCACCGAGCAGTTCTTCGGCAACCTGCATCCGCGCAAGCGCGCGGCGGGGTCGCCGGCATTTGCCTGATTCTCCGGGCCTGATTCCCCAATACGAACAATCAGTTGTACCCGACGCACTGAACTCGTGCCGTGCACCGGCCGGTGGCGGCACACGTCTGTCTTCGTTCTCAGTTGCAGGTGCACACAGGCGCCAGCCTATACTCGGCCCGGCAGAGCCGCCACTGCATCTCGAGCAACAAGAAGAAAACACAGATGGGCCACGGCACGACCGCGGCTCCGGGGAGTTACGCATGAGGAGCACTGATTCGTCCGGCGGCGTCAGCTACAAACAGGTCGGCGCCGACTATTTCGCGAATCGTGGTCTGAAACGCTACGCCAAGGTCTGGTCGCTGTGGGCGCTGGGCGTCGGCGCCGTGATCTCGGGCCATTACTCCGGCTGGAATTTCGGTCTCGCAAACGGCTTCGGCTCGATGCTGGTCGCGCTGTTCATCATCGCCGCGATGTACTGGGGACTCATCTTCAGCCTCGCCGAGATGTCACCGGCGCTGCCGCACACCGGCGCCGCGTATTCCTTCGCGCGCAGCGCCATGGGTCCCTGGGGCGGCATGTTCACCGGGCTCGCCGAGAGCATCGAGTACATCCTGACGCCCGCGGTCATCGTGTTCTTCATCGGCTCGTACATGACGGCCATATTCGAGACACCGAGGCCTGATCAGCCGCTGTGGTGGGCGGCCTCATACGTGGTGTTCCTGCTGCTCAATCTGTGCGGCGTGGAGCTGTCGTTCCGCGTCTCGGTGCATCGTGACGCTCGGCGCGCTCGCCGATCCTGGCGATCTACTGGGTGAGCGCGATTCCCATCGATCGATTTCAATCGCTGGGCGCTGAACATCGGCGTCGGCGCCGGACGGCGCTCCGGTCGAGCTGGCCGAAGGCGGCGGATCCTGGTTCCCGTTCGGCTTCCACGGCGTGCTGCTGTCGCTGCCCTTCGCGGTGTGGCTGTTCCTGGCCATCGAGCAGTTGCCGCTAGCGGCGGAGGAGTCGGCGGACCCGAAGAAGGACATGCCCAAGGGCCTGATCCTCGGCATGACCACGCTGATGATCTCGGCGCTGCTGATCACTTTCCTGAACTCGAGCGTCGGCTCGACCGAGGAAGGCAAGATGCACGGCGCATTCTCGCTCTCGACTTCAGGCGAGCCGCTGCTGGATGGCTTCCGGGTGATGTACGGCTCCGGCGCAGCAAAGACGCTGGCGTTCCTCGCGGTGATCGGGCTCATCGCGAGCTTCCACACCATCATCTATGCCTACGGCCGGCAGATCTATTCGCTGTCGCGCGCGGGCTACTACCTGCCGTTCATGTCGCTCACCAACGCCAAGAAGGTGCCGCACATGGCGTTGTACGCCGGCACGGTGCTGGGTTTCGCGACCATGCTGATCGTGTGGTATCGTCGCGCGGCGCGAGAAGCGCGGCGCGGTGATCGGCGGCACGCTGCTCAACATGGCGGTGTTCGGCGCGATGATCTCGTATGCGATGCAGGGTCTGTCCTTCATCCTGCTGCGCAAGAACATGCCCAACATCGTGCGCCCATATCGCAGCCCGGTCGGCGTGCCGGGCGCGGTCGTCACGGTTGTCATCGCGCTGGTGACGCTCTACTACCAGCTGCAGGATCCGGTGTATCGCGACGGCGTGTACGCGGTGGCGGCGTTCTACGTGCTCGGCATCCTGTATTTCGCGTTGTACGGCACGGAACCAGCTCATCCTCTCGCCCGAGGAAGAGTTCGCGCACGAGCAAGGGCGAGAAAGGTCACGCCTGAGGGGGCGGCGCTGCGCGCCGTATCAGGAGAACCGGGGGCGCGTCGCGCGAGTGGCGCGCCCCTGCTTTTTCGGCGTTCAGCTGCCGGGTGCGTCGATCGCGGGCGCGCCGATCAGGATCGGCGTGTTGTCGGCGCTCTCGGACCCAGCCGTCCGACGATGGGGAGTTTCAATGAGAGGCTCTTGGATCCAGCCCGAAGTTGAGGCCGAGCAGATTCACCTCGAGACCTTCCTCGAGGCCCGCGGCCACGCCGACCACGCCGAACAGGCTGGCCTGGCCGCCGGTACCGCTGGGCGTCTTGCCCACGGATCTCCAGCCCAGGTAATCCTTGCCGATGGCCGTGGGCGGCAAATCCACGCGCAGCTCGGGCACACGACGCAGACGAAGGCGGTGAAGGTGTTGGAGTTCGGGCCGGGCCATACGTGATAGCGATCCGGGTACGGATAATCCTGGCGGCGGCTTCGATGCGCTGCGATGAGGGCATCGACGCCCGGTCCGCGCACGTCGCCGATCAACTCGGGCTCGGCTGCCGTACCAATAGCCGTCCGCCGGCCGGTCGCGTGCGACCACGACGCTGCCGCGCCGCTTCAGGTACCAGCCCATGACTTCGTGCACGGTGAAATCGGTGGCATGCGCGGGCTTGACCGCGATCCAGGTATGCACGCCGAACCAGCCGCGCCAGCTGACCGCGCGCGCGGAATAAACCTGCACCACGGCCTCTGGAGTGGTCGCCGGATCCGGGGCGAGTCCCGCCGGCTCGCGCGAGGCCTTGCGCCAGTCGGCGGCGCCGAGTGGCCGCTGAAGGCGAGGTAGGCCACTGCGAGCGGGAAATATGCCAGGAGCAGGGCAAATGTGACGCGTCGCTTCTTTCTGGTGGGCATATGTGCAATGACACCGACAGTATTACGGGAGTTCCGGATGTGGCTGATTTTCCTGTGCGAAACAGTGCACAACCTCGACGCCGCGGCGTTGCAGCGGTGCAAAGTGACCTTTAGTTTGGGTGCTCATGAAGACCCGAAGCCTGTCCCTGGCATTGTTGGTAGGAATGTTGGCCGTGGCGCCGATTGCGCTGGCGGATGATCCTCTCAAGGAACTCATCGACCAGGAAGTGCCGGCGCTGAAGGACGGCACCCGCATGGCGCTGACGGACGTGGAGCGCGCCATCCTCGATGCCTGTGCGCGGCGCAAGTTCAAGGCCACCGTGGTCGAACCCGGTGTGATCAACGCGCGCTGGGAGCATCGCGGACATTCCTTCGACGTCAGCATCCCGTACACGAACAGCACGTATTCGATCCGCTACAAGGACAGCGTGCGCATGGACTTCAATCCCGACAAGCGGCGCATCGACGACGCGTACAACGAGTACGTCGCGGGCCTCGCAGAGCATATCGAGGCCGGCCTGGACGATGCGCTCAGCCGGTTCAAGAAATCGCAGAAGATCCGGAAGGTGGCGCGGATCAACCCCCGCTACGCGGTGTAAATGGGGTGTCCTAGCAATGGCCTGACCCCATTATTTTTCCACTCCGATTTCGTCTGTCCCCACGCGTCCACCGGCATGGTGTCGTAGGGCACCGGCATCTTCACGCGCCGCAGGTTCCGGGAGCCTAACTTCTTCGCGACGCCCTGCGAGGCGAGATTGTCCTCGTGTATGCAGTGGATGACGTCGTCCCAGCCCAGCACGTCGAACGCATAATCCATCGCGGCCGCAGCGCCTTCACTGGCGTATCCCTTGCCCCAGTGTTCGCGCGCGATTCCCCAGCCGATTTCGGGCGCGGGCCAGCCTTCCGGATACCAGGGACCGAGTCGGCCGACCCACTTGCCGCTGGATTTCTCGATCACCGAGAACATCGCGATGCCCGTCATGTGCCAGCAGCCGCACATGCCCATGAAGGTGCGCCAGGCAGTGGGGCGGGGCTGACGACCGCCCAGGAAACGCGTGGCGATTTCGTCATCGAGAAAATCCGCCCAGGCATCGAAGTCTTCGAGTCGCGGTGGACGCAGCAGCAGTCGCGGCGTTTCCAGGACGAGGGAAGCCATGTTTCCGGGCACCATGCGGCAAGGATAGTCGCTGCCGGCCCGATACGCGCGGCAGGCTCTTGCCGCCGCCGAGAGCTGCCGCACAGCACCCTCGGATGACATCAAGTTTGGCGTTCCCGGACCGCTACAGCATGTGAGGAGAGATCGCCCGAAAGGGTGCTCTGATTTCGCATGCTGCAAACGGTCAGCGCCCGCATGGGGCGCCTTTTCAAAAAACGCCGCCGCACGGAAGGGCTGCGCGCCGCCGTCGCGATTTCGGACACCGAGATCGCGGTTGCGCTGGTGCGCAAGCTCGACGGTCAGCGTCCGCAGGTCCTGCGCATCGTGGTCGAGGAGGCCCCGTTGGGCTTTGCCGATCCTGTGCTCAAGAAGATCACCGCGGAGTTCGATCTGCGACGTATCCCGGTCAGCGCCGTCATCAATGCCTCCGACTACCAGATTGCGCAGGTGCAGGCGCCGGACGTGCCACGCAAGGAATTGCGTGCGGCGGCGCGCTATAGCATGCGCGACGCCTTCGATTTCCCGATCGACCAATCGACCCTCGATGTGTTCGACCTGCCCGAGCAGACCTCGCGCGGCAGCCAGAGGATGTGCTTCGCGATCGCCTCGCGCGGCGACGCCGTCGAGAAGATGACGCAGTCGCTGGAACGGCATTTCCGACGCTTCGACGTGATCGACATCCCCGAGCTGTGCCAGCGCAACCTGGCAGCGTTGTTGCCGCAGGATGCCAAGGGCGTGGCGTTCCTGCTGATCCGCGACGACTTCGCGCAGCTGGTGCTGACGCGTGGCGGCATGTTGTACGTGACACGGCGCTTCGACTTTGGACTGCGCGGCGACCTCAACGGTGACGCGGAGTCGGAGGCCAATGAATTGCCGCTCGATCCGCAATTGCTCTCGCTCGAGCTGCAGCGCTCGCTGGACTACTACGAAAGCCACTTCGACGAGACCGCCATCGCCGACCTGTACATCGCGCCCGCCGGGACGCGCGCCAATCTATTGGCTGCCGAGCTCGGCGCCTCGACCGGTCTGCGCATCAGCATGTTCAACATCTTCGATCTGGTCGACGTGTCCTTCAGTGCCGATATCCCGGACGGTTGGCTGCCGTGCATGGCGATCGGCGCAGCGCTGCGCGCGCCGGAAGGGTGAGACCATGCAGGAGATCAACCTCTACCAACCGGTATCGAAGCGGATTCGCGGCGCGCTGTCCGGGAGCTCGAGCCGTGCCACGCTGCTGGTGATCACGCTGGCGCTGGCGGGACTGTGGGGTTATGCAGCCTGGCAGGTCGAAGAGCTCGGCAAGGCCGCGGTGGTGATACGCAACCAGCAGCAGGCTCAGGCGGCCATGTCCGCCGCCGCGGGACCGCAGCTCGATGAGCTCACCGACGAGGAGCTCGACGCCTTGGTCCGGCGCCTGGCGGCTTCAGTGGACTCGAAATCGCGCGCGCAGTTCCAGCTTGCGGCCGAGACGCAGATTCGCGCCGGATTCTCGGCGCGCCTGCGCGCCTTCGGCACGCGCCACGTCGAGGGAATCTGGCTCGAGCACCTGACCTTCGGCGCGAGGGTCGAATCCATCGGCATGTCGGGCTCGACACTGTCGCCGGAGCTGGTGCCGCGCTATCTGCAAAGCCTGGCCACGGACCCGGCGCTCAAGGGCGGACAGATCGACGAATTCGTGATCGAAAAGCCGGCCAAGCCCAGAGCTGGCGGCGGACGTCTCCGTTCAAGGCCGGTCATCGCGGCCTGGTGACCCACGAAGCGGACGAGGAGAAATCCTGATGTCCGCCAGACGCTGCTCAAGCGATTCGAAGCGCTGACGCTGCGCGAACGCGCGATCGTCGTGCTGGCACTCGTCGGGCTGCTCATTGCCGTCGTGGGACACGATGCTGATGGAGCCGCTGCGCGCACGCGCGCATGGCACTCGAAGCGGAGCTCGCGACCGCGGGCGCAGTTTCGGCGTCGACGGCGCAGAGCGCCGACGCTTCCGATCCGCGCCAGCTGACCATCAAGCGCGCCGGTGAGCTGCAGACAGCAGCTCGCAGTGCATGGATGCGCAGCTCGAGAACACGGCCAGCGGCTTCGTGTCCGCCGATCGCATGATCGAGGTGCTGCACGACATGCTCGACGCGCAGGGCAGGCTGGAGCTCGTGAGCATCCGCAACCTGCCGGTGACCAGCCTGGTGCCGCCGGCAGCCCGAGGATCCGGCGCAGCCCGCAACGACCCCGACGTCCACCGGGCCACAGCCACCCTACGTGCACGCCATCGAGATCGTGATCGACGGCCAGTACAACGACATTCTCGACTACCTCGCGACGCTCGAAGCGCTGCCGTGGAAATTTCGCTGGACGTCGCTGGACCTGTCGACCGCCGGTTATCCGCGCAATCGCGTGCGCATCGAGCTCGCCACGCTGAGTCTCGATTCGACCTGGCTGGGGGTCTGAACCATGCGCCGACTGCTGACACTGGCCATCGGATTGCTAGCCGCCTCGGCGATCGCCGGCGTTCCGCGCAGACTTGCGCGATCCGATGCGCCCACCGGGCTCGGCGCCAGCGCCGCGCGCGTGCGTCCGCACCGTCGGCCATGCGCCTGGAAGGCGTGATCTCCGGTGCGGCGCGCGTGGCCATCGTCAACGGCCGCGTGGTCGCGGCGGGCGACCTGGTCGCTGGCGCGACGATTCTCGAAGTGTTCGCCGATGGCGTGCGTTTCTCGCGCGGCGGCCGGATCCAGACTCTTGCGCTCCCGGGCGCCGCGCGCTGTCTCCGACCGTGCGGGTCGTTCACTCCGAGGCTCGAAAACCATGAAACGCCTGATTGCCTTGCTGCTTGCCGCGCTGCTGCCGGTCTCGCGCGCTGCGACCGCGGAAAACGACGCCGCGCCGCGCTACGACGTGCAGGTGGAGGACGCGCCGGCGCGGCCTTCTTCCGGGCCTGGTGGCCGGCACGCCCGTCAACATGCTGGTGCACCCGGATGTGAAGGGGCGCATCACGTTGACGCTCAAGCAGGTCACCATCGAAGGCGCCCTCGAAGCGGCGCGCGACCTGTATGGCTACGACTACAGGGCGATGGGCAATGGCTACCTGGTGCTGCCGGCCACGGTGCAGACCCGCGTCTTCCAGCTCAATTACCTCGACCTGCATCGCGTCGGCGTCTAGCAAGACGCGCGTGAGCTCGGGGCAGGTCACGCAGAGGGCAATACCTACGGCGAGCCGGTGGGAGCGGCGGCGGCAGCCGGGCGACGAAGACGCGGACAGAACACCTCGGGACCGGCACGGCCGTGCTCACCAGCAGCGACTCCGATTTCTGGAAGGGCATCGAAACCGACATCCGCCGCATGGTCACGGGCGACGCCGAGAGCAACGTGGTCATCAATCGCCAGTCGGGCGTGATCGTGGTGCGCGCCATGCCCAACGAATTGCGCGACGTCGGCGACTACCTGCGCAAGACGCAGTCGACGGTGACCCGCCAGGTGGTGCTCGAGGCGAAGATCGTCGAGGTCGAGCTGAATTCCGGGTTCCAGGCCGGCATCAACTGGGCCGCCTCGTACGCGATGGCAACAAGACCGCTATTTCATCGGTCAGCAGGCGCCGCCAGGCGGCTTCGACCGCGAATCCGTTCGAACAGCGGCTCGGGCAGTGTGGTCCCCGTGGGCCGGGCAGCGCCGATCACTCGGCCAGTCGTGGAGACGCATCGGCGGCGCGTTCACCTTCGCCGTTCGACACCACCGACTTCAACGCCTTCATCGAGCTGCTGCGATGCGCAGGGCCGCACGCGCGTGCTCTCCAGCCCGCGCGTGTCGACGCTGCACAACCAGAAAGCCATCATCAAGGCCGGCTCGGACGAGTTCTTCGTGACCGGCGTGAAGAGCGACACGACCACGGGAGAGTCGACCACGACGTCCCTCGACATCGAGCTGACGCCATTCTTCTCCGGCGTGGCGCTCGACGTGACGCCGCAGATCAGCGAAGACGGCAGCGTGCTGATGCACATCCATCCGACCGTTAGCGACGTCACGGACCAGAACAAGCGGTCTCGTTCAGCGGCCTCACGAGCGACCTGCCGCTGGCGGTCAGCCAGATCCGCGAATCCGACAGCGTGGTGCGCGCGCGAGCGGCCAGATCATCGTGATCGGCGGTCTCATGCGCGAAACGCGCCGGCGCGACGACCACAAAATGCCGCTGCTGGGCGACGTGCCGGGAATAGGCAAGCTGTTTCAGCAGCGAGCGCGACGCCGGCCAGCACCGTGGAGCTGGTCCTGCTGCTGCGTCCGCTGGTCGGCGACCGACTCCGACATGGACGGCATGGTCAAAGACTCACTGGCGCGCGCCGATGCCATGGCAAAGCATGGCGAGGTCGAAGGCAACCGCGATGAGGTGGAGGCCGGGGACCGCAAATGAAGCCGGAGCGGCGCAAGAAGATCCGCCTCGGTGAGCTGCTCATCGAGCAGAAGGTCATCAACGAGGCGCAACTCGACCAGGCGCTGGCCGAACAGAAGCGCACCGGGCGCAAACTCGGCCGCGTGCTGACGGATCTGGGCATCGTCGAGGAACAGCAGCTCAACGACGCGCTGGCGCGTCACCTGCAGATTCCGTTCGTCGACCTGCGCCAGCTGACGCTCGAACCCGGCCATCGTCCGACTACTGCCCGAGGCGCTGGCCCGCCGTTTTCGCGCGCTGGTCCTGCAGCAGGACACGAACGGCCTCACCGTGGGCATGGCCGATCCCACCGACTTGTTCGTCTACGACGAACTGGTCGACGCGCCTGAAGCAACCGCTGCGCATCGCGCTGGTGCGCGAGGCCGAGCTGCTGCGCACGATGGACATCGTCTACCGTCGCACCGAGCAGATCGCCTCGATCGCGCTCGAAGTGCGCGAGGAACTGCGGGCCGGTGACATCGACATCATGCAGCTGGCCGTCGATGAAGGCTCGTCCGACGCGCCGATCATCCGCCTGATCCAGAACATCTTCCAGGACGCCGTCAACATGCGCGCGTCCGACGTGCACATCGAGCCGGGCGAGGGCATGTTGCGCGTGCGCCAGCGCATCGACGGCGTGCTGCAGGAACAGACCATCGAAGGTCGCGGCGTTGCCAGCGCGCTGGTGACGCGGCTGAAGCTCATGAGCGGCCTCGACATCGCCGAGAAGCGGCTGCCGCAGGACGGCCGTTTCTCGGTGAAGGTGCGCGACCGTTCCATCGACGTGCGCCTGGCCACCATGCCGACGCAGTACGGCGAGTCGCGTGGTACTGCGCTTGCTGGACCAGTCGAACAATCTCATGACGCTCGAGCAGCTTGGCATGCCCGAGCGCATGCTGGCGCGCTTTCGCGCGCTGATCGAGCGGCCGGCCGGCATGGTGCTGGTGACCGGCCCCACCGGTCAGCGGCAAGACCACCACGCTGTATTCGGCGCTGAACTATCTGAATCGCTCGGATACCAAGATCCTCACCGCCGAGGATCCGGTCGAGTACCGGCTGGATCGTGTCAACCAGGTGCAGATCAACGCCAAGATCGGACTCGACTTCGCGCGCGTACTGCGCACCATGCTGCGTGCCGATCCGGACATCATCCTGGTCGGCGAAATGCGCGACCGCGAGACCTGCGACATCGGCCTGCGTGCGGCCATCACCGGCCACCTGGTGTTCTCGACGCTGCACACGCTGTCGGCGTCCGCCACCGTGAACCGCCTGCTCGACATGGGCGTGGCCGGATACATGATCGCCACCGCCCTGCACGGCATCGTAGCCCAGCGCCTGGTTCGCCAGGTGTGCCCGGATTGCTCGCAAGTGACGGACCCGGACGATCACCAGCTCGCGTGGCTCAGGCCCAGGTGGGCGCACGCGCCACGCAAGATGAAGTTCCGCACCGGTGCCGGCTGCACGTACTGCAACCTGTCCGGTTACCGCGGCCGCGCGGCGATCTACGAGCTCATCGAGATGGACCGCTCGCTGGCCGACTGCGATTCGTCGCGGAGACACGCAAGGCTTCGCCGACACTGCGCGCGCCAGCAGGTGGGCTACGTGTCGCTCACGCGCAGCGCCATCGACCTGGCGGCTGCGGGCAAGACCACCTCGCCGAGGCCATCGCCACCACCAGCGGCCTCGACGATCCGCTCGAAGAGACCCGCAGCCTGCGCGTGCTGAAACGCCCGCCGGCGAAAGCGACGGTGAACTTGCCGACGGCCTGCTGAGCGGACACGCGCCCTGAAGCGTCCATGGCGTTCTTCAGTTACAAGGCGCGCTCGCGCGAAGGCAAGCTGGTACACGGCCGCATGCAGGGCGAGTCACGTCGACCAGGTGGCGCAACGCCTGATCTCGAACGGCGTGGTCCCGCTCGACATCCAGGAGTTGGGCGTCGTTGGCGGCGTCGACCTTCGAGAAGATAGGGCGTCGGATCGGCATCGGCCGCGTGACCACGTCCGATCTGGTCATGTTCTCGCGCCAGATGTACACCATCACGCGCGCCGGCATTCCGCTGCTGCGCGGCCTGCGCGGGCTCATCGCCTCGACGCACAACGCCATGTTGCGCGAGACGCTGACCGACGTGCTGGAAAGCCTGGAAAGCGGCCGTGACCTGGCCTCGAGCTTCGCGCGCCATCCGGAAATCTTCCCGCGCCTGTACGTCAGCATCGTGGGCGTGGGCGAGGCCACCGGAACGCTCGACAAGTCGTTCCTGCGCCTGACCGAGTACCTGGCGCAGGAAAAGGACATGCAGGATCGCGTCAAGGGCGCCGTGCGCTATCCGATCATCGTGTTGATCACCATCGTGCTCGCGGCGATGTTCCTGTCGGCCTTCGTGGTCCCGAAATTCGCGCCGATATTCGCGCAGCTCAAGGGCGAGCTGCCGCTGCCCACGCGCATGCTGCTGGGATCCTCCGCGCTGGTGCGCGACTTCTGGCCGTATACGCTCGGCGTCATCGCCGCGCTGGTCTACGGGATCCGGCGCTACATCGGTTCGCCTGCGGGGCGGCGCCGCTGGGACGAGCTCAAGCTGCGCGTGCCGGTCATGGGAAAACTCATGTACGAAGCCACACTGGCGCGCATCTGTCGCTCCCTGGCGATCTCGCTGTCAGCGGGCATGCCGATGACCCAGACTTTGGCGGTCATCGCGCGCGCTTCGGGCAACGTGTTCATGTCCGAGAAGATCCAGGTGCTCGCCAGCAGCGTGGAGCGGGGTGAGTCGCTGAGCAGCGCGGCGAGCTCCGCCAGCGGCTGTTCTCGCCGCTGGTGCTGCAGATGGTCTCCATCGGCGAGGAAACCGGTGCACTGCCCGAGTTGCTCGACGAGGCCGCCGGCTACTACGAGCGAGAAGTGGATCACGCGTTGAAAAACCTGAGCTCTTCGATCGAGCCGCTGCTGATCGTGTGCGTGGGCGGCATGGTGCTGGTCCTGGCCCTCGGCATCTTCATGCCGCTCTGGGAGGTCATCAGCAGGGCCGGGCAGATGTGATCCAGATTATGTCAATGGATCATGAGCACCAATCGCACACATCGCGTGAGACGCCTGAAGCGACGCCGGGGCGCGCCGATATCCACCTAGGTGTCCGTTTCAGATCCGAGAGGAGTCAGATCGTGAAGAAGAGAATGCAATCCGGTTTCACCCTGGTGGAGCTCATCGTGGTGGTCGTCATCCTCGGCATTCTTGCCGCGGTGGCCTTGCCGAAATTCATGGGCCTGGAACGCGAGGCGCGCATCGCGGCTCTCAAGAGCATGGGCGGCTCGATGCTCAGCGCGGCGCAACATGGCGCGCGGCGTCTGCATGGCGCAGAACTGCACCAACGGCGGCGCGGGCATCGTGATCGCCGGGCAGAACGTCGTATTCGCGAACGGTTTCCCGAACAACGCCAGCATCGCGCGGCTGCTTCAGTCCACGGACGGCTTCACCGTCGCCGGTGCTCGCATGACCAAGCCAGGCGCCACGGCCAACTGCTGGGTGCAGTATGTGCAGCCTGCGGGCGCGGGCCTCGAGCCGACGCTGGTGTACCACAACATGGTCATGAACACGGCGAACCAGGCTGCGATCGACGCTAACCTGCGTACGCAGTGCTGATCGACCGCGTCAGCGGTACCGGTGTGAACCCATGCGCCCGCGCCGTCGCGCCAGCCATGGGTTCACGCTGATCGAGCTCATCGCGTCGATCACGATCATCGCCATACTCGCCGCGGTCGCGCTTCCCCGCCTGACCGTCGAGACCCCGTTCCTCGAGCGCGGCTACGCCGACACGCTGGCCGCGAGCCTGCGCCAGGCGCGTGCCGTGGCGATCGCCAGCGGTTGCGACGTGCGTTTCACCGTCGATGCACTCGGGTATCGCGCGGAGCAGCGTGCACCCGCGGCGCTCAATCATTGCGCCGCCGGCGGTGGCTTCGTCACGGCAGTGCGCCGTGGCAACGGCGATGCGCTCGCGGCCCCCATGCCGGCCGGCGTGGCGCTGGCCGCCAATCGGCTGTTCGTGTTCACGGGCGACGGCACCGTTCCAGGCGGACCCTACGACATCACCGTGGGGGCGCACGCAGTCACGGTCGAATCGTCGGGACTGGTGCACTGATGAGGCGCGTGCGCGGTGTGACGCTGATCGAGCTGGTCGTATCCATCGCGGTGATTTCCATCGCCGCCACCGCGCTGCTCGGCACGCTCGGTTACATCAATGGCAACAGTGGCGGCGCGATGCTGCAGGCCCAGGCGCAGGCCATCGCGACTGCCTATCTCAACGAGATCACCGCGAAGAGTTTCGCGGATCCCGATGGTGCGGACGGCGAAGCTACGCGGGATCTCTACGACGACGTGAACGACTACAACGGCCTCGATGACGCCAGCGCGCGCGATCGGTTCGGCAACGTGGTCGGCAACTTTCACGTGCGGGTCGACGTCATCGGTGCGGCGCTCGGCGGCGTGCCCGCCGCGAACTCGCTGCGCGTCGACGTGACCGTGGATTACGGCGGCACGTCGCAGGTCATGGTCAGCGGCTTCCGGATGAACTACTGATGCGCGCCGGAGGCCACGGTTTCACGATGGTCGAGCTCGTGGTGGCGATTGCCATCGCGAGCATCGTCGCGATGTTCGCGGCCATGATCATCGCCGCGCCCGTGGGCGCGTTCGAGACCGAGGCGCGCCGTGCGGCGGTTGTCGACGAAGCGGCCGCGAGCTGGCCCGCCATCGAAGCCGACTTGCGCCGCGCTTTGCCAAACAGCCTGCGCGCGACTCGCAATGGCCCCTTCGTCGCGCTGGAGATGCTGCGCGTCGACGACTACGCGCGTTACATGAGCAATCCTTCGGCGCCACCATTCAGCGTAGCCGGCGTGCTGCGTGGGGTTCCGGTCGGAGTCGACCTGCCGAATCACTATCTGTCGGTCAACAACTGCGGGCCGGGCCCGCCGGCCTGTCCAGATGCGTATGCGTTGACGGGCTCGATGACTGCGGCCACGACGGTCCGCCTCGCGAATGGCGCAGCCGGCGAACAACAGCTGAGCGTGAATCCGGCGCCGGTCCTCGCGTCCAGCTCGCCGCGGAGCCCCCTCTATCTGGTCTCCGGGCCGCTGACGTACCTCTGCGACGAAACCGAGGGTACGTTGCGCCGCTACGAGAATTACCCGGTGGTTGCGAACCAGGCGAGTCGGGACGATCCCAATGACTTCACGCTGGCCGGGTTCGCCGGTCAGCTCATGGCCACTGGCCTCACCGCGTGCGACTTCCGCGCCTCGCCGACCAGCGCCACGGTACCTCAAACCGCTTCGCTGCGACTGACCGCGACCCGCGCCACCGGCGAGAGCGTGACGATGTTCCATTCCGCCGGCTCCGGATGGCTGCCATGAGACGCCGCCAACGAGGAATGTCGCTGGTGGTTGCCATCTTTCTCATCGTGATGATCGCGACGCTGGCCGCATTCGCGGTGACCGCCGGCACGTCGAAACTCGGCGCAACCAACCAGCAGCTCATGGCCGACCGTGCCGCTGCAGCCGCGCATGCTGGTGCGCAGTGGGGCGCGTATCGGGCGCGCGTCGCCAACTCGTGCGTGCCGCCACCGGGTACGACTTTCAATCTCGCGCAGGGTGCGCTGCAAGGATTTCGCGTCACCGTGAGCTGTGCGAACAGCAATCACGTCGAGGGCGCGACGAACTACTATGTGCGCGACATCGATTCCTTCGCGCAGCGCGGCAACTTTGGCGACCTGAACTACGCCTCGGCCACTGCCACCGCCCGCGTCTCGAACGCGCCGCCCTGAATCACCGCGCGGCGAACGCGCGGAAGGAGTGGGGCGCGAGCGCTGAACGTGGCGACCGGGAGCGTGGATTCCGGCGCGCCGAAACGCGCGGATTCCTTGCGCTCGGTGAGCGCGACCTTCTCGCCGCTCACCAGATCCGTGAGCTCCGCAATGTCGGCGCGCAACGTGACGCCGGCATTCACCGGCTCGTCGCGGAAGTTGTGCACGATGAACGTGCCGTTGTCGTACACGAACAGGCTCACCTTGCCCGGCGCCTCGAGTTTCACGGGCAAGGAGGCCGCCACCACGCGACGGATGGCATTGAGCACCGGCTCCGGGTAGTTGGACAGATCCGAGAAATTCTCCGGAATCGTCAGCACCTGCAGCTGGCCCTCGAGATAGTCCGCGTCGTGCAGGATCGGCCAGCCGTTGTCGCCGGCCACGGCCGAGACCAGCTCCCAGGAATCGTTGGTGCGATAGGTGACCTGGGGAATCAGGATGGGCGTGGCGCTCGACACGATCTCGCCGCGTCCGACGATGAAGCGACTCACCTGCGCCACGCGCCCCGAATCCTCGAGCTCGGCGATGCGCGCCAGGCCGCGCCCCTGCAAGGCCTTGAGCAGCCCGGACGTGATCACGACATTCCGTCCGCCCCGCAGCTGCGCTTCGATGAGCGGCACGATGTCCTTGTCCGCAGCCGCCTGGGCCGTCAGCAGCACCGCGGGTTCATCGGTGGGGAAGGCCGGCACCATCTCGACGGGAATGCCCGCCATGCCGATGAAGTTCTGCAGGAAGTCTTCGCCCGAGGAGTTGTAGGGCTTGTAGCTCTTCAAGCCCAGCGGCTTGCCGAGCTTGCCTAACAATCCATCCACGGCCTCGAAGGACACGCCGGCCACCCGGGCGTAGTGCGCAGGCGTGAACGCAGCGCCGTCGGCGCCCTCGAGCGGCTCGATCACCTTGCGGAAGTTGAAGCTGGTCGGCGTCATCTGCCGCGGCGAGCTCTTCTTCGGATCCAGCGGGTAGAGCATCTGGCGGATGTCGAACAGCGTGATCTCGGGCGCCGCGCGCGCGAACAGCGTCAGCCAGAGCTGTTCGGCGTAGCGGTCATAGTAGGTGGCGCCGCCGGTATCCACCCAGCCACCGCCGTTCCGTCCGGGTGAGATGTTCCCGAAGTAGCGCATGATGTTGTAGCTGAGATAGGGCTGCAGGTGCTGGGCACTGCGCACCGCGTCGCGCGTCTCGGTGCCGGTGTAGATGCCGTCGAAGAGCTGCGGACCGCGTGCCAGGTCGAAACCCAGCGCGGGAAAATGGTCGTACCAGTTGGGGTACTTGATGACCACCTTCACCTGGGGGTTCACGCGCCTGGCGGGCCCGATGACCAGGTTCTTCGCCGCATCGTCCATGACGGCCAGCCGGTAGTCGGTCCAGCTGCGTGCACCGCGGGCCTTCACGTCGAATTCGGACTTGGTGCTGGTGAAGAAGAAATCGTCGAGGATGAACTCGTCGAAGTGCCGCGCCGTGTGCTCGGCGATCTGCTGCACCGCCTTGCGATGCTCGGGATTCGAATACGAGAAGGTCTCGAAGCGATTCGGCTCGCTCACCGTGTAGGTGATGCCGCCGGCCACCGCGACCCCGCGCTCGGCGAAGAACTTCTTCGCGGCCTGCAGCGTGGCATCGTCGATCAGGATGCGGTCGCGGTGCGTCTCCAGGTAGATCTTGTCGACGTGCACCTCGCGCGACACCGCGGCCCAGCTATCCGCCAGCCACTTCGGGTCGGCCATCTTCTGGACTTCCTGCGCGCGGCAGTACACGGCGACCCGGAAGTTTTCATAGGCGCAAGCAGCGCTGGAGATCAGCAGGGTGCATGCGGCCAGTGCCGCGGCTTGGCGGGAATTCATTAAATCAATAGATGAAAGGAGCCAGGCGCTTGGTCCAGCTGACGTACAGCCCCGGGCCCGGGAACGCCCCGGAAGACGGTGCGACTCGCGATCGCCGCTCCTGGCGCGCGATATGAGGCGACGACGCTTGCACTCGTGGCCAGCGAGAGGGTGATCCCAGACAGCGGAATGTTCATCGCCTCAACTCAGCAGGGGAGCGAGCGCATCCACCAGCCGTTCCGGGCTGCCGGGCCGGCCGTCCAGCCACTCGCACTCGAACTCCGCGATTTCGACGCCGAGAATGCGCCGCTTGCGCAATTCCACGGCGCAGGCGCGCAGATCGTCGAACGAGAGTCCGCCCGGCACCTGGTATTCGAGCGGTACCAGGCCCGGTTCCAGCACGTCGCAATCCAGGTGGACATAGACCTCGCGTTCGCCCACCGCGGCGGCCAGGCGTTCCACCAGTCTCGGACCGGGTGCGACCACGTTGAGCACGCCGCTGGCAACGAGCTGCCTTTCATGCGGATCGAGATCGCGCGCGCCGACCAGGACGACGTTGGACATCGACAAGCCACTGCCCAGGCCGCTGTCCCAATGGCCCGCGGCGCCGGTGATCACCATGCCTCCCAGGTAGGGAACGGCGCTGGAGCTGGGCAGATTCGAATCGCCGTGCGCATCGAACCAGACGATGCAGGCGTTCGGGTGATGGCGCACCACCACCGGAATGGTCGCCAGCCCCGCCGCACAGCGGCCCAGGGCGCTAACACAACGCTCGCCGCGGCCAATCAGCGTCGCCAGCGTGTCGGCAAGCGTATGCAGGTCGGCGCGTGCGGCTGAAAGCTGCTCATCCCAGAGCGTGCTCGACAGCGGTGGCTGCGGCGTGCTCACGAACGTGGTTGGAAGGTTGAAGCGCCGCGCCAGCGAGGTGCCAAGCAGTTGCGCGCCCCTGGTGCCGCGTGTATTGCGGTCACCTGCACGTCCCCTGTACACGATGAGCGAAAGCGAATCCATCGCGCGCGAAGCTATCCTGTTCACGCGCACAACGCCACTGTGTTCTGCGTGGCACACATGCGTGCGCTATTCGCACGTGAGACAGCGGCCCGCGGGGGCGCCATGGCCGGCGGGAACGGGCTCATGCGGGTCGTGCTCGTGCACCGCTAACAGCCGCCGCTCGGCGCCACGCCTAACAAACACCATGCCACCGCTGGCGCCCTCGCTGTGCCATCCCGCGCGTTCCAGCGCCGCGAGGCCGGTGGCAAAAGCGCTGCGCAGGTCGGTTCCGGGCGTCAGCTCGGTGGAATCGAGCACGTTATGGAACATATCGCGGAGGACCAGCCAGCGGGTCAGGCGGGACGTGGCCAGGGGATCGTATTTGCTTCGTTTGGTGGTCATGGAGTGGTGCCGGGGAGGGAAACTCGTGAAAAGCGGGCACCGACAACGTATCGAGATGCCATCGCCGGCGTCCATGCAGTAGTCCGCGCCGCAGCAAGCTGTACGTGTAGAGACAAGCAGTTACAGTGGGTCCATGAAGAAGCCAGCGTTCCGCTTGACCAGTCGAGGTGAAACGCTTTTGCGGATCGCCATCCTGGCCGTGATCGCAATGCTTGCCGGGCCGGAGATAGTCGCCGCCATCGAGATGCAAATCCTCCTGGAACTGCTGGGCGCGACCTTGTTCACGACCGCATTCATCGCAGGTGCCAGGCTTGCCGTGTTGAACGTGGGCGAGGTCGTCAAGCACCTGCTTCTCCCCGTTGCGCAGGTGGTCGTACTTCGTGGCGAAGCGCGGCGCGTCGCCGTCATCTACATCGCCGCGCACGCTGAGTGGTGGCTGGCGCTGGCCGTGGCCTGCATTGCATGCCCGCAGGCACTCATGCAGGTGTTGCGATGAGAAAACGCCGCCGCAACCGGCAGTCTTCTCAGGCAGTCAGGGCGCCGGATACGAGTGGAGAGAAGCGGGCGGGAATACGCATTTCAATATCCTCTTGCGATGACGAGACTGGCTAACAAACCGGACGCGTACAGGCCGAGTCCGAAAATGGCGTGGGTGGCGAGACTCTGCAGACGCGCGGCGGCGGGTCGCGGTGTGCGGTTCGCGGCGAGGCCGGCGCCCATGGCGGGCTGCATCACGAGGAACGGCGCGGTGACGGTGCCAATGCCGACGATGAGTGCGGGGAGCAGCGTCGGTTGACGGATCCACGCGGGACCCCAAATACCGGGCAGCAGCGCCGCGAACGCGACGCCGATCAGGTAGTGAACCAGCCAGCCGATGACGCGCTCGCCGCGCACGGGTGGTGTGGCCGATATCGGGTCGTGGAAAAACCGGCCGCGCGGCAGCCAGGCGATCCAGCGGCCGACGAGGCCGTAGCTCGGCAGGGCGACTCCGAGCAGTCGCTTTCTCGCGAGAGCCCACAGGTCCGTCGTCACCGTTGCGCCAATTCCGGCGAGAAAAATGCTGAAGAAGTAGTCCGTGACGATGTCCATGCGTTGCGTTTGTTCGACTCAGGCGCCAGAGTGCCACTTCAAGTCAACTTGAGGTCAAGAGGGTGGGCGATCTGGACATTGTCGAAGTGGCGCGTCGTTCGGGTTTGCCGGCGTCGACGCTGCGGTTCTATGAAGAAAAGGGCCTGATCAAATCGGTGGGCAGGCGCGGATTGCGCCGCCTGTTCGATCCCGCCGTATTGGAGCGCCTGTCGCTGCTGGCGCTCGGCAGTTCCGCCGGTTTCTCGCTCGATGAAATGAAGCGCATGTTCCGTCCCAACGGCTTGCTGGAGATCGACCGCAAGATGCTGGCCGACAAGGCGGGCGATCTCGACCGCAGTATTCGCAGGCTCATCGCCATGCGTGATGGCCTGCGCCACGCCGCGGCCTGTCCGGCACCCAGCCACATGGAGTGCCCGAAGTTTCGCAAGTTGCTCGGATTCGCCCGATCAAGCGCCTCGAGGACGCGTGTCACCAGAAAGGCGTCAAAAACGGGTCGATCTTTTTCGAATCGCTAGAAGTGTCGGAGAGGAGTGGGAATGGATCATCAATGGCAGGACGTCGCTGCACTGGCGGGCGCCTTCATAGCGCTCTGTGCGCTCGTATTCTCCCTTTGGCAAGCTGCTGAGTCGCGCAGGCACAACCGACTATCTTTCAGGCCGCATCTGACCACGTGGACGGAAAGACATCCGGAGAAGGGGATCTTCGAACTTGAGTTGGTAAACAACGGACTCGGACCCGCCATCATCAAGACATCCACCTTTCTGCTCGACGGAGTGCCTTTGGGTGAAAATTCGATCACCGCACTTCAAGCGGAAATGAACAAGCTCTTTCCCAGGAATTCTTTCGAACTGGGAGTTGGCAGCTTCGAGAATGGCGCAGCGATGTCGCCGAACGAGCGCATCACCATGCTACGTGTTCGGTTTCTGAAGGAGCCTTACGCGTCGGGCAATGTGGTCGAGCAATTTCTGGAGCGAGGTGATCTCGAGATCACCTATCGCTCGTTCTATGGCGAAGAATTCAAACTTTCCACCAAGACGGAGCCGACCATCAAGCCGCTACGTGTAGTCGTGATGGAGCATGGACCGTTCGATTAGACAGTTCTGGATCAACTCAAACGGATCAGCCCACGCTTGTGCGCCACGGCCACGGCTTCGGTGCGTGATGATCGCATCGAGCTTGGCCAGAATGGCCTTCACATGCGTCTTCGCCGTGCCCTCGGTGATCTCGAGCCGGCGCGCGATGTCCTTGTTCGAGCGGCCCTCGGCCACGAGCTGCAGCACGTCGAGCTCGCGCGTGGTCAGCGACGGCTTGGACATGCGCTGCAGCGCCTTGGCGGCGACGCTCGAGGAGGTATACGGCCGGTCGTCGGCCACGGCGCGGATGGCCGAGAGAATCTCGGTGCGCGGGGCATCCTTGAGTAGATAGCCCTTGGCGCCCTGGCTCAGCGAACGGAAGATGTCTTCGTCGCCGTCGTAGGTGGTCATGATCAACAGGCAGGCCTTGGGATGTTTTTCCAGGACCTTCTGCACCACGGCCGCGCCGTCCAGCTTGGGCATGCGCAGGTCGAGCACCATGACGTCGGGATTGTGCTGTTCGTAGAGCTCCAGCGCCTCGGCGCCGTCGCCGGCTTCGGCCACCACTTCCATGTCGGCCTGCTGGTTGACGATGGCGGCCAGACCGTCGCGCACCACCGGGTGGTCGTCTGCGAGGATTACTCGGATCTTGCGGGCGGGGAGTTTGGCCACGGCTTTCATGATAAGGCCACCGGCCGCGGCAGCGTTACGATGACGCGTGTGCCTTCGCCGGGCCGGCTTTCGATGTGGAAAGCGCCGCCGATGGCGCCGGCGCGCTCCCGCATGTTGTTGAGCCCGTAACCCTGGTAGGCGTACAGCTCGGGCATCAGCGTCATGCCGCGGCCGTCATCCACCACGGTCAGGCGCCAGTGGGCGACTTCTTCCTCGAGCAGCGATGCGAACCTTGCCGGGATGCGCGTGACGCAGCGGCATTGCTGACGGCTTCCTGGGCGATCCGCAGGAGCTCATGCTGACGCTCGGGCGCGAGCCCGTCGCTCATGACGCCTTCGAAGCTGCAGGCCACGCGGCCGTCGACGGTGGAGCGCTCGGCGAGCTGTCGCAGCGCGAGCTCCAGGCCAACGCGGCGGGTCTGGTCGGGCTGCAAAGCCATGACGGAACGGCGCGCTTCGGCGAGACCATCCTTGGCGAGATCGCGGATGCGCGTGAGGATGGCCGGCAGCGGCGAATTACGCGTGCACTCGCGCATGGCTTCCTCGGCGGCGCCGAGCTGCATGAGGATGCCGGTGAATCCCTGCGCCAGGCCGTCGTGGATTTCCTGGCCGATGCGATTGCGTTCGGCGAGCACGGCGGCGTTCTTCGCGGCCATGCCGAGTTTCTTGAGACCGATGCACAGCGTGACCTGGTGCGCGACGGCCAGCGCCAGTTCGGCGCGCTCGGCGTTCAGCGCCTCGCCCTGGCGAAACACCAGGCCGATGCAGCCGCGGCTGGCGCCGTCGCCGAAGGTCAGCGGCAGTA
Source organism: uncultured Pseudomonadota bacterium (assembly GCA_963711635.1). Lineage (GTDB taxonomy): Bacteria > Pseudomonadota > Gammaproteobacteria > Steroidobacterales > Steroidobacteraceae > CADEED01. The sequence goes on from CAVQEZ010000005.1 coordinate 425,635, forward strand.
GATAGGCACTCTTGTGACCTTCGCGGGCATGCCAGTCGGCGACTCCCGGCCACAGCAGCTTGTCGAGCGGCTCGAGCGGATAGAACACCGGCTCCTTGAATTCCTTGAGCACTTCGACGATGCGGGTTTCTTCCGGAGTGGCGGTCACCTGGAAGGGCGGATCGCTGGCCTTGCTGTCCTCGACGAAGACGAAGCAGCGCCAGTGATTGGCGGCGGGGTCGAAGCCGATGGCGTAGGCGGCCGACGGCGTCCAGCTGGCGGATGGCGTCGAGAAGAATGTTGGAGACGAAATCGTGCGGCTCGGGATCCCGGGCCAGGCGCACCAGATTCGTCGCGCAGCAGGGCGTTGGCGCGGCCGAGCTGCGACAGCCGTTCTTCGGCGGCGAGTTCGCGTTCGCGCGCGCATCGACGTCGAGCAGCCGCTCGCGATGCAACGCCGCACCGACCAGGCCGGCGGCGATTTCCAGCGCCGAGACGATGGACGAATCGAATTCGCGCACGCGCTGCCAGTCGTCGAAGCCGATGACGCCGACGTATTCGCCCTCGACCAGGATGGGCACGATGGCCGAGGTGCGCGCCTTGTCGCTGGTGATGCTCACCCCTTCGATAGCCGCTGCATGTCCTCGGGGCAGAACACCACGCTCTTGCCGGCCATGAGCATCGATGCAGAACTGGTCGGAGCGCGGTTCGTTCCACGGGTCCGTGCCCTCGCAGTCGTCGCAGTGGCAGGTCGCACGGTCTCGCTGATCCACTCGGCCTGGATCTTGAGCCACTTCTCGCCGTTGGGGCCCAGCTCCGCGAAGGCCAGGGCGGTGCGGTCCACCTGCGCGGCTTCGCCTAGCAAGCGCAGCACTTCCGGCATGGCCTTCATCGCGTCCGGGCGATTCGAGCAGCAGTCGGCTGGCCTGCGCCGAGGCCGCCAGCAGCCGCTCACGCTGCTGCAGGTATTGGTTGTTCAGGATGCCCTCGGCGGCGGCCGCGAGGTCTACCGGATTGATGCTCATGGGGCGGTACTTTACGACTCGGTCCATGGGTGGGACATCCTCAATTGGGGCGAGCTGCCCGTCTGCCAACCGCCACCCAGCGCTTTATAGACCGCAATCAGGCTGGTGGCGGCCTCGGTACGGCTGCGGGCCAGGCGGTCCTCGGATTCCAGCAGGGTGCGCTCGGCGTCCAGGACCTGCAGGAAGTCGCTGGCACCGTTTTCATAACGCACCCGTGCCAGGCCGGCGGCCGTATTGCTGGCGCGAAGGCCGCCTCGTCGTGCACCAGGCGGTCGCGCGCGCGGGCGTGGGTGACCAGTGAGTTTTCGGTCTCCTCGAGCGCCTGCAGCACGGTCTGTTCGTACTGCAGGAGCGCGCCTTCCTTGCGCCACTTGGCGAGGCCGCGATCCGCGCCTGAACGTGGCCGAGATCGAAGATGGCCCAGGAGATTCCGGGCGCCAGCGCGTAGGCGTCGGTGCCGCTGTCGCCCAGGCCGCCAGAGGTCGCCGCCACATAGCCGGCGCTGCCGGTGAAGGTGACGCGCGGGAACAGATCGGCGACCGCGATGCCCACGCGCGCCGTGGCGCCCGCGAGCTCCCGTTCGGCGACGCGGATATCGGGCCGGCGCCGCAGCAGGCCGGCCGGATCGCCCACCGGCACGATGCCCGGCAGCGCCGGCAGATTCTGCGTGGGCGCGAGCTCGGCGCGCAGTGCGCCGCGGTTCGCGTGCCCACCAGCACCGAGAGGCGATGGATGGAGCGCGCCACGGCGGCTTCGAGCGGGCCGATGGTGCCCAGAGTCGCGGAGAGCTGCGCCTGCGCGCGCGCCGTGTCGAACTCGGTACCGCTGCCGGCGTCCAGCCGCGCGTTGGCGAGGTCCAGCGTCGATTGCTGGTTCGCCACGTTGCGGCGCGCGACGTCGAGCTGCTGCTGAAAGCCGCGCAGCTCGAAGTAGGTGCGCGTCACTTCGGCGGTGACGATGACCAGCGCATCGCGCTGCGCCGCTTCGACGGCGTCGAGCTCGGCATTGCTGGCCTCGAGCCCGCGACGCACGCGGCCGAAGAAGTCGAGCTCCCAGAAGGCATCGAAGCCCGCATCGTAGAGCTCGTTGTCGCGCGGAGTACCGGCGATGGCCTGGTCCTGCGCAAATCTCGTCTTGGTGTAGCCACCGCCGGCGGTGATCGACGGCGCCAGGTCGAAGGCGCTGTCACGCCGCAGCGCGCGTGCCTCGGCGACGCGCGACAGCGCGATGCGCACGTCGTAGTTGGAGGTCGTGCGCCTCGTCGACCAGCCGGGCGAGCGTCGCGTCGTCGAAGTTCTTCCAGAATCGCGCGACACCGTCCTCGGTGGAGTAGGTGGTCTCGATGCCGTCGAACTTCTCCGGCCGGCCTTGGTTTCCGGTGCGTGGTAGTTGGGACCCACCGCGCAGGCGGCGAGTATCAAGCTCAGCGGCGCAATCGGTACCAACCGCAGAATATGTCTTAACGCATGGACTTCAACCTCAGTCTGCGGCGCCGGCAGCTCGGCCTTGCGGGCCGCGTCACGGCGCAACAACACAAAGAACACGGGAGTGAGCATCAGACCGAACACGGTCACGCCGATCATTCCCGAGAACACCGCCGCGCCCATGGCACGGCGCACTTCCTGTCCGGCACCGTCTGCGGTCACCAGCGGCAGCACACCCATGATGAAGGCGATGGACGTCATCACGATGGGGCGCAGGCGCAGGCGGGCCGCTTCGAGCACGGCACTGACACGCGATCGCGTCCTTGCTCCTGCAGGTGCTTGGCGAACTCCACGATCAGGATGGCGTTCTTGGACGCCAGGCCCACGAGCACCAGGAATCCGATCTGCGTGAAGATGTTGTTGTCACCGCCCTGCAGATGGATACCCACCAGGCCGGCGAGCAACGCCATCGGCACGATCAGCAGGATGGCGAGCGGCAGCGAGAAGCTCTCGTACTGCGCCGCCAGCACCAGGAACACGAAGATCACGCACAGCGGGAATACGAACAACGCCGCATCGCCCGCGTCGATCTGCTGGAAGGCGATCTCGGTCCACTCGTAGCTCATGCCGGCGGGCAGGTTCTCGTCGAGGATCTTCGCGATCGCCGCCTGCGACTGGCCGGAGCTGTGGCCCGGCGATGGACCGCCGTTGATGTCGGCGCTGGGATAGCCGTTGAAACGTTCGACGATGTCCGGCCCGAAGGATTCCTTCACCGAGATCATCGATCCGAGTGGGACCATCTCCCCGGCAGCGTTGCGAGTCTTGAGAGGAAGGATGTCATCCACCTGCGAACGGAACGGCGCATCCGCCTGTGCGACCACACGGTAAGTACGACCAAATCGGTTGAAATCGTTGACATAGAGAGATCCCAGGTTGACTTGCAACGTTTGAAACACGTCGTTGAGCTTCACGCCCTGGCGTTTGACCTTGAGGCGATCCACGTCGACGTCGAGCTGCGGCACATTGATCTGGTAGCTGGAGAACACGCCGGCCAGCGCCGGGTCCTGCCACGCCTTGCCGAGTGCGTCCTGCACGGCGGCGTACAGCGCTTCGGCGCCGCGGTTCTGGCGATCCTCCACGTTGAGCTTGAAGCCGCCTAACAAGCCGAGGCCGATGACGGGCGGCGGCGGGAACACCGCGATGTAGGCGTCCTGGATGCCGGCGAACTTCTGGTTCAGCGAGCCGGCGATCTGCCCGGCCGTGATGCCCTCGCGCTCGTCGAAGTCCTTCAGCGGGAAGAACACCAGCGACGCGCTCGACTGCGCCGCGAAGCCATTGGCCGAAACGCCGGCGAACTGCACGGAGTCCAGCACGCCCGGCTCGGTCTTGGCGATTTCGCCGATGCGACGCACGACTTCATTGGTGCGTTCGAGCGTGGACGCGGGCGGCAGCTGTACGACGCCGACCAGGTACAGCTTGTCCTGCTGCGGGATGAAGCCTGCCGGCGTGCGTATGAAGCCGAACACGGTGAGCGCCACCAGGCCGGCGTAGATGGCCATCGCGATCGGTGCACGCTTCACCGTGCGTTTGCGGCGCCGGACGAATAGGCATCGCCCGATTTCTCGAACAACCGGTTGAAGCGTTCGAAGAATCGGCCGAACAGCTTGTTCATGCCGCGGGTCAGCGCGTCCGGCTTGGCGCCATGCGGCTTGAGCAGCACCGCCGCCAGCGCCGGCGACAGCGTCAGGGAATTGAATGCCGAGATGATGGTGGAGATCGCGATGGTCAGCGCGAACTGGCGATAGAACTGACCGGTGAGGCCCTCGACAAAGGCCACGGGGATGAACACCGCGGACAGCACCAGCGTGATGGCGATGATGGGGCGGCTGACCTCGCTCATGGCCTGCTTGGTGGCCTCGAGCGGCCTGAGGCCATTGGCTATGTGCCGCTCCACGTTCTCGACCACCACGATGGAGTCATCGACCACGATGCCGATGGCCAGCACCAGGCCGAACAGCGACAGCGTATTGATCGAGAAGCCGAGCGCGTACAGCACGGCGAAGGTGCCGATGATCGAGACGGGCACGGCCACCAGCGGGATGACCGATGCTCTCCAGGTCTGCAGGAACAGGATGACGACCAGCACCACCAGGGCCACGGCCTCCAACAAGGTGTGGACCACGGCATCGATGGACTGGCGCACGAACTGCGTCGGGTCGTACACGATCTTGTAGTCCATGCCCTGGGGGAAGCTCTTCTTGAGCTCCTGCATGTCGGCGCGGACCTTGTTCGAAAGCTCGAGTGCGTTCGAACCCGGCGACTGGTACACCGGGATCGCAACCGCGTTTTCATTGCCCAGCATGGACTGCATGGCATAGGTGGCCGCGCCCAGCTCCAGGCGCGCGATGTCGCGCAGGCGCACGACCTCGCCGTTGGCGCCGGTCTTCACGACGATGTCGCCGAACTGCTCCTCGCTCTCGAGACGGCCCTTGGCATTCAGCGCGAGCTGGAATTCCGAGCCCTCGGCCGGCGGGGCGCCGACCTGGCCGGCGGCCACCTGCACGTTCTGCTCGCGAATGGAGGACACCACGTCGCCGGCGGTGAGATCGCGCGCCGCCATCTTCTGCGGATCCAGCCACACGCGCATGGCGTAGTCGCCCGCGCCGAACACGCGCACGTCACCGACGCCGGGAATGCGCGCCAGCAGGTCGCGCACGTTCAGCGTGGCGTAGTTGCGCAGGTACAGCGAGTCGTAGCGGCCGTCGGGGGAGGTGAGGTGCACGACCATGAGGAAGGCCGGTGTGCTCTTCAGCGTGGAAACGCCGATGGCGCGCACGTCTTCCGGGAGGCGCGGCAGAGCCTGCGCCACGCGGTTCTGCACCTGCACCTGCGCGCGATCGATGTCCGTGCCGATGCGGAAGGTGACGGTCAGGGCCAGCGACCCATCCATCGTGGCCTGCGACGACATGTAGAGCATGTCCTCGACGCCGACGATTTCCTGCTCGAGCGGCGCGGCCACGGTTTCCGCGATGACCTTGGGATTGGCACCCGGGTAGGCCGCCCGCACCACCACCGAGGGCGGCACCACTTCGGGGTACTCACTCACCGGTAGTTTGAAGAGCGCGATGGCGCCCGCGATGGTGATGAAGGCAGACAGCACGGCCGCGAACACCGGCCGATCGATGAAGTAACTGGAGAATTTCATTTTTAGGTCCCTGTGCGGCCGGGAATGGGGTCAGGCACCATTTCGCAGACGCGAAATGGAGCCAGACCCCCTCAGTTCTGCGCGACCAATGTGTTGCCGCCGCGGCGAGGTTCGCCCATGGCCACCAGTTGGGGGGTAACCGGCATGCCAGGGCGAACCTGCTGCAGTCCTTTGACGAGAATGACGTCGCCGGCCTTGAGGCCGTCGCGCACCACGCGCAGGCCGTCGATGACCGGCCCGAGCTTCACGGGCGCGTATTCCACCTTGTTGTCCGCGCCCACCTTGAGCACGAACTTCACGCTCTGGTCGGTGCCCACCGCGCTGTCGTTGATGAGCAGCGCGGTGTACTTGGCGCTGCCGATGAGCTTGACGCGCGCGAACATGCCCGGCGTGAAGCGCCGGTCCTTGTTGGCGAACAGGCTGCGCGCATGGATGGTGCCGGTGTTCGGATCGAGCTCGTTGTCGAGGAACACCATGTGGCCTTCGTGCGGATGGCCCTGTTCGTCGGCCAGGCCCACCCACACCGGGTTCGCCGCGGTGCGTGAGCTTTCACGCTCGCCGCGCAGCGCCATGTTGACGTACTTGAGGTACACCTGCTCGTCGCCGTCGAAGGACACGTAGATCGGATCGATGGACACCAGCGTGGTCAGCAAGGTCTGTCCGGCGCTGACGAAGTTGCCCGCGGTGATTTCGGCGCGGCCCACCAGCCCGGCGATCGGCGCGCGCACTGTCGTGAAGGACAGATCGAGGGCCGCCGCATCGACGGCCGCTTCGGCCGCCGCAACATTGGCGACGGCTTCTTCATTGCCCGACGTGCGCGCGTCGAACTCTTCCTGCGAGATGGCGCGCTTCTCGATGAGGCGCGTGGCACGCTCGCGCTCGGACTTGGCCAGCGCCGCCTGCGTGCGCGCACGGGTCAGCTCGGCCTGCGCATGCTTGAGTACGGCCTGGTAGGGGCGAGGATCGATCACATACAACACGTCGCCCTTCTTCACTTCGTGGCCCTGCTCGAAGTGCGTCGAGGACACGTAGCCCGAAACGCGCGGGCGGATCTCCACGCGCTCCACGGCTTCGAAACGGCCGGTGAATTCGTCGAACTCGGTGATGGGTTTGGAAATCACTTTCGCGGCCTGCACGGTGGGCGGCGCATGGGGCGCTTCCGCGGCCTCATTGCGCGCGCATCCGGCGGCGAACATGGCAACGAGGAGCACAAGAGAGAAGCGGACGACATCTTTCACGAGGTATTCCTCCCGGGAGTAGTGAGGCACATCATGTGCTTCGCGCCGCGTGACCGATATTGATCAGGGGGATCAATACTTAAGTCTCAATAGCACCAGCGGCTTCTATCCCTTTGGGGGGAGCTGCTTCTTAATTAAGATGTCGCGCATGAGTGTTATCACGCAGGAAGTCGCACTGAGGCGCGCCATCGTCCAGGTGGCTGCCTTGAACCTCGCGTATTTCTTCGTCGAGTTCGCGGTCGCGCGAAGAATTGGCTCCGTCTCATTGTTCGCCGACTCGATCGACTTCCTGGAGGACGCGAGCGTCAACTTCCTGGTGTTGGTCGCGTTGGGATGGAGCACGAGGCGCCGCGCCGCGGTGGGTTTCGTGCTCGCGCTGTTGTTGTTGATTCCAGGCGTGGCCACGGCCTGGATGGCCTGGCAGAAGTTCAATGTCCCTCTGCCGCCGGCCGAGCTGCCGCTGTCCGTGGCTGGACTGGGCGCGCTCGCCGTCAACCTGTATTGCGCCTATCTACTGGTGCGGGTGCGGAACGTGGCCGGCAGCCTTTCGCGCGCCGCCTTCCTGTCGGCGCGCAATGATGCCGCGGCGAACGTCGCCATCATCGCGGCCGCGGGTGTCACGGCGCTATGGACCTCCGCGTGGCCGGACCTGATCGTGGGCGCAGGGATTTTCCTGTTGAACCTCGGTGCCGCACACGAAGTTTTCGAGGCGGCGCGCAAGGAGAGGCGGGAAAGCGCCTGAGCCCCGCCGTCCTCTATACTTGCGCCCGATGGCAACTCACATGGAACTGGTTCTGCAGGCCGCGGCGTTCGCGGCCGAAAAGCATCGCAATCAGCGGCGCAAGGACCAGGAAGCATCGCCCTACATCAATCACCCCATCCAGCTGGCCTACATCCTGGTGCAGGCCGATATCGAGGATCCGGTGGTGCTGGCGGCCGCGCTGCTACACGACACCATCGAGGACACGAACACCTCGCTGGATGAGCTCGAGATCGTGTTCGGCTACGAGATCGCGAACATCGTGGCCGAGTGCAGCGATGACAAGAGCCTCGGCAAGCTCGAGCGCAAGCAGGCGCAGATCGACCACGCGGCTCACATCAGCCGCAAGGCCAAGCTCGTGAAGCTCGCCGACAAGATCGCCAATGTCAGCGACATCAACGGGGCGCCGCCGGCCGGCTGGTCGCTGGAACGCAAGCGCGAGTACTACGACTGGGCAAAGCAGGTGGTCGACAGGATGCGCGGAACACATGCGGTGCTCGAGGCACGCTTCGACGCGGAATTCGCCAAGCGGCCCTGATGTCCTCGAACTTCGATCTCACCACACGGTCTGTCTGCCCATGACCCCAGTCGTCCGTTTATTGATCTTCATCAACGCCGGCGTCTTTCTGCTGCAGCAGTTGACTCCCGACCAGCTGGTTACGCATTTCGCATTGTGGCCGCTGGGCGATCATTTCGTTCGAGGCCTGGGCCGCGTGGGGTTCGAGCCCTGGCAGCTGGTGAGCTCGGCATTCCTGCACGGTGGGTTCGCGCATATCGCGCTCAACATGTTTGCGCTCTATTCCTTCGGCATGATGGTGGAGCGCGCCGTGGGTTCGCGCCGTTTTGCCTGGCTGTATTTTGCGTCCGTGCTCACGGCCAGCCTGGCACAACTTCTGGTGGTGACGGCGACGCTGGATCGGGGCGCGGTGCCCACGGTGGGCGCCTCGGGCGGCGTGTTCGGTGTGCTGCTGGCATTCGCCTTCCTGTTCCCGCACACCCGCGTGATGCTGATCTTTCCACCGATCCCGATGAAGGCCTGGATGCTGGTCGCCGGCTACGCCGTCATCGAGCTCACCAGCGGCGTATTCGGCACCATGCAAGGAGTCGCGCACTTCGCGCACCTGGGCGGAATGCTGGGCGCCGGCGTTACCCTGTTCTATTGGTGGCACTCCGCGAACCGACCCAAGCGCGCCTGATCTTTTTCGGACGCCCAATAAAAAGGAGCCACACTTTCGCGTGGCTCCCGTTCGTAGTTCCAGGCGTGCTTTCGCTCGCTGGAGACTACCGTGGCTTCGTCGTGCCGGTGAGGGCTGTGACTGGAAGCCACGGTCGCAGTCTGAACAAATCGCTTCGGAATTCGAAGCGGCGTACGTCCCATACGCCGGTCAATGGATTCTTACACTCAACGGACGCCGCCGCTTCGGCGGCGTCAAGAGTGGCGCTAGCGCCTGACAGGCCGCATGAAATTGGCGTACACGTAGCCGGCCACCTTCGGGCAAACCTCCTGGCTGGCCGTGGTGTCGAAGTGATAGTGAATGCCACCGTACTCACGGCTCGTGGCCTGGTGCTCGGCGAGCTGCCAGAAGCCTGGGAACCCGCGCGCCACGAAGTTGATGCCGTCGGTGCTGGACCACTGGAAGCTGACCGGAACGTCGTTGGTGCCGAAGTACAACGCCAGCGCGCGCGCCGAGCTCGCCCCGATGCAGGCCATGTTGCCGGCGTAAGACGGGTAGGGCGGAGTAGTTAGCAGCGGCATCCAGGTGGGGTCCGCATCCGTGGCGGGATTCATGTCTTCACCGGCGCGCTGGATGGCATGGACCGGGCGCCACAGCTGAAAGACGAATTTGCTGGCCTGGGCCGTCTGCAAGCCGTCCATCATCGAGACGTTCATCAGCGTGAACATGCGCGCCGACTCGATCAACGAAAGTCTCTTCGTCTGCGTGAGCACGCGTGCGACGCCATTCCACACGCCGCCCCAGTTCTCCTTGTAGCCGACGCTGGCCCAGAGCCTCGCCTGCAGCGTCTGCTCTTCGGTTCGCACCGTGCTGGTGACGCCGCCGATGGCCTTGATCTCATTGACCGCGTCGGCGTACTCCTGGCTGTTGAGAGCCGGCGGCCGGCGCGGCAGGTAGTAGAACGGCGTGGGCAGCGCGAAGGGCCTGGCATCACCGGCCTGCACGAACGCCGCCACCGGGAAATTCGGCGGCGTCGGCTGCCAGATCCCAGCGATGGCTGGCGGCGTGTAGGCCTGCGGCGTGGCCCAGCCGTCATTGGCGCGCCATTCGAGGATGCGCTTGGCGACTTCCCGACCCACCTGCGCGCCGAGCTGCGCACGGAAGGGGTGAATGGTCGCGAGGCGGGCGTTCAGCGCCGTATCGAACTTCTCCGCGCCCGCCGGGAAGAGCTCGATCAGCACATCGTGCGCGGCCTGCGCGGCGGCGGCTTCGCTCGATGCCACGCGCGCGGCGGGAACGCGCGTGCGGTACGGGGTGTAACCACCTTCGATGGAATTCACCGCGTCGAACATGGCGATGTGCATCATCGCGTAAGGGCGCGGTAACGTGGGACCGGCGGAAGCCGGGATGACGCCTTCGGCGAGCACATTCCACTCGCGTACGACGGCCGGATCTTCACGATCGCGGAACGCGCCGGTGGCATGGGATGGGGCGGCGAGCGCAACGGCCATGAAGGCCGAGGCTGCCAGTGACAGCTTCAACATGATTCGACTCCCTGAGGTGTGTGAATGAACGGTGCGCATCTAACCCGCGATGCGTGGAAATCACCGTGGGAGTGACCGTGGAAAATGGGGACATTCCTGATTTGCTAGCAAATGGGGACGGACTGGGGCGTAGCCGCGCCTTCCGAGGGTTGACCCGCTCTGCTCCCTCAAGGTCGCGCGCGCTTCAGGAAAGGAAATGGGGACAGTCCCCAATTCCGTAGCAAATGGGGTCAGACCTCATCCGCCATCGTGGCACTAACAAGCTCAGCGTAGAGGTCTGACCCCATTTGCCCGCGGAGCGGGGAATTGGGGACTGTCCCCATTTCCTTTCCTGGCGTTCGCTCGTCGGAAGCCTACGGCCTGCAGGTCTGCAGAAATGGCTGCGCTGGAATGCATCGCGGCGGCCGTATTGGCTTCCTCCTCGCCGCGCTCCATTCGGTCGCAGAGCGGGTCAACCCTCGAAGGCGCGCCCACCCGCACCGCACGGTCCCCGCGTGCTAGCGAACAGCGCGTCGCCATTTGCCGCTGCTGGGAGAAGAGTGCGCGACTCCAGGGCCCGGCAAGAACCGGAACACCGAGTCTTGCGATCTTTTCCACCCCGGGGACACAGCGCGATGGCTCGGCAATCGGGAACGGAGCTGCGATCGTGGCGGCGGAGGCGTGCGGTGCGGTCTTCGGGCAAACGGGGACGGACCGCCTCGGGTGGTACGCCTGTCCATGGCTGACTCTCTTTGCGACCGAATGGAGCGCGGCGAGGAGGAAGCGCCCGACCGCCGCCGCGTTGCATCTCCGCGCAGCCATTTCTGCAAATCTGAAGGCGGTCCGCTTCCGACGAGCGGCCGCCGAAAATTTCCGTCCGGAAATTTTCGAAGCGCGCGCGACCTTGAGGGAGCAAAGAGAGTCAGCCGTGGGCAGGCGTATCGGCAAACCTCGCATGTCCCCGTTTGCCCGAAGACCGCACCGCACGCCTCCGCCCCCGCAACCCCTCAAGCCCGTCCCCGTTTGCTAGCAAATCAGGAGTGTCCCCATTCCTAACTACGCTTGTTGCCGCGCGGAAAAGACACGATGCGCGCGGACGACGATCCGCCCGTGTGCCACACCTTGATGGTGTCGCGATCCCGATTGCTGCATTTCGAGCAGCGCCAGCGCGCCTCGGCCGGCAGCGGCAGTTGCGATACCTCGCGCTGGGCCTTGTGGCCGCATCTGCGGCACTCGACAAAAATGGTGGCGGTGTGCCTGGGCATGCGCTGAGCATAGAACCGGGCGGCATTCCCCCAGCAAGCCCGCTCCCGCATCACTGTACGAATGACCCTTAGGTCTCAGTGGTCACCCGACCGAGCTCGGCGACCTGGCGCGGGCGCGCGCGCAGGCCATCCGCGATTCCTTGTTAGGCTCGGGTCAGATCGACGCCGCGCGCATATTCGTACTCGGCATCAAGCCGGTGGCCGCCGTCGAGGGCAAAGTCCGCGTGGAACTTGCCCTGAAGTAGCGGCCACCGGGCGCTGCCTACTGGTCGAGCATGGGCGAGAAGCCGCCGTACACCACGCGCTGCCCGTCGAAGGGCATTTTCAGGTCCTTCATGCGCGGATCCTTGGAAGCCTGTTCCCAACCCTTGTCGCGCGCCTCTTTCGAGGGCCACTCCACCCACGAGAACACCACGCTCTCATCGGGCTTGGCCTTGACCGCGCCCTTGTAGTCGGTGACCTTGCCGTCCGGCACGTCGTCGGCCCAGGCGTCGACGGTACGTGTGGCGCCGTATTCCTTGAGGACGGCGGCATGCTTGTCCGCCATTTCCTTGTACGCAGCCTTGTTCGCGGCCGGCACGGCGATCAGGCAGCCGTCCACGTACCCCGGCTTGGAAGCCTTGCCGCTGTCGTTGATGGGCTCGAATCCTCCGAAGATCATGCGTTGTCCGTCGAAGGGCATGTTCGCACCCAGATCCTTCATCTTGGGGTCGCTCATGATTTTCTGGTTGGCCGCATCGCGCGTGCTCTTGTCCGGATACTCGAGCCACGAGAACACCACGATCTCATCCGGCTTGGCTTTCACCGCGCCCTTGAAGTCGGTGACCTTGCCGTCGGGCACGTCATCGCCCCAGGTCTTCCACCTGTCGTGTCGCACCGAATTCCTTGAACATGGCGACGGCGCCGGACGCGTGTTGCCGATAAGCCTCTTTGTTGTTGCGCGGCACCGCGGCAACGAATCCTTCGATATAGGACATGGCGTACTCCTTGGCTTGGATGTGTGACGCCGGGTTGGATGCGTGGCGCGCGTTCGCGTTCCCCACGGGTAGGATCAGTCCCGCGTCATCTCAGAGATGCCAGGCAGATCCAGTTTGTGTTTGCGCGCGCTGTCGAGCGCGATGTCGTAGCCCGCATCGGCATGCCGCATCACACCGGTGGCCGGATCGTTCCACAGCACACGCGCGATGCGCTTGCTGGCCGCTTCGGTGCCGTCGCAAACGATGACGACGCCGGCGTGCTGCGAGAAGCCCATGCCCACGCCGCCGCCGTGATGCAGCGACACCCAGGTGGCGCCGCTGGCGGTGTTCAGCAATGCATTCAACAGCGGCCAGTCCGATACGGCGTCCGAGCCATCCTTCATGCCCTCGGTCTCGCGATTTGGCGAGGCGACGGAACCCGAGTCGAGATGATCGCGGCCGATGACGATGGGCGCCTCGAGCTCGCCGCGCATCACCATGTCATTGAAGGCGAGGCCGAGCCGGTGGCGGTCTCCGAGTCCCACCCAGCAGATGCGCGCCGGCAGCCCCTGGAACTTGATGCGGCTCTGCGCCATGTCCAGCCAGTGATGCAGGTGTTTGTCGTCGGGCAGCAGCTCCTTCACCTTGGCATCGGTTTTCGCGATGTCCTCGGGATTGCCCGACAAGGCCACCCAGCGGAACGGCCCCACGCCGCGACAGAACAGCGGCCGGATATACGCCGGCACGAAGCCCGGAAAATCGAAGGCGTTCTTCACGCCTTCCTCGAGCGCCACCTGGCGGATGTTGTTGCCGTAGTCGACGGTGTGCACGCCGGCCTTCTGGAAGTCGAGCATGGAGCGCACGTGTACGGCCATCGAAGCCTTGGCGGCCCTGGCCGTCGCGGCGGGGTCGCTGGCACGCTCGCTCGAGCCATTGCTCCACCGTCCAGCCCATGGGTAGATAGCCGTTCACCGGATCGTGGGCCGAGGTCTGGTCGGTGAGCATGTCCGGGCGTATGCCGCGCCGGATACAATTCGGGCAGCACCTCGGCGGCATTGCCCAACAAACCCACCGAGATCGGTTTGCGCTCGCGCGTCGCGCGTCGATCAGTTCGAGGGCCTCGTCGATCCGCTCGGTGCCATGGTCGAGATATCCGGACTTGAGCCGCATGTCGATGCGCGAGCGCTGGCATTCCACGGCCAGGCATGAGGCGCCCGCCATCACCGACGCCAGCGGTTGCGCGCCGCCCATGCCGCCGAGGCCGGCCGTGAGCAGCCAGCGCCCCAGCAGGTTGCCGCCGAAATGCTGGCGTCCCATCTCCACGAAAGTCTCGTAGGTGCCCTGCACGATGCCCTGCGAACCGATGTAGATCCAGGAGCCGGCCGTCATCTGGCCGAACATCATGAGGCCCTTGCGATCCAGCTCGTTGAAATGTTCCCAGGTGCTCCAGCGCGGCACGAGGTTCGAATTGGCCAGCAGCACGCGCGGAGAATCGGCGTGCGTCGGAAACACACCCACGGGCTTGCCGGATTGCACCAGCAAGGTCTGATCGGCTTCGAGGCGCGTGAGCGTGGCCACGATGTCATCGAAGCAGTCCCAGTTGCGCGCCGCGCGGCCGATTCCACCGTAGACGACCAGGTCCTCCGGCCGTTCGGCCACGGCCGAGTCCAGATTGTTCATGAGCATGCGCAACGGCGCTTCGGTGAGCCAGCTGCGCGCCGTGAGACGCGTGCCGGTGAACGCGCGGATGTTGCGGCCTCGATCGCTGCGGTTCATGTCACTATCCGGCGCGCGTTCGCGAATTCGATACAGGCATCGAGCACGTCGCGCAGCGCCACGCGCAGGCGCGCGGCGAGTATGTCCTCGAGCGGTGCCGGCCAATTGTTCTTGTTGAGCGGCCCTTCGGGCTCCTGCAGGTATCCGCGCATGGCCAGTTCCATCTGCACGGAGTGAATGCCCACGGCCGGATTGCCACAGCGACGCGTGATCCAGCCGCCGCGGAAGCGGCCATTGGTCACGCGCGAGTAGCCCGAGGCATCGCAGATCTTTTCGATGGCCGCGGTGAGTGCCGGATCGCAGGTTGCGCCGTTGTTAGTGCCGATGTTGAACAGCGCCAGCTCGCCTTCGAAGAGCCGCGGCATGCGCGAGCGGATCGAATGCGCGTCGTAGAGCACCACGCAGCCGAAGTCCGCGCGCTTGCGCTCCAGCTCGAATGCCAGCACCTGGTGGTAGGGATCGAAATACTCGGCACGACGCCGCAGCAGTTCGGCGGGCCCGGGCTCGCTGCCGGATTTGTACAGCGGCTCGCCGTCGAAAGATTCGATGGGGCACAGGCCGGTGGTGGTCTGCCCGGGATACAACGAAGCGCCGGAGGGATCGCGATTCACGTCGATGACGGTGCGCGAGAGCGCGGTGCGAATCGTGGTGGCGCCCAGCTCGTGCGCGAAGTCGTACAGCACGTCCACCCAGAAGTCAGTGTCCTTGCGCGCCAGCCATGGCGACACCAGCTGCGATTCGATCTTCTCGGGAATCTCGGTGCCGGTGTGCGGGAAGCTCACGACCAGCGGCGCATCGCCATGGTGCACCGACAGCCATTCGCGACGCTCGGCGCGCGCGTTCATGCGCCTCTCCAGACACGCGCATGCAGCGGGTTGAATCCGATGCGATACACGAGTTCAGCCGGGCGCTCGATATTCCAGATGGCCAGATCGCAGCGCTTGCCGGCTTCGAGCGTACCGGCGGATTCGGACAAGCCCAGCGCCTGCGCCGCCGCGCGCGTGACCCCGATGAGACATTCTTCGACCGTCATGCGAAATAGTGTAGCGGCGAGATTCATTCCCGTGAGCAGCGAAGTGAGAGGAGAAGTCCCCGGGTTGCAGTCGGTGGCAATCGCCAGCGATACACCGGCCGCTCGCAGGGAATCCACCGGGGGAACCCGGGTCTCGCGCAGGAAGTAGAACGCCCCCGGCAGCAGTACCGCGACGGTGCCGGCGGCGGCCATGGCACGAATCCCCGCATCATCCACGTGTTCCAGGTGGTCGGCCGACAGCGCGCGGAACGCGGCGGCGGTCTCAGCGCCGTGGGAATTCGACAATTGCTCGGCGTGCAGTTTCACGCGCAGGCCGGCCGATGTCGCGGCATTGAATACGCGCTTGGTCTGGTCGCGCGAGAAGCCGATGTTCTCGCAGAAGGCATCCACGGCGTCGACGAGCCCTTCGCGTGCCAGCGCCGGCAACATCTGGCCGCACGATCTCGGTGATGTAGTCATCGGCGCGCCCGGCGAATTCCGGAGGCAGGGCGTGCGCACCGAGAAAGGTGGTGCGGATGCTCACCGCGCGCTCATGGCCGAGTGCGCGCGCCGCGCACAGTTGTTTGCGCTCATGCTCCAGGCTGAGTCCGTAGCCCGACTTGATCTCCACCGTGGTCACGCCTTCGGCAAGCAGGGCGTCGAGGCGCGGCAGGCTGGCGGCGATCAACTCGGCTTCGCTGGCGGCGCGCGTGGCGTTGACGGTGGAGAGGATTCCGCCGCCGGCGCGCGCGATGGCCTCGTACGAAACGCCGTTGAGACGCTGCTCGAATTCATGGGCCCGATCGCCGGCGTAAACCAGGTGGGTGTGACAGTCGATGAGGCCAGGCGTGACCCAGCGTCGCTGGCAATCGATGATCTCGAGCGCATCCAGGTTCGCCGGCGCGCGCTCGGCGGGACCCGCGTACGCGATGAGCCCGTCGCGGCAGGCGACGAGACCGTCGTCGACGATTCCGAGGCCATCGCGGCCGGGCGCCATCGTGGCGAGGCGGGCATTTCGCCAGATCCGGTCACAACGCATGCCGGCAACATATAGATGAGTGACCCGCTCTGCCAGAGGTGATGCCCCCGACCCAGCGCATATACTTCGCCGGCAAGGAGCGGGTCTCATGAAATCCATCGCGATGCTGTGGGTGCTGGTGGCCATGTCGGTCACGCTGCCGGAAATCGCGGGCGCCCAAACAGCGTCCGCGGATCGCTGGCAGCCAGTGCGGTTCATGCTGGGCAGCTGGCAGGGGGCGGCGCAGGGCGAGCCGGGCAAGGGAGCGGTCGAGCGCAACGTATGAGCTGGTGCTGGGCGAGAAGTTCATCGAGGAACACAACACCAGCCGGTACGAGCCCACCGCGGCCGGCAAGGAACCGGAGATCCATCACCATCGCAGCTTTTTCAGCTACGACAAGGCACGCAAGACGCTCATGCTGCGGCAATTCCACGAAGAGGGCTTCGTGCTGTTGTACGCAATGAATGCGGAAGCGAGCACGCCCACGCGCCTGGTGTTCGACAGCGTGACCTTCGAAAACTTCAGCAATGAATGGAAGGCGCGCGAGACCTACGACGTGAAATCGAACGACGAGTTCATCGAGACCTTCGAGCTCGCGGCGCCCGGCAAGGAATTCCAGCTCTACAGTCACAACCATTTCAGGCGCAGCAAGGAGTGAAGCCGCCGGCGGAATCGCGGGCTATCCACTGCGCGCGCGCGCTGTTGCCCGACGGCTGGGCAAAGGACGTGCGGCTGCGGATCGCGGGCGGAAAATTCGCGGGCGTGGAGCGCGGCGCGATGGCCCAGTCCGGCGACGAGCGCGTCGCGGTCGCGTTGCCCGGCATGCCGAACGTGCACAGCCATGGCTTTCAGCGCGGCATGGCCGGGCTGACCGAGTATCGCGGGCCCGAAGCCGACAATTTCTGGAGCTGGCGCGAGCTCATGTATCGCTTCGTGGCCCGCATGACGCCGGAGGACGTCGAGGCGATCACCGCCCAAAGTTACGTGGACATGCTCGAAGCCGGCTTCACACGGGTCGGCGAATTTCACTACGTGCATCACGACGTCGACGGCAAGGCCTATTCGAATCCCGCTGAGATGGCCGACGCGCATCGCGGCCGCGGCGGCGAGCACCGGCATCGCGCTCACGCTGCTGCCCGTGTTCTATGCCCATGGAAACTTTGACGGCGCCCCGCCGACGGACGGGCAGCGCCGCTTCGTCTGCAGCCTGGAGCAGTACGCGCGCCTGCTCGAGGCCTGCCGCAGAATCGTTGAGCACGGCCGATGCGCGTCTCGGCGTCGCACCGCACAGCCTGCGCGCCGTGACGCCACCGCAACTGGAACGCGTGGTGGCGCTGGCGGCGGGAATGCCGATTCACATACACGCGGCCGAGCAGGTGCGCGAAGTCGAGGACTGCGTGGCGTGGTCGGGGGCGCGACCCGTGCAGTGGCTGCTGGACCACGCGGACGTCAACACGCGCTGGTGCCTGGTGCATGCCACGCACATGAACGACGACGAGATCGCGCGCCTGGCGCGCAGCGGTGCCGTGGCCGGTTTCTGTGCCGTCACCGAGGCCAATCTGGGTGATGGTATTGCGCCTGCGGCGCCGTACCTGCGCGCCGGCGGCACCATCGGCATCGGCACGGATTCGAACGTGCGCATCAGCGCCAGCGAGGAACTGCGGCAGCTGGAATACAGCCAGCGCCTGCGCGATCGCGCGCGCAACGTACTGGCGGCGCAGAGCGCGCATTCCACCGGCCGGACCGTGTTCGCCAGCGCGCAGCGCGGTGGGAGAGGGCGCTGGGCGCCGGGTCGGCGCCCGCCGGCATTGCCGAAGGCGCCGCGGCCGACTGCCTGTCGCTGAACATCGAGGAATCAACCGGCCCGGACGACGGGGTACTGGATCGATTCGTCTTCGCCGACGTTGCTGTGCAACACGTGTGGCGCGCCGGACGCCGCGTGGTCGCCGAGGGCGTGCATCACGCGCGCGAGGCCGTGCAGGCACGATATCGCGCGGCGCTGCGCCGGCTGCTGGGCTGAGGGGTACATATATAAGGAGAGGCCGCCTGTTCAGGCGGCCTCCGTGTGGATCGTTCCGCAACCATGAAGATTGCGTTTTCGGATCCACTTGCAGTTTCCGGCACGACAACCGTTTTAGGGCGCGGCTGGAGCCTGCAATCGCATTGTGCGCCGCGCCGCGGGCCGGCCGAAGCGGCAAATCGCCCGGATCGCGGGTGAACGATTCCCACAGCCGGTGCCCGCGCGGGCGCGCAGCGCGTCGCGATTGCTAAGACAAATGGCGCCGGCGCGCTGTCCATCGGTTTCCTAACTACCGTCGGATGAAAGCGGTTTCATTAGCTAGGGCGTGTCCCGGCGCGCCATCCCCGGACCGCCGGACAATCGCAGGACAGTGAGACGCAGTCGACAGATTGGCCATTCGCCGGCGATGCCCGGCCTAGTTAGGCCGATATGGACAGCAACGGCGCCTGTGGTGGCGGCATTATTGGGACAGGGAGTGCGGTTCGTCGGAAGCCTGGGAGGGCCGAGAGTGTCGCAGACTGGAAACACGACCACATCGCAGATGTCACAGCGCGAGCTGGCCCTGCGTTTCCTCACGCGTACGCGCAGCGACCTCGCACAGATGCGTGCCTGCCTGCCGGATTCGCAACTGCCGATCGAGCCGCTGGCACTGGCGCATCTCGAACGCATGGCCGGCAAGGTTTCCAGCTCCGCGGAAGCCTTCGGCTTTCCGGAAATCGGCGTGATCGCCGGCGCCATCGAGCTGCTGTCGCAGGTGGGTGTGGGCCGCACGGTGCGCGAGCGCCTCGAGCTGGCCACCCGTCTCGGGGCACAGTTGTCGGCGCTGGAAGTGCACATCGAATACGAACTGGCGGAGCGGGAAGCGCGCGACGTGCCCGAGGACTTGCCGATGTCGGCGCATCTGCCCGGCTTCCGCGCGTAATGGGGACATTCCTGATTTGCTAGCAAACGGGGGCGGACCTCAGGGGTTGGCGTCCGCGCCTTCCGAGGGTTGACCCGCACGGTCCCCGCGTTCCAGCAAGCGCAGCACGTTCCCATTTGCTTGCCGCTGCTGGGAGAAGAGTGCACGCGTCCGCCACCGCCACCCCTCAGGTCTGTCCCAATTACCATCATTGCGGTGATGCGCAATTGACAGCCCCTTACTGCCCCGTATATTTACGCGCGCCTCGCAAGGTGTGGTGATGGTCAGTGACGTCGTGCGTTGAAGGGAACGCCGGCCGAGACCCTGGCAACTCGCGGCAAAGTCGCAGGAGCGCGACCTAACAGGCGTGAACACGCCAGGGATG
Organism: uncultured Pseudomonadota bacterium; assembly: GCA_963711635.1. Classification (GTDB taxonomy): domain Bacteria; phylum Pseudomonadota; class Gammaproteobacteria; order Steroidobacterales; family Steroidobacteraceae; genus CADEED01. The sequence goes on from CAVQEZ010000005.1 coordinate 445,298, forward strand.
GTCTATGAAATCCGCAATCATCGCGGCGCTGTTGTTGCTTTCCGTTCCGGTAACCGCGCAATTCCAGATGGAACGTCTGTCTCGCGGCGTGGTTGCGGTGCGCACCTCGGGCTCGCAGGTGTACGTCGGTTGGCGCCTGTTCGGCACGGATGCCGCGGGTACGGCGTTCAATCTCTATCGATCCAGCAACGGCGGAGCGGCGCAGCTGCTGAATGGCACGCCGCTGACGGGTTCCACGAACTTCGTCGACACCTCGGCACCCACCACGCAGTCGAATGCGTATTTCGTGCGGCCGGTGATCGGCGGCACCGAGCAGGCCGCGAGCGCCTCGTTCACGTTGCCGGCGAACGCAGCCACGCAGCAGTATCTGAATATCCCGCTGCAGATCCCGCCCGGCGGGAGCACGCCCTCGGGCGAGAGTTACACGTACACGGCCAACGACCTGTCGGTGGGCGACCTCGACGGCGACGGCGAGCTCGAGTACGTGCTCAAGTGGGATCCGACCAATGCCAAGGACAATTCGCAGAGCGGCTACACGGGCAACGTGTTCCTGGACGCTTACGAGCTCAACGGCACGCGCCTGTGGCGCATCGACCTCGGTCGCAACATTCGCGCCGGCGCGCACTACACCCAGTTCATGGTGTATGACTTCGACGGCGACGGCCGCGCGGAGGTCATGTGCAAGACGGCGGACGCGACGCGCTCCGGCACGGGGCAGGTGATCGGCAATGCCAATGCGGATCATCGCAACAGCAGCGGCTACATCCTGGCGGGACCCGAGTTCCTGACCGTGTTCAACGGGCAGACCGGCGCCATCCTCGCGACGGCTAACTACGTGCCGGCGCGCGGCAATGTCGGCGACTGGGGCGATACCTACGGCAACCGCGTCGACCGCTTCCTGGCGGGCGTGGCCTACCTCGACGGCCAGCGGCCTTCCGCCATCTTCACCCGCGGCTATTACACGCGCGCGGTGATCGCCGCCTGGGACTGGCGCAATGGCCAACTCACGCAGCGCTGGGTGCTCGACAGCAACAACGCCAGCGCCTTGTTCGGCCAGGGCAATCACAATTTGTCCATTGCCGACGTCGACAATGACGGCCGCCAGGAAATCATCTTTGGCGCCGCCACCGTCAATGACAATGGCACCCTGATGTATGCCTCGGGCCTCGGCCACGGCGATGCACTGCACGTGGGCGATTTCGACACCTCGCGCGCCGGCCTCGAAATCTGGGACATCCACGAGTCGAGCAACCAGCCCGGCGCGGACCTGCGCTCGGCCAGCAACGGCGCACGGATCTTTGCCACGCCCAATAACAATGGCGTGGAAGGTCCGGGCCGCGGCGTGGCCGCGGACATCTGGTCTGGCAACGCCGGCGCGGAATACTGGGGCGCAGGCCCCAACATGACGCTTCCTGCGCAATGCCGCGGGCGCCAACATCGGCCGCAATCCGGGGTCGGCTAACCACCTTGCCTGGTGGGACGCGGACACGGTGCGTGAGCTGGTCGACGGCAATCATGTCGACAAGTACGGCACGGGTGGCGACACGCGCCTGCTGACGGCGGATGGCGCCACGACCAACAATGGCACCAAGTCGAACCCGGCACTGAGCGGCGACATCTTCGGCGACTGGCGCGAAGAGGTGATCTGGCGCACCACCAGCAACAACGCGCTGCGGATCTACACGACCACCAATGTCGCCACGAATCGCATCTACACGCTGTTGCACGATCCGCAGTACCGGACGGCCATTGCCTGGCAGAACACGGCCTACAACCAGCCGCCGCATCCGGGGTTCTTCATCGGCGCGAACATGCCGACGCCGCCGACGCCGAACATCGTGCTGGTCGGCAGCACACCGCCGGATCCCGGCACGCCCACCTACCAGCTCGAGAGCGCATCGCTCGGCGGCGGCACGGTGTCGGAGAGCACCAATGGTGGCTTCATCGGCAGCGGCTATGCCAACTTCCCGGCCACCGGCGGGTTTGCGCAGATCAACAACGTGGACGGCCGCGGCGGCGGCTCGCACACCGTGCGCATTCGTTTTGCGCTGGGCGTGACCGCCAGTCGCACCGGCCGGCTGCTGGTGAACGGCGTGGCGCAGAACATCACGTTCAATCCGACGGGCGCGTGGACCACCTGGGTCACGCAGAACGTCGCGGTGACGCTGAACAACGGCACCGTGAATACCATCCGCTTCGAGTCGAACGGGCAGGACCTGGCGAACGTCGACCAGGTTGAAATCCTGTAATGGGTAATGGGGTCAGACCCCATTTCCTAGCAAATGGGGTCTGACCCCATTTAGCGGTCGAAATCGGCGGGGCGCGGTTCGTATAGTGGACGGATCCAATCGGGATCCGTCCACTTCGGAGTCACCCATGGTGCGCAAACTGTCGGTGTTCAACAGCATCTCGCTCGACGGCCATTTCACGGACGGGACTTCGGACATGAGCTGGGCTCATGCGCAGGATCCCGAATGGGAGCAATTCACGACCGAGAACGCCGGCGGCGACGCCGAGCTCATCTTCGGCCGCAAGACCTACGAGATGATGGCGAGCTTCTGGCCCACGCCGCAGGCGAAACAGATGATGCCGGAGGTGGCCGCCAGCATGAATCGCATGCGCAAGCACGTGTTCTCGCGCTCGTTGAAGGACGTGAGCTGGGAAAACAGCGGGCTGGCGCGCGGCGAGCTCGTCGCCGAAGTCCGCCGCCTCAAGTCGGAGACCGGACCCGGCCTGCTCATCATGGGCAGCGGCGAAATCGTCAGTCAGCTCACCCAGGCCGGACTCATCGACGACTTTCAGCTGGTCACCGTGCCCATCGTCCTGGGCAAAGGCCGGTCGCTGTTCGAAGGAGTGACCTCGCGGCCCAGCCTCGAGCTGACGAAGACGCGAATCTTCAAGTCCGGGAAGATCGTCGCCTGGTATGACGCCTCGCGTTGAGCCCGTGCCACATCAGCGGCTGGTCACGCGACCTGACAACACCACCGGTTTCAGCACGGTGACGCGCCGTGTGCCGTTGGCGGAGTCGCGTTCGGCGGCCAGCCGCGCCCAGGCCAGCGCGAACTGGCATTCGATGTTGGGAGAGCGATAGTTAGCCGGCGTGTCTGCCGGCGTGAATTTGTCGGGCATCATCCTTGGTAACCTCCATCGTCGAGGTATTGCTGTTCCTGGGGCGTGGTCTTGCGGCCCAGTATCCGGTTTCGATGCGGGAAACGACCAAAACGTTGCACGATGTCTCGATGACGTTCGGCCTTTGCCAGGTCATCGGGGCCGATGCGGCGCGCCAGTGCCACTGAACGCTCCTGGTCGGCGAGATCCTCGGAATGCGCGAACGGCAGAACCAGGAACTTGCGCAGATCCTGCGGCAGCCGCTGGTCGTAACCCGCAGCGAACGCCTTGCCCGCGGCGCGACGCGCCAGCGCGTCGGTGTCGTACATGCGCGCGGTGCCGCGGAATGCATTGCGCGGGAACTGGTCCAGCAGAACGACCAGGGCCAGTGCGCCCTCGGGCGTGCCCATCCAGTGCTCGAGCTCACCCCGTGCGGCGGCCTCGTGGTCGGCCAGGAAGCGCTCGCGGAAGCGGGAGTCGAAGGCCGCATCCTTGGCGAACCAGAGTGCTGGCCCGGCCTCGAGCCAGAAGTCGAAAACTTCGCGTGCTTCGGCGCCAGACAGGGGAGCAGCAAGTTCGGCAATGGCGAGTTCGGCATTTTCCATGGATGGGTCCAGTGAGGCGGGCAGTTCGTGCGCGCCCGCGGCAGTGGCAAGCAGCGTCAGGCTGGTCAGCGAGATTCGTGGGTTCATTCGTTCCTCCGGCACGCAAGGTAGGCGCGCACGGGTGCTGAATCCAGTGATACGATTTCAGCCATATGCTGAACAAGACTAATCTCGCGCGGATCGACCTGAACCTGCTGGTGTTGTTCGAGACGGTGCTGGAAGAACGACACGTGGGGCGAGCGGCCGCGCGACTGAACGTGTCGCCGTCCGCGGTGAGCCATGGGCTCGGCCGCCTGCGCGAGCTCATGCAGGATCCGCTGTTCCTGCGACAGCCCAAGGGCGTGGTGCCCACCGAACGCGCGCGGCAGCTCGGCGCGCCGGTGGCCGATATCCTGGAGCGCACGCGGCAGGTGATTGCGCGCGCCGACAAGTTCGATCCGCGCCATTCCGTGCGCCGCTTCGTCATCGGTGCGCCGGATGCCGTGACCGCCGTGCTGCTGCCAGGGTTGTTAGCCGAGCTGCAGCACGAGGCGCCGGGCATCGACCTGGGTGTTCGCAACCTGGTCGGACAGTTCGACGCGGCGTTCGCCGAACTCGACCAGCGCACGCTCGACGTCGCGCTGTTGCCGGTGAGTGAGACACCGGCGCGTTTCGTGACGCGCACGGTGTTCGAGGAGGAGGGCTTCGTGGTCGTGCGGCGCGCTGGTCACCCCATGGGTCGCAAGCTCACGCTGGCGCGCTACTGTGCGGCGTCGCACGTGGTCGTCTCGGTGTCCGGCGATCCGCACGGCCTGGTCGATCGCGCCCTGGCCACGCAGGGACTGTCCCGGCGCGTGGCGCTCACGGTGTCCAACTTCACCAATGCACTGGCCATCGTCGCGGAATCGGACTTGTTGGGAGCCATGCCACGACGCTTCGTCACCCAGTACGGCAAGCGCTTCGGCGTCGTGAGCGCCGAGCCGCCGGTGCCGCTCAGCAGCGCGCCCGTTCTGGCGATCGCCCCCCAGGTGGCCACCATGGACGCAGGCCTGGCCTGGCTACTCGATCAGCTGGTGCGAACCGCGAAGGCCTCGGATCTCAGGCGTCGAGGATCGGCCTGAACCCGCCGTAGATCAGCCGCTTGCCGTCGAACGGCGGGGTGTGGTCCTTGAGTCGCGGGTCCGCCATCACCTTGGACCAGGCCGCATCGCGAACTTCCTTCGAGGGCCATTCGACCCACGAGCACGCCACTCGCTCGTCGTCCTGCTTTTTCACGGCGCCGTTGAAGTCCGTGACCTTGCCATCGTGGACGTCGTCGCCCCAGGTGTCGACGACGCGCGTCGCGCCGTACTCCATGAATATCGCCGCGACGCGCGCGGAGTGCTCGCTGAATGCAGCTTCATTGCCCGCCAGGACCGGAATCACCATGGCGTCGACGTAGCCCGGTTGCGCCGCGGTGCCAAGTGCGCTGAGCGGCTTGAAGCCACCCCAGACCATGCGCTGGGCGTCGAAGGGCATGGAAGCCATCATTTCGCTCATGCGCGGATCGTTGGTGATTTTTTTCACGGCGGCGTCGCGCGCAGCGCGATCCGGATACTCGATCCAGGAAAACAGCACCGCCTCGTCGGGCTTGGCTTTCACCGCACGGCGGAAGTCCGTGACCTTGCCTTCAGGCACCTCGTCAGCCCAGGTCTCGACCAGGCGCGTTGCGCCGCACTCGCGGAAGAAGGGTACGGAGTTGGCCGCGTGCTGGCGGTAGGCCTCCTTGTTCTTCTCCGGGACGGCAAGGATGAATCCTTCGATGTAGGCCATGGGGTGCTCCTCGTTGGGGGTTCAACGAGTAGTCGTACGGCGCCCGCCGATTTCGACAGGGAAATGATCGAAATGGGGTCTGACCCCATTATGCGAAGCGGCCGGTCGAGTCGCCGTGGGTCGCAATCTGCTGCGTTCCCATCGCATCCGCCATGCTGAGGAACAGATTCGTGATGGGCTGTTCCTTGGCCTTCACGTAGCGGCCGGGCTGGAACGCGCCGCCACCGGCGCCGGCGAGCAGCACCGGCAGGTTGACGTGTGTATGGCGATTGCCATCGGCATTGCCCGAGCCGTACAGGATCATCGAATGATCCAGCAGCGACTTGCCGTCCACGTCCTGCGTCGACTGCATTTTCTCGAGGAACGCCGACAGGCGCTGCACGTACCAGCGGTCGATGAGCTTCACCTTCTCCATGATCTCGGCGCTGTTCTTGTGATGCGTGAGATCGTGGTGCCCGGAGGAGATGCCGATGTCGTTGAAGGGACGATTGCTGCCTTCGCGCGCCAGCAGCAACGTGGCCACGCGCGTCGAGTCGGTCTGGAACGCCAGGTGCAGCATGTCGAACATCAGCGCGACATGCTCCTCGTAACTCGCGGGCACGCCGGCAGGCGCATCGAGATCCGGATTCGCCACCGGCATGCTCTTGGCAATGGCGATGCGCTGCTCGATCTCGCGCACACTGGTCAGATACTGGTCGAGCTTCTGCCTGTCGCGGCCGTCGAGACGGGTGTTCAGCGACTTCGCATCGTCCATCACGTAATCGAGGATGGAGTGCTGCTCATATTCGCGGCGCTTGAGATTCGCGACGCGTTCATTGCGCGGCCCGTCGCCGAACAGCCGCTCGAAGGCGAACTGCGGATTGTGTTCGGGCGCCAGCGGTTGGTTGGACGACTGCCAGGCGAGGTTGTATTCGTAGGCGCAGGCATAGCCCGAATCGCATTCACCGGACTTGCGCACCACGTCGCAGGTGAGTTCCAGCGAGGCGAAACGGGTCTGGTGGCCGATCTGGCTGGCAACCACCTGGTCGATGGAAACCCCGGCCTTGATGTCCGAGCCCGCCGTCTTCTTGATGCGCACACCGGTGAGAAAAGTGCCGCCCGCGCGCGCATGATCGCCGGCGCCGTCGGGACCGGGATCCGCGGACACATCCGTGAGACCGGAGATCACCTGCAGCTGATTGCGGACCTTGGCCAGTGGCGCCAGCGTCGGCGAGAGCTCGAAATCCGCGCCGCCGTCGCCGGATGGCCACCAGGCCGCGGGGATGGCGCCGTTCGGCACGTAAACGAAAGCCATGCGCGTGGGCGCCGCCTTCTTCGCCACCGCCTTCGCGAAGGCCGGGCTGGCCGACAGCAGCGTGGGCAGCGTGATGCAGGCACCGAGTCCGCGCAGCACCTGGCGGCGCGAGAGGCTCTGGTGACGTTCGAAAGCGATATTCCGTTTGCCGTGTTTGCTCATGTCAATTCGCCGCGGTGACGGTGGCCTGGGTACGCATCTTCTGGAACGGGGCGGATTCGACCACCCCCAGCAACAATGCCGAGAATTTCCCGTCATTGTCTTCGAGACGTTTCACGATCTTGTCGATGGTTTCCACGTCGTAGTACTCGGTGCCGCGTCCGGTTGCGTAGGTCAACAGCTTGGTGCTGATCGTACGGTAGAAATCGGCGCGGTGCCCGGTGACGAGGATACGCTTCAGCTCGCCCACGCTGCTGAAGGTTTCGCCGGTAATCAGGCTGCCCTCGGCCACGATGGGTTGCTTGCGCTCCGAATCGCGCCACATTCCCACGCCGTTGAAATTCTCGAAGGCCAGGCCGATGGGATCCATGCGGTTGTGACAGGACCTGCACAGCGGGCTCTCACGATGCAGCTTCAGCACGTCGCGCAACGCCGGTTCCTTGCCATGGAATTCACTTTCGCTGGCCTCGAGCGCCGGCACGTTGGCCGGTGGCGGCGGAGGCGGCGTGCCGAGGAAATTCGCCAGCACGAACAGCCCGCGTTTCACCGGCGAGGTGCGATCCGGATTGGACGTGACGAGCAGCGCGCTGCCCTGCGTGAGCACGCCGCCGCGCGGATGGCCCGCCGGTAACGTCACTCTGCGCAGCTCTTTTCCGGTGATACCGAGGATGTCGTAGTACTTGGCCAGCTCTTCGTTCAGAAAGGTGTAATTGCTGTCGATGAATTCGCCGATCGGACGGTCCTCGCGCATGACGAACGCGAAGTATTGCTCGGTCTCCTGCCGCATGGCCGCGCGGACTTCCTTGGTCAATTCCGGCCTGGACTTGGCGATGGCATCGACCTTGGCCTTGAGCTCCACGATGGACTTCTCGTCCTGCGCACGGAAGGCTTGCATGAGCCGCTTGCGCAGGGCTTCCTCGCCGGCGTCACGCATGACGATTTCGAACGGGTTGCTGGCAATGCCTTCGACGTCACGCGCCTGCAGCCACTGGCCGGTGAAATTCTTCGCCAGGTTGTCGGCGCGCGGATCCGCGAGCATGCGCTTCACTTGCGCGTCGACGTTCTTGCGCAGCTCGCCGCGCGCCGCGAGGCCCATGAGCTCGGCGTCGGGCATGGTGGACCACAGGAAATATGACAGTCGCGAGGCCAGCGAATATTCATCGACCTGCGCGTACCGCACCGTCAGTTCATTCGTCGCCGGCGCCTCGAGACGGAACAGGAAGCGCGGTGAAGCCAGCACCGCGGCCATGGCATGCGCCACTCCCTCTTCGAAAGTCTTGCCCGGCTGCGTGTACGCCGCCTCGGCCAGCGCCGCGAGTCGCGCGCCCGTGTCCTCATCGGTCAGCGGCCGGCGATAGGCCTTTTCGGCGAAGGCGCCGAGAATTTGCGCCGCATAGGCTCGCCGCTCCTTGCGGCTTTTGGGCACGGGACGTGGGAAATACTTCTCGTAGTCCTTGGTCGGGACCCACTGATCCCTCGCCAGCGGCCCCTCGATCGCCATCTTCATGACGAACAGGTCGATGATGGTTTCCTTCTTCGCCTCGGGCTTCACGGGCTGAACTTCGATCGAGAAGCGGTGCTCGGACGGTTTCCACTGGTGCGTGGATTCGAAGGTGAACGCCTTCTCGTCGAAATAGCCAAACTCCTGGTTGGCGACTTCTTTTCCGTCCACCTTGAATATGACGCGCGCGCGGCCGGGATCCGGCGTGTAGCTGCCGTTGACCTCGAGGTCGAGCTTTACGCGATAGCTGCCGGGCAGGGCGTTCCTGTATGTGGTCGAAACATCGGCCGGCTCGTTGAACACCAGCTGGCGCCGTTCCCACTTGGTGCGCGCGTTCTTTCCTTCGAAGCTCATGCCCCGCACCAGCGCATCGGCGGGTTTGCGCGGCGCGGTTGGCACCGCGTCGGCAATCACGGCCTGCGCCGCGGACACGTACTTTTCCATGAGCATGGGCGACATCGTGAGCGCGTCGCCGATGTTGTCGAAGCCGAAGCCCGAATCGTCGGGCGGGAATTCGTGGTCGGTGTTGTAGTCGACGCCGACCAGGTCGCGCACCGTATTGCGGTACTCCACGCGGTTCAGGCGGCGCACCGTGACGCGGCCGGGATCGGGATTCGCCGGGTCGATGGCGAATACGTCGTACTTGATCCAGCGCTCCAGTGACTGCTGCTCGGCCGGCGGGAGGCGCGGCTTGCGGTCCGCCGGCATCAGGCCGGCGCGCGTGTTGAGCAGCACGCGCAGCCACAGATCGGGTGTCAGGATCTGCGCGTCGGACTCGAGGCGATCGAAGGCCACCTTGCCCTTGTCATAGCCATCGCCATGGCACTCGTAACAGTGCTTCTCGAGGATGGGCACGATGGTGCCGTGATAGACCTGGATGGGGGTTTTCGCGAGCAGCGTCCCCGGGATTGCCAGCGCGAGCGCAACCACCAGGGGTGCCCTGCGGATCGCGCGCTTGTTCAAGATCACCTCTACGAGCCCCCGATTGCTGCCGTCGAAAAACGCCCCGCATTCTGCTTCTTTTGGCGCCGTCCTACAAAGGTATGGCTGGCAAGACTCGCCAGGATTCACCCAATCGTTTATAGATGCCGCCCGCTTCACAAAAAGGCAGGACCCAACACATGGCCCGCAGACCCTGGATCAGATTCTGTTCAGCTGTTTTCGTTCCCGCTGCAATGGCGGTCGCGGTGTACGCGGCCACGCCCAAGGAGGCGCAACACGCGCGCCACGAGCACTACGAGGAGCTCGGCGATGCATTCAAGGCCGTGCGTGACAATTCGCGCGGCGACAGCCCGAACTGGTCCGCGCTCGAGAAGGCCACGCAGACCGTGGTCGAAGCCTCGATCGACCAGCAGCAGTGGTTCGCCAAGGGCACCGGTCCCGAAGCCGGCAAGACGCGCGCACTGCCCGAGATCTGGAGCAAGCCCGACGACTTCACCGCCGCGCAGAAGATGTTCACCGATCGCGCGCCGAAGTTGTTAGCCGCCGTCAAGGCAAAGGACGCGCCCGGCGTGCAGGCCGCGTTCAAGGAAGTCGGCGGCGCCTGCAAGAACTGCCACGACACTTTCCGCGCCCCGGAAGAATGATCGACGAATCGCCGGCGCCGTCCCGGACCCGCGTGCGGGTCTGGGACCTGCCGACGCGCCTGGTCCACTGGCTGCTGGTCGCCGGCGTCGCGCTGTCCTGGTGGACCGGCGAGACCGGCCGTCTCGAGTGGCATCGCTGGAGCGGCTACGCCTTGTTGGGCCTGGTGACCTTCCGCATCTACTGGGGCTTCTTCGGCAGCTCCACCGCGCGCTTCCGCCAGTTCCTGCGCGGTCCGCGCACCGTGGTCGGATACCTGCGCGGCACGTGGCCGCCGGCGCCGGGCCACAACCCACTGGGTGCGCTCAGCGTGCTGGCATTGCTCGCGTTGCTGGCCGCGCAGATCGTGCTCGGCCTGTTCGCCGTGGACGTGGATGGCATCGAGTCGGGGCCGCTGTCGCTGTACGTGAGCTTCGACACCGGCCGCAGCGCGGCGAAATGGCACGGCGCAATATTCGACGCGCTGCTGTGGCTCATTGCGCTGCACATCGCCGCCGTCGCGTACTACGCCTTCGTGAAACGGCAGAACCTCGGCGCGGCCATGCTGCACGGCGAGCGCGAGTATCCGCAACCGCTGCCGGCGGTGCAGCACGCTTCCGCGGTGCGCTTCGTCGTAGGAGTCGTCCTCGCCACGCTGCTGTCGTGGCTCGTGGCACGAGCATTCCAGTTGATGTAGATCAATCTGTTTGCGCCCTGCGAATGGTGAGTAGCTAGACCCTATCTAGTTAGTGGCGGCGCCGCGTGATCACCCCTGGGCACGATGGTGCGCGGGCACATGCGCCTCGTGCGTTCCCCTGTTGGACTGCATTACGACGCCAATTTTCCGGGGGACTTTTCTCTCACTTCGCGAAACCTACGTGTTGACTCCAATGGCGCGAGGAAAAAGGTCTCAGTAGATTGGTGCTCACGCACTCGCAGGATCGAACTCCGGCGGCAGCGGTCCGGGCGGCGACGGTCGAACGGCATCGAAGTGCCGGGCGCGGTACGTACCACGCTCGGCAATCTGCTGCTCGGCGTCTCCTACAGGTACAACCCCAACTCGACCTTGAATCTCTCTGTGGGGGTCGGTGTTACGCGCGACACGCCCGATGTGTCGTTCACGCTGCGCGGCCCCATCACGTTCTGAGATTCACGTCTTCTGACTTGACTCGTAAGTCGCCGCCCGACTCGTAGGCCAAAGCCGGTTTTTCGATCCGCTGCTTTTCGCCGCGGCGGTGATGCATTGCCTATGTTTGCGCGCACATCACGGCGCTCTACTAGCACCATGCATCAAACCAATTACCCCAGGGTCTGCACGGAACGCAGGAACGTGCATGCCCTGGCCGACGGCGAAGTACCACCGGCGGGCGCGCATCTCATCACTCCCTGGTTGGGTTTCACGCATCACGGCATCTACGTCGGTGCGGGCAAGGTGGTTCACTACGGCGCGTTGATGTACGACATCATTCGCAAGCCGGTCGAAGAGGTCACGCTCGACGGTTTCGCCGCAGGCCGGCCGATCTACGTGGTCGAGCACACCGAGGTGTGCTTCGACGCCGCCGAGGTGATTCGCCGGGCGCGCTCGCGCCTCGGCGAGAAGCGCTACCGCCTGTTCACCAACAACTGCGAGCACTTCGTCGAATGGTGCCTGCACGACATGGCGCGCAGTTTCCAGGCGGAAATCGCGCTGGCTTATCCGAGGCTGATGGGCGAGCGCATCGAACAGTCGCTGCTGGGTTTCCTTCGGCGCCTGCTGCAATGGCGTCCGGCGGCGCGCGTGCGAGCCACGGCGCCGGTGAAGCGGACCCGGGAAGACGAGACTCCCCGACACAGGTAGTCTTCGCCAGGTCGCGAGGGGAGGTCCCGTGTCCTGGCTCAAACAATGTTCCGCACTGCTGGTTTTCGCACTGCTTGCACCGCCGCTGCTGGCGGATACGCAGCAATGGCCGGCCGCCAAGGCCAACGCCTGGTATGCGCAGCATCGCTGGCTCGTCGGCAGCAACTACATTCCGGCCGATGCCATCAACCAGCTCGAGATGTGGCAGGCGGATACGTTCAATCCCGCGCAGATAGAAAAGGAGCTGGCCTGGGCCCAGGCCATCGGCATGAACACCATGCGCGTGTTCCTGCACGACCAGTTGTGGCAGCAGGACGCACAGGGCTTCACGCGGCGCATCGAACAGTTCCTGGCGATCGCACAGCGGCACGGCATCAAGCCGCTGCTGGTGTTCTTCGACTCCTGCTGGGATCCAAATCCGAAGCTCGGACCGCAGCGCCCACCGATTCCGGGCGTGCACAATTCGGGCTGGGTGCAGGGCCCGGGCCGCGCGGGACTGGCCGATGCCGCCAACTACCCCAAACTGAAAGCCTACGTGCAGGGCGTCATCCGCGCTTTTGCCAACGACCAGCGCATTCTCGGCTGGGACTTGTGGAACGAGCCGGACAACGGCGCGGGCGACAAGTCGGAAGGCGAACGTGAAAAGTGGACTCAGGTCGCCGCACTGCTGCCGCAGGTATACGCGTGGGCGCGCGAGGCCAATCCCTCGCAGCCGCTGACTTCCGGCGTCTGGCACAACGAGGACTGGTCGCGCGAGAAGCTCAATCCCATCGAACGCGTGCAGATCGAGCAATCCGACATCGTCACGTTCCACATCTATGACTGGCCGGAAGCGCTGGAGCGGCGCATCAAACAATTGCAGGCCTACGGCCGGCCCATCCTCTGCACCGAGTACCTGGCGCGCGGCGCCGGTTCGACCTTCGACACCTCACTACCCATCGCACTTCGCCATGACGTGGGCATGATGAACTGGGGCTTCGTGATCGGGAAGACGCAGACGAATTTCCCCTGGGATTCCTGGCAGCGCCCGTACACGCAGAGCGCGCCCGTGGTGTGGCATCACGATGTGTTGCACGCCGATGGCAAGCCGTATCGCCAGGCGGAGGTCGACCAGATCCGTGCGTTGACCGCGCAAGCGCAGCAGCAGTTCGAAAAGAAGCGCCGTAAATAAGGCGGAACTCGCGCGGCCCGCGGCGGCTCTCATGTCGCATGGTCGCCGCCATGTTGTTAGTCATCGCGCTCGGTCCCGCGTTCGGGACATTCGGACGCGAGCAGCGGCCGCCACCGCAGCCCTACACCGAGCTGGTGGTGTTGCCCGGCAAGCCACCCATCATGGACAAGGAACTGATCGGCGGCTGGGAGCTGGTTTACCGCCTCGATGACGCGCCGCTCGAAGACGGACGTGCGGAGTTGTTAGTCCACCTCTTCCTTCACCTGCACGAGGACGGCTCATACGAGCTCAACTACAGCGCACGCTGGGGCGGCATTGCTGGATATGGCGCCCGGATGTTGACCGTGAGCGAGCAGGGCTCGTTCTCACGTTCGGGCGAGGTGCTGCTGCTCGAGCCTGCACGCACCGTTCGCGCGGAAATTCAGGCCCGGGTGCTGGTCAGTCAGACGCCCATCCCGGATGAGAATCACGTGTTGATCGTCAGGCGTGATGGGAAATATCTGCACGTGGCAGGTCGCTGCGCGAAGTACCAGATCGACCCGATCTGCCGGGTCACGCCGACCATCTGGTATTCGATGAGGTCGGAGCTCGGACGCCGCTGGTTGCAGCGTGGAACGCCCTGAATGAAAAAGGGTGGCCGCCCTCGCGGACGGCCACCCTCACTCAACTAACAATCAATGCAGGATCTGATCGAGCGCACAGAGGAGGATGCCGATCTCCTCGATGGGCTTGATGAGCTTCGCCTTGCGGAACTCGGCCGTCTTCTTCGCGATGCAGGCGGCATAAGCAACCGGGCGCTTGCCGTCGCATTCGTCGTAGCTGTCGGCCAGGCTGCAACCGCTCGCCATGAGGTCATTGCCCGCACGCGTGTTGCAGCGGCCAAAGAACACCGTGCGTCGCAGATCCGAGCCGATGCACGAATCCTTGCCGTCCGGAACACCGTCGCCATCCGAGTACCAGCCGATGTCGGTGAACAGTGAAGTCGTGAGATCTTCCGGCGGCGTCACCGAAGACGTCAGGTCGGAGTTGATCGCCGGCTCCATGAGCTGATTCGGGAACGCGATGCCGTCGTAGTGCGAGATCGAGGAACCCAGTGCCACCGGATCGAAAGTGGCCAGCAGCGCCAGCTTGTTGATGCGGTCCGTGCCGGCGAGGATCGAGGTGTCGACCTTCATCGTCACGTTGACCGTGCCACCACCCAGCGCGGCCTTCAGCGCATTGCCGTCGGCCAGCGTGATGCGTCCCGACGGAATCGTGATGGTGGGATCCGCACCGCCGAGTCCCGGCGGCGGCGAACCCGCCACGTTGTCGGCGGCAATCACCGCGATGGCGCCGGCGTCCTGCGCGTTCTTCACCTTGACGGTGAACGCGCAGACACCGCGATCCAGCAGCACGATCTTGCCGGCGACCGCGTTGGTCAGCGGCGTGCAGGCATCGGATCCGGGAGCGACCCCGTCGTCGGCCAGCACCACGTCACCGGTCACGCCCGTGGCATCGAGCTGCGGACCGAAGCCGGCAGGTCCGAACAGGAAAGCGCCGCTGAATCCCGGGCTGTTGCCGAGCAGGGTCGGCTCACCGGGCAGCAACACGTCGGGCGTGTCCTGCTTCACGTTCAGGCCGTTCCACGACACCTTGCGGATGTTGAGTGCCGAGGCGGCGCGCTCCGCATCCGTCATGTTGTTCCAGATCTTCCCGGTGGTGTCGTCGAGCGTGTATTGCGAGTACACGTCGCCGATTCCGGCCAGCTGCGTGCCGTTGCCTTCATTCACCAGATTGCTGAAGCCGAGACCATGGCCCATCTCGTGCAGCACCACGGCCAGCAGATCGATGTCGGCAGGATCGGGGCTCGCCTCTTCGTTGTTGTCCAGGCCGAAGTAGAAGGGGAATCCCGTCGCGAAACGCGCGCTGATCTCATCAGTCGGATTCGCAGTGTCCGCCGCATTCGGCAGGAAAGTCGCATCGTGCGGCTCGTTGTCCACGCCCTTCAGGTGATTCGCGAGCGCCTGGTGATACCAGAGGTCCGGGTATTCCGCGCCCACGAACTCACTCTCCACCGTGATCGGGCCGGCCGAGCCCAGCACGTTCGCGCCCAGCGGGACGAAACGCGCCCAGACATAAATGTCGACCTTGGGGTTCAGCACCGCGGTCCAGAGATCCGCTGCGTGCAGGAACACGTTCATGCGCTGCTCGCCCCGGGTGACGCCGGTGTTGCCACCGATCGGTGCCGCTGGCGTAACGTCATTGAACCCGACGCCGGGCAGGTTGCCGTTGACAACGATGATCTTTCCCTGCGCGAATGCCGGCGCTGTGGCGGCGCTGAGCGTCAGGGCAGCGAGAGCCAATGCCGTCTTGAAGGAGGTACGCATGTTATTTCTCCTCCAGCTTGGCGGGAGCCGACTGCGCGGGTTTCTTCGGCAACTCGCCGGCACTCATCTTCTGCGCGGCATCGACCGTATGCAGGGCATGGTCTCCGGTCACGCACGAGGTCTCGACATGACCGTCTTCGGTGGGCACCGCGACCATGACGCTCATGAACCGTTCCTCGAGGTCCATGCGCTGGCCGCCGCCCGCCGTCTTCACGGCGACGAGGCCCTCGGCGGATTCGCTGGTCATGTTGATCAACTGCGCCTTCAGGTCTTCGGCGCTCGGCGCTGCGCTTGCGGTTCTTGCGGCGGCGCTTCGGGCTGCGGGAGCAGTTTCCACGGCAGCGGATTGGTCAGTGAGGACTTGATCGGGTAGCTGTGCTGCCGGTTCCTTGGCACCGACGGCGCCAGCCGCGCTAATCGATAAGAGAGCTGCTCCCATCACGGGAAGCAGCCGAGGCTTCATCGTCATAATTTTCCCCTGAGTTTCTGTTGGTTATGGATCGTTCCGTTGATCCTCCGCGGGAAATCACCGCGAACCGGTTGTTCTTATTGGTCCCCTGGTTTTTTGACAGACCGGTAGATGCATTGACTCCAACCCGGATAGATCTTCTTCGAGGGCGATGTCAGTCGCCTGTTCGAGATGGGCCGAGTCTACATCACGCCAAAGCGAATTGAGTCAACGACGAGCCGAAGTTCCCATCGACCTACGGTCAGCGTTTGCCGTATCCGCGCCACACCCATTCGAGTGCCGAGGGCAGCGTCTGCTCGCGCACTTTGCGGTCGCAGTGCCCGGAATCGAGCGCGAACACGTATTGATATGAGTAGCCCCGGGCCTTGAGCACCGCGGCCATGCGGTGATTGGCGGCCACCCAGTCGTGCATGTCGTCGCGCATGACGTTGGGATTGAAGAGATCGCGGTCGCCCACGTGCATCCAGATGCGGATGGGTTTTGGCGGGGAATTCGGCAGGATTGACGCGTGGTACTCCCAGGCGCCGCCCGGCGTCGCCGGATTGAAGGGCCACTGCTGGTTTACATAAGTCCCGGAATAGCTGACCACGCGGTGGTACCACTCGGGATGGAACCAGGCCATCGAGAGGGCCGCCGCCGCGCCCGAGCTGCAGCCCATGGCCGCGCGCCCGTCGGGATCCCGGGTGAGCTTCACCTGGTAGCGCTTCGCCACCTGCGGCAACACCTCCGCTTCGATGAACTCCGCGAACTTGCCCGACAGGGTGTCGTATTCCAGGCCGCGCTGGGAGCCCTGCGCATCGCCTCCGCCGTTCTGGATCATCACCGCGACCAGCGCGGGAATGCGCTTCTGCGCGATGAGATTGTCGAGCACATGCGGCAGCGTCATGTCCGGCTCGCCCATCTTCGGCCCATCGTGGGTGACGAGGAGAGGCGCCTTGCTGCCGCGCTCGTACTGCGCCGGGATGTACACCGTGATGGCGCGTTCCCAGGGCTTGGGATGCGTGTCGACGATCAACGTCTTCGGATTGTCCGGATCGACCGTGCCGAACACCTCGCGGGCGATGCCGGGGTAGAACCTGCTGCCGGTCGATTGCAGCGTGAACTGCTGCACGCTGCCCCGGGGTACGCCCTCGGCCACCGTGAGCTCCGGTGCGGGTAGATAGTCCGGGCCGATGATGAAATCGCCGTTGGCGTCGGCCGGCGGGTTGCCGGCAGGCACGCGCGTGAAGGGCGGCGCGCCTGCGCCATCCGGCGCACGCGTCGGCGGAGTGGGACGCGCGGGCGGATCGGCGGCGTGCGCGCAGAGGGAGAAGCCCAGGCAGAGCAGGGCGAGTGAGTTGTTTCGCATGTCGGTCCGTCGGGGAAAGACGGCCGATCCTATCTCAGGCCACCGCCGGTTGCTCCAGCGCGAGGATTTCCGGCCTGGGTTCCCGGGATTTTTCGTAGCGATACAGCAGCGAGATGGCCTCGCCGCGATTGTGCGCGCCGAGCTTGGCGAGAATGCTGTGCACGTGGTTCTTCACCGTGGACAGCTCGATGCCCAGTTGGCGCGAGATGGTTTTGTTAGGCAGGCCCTGCTGCATGAGCCTGAGGATCTCCATCTCGCGTTCGGTGAGATGCGCGATGGCCGCGGGCTGCTGGCGCGGTGCGAGGCTGGGCAGTGCGGCCGGTGCCGGCGGTGCCACGCGCAATCCGCCGTGATCGCGGCGCCCGGCGGCACGGATCGCAGCGAGCAAGTCCGCCACCGTGGCCTCGCGCGCCACGAAGGCGAGCACTTCCGCGGGTAGACAGGCCACCACTTCGGAATACATCTCGGGTCTGCCGAGAATCACCATGCCGCAGAAGCGCGGCGTGCCGGCAAACTGCCTCTGCAGCGCGAGATTCCTGGCCATTTCCACGTCCAGAAGAATGACCGACGGGAGCAGTTTGCAGGCCTGCTCGACCGTCTGTTCAGCTGTAGAAGCAATACCGGCGAGCGCAATTCCTTCTGCGCCTTGTAGAACGCGCTGCAGACCGTCCCGATACGGACGAACCGCAGTCGCTACCAACACCCGGATCATCATGGCGCGTCTCCCTGGCCCTTAGGCCGCGCAGTCCTTGCGTGGTGCGCCGAGACAATCCCGTAGACCGAGTCTTCTGTCAATAGAGATAGTCCATACTGCGGATAGAACGAATAGACGCCGCAACGCGACAACTACCTAGATCCCCAGCTGGATACAACGATCCATGTTCCGCGGGAACGTCGAGGCGGAGGCTTGGCGCCGGTCTCGATAGACGGCGCTCAAAAATGCTCAAAAGGAGACATGCCCGCCACGAAAGCAACGTGACGGGGTCGGGCGTCGTTTTGTTTGCGGATGCAGCACGGCATGGACATCGCCTTGAATTTCCTGCGCTCGCTCTAGCTCCCTCTGGGCGGGTCTCCTGGAAACGGCCGCCGCGGTGGAGAGCCGCGGTGGCCGTCAATTTTGACAAGCTGTCACAAGGCACTTCCTGGAAGCAGAAGCCGGAGGCGACAGCCGGAAAACAATCCAGGGAGAGATTCACGTGTTGCGCAAACTTGCGTTATTGCTCGCTTTTGTCGTTCCGGTCCCGTTGCTCGCGAATATCTGCCCGGTGAGCAATGCGGATCCGGCGCAGACCCAGGGCATCGGTGACGGCTGCACGACGAATCCATCGGACTGACTGCCCGACTTCAGCTACGTCTTCCCCACCGTCGGCATCTTCAAGAGCACGTTTACACCGGCCTGCAACAACCACGACAAGTGCTATTCGACACTTGGCGCCGACTATGGCTCCTGCGACAGTCAGTTCCGCTCAGACATGAGGTCGCGTTGCAGCTCGCAGTTCACCCCGGTGGTACCTCACCGATGTCGGTGACTATGGACACACCTTTGCCGTCACGCCGGTGATCTCCGGCGCCAGCTATCGATGGAAGATCCCGAACGGGGGCAGCAGCCCGACGCCGTGGGTGAACTGCAATTGAGCGGTGTCTGTCAGCTAGTTAGAGTGACAGCTGTCACATGACAATTTCCACTTAAACACCGCCGTGAAAACCCGGATTCTGCGTCCCTCTGAAGCGCGCTGCGGCGCGCCTCGGGGAAGAGAACCAAATATTCACGGAGGTCTGTATGTCGCGCTCATCTGGATTCATTTCACCGGTCGGCGTGGTCGCCGCCGTCGTAGCCGCGGCCACCACGTTCCTGCTGGTGTGCGTTCCCATGTCCACGGTCTGGTTCGCTGCCATCGCGGGAGCCTGATCGTGTTCCCAATGTCGTGCGGCACCTACGCCAGGGTGGGTGCCGCTCCGGCAGGGAACCGGGAACGTACTGAGTACTTTCCGCATTGGGACTGCCCCGGGTCGCTAACTAGCGACGGGAACATTGTCGCGCGCGGCAGCGGCCTGCTCCGGGAGTAACGCAGCCCTACAGAGCAGCACGGACCTCCGGGACTAACTTGCCTGAGTCGCACTGGGCGACACATACATGTTAGGGGGTCTTGTGAAGAAGACAGGATTGTACTGGTTCTATTTGGCCGCCCTGATGGCAGCGGGAACGGCGGCCGCCGCCGACGCCGACGTCAGCGAAGGCCAGAAGATCTTCCGCTTCGATACCTTCGGCGACGAGCAGCTGTGGACCGACAAGCTCGGCCTGCACAAGGTGGTGCAGGAGAAGGTCGATCCGACCACCGCGCTCAAGGTGGGCCTCAAAGTGGACTCCGAGGTCCTGCCGCCGGGAATCCTCGAGAAGGTGGATCTCAAGGATCCCAAGACCACGGTCGCCTTGTTGAAGATGAATGCCGTGGTAGGGCTCAAGGCCCAGGTCGATGCCAACAATCAGATCACGCGGCTGGGTGTCACCTGCGCGCTCTGTCATTCCACCGTGGACGACTCCGTGATGAAGGGCATCGGCAAGCGCATGGACGGCTGGCCCAACCGGGACCTGGACGTGGGCAAGATCATTTCCCTCTCGCCCGCGCTCACCGCCGACCAGAAGAAGGTCTACACCTCCTGGGGGCCGGGCAAGTACGACCCGCGCTACAACCAGGACGGCAAGAACACTCCGCTGGTGCTGCCGCCCGCGTATGGACTCGCGAACGTGAAGAACGAGACGTACACGGCCGAAGGACCGATTTCCTACTGGAATGCGTACGTGGCCGTGACGCAAATGGGCGGGCAGGGCAACTTCAAGGACGACATGCTGAAGATCGACGTCAAGCATTCGCCGGACATGGTGACTGCGAAGTTACCCGCGCTGCGCGCCTACCAGCACAGCCTGGTCGCTCCCAAGGCGCCAGCCGCGGACCTCGATGGCGAGGCGGCAGGCCGTGGCAAGTCGGTGTTCGACAAGAACTGCGCGAGCTGTCACGTCGGCGGCAATGGCACCGACAACGACAGCGGCAAGGTGCATCAGCCCGGCGAGACGGGCATGGATGGGGCCTATGCCATGCGCACCAAGAACAAGGGTTATCGCACGACACCGTTGCGCGGACTCTGGCAGCACCCGCCGTATTTCCATGACGGCAGCGCCAAGGAGCTCGACGACGTGGTGGATCACTACAACAAGGTGCGCAAACTCGAGTTGAGCTCGACGCAGCGCAAGGACCTCGTGGAGTACCTCAAGACGCTATGACAACAGTCATTTTGAAGGCTGACAGCTGACACTTAAGTTCGGCGGGGCGGTTCGTAATACTGGGCTCACTGATTCAAACAACCCAGGGAGCCCGATATGAACCGCCTTGCTACTTTGATCGCTCTTGTCATCGTCGTCTGCGCCGTGTCCGCCGGCATCTCGTCGCAGTCCAGCACGATGCTGGTCGTGGCCACGGTGCTGATGGCCACCGGTGTGCTGGTTCACAGGTTCGTGCACGGCGCCGTGGTGGCGAACGCCGGCGCACAGGTGTCCACGTTCAGAGAGTTCCTGGCCCGCGTCGTGCAGAACCTGTTTCGCTTCGGCATCGGCGCCGTCGTGATTGCCTGGACGGCGGTGTCGGCGCTGCGCTTCTTCGGCGCCTGAGCAGGCCGCGCATCTCGCCAACTATCTTATGGGTGTTCCGGGAGTGCAGGGTGCGGTAATTAGCCGCAGAATGTGTCGGCCCCCTTGAGGCAAGGAGTCAGCGGTATGGCAGGTTCCCAGACGGCATCGCAGCGCATCCGCGCGCGGCTGAAAGCAAAGCAGCAACGATTTCACGCCAACGACAACATCTCGGCGTTCATCGAGCCCGGCGAGATGGACGAATTGGTGAAGGAAGTCTGCGAAAAGATGGACGGCGTGCTCGACAGCCTGGTCATCGACACCGAGCACGACCACAACACCATGGATACCGCGCGCCGGGTCGCCAAGATGTACGTGACCGAGGTGTTCAAAGGCCGCTACCTGCCTTTGCCCAAGGTCACCGAATTCCCGAACGCCGAACACCTGAACGAGCTCATGATCATGGGGCCCGTTACCGTGCGCTCGGCCTGCAGCCATCATTTCTGCCCCATCATGGGACGGCTGTGGATCGGCGTGATGCCTAACAAGGATTCCGCCCTGATCGGACTGTCAAAGTATTCGCGCATCGCCGACTGGATCATGTCCCGCCCGCAGATCCAGGAAGAGGCCATCATCCTGCTCGCGGATCAGCTGGTCGGAATGGTGAAGCCGGATGGGCTCGCGGTCGTGATGGAGGCCGATCACTTCTGCATGCACTGGCGCGGCGTGAAGGACAATGCCTCGAAAATGACCAACAGCGTGATGCGCGGCGTGTTCCTGGAGAATGGAGCGCTGCGACGCGAATTCCTGTCGCTGATCGACCTCAAGAGTTGATGCTTCGTGAAGGAGGGTCACGACTGGCTGGCGGAACCGATCGCCGCGATCTGCGAGCTGCGCTTCGCCACCACGATGCTCGAGGCGTCGATCGCCTAGGTCATGCCGTGGACCATTGCGCCGTCGTACGACTGTTGCGCGCACGGCGGCGCAGGTGTTCACGAACGAGACCTCGCGAGCGACACCGAGCATGCGACGGCGGCCGATCCGTTACATCGACGGGTACTTCCACCACGATCCGAACCTGCGTCTGGTGCGCGACGCCGCGAAGTTGCAGCGGCAAGGTGCTGGTGCGTCGATCAGAAGGCCGCGGACATCAGACATCGCGCTATCGCGCAATTGCTATGAAGCACCGGAATCGTGCACCGCATCTCGCTGCTGACCGGCACGCAAGGACTGGCGCTGGTCGCGCTCAACTTCTATCGTGTCAAGCGCGTCGGGATATACTCGGCGACGGAGATCGCGCGCTCAAGTCCGTCGCATTGCCGCTGGCCACGATCGTTCGCCGGCACGTGGAGCTGCTCGTGAATACCGCCTCGAACGCCGACGCCTGGCGACTGCGCCTCAAGGTGATTCGCCACGATCTGACTAGTCGCGAGCTCGAAGTGGCGGCGCGCATGCTCGCGGGTGAAGAGCCTGCGCGAGATCGCGGACTGCCTGGGCGTCGCGCATTCCAGCGCGATGACTTATCGCGAACGCGCGTATCGCCGGCTCGGCGTCCAGAACCTCAAGGAAGTGCGCACGCGCGCAAGCGGCATTGATGGCTGGCGTCACTGTCCCCACCGCGTGGGGACAGCGGATGTGCGTGCGGCATGCGAGCCTGCCCGGCCATGCAGAGTGACCGATTTCATTCTCGACGGCCGCTATCGTTGCCTGAATATCCGTTCCAGCATGCCGCCCGAGCTGACGGGCGCGCGAGGCGATATCCGGTCGTGATCGTCGGCGCCGGGCTCACGGGCCTGACGGCGGCCTGCGCGCTTGCGCAGCTCGGTGTAGCCGTGGTGCTGCTCGACGAGGACGACACCGTGGGCGCGCGCGGCGCTGTCCTCGCGCGGCGTGTGTTACGCCAGAAGAGCCTGGAGATCTTCGATCGGCTCGGCATCTACCGGCGGATGCTGGGCAAGGGCGTGAGCTGGACTATTGGCCGGACTTTCGATGGCGATCGGCTGATCTGCGAGTTCGATCTCGCGCGGCCATCGCAGACGACTTCGCGCCAGCCGCCGTTCATCAACCTGCAGCAGTTCTACGTGGAGGCATTCCTCATCGAGCGTGCCACGGAACTCGGCGGCATGGACCTGCGCTGGCGCAACAGCGGTCGTCGGCTGCGAGCCGGACGCGCATGGCGCGAAGCTGTCGAGTAGAGACTCCGGCCGGCGTGTACTCACTGCACGCGGATTGGGTGATCGATTGCAGCGGCGCACGCGGTGCGCTCGCGAAGCGCTCGGTGTCCGCCGGCGCGGCACCCACACCGACGACCGCTGGTGCATCGCCGACGTCATCTTCGACGAAGCCGATGCCGCACCGAGCGCCAGACATGGGTTTCGGCGACCTTCAACGAGGGCCGCGCGGTGTGGCAACACGCGCTCGCGGACGGCGTCTGGCGCCTCGACTATCAGCTCGACCCCGGCGAACCCGGCCGAGGCCGCCAGCGAGCGCGGCGATTCGCGAGCGGCTGCGACGGCAGTTCGGCCGCGAGGTCTCCTGCCGCATCGTCTGGGTGGGCGCGTGGACCTATCGCAGCGAGTGCCTCGCGACTTTCCGCTGCGGCGCGTGCTGTTCGCCGGCGATGCCGCGCACGTCATGAGCCCGTTCGGCGGGCGCGGGGGCAACAGCGGCATCCAGGATGCGGACAATCTCGCCTGGAAACTGGCCATGGTGATGGCGGGCAAGGCGGATGCCGCACTACTCGACACGTATGATGAGGAGCGGCGGCCGGCGGCTCTCGAAAACATCCGCGTCGCCGACGAACCGGCCGTTTCCTGCGGCCCGCGAGCCCGCCGAGAACGTTTATCGCGATGCCACGGTGGCGCTGGCGCGCCGGCAGCCGTTCGCGCGGTCACTGGTGAACACCGGCCGGATGTCGGTGCCGAACACCTACACGCGACTCGCGATTCAATGTCGGGACGCGGCTGTGGACGGTCCATCCCCAACATCTGCCCTGACCCTGCCGGACGGCTCGCCAGGGAACCTCGCGCAGCTGCAGAAGTGGGCGCGGGCGAAACTCGTGGCCCTCGTGCGTGATCCATCTGATCGGCATCGCGCGCTCGAGCGCGCTATCCCGTGCGCATCTTGCCGCGCAGAAGCTGGGCGTCGACGTTGCGCCGCGCTCGCGGACGCGGGCGGCAATGTCGGCCGCGATCATCCTCCGCCCGGATCTCATACTGTCGCCGGAGCCTCGAGATCGGCGACGCGGCGCGCTCGAGGACGCCTTGCGGTGGCTGTCATGCCGATGATCGACGCTGATGGATGGTATGAAGAACTGATGAACGCGCATCACGGACTCAGCGACAGGCAGAGCGTCGGCTCGAATTGCGCACTGGTACTGCTGCTGGCGGATCGCGTGGCAGACCGCCGATGAGCTGAGTCAGTGCCTCACCGCGGCGCGAGCGGCCGCGCTCGACGAGGGCGAACGGATGTCGTCGATGCGATCAGTGCTGGATGCCGGCCGCTTGCGCGGCCAATCGTTGCTGGTGTGCGTTTCATCGCACGTTTCAGCGTCATGGTCCTCGACGGCTTCGACGTTCAGATCATCGGCTTCGCGGCACCGGCGCTGATCGCCGAGTTCGGCATCGAGCGCAGCGCGCTCGGCCCGGCGCTCGCGGCCTCGGTGCTCGGGATGTGCCTCGGCGCGGTCGCCATCGGACGGATCGGCGACGCTTCGGACGCCGTCCCGCATTGCTGGCCAGCGCCGTGTTGTTTGGCGCCACGACCCTGCTGGGCGTCACCGCCACGGGCGTCGAGTCGCTCGCGGCGTGGAGGTTTCTCACCGGCCTCGGCCTCGGCGCTGCGTTGCCCAGCGCGGTCGCGCTGATGGCGGAATTCACGCCCGCGCGCCGGCGCAGCCAGCTCATCGTGATGCTCCCTGCTCGGCGTGCCCGTCGGCGGCATCCTGGGTTCGGCATTCGCGGCCGAACTCGTGCCGGTGTTCGGCTGGCGCGCGATCTTCATCGTCGGCGGTGTGTTGCCGCTGATCGCGGCCGCAGCGCTGTTGTTGCTGCTGCCCGAATCTCCGCGCTTCCTCGCGGCGCGCGCGGGGCTCGCGCGCACGGCAGACAAGCGCAGTGCGTTTCGCGCCGCGTTCAGCCGGGCCTGGCGCGCGATACCTGGTGCTGGCGCTTGGCGTTCTTCGCCAACTGTTCGCCGCGTATGCGTTCTTCAGCTGGGTGCCGCTGGTGCTGACCTCGGTGGGATTCGCGCTCGACCAGGCGGTGCGCAGCGCCTGGTATTCAACCTCGCCGGCATCGCGGGAAGCCTGCTCAATGCCTGGCTGATCTCGCGCATCGGCTCGCGCCTGCCGCTGGTGCTGGTGGCGAGTATTGCGATATTCGCCCTGGTCGGGCTGACCTGCGTGGCCGCATTCAACGGGGACGCGCTGCCACATGTTTACTACTTCGCGGCCATCGCCGCCGCTGGTTTCGGAATTCACGCGTTGCAGACCGGCCTGTACATCGTGTCGGCACACGTGTTTCCCACCGAATGCCGCACGTCCGGTGTCGGATTCGCATCCGGCATCGGACGTATCGGCGGCATCCTGAGTTCCTTCGCGGGCGGAGCATTGCTGGCCGCGGCGGCGCGGCCGGATTCTTCGTCGGCATCGCCATCGTGCTGCTGCTCGCCGTGGCGGGTCTGCTGGCATTGCGACGGCACGTTGGTCGTTGACCGTTGCGCACTCATTGATTGTCGGCGCCCGTGTCCTTTTGGCGTTGGCCGCGCGTCGAGCCGCGCGCCGCCGGCCAGCGCCATTCGCGGATTTCCGGCAGGTCGTCGCCATGCTCGCGGATGTATGCGCTATGTTCGAGCAGCTTTTCGCGCAGCGCCTGCTTGATGTATCCCGCACGACCGCCGATGCCCGGCACGCGTTCCAGGACATCCAGCACGAGATGGAAGCGGTCGATATCGTTGAGCACGCACATGTCGAAGGGTGTCGTGGTCGTGCCTTCTTCCTTGTAGCCGCGCACGTGAAATGTTGCGATGGTTGTGCGTCGGTAGGTGAGACGGTGGATGAGCGTTGGGTAGCCGTGGAACGCGAAGATCACCGGCCTGTCCGGCGTGAACAGGGCATCGAAGTCGGGATGCGTGAGGCCATGCGGATGCTCGCGTGAATCCTGCAGTTTCATCAGATCGACGACATTGACCACGCGCACCTTGAGCCGCGGCAGGAACTGTCGCAGCAGGTCGACCGCGGCCAGTGTCTCCAGGGTGGGTACGTCGCCGCAGCAGCCGAGCACCACATCGGGCTCGCTATCCCGATCGTTGCTGGCCCATTCCCAGATGCCGATGCCGGCGGCGCAGTGTTTTTGTGCCTGCGCCATGCTGAGCCAGTTGGGCGCAGGTTGTTTGCCCGCGATGACCACGTTGACGTAATTGCGGCTGCGCAGGCAGTGATCCGTGACGCTCAGCAGGCAGTTCGCATCCGGCGGCAGGTACACGCGGATGATCTCCGCTTTCTTGTTCACCACGTGGTCGATGAATCCCGGATCCTGATGACTGAAGCCATTGTGATCCTGCCGCCACACATGCGAGCTGAGCAGGTAGTTCAACGAGGCGATGGGGCGGCGCCACGGGATGCGATTGCAGACCTTGAGCCACTTGGCGTGCTGGTTGAACATGGAATCCACGATGTGGATGAAGGCTTCGTAGCAGCTGAAGAAACCGTGCCGGCCGGTCAGTAGATAGCCCTCCAGCCAGCCCTGGCACTGGTGTTCGGACAATACCTCCAGCACGCGCCCATCCGGGGACAGGTGATCGTCGGTGGGCAGGATGCGGGCCGTGTAACCGCGATTGGTGGCTTCCAGCACATCCTGCCAGCGATTCGAGTTGTTTTCGTCGGGACTGAAGAGCCGGAAGTTGCGCGAGGTGAGGTTGGCGCGCATCACGTCACGCAGGAAGGCGCCCATGACGCGCGTCGCCTCGGCCATCGTCGCGCCCGGCTTGGGCACAGATACCGCATGTCCGCGGTAGTCGGGAAGCACCAGGTCGCGTAACAGCAGCCCACCGTTGGCGTGCGGATTGTCGCTCATGCGTCGCGGTCCGCGCGGCGCGAGCGCCGCGATCTCCGGCACGAGCGAACCGCGTTCGTCGAACAACTCCCGCGGACGGTAGCTCTTCATCCAGTTCTCAAGGATGCGGATGTGGGCGGGACGCGTCATTTCGCTCATCGGGACCTGGTGCGCGCGCCAATAGTCTTCGCACTTCTTGCCGTCGATGAAGGCGGGGCAGGTCCAGCCCTTGGGCGAGCGCAGGACCAGCATGGGCCAGGCCGGGCGTTCCTTGAATCCGCGCGTTCGCGCGGTTCGCTGGATGCGCCGTATCTCGGCGAGAATCTCGTCCATCGTGGCCGCCATGGCCACGATGCATCTTCGCTGGCTCATGGCCCTCGACGAACCACGGACGATAGCCGCAGCCCTCCAGGTACTTCGTCAGCTCTTCACGCGGAATGCGTGCGAGGTAGCAGGGATTCGCGATCTTGTAGCCATTGAGATGCAGGATGGGCAGCACCGCGCCATCCCGCGCGGGATTCAGGAATTTGTTGCCGTGCCAGCCGGCGGACAGTGGCCCGGTTTCGGCCTCGCCATCGCCGACCACGGCCGCTACGATGAGATCCGGATTGTCGAAGGCTGCGCCGTAGGCATGCGAAAGCACGTATCCCAGCTCGCCGCCTTCATGAATCGAACCCGGCGTCTCCGGTGCCGCGTGACTCGGAATTCCACCAGGGAAGCTGAATTGCTTGAACAGCTTCTGCATGCCTGCTTCATCCTGCGTGATCTCGTGGTAGTAGTCGGTGTAGCTGCCCTCGAGCCAGGCGTTCGCCACCAGCGCCGGGCCGCCATGACCGGGGCCCGCGAGATAAATCACGTCCAGGTCATGAGCGTTGATCAGGCGATTCAGGTGCGCATAGATGAAATTGAGTCCCGGCGTGGTGCCCCAATGCCCCAGCAGCCGCGGCTTGATGTGCTCACGTTTCAGTGCACGGCGCAGCAGCGGGTTCGCGAGCAGGTAGATCTGACCCACGCTGAGATAGTTAGCCGCGCGCCACCAGGCGTCCAGTGCGCGCAGCGGCGCGGACAACCGGGTTCCTGTGGCAGCTTTCTTGCGTGCATTCATGCGCGGACCTCCTCGTCCGTGGAGAGTTTCAGCAGGCGGGCGACGACACGGGCCATCATCGACTCCTCGTCGGTGCGCATGACTCGCACGGTCACGCGTGCGCCGGGCGCGGAAATCACGTCGGCGTTGCGCCCGTTGGCCGCCGCATCGAGCTCAATGCCCAGAAACTCCAGGCCGGTGCACATGCGCGCGCGCAATGGCGGCTGGTGCTCGCCAATGCCGCCGGAGAACACCAGCGTATCGATCCCGGTCAGGGCGGCCGCGAATGCACCGATGCACTTCCGCACGCCGTAGCAGAACACCGCCAGCGCTTCCGCGGCGCGCACGTCGGTGGCTTCGCGCTGCAACAGGTCGCGCACGTCGCCGCTGGTTTCCGAGATGCCGAGCAGGCCGGATTCGAAATTGACCAGGTGGGCGAACTCTGCGGCGCTCATGCTCTCGGCATCGGCGAGATAGCCCATGAGCCCTGGGTCGAGGTCGCCCGAGCGCGTGCTCATCGCGATGCCCGCGGCCGGCGTGAATGCCATGGTGGTATCCATCGCTGTGCCATGCCTCACGGCCGCGAGGCTCGCGCCGTTGCCGAGATGGGCGAGCACGATGCGGCCTTGCGCCGCAGCGGAACCCGCAACGCGGGCCAACTCTTCCATCAGCCAGGCATACGAGAGCCCGTGGAATCCGTAGCGGCGGATCCCGCGCGCCTCGTAGCGACGCGGAATGGCAAGCTGTCGCGCGACGCGGGGCAGGTCGCGATGAAACACCGTATCGAAGCACGCGAACTGCGGGACTTGCGGGATGCGTGCCGAGAGCGCCTCGATCAGCGCGATTTCGCCCGGCAGGTGTTGCGGGTCGAAGGGCTGCAACCGGCGCAGTTCGTCAAGCACGCCTGCATCGATGCGCCGATGTGCGTCGAGCGTGGGACCGCCATGCACCACGCGATGCGCCACGGCGGCGAGTGCGCCGAAGTCGATCTGCTCCGCGATGCGTTTTAGAAGCGCATCGACCGCCGCCGCGAAGCTGCCGGTGCCCTTTGCGCCGACGCGCTCGATCTGGCCGGATGACAGCCGCCGCACGGACTGCCGAACGTCGAACACCGCGAACTTGATGCTGGACGAGCCGCCGTTGATGCACAGGACGTGGGAGGCCGAATCCACCATTGCGCGAGATTGCCAGCTTGTGCCCCGCATCCGTAGCGTCGTTCGGGAAAGTGTCTGTCGGAGTGATCCGCGTGAGCGCGCTTTCCCGCTCTATGAAGCAGGAGGACGGAACAATGAAAACGAACAAACATTCCTGGTTGAGGGGCCTGGCGGTGGCCTGCGTGGCCATGGCTTTTCAGGCGATGGCATGGCGCGCCAATGCGGGCCCACCGGAAGCCAACATGGTCATCGAGACCAGCGCGCCGGGATTGGCGCGGCTCGAAGTGCTGCTGACCTCCAAGGAATGGAAGGAACCGCGCCGATACGTGCTCGAAGGCAAGGACAGCATTTTCGGCGGAATATTCCTGCCCAAGGAATACCCCGCGGAATATGCGATGACTGCCTTCGATCAGGAGGGCAAAGAGGTTTACGCCGGCAAGGGGCCGATTCCGCCGGTCGCCGTGCTCGACAAGCCGCTGGATATCGCGCTGCACGGTGAAAAAGGCGAGGGGCTGGTGGTGTCGCTGAATCGCGAGCGCATCGCGCTCGAGGTCAGGCGCTCGCCCGAATCGCCGAATGAAATGGTGGTGCACGCCGATGTCTTCGATGCGCAGGGCAACCTGGCGAAGATCGATCCGGAGGAAATCACCTGGCAGCTATCGGATGGCAGGTACCTCAACCTGCATCGCAAATTCGAGCCCTTCGACATCGACCTGGTGCCTGACAAGGGAATCCAGTTCGCCGAGCTCTGTTCGCTGACGCCGGTGGTGACGGCCTGTCGCCTCAATACCCAATGCAAGCCGATCAAGGTTTGCAGCGACCCGTTCGTGAAGGTCAGTGCGGGCGCCAATCACACCTGCGCCCTGACGCAGAACGGTGCCGCTTTCTGCTGGGGTTTGAACATGGATGGCCAGCTGGGTGCGCCGACCACGACCTCCTGCATCAGCAATTCCGCGACGGGCCCCAAGTGCAGCTCGCGGCCGGTGCCGGTAGTTTGTCCGGCGGGTGCGCCTTGCCGCTTCACGCAGATTTCTTCGGGCCAGACGTTGACGGCGGCCGTCGACGTCAACGGCGATGTCTGGTGGTGGGGCCGCGGCCTGCCGGATCATCACAAGGTTTCCGCCGTGCTCGCGGGCAGCCCGGTCAAGTTTTCTTCGGTAGCTGCTGGCTTCGGCCATGGTTGTGCGATATCGCAGTCGCGCAGCGAGATCTGGTGCTGGGGCGCCAATGGTCATGGTGAGGCCGGAGTCGCCAACGGTGCGCAGGGTGGTACCTGGGACGTGCCGGACTGGGCACCGGTGCGCGTGCTGGCGCCGTTCAAGTTCAAGAAGATCGTCGCCGGCGGCGAACACAGCTGCGCCATCGGCAGCGGTGGTACCGATGTCGTGTGCTGGGGACGTGACGACCAGAATCAGACCAGTGGCCCGAGTTCAACGCCGTTCTCGGCAACCGGAACCGCGAAATTCTTTTTCCAGCAGTTCGGTGGCCTGGTGTCCATCCTGGACGCTGGCGCATCGGCGGCCAACACCTGCGTCACGCTCGCCGGCAGCAACGGCGTGCGGTGCTGGGGGGAAAGTGGCTGGCTCAACGTGTCGACGTTCGGCGCACCCGACCTGATCACGCCGGGATTCACGCATGTCTGCGGACTCACGGGCCAGCAGGCCAGGTGCATGGGCACCAACAACTGGGGTGAGCTCGGAATCAACTCCATGTCGTTCCAGTCCGCGGCGGTCGATGTGAACGCGCCGCCCGCGCAGCTCACGGATCTTTCCGCCGGCTACAGCCACACCTGCGGAATCACTCCCGATGGCAACGCATTCTGCTGGGGCAGAAATCTCGAAGGGCAGGTGGGCAATGGCTCGACTGCCTACAGCGTCAAGGCTCCCGTCCAGGTGGTGACGCCGTAGCGGGACTTCCCGACTACGCCGCCATGACCTCATGCTCGTAATACGGTGACTGCCGGTCGCTGAGGATGTTCTGCAACTCCTCCAGCGACCGGCCTTTTGGCGACAGCCACGCATCCAGATGCTCGGGCTTCAGGCTGATGATCATGCGGTCGTGGCCCGCCGCGGCCACCTCGGGCGGCGGCTCGTCGGTGATGGCCGCGAATGACAGCAGCGGCGGCCCACCTTGCGGGCCCTTTCCACTCGGCGCACAAACAGGCGATGAGCATGGTGCCCGCGGGGCGCGGCACGAAATGCAGCACCTGGTTCTTGCCGTCGAGCTGCACGTTCTCGAAGAACGAGTCGACCAGCATCACGGCGTGCGACACGCCAAACAACCCTTTCCAGTACTTGCCCAGGCTGTCGCGGCGCGCGTTGTAGAGTCCCGGGAGTTGCTTGTCCACCATGGGAACTTCGCCGGGCTTGCGGCAGTGATAACGGCCGAGGCGCATGAGGCGCCGGTCGCCGACCTGCATGACGATGGGCGCGAAGTGCAGCGGAAAAATCCGCGCTTCGGCCGGATGCGGCTGCGTCGCCTTGAGCCGCTCGAGTCGCGTGAGCGCGAGCTCGATCTTGTTGCCGGCGATGCGCTGGCTCTCGGTCGCGGCCTTGGTGGGCTTCGACGCCAGCGTGCGCTCCGCATCGGCCAGGCGTTTCTTCTGCGCGAACACCTCGCGTTCGAGCTTGGTGATCTCGTCCGAGCGGTATGCGTCGATCGCGTTCTTGATCCTCAGCTCGGCGTCGTTCCTGGGCTCATCGAACCAGCGCTCGACGGCGCGCGGGATGCGAATGCTGGAATCCGACACGCGCGCGCCGAAAATCTCGACGAACTGGTCCATGTCCATCTCGGCGCCGGTCTCGCGCAAATAGCGGGCATAGGCGGCCTGGAGCTGGGCGGAGTAACACATGCGGGCCATTCTGCACGAATCGCGGTTATCCAGTAGTGACACGCCTTCAGGACTGTATGGACGGGGTTTTCAGGGCACGGCAAAATTTTCGCGCCATGACACCCCTCAATCTCACCGACGACGAATTGCAGGACGCCGCGCAGGCGGCACGGATCGCGAGTGAGCAGGCGGAGAAGGATGCCGAGCGGCACACCAATCCGACCATCAGGAGCATGTTCGACGGCACTGCGCGCCGTTGGCGTGAGCTGGCGGACAAGTTCGAGCGCGCGCGGTTCGGCATGCTCAAATAAAAAGGGGTGGACCGAAGTCCACCCCTCTGGTCGAGTCGACGACTTCAGTTACGGAGTATTGCCGTAGCCGATCTGTCCGTTGCAATGCAGCCACTCGCTATTGGCAGCGCCGCCGCAACTACCGTTCGCATAGTTGCCGGTGTTGTAGCTCTGTGCTTCAGACTGGCGGGTCTGGCCGTTCACGATGATGTAGTCCACCTGAACGTCGCGGGTGCTGGTGTCGTTGCTGTATTGGACCGTGATGCCGCCACTCAGCGAGGTCGAAGCCGTGTAATTCTGGTAGCTGGTGCCCAGCGTCCAGGTCTGCACGGTCTGGTTGTTGACCCGCAGGGAGAGGGAGGCGCCGGCCGCCGTGCCGCGCGCACGCACCGTGAAGCTCTTGGTGCCCCCACCGCCGCTACTGCTGCCACCACCGCTCGATGACGAAGAGCTGCCGCTTCCTTCGCTCACCGTGATGTCGGAGCTGCCGCTGCTCTGGTAGCCCTCGGTGCCCATCACCTGGTAGTTGTGGGTTCCCAGGTTCAAGCCGACCGACGCCCACGCACTAAAGTGGTTTGCCGTGGTGATGGTGCCGCCCACACGCTTCGATTGGCGGACGCTCCAGTACTGGTAGAACGTCTTGTTGCCTTCGATGGACGGCTGGTCGACGCGCTGCGTGCGGTAGATGTCGTACGTGCCGCCGTCGCTGGTGACCGTGCCGAGGAACGTGCCGCCGGTACCCGGCGGGCGCCAGGAACCCCAGCTGTCGACGATGTAGTACTCGACCAGCGGATTTTGCGTCCATCCGTACAGCGTCAGGTAGCCGTTGCCCGGCGAATTGAACGTGCCCGAATAGCTGACCACACGGGACGAACCGGTCGCCCAACCTTTGCCGCCCACCCAGTTGTTGATGCCGCTCCAGTTCGAGGTGTAACGGCCATTGGGATACATGCAGAAATTCACCGTTCCGGGGCTGTCCTTCCAGAACGTGAAGTAGTTGCCGTTGTTGGTACCGGTCTGATTCGAAGTCGTGCACGTTTGCGCCTGGGCCGCCGAAATACCGAGACCGGCGAGGCACGCGAGTGCAATTGCCCTCTTGAGACTAACAATCATTGGAACCCCCTTCTTATGTCGTCACGAACTGCGACTGCAGACCGTGACAATCGTTGATTCAGATCGGGGTCGATGCTAGCGCTACCGCAGGGGCAGATCCGCCGACCGGGTATCGGATTAGGGCGATAGTTAGGCGCGGAAACGCCAGATGACAAATTCGCTCGTTATGTCAGCGTGATTGTGTCAAGTTCGCGGAGTTCCCGCACATTGCATGGATAGTCGCTCTGCGCACGCGTCACGAGATCCGTATCGATTTCGATCGCAACGAAGGGCAATTCTTCCGAGGTCTCCTGCAGGAGCTCGCCAGCGGGTGAATACGCGAACCCTCCGCCGCCGAAACACGGATCCGAGTCGCCACGGCGCGAGACGCGGTTGGAACTGAACACGTAGCAGCCGGAAACGAACGCGGCCATGCGCGCGGCGGCATGCCAGACGCCCATGGAGATTCCGCTGGCGCGCGGCACCGCGATGATCTGCACGCCCTGGTAGCGATAGTGGCGTGCCCACTCATTGAACATGATCTCCGTACACAGCAACACACCGAAGCGAACGCCGCCGTATTCGAAGGCGTCAAAGCCCGGCCGGCCGGGGAAGAACCACGAGCTTTCGAAGAA
The DNA here is from genome assembly GCA_963711635.1 of uncultured Pseudomonadota bacterium. Classification (GTDB taxonomy): domain Bacteria; phylum Pseudomonadota; class Gammaproteobacteria; order Steroidobacterales; family Steroidobacteraceae; genus CADEED01. The sequence goes on from CAVQEZ010000005.1 coordinate 479,270, forward strand.
GCCCGGTTCTTGCGGGAAATATTGCTTGTGGTGAACGGCGCGGTACTCGCCGTCGGCGATCAGAAATGCTTCATTGGCGAGCTTGTTCCTGTTCCTGACTGGTCGCGAGCTGATCACTGCGCCGGGCAATTCGCTCAAGGCCGGCAAAGCCGCCTCGTGCGCATCCACAACAGCCGTTGCCAGTCTCTCGGCAAAACTGCCCTGGCGGGCAGCCCATGGCCCGAACGGCATCTCATTCAGGAGCGTCACGTCGGGTCGTTCACGCTCGACGTGTTGCGCGAACTGCCGCCACGCCAGCGTGTAAGGGGCCAGCCCATCTGGCAACTGGCAGATCGCGATCTTCACCAGATTCGCACTCGCGCTTTGGGCTCGAGATACAGCGCGTGTCCTGGTCGAACGTCGAACGCGTCATACCAGGCATCCAGGTTGCGCACGGTGGCGATGCGATAGCGCTCCGGGGCGTGATCGTTGGACATCTGCGCACGCAGCCCGGCGTCGCTGTACTTGGTGCGCCAGGCGCGCGCGAAGCCAATGAAGAACTCGCGATCCTGTTGCCGCACGAAGTCCCGGTCGTTCACGCGACTGCCCAGTGTTCGACGGTAGGCGTCGAAGGCCGCGACCAGGCCCGCGAGGTCGGCGACGTTCTCGACCAGGGTGTGCTTGCCGTCGATGTGCAGGCCGGCAACAGGAACGTACTCGGAAAACTGCCGCACCAGTGGCTCCGTGACTGCCTGGTAGCCGGCCAGGTCCGCGGCCGACCACCAATGCGACCTGCGACCCGCGGCGTCGTAGTCCGCGCCGAGCGTGTCGACGAAGTGGCTCACTTCATGCCCGATGATCGCTCCGATGGCCCCGTAGTTCATGGCGTCCGACGCCGCGGGATCGTACTTGGTCGGCTGCAGCAGCGCGGCCGGGAAGTTGTAGGCGTTCTGGTGGAACAACAACACGGCGCCCACCGTCTGCGGCGGCAAGCGCCATTCGGTCCGGTCCGCGGGCTGGCCGACCCGGGAGAGCGCGGCCTGGAGATTCCAGGCCGCGAGACGCTGCAGATTGCCCACTGCATCGACGGGACTCACGACCAGCGTCGAGTAGTTGGGCCAGTTCTCGGGATAGCCAACGCCGAAGTACAGCGTTTTCATCTTGGCCAGCGCCATTGCCTTTGCGGACGGCGACAGCCATGTCACGGCCTCGATGCGACCGCGAAAAGCCGTGACGACACCGTCGACCATGGCCGTCAGCCGCGCCTTCTGATCGGACGGGAAGTACCGATCCGCGTACATCCGGCCGAGGGGCCCGCTCATGACCTCCTGCGTCGCGTCCGCGTCGCGACGCACGTTGCCATGAATTGCGAAGTACGAGTCCGCGAAGGCGCGCGGCAGAAAGGCGCCATGCAGGTCGATGGCATGGAATCTCAGATAGTCGAGCCAGACCGCGAGCGGCTCTGAACCGACCAGCGTGGCGGCGCCCTGGATGGCGCCGGGCTGCCAGGCCACGAAGGTCTGCTGCTTCATCAGCCCGGCGGCGTCGAAGAACCCTGACCAGTCCATGCCCGGCGCCTGGCGTGAGAAATCGTCGCGTGTCCACAGATTGTCGGCATTTCGTTCGTCGGCGGAGATCTCGGGGGTGGCGTGACTTTGCGCGATGGCGGTCTCGAGTTTCATCACGCCGTCCGCGCGTTCCGCGGCGCGATCGAATCCGGCGAGTTCCAGCACACTGTCGGATGTAGCGCTGGTAGCTGGTGCGCCGCGCGTGCGCTTCAGGCGTATTGCCGAGGTAGGGCTCGCGACTCCCGAGTCCCAGGCCGCCCTGGAGCAGGAACACCACGTTGGTGGGTTCGCCGTGGTTGCCAGGTGTCACCGCTACACCTAACAAGTGTGCGGAGTCGTAGGTGCCGGCGTTCAGGGGATCGACGTCGGCGCGCAAACTCGAACCGAGCAGGCGGGCAAGTCCTGCCTTGCCGGAGACTGCGTCGATTCTCTCGAATAGCGGCCTCAAGGAAGCCAGGCCCTGCGATTCAATGGCGGCGATATCGCGAGTGGCGCTGCGAAAATCCGCCACCTTGCGCGCATCGGTGCCCGGAGCCGCACCCGACGCAGCGTCGATCAGTTCCGCGAGTTGCCGGCGAGTCAGCGCGCTGATGTCGTTGCGCACGCTCCAGCGCGGGCTGCCCGCGGGAATCGCCGTGGCCGCGAGCCAGGCGCCATTGGCGTAGGCATCGAAATCATCCCCGGGATGTACCTGGGCATCGGCCGCCATGGCGAGCGGGTTCGTGAGCAATCCCCAGCAGATCGCGAGTATCGATGACATGGCGCGGGCGTTTGCAGGCACGCCGGCATGCTAAGAGCGTCGCGGCTGCGGCGGGCACCGAGCGCCGACACGTTTGGATCAAAATCGGACATCATCGGTCTTGGAACATCGCAAATTGTCCGGGACCCGCTGCATGCTTCGCCCACGACGCCCATGTCCGAAAATGAACCCGCGCAAGACACCCATCGATGTGCTGTTCGTGATCGCGCCGCATTCGCTGCTGCTCGATATCGGCGGACCCGCCGAGGCATTTCGGCTCGCGAATCTGCGGTTGACCGACCGTAAACAGCCGCCGCATTTCCGGATGCGCTTCGCGGGTCCGGTCGCGAACCTGTCGACGTCGGTCGGCCTGCCGCTCGTCGGGCTCGAGTCCTTGCCGAAAGCGTTGACTGCGCCGACCTGGGTGGTGCTCGTGGGGCAGCCCAGCGCGCATGTGCGGCAGCTGACGCCCGCGGTTCACGGCATCACGCAATGGCTGCGACGCGTGCTGCGCGAACAGCTCGAGACGCCCGATACCCGCAACCGCCTCATGACGGTGTGCTCCGGCACATTGCTCGCCGCGCGAGCGGGCCTGGTCGACGGCCGCCGCTGTACCACGCACCACGACATGCTGGCGATACTGCGTTCGCTGGCGCCGCGCGCGCAGGTGATGGAAAACCGCGTATTCGTGATCGACGGGCCGGTCGCCTCCAGCGCCGGAGTCACGGCGGGCATCGATCTGGCACTGCATCTGATCGCCGCCGAATGCGGCGAGCCGCTGGCCGCGGGAGTGGCCGAGGACCTGGTGGTCTATCTACGCCGTTCACTTCGGGATCCGGAGTTGTCGCCGTTTCTCGCCGATCGCCGCCACCTGCACTCCGCGGTGCACCGGGTGCAGGAAGCCGTCAGTGCCGAACCGGATCGCGAATGGGACATGCCCGGCATGGCACGCATGGGCCACGTCACGGAACGTCACCTGCTGCGGCTGTTCGTCCGTCACGCCGGCGTGTCGCCCTTGCAGTTCCTGCGGACCGTGCGGCTGGAGCGTGCGCGCCAGTTGATCGAACGCGGCACCAACATCGGCCGCGCCGCGGAAGTCGCGGGCTTCCGTTCGCCCCTGCATCTGCGGCGCGCGTGGCTTCGTCAGTGGGGCGGTTCGCCCCGGGATGCGCAGTCGCTGCGTCAATAGCAGGCGCAGTCGCCGTCCGGCACAACCTTGCTAGTTGTCTGATTGACGACGCGCGCGAAGCATGCATTTAGAACCAGGCGCCGGCCAGGAACGCCCTTAGGACTGGTATTTGGACTAGGCAGCTCTCGCGCGAACGTGCCATTCTTTCGCGCACAGGGATACGCGTAAAAGTGGACGCCGCAGCGGTTATAGAGCGGGAAGCGGCCCCGACCCTCGGGGGGCTTCTCAATAGTGTCGAAACCGGTTCACGCACTTCCGAGAAGGAGTGGGTGGCCTTGGTGCGCGCCATTGCGGCCGGCGATACCAGCGCATTCGGCACCTTGTACATGTCGACGCACGGCATCGTGTTCACTTCGCTCGCGAGAATCACCGGCGATCGCGCGAGCGCGGAAGAACTCACGGTAGAAGTGTTTCACGAAGTGTGGCGCGGCGCTGCTGCCTACGATCCTGCCAGCAATTCGGTGGTCGGGTGGATCATGAATCTGGCTCGGGCGCGCGCACGTCCGCGCGCACGTCCGGATCGCGGCACGCTGGCCGCGACGATGCGCGCCGCCGTGCAGAGGCTCACCACCGGCGAGCGTCGCGCCATCGAGGACACTTTCTTCTCGGGATTGACGTACGTGGAAGTGGCTGCGCGCGAGAAGGTGCTCACCTCGATGATCAAGTCGCGCATTCGCGCCGGCCTTGGCAGGCTGAGAACGTTCCTGACGCACGGCCACGGCAGGCGATGAGCACCGCCCCGACCGAAAAGCGTTGTGAGCACGGTGATCGCATCGCCATTTACGCGTTGGGCGCGTTGCCGAAGAACGCCGCGTCGCAGCTGAAGGCACATCTGCCGACCTGCAAGGACTGCCAGCACGAGCTCGAGCAATTTTTTCCGGTTGTGAACTGGATGATCGACTGGCCGATCGACGACATCAAACCCGCTGCGGCCACGCGCAAGGCCGTGGAACAGCGCATCTCGAGTGAGACCGGGCGTGAGTTCGTGATGCCGACCCGCCCCACGGTCGGCGAACTGGATTGGAAGCAGGTGTCACCGGGTATCTGGTGCAAGGTGCTGGCCACCGACGAGGAGCACGAGCGCGTGAGCATGCTGGTGCGCCTGGCGCCCGGCGTCGTCTACCCGCCGCACACGCATGCCGGGGTCGAAGAGCTGCACCTGCTCGATGGCGAGCTGTGGATAGACGATCGACTGCTGTTTGCCGGGGAATACAACCGCGCGGAACCCGGCAGCTCCGATCGGTTCGTCTGGAGCGCGACCGGGTGCACGTGCGTGCTGATCACCTCGCCTAAGGACGTGTTGGGGTAACCAGCCGCACCTTTTGCTCGAGGACCTCCGGGGCGACCTGCGAGATGCGATCCAGCAGGCGCTCGCTGATTGCGAATCCTACGGGGACCAGAAGCGCGCCAACCGAAGTGCGGATTTCGTCGCGCAGCCGCATGCCGGGTTTGGCGTCGCGCAGCGGTATCTCGATCTCCACCTCGGGTTCGACCGCCGCGGCGACATTCGCGGCGAGGGCTTCGAGCACCCTGGCGCCGAAGCGCAGCTCGCGCGCCTGCAGGTTCCGCAGGATCTCCGCCTTTGACACCCCTTTCGTGCGCATGGCGTCGTACTCGAGGGCCACACAGAGGATTCGCGCGCCCAGGCCGATCATGCGTTCGCCGGCGCGCGCGAGCTGCGCGTCGGTCCAGTCGAGCGCCGCTAGGATCTGGATCACGGGCTCGAGTCGCGGAATGTGTTCGAGCAGGCGCCGCGCACTGCCGGGCACCGCGGCCGCACGCGCCTGCTCGGCGCCGCTCAATGCCCGCCCGTAGTAGATTTTCTCCGCCAGCTCAGGTGATTCCGCGAAATATCCCAGCTGCGAGAGCAGGGCGGCCGCTTCGAGCTGCCAGAAATCTCCGCACTCGAGCCGTACGCTCAGCTCGTGCGCCAGCGACTTGATGCGTTGCGCGCGCCCGAAAGCCACGGGGTTCGTGACGGCCAGCACTTCCATGAGTGCGGCGATGCATTCGAGCAAGGTCTCCTGCAACACGATGCGTTCGGCGTTGACCAGGCGATGCTGCGCGACGCCGGCCTCGAGCGCGAGCTTGAGCTGGTCCGTGGGGCAGGGCTTGCTGAGAAACCGGAAGATCTGGCCCTTGTTGACGGCGTCCTTGGCGCCCTCGACGCCTGCCTCGCCGGTCAGCAGGATGCGCGTGGCAGTCGGCGCATGCGTCATCACCTCGTTCAGGAACGTCGCGCCGTCCATCTGCGGCATGCGAAAGTCCGACACCACCACGGCGACGTCTTTCAACTCACTGAGCTTCTTCAAGGCCTGATCGCCGCTGGTCGCGATCTCGACGTCGTATTCCCTGCGCAGCAGCGCCGCGATGCCTTCGAGCAGCCGTTGTTCGTCATCGACGAACAGGACGCGAGGTTTCGGCCGGGACGGGGGCGAGGTCATCTCCCTCGTCTATCTACACCCTTTTGCCAGCCGCTACAAATTCGGGCTGTGCCCGGATGCCGGTACTCTCCCGGCGGCGGATCAGCGCGCTCAGCTCCGTCGCGGAAAGGGGCGGGCTGAAGTGAAATCCCTGGTACTGATCGCAGCCCATCGAGCGCAGGAATGCGAGCTGCTCGGGCGTCTCGACGCCCTCGGCCACGACCTTGAGCCGCAGGCTGTGCGCCAGCGAGATGATGGCCTGGACGATGGAGGCATCATCGGCGCGCGTCATCAGGTCCTTGACGAAGCCGCGATCGATCTTGAGCTTGTCGATCGGGAAGCGGCGCAGGTAGCTCATGCTCGAATAGCCCGTGCCGAAATCGTCGACGGACACGAGCACGCCCATGCGGCTCAGCTGCTCGAGGATCGCGCCGACTCTTCCGGATTGGTCATCACGGCGCTCTCGGTGAGCTCGAGCTCCAGGTAGCGCGGCTCGAGGCCGGCATCGTCGAGCGCCTCGCTGGATCATGTCGAGCAGATTGCCCTGCCGGAACTGCGTAGCCGCGACGTTCACCGCGACGCGCAGCGGCGGCAGTCCTTCGCGCTGCCAGGCCTTGCACTGCCGGCAGGCTTCGCGCAGCACCCACTCGCCGATGGCGCGATCAGCCCGCACTCTTCGGCCAGCGGAATGAAATCGTCCGGCAGGATCAGGCCGCGCTCCGGGTGGTGCCAGCGGATGAGCGCCTCGGCGCTGTGCAAGTTGTCGGTGGCGGTATCCACCTTCGGCTGGTAGTGCAGCTCGAACTGGCTGCGCGCCAGCGCATGCGTGCAGGTCGCTCTCGAGCTTGCACGCGGTCGCGCGTGGTGGTGTCCATGCCGGGCTCGAAACACTGCAGGTTGTTCCGGCCGCGCTGCTTCGCGCAGTACATCGCCGCGTCGGCGTGCGCGAGCAGATTCTCGGCGTCGTGCCGCCATCGGCGGATAGAACGCGATGCCGACGCTGGTGGAGACGTGCAGGTCGACGCCGGCGATCGTGAGCGGGGACCTGCAACGCCTCGATCGACGCGTTGCGCGACCTGCTCCGCGTCCGGCTTGCCGCAAGTCGGCGCCGAGCAGCAGCACGAACTCATCGCCACCGACGCGCGCGACGGTATCGATCTTCGCTGACCACGCCGCGCAGCCGCCGCGCGACTGCGATTCAGCAGCTCGTCGCCGGCGCGATGGCCGAGCGAATCGTTGACGAACTTGAAGCGATCCAGGTCGAGCACGAGCACGGCGAACTGCTGGCGATCGCGCTCGGCGTGCACGATGGCCTGGTCGAGGCGGTCGTCGAGCAGCACGCGATTGGGAAGCCCGGTGAGCGCATCGTGCGTGGCGAGATGGCGCAGCTGACCGTTGGCGGCTTCGAGACCCTCGGTGCGCACCGTGACCATGTGTTCGAGCGACTGGACCTGGCGGCGCAGCACCTGCTCGTCCTGCCACTTGCGCGTCAGCGCGCTGGCGCACTGCAGCACCTCGATGGGCTCGAAGGGCTTCTTCAGCACCAGCAGTTTGTCCGAGTGGCCGAGCCGCTCGAAGAAGTCCGCCCAGTCGTAGTCCGAGTGCGCCGAGCAGACGACGACCTGCACGTCCGGATCGGCCGCCAGAGATGCTCGATGGTCTCGAGGCCGTCCCATCCCGGGGGCATGCGCATGTCGATGAAGGCCAGCGCGAAGGGCGTCCGCTCGGCCAGCGCCTGGCGCGCCAGCGCGACGCCCTGCTCGCCCTGCTGGGCGAATTGCAGCTCGAATGACGGCCGCGCGGCGGTTCCGGACCGCTGTCGCCGAACAGGATCTTTTCGATCTGCGACATGCCGGTGTCGATCGGCCTCGCGCGCGAGGATTTTCTCGAAGTCCTGATGGATCGCCGGGTTGTCGTCGATGATCAGGATGCGGCGGTTGATGGCCTCGGTCTTCTTCGTTATGTCCAACGGGTAATCCTCGAAAACTGATAGCCGCGTAACACTAGCGATTTGCCTGATCGGCTACTGTTAAGCCCTTGGCAGTTCGCGCCTCTGTCACACATGGAAGCAAGCTACAACCCCTGGCTCGTCGGCCTGTCCATCGTCGTCGCGATGGTCGTCGCGTATACGGCGCTGAAGCTCGCGGCCCGCGTCGCCGAGCTGGCCGCTCGGCGGGCCGCCTGTGGCTGCTCGGCGGCGCCGTCGCCATGGGCATGGGCATCTGGTCGATGCACTTCATCGGCATGCTGGCGTTCTCGGTCGGGATTCCGCTGCGCTACGGAATCTTCAAGACCGTGCTGTCGCTGGTGATCGCGATGGTCACCTCGGGATTCGCGCTGGCCATCGCGAGCCGGCCGCAGCTCGGCCTGGCGCGGCTAACCACCGGATCGGTCGTCATGGGCGCCGGCATCTGCGCCATGCACTACTCCGGCATGGCGGCCATTCAGATCGTGCCGATGATCACCTACCAGCCGATGCTGGTGCTCGCGTCGATCGGCATCGCGGTGGGCGCCTCCTTCGCGGCGCTGTGGCTGGCGTTCAAGCTGCGCAGCGGCCAGTCTCGCTATATCGCGCTGGCGCGCGCCGGCGCGGCCGTCATCATGGGTCTCGCCATCAGCGGCATGCACTACACCGCGATGGCGGCCTCGAAGCTTGCGGTCGGCGCGTATTGTCTCGGCGGCGCGGCCTTCGACAACGACTGGCTCGCCGGCACCATCGGCCTCGTGGCGCTCGGCGTGCTCGCCCTCACGCTGATCACCGCGGTCTACGACGCGCACCTGCTGTCGCAGACGCGCAAGGATGCGCAGCGACTCGAACAGGTCAACGCCGCGCTACAGCACGGCAAGAACCTGCTGGCGCTCGCCACACGCGCGGCCGGCATTTCCTCCTGGGAGCTCGACATCGCCACGCGCCGCACGCTGTGGACCGAGAACGAGATCGAAGCGCTGCGCAGGCCGGCATCGAACGCGCGCTCAGCCCGATGCGATCATCGAAATGACGCATCCCGACGACCGGTCGATCATGTTCGATGCCATCAACGCCGCCGTGGCCGCGAGGAAGGAGGTCTGCGCGTTCCGTTTCCGCGTGATGACGCCGGCCGGCAACGCCGTTCACCTCGAAGCGCACGCGCGCATCTTCTGCGACGCACCGGACAAGCCGGTGCGCATCCTGGGCGTGTCCTGGGACGTGACCGACGAGGTGCTTGCAGGAGGAGCGCAAGCGCGAGCTGCAGTCGCAGCTGCGCGATGCCTCGCGCGACGCCGGCATGGCGGAGGTGGCCACCGGCGTGCTGCACAGCGTCGGCAACGTGCTCAACAGCCTCGGCGTCTCGGCGTCGCTGATGCAGTCGCCAGCTGCGCGATTCGCGCGTCGGCAACGTGCAGCGCGTCGCCGCGCTGCTGAGCGAGCAGGGCGATGGCGTCGGCAAGTTCATCGCCGAAGACGAGCGCGGGCGCGCAGATGCCGGCCTACCTGGCGCAACTCGGCGAGAACCTGGGCGCCGAGAACCAGCGCCTGCAGATCGAAGCCGCCGCGATCGCCTCTCACGTCGGGCACATCCGCACCATCGTCGCCGCGCAGCAGACCTACGCGCGCCGCGGCGGCGTGACCGAGGCCGTCGATGTCGCGGAGCTGCTGGACAACGCGGTGGCGATCCATTTCGCCGACATGACCGAGGTGTCCATCCGGCGCGAGTACGAGCCGCTGGTGCCGCTGATCCTCGACCGGCACAAGCTGATCCAGATCCTCGGCAATCTGCTGAGCAATGCGCGTCATGCCCTGAAGGTCGCGCGTCGACGGCCCGCGCCAGCTGACGTTGCGCGTTCGACGGCAGGGCAACGACGCCATCGCCATCGAAGTGCAGGATTCCGGCGTCGGCATCGAGCCGGGCGTGCTGCGCCGCCTGTTCGAGTTCGGCTTCACGACCAAGAAAGAAGGTCACGGCTTCGGGCTGCACACCAGCGCGATCCTGGCCAAGGAACTGGCGGGCGAGCTCGCCGCGTTCAGCGATGGCCCGGGGCAGGGCGCGCGCTTCGTGCTGCGATTGAAGGCGGCCGCGATTCCGCTGCAAAAGATGGCGTGAGGCTTACTCACCTGATAAAAGTCCCGCCACTCTAGCTGGCGAAGGCCATGTCATGCGGCATCGGATGTTGCTTCTATCGTTGATGGCGGGGCTTTGCGTTCCCGATATCGGCATGGCTCAACATTCGGCCATTCAACCTGTCCAGTGGATCATCAAAGAGTCGACCGGTGCGGACATGTGGGCGTACATCGCGCCCGATGGCGAGACCATCACATTCTCCAGGGCGCTCGATCGGCGAACCTTTGAGCTGCTAGCTACCGACAGTCAGGGTCGACAACCCCGGCCATTCCTGGCGTCGTCACCCGCCGTAAGTCTCACGCGCGGCGCGTGGTCGCGGGCGCATGACCGTCTTGCGTTCAATGGTGGCGGGAAAGAGGTCTCAGACATGGGCATTTACGTGGCAGATGCCCAGGGTGAAAACGTGAAGCGCGTTCCTGCGAAGGGTCTGTCCAGTCTGGTCTTGTACCCGTCTTGGATGCCGGATGGTCGGTCAGTGGTCGTCGTGGATGCTGCTGCTCCCGGTGGAAACACGCTGTATCGACTTGATCTCGAGTCAGGGAACAGCAGCGCGTTGACGAATCCCGCGCAGATGCTGGTCGGGATGCCCAGTGTTTCGCCCAACGGCAAGGTGGTGGCGTTCGCCGGCCAAGTGAACGAAGGACAAAAATACGACCAGACCAAGAATCAGATCTGGTTGATGCCCATCGGGGGTGGCAAGCCCAAGTCGGTCAGTGCGGGGCAGGGGCGCCAACCGGACTGGTCGCCGGACGGCCGGTGGCTGGCATTCGCGTCCGGCCGTGGTGATCCGGCCGGCCGCCACGCGGTCTTCGTCGTCGATCGTGCGGGCCGCAATCTGACGCAGCTCACCGAGTACGCCGTGAATGCACAACATCCGGTGTGGTCGCCGGACGGCAAATGGTTGGTGTTTTCCGCTCAGGTGGATGAACGGGCGGATGTCTTCGGGCTTGCCCGTATCTCAGTTCCGAAGTTGCCCAGATGAGGCGGCAGCCTTTGGTGTTTCCGCAGTGGTCGTGGCCGGCACAAACGACATCAGCGCTCGAACGTGCCGACCACATCGGCTTCGGCGATCACGTGGTCGCGCGCAGCGTCCAGCACCTGGTCGGCCGTGGCATCGTCGGGCAGGCCGAGCTCGGGCACGTCGAGTGCGAACAGACGAAAGTGGTAGTGATGTTCGCCATGGCCCGGCGGCGGCTGCGGGCCGTCGTAGCGCCAGTCGCCCCAGTCGTTTTTGGCCATGCGCATCGCCGAGCCGCGTGAGCTCGAACCGGCGCCTTCGTCCAGCCAGCTCACGTTGCGGGGGATGTCATACGCCGCCCAGTGGCGGAAGGTGCCGCGCGGCGCGTCCGGGTCTTCGAGCACCAGCGCAAAACTGCGCGTGTCCTCGGGAGCGCCATGCCATTCCAGGCGCGGCGAGACATTGGCGCCGTCGCGGCTGAATTGATCGGGAATTCGTTTGCCAGGCTCGAAGGCCGGCGCTTCGATGGTGAGCGACATGCTGGCAGCCTGCCGTTTCCCCATGCGCGCGGCAGCCGGTCCACTCCACCATCGGCGTGCGACATCCGCTGAGGACGCCCATGCCGAGTTCCTACGCCAGTCGGATCGAGGACGGTGCTGGCTGCCGGGGCGGTGAGGGAAGCGCGTCCCCGATGTCCTGGATCAGCGGCAGGCGCACTTCGAAAGTGCTGCCGCGGCCTGCGCCTTCGCTGATCGCACTGACCTCGCCCCCATGCATATCGACCAACTGCCGCACCAGCGAGAGTCCAATACCCAGTCCGCCCTCTGCGTGTCCGAGGTGCGACGGGATCTGCGTAAAGATCTCGAAGATGTTGTGGAGCTCTTCCGCGGGAATCCCGATGCCTGAATCCGTCACGCTGATGACTGCGCTCATGCCTTCGCGGCGCACGCGCAGCTCGATGGTGCCGGCTTCCTCGGTGTACTTGGCCGCGTTGGACAGCAGGTTCGAGAAAACCTGCGTCAGGCGGTCGAAATCTCCATGGACGGTGAGCTCCGGCGGGCACTGCTCGACGTTCAGCCTGTGCCGGCGCTTCTCGACCAATGGACGCGTGGAGTCCACGCTGGCGGAGAGAACGTTGCGTAGCAATACAGTTTCGCGACGCAGCTGAATCTTGCCCGAGGTGATGCGGCTCACGTCGAGAAGATCGTCGACGAGATGGACCAGCATGTTCACTTGCCGATCCATCATGGCGATGAGCTCGGTCAGCGCAGCCGGAGTCAGGCCCTGACGTTTGGCAAGCGTGAGGCCGTTGCGCAGCGGTGCGAGCGGATTGCGCAGCTCATGTGCCAGCGTCGCGAGGAATTCATCCTTGTGGCGATCCGCAATGCGCAGGGCGTCTTCGGCATTCTTGCGCGCTGTGAGGTCGATGGCCGCGCCGACCCACTCCACGATCTCGTTGCTTTCATCGAGGATCGGGAGCGCGCGCGACAACACCCAGCCCAGGGATCCATCCTTGCGGAACACGCGGTGTTCCAGCTCGAAAATGCTCTTCGTGGCGATTGCACGTTCAATGGCACCCAGCACGCGCGTTCGCTCGCCTTCGGGAACGTAGCGTTGCACCCAGTTCGACTCCGGCAAGTTCGAATCGTCGAAGAATTCACGACCAGTGAGTGCGCGCAATTCGGTCCAGTCCGGGCTCATTCGATAGAGCATGTCGGCGGTCGCGGTCACCAGCGCACGGAACCGTTCCTCACTCGAGCGCAACGCCCCCGAGGTGCTGCGCAGATTGTCGAGTGCGCGCCGCAGCGCCTGGCCCGAATGCACCCATTCCGCTTCGGACGTGTCGAGCATGAGCTGCGCGAGCGGCGGGTGCTCGCGCATCAGCCTCACCATGTCATCTTCATAGCCGAGCGTCGGGTGAGTCTCGGTCCAGTAGTGCGCGGTGCGCACGAACGCCAGGAAGGCCGTCAGGATCTCGAATTGCGATTCGCCAACGGCGTGTGCGACTGCCAGGCGCGCACGCTCGGCGGCGCGCGGCTCGATGAACAAGATGGTGAGTGCATCGAACAGCATGCCCTCCATCTCGGACTCGGATTCTGGAATTGGAATCGTCGAGGCCACGCTCTCGAGCGCGGCGAGAGATTGATTCAGGCGAGCTGCGTCCGGCACCGGTTGGCTCAGCAGCGTGATGGCTTCTTCGATGCTTTGCGGCGGTTGGGCAGGGTCACCCGATGGCCGGCCTTCACCGACGAGAAATCCCACGTGCCGCACGATGCAATAACGGATCTCGCAGAAGCGAGAGAGGTGCACGAACAAGCGTTCCTTGAACAGGGACGGCAGCGGGTTGTCGAGGTACGCGGACTTCGCGAAGCCCCAGAGTTGTTCGATCAGTCCGGGCGCGCTGGTTGCGGTGCAGAAGAAGTTGGGCAGTACGCCGAACCTCGCTCTAACCTCTGCAAAGAACTCGTCTTTGCCTGGTGTATCGAGCCGGTCCATGAGGAACTTGTACCACGAGCGGGTTGGATTCACGGGTGTTTCCGTGTAGGACCGCGCATCCGACGGCCTTGTATCCTGCTCGCCCACTGCAGGTCGGAGAGCCCTAACTACAGTCGTGGATCGATGCGACACGCGGACGAAAGTAGACCGACTCCACTGCGAGAAGGGAAGAAACTGGCCCGCTCCAAGTCCAGTGGAAAAGTAGGCGGATACCCTCACTAGTTCTTGAGATTGCCGGTCCGGGTGTAAGGTGCCGCCATGAAGCATGGAGGCACTGGCCGCCGGCCTGCAGCAGCGGGGCCCGCGTTCGAAGCGCAAGGTTCTCGCCCGTTGGACCATGTCCAACGCGCGCGCGAAGCTTTCGAAAACAATTCATGGCGCGATGCACACGAGGCCTATCTCGCGGCTGACGCGGCCGAAGCGATCGCCGGCGACGACCTCGAACGCCTCGCGGTTGCCGCCTGCCTGGTCGGGCGGGATCGCGATTTCCTCATGTACAAGGAACGCGCGCATCGCGCGCACGTGTCGGCGAACCGCGGTCAACGCGCGGCGCGCGATGCCTTCTGGCTGGCGCTGTTTTCGCTGTTCCGCGGCGACGTAGGGCAGGCCAATGCCTGGGTGGCGCGCGGCGAGCGCTCGATCACCGACCCCGACTGCGCCGAGCGCGGGTATCTCGCAATGGTGACCGGCGAACAGGTGCTGCGTCGCGGAGACGTCGAGGCCGCGCTGCAGATGGCGCGGGAAGCGGTGGAGCTCGGCGAGCGTTGCGGCGACGCCGATCTCGTGGCGGGCGCGCGACACCAGCAAGGCCGCGCCGCCATCAAGCTCGGGCGGGTTGCCGAGGGCATCAAACTACTGGACGAGACCATGCTGGCGGTGGTCGCCGGCGAGCTCTCACCCATCATGACCGGCCTCATGTACTGCAGCATCATCGAGGCCTGCCGCGGTGCCTACGAGTGGAACCGTGCCCGCGAGTGGACCGTCGCGTTGTCGCGCTGGTGCGATCGACAGGCCGGCATGGTGGCGTTCACCGATGCCTGCTTCGTGCACCGCGCGGAGATCCTGTGCCTGCAGGGTGCCTGGGCCGATGCCATGCTCGAAGCGCGTCGCGTCTGCGAACGCGGCGAACACTGCGATCGTCCGGCCCCGGGCGCGGCGTTCTACCAGCAGGGCGAGATCCATCGGTTGCGCGGCGAGGCGACTCAAGCCGAGGAGTGTTATCGCACTGCCAGTCGTCGCGGTTACGAGCCGCAACCGGGGTTGGCGCTGCTGCGGCTGTCGCAGGGGCGCACGGACGCGGCGGCCGCGGCCATTCGCAGGCTCATGGGTGCGAGTAGCGAGCGGATCGAGCGTGGGCGTGTCCTGCCGGCGCACTTCGAGATCATGCTGGCGATCGGGGATCTGGAAGAGGCCACCAAGGCCTGCGAGGAGCTCGAGGCGCTGTGCGCCGCCTTCGAGACCGACGTGGTGCGCGCCCAGGCGGCGCAGGCGCGCGGTGCCTTGTGCGCACGATGCGGCGATGCCAGCGCGGCGCTGGGACACCTGCGTGAGGCCTTCGAGTGCTGGGTACGTTTCGATGCTCCCTACGAGGCGGCACGCGTGCGCCTGGCGCTCGCCGAGGTCTGCGCGACGCTGGGTGATGAGGAAGCCAGCGCGCTCGAGTTGGACGCAGCTCGCGCGACCTTCGAGCAGCTCGGCGCCGGCGTCGACCTGGCAAAGCTCGCGGCGCGGCCCACGAAGAACTCGCGCACCCACGGTCTGTCGCCCCGCGAAGTGCAGGTGCTGCGGTACGTGGCGCGCGGGCAGACCAACAAGGCGATCGCGCGCGAGCTGGACTTGAGCGAGCGCACCGTCGATCGCCACCTGTGCAACATCTTTATGAAGCTGAAAGTTCCATCGCGCGCTGCCGCGGCCGCTTACGCCAGTACTTACCGGTTGATCTGACCGCGGCGCCAACTACCCATTGCGCCATTCGCGCGCGTGGGTGATCTCACCGAAGTTTCGCAGCGCTCCGCCATGCCAAATTTCATCCCTCGGTTGATCCAGCTAACCATCGAGGGCGTCATGAAGTCAGCCAGGAAGGAACGCTACGGCGAGGAGGCATTGACGCTTCACCCGCGGCAACAGCTCATCGGGTCGATGCCCGTGGAAGAGCGGCGCCTCAAGTTGAACGGCGTCGTCACGTCGGTTCTCGAAGGCGGCGACGGACCACCCCTGGTGCTGCTGCACGGACCGGGCGCCTATGGCGCACAGTGGATCCGGACCATTCCCGCGCTGACAGCCACGCATCGCGTGATCGCGCCCGATCTGCCCGGCCACGGCGCGTCGGATCTCTTCGATGGCGCGCCCACGCGCGACCGTGTCACCGGCTGGCTCGACGATCTCATCGAGTGCACGTGCCGGAAGGCGCCGGTGCTCGTCGGTCATACCCTGGGTGGTGCCATCGCCGCGAATTTCGCGGCCGAGGCCGGGCGCCTGCTGGACGGGCTGGTGCTGGTCGATACGCTGGGTCTCGCGGCGTTTCGGCCGGCACCCGCCTTCGGCGCCGCACTGCAGGCATTCCTCGACGCGCCCACCGAGCACACGCATGACGGGTTGTGGGGTCAATGTGTCTACGACCTGGAGCGCGTGAAACAGAACCTCGGTGAGAAATGGCTGTGGATCAAGGCGGCCAACCTGGCTTATTCGGGCCCGGCGCGCATGGCCGCCCTCGGCGCGTGGATGGAGGAGTTTGGATTCCCCGCGATTCCGCCTTCGACGCTCTCGAAGATCGACGTGCCCACCACGCTCATCTGGGGCCGCCATGACCGCGCCACGCCGCTGGCGGTGGCCGAGGCCGCGAGCCAGCGGTTTGGCTGGCGCCTGGAAGTCATCGACGGCGCTGCCGACGATCCCACGCTCGAGCAACCCGAGGCCTTCCTCGCGGCTCTGGGACGAGCACTATGAAAAGGATGTTCTGGGGATTGTTAGTGGCGCTGTCGGTGAGCGTCGCGAACGCGCATGAGGACGCCGTACTCGAGTGGAACCGGATCGCCTTCGATCTGCTGCTCGATCAGCCACCGCCGTTGCAGATGCGTTTTGGCGCCATCGTGCAGCTGGCGGTGTTCGAAGGTGTGAACTCGGTGGACGGTGAATACCATTCGACAGTCGATGTACCGCGATCATCGCGGGGCGCTTCCGCGCCGGCCGCCGCCGTGAGCGCAGCCCATCGCGTATTGCGCACGTACTTTCCGGAGCGCACGGCCGAGTTCGACGCCGCACGCACGAAGTCGCTGGCGCGGATTCCGGCGGGGCCCGCGCGCGATGCCGGCATTGCCGCGGGAGAAGCCGCCGCCATCGCCGTGATGGCATCGCGCGAGAATGACGGCGCGGAAAACGAGGAGTCGTACCTGCCGGGCTCCGCGGATCCGGGTCAATGGCAGCTCACGCCCGATTGCCCGCCAACGGGCGGCTTCTTTCTGCATTGGCGCGACGTGAAGCCTTTCGTCATCCGCAGCGCGGAGCAGTTCCGCCTGCCGCCGCCGCCGGCATTGGGAAGCACCCGCTACGCACGTGCCTATGCCGAGGTGATGGAAAAGGGCGCGCGCGACAGCACGCAGCGGCCACCCGATCGCACGCTGGTGGCACAGTTCTACGAGACCTTCGGCGATGCCGGCCTGTGGAATCCAGTCGCGCGCCAGCTGGCGCGGGCGAGTAGACAGACACTCGCGCAGAACGCGCGCACCTTCGCGCTGCTGAACCTGGCACTGAACGATCTCACCATCGCGCTGGTGGAGACCAAGTACCACTACCACTTCTGGCGGCCTGAGACCGCGATCGTCGCCGGTGGAACGGACGGCAACGGCCGCACGCAGCCGGATGCGTCGTATGCGCCGCTGGTGCCGGCGCCCTGTCATCCCAGCTACCCGTCGGGCCATGCCGCGACCAGCGGTGCCGCGCGCGAGGTACTCGAGCGCACCTTCGGCGCACGCGGACACAGGATCGTCGTGACCCAGCCCGCCATGCCGGGCGTCAAGCTGGCGTATTCGACGCTCGAGGAGATCACCGACGACATCGACGACGCGCGCGTGTACGGCGGGATTCATTTCCGTTTCGACCAGAAGGGCGGAGCGGAACAGGGCAGGAACGTCGGTGCCTACGTGTTCCGGCAGGCGTTCAAGTTGGCGGGGCGGTGTCATTGCCCGGATAGGTGACGCAATAGCTGTCATCATGTGCGCGCGTGATGAAAGCCTCCATTTCCGTCGCATCCATGCGCGATGCTCGCGCCCTGGCGGACCTGCGCTCGTGCGTCGCGCGCGAGATGACGCGCGAATTCGGAGTGGGTCACTGGTCTCCGTGCCCGTGTAAGGCCGAGGTGGTGCGGCAGCTGCGCGCCTCGAAAGTCCTCATTGCCCGCCGTGACTCGGAAATCATCGGAACCGTGCGTCTCGCGCCTGCATTGCCGGGGCTCATCGACTCGGAGTCGTTCACGAAGGTGGATACGGCGCTCTATGTGCTGGGCCTGGCGGTGTCTCCCGAGGCGCGCCGGCAGGGGGTCGGACGGGATCTCATGGAAGCGGTGAAAGAGTCGGCGCGCTCGTGGCCCGCGGACGCGCTGTGGCTGGATGCATACGATCACGCCGCCGGTGCAGGCGCGTTCTACCAGGCCTGTGGTTTCCGCGCGGTGGGGCCCAGTTCCAAGGGGGAAGTACCGCTCATCTTCTACGAGTGGCTCCCCCACCAGCCCAGTTGATGCAGTGCGCTGAGGTGTAGCCTCTGGCGAAATTATTTTGGAGATGCACATGCGCATGCTGCTTTACACGTGGGTCGTCCTGGCCGCTGCATCGATGACGATGCAGGCCTGGGCCCAGGAAGACCCGCACGCCAACTGCGCCATGGTCGGGTGGGTACCCGAGGGAATTCTCGAGCGACCGTTGCTGCTGCGCACGGCCACCGGCAACTCGGTCGACGCCATCACGACGTCCTCCAGCGACGCGCGCGCGTACTATCTACAAGGACTCAACTACCTGCATGGCTATGCGTGGATCGAAGGCGCGCGCTCGTTCAACATGGCCATACGCCTGGATCCCAACCTGGCGATGGCGCATTGGGGATTGAGCCGCATCTATTCGGGTCTCGACGATCACGCGGGAGCGGTCAGCGAGGCCACGCGGGCGCGCGAGCTCTCGAAAGCAGCCAGCGCACGCGAGCAACGGCGGATTGCGCTGCGCATGCAACAACTCGAGTCAATCGCCGACCTCGGCAACCAGGCCTTGTTCGCGGCCTACAAGCAGGCCATCGACAAGGCGATTGCCGCCGACATCGATGACGTCGAGTTGTGGCTGATTCGCGGCAATGCCGAGGAACCCACGGCCGCGGGTCGTGGCCAGCGCGGCGGCGCAGCGTCGACGGCCTTCTATCAGGAGGCTTTGCGACTGGCGCCGCAAAACGGCGCGGCGCATCACTATCTCACGCACTCGTACGAGAACCTGAACCAGGTCTCGCGTGCGCTCGAACACGGAGAAGTGTATGCGCGGGTCGCCGCTGACATCCCGCATGCACACCACATGTGGGGACACGATTTGCGGCGCGTGGGCCGGCTCGATGAAGCCATCGCGGCGTTCAATCGCACCAACGAGATGGAAAACGCCTACTACGCCGCGGAAAAAATACCGGTGGAGCTCGACTGGCACCACGTGCACAACCTCGATCTGCTCGCGACTTCGTACGAGCACAAGGGACAGATGCGCCGCGCCGAGTCGCTGCTGCGCGAAGCGGCGGCGGTCAAGCCGGTAACCGAATACCAAAGCTACAACCAGAAGTCGCTCACGGTGTTCCTGCTGGGACGGCAACGTTGGCGCGATGCGTTGACGGCTTCGCAGGCGCTGACCAAGGTGGGCGGTGCCGCAACCCGGGTAGTTGGCCACTCGTTGGCCGGGCACGCATATCTCGGATTGAAAGATTCAAAGGCCGCGAGCCGCGAGCTGGCTTCGGCGGAGAAGGAGCTGGGCAACGTGCCCACGCTGGTTGGCGGTATAGCTGTTCCCCGCAACTCGGTCCTTCCCTATGTCGACGCCTTGCGCGCGGAAACCCTGTTGCGTGGAGGCAAACTGGAAGAGGGACGTGCACTCATGATGGACGTCGAGTCGCGCCTGCGTGCCTTGCCCGGGCCCGACGCCTGGACGCAGGCGTTGTTCCGGCTCGAAGCGTTTGCCCGCGTGGCGCGCGATGTCGGTGATTGGGAGCTGGCGGACTACACCGCGCGGCAGATGATCGAACACGATGCCGCGTATGGCGGCAGTCACCTGGCGCTGGCGCTCGTTGCCCGTCAACGCGGCCAGCTCGATCTCGCACAACATGAAGCCGCGATGGCGCGCAAGTACTGGCAGGACGCCGATCCGGACATGAAGGAGCTGGCGGAGCTGCGCGACCGGTCGCTGCGCGCCAGTCGGACTTCGCACCGGTAAAGAACGTTCCAGCGGGAACGTCGGAAACCTAGCGGGTGGCCAGTGCCGAGTGCCTGGCTGCAAGTCCGGTCAGGACGTTGTCGTCGGAGGGTGGCTGTCGGCGAATGTAACCCAACTCGCTGGCGGCCCCGTCGTCGAGTCCGCGCAGCGCGGTGGCGGTCGATTGAGCCAGCCATGAGACGCGCAGTTTCATCGCGGCCGTGACCCGCGCCAGCGATTCGATGGCACCCGGCGAAGCGGCCGTGTCCAACAGGCGCAGTGAATACTCCCGAAGGCAGGCCAGTTCCTGGCGGCTCGCGAGTTCCTCGGTCGAACGAGTCACGTCCCACTGGCCATGCAGATAGTCGATGCGGGCGAGGAAGCCTTCCGTCAGCAGGAGATGGAACCAGCAACGCTGATACTGCGCCATGCAGTTGTAGACGGAATCAGTCGGCACGATGAGATATCGGCTTCGCGCCACGCGATGATTTTGAAAGCTCACCGGGCAGGTGTCCGAGAGTCGCATGCTGCCGCTGAACTGAGGTGCGCCTATGCGCACCGACTCGCGCCGCAGATCGGCGGCGCAGAACACCGTGCTGTCCCCATGAGGCGCGCTGAACAGCACGACATCCGCCACATTCGCGAGTGACATGTAGGGGTACGTGCCGTCGATACGCAGCCCATCGCGCGTGAGCGTGAGCGTCACCGGATCGTGCGCACCGGCGGCGCGCTCACTGCCCGTGTTGGCGATAATCAGCGAATCACTGTCAATGGTGTGCAACAACGCGCGCCGCTGGAAGTTCGCCGCGCTCACCCAGGGCAGGGGCACGCAGCGCAACGCGCATAACGCATAGAGATGCATCACCACCGCGACGCCGAGCGGCAAGCATTCCACCGCCACCGCGCGTGCGGTACGCGCCGCCGCCTCGAAGGTCGCCGCGGGCGTGGCTTCCGCCGGATGCATCTGCAAGGTCGAGCGCAGCCGCGCGAAACGGCTCAGAAAGTCCGCGCCCAGGTTGTCAGTCGAGGGTGACAATGACCTTGCCTCGCGCATGGCCCTCTCCCAGGTAAACGAGTGCGGCGCCGGTTTCTTCGAGCGAATAGCGCCGGTCGATCACCGACTTCACCTTGCCTTCGCGCGCCAGCGTCGCCAGCAATTCCAGGTCCGCCTGGTTCACGTTCGCGATGAAAAATGTCATGCGCGGTTCAATGAACGGCGCTGCGAGTTTGCTCCACGCAACTCGCTTGATAGGCCCCAGAATCGGACCCTTCTTCGAGCCGCCGACCACGACGATGATGCCGTCCGGCTTCATGACGTCCGCCATGTCGGAGAAGCTCTGCGATCCCACGTTGTCCAGGATGAGATCGTAACGCTCGGTGCCTTCGGTGAAGTTCTCCCGCGTGTAGTCGATGACATGATCCGCGCCGAGCGAACGCACCAGCTCCACGTTGCGCGTGCTGCAGACGCCGGTGACTTCCGCACCGAAGGATTTCGCGATCTGCACGGCGTAGGTTCCGACACCGCCGGAAGCTCCATTGATGAGCACTTTCTGCCCCGCCTTGATGCCGCCGCTGTCGCGCAAGCCCTGCAGCGCCGTGAGCGCGGCGATCGGAATGCCAGCGGCCTCCTCGAACGACATGTTCTGCGGCTTGGCGACAATGGCTGCCTTTTCTCCCGCGACCACGTATTCGGCCAGCGCACCGTGCACGCCGCCGTACACCTCGTCGCCGGGCTTGAACCGGGTGACCTTCGTGCCGACTGCTTCGACGGTGCCGGCCATGTCGTATCCCAGGCGCCAGTCACTGGGCACACCGATGCCGCCGCCAAACGCACGAACGATGCGTGGCTGACCCATGGTTCCGTACCACTCGACCGGATTGATGCTCGAGGCGTGCACCTTGATCAGCACCTGCTCGTCGCCGGGCTTGGGTTTGGCGATTCTTTCCACCCGAACCCCGTGCGGCACGCCGTAACAACGCTGCGTGATGGAGCGCATCGGCACCGCGGCCGCATCGAGGGCAGGTACCGGAGGGCAGGGCGAGTCATGACTCACCGTAATGGCAAGCGCCGCATAGCCGAGGACGAAGACCGCGGCAACACCGGTCAGGATTTTGTAGCGTAGTTTCATGTTCATTCGAGGGTGACAATCACCTTGCCTCGTGCGCGATGGCTGCCGATGTATTCCAGCGCCGCGCCCGCCTGGTCGAGTGGATAGCGCCGGTCGATCACGGACTTGAGTTTGCCTTCGCGCATCAGGTCGGCGAAGAGTTGCAGGTCGGGGGCGTCTACGTCGGCGATGAAGAACACCAGCCGCTGGTCGATGAAGTTCGCGACTATCTCTTGTTTGAGTATTCTCGTCAGCGGCCCAAGAAAGGAATTGTCCTTGGGGCCGCCGACCGTGACGATGGTGCCTTTCGGGGTCATCACTTTGCGCAAGTCGAGGAAGTCGTGGTTACCGACGTTGTCGACGATGAGATCGTAGCGCTCCGTGCCTTCGGTGAAATTGGCCTGGGTGTAATCGATGACGTGATCGGCGCCGAGCGACCGCACGAGTTCAACATTGCGGGTGCTGCAAACCGCGGTCACCTCGGCGCCGAAAGCCTTGGCCAGCTGCACCGCGTAGGTGCCGACGCCGCCGGAAGCGCCATTGATGAGTACTTTTTGCCCCGCCGCGATGTGGCCGTGGTCACGCAGGGCCAGCAGCGCAGTACCGCCGGCAATGAGCAGGGCCGCCGCTTCTTCGGACGACACCTCCGGCGGCTTCGCGACAACGTCGCCGTCTTCGTTCGCGAGGGCGTACTCGGCCAGCGCCCCACCGGCGCCGCCAAACACTTCATCACCCACTTTGAAACGCGTGACGCTCTCACCCACTGCTTCCACCGTGCCAGCCATGTCGTAGCCCACGCGTATTCCTTGCGGCGCTCCGATGCCCGTGCTCAACCGCATGACATAGGGCTTGCCTGTGACCGTGTGCCACTCGGCAGGGTTGACGCTCGCGGCGCGCACCTTGATCAGAATCTGGTCGGCGGCCGGTTTGGGTTTTGCGATGCGCTCCAGTGCGAGCACCTTCCCAGGCGAGCCATAACAGCGACGCGTGATGGCGCGCATGGACTCGGTGCCGGCGGCCAGCGCCGGCGCCTGGGGGCAGGGGGATTCATGCGCGAGCGTGATCATCAACGCGGAGATGCCCACGACGATCACCGCTCCCAGTACCGAGAAGACCTTGTTTCTTGTTTTCATGGCGACACTATGCGCGCGCCAGCGGATTTGCAGGGGCGCAAGCGACGGCGCGCGGCCCGGGGCCGGCGAACCACGCCCGGCGACGACGAGCGACGGCTGGACGGCGCCTGTCCGGGGGCCTGGGCACGGGCCCGGCCGGCACGTTGTTCTATAGTCCAGCCATGGAATCCACGGCTCCCTCCGCACCCACCGGCTTCAAGCGCATTTTCGCGTGGCCGCGGCTGCGGTTCACGCTGGCCGTATCGGGCGCCTTCGGATTGCTGTTAGGTATCAACAACAACGTACCCCTGCCCGTGGACCTGTTGCGCGCCATGTTCGTCGGGACGGCGATATTGCTGATGTTCGGCTGGCTGGAGCGCTGGCCACGGAGCTTGCCAAAATGGCTGCCGCGCACCGTGCTGCGCCTCTTCGGCATCGTGTTTGTAATACCCATCTCCGCCGGCCTCATGGGGGGTCCCAACGATTTCAACAAGCTCGCATTCACGGCGTTCTTGTTTGCACCCTGGATCGCGATCGGCGCCATCCTGCGGCAACGTGACGAGACCTCGCGCCAGCAGGCGCTGCAGTTCGAGCTCGAGCGCAGCGAATTCGAGCGACGCGAGTCGGATGCGCGCTTGCGACTGCTGCAGGCCCAGGTCGAGCCGCACTTCCTGTTCAACACCCTGGCCAATGTGCAGGCGCTGGTGGATTCCGGCTCCCCGCAGGCCTCGAAAGTCCTGAACAATCTCATCGCCTATCTACGAGCGGCCGTGCCACGCATGCAGTCGCAGACGGCCGCGCTCGCCGAAGAGGTAGAGATGGTGCGCGCCTACCTGGAGCTCATGCAGATGCGCATGCCGGATCGATTGCAATATGCGATCCATGTCGACCCGGCGGCGGCACGCCAGTACTGTCCGCCCATGACCTTGCTGACCTTGATCGAGAATGCCGTGCGACATGGCATCGACCCCAGCGAGACCGGCGGACGCATCAATGCCGACATCTGGCAGCGCGATGGGCGCTGCGTGATCCGCGTGACCGATACCGGCGTGGGGCTCAAGTCCGAGACACGAGGGTTGGGCACGGGACTGTCCACACTGCGTGAGCGGCTGCGACTGGCGTTCGGGGGAGATGCGCAGCTGACGCTGACCGAGATCCAACCCCACGGCGTGTGTGCGGAAGTCAGCGTGCCCGTACGCGAGGTTGCATGAGCGCCCGCGTCACCGCACTCGTGGCCGACGACGAGCCGCTGCTGCGCGAGGCGCTGGTGCGCATGCTGGCCAGTGCATGGCCCGCGCTCGAGGTCGTCGCGCAGGCGCGCAACGGGCGCGAGGCCATCGAGATGTTCGATGCGCATCAGCCCAATGTGTGCTTCCTCGACGTGCAGATGCCCGGCAAGACCGGTGTGGAGGCCGCGCAGCACATCGGGCGTCGCGCGCACCTGGTGTTCGTGACCGCGTTCGATCAATACGCCGTGCAGGCGTTCGCGCAGGGCGCGCTCGACTATCTGGTGAAGCCCGTTGAGCCGGCTCGGCTGGCCGAGACCGTGCTGAGATTGCAGGAGCGCTTGAGCGCCTCACAGCCTGCGCTGAATACCGAGGCGTTGCTGCAGAAGCTGGCTTTGGTCTTTAGTCCACCCTCGACCCCGCAGACGCTGCGTTGGGTGCGAGCTTCAGTCGGATCCACCGTGCGGCTGATCGACGTGCAGGACATCGACTTTCTGAGATCGGAAGAGAAGTACACGGTGGTCGCCTGGCGCGACGGGTCAGGTACGCTGCAGGAATCGGTGATTCGCAGTGCGCTGAAGGAATTGATTCCGCAGCTCGATGCGTCGCAGTTTGCGCAGGTGCATCGATCGGTGGTCGTGAATTTGAAAGCGATCAGCCATGTCACGCGCGGGGAGAATGAGACTGCGGATATCCATCTGAAGGGGAGGCAGGAGACGTTGCCGGTGAGCCGGACGTATCTGCATTTGTTCAGGCAGATGTGAGCGGCGCGTTCGTCCCATCAATCAGCTGGGAGAAGTCTATGAGCGGTTTCCTAACTACGGTACTTTCATCGGCGGTAATGAGCTCCTTTCTGGTCGCCTCACTTGTTTGGCTCCTCCAGAATTGGATCTCCGAGAGGCTGAAGGGGTCGATCCAGTTCGACTTCGATCAAAGGCTCGAGCAGACAAGGAATGCGATCAAGTTTGAATACGATCAGAAACTCGAGCGCATGACTTCCGAGCTCGCGAGTCTGAGCGAGGACCGCACGCGCAAGCTGGAGCGCCTTCTGCGCCACTACGAACGTCAGGTCGAGGAATTCTATGGGCCACTTTGGAACATGGTTCATCAGCTCTATGTGTGCAATGAAACCAAGGACAAAGTGACCAAGCGGCTCAATGCGGATGAAATCAGTAAGGTCGAGGAGTACTACCAGAAGAACTACTTTCGGCCTCTGCACGATGAGATCCGTCAGATCATGAAGACGAAGCTGTATCTCGTCGACGGGGCGGCGATGCCCGAAAGTTTTTATGCGTACTTACGGCATGCGACGCAGGAACGTGATCAGCGCGATTTGGCTTCCTTGCACAATGTCCAGACAGGATTTTTGCGCGGACTACCGTGGCCGAGTGACTTTCACGACGAAATCAGAGCCGGGTTTGATTTGGCAATGAAGAACTATCAGCAATGTTTGGACGGATTGAAGGTGAGTTGAAACATGGGCGAGAGCCCGCTTGTTAACGGAGACGCTCGCTTAGAGACAATGAATTGCCAGTTCCTGCGCCGAGCGTCGTGTTGTCGAAGATGCACCAGGTGGGAATGCGGCGGCGTCGCAAGGCCAGCAATTTCTCCGCGAGCACGTCTAGAAAGTCATCTTCGTAAGACGAGTAGTACATCCGCGGAGAGCCATGCAGACGAAAATACGCGAGCCCGCGCCATCCGCCCGGCTCGCCGTCACCTTCGGCTCGAGGCGGATCGGCCGCCACGCGTGTGACCTCGAAATCATTCAGGAGTCGATCGGCGCGGTCCTCGAACCAGCTCGCATGCCTCGGCTCGAGGGCAACGCCGCGATCGAATCGTTTTCGCAGCACGCTAAGAAACGCGCGCGCGACGCGGGCGTCGAATGCGAGGCTCGGCGGTAGTTGCACGAGCAGGCATCCCAATCGTGAATCCAGAGGCGCGAGATCCGCCAGAAACCTTCTGAGCAGCGCCGCGCTATTGGCAAGCCTCTGATCATGCGTGATCGTGCGCGGGATCTTGACGGAAAACCGGAACGCGCGCGGTACGCTCGCGGCCCACCGCTCGAACGTCGAGACACGATGCGGGCGATGGAAAGTGGAGTTGATCTCCACAGCGGGAAGCACCGCTGCATAGCGCGCGAGGTGCGACTCGCCCGGGGGAAAGAGGGGCTGCTGCGCGCGGGGGATGCTCCACCCGGCGGTTCCGACGTAAATCCTCGACGGCACGCGCGGTTCACTCGATGCGCGGGTCCGCTCGCAGCAAGCTACTCAACTGTTGCGGCTCTAGCGGCTTGGTGAAGTGGTGGTTGAAACCCGCCGCCAGCGCGCGCGCCTTGTCCGCTTCCTGGCCCCAGCCAGTAACGGCGATCAACGTAACTGAGCGCCCCAAAGACTGTTGGCGAACCTGTCGCGCAACCTCGTAGCCATCCAGCTCGGGCATGCCGATATCGAGCACCGCAACTTCAGGGAGGAGCGTATTGAATGTCGCCAGCGCTTCGCGGCCGTTGTGCGCCACGGTGACATCGTGCCCATCCATGCGCAGCAGAATCGCCAGGCTTTCGGCGGCGTCGCGATTGTCATCGGCGATCAGCACGCGACGTGAAGCCGGTTTGCCCGTGGGTTCGTGCCTGTTTGCCGTACGCGTCGAATGCACCCAGCACGCGCCTCGGCAGTCGCACCACGAACTCGCTGCCCTTGCCGAGACCCGCGCTTCTCGCCTCGATGACGCCGCCGTGCAACTCAACCAGGCCCTTGGCGAGCGCGAGACCGATGCCGAGTCCGCCTTCGGATCGATCCTGGCTGGAGTGAATCTGGGAGAACATCGCGAACACCCGCGATATGGCATTGGCAGACATTCCAATGCCGGTATCCGAGACCTTGATAGTGACCTGCTCGGCATCCGCGGTGGCGCGCAGCCGGATCTCGCCGCCCGGATCGGTGTACTTGGCGGCGTTCGTCAACAAGTTGGACAGCACCTGCGAGAGCCGCAACGGGTCCGCCGCGAAGACCACCGGTTCGGAAGGCATTTCGATCGAAAAGCGGTGTCTCTTTGCGTCGATGACGGGCCGGGCGGTCTCCACTGCCGCGTCCACCACGGCCGCGAGTTCCGTCATCTGGCTGCGCAGCTCCAGCGTTCCGCGCGTGACCCGGGAGACATCGAGCAGGTCATCGAGCAGCAGCGACATGTGATGCACTTGCCGGCTGATGACGTCGTGACTCCAGCGCTTCTGGGCCTCGGTCGCCTCCGGTGCCTTCGAGATCAGCGCCGCCTGGCGGATGGGCGCGAGCGGATTGCGCAGCTCATGCGCGAGCGTCGCCAGGAATTCATCCTTGCGACGATCGGTTTCGCGCAGCGCCGCTTCCGCCCGTTCGCGAATGGCGATCTCTTCCCGCAGCGCCAGCTCGGCTTACTTCTGCGGCGTCACGTCGCGCGTGAAGCAACGCGTGTGGATGAACTTGCCGTCTTCCCAAAGCACGTTGGATGAGATCAGGACGTGTCTGATCGAGCCATCCTTGCAGCGCAGGCGCGCTTCGTAGCCCTGCAGGCACTCGCCGCAACTCAGTCTGCTGAGAATGTCCTCGAATGACGGGCGGGTCGGCGTGAAACTCGCGATGTGGTGCCCGACGTATTCCTCGCGTGTATAGCCGAGCAGATCGAGCTCGGTCTGATTGACGCGAAGCACGGTGCCATCCGGGCCCACCCAGTGCAGACCCACAGCGGCGTTCTCGAAGAAATCCGCAAGCAATTGTTCGCTGCGCTTGAGTGCCTTATCGGCCTGGCGTCGCTCTGTCACGTCCCGAAAGACCATGACCGCACCTTCGACTTCGCCGCGAAGATTGCGAATCGGCGCCGCGCTGTCTTCGATCGCGATCTCGGTGCCGTTTCGCTGTCGCAGCGAAGTGTGGTTGGCGAGCCCGACGATCTGCCCGGACTGAAGCACCTTCGCCACCGGGTTTTCAACCGGTTGGCGGGTATCTTCATTGAAGATGTCGAACACCTGCTCGAGCGGTTTTCCTTGAGCTTCATCGTTGGTCCAGCCCGTCATCCCTTCGGCGATGGGATTCAGGAAAGTGACTCGCCCGTGAACATCGGTGGTGATCACCGCATCGCCGATGCTGGCGAGCGTCACTTCAAACCATTCGCGCTGCTGCTCGAGCTCCTCGGTGCGGCGTTCAAGCGCTTCCTTGGCTTCCAGCAACTCGCGCTCGGCGCGTTGCCGCGCGATCTGGATGCTTTCGATACTTTTCAGTGCCGCGGCACGGAGCCGCTTGTCTTCCTCATCCTCTTGCACTGCCGGCCTCCAGAATTCGCGCCGCCAGGGCTGTGCCCTCGACCCGTGCGCGGATTTTGGCAAACGCGGTCTCGCGGTCCGTCGAGGTGTCGTCGCAGAACGGTGCGAATCCACAATCGTCGGTCGTACCCAGCTGGTTCAGCGGAATGAACTGCGCGGCTTCGAGCACGCGATCGCGTACTTCCTCTGGCGTCTCGATGCGCGGGTCGATCGGTGCGATCACGCCCACGAACACGCGCTGGTGCGGTTTCAGGTAGTCGCGGATCAACTTCAGGACCGCGGTCCGGTCCGCGTTCGCCGGCGAGCGCCACATAGAAGTTGCGGACATTCAATTGGAAGAGACTCGGCAACAGCTCGGCATAGTCCACGTCCGCGCTGTGTGTCGAGTCGCGATCGCCTCCCGGGCACGTATGGACGCCCAACCGCTGTCGCTCCGCGGCCGACAGCCGACTCAGCGCGAGGTTGTTCAGATCGATGAAGCTCGAGAGCAGCGCCCCCGATGGGTCGATCTTCAGCGCCAGGCGTGCTTCCGTGAAATCGATTTGCACCGAGGCCGCGCCTTGCGCGAGGCAGCGACGAATTTCGGTGACATGTTCGGTCACCAGGTCCTCGATGAAGTCCTCGCGCGGATAGCCTGGGATCGCCTGGTCCGGGTACATCAGACTCAGGGCGGAGGGCGAAATGACAGCCTGCTTCAGTGGCACACGTGCATGTTTCAGCGCTTCATCGAGATAGCGATCAGCATAGCGCCGATAGCGAAAGGGGCCGCCCGTGAGCCGTGGCATGCGGCGCACATGGCCGGCGGCGAATGGGATGCGAAAGCCATCCGGGGCGGTGTTCGGCAAGCCCTCGACGCTATAAGTCCAGAAGTTGTGATATTTGCGCTGCTCCCCATCGGTGATCACGGGCGAACCGGTCGCTTCGAATTGCAAGACAGTGTCGCGCACGGCGGCTGCGTAGAGGGGGTCAAGGCTCGGGTGCATGCCATCGCCGCGCGCTGCGATGGCGTCGATCAGCTCTCGCGGGCGCGGAATACTGCCGATGGGTTCGGTCGGAATAGCCATGCTGTCAGCCTTGTTAGAGGGCAGCCTTGAAGGCTGCGAGAGCCGTAAAATCCATTTGACCCCGGAAGTGCGACGTCTGTGCGCGCTGATCTGAATTGGGCGCAGTAGAGCCTACCGAGGTAGTCTTCCTGCGCTGCGTCATATTACGCGGGGCAGTGCGCCGACGGGTAGGCGATTTTCAGCCCAGGAAGCCCTGCAGGTGGGGATTCAGCCCGCGATCCCGGGAGATTTACCTATGACTAAATCCACAGTCACTGTTTTGGGTAATTAGACCCGCAGCTTTTGTTTGCGGAACGGCATGCTCCGCAGCCGCACTCCAGTGGCGGCAAACACGGCGTTTGCAATCGCGGGGCCGATGACGCCGACGCCGGCTTCGCCCACGTTGCCGTAACGATCATGGCCGCTCAGTGCGTCGGTGTGGATGTTGATCTTCGGAACATCGGCCAAACGCAGCATTGGATAGCTGTCGAAATTGCCTTCAACGACGCGCCCGTTCTCGATGGTGATTTCCTCGTGCAGGCACATGTTCATGCCGAAGACCGCCGAGCCCTCGAGCTGCGAGCGGACCAGGTCCATGTTGAGCACTTGCCCACAGTCAAACGCGATATCGAGCGCAAGCACGCGGATTTCGGGCTTGACCTCGACATGCGCGACGGCGGCCACCGTGCAGCCCGCGTGGGGCTCGCCGGACCCGCCAAAGTTGCCGATGGCGATGCCGCGGCCCTGACCCTCCTGCAAGGGACTGCCCCAGCCCGCGTGTTTCGCGGCCACTTCCAGGCACTTTTTCCAGCCCGCATCCGGCCACTTGGCTAACAACCGCAGGCGATACTCGAGCGGGTCGATGCCGGCACGCGCGGCGCATTCGTCGATGAAACCCTCGACGAAGAAGCAGTGCGAGTTGTAGCCGGGGCCGCGGTACTGGCCGGTGAGGATGTGCTGCTCGACATTCGAGGTCTCGATGCGCACGTTCGGGATGGAGCCTTTGACGTAGACCGCATCGCTCATGCCGAACATCACCGGCTTCCACGCCGCGACATGCGAAGTGAAAGCTTCGGGCAGGCCGTCGGCGCCGAGCGAGGCGCGCATGCGCGCGGCATGCAGGTCGCGGTACTTGCCCTGGCGAAAGGTCTCCTCGCGCGACCAGATCACGTGGATCGGCGTGCCCGGAAACTTCTTCGCCACCGCCACGACCATGCGCACGTCGTCGCAGTTCACGCGCCGGCCGAAGCTGCCGCCGACCAGCGTCTGGTGATGGTGAATGTTCTCCGGCGGCACGCCGGTCTCTTCGGTGGCGATGACCAGCGCCTGCAGCACCATGGCGGTCGGATGCCAGAGGTCGACGCGATCCGCGGTGACGCATGCGGTGCCGTTGAGCGGCTCCATGGTGGCGTGGTCGCTGAACGGCGTGTGGTAGGTGGCGTCGATGGCCTTGGCGTCGGGCGCGTCCACCAGGCGCGGTGCATCGCCGACGTCGCTCAGCAGGTCGTCGCCGGGTGTTTTCAGGCGCGTGTACAGACCGTCATAGATCTGCTGTGTCGTTTTCACCTGCGCGCCGGCGCCGAAATCCCAGGTGACCGGCAGCTTCTCCAACGCCTTGCGCGCCTGCCAGTAGTGCTCGGCGACCACCGCGATGCCGGCCTGCGCGCTGGGTGTTGGCCCAGTGCGCGGGCTTCTTGAGGTTGCGCCGCGGCTCATCCGGATCGACCACCGCGACACCGCGCACGCCGGGCATGTTCTTGATGGCGTCGAAGTCGTAGTTGACGAGTCTCCCGCCATGCACCGGGCACTGCAGTAGCGCCGCGTAGAGCATGCCGGGCACGCGAACGTCCATGCCGTACACCGAACTACCGTTCACCACCGAGCGCGCATGCACCATGGGCAGGGTTTGCCTGGTCAGCAGCGTCCATTGTTCGCGCGGTTTGGGCGCCGGCTCGCGGGCCAGTTTGACGGTCGCGGCGCGTGCGGCGAGCTCGCCGTAGGTCGCCTGACGCCTGGAGCGTGCATGCGTCAGCACGCCGGCTCGTGCTTCGATCTCCTTGACCGGGACCTTCCATTGCGCGGCCGCCGCGGCCCGCAGCCGTTCGCGCGCGCTCGCGCCGGCCTGCATCAGCGTCTTCATCACGTCGCCCGACGCGCCCGCGCCGGCGAATGTCGACCAGATGCCCGTCTTGCCGAGGTACAGGTCGCCCTCGCGCACGTTGCGATTGAAGGAGATCGGCTCGACGCGCACCTTGGCCCAGTCGCACTGCAGCTCTTCGGCCACGTAGATGGCCGCCTGCGTGGTGTTGCCCGTGCCCGACTCCGGGCCGGGCGCGCGCACGGTGACGATGTCGTCCGGCGAGATCGTCAACCACGGCGTCAGTTCGGATGCGGTGTTGCCTGCGGGCGCTGCGTGTGCGCTGCGTGGAAGGATGGCCAGCGCCATGCCGCCGCCGATGACACTGGTCGCGACCAGAAACTCCCGCCGCGTGTACTCACGGTTCATGCCGGCTTCGCCATGCTGGCCACCGCGCGCTGGATGGCGGCGCGCACGCGGCTGTAGGTGCCACAGCGGCAGATGTTCGTCATCGCCGCGTCGATCTGTTCATCCGTGGGCTGCGGGTGTTCGCGCAGCAGCGCCGCGGCCGCCATCAGCATGCCCGCCTGGCAGTAGCCGCACTGCGCCACGTTGATGTCCAGCCAGGCGCGCTGCAGCGGGTGGCCCGAATCCGGGGACAGACCTTCGATCGTCGTGATCTTCGTCCCGATCGCCGACTCGAGCGGCATCAGGCAGGAGCGCGTCGCCGTGCCATCGAGATGCACCGTGCAGGCGCCGCACTGGCCGATGCCGCAGCCGAACTTCGTGCCCGTCATGCCCAGGTGGTCGCGCAGCACCCATAGAAGAGGAGTGTCCGGGTCGGCCTCGACGGCGCGCGTTTCCCCGTTGATACTGAGGTCGGCTTTCATGCGGTGAACGAGTATCCGGCGTGGCGCCGGATGCGTCTTGTAAAAAATCGGCACGAATGATCGAACCCACCATGGCCCGTGAGGGCATGCGCTACTGGCGGCTGCAGCCCGACGTCCGCTTGCGGCCGTGGATCCTGTGCTACTGGATGGTCGAGCCGGATCCTGAGACCGCGACCGCGCAGTCCGCGGCGGCGTCCGACCCCGACAAACTACAGCTGCTGATTCCGGATGGACATTCGGAGATCGTGTTCCGGCTCGCGGGGAGTTTTACGCGGTGGGATATCGATAAGCCCGATGTGCGCGCGCAGATGTGCGCGAGTTACGTGATCGGTGGAAGGTCGAAGTCCGTGTTCACGCGCAGTATCGGCGGCTTGCGGCTGGCGGGCGTGAAGCTGGATCCGCGCGCGTTGCGGGCGTTGATCAAGATGCCGCTGACGGAGTTCCGGGACAACACCGTGGCGTGTGCGGATCTTGGAGCGACGGCGCTTTCGGATCTCGAAGATGAGGTGGCGAATCTGCGCACGGTTGATCAGCTCGTGAGTGTTCTCGATCGGTTCTTCTTGAGAAGGTTGACCGACGAGGTAGGGGAGGAGACTGCGGTATCCCACTTACTCGAGCGGATCCGGGCGACGCAAGGCGCGCAATCTATCCTGCAATGGGCGCGTGAGCAGCGCATCGATTCGCGGACACTCGAACGGCGATTCGCGGCGCGCATGGGGATGACTCCGAAACAATACGCGCGGATCGAGCGGTTCAAGCAGAGCTATCGCCAGTTGAGCTCACATCGACCCGGTGAACGGCGCACGCATCTGGAGCCTTACTACGACGAGTCGCACTTCAGCCGGGAGTTCAGGCATTTCGTCGGGACGTCGCCGATGTCGTGGCTGCGCAGGTCGGCGCAATTCAGGACCACGATTGCCGATCATCTGCTCGAGGGCGAGTTGAACGGCATCGAAAGATAGACGCGCGCATCCGCCGCGCCATGGATCTCCATTGCCCTCGGTGAACTTGCTCGTGAGGAGGGGCAGCTCTCCGCAGCGGACACAACGGTTATCTGCTCGTTGAATTCCTGGGTCACGCGCAAGCTCAGTTCGCCGGGAAAATATAAGTCATGCCGTTTCGCGACGCGACGACCAACGACCCGTTCGCAAGGACAGCTAGACCGCCACCATTGCCCTGCGGAATCGGTGCAAAGGACTGAAGATTCAAATCCGAGTCGAGCGCGTACACGCCGCTCTCGCCGAGCACATAGACCATGCCCACGGTCAGCGCTGCGGCGTAAATGCGTCCCAGCGTGTGAGTTGGGGCGCCAGCCAGGTTTGGAAAGTCAGTCACCGTCATGTACACGCGAGGCCAGCTCGGTATGACCGTAGTATTCATGATCATCGGCGGCGGCCATTCCGGCAGATTGGGCGTGACGATCGACCAGTTCTGGATTTGGGTGCCCGTGGTGAAGTCGTAAGCCTTCAGGGTGCTGCTACCGTTGCGCAGAATGGCATAGTTCACATACGTCGAAATCGCGGGCGTGCCGGGGGTCGAGTCCGTCTCGACCACCTTGATGAGACTTGGAAAGAGCAAGCCTGGCGGCCAAGTGGGTGGGACCGTTGTGGCAGTGGCGAGAAGAAAAAAGGTGATGCCGCATCGAACGGACGGGTCGATCAGATGAGGCTGCCATTGTCATCGAGGGTGATGGCGAGCGTCGGATCCTCTGGCCAAGGCGGCCCAGTTGGAATCGTCGGAGTCGAGCCCCCGATACCCTGATTCCTGAGCGAAGGCGCGCAGGAGTAGACGGCATGACCATTTCCCTCTCCATCAAAGGCCATGATTTCATACCCGGTATCGCCGAAACTCTGCACGAACAACGAGAGCTTGCCGCCGATTTCAATCAGCTTGGGCGCTGAAATCCGATACGGCCGAGCTTGCCCTGCCTTGCGCAGCCACACGAACTCTCCGTTGGAATCATACTTGATGAGATTCAAGCGTCCATGGTCGGCAGTGGGATCCGCGCCTCTTCGCCGGATCAAGCTATGCTCGACTACGTACATGTTTCCTTGAGAATCGATCGCGGGCGTGGAGACCTGCGCATCGCTCATGTCGATACTAGTCACTGGCACGCCCGCATCGGGACGAATCCGTACAAGTGCGGTTGACGGGGATTGTCCTGGCGGTTGCCTCCGCGTGATCACGACGATTGAGCCGTCCAAGGCTTCTACGGGCGAACTGAAGCCGGGATCACCGACGCCAAAGATCAAGGCCGTCGAAATATCAAGAGAGCGCGGACCCGCGGCTTGAAATCTCGTATTACGCATATCACCGTGGAGCTGATTCCACTGCCGGGGCGACACACACCCGCTCAGTAACAAAGCGAACCCCGCGACGCAACAAATAACACGTCCCTGACCATGCTTACGTCTGATGCCATCCCCCAATTCGCCATCGCCAGGTCACCGTCAATGCCCCCACCGGATCCTACGCCTCACAGCAATTGCCTAGATGAATAGTCATGCTCCGCCTTCTCCGCGCGGCGTTGGCAGCTGGGTGATTGTTTAGACGCGATGAGTTTGCGTCCATCGTCGCGTCGCTCGCGCGCAGCATTGAGCGATACCAATATGCTGCGGCGCGCCTTTGGCGCCTAATTCATCTGGATCAGCGTGGGGCTAGGGTCGCGCGACACCGGCTGCAGCGTAAAGCGGTGCGGTTAGGACCTCGACTCGATCAAAACGCGCGTAGTCCCCTATAACTCGCATGGCTCAACTCTAAAAGTACTGCCCGATTGTCAACGGCGGCCGAGACGAGCGCTTACGCAAGCGATAGCGCGGGGAAATCTACTTCAGCGGAGGAGAAAGTCCGAGTCTCGGCCCCTCAGCTCTTCCATCTCCGCAGCCATCTCGTCCACTTTCCCGAGCATCCTGCGATACACCTTTACATCGAAGTCGAAGATGACGCCACCAAACAGTGCCACCACGATCGCGATCGCCACAACACCCACGATCAGAATCAGCGGGGCGCCATAAACGAGACTAAGGCCGGGATTGCTCTCGACGATGCGCGCGCATCAACTGCTGACCTCCCGGCGATTCCCACATTCCGATCGCCATGGCGATGAACGTCACGGGATAGAGATGCCGCTGAAAGCGCCTGCCCCACGCGAGACGGTTCTTGAACCACCGCTGGAACGCCTTGAGATACTGATAGGTGTCGACACTGATTGGCGCGTCGAACCGGGTGATGTGTGGAAACTGCCGCCGGACGACGACTCAGCCCCACCCACGCCGTGCACATGATCGCCCCCGCGTACGGCATGCCGAGCGCGGCGAAAATGGCCCACCCGATCGGCGACCCGATCAGGATCGCGATCTCGTTGATTCTCTGAATGCGCTGGATCCGGTCGACGATGTGCGTCGACTTGCGCGTGTAGAAGTCATTGACCTTCGGTGCCACCAGCGCGTCCGGGTTCAGGAATCCTTCGCGCCACGTCGCTTCTATTGTCTTGTTCATCGAGTAGTCTCCTGAGGCGGTCCTTGATCCGGTTGATGCGCACGCCGACGTTGTTGGGATTGGTGCCGATGATCTCGCCGATCTCCGCGTACGACTTCTCGTCCAGATAGAGCAGGATCACCGCTCTATCCACTTCCGACAGCTGCCGGATCGCGTCGTACAACTGGTTGAGAGACTCGTCTGCGAACGCCCGACTGTCTTCCACGAGCTCGGGAGGGATTTCGTCGGACGCGAACATCTGGCGGTTGCGCTTGTGTGTCTTGAGAAGGGTCATGCAGGCGTTCAACGACACGCGATAGATCCAGGTGGACCACGCCGACCGCTCATCGAAGGTGCGGTGGCTGCGCCAGATCTGCAGGCACACCTCCTGGTAGTAATCCTCGAAGTCCGCCTGGGTGTTCGTGTAGGCCCGGCAGATCTTGATGATGATGGGCGCGTAGGGCGCGATCGACATGGTGTAGAAGTCGCTGTTCACTGATTCAGGCCTTTGGGAGAGTTAGTGGCCGGAATCGGGGAATCCTTACACCGGAGCTGGGTAGCGGCTCAGGCGGCTCAAGCGTGCCGCCACACCTTTACCGCCGAAACGAACAGGATTGCGACCAGCAGCGGAATCAGCCACTCCGCAGCCACGAAGGCCAATGCCACCGCGCCCACCAAGGCGCCTGCAATTGAGCCGGCCACCATCGCCATCAGGAACGGGCGATTCCTTCCGAGTACCGCAAAGCTTTGGTCACGACTGTATCGTGCGAATCCAACTAACATCGTGGGCAAGCTGACCACAAGCGAAAGGCTCCCGGCGACCTTGATATCCACGCCGAACAATAGGACGAGCGTGGGAATCAGGAACTCGCCTCCGGCAACTCCCATCAGGGATGCAATAGCGCCGATGACCGCGCCAGCAAGGACCCCAGCCCCTATGAGCGCTGCGCCAGACAGCGCGGGCCCGTTGGCGATCACGGGTTCATGGAACAGCAACAGCACCAGCGCCACGGCCACAAGCAAGACTGCGATCACGCGATAGAGAGTGGCTGTCGTGAGTCGGGTGGCGATATCCGCTCCCAGCCATGATCCCAGGAGGCTCCCACACAAGAGGTTAATCGCGATGGGCCAGCTTGAAAGCAGTGTTTCAAAAGGGACGGCGAGCCCACGGAACGCCAATGCGCTGGCGACCAGGATAAGGCTGACCGCCTTGTTCATGATCACAGCTTCCAACGCGATGAAGCCGAAGACAGCGATCAGCACAGGTAGGCGAAATTCCGCGCCGCCAAGTCCAATGAGTCCCCCAAGTATTCCAATGAGAAAGCCCGCGAGTGCCGCGTACACGAATCTGCTCACCGTCGTATCACGGGGATTCGGCAGGCCGGCAGTTGTCTCAGACAACGCGCTCACCCTTCTCGTTGATGACGACTTCGCCGTCTTCCTTGGCAAAGTATCCACGCTGCGGCGCCGGCAGGATTTCGAGGACGCGCTCTGAGGGTCTGCTCAGCACTGTGCCGCGCTCCGTGATCACGAAGGGTCGGTTGATCAGAATCGGATGCGCCATCATCGCATCGAGGAGCTGCTCATCGGTGAGCTTCGGATCGCCGAGACCAAGCTCGGCAAATGGCGTTCCTTTCTCTCGCAGCGCTTCGCGAACTGAAAGGCCCGCCGACTTGATCATCCTGGCCAATTGCTCTCGAGACGGCGGGTGAAGCAAGTACTCGACGATCGTGGGTTCGATGCCGGCATTGCGGATCAACGCCAAGGTGTTGCGCGAGGTTTCGCACTTGGGATTGTGGTAGATCGTTACTGTCGTCATGAGATTCCCATTTCCTCACAGCCGCATTGACATGAATACACTGTTCGAATTCTCCCGGTACGAACCAAAAGGTCCGCAAGGTACAAAGCCAGCACTGCGATAGAGGTTTTGCGCGGCCTCAAAGTCAGGGTGACAGCCCGTTTCAAGGAAAAGCTCTTCGTAGTTCCTGCCTCTGGATACCTCGACGATATGCGCCAACAGGGCGCGACCGGCACCGCGGCGACGCATCGCCTTTGGGGTGCGCATCGACTTTATTTCCCCTTGGGATGTGGACAGTTCCTTCAGGGCCGCGCAGCCGAGGAGGTTCTCATCCTCCCAGATGGTCCAGAACGTGATCTCCGGCCCCTGCAGCTTGCTGGCGTCGAACGCAAAAACCTTCTCTGGAGGGGAAAGTTCGTACATGTTCCGAAGGTGCTCCTCGAGGAGCACCAGTACCTGCGGCCGTGAAAAGTCGTCGATTTCAATTCGCATGTGATGCTCGCGTTATATCTGATTCGGATTGCAACCCGATTGGGCGCTGCCCCGTCTCAATAGGAAGTCCGCCATCCGTGAAAGGGAGCTCCCATGTCTCGCTATCTGGCCATTGCCCTCGTTCTCCTCGCCGCCGGCTCCGCCCAGGCGGCGGAAAAGCGGCTCGATCGAACCTTTACGGTCGCACCCGGCGGTACGCTCACGGTAGACGCCGACGGCGCCTCGGTCCACGTGTCAGGCAGCGATGGCAATCAGGTCGTCGTCCACATGCTGGCCCGCGGCTCCGAGGACAATCTGGCCAACATGCAACTCGAGGCGGTCCAGAACGACAACGGGGTGTCCGTGAAGCTCAAGAAGGTCAAACAGGGCTGGACCTGGTGGGGCAACTGGAACAGCGACGAGGAAATCGAGGTGACGGTGCCCCGCCGTTACGCGATCAATGTTCGCACCGGCGGAGGCAGCGTCGAACTGCGCGACACCGTGGGCACCGCGTCATTGCGCACCTCCGGCGGCAACGTTTCGGCGAAGAACGTGACGGGGAATGTCGAGGCGCGAACCTCGGGCGGCTCGATCCACGGCGAGACGATCAAGGGTGACGTCGATGCGGGTACCTCGGGCGGAACTGTCCGCCTCCTGCAAATCGATGGAGCGATCCGTGGGAAAACGAGTGGTGGCAGCGTGTATTGCAGCCTCGTCGGCGCGAACCGTGGAATCTCGATGACGACGTCCGGTGGCAGCATCGAATTGACCCTGCCGAAAGGCACGACCGGCAACATCGATGCGGGGACGAGTGGCGGCAATGTCAGTACGGAGCTTCCGGTCACTTCGACCAGTTGGGACGACCACAGGCTCGCGGGGACTCTAAATGGCGGCGGCGCGCCAATTTATGCGCATACGTCTGGAGGCAGCATTTCGCTGCGCGCGGAGAATTGAATAGATGGGGTTACCCATGTCCTCGGAATAATCCGTTACCCATGTGAACGAATGGACATTGAGAAGTTGGCTCCCTGGGTTGGACTCGAACCAACGACCAACGGATTAACAGTCCGACGCTCTACCGACTGAGCTACCAGGGAACCGAGAACCAAGAAGGGCGCGCATTCTGGCGGCGACCTCGGGCCGCGTCAAGCAATCCTTAAGATTTCAGCCACTTAGGGTCAAGAACCTTGACCCATATCGGCCTCCGGGGCCGGCCTTTGCCGCCTTTATCCAAACCCCGGCCAGAAAATCTGGTCAATTTGTCGAAGCGGCTGGCGCCCAATCGGCCATTCATCGAATCGGCATATCTTTTGGCACCTATTTAAGGAGTACGACATGCGAGTGATGGTGTTTGTGAAGGCGACCAAGAACAGCGAAGCCGGCCTGCCGCCCGCCGACGAACTGGAAAAGATGTTCGCGGAGATGGGCAAGTACAACGAGGAGCTCGTGAAGGCCGGCATCATGCAGTCGGGCGATGGACTCAAGCCGAGCAAGTTCGGCAAGCGCGTCACTTTCACACGCGGCGGCAAGAGATCGGTGACGGACGGTCCGTTCGCCGAGACCAAGGAGCTGGTCGCGGGTTACTGGATCTGGAACGTGAAGTCGATGGACGAGGCGGTCGAGTGGGTGAAGCGCTGCCCGGACCCGATGCCGGGTGAGGAATCGGACATCGAGATCCGTCCGTTCTACGAGATGGAAGATTTCGGCGCGGCGGCAACGCCGGAACTGCGCGCGAACGAAGAAAAGCTGGCCAAGGAAATCGAGCGTCAGCAGCGTCAGTAAAGATTGGACGAATCGTTTGCGGGTCGCCAGTAGCCGGCTGAAAATGATCCGGACTTCACTGGAGACCACCATGCCTGGCAAAGCGAAAAGAGAACCCGTGTGGCACAACGAGGTGGAAGAGGACGACTTCGAAGCGGCGGAGTCGTACCTGAGCTTGATCTACACGGCAAAGCGAAGCGCAAAACTGGTGGCCGCGATGCGACGCGCGAAACCCGCGCGCTTCAGGGCGAAAGATATCTTTCGTGCCTCGCAGCTTTCGAGCGTTGGCGTCAGCAATGTGCGTGTCATCAAGAACCGGAAGAAGATCAAGGACGGTGTTCCGATGTCGCCGATATTGCTGGTCAGGGACGAAGCGCATGGCAAGGTTGTCGTTGCCGACGGTTATCACAGGCTCTGCGCTGTGTATGAGGTCAGCCAGGATAGCTGGATACCGTGCAGGATCGTGTGAGTGCAAATCGTATGACTATCACCATTACCGCGTTTGATCGCTCACCCGATGGCGGCAAGGGCCTGGCGCGCGATACGCGCGTTCGCTGGGCGCTGGAAGAAGTGGGCCAGCCTTACGAGGTTCGTCTCGTGTCGTTCAAGGCGATGAAGGAACCCGCGCATCTGGCGCTGCATCCCTTCGGGCAGATTCCGACCTACGAGGAGGGCGATCTCGCCCTTTTCGAGACCGGCGGAATCGTGTTCCACATCGCGCAGCGCCATGCGGGCTTGTTGCCGCACGATGCGAATGCCCGGGCGCGCGCGATCACGTGGATGTTCGCCGCGCTCAACACGGTGGAGCTCCCGATCCTGGATCTCGCGTATGGCAAGTTCACGGAGGGCAAGAAGCCGTGGTACGAGGACCGCCTGCCGCTGGTCAAGGATCGCATTCGCGATCGGCTGGGCCAGCTTTCAGCTCGACTTGGCAAGGCGGACTGGCTCGATGGCGCGTTCAGCGCGGGCGATCTGTTGATGGTGTCGGTGCTGCTCAGGTTGAGAGCGTCGGGGTTGCTGGATGAATTTCCGAACCTCGCGGCCTATGTGGCCCGCGGTGAGGCGCGGCCTGCCTACCAGCGCGCCTTCGCCGCGCAGTTGGCGGTGAACACACGCCAATGACCGACCGGTTATTGCCCACGGTCCTCGCACAGCGCCTTCAGCCTAGCCAGTGCCTTCGGCCAGGTTTCCTTCATGCTCTCGAACTCTTCCGTCATGTCTTGCTCGACGATGAGCTTCGTTCCTTGCGGCGTGGCCTTGAAGGTGTAGTTCTCGTATGCGGGCGCCCAGGCGCGGATGGCTTCGCTACTCGTGTCTTCAACGCCGCCGTCCGCGATGTAGCCGATATGTCGGACCGAGAGGAACTCGTTCGGTCTGTTCTCGGCGATTTCCGAGACCACGCCATGTCTCTCCGGAGTCAGGAAGCGAATTCGTTGGCCCTGCTGCCACGAGCCTTCGAAGTACAGGCCCTCGCCAAAGGCTGAGGTCCACTGCTTGTAGCACTCGAGATCGGTCAACATTTGGTAGACCGTGGATGTCGGTGCGGCAATGTCTACCGACCATTGAAGTCGCTTGAGCGCTGGCATGGGGTCACTCCCTGGCGGCGGGGGCTGCGGAGGTGACGCTGCCCTGGCCATCCTTCTGCGTGAACGTGAAGTCGTAGTCCTGGTGGAACGGCAGCGCGGTCGCGACGCCCCAGTAGGTGGACGCATAGCCGTGGAACTCGATGTCCGTCCTGGCGCCATCCTTCGGCATTACCTTCACGAGCGGCCAATACTTCCACGCGCCTGCCACTGCCTGCACGGCGGCAAAGAACTGCGGGTAGTCGGGCGGCGCATCCAGCGCGGTGGACTCGGCGACGACGCCGTGCTCATCGACGACGACGCGCACGCGCACCTTGACCGGCGGCAGGTTGGCGGCGAGCAGCTCCGGCGGGTAGACAGGCGCCTCGTTTTCGTAGAACGCCACGGGCGCAACCCATTGTTCGTTGCTCGCCATCGCGTAGCTTTGCTCGTCGGCCGCGTTGACTGCGGTCATCGCAACGTCGCCGGAGCGGGGCAGAGCCATTTGCTTCAGCGCCTGCTGCGTGGCGCAGGCCACGAGCAACAGGGCGAATATCATCGGCAGCGAACGATCGGACGGAATCGAGAAGGCCTTTTCGCTCATGTGAGTCCCTCTGTCGGTCGAATTCAACGATGGCGGCCACGTATACCGGATGCGCATGCTGGTCACCACTCCTTTCCGATCAGCGACTTAAGGCGCCGAACTGGCCGCGAGTGCCCAGCCAAGAGCGCTGCGGCCGAACTCATTCCGTCAAAAGCGCGAGTCGAGATCGCGTACTTTGTGCTAGCTTGACTCGGTCTAACAAGACTGCACATCGAGGCAGCGGATGTCGATCAATTCAAGGTTCGTGGCGCGGCACGCGCTCCTTTCGTGCGCAACGTTGATGCTCGTGTCCTGCGGTGGTGGCGGTGGAGGCGGTGGAACTGCACCGTCGCCGGGTCCTGCGTCCGCGCCGGCACCGACAATTTCCCTGAACGCGAACTCCGCCTCGGTGATGGCGGGCAGTCCGGTCACATTGACCTGGTCGGCGACCAATGCGACGTCGTGCACGGCCACCGGTGGCTGGACGGGTGCGCGCAGTGCTTCCGGCACCGAGGCCAGCGGCAACCTGGCCCAGGCAACGACTTTCACGTTGGCTTGCACGGGGGCGGGTGGCAATGCCACGGCGCAGGTGACCATCAATGTGACTCATCCCTTGCCCGTCGTGACGGTCACGGCGACGCCGGTTGCGATCGCCGCGGGCGCGAGCACGCAGATCGAATGGTCGGTGACGAATGCGACCGCCTGCACGGCATCCGGTGGGTGGACGGGCGCGCGCGCCACGCAAGGTACCGAGACCAGCGCCGTGTTGAACGCGAACGCCGCGTTCACGCTCACCTGCACGGGGCCGGGTGGATCCGCCAATGGATCCAGCACCGTTCGCGTGTTGCATCCGGTCAGCGCGAGCTTGTTCGCCCGACCCAGCGCCGCGGAAGTGGGCGACATCTCCCGCCTGAGCTGGCTCTCCGAGAATGCCGACAATTGCGAGGCCTCGGGCGCGTGGAGCGGCGCGCAACCGGACACGGGCACCCAGCTGACCACTCCGCTGCCGGCCGGCCTGTCTACGTTCACCCTGGTCTGCAGCAATGCGCTGGGCTCGGCGACCAGCACGGTATCCATCGATACGCGCGCCGAGGTGAAACTGCGCAAGTTCCAGTTCGTCGAGCAGTCCACGGCGACTCATTCTTCCGAAGGCTTGCTGCCCATCCCAGGTGAGCCGCTGGTCGGCGCGCGCATGGCGCAGGCGGTCCTCAAGGGACCCGTCGCCACCGCGAGCTTTGAAGTCGAGAATGTCGAAGGCTCGCTGCTCAGCGCTGCGACGCTGACGCTGCATCCGGCGACGGAAGAGACCCAGGCCTACTTCGAAGGTCCGATCACAGTACCGGCCGTGTCATTCTCCATTCGTGTTCGCGGCACGCGCACGGATGGAGCGGCCTTCGAAATTCCCGATACGCGCGTCTACGAGCCCGCGATGCTGCGCCTGGGATTCTCGTCAATTGGCGCCGAGCTGCTCTCCGGCGTGGCGACACCGGTGGAACTCGTGGTCGAGAATC
The DNA here is from genome assembly GCA_963711635.1 of uncultured Pseudomonadota bacterium. GTDB lineage: Bacteria > Pseudomonadota > Gammaproteobacteria > Steroidobacterales > Steroidobacteraceae > CADEED01. The sequence goes on from CAVQEZ010000005.1 coordinate 523,057, forward strand.
CGAACAGCGTCGCGGTGAATGTGGTGGTTCTGTGCGGTGGCGAAGCGCCTCTCACGGTGGATCCGATTCGAGCCGATGTGTCCGTGCCGCCGGCGGGCTCGGCTCCGCTCATATTCAATGTCACGCCAACGCCACCGATTCAGCTGGTGCAGGCGACGCCCAAACTCACCTGTACGGCGATGGGGCTCGATGAGCCGGCAGTCGGGTCTCTCAACACGGCGTCCATCGTGCTGGCGGTGGATGATGTGATCAGCGCGGAGGTGACGCCATGAAATCCTTCAAGGCGATCGTCATCGGCGTGCTGATGGGCGTGTTCGGTAGTTCAACGGTCGGGGCCTTCTGGGTGGTGCCGGGCTTCGCGGGCCACGAGTCGATCACGCGCGAGGCACTGGGCAACCTGACCTCCGGCCCTCCGCTGGATCCCACCTCGATGACATTCCACCTGGACGCCATCGACGCCATCGTCGACGCGAATCTCGAGACCGATGACGAAGGTGAGATCCGATACAGCCCGTCGGATCACTACGACAACGAAGAATTCGCCAACGGCGCGAAGCGCATGATGAACAAGCGCCGCATCGTCATGAACGCCCTGCGGCGCGGCGATCCGCAAAGCGCGTGGATGCGCGTGGGCTCCATCCTGCATGGCATCCAGGACTTTTACGCGCACTCGAGCTGGGAGGATTTGCAGAGAAGCGGCGTGGCGAAGCACTACGACCTCAATCTGTCGAACGATTCGGCACGGCTGCAGGCGTTCATGGACGGCCTCGGCGACTCGCTCGGAGACGAGACCTGTGGGGACGATGGCGTCACGCTGACGGAGCGCGACCACATCACCAGCGGTTACTACGAAAAGCCATTTTTTTCGTCCATGCGGCCGTACCGCCCCGCGGGCCCAAACACGGCGAGAAAATGTATTCACCTCGGCGCGACCAACCCGGTGTACTTCTGCAGCGTCGCCATTGGTTGCGCGCCGACGCCTGCGGTCGGTTTCGAGAAAGATGCTCCGGGCAGCGAGCTGGCGAAACGCGCGCGTGATAAGGCGCGTGATGCCTCGGTGGAATTCGTTGGCGGCATCATCGCGGAGCTCAAGACGATCGGCACGCCGGAAGCGTTGCGCGGCGTCTGCTACCTCCTGGGCCGCGATCCGAATCTCTGTGCGCCATCGACGGAGCGCACCAACGTCTACCGCTACGATGAGATCTGCGTGCAGTCGGTACCGGGCGTTTACAAAGAGACACGCATCGGCGCCACTGGCCAGAACGACACGAGGACGGTCAACCAGAAACCGCACGTCTGCGTGCACCCGCTCCACCCCGTAGGCCAGCCGGTGTACTTCTGCCGCGAAGGCACGCGCTGGATCGGCAAGCGCGACTACGCCGTACGGCCGGCCACGAGTTCCAGCACCACCCGTCGCGGGAAACTCTGGCATGACTTCGCGATCATGCCGGATGGCACCATCACCGGGCGAACGGCGCGCGTGCTGCGGATCGAATCGAGCAACGTCGAGGCAACCTTCATTTCGGTGGATGATTTCGACTACTCGGTCTCGATCAACGACTCGACGGGCGTGAACCAGGCGCGCCTGAAAAAGACCACGGAAGACCAGCGCATCGGCAAGCCCGGCTTCACGTCTTACCGCACGCAGGACCAGTGGATTGCTTCCGGGCCGTCATCGCTGCCGGTCACCTTCAACGACCGGTTCTATTTCACACGTCAACTGGTTGCAACCTACGAGCCCGGGGAAAAATTACCCGATTACTGTTTTGGGCCTTACAAGAGCCCACAATAGGCGCGCTATCGGCCGCCAGCGAAGTCTTCTCGCGTCAGCGCGCGATTGATGCCAAAGGCGGCGCGCGCACCTTCGGCCGCCGCGACGATGGAGAGCTGTACATCGCGGATGATGTTGCCGGCCACGAAAACGCCGGGCACGCTGGTGGCCTCATATTCACCGCACAACACGCCGCCATCGCGGCCGAAGCGGCAACCCAGCGATTCCGCGAGCCGCGATTGGCTGTGCGACGGCGTGTCGAAGAACATCGCATCACGCGCTCAGCGCTCGCCGCCGGCGAAGTGCACGGCGCGCAGGCGACCGCGCGCGCCTTCGAGCCTGGCGATGTGCTTCTCGACCAGTGCAATACCATTGGCGTCAGCAGGCGGCGCTGCTCGGACGAATATCCAGCGGCGCCGTCGGTGCACAGCACGATGTCGTCGGTCCAGGCGGTCATGGCCCGCGCCATCTCGAAGCCGCGCTGGCGGCGGCCATAGACCAGCACGCGCCGGTCGCGCATCTCCCACCCGTCGCAGTACGGGCATTGGAAGACGCTGCGTCCGAACAGCTCGTCGATGCCGGGGGATGCGCGGCACGATATCGAATACGCCGGTGGCGATGAGTAGTTTGCGGCAGCGGACACGCCGGCCGTCCGCCAGGCGGACCGCGAAGCCCCGCGCGCCACGGCCGGGCGGCGCTGACTTCCTGCGGCAGGAAGCGCACACCGGGGTAACGGCGCACCTCGCGGCGCGCAATCGCGAGAAAGTCCTGCGGCGGCACTCCGTCGCGCGACAGGTAAGCGTGCATTTGCTTGGAAGCCCAGCTACGTGGCGTTCCGGTATCGCACAGCAGCACCCGGCGCCGCGCGCGGCCGAGAATCAATGCGGCGGACAGCCCGGCCGGGCCCGCTCCCGCGATCACTACATCCCAGGCGCCGCGCGGCAAACGCTCGCGCATCCGTCAATGTGCGATCGGCGTGGACGACTGCTCGACGGGCTCCTCGACTTCCGGAAACGACGACCGGACAGGCACCGTTCGCGGCAGTGCGGCGGCCGCCGAAGCGTGCTCTCGAAGTCGCCGTTCCCGCTGCATCTGCTTCAGCTTCGCGTTGGTCAGTTCGAGGGCTTTCGCGAGTGCCCACAATGCCGCAGTTCGTAAGGCCCATTTCATGATGGTGTTCATGACGCGAAGTTTGCGCATCGATGACATGTTGCGCAGCGGCGGCACAGGTGAACCCGGCGTGGGAAGCGCCCCACCCGGTGGTGTGCGGACGGCTAACAGTGTGCCGAAGCATCCGCCACACATCGCGCCGCGTCTTACAGCGCAACAAGTCGGGCGTACGCGTTAATGCACGCCTCTCCACGTACAGACGAGAATTTCCATGAATACGAACCAAGTCAGGGAGCTGCTGCTGCAGTCGCTCGAGCACGAGCGCGGCGGCGTAAAGATTTACAAGGCGGCGATTGCGGCCGCGCAACGCCCGGACCTCGAGTCCGAGTGGACCGAGTACCTGGAGCAGACCGAGCAGCACGTCGCAGTCGCTCACGGACATCTGCGAGCCTTCGAGATCGATCCGTTCACGACGACGCCGGGCACGCAGATCGTGAAGGCCACGGTGCGCGCGCTGCTGCAGGCCATCGAGACCGCGCGCGCCGCGGGCGATCCCAAGGCCGCGCAGATCGTCGCCGCCGAATGCGTCGTGCTGGCCGAAACCAAGGATCACCTCGACTGGGAACTGATCGGCGAAGTGGCCAAGGAGCTGACCGGCGACGCAGCAACAGATCGTGCTCGAGGCCTACGAGAAGATCGAAGAGGAAGAGGACGAGCACCTGTATCACACGCAGGGCTGGGGCCGTGAGCTGTGGCTGGAGTCGCTTGGGCTGCCCGCCGAGCTGCCGCCGCCCGAGGAGAAAGAGCACGTGACCTCCGCGGCCGAAGCACAGCAAGCCAAGGAAATGCGCGAGCCGCGTCACTGAGCAAACGAGGAACAAAAATGGCAAGCCGCAAACCCAAGCGCAAGGCAGCACCGCCCCCGCAAGTCGAAGCCCAAAGGTCCCGCGAGCTCCTCGGCACGCTCGACCGTGAGCGGGCCGTCCGCGAAAGCACCGCTGGCCCTGGATGACGCCGCCACCCGCAAGATGGCGGACACCGGCGACCTCGCGGCGGCCATGCCGGAGAACCCTAACAAGCCGGACGAATTCGGCGCGGCGTCACGCAATCCCAGGCCGGGAGCGCATCATCGAGCCGCGCGATCCGTCGACCACGGGCAGCACGCTCAGCGAGAGCAATCCGTCACCGAAGGTGGGATCGGGCGCGCCGCCGGTGGGATTCAATCCCACCAACGGCCCGCTCGATCGCGTGCGCGCGGATTCGGGCAACCGGGCGCTCACGACCAACCAGGGCGTGCCGGTTGCCGACAACCAGAACTCGTTGAAGGCGGGCCTGCGCGGGCCCGGCGCTGCTCGAAGACTTCATCCTGCGCGAGAAGATCACGCACTTCGATCACGAGCGGATTCCCGAGCGCATCGTGCACGCGCGCGGTTCCGGCGCGCATGGCTTCTTCGAGTGCTATGAGCCGCTGACGAAGATCACGCGCGCCTCGCTGTTCGCGGAGGCGGGCAAGCGCACGCCGGTGTTCGTGCGTTTCTCGACGGTGGCCGGCGAGCGCGGCTCGACGGATCACGGCGCGCGACGTGCGCGGCTTCGCGGTCAAGTTCTACACCGACGAGGGCAACTGGGATCTGGTGGGCAACAACATCCCGGTGTTCTTCATCCAGGACGCGATGAAGTTCCCCGACCTCATCCACGCGGTGAAGCCCGAGCCGCATCACGCCATGCCGCAGGCGGCGAGCGCGCACGACACCTTCTGGGATTTCGTGTCGCTGATGCCCGAGTCCGTCCACATGCAGATGTGGGTGATGTCGGATCGCGCCATTCCGCGCAGCTACCGCATGATGCAGGGCTTCGGCGTGCACACCTTCCGCATGGTCAACGAGCGTGGCGAGAGTGTGTTCGTGAAGTTCCACTGGAACCCGGTGCGGGCACGCATCCGCTCGACTGGGATGAGGCCGTGAAGATCTCGGGCGCCGATCCGGACTTTCATCGCCGCGACCTGTGGGAAGCCATCGAGGCGGGCGCCTATCCGGAGTGGGAGCTGGGCCTGCAGATATTCACCGAAGAGCAGGCCGACAAGTTCAGCTTCGACGTGCTCGATTCCACCAAGATCGTGCCCGAGGAGCTGGTGCCGGTGCGGCCCGTCGGCCGCATGGTGCTCAATCGCAATCCCGACAACTTCTTCGCCGAGACCGAGCAGGTGGCGTTCTGCGCCGCGCACATCGTGCCCGGGCTCGATTTCACCAACGATCCGCTGCTCGCGGGCCGCATCCACTCGTATGTGGATACGCAGATCTCGCGGCTCGGCGGGCCTAACTTCCACGAGATCCCCATCAACGCGCCGGTCGCGCAGGTGCACAACAACCAGCGCGATGGCATGCATCGCCAGGCCATCAATCGCGGGCGCGTGTCGTACGAGCCCAATTCGCTCGGCGGCGGCTGTCCGTTCCAGGCCGGCGAGCGTGGGCTTCACGTCCTTTCCGCAGCCGATCGAAGAAGACAAGGTGCGCGGCAAGCCGGAGAAATTCGCCGATCACTACACGCAGGCTGCGCTGTTCTATCAAAGCCAGACGCCCGTCGAGCAGGCGCACATCGTGCGCGCGTTCCGCTTCGAGCTGACCAAGGTGCAGGTGCCGGCGATTCGCGAGCGCGTCGTTTCGCAGCTCGCGAACGTGGATGCGGGGCTGGCCGCCGCGGTGGCCGAGGGCCTCGGGATCGAAGTGCCGAAGGCGCAGGAGGCGGTGGTGCCGCGCAATTCCAGGCCGGAGGTGAAGAGTTCGCCGCCGCTGTCGCTGATGGCGCGGCCGGGTGACGGCAGCATCCGCACGCGGCGCATCGCCATCATGGTGGCCGATGGGGTCAACGTCGCGCGCCGTGCAGGCGATTCATGCCGCGTTGCTGGGCGAAGGAGCCGTGCCGCGGTTTGTCGGGCCGCGACTCGGCACCGTGCGTGGCGCCGACGGGGCGAGCCTCGATGTCGAGATCACTCTCGAAACCGGGCCCTCGGTGCTGTTCGATGCGCTGGTGTTGCCCGATGGCGAATGCGGCGACCGAGGCGCTGGCGAAAGTCGGCCAGGCCGTCGAGTTCATCAAGGACACTTATCGCCACTGCAAGCCCATTCTGGCGGTGGGCACCGGCAAACGGCTCATCGACGCCGCGAACCTGCCGCCGGCCCTGCCCAACGGCAAGCCGGATCCCGGATTGTTAGTGGTGGCAGCGCCCGAACAGGGCACGCAGCTGTTCATCGCGGCCATTGCGAAACATCGGCACTGGGAGCGACAGACCGACCCCCCGCGCGTGTGAAATGGGGTCAGACCCCATTTCCTAGCAAATGGGGTCTGACCCCATTTAGCTGCGGAGGATGGCGACGGCGATGAACACGAACGCGGCGAAGGTCGAGCAGCGCGTTCGCGGCATGCGAGATTTCCCAGCGATCGCGCAGCTGTTCCCAATCTTCGGGCGCCTCGGTCCAGTTGTTCGTGCGGCGATTCACCGGGAAGGTGTACACCCAGGACACGACTTGCGTCATGAGGATGGCGACGAACGCGAGCGTGGCGGGAATCTCGGCCGACTCATCGGCGACCACGGCGAACCAGAGGTTGGCGACGATTGCAGCGATGACCACGAACCCGGTGCGATTCCACCCACGATAGATCTGCTGGACAGTAAGGTAGGCCTCGCGCCGCAACGGCAGCTTGTTGGGCAGCTCGAGCACGTGCGCGGCGGCGGGCATGAGCGCAACGGCCGTCAGCACCAGGGCCAGGAGCGAGGCGAGGGATTCCATGCCGGCAGCATGGAACCCGGTGACTGTTCGGGACTGTCGCCAGGAAGCCCTCAGCCCGTGTCAGCGGCGGCCGGGTCCTTAGAGATGCGCCGCCACTTCGCGGGCCAGCTTCTCGGCGAGCGCCGGCGTCGTCTGCGTATCCGACTTGCAGCCCGCCGCCACCAGCGCGAGGTGAGTGCTGGTCCGGAATGCCAATTGCGCGCCCAGCATGCCGCCGTCGACAACTTTGGCTTCCTCGCCGATGCCGGATACGTCCTGCGTGTCACCGAAAGCCTTGAGCGAGGACGTCATTCCCACATAGTTGGCCTTCACGTCGGGCACTTCGTTCCAGCCCGGCCCGAACACCGTGACGCTGCCACAAAGCCTGCCGTCGGCGGCCTTCCAATGGCAGGTGTTGGTGTTGTTCGGCATGGCGTTCTGGCTGGCCGTCACCGGTTGACCGATGAGCGCTTCCGCGTTCGGGATCAGCGAGCAGGGGTCGCCGCTGGGCGAGCTCTTCGCCCCGGAGGCTGCCGTTGTTTGTGAGGACGGCGCCGACCCGTCGCGTTCGCCGGTGGACTGAGAGCATGCACCGAGGGCGATGGCTGCAACCAATATCAGCATTCTATGCGTCATGTATTTGTTCTCCCTCCGTTGACGCGCAAACCTAACACGCCTCGATCGGGCGTTTCTTCTGTGGAGTAGTTTGCTGTCGATAACGCCTGTCATGTGTCCGTCCCTCCCAGCAGCTTGGCCGCCCGCCCCATGCCGTCGAATATTCTCGCGGCCAGACCCTGCGGAAAGCCGCGCGGCAGTTCGCGTTGCACGTCGCCGATGACCGTGGCGGTCTTCGCCAGCATCTGGTCGATCAACGTGCCGGCCGCGGCGCCGAGGCCGAGCTTCTTTGCGAGAGCCTCGAAGTGCCGCCGCTGGATGATCGCCAGATGGTAACGCGGCCGTTCGCCGGGTAGCGCCATCGCGAGCCTGGCTTTTTCGAGCGGGATCTCGTTGGCACGTTTGCCGATCACGGGCCAGGCCGAGAGCACGTCGTAGAGAGGCGTAAGCTGAAACTTCCCACCCGCGAGAATCCTTATGCTGAAGTTCTTGGCGTGGCCGTCGATGGCCGCGAGCAGGAAGAACAACAGCTGCGCCTTGAACAGGGTCTCCAGATCGCGCTGTGCTTCGTTCGAGTGCCGCAGGATGTCGGCCAGCTGCAAGAACCCGGGCCCACCGTCCGACTGGTACTTCTTGTACCAGGGCGTGCCCGTCGCCTGCGCAAAATCCTCCTGCATGAAGCGCAGCCAGTAGCGACTGCTCGAATGCAGCCGCCGGTCGAATCTCTCGACGATCAGAACCTTGTGCGGGCCGAATTCGCCGATCTCGCAGTTGGCGGCCGCGAGCCCGAACGCAGAGACGATGCGCGAGCACAGCCACTCGTTCTCGACCGAGGTACGCATGTCGGCCTGGTACTGACTGATCACGCCGAGCGGCAATTTGAAGATGTGAGTCGAGGGCGTGGATCCGACCGGCCGGCACCATTGGCCATGGTGTTTGATGAAGGCGGTCTTCTCCTGCGCGCCCGCGATGGAGATGCGAAATTCCCTTTCGTCGCGGACCAGCGCGCTGGATGAAGTGACCCAGCCGAGCTCGTTGGCGATGTCGGTTTCCGACAGGGTGACCGCGTCGATCATGTCGATGCGCGGCGGAGTCTGATCCGCAGGGACGATCTGCACGGCGCCGACGCAATCGCGGCCGATCGCCGCCAGCAGATCGAAAGGGCCGCGTGAGGCGGTCTGAAACCGTTCCTGAATACGGCGCCGGATGGGCTCGCTTTCCGGCAGCAGGTTGTCGAAAAACGCCTCGACCCGCTTGCCCGTGTAGGGCACGTTGCTGATGGGCAATGGCAGCGATATCGAGATCGGCCGGGTCTCCGGCGCCGCGAGCCACGCATCGTCGTATTGAAACTCCATGCGCCCGCGTGACGAGAGGCGCCAGGTACCCAGCGACTGCCCGTTCGCCCAGACTCGCAGCTCGCGAATGCCGGCAGGGGACATGCTTACCACTCGGCCTTGGGTTTGCTGCCGGCGACTCGCTCGCCCAGCGTCATCTCGAGATCGAGCGCATTGAGCCAGGCAAGCAGCTTGCTGGTGTCGAGTGCCGCGGGATTGGATTCGAGCACCGAGAGCCGGTTTTGACTGAGGCCGACTTTCTCGGCCACCGCGGACTGTGACAACTTCAAGTGCTTGCGGCGCGTCGCGAGCATCGCGCCGATGTGGGCAGGCGTGGTGATCGTTCTCATTGCAAGATATCCGTGGGGCAGATAGTTGCATTATATCCGTGCGACGGATAAGTACAACTTATCTGCGGCGCGGATACCGACGGCCACTCTATATATATGCGCCGCAGGGGGACCCAGCCCACACGCTGACGCCTTCCCGGTTGTTCAACGTCCGGATTCGCGGCACCCCGACTCGCCCGCCGGAGATGTAGGAGTGCTGCTGACAAGACCCTTCCGGGTGCTCTGCTACTCTCGTTTCCGCGTAAGTTGAGGCCTACAACATTGCGGCAATGCGCACGAGCAACGCCCGCAGAAGTGCTCCAACTTAGCCCTGTCCGTCTCCCAGTCCTGTGACCCCTGCGAGTCCACGATGAGCACCACCAAAGAAGCCTTACGCGTAACGACGGACTCCACGAGTGGCGTGGAGAAGGGGCGTGCCCCGAGTCGAAATGGTGGGCGCTCGAAGTCCAGACCTGGGCGCAAGCAGCCACCTCGCCTGGTACCTGCGCTCAAACTTTCGTCGGCCCCCGATCGCAAGTCGCCAGATCTGCGAGCGCGCCAATTGCACTCGGCGATGGTGGCGTTTCGCGACGGCGACTTCGCAGTGCGACTGCCCACGGATTGGGACGGAACAGACGGGCGTATTGCCGAGGCCTTCAATCAGGCGCTGGCACACGAGGATCGCATCACGCGTGAGATCACCCGGTTGAGCACGGCAGTCGGCAAGGAAGGTCGACTGCGCCAACGCATGTCGGTGCCGGGTGCAATCGGCGGCTGGGCGGAGAAGGTCGAACTACTCAACTCACTTCTGGATGACCTGGTGCGTCCGACCACGGATGTCGCACGCACGATTGGCGCGGTCGCCAAAGGCGATCTGGGTCAGTCGATGGAACTGGAAGTCGATGGGCGCCCGTTGAAGGGCGAATTCCTGCGTTCCGCGAAGCTCGTGAATACCATGATCGAGCAGCTCTCCGTGTTCACCTCCGAGGTGACGCGTGTCGCTCGCGAAGTAGGCACGGAAGGCAAGCTGGGTGGACAGGCCCAGGTCAAGGGCGTATCCGGCGTCTGGAAGGAACTCACCGAGTCGGTGAACCAGATGGCCGGCAACCTGACCGCCCAGGTGCGCAACATCGCCGATGTGACCATCGCCGTGGCCAACGGCGACCTGTCGAAAAAGATTACCGTGGACGTGCGCGGCGAAATCCTGCAGCTCAAGGAAGCCATCAACAAGATGGTGGACCAGTTGCGGTCGTTCGGCTCCGAAGTGACACGCGTTGCGCGCGAGGTCGGAACCGACGGTCGCCTCGGCGGCCAGGCGGTGGTGCCCGGCGTGGCAGGCACCTGGAAGGACCTGACGGATTCCGTGAATGCCATGGCTACCAATCTCACCGCGCAGGTGCGCAACATCGCCCAGGTGACCACGGCGGTCGCTCGCGGCGATTTGAGCCGCAAAATCACGGTCGACGTGAAGGGCGAAATTCTGGAGCTCAAGGAAACCATCAACACGATGGTGGACCAGCTCAACGGCTTCTCGTCTGAAGTCACGCGCGTCGCGCGAGAAGTCGGCACCGAGGGCAAGCTCGGTGGTCAGGCGCAGGTGGGCGGCGTCGCCGGCACCTGGAAAGATCTCACCGACTCCGTGAACTCGATGGCCTCGAACCTCACGGGCCAGGTGCGCAACATTGCCGAGGTGACGACGGCGGTGGCCAAGGGCGACCTCTCGCGCAAGATCACCGTGGAAGTGAAAGGCGAAATCCTTGCACTCAAGAACACCATCAACACGATGGTCGACCAGCTCAACAGCTTCGCATCCGAAGTCACGCGCGTCGCGCGCGAAGTGGGTACCGAAGGCAAGCTCGGCGGCCAGGCGGAGGTCGGCGGCGTGGCCGGCACGTGGAAAGATCTCACGGACAATGTGAACTTCATGGCCTCGAACCTCACAGGCCAGGTCCGCAACATCGCGGACGTCACCACGGCCGTGGCCAACGGTGACTTGTCCAAGAAAATCACTGTCGACGTCAAAGGCGAAATTCTGGAGCTCAAGAACACCATCAACACGATGGTGGACCAGCTCAATGGTTTCGCGTCCGAAGTGACGCGCGTGGCGCGCGAGGTCGGCACGGAGGGCGAGCTCGGCGGCCAGGCCGAAGTGCGCGGCGTCGCCGGCACGTGGAAGGACTTGACCGACTCCGTCAACGCGATGGCCACCAATCTGACGGGCCAGGTGCGCAACATCGCGGACGTCACGACCGCGGTCGCCAAAGGCGACTTGTCGCGCAAGATCACGGTGGAAGTGAAGGGAGAGATCCTGGAGCTCAAGAACACCATCAACACGATGGTGGACCAGCTCAACGGCTTCGCCGGTGAAGTGAGCCGCGTGGCCCGAGAGGTGGGCACCGAAGGCAAGCTGGGCGGTCAGGCCGAGGTACCGGGTGTCGCAGGCACGTGGAAGGATCTCACCGACAACGTGAACTCCATGGCCTCGAACCTCACGGGCCAGGTTCGCAATATCGCGGACGTGGCGACCGCGGTCGCGAATGGTGACCTCTCCAAGAAGATCACCGTCGACGTGAAGGGAGAAATTCTGGAGCTCAAGAACACCATCAACACGATGGTGGACCAGCTCAATGGCTTCGCCGGCGAGGTCAGCCGCGTGGCGAGGGAAGTCGGTACAGAAGGAAAGCTGGGCGGTCAGGCGCTAGTCAAAGGCGTGGCAGGCACCTGGAAGGATCTCACCGACAACGTCAACTTCATGGCTAACAACCTGACCGGACAGGTCCGTAACATCGCGCAGGTCACGACCGCGGTGGCGCGAGGCGACCTCAGCCGCAAGATCACGGTGGACGTGAAGGGCGAAATTCTCGAGCTGAAGGAAACCATCAACACGATGGTCGATCAGCTCAACGGCTTCGCCTCCGAGGTGACCCGCGTCGCGAGGGAGGTCGGCACCGAGGGCAAGCTGGGCGGTCAGGCGCAGGTGCCCGGCGTGGCCGGTACCTGGAAGGATCTCACCGACTCCGTGAACGCGATGGCCACGAATCTCACGGCACAGGTGCGCAACATCGCCGACGTGACGACGGCCGTCGCACGCGGCGACTTGTCGTCGAAGATCACGGTGGAAGTGAAGGGCGAAATCCTCGCGCTCAAGAACACCATCAACACGATGGTGGACCAGCTCAATGCGTTCGCCGGCGAGGTGAGCCGCGTGGCGAGCGAAGTCGGCACCGAGGGCAAGCTCGGCGGTCAGGCGGCCGTGGAAGGTGTGGCCGGTACCTGGAAGGATTTGACCAACAACGTGAACTCCATGGCCGCGAATCTCACGGGCCAGGTCCGTAACATCGCTGAAGTCACGATCGCCGTTGCCAACGGCGACTTGTCCAAGAAGATCACGGCCGACGTCCGCGGCGAAATTCTCGAAGTGAAAGAGACCATCAACACGATGGTCGACCAGCTGCGGTCATTCGCCGCCGAGGTGAGTCGCGTCGCCCGCGAGGTCGGCACGGAAGGCAAACTCGGCGGTCAGGCGACCGTGCCGGGTGTCGCCGGCACGTGGAAGGACCTCACCGACAACGTCAACTTCATGGCTAACAACCTGACGGGCCAGGTCCGCAACATCGCGGACGTGGCGACCGCCATCGCGCGCGGCGATCTCAGCCGCAAGATCACCGTCGACGTGAAGGGCGAAATCCTGCAGCTGAAGGAAACCATGAACACCATGGTCGACCAGCTGTCGGCGTTCGCGTCGGAAGTCACGCGCGTCGCGCGCGAAGTGGGCACCGAAGGCAAGCTCGGCGGACAGGCGACCGTGCCCGGCGTCGCCGGCACCTGGAAGGACTTGACCGACAACGTCAATTCCATGGCGTCGAATCTCACCAACCAGGTGCGCAACATCGCCGACGTGACCATCGCGGTGGCCAACGGCGACCTGTCGAAGAAGATCACCGTGGACGTGCGTGGAGAGATTCTGCAGCTGAAGGAAACCATCAATACGATGGTCGATCAGCTGCGCTCGTTCGCCTCGGAAGTGACGCGCGTGGCGCGCGAGGTCGGCACGGAAGGCCGCCTGGGCGTGCAGGCGGTCGTGGTCGGCGTCGCCGGCACCTGGAAGGACCTGACCGACTCGGTCAACACCATGGGCGCGAACCTGACCGCCCAGGTGCGCAACATCGCCGACGTGACGACGGCCGTGGCGCGCGGCGATCTCAACCGCAAGATCACGGTCGACGTGAAGGGCGAAATCCTCGAGCTCAAGAACACCATCAACACGATGGTCGACCAGCTCAACTCATTTGCCGGCGAGGTGACGCGCGTCGCTCGCGAAGTGGGCACCGAAGGAAAGCTGGGCGGCCAGGCCCAGGTGAGCGGCGTGGGTGGCACCTGGAAGGATCTCACCGACAACGTGAACTTCATGGCCTCGAACCTGACCGAGCAGGTGCGCGGCATCGTGAAAGTCGTGACCGCGGTGGCCAACGGCAATCTCACGCAGCGCCTCACCGTGCAGGCGAAAGGCGAAGTGGCCGCGCTGGCCGACACCATCAACAACATGACGGACACGCTCGCGACCTTCGCCGATCAGGTGACGAACGTGGCACGCGAAGTCGGCGTGGACGGCCGACTGGGCGGCCAGGCGAACGTGCCGGGCGCCGCCGGCACGTGGAAGGATCTCACCGGCAACGTGAACCTGCTCGCGGCGAACCTGACGACCCAGGTCCGCGCCATCGCGGAAGTCGCCACGGCCGTGACCAAGGGCGACCTGACCCGGTCCATCCAGGTGGAGACGCGCGGCGAAGTCGCCGAGCTCAAAGACAACATCAACACGATGATCTCGAACCTGCGCGAGACCACCGAGAGCAACCGCGAGCAGGATTGGCTCAAGACCAACATCGCCAAGTTCACCGGCATGCTGCAGGGCCAGCGCGAGCTCAACACGGTGGGACGCATGCTGCTCTCCGAGCTCGTGCCGCTCGTCAATGTCCAGCAGGGCACTATCTACCATCTCAATGCCGCCGATGCCGAGCAGCAGCTGAGGCTGTTGTCCAGTTACGCGCATGGAGGTCAGCCGCCGCCGGAGACCATCAGCCTGGGCGAAGGCCTGGTCGGTCAATGCGCCGTCGAGAAGACGCGCATTTTGCTCGCCGGCGTCGATACCGCGTTCATCCGTGTCGCGTCCAGTCTGGGAGCAGCGCGCAAGGTCAGCATCGTCGTATTGCCGGTGCTGTTCGAAGGACAGACGAAGGCGGTCATCGAGCTCGCCGCACTCCAGGAATTCACGCCGGGATCGCTGGCGTTCCTGGACCTGCTCACCCAGAGCATCGGCGCCGTCTTCAACACCATCGAAGCCACGATGCGCACCGAAGGCCTGCTCAAGCAGTCGCAACAGCTGACCGTGGAACTGCAGAGCCGGCAAAAGGAGCTGCAGCAGACCAACGAGGAGCTGGGAACGAAAGCCCGCCTGCTGGCCCAGCAGAATGCGGAGGTGGAGCGCAAGAATGCCGAAGTGGAGCAGGCCCGCCACGCGCTGGAAGAGAAGGCCGAAGAACTCGCGCTCACCTCCAAGTACAAGTCCGAGTTCCTGGCGAACATGTCGCACGAATTGCGGACGCCACTCAATTCCATCCTGATCCTGAGTCAGCAGCTCGCCGAAAACGCTCCGGGCACGCTCAACCCGAAGCAGGTGGAGTTTTCGCGAAACATCAACTCGTCGGGCTCGGACCTGCTGCATCTCATCAACGACATTCTCGATCTATCCAAGATCGAATCCGGAACGGTGACCGTCGAGGTGGAGTCAATCGCCTTCGGCGACCTGCACAACAGCATCGATCGCAATTTCCGTCACGTGGCGGAAGCCAAGAACCTGCCGTTCAACGTTCAGTTCGCCGACGATCTACCGCGAGCGATGGACAGCGACCCCAAGCGTCTGCAACAGATTCTGAAGAACCTGCTGTCGAACGCGGTCAAGTTCACGTCCCATGGTTCTGTCAATGTGCGGGTCAAGCTGGCATCAGAGGGCTGGAGCGCCGACCATCCAGTATTGAGCAAATCGTCGCAAGTGGTCGCCTTCGCCGTGGAAGACACCGGTATCGGCATTGCACCCGACAAGCAGCGATTGATCTTCGAAGCGTTCCAGCAGGCCGACGCAGGAACCTCGCGCAAATACGGTGGTACAGGTCTCGGACTTGCGATCAGTCGCGAGCTTGCGATGCTGCTGGGCGGTGAGATCAAGCTTTCGAGCGTCTATGGCCAAGGCAGCATATTCACGCTGTATCTGCCCCTGCATTACTCGGGCTCAGAGGCCAGTGTCATTGCAACGCCGGCCACCGGGCACCAGCACAAATCCATCGAAATGAGCATCCTTCCGATTGCGCGCGAGGAGCACATCGAAGATGACCGCAACGACATCGAGGAGGACGATGCGGTACTGCTGATCATCGAAGACGATCCGCATTACGCGCGCATCTTGCTGGGACTCGCACGGGACAAAGGGTTCAAGGGCATCGTTGCCCAGAAAGGCCTGGTGGGCTTGTCTCTGGCGCGCCAGTTCCGTCCGACGGCCATTTCACTCGACATCTTTCTGCCCGACACGTTGGGGTGGACGGTGCTCAATCAGCTCAAGCTCGATCCCGCGACCCGGCATATTCCCGTGCAGATTGTCACGCTGGAAGAAGAGCGACAACACGGATTGTCCCACGGCGCGTTCTCATATCTCATCAAGGCGCCCACAACCGATTCTCTCGAATCCGCGATCGAGCGCATCAAGGACTTCAGTGCTCAGCGCACCAAGCGTCTGCTGGTCGTCGAAGACAGTGAGATCGAGAGGCAGGCAATCGTGGAATTGCTGGGTCATGACGACATCGAGATCGTGACGTCAGCCACGGGTACCGAAGCCCTGGAGGAATTGCGCGCCACACCATTCGACTGCGTGGTGCTCGATCTTCGTCTGCCCGACATGCCCGGCTTCGAGCTGCTGGAAACCATTCGTGGAGAGCCGGCGCTCGTCGACGTACCGGTTGTCGTATTCACGGGCAAAGACCTGTCGGCCGACGAGCAGGCACAGCTCAGGACGATGGCGAAGAGCATCGTGCTGAAGGACGTGCGTTCGCCCGAGCGGTTGCTCGATGAGACCGCGCTGTTCCTGCACCGCGTGGTGACCAGGTTGCCGCCCGAAAAGCAGGCCATGTTGGAGCGGCTGCACGGATCCAGTGAGGTGTTGAAGGAGCGCAAAGTGCTGGTCGTCGACGATGATGCGCGAAACATCTTCGCGCTGACCTCGCTGCTGGAAAATCAGGAGATGGAGGTCATGAGCACCACCAACGGACGTTCCGCAATCGACATCATCAAGTCGACGCCCGACCTGAGCCTGGTGTTGATGGACATCATGATGCCGGAAATGGACGGCTACGAGACCATGAAGGAGATACGCAAGCTTCCCGAGTTCCGAACGCTGCCCATCCTCGCGCTCACGGCCAAAGCCATGAAAGGCGACCGCGAAAAGTGCCTGGACGCGGGCGCCAGCGATTACATCGCCAAACCAGTCAACACGGATCAGCTGCTGTCGCTGATGCGTGTCTGGCTGTTCCGCTGAAGGGGCGCTCATGAACATCGACAAGAAGATCGTGCCGCTCGGCCGGCCAGCGTCGGATGCGGGAACTCGCGACCGTTCGACGAAAGCGAGTCCGAATGACAAGGACGCTCCGATCCAGATCCTGATCGTGGACGATGAGCCGAAGAATCTCGTTGTTCTCGAGACCGTTCTCAATGACCCGGACTACCGACTGGTGCGCGCGCATTCCGCGGATGAGGCGCTACTCGCGCTGGTCGCCGAGCAATTCGCGCTGCTCATTCTCGACATCCGCATGCCCGGGATGACCGGCTTCGAGCTGGCGGAGGTCATCAAGAAGCGCAAGAAGACCGCCCAGGTGCCGATCATCTTCCTGACGGCCTACTACAGCGAAGACCAGCACGTGCTCGAGGGCTACGGCAGCGGCGCGGTGGACTATCTGCACAAACCCGTCAATCCGCAGATCCTGCGATCGAAGGTGGCGGTGTTCGCGGAGCTGTATAGAAAGAACCGTGACGTCGCGTCTGCCAACGCGGCCTTGCTGGCAGAAGTCAAAGAACGGCGTAACGCCGAGGAACAGCTTCGCCAGCTGAACGACACGCTCGAACAGCGGGTCACGGAGCGCACCGAGGAATTACGGCAAGCAAATCGCCTGAAGGACGAGTTCCTGGCGATGCTCGGACACGAACTGCGAAATCCCCTCGCCGCCATCATGAATGCCGTTCAAGTAATGCATGCTTTCGCAGCGCATCCTGCGCGCATCGCAAAGTCGGTCGCCCTGGTCGACAGGCAAACGCGGAATTTGCGGCGCATCGTGGATGATCTTCTGGACGTCGCGCGCGTCACGCGCGGAAAAATCGAGCTGCGACAGGGAGCCCGCTGACATTGCCCAGATCGCTGCGCAGGCGATCGATGTCGTACGCCCGCTTCTGAATCGCGCCGGAAGAGGTTGAGGTCGCAGTCCTTTCGGACGCGCCGTTACGGATCGATGCCGATCGGACGCGCCTCGAGCAATCGATGGTCAACCTGCTGTTGAATGCGATCAAATTCACGCCGGGAGATCGGAAGATCAGAATCACCGTTGAGCGACAGGGCCATGAGGCCGTCGTTTCCATCATCGACAACGGCATCGGCATTGCGCCGGAGATGCTGTCGGGGATATTCGAGCTGTTTACGCAGGCCGATCGTTCTCTCGACCGTTCACAGGGCGGTTTGGGCATTGGCCTGTACATCTGCAAGCGTCTGGTCGAGCTGCATGGCGGCTCGATTGCGGCCTTCAGCGACGGCACGGGTCGCGGAGCGACTTCAAGATCCGGCTTACCGCTCCTCAATGAGGCCGCGCTCCAGACACCGCTCGTGGAATCCATTGAAAAGTCCGAGTCCTTGTTTCGGGAATCGCCAAGCGCGTGTTGATCGTGGACGACAATGTCGATGCCGCCACGACGCTGTCGTGGCTCCTTGCCGAGCACGGATATACGGTTGAAATCGCGCATGACGGTCCGGGGGGACTCAAGACGGCACTGTCATTCAAGCCCGACATCCTGCTGCTGGACATCGGACTGCCCGGGATGGACGGATATGAGCTCGCCCGTCGCCTGAGGAGCGACGGGTTTGCTTCAGAGCTCATGATCGCGGTCTCCGGATATGCGCACGAAGCTGACATCGAGCGTTCCCGAGCCGCGGGCTTCGATCGCCACCTGGCAAAGCCGGTCGACATCGACCACCTGGTCAAGTCGCTCGCGTCGGTTTGATTTCAAGAACAGCCAGACGACGGGGCAAGTCCACGAGATGACAAGAGCCGAGATTCCAACGGCCGTTCTGCAGTTCGTCCTCAAGCGGATCGATACGGTTGCCGAGCTGGAAACTCTCCTCATCATGAGCGCGGAGGAAACGCGGCATTGGAGCGTCGATGAGATTGCTGCCCGGATCTATGTGGCGAAGCCTTCCGCCGCCGCGGTTCTCCATGCGCTGCAAAGCATCGGTTGATCTCCGCGGATGAGGCTGGAACGCTGTTTCGTTTCAGCCCCGCGAGCGAGGAAGAGAGGCAAACGATACTCCAGATTGCCATGGCTTACCGTGCTCACTTGATCCCGATCGCGACGCTCATACACAGGAAGGCGTCCGGCCCGGTGCAGGAATTCGCGCGGGCATTCAGCTTGAAAAAGGACGAATAGATGCTTCAGCTCGCCGTGAACATCCTTGGCACGCTGACTGCTGGCTTATGCGCAGTACTGCTTCTGCGTGCTTACACGCGCGTGCGCAAGCGCCTGCTTCTCTGGTGCGGCTTGTGCTTTGCGGGCTTGATGGTGTCAAACGCGCTGCTCATCGTTGATCTCTTTCTGCTGCCGGGAATGAGCCTGTATCCGCAGCGACTGCTGGTCGCCGCGGCGTCGATGCTGGCGATGCTGTATGGCCTCGTATTCGAGAGCGAGCAGCCATGACGGAAGGTTTCCTCCTCGGCGTGATCGTCACGGCGTCACTCGTCGCCGGGGCCTATTTTCTGAAGTTCTGGCGACAAACCCGAGATCCTCTGTTCCTCGGCTTCGCTTGTGCGTTCCTCATCGAAGGAGTCAACCGGACCTGCTTTCTGTTCGTGCCGTACCCGGAATCCGGGAGTATCACGCTCTATTCGATCCGGCTGCTCTCCTATCTGCTCATATTGATTGCGGTCGCCTACAAGAATCGAAAGTAGGTCAGCCCGATGAGTATGCGCGCATCAGCTGAGCATTTTCGCGTCGCTGTTCAGCAGTCCTTCGTACCACCGGCTGATGGTCGAGAGGTGATCGTTCTCCTGTTCGAGTGCCTGATCGAAACGTTCCGCCAGGTCTTCTCGACCCATCGAGCGCGCCAGGCGCGAAAGCATCTCCCAGCTCGCCACATCGATGAGCTCGGCGGCCAGCAGCGAGCTGAGCGTCTGCGCCAGCGACGTGCGCGGATCGGTGACCGACTGCATGAGTCCCATGGACTGCACACCCACCAGGTCCGCACATGGCGTCTGCGCGGTCGGATCCGCGCCGAGATCGATGAGGGCCTGCCTCAGCAACTCGGCATGTTCCACTTCCTGGTTGCGGATCTGTTTGACGCGCTCCATGGTGACCGGCGTACCGGCGGCCAGCGCCGCCACCTTGACCAGCGCCGCGTCGTAGAGCCGCGTGCCGCCCCGTTCGTACGCCATGCGCTCCGCGACCTTGTCGATGAACACCTGCAGGCGCTTGCCGGTGAGCATGCCCGCGCCGGCCTTGAGAGCTCCGGTCAAGGTCCCGGGCGGCGGCATCGAGCCCAGCGCCTCGGCCTCATTCACGTATTCGCGGCGCAGCTCGGACATCAACATCGCCTCGGGTTGATCCGGCTCGACTGGCTCGAGCATGGCTGCAGCATCGCGCGCCGAAATCAGCAGCCCTTCGCTGTGCAGCGGTGACATCTGCATGCCGGTGCGGTTCTGTCCAAGTTTGGTCGGGTCTTCCATGACTGTCTCCTAAGCATTGACGACTTTCAGCGTGAGCTCGGTGCCGGGCCGCCACACATATCCTTGCGCGACGATCTCCGATGGGGAGCCTTCGGAATTCATGTGCTGGCGATAGGCCAGCGAGGTTTCACCTTCTTCCTCGAGCGGCACGATCTCGGTACCGCGCGCGCGCAGGTTGACCTCGTCGAGCAGCACTTCGCGCACGAATTCGCGATGACTCTCGAACGGAATGGGCTCCGGTAGTGTGTCCGGGATCACTTCCTGCGGATCGCGGCGCTCGTGCTGCTTGAACAGGTCGCTGACCAGCGCGAAGTGGCCGAGCTCGTAGTCGAGCATGCGTTCCCAGATCGCGCGGATGCGCGGGTTGCTCTCCTGCTCGACGCAGCCGAAGTAGTTATAGACTTCCATCGCCTCGTGCAGCAGCCAGTTTTCCAGCAACGACGTCGTCGGGTCGAGCAGGCTCTCGTACTGCGTGACGTGCTGCTGCTCGATGGACGCGATCTCCGCGTACAACTGGCGCGCCAGCGGATCGGCGAACAACGGCCCGATGTTCATGTAGTAGTTGTGTGTCTGCTGCTCGGCGGCGGTCAGCGTGAGGGCATGCAGCATGGTCAACGGCTCGGCACTCCTTCGGTCGAAAGGACGCCGCAGATCGTGCTCGGGCGCACGGTGCTCAACCGCCGTGGGACGGCCGGGCATGATGTCGGTGTAACACTGCAGGATGTTGTTCGCGTCCTTGCCTTCGAGGCGATCGAGCAAGGCGGAGTAGCGGTGCAGGTGGTCGAAGTCTTCGAGCAGCCCGAAACGCATGTTTTGCGCCACGTAGTCATCGGGCTCGCGTTCCGCCATCGCGGCCGTGACTTCGATGGCCACCTGTTCGTAGGCGATCGTGGTCTCGAGCGGCGAATGATCAGCCCCGATGCAGCCAGTTGATGAGAGTCGCCTGGTGATGCTCGACGCGGCGCACCTCGGCGAGCGGCAGGCGCAGGTTGCCATTGAAGCGCGCGGCGGCATGCTGGAAGCGCAGCGCTTCGTTCTCGAGTCCATTCATGAGAATCACGCGCACGCGCGTGAAGGCGTCGTCATCGAGCTTGCTGATCGGCTTCTGAACGAGCTCGCGCCAGGTGAAGCGCTGCTGCGCAAGCGGCGTGCCGCGGCTGCTGTAGATCTGGAAAGACATGGTGGAGCTCCTCCGGAGAATTGAAGTGCGAGGCTGCGCCGCGCAAACATTCGTTTCCACCCACATTCGCATACTGAACGAGTAGGTCGCGACCGGGGGCGAGGGTGCTCGCCTCCGGCACGCGATCAAGCGAAGTTCGCAGCGACTTCCGGCGCAGCGACGTCGGAGCGTGGCGCGTCGCCGTAGATCAATCGCTCGGGTTTGCGCCACCAGCCTTCGGTGGTGAGGACGTCCGCGAGCTCCGCGCAGCGTCGGCCCGCGGCGAGTGCTGCCACGTAGGTCGCGACGTGTGTCGGTCGCGGCCGTGCGCCGCGCAGGCAGAAGGCGCCGGATTCGTAATGGCCCCGACTAGTAGTGAGGAGCCGATCCCAGTCGTAGCATCCGAACAACGCCCACGTGGTGACCGCGCGAATGTCGACGCCGCGCGCGGCCAGCTGCTCGCAAGTCGTCCAGGCCTCGTGCAGCCATCGCACCTGTTCGTCTTCCGCGCAGCCGATGTGCACCTCGGTCAGCGCGAGCGGGATGCGGTAGCGGCGGGCGGCCTCCTGCACGATATCCCGCAGCGAGGTGCCGGGACGTTCGCGGATGCGCACGGCATCGATGTCCGCGTAGGCCTGGCGGCCATTCCCACCCCAGTGCCCGCGCGGGTATCGCTGCAGGTTCTCATCGAGGTAGCGATCGCTGGTCACGTAGTGATCGATGCCGATGACCTGGGGCGGGCAGGGGTTTTCCTGGAACCACGCCAGCTCGCTCTCGGGGATTCCCCAGCGGATCAGGTGTCCATGCAGGGAATGCTTCGCGTCGACGAGGCCACAGAGCAGGTCCCAGGCAAGCCAGCGGCGCGCGTTCTCGAAATTCGCCTGGTGCTCGAGCGCCGGCGTGCTGTAGATCGTGCCGAGATCGTCGGTCTGCAGCAGGCGCGCGGCCGGATTGACGGCGCGGATGGCCTGCATGGCCAGCACCGTGGCGCGGCACTCGTTGATCAGGATGCGCGCAAACGCAGGCCCGCTGCGCTCGTGGGGATACCAGTGACCGTACAGCCCGCTGAAACGTGCGGTGGTCAGCGGCTCGTTGACGGGCGTGTACCACTCCAGCCACGGGAATCGCCGCGCCAGCTGGCCCGCATAATCGGCGAGACCGGTGGCGAATTGCGCGGTGGTGAAGTCCGCGCCGGGCGGGCCGCAGCCATGATGCACCAGGCCCGCGATGGGCGTGATTCCCAGCGCCTTCAATCGCGCCAGGCGCTCATCGGCGAACGACCAGCGGTATTCAGTCGGCGACCCGGTGGCGGCCCGCTCCCAGAGCAGCGGATATCGCAGCATCCGGATGCCGAGCGCCGCAATCCTGTCGAGATCGTCGCCACGTGCATAGTGCCCGCAGCGCGCAAGCTGATCGAAGGTCTCCGAGCCCACGCGATTCAGCGTGCACTCGATGCCACCCCAGAGTTGCACCGGATCCGCCCGCGCTCACGACGCAGCCGCAACAGGCTGCAACGCCGCCGCCGCTGCCAGCGGCGCCGGATGCGCCGGCACGGACGCGCGGCGGTGCGAGTCGCGCGCGGCCTCGATCCGCTCCGCGGCCTTCCGGCCGGCGAGGAAGGCATGATCGGAGTTGTAGTACTCCCATTCGCTGTAGCGCCCGGCGAGCTCGATGTCCTGCGAGGCGAGCCATTCGCGCACGGTCGCGACATTTTCGGCGCGCGCATGATCGTAGACCACGTAGGCGTAGGGCATATCGACCTGGTTGCGCGCAATGACGGGGTCATCCGCGTTGATGATGCCGACGGCGATGCAGTCGGCGATACATCGATCGATGAGCTCCTCGCCTTCGCAGGGAAGCGGCTTGTGCGGCGAATAGGTGATCTCGCAGGTCAGCGCGAATCCACCCGGCGCGTTGTTGTGCGGGCTCGCCGCGCCCTGCACGAAAATGCGGTGGAACACGCTGTCCTCCGGATAGTAGATCCAGTGTTTGTCGGTGAGATTCTCGCGGCCGATCCCCAGGTTCACGCAGCGCACGGAGACATGACGCAGCTTGCTCGCCGCGTGGCGCACGCGCGCCGGCGCTTCGTCGCCGATCATGCGTACCAGTACCGGCAGCGGCATGGTCGAGATGAGCTTTTCGTAGACGAACCGGCTGCCGTCATCGAGCACGACCAGATGCCGCGAAGGCACGACACGGTTGACGCGCGCATTCAGTCGCAGCTCGCCGCGCAGGTGCGGCAGGAAGCCATCCATGAGCGCCTGGAATCCTCCTCGCAGCGGATAGCCGAAGCGTGCATTCGGTCCCTGCGGCCGTGCGACCGGACGCAGGGCCCCGTCGATCATTTCCTCGAGATCGGGCATGGGCACGCGACCGCCGAGCCACGAAGTTTCCATCTCGGCGAGCGGCACGGCCCACAGTTTGCGGTTGTAGGGAATCGCGAAATGACGCGCGACGCCCGCGCCCCACACGCCGTAGATGAATTCCTCGAAATTGCGGTAGCGAGGCGCGGCGGGAGCGGGCGACGGCGCGCGCAGCTCGATGAGTGGAGCGGCAGCCCCGGCTATTCCATCGGCGCAGCAGTCACTGATCGAATCGCCTTTGCAATCGCCAGGAGATGATCCTCGTCGGTGGACATTCGCATCGCGGTTCGCAAGGCCCACAGCGTGGCCATTCGCATGGCCCGGCGCGTGGTCTTTCGCATGATCATGACGTTCTCCTCTCAAGGATCCGAAGCGGGCCTCGATGGCCCCGATCAGGCATTCCTTGAGGACTTCGGGCGGCAGGCCGTACAGCGCGCCCTGGAATGGATAGCGCGTGTACACCTTCTTGCTGTAGATCCACGCCTCGCGGTCCTGCCAGTGAACGTTGTCACCTAACAACTGGCCGTAGAGATCGTGCACGTACGGGTCGTTCGAAAACATGATGTGGCCGGCATGGTCGAAGGTGAAACCGCGATCCACGATCGAGCGGCACCATCCACCGACGCGACCGTGCTGTTCCAGCAGCAGTGATTGCTCGCCCAGGTGATACGCCGCCGACAGTCCCGTCGGCCCGGCGCCGATCACGATGGCGTGCTTGCGCACCGGTGCCAGCGCCGTCGACGGACTGGCCGCCGTTCGACCGGCCGCGGTGTGCATGATCAAGTCCTGCATCTTTTCGGCGGTGGCATCCCACGAGGTGCCATTGACGATGGCACGCGTCCTGGCGACGCGCTGCCTGCGCGCTGCCGCGTCCTCGCCGAGCGCGCGCTCACAGGCGGCGGTGAAGGAGGCGGGGCCCGCGCCGATGTGCACGACGTGTCCGTACGGAGCGGCCACATCGGTGACCGGCGTGCTCACCACCGGCTTTTCCGCGGCCATGTATTCCAGCACCTTGGTCGGGCTGATGTAGCGCGTGGCCTCGTTGATC
This sequence comes from uncultured Pseudomonadota bacterium, assembly GCA_963711635.1. Classification (GTDB taxonomy): domain Bacteria; phylum Pseudomonadota; class Gammaproteobacteria; order Steroidobacterales; family Steroidobacteraceae; genus CADEED01. The sequence continues at coordinate 547,577 of CAVQEZ010000005.1, forward strand.
GCGAACGGCAGCATGGCGACGTCCCAGCCCGCGAGAAACGCGGGAAGTTCCTGGTAGCTGCGTTGACCCAGGTAGTGGATGTTAGGCCGCGCCGGCAGCGTGGCCGGGTCGATCTTGACGACCGGACCGACGAGCACCACCTGCCAGTCGGGATGGGTGTCCGCCAGCGTGGCGATGGCGGCGGGATCGAATCGTTCGTCGATCACGCCAAAGAACCCGAAGCGCGGGTGCGGGATTGCGCACTGCGCCGGATGATCGAGCCGCGGATCGGTGGCGCGCGCAAAATGCTCGCGTTCGACGCTGCTCGGGAAGCAATGCACATTGGCGTGCAACGCCTGCTTCGAGCGATAGAGGCTGGGCCCGCCGGTGAAAACCACGTCGGCGACACGCAGCAACGCGCGTTCGAGCTCGAGCAGCTCACGCGGCGCGTCCTTGAATGCCGACAGCTCATCCATGCAGTCGTACACCACCGTCCCGGCGTCGAGAGACTGCAGCAGCGGCAGCGCCAGAGGCGTGTAGAACCAGGCGATGGGCGACTGGATGGAACGCGAGACAGACCAGGTCTTCGATCAGGCGCCGCAGCAGCGGCATTTGCGTCGCCGCAAAACCGGGATCCGGCACTGCGCGTGTACGGGCGGCAGACGTGCAGATTGGGTGCGACCTCGCTCACTTCCATGCGCGGAAGGCCGGGGGCGTGCGCCGGCTCTTCGACGAAGTACACCTCGTACTGCCGCGCGAGCCGGGTCATGAGATGTTGCGGGCGCTGGAACACGAAATCCCAGCGCAGGTGAGAGAAAACGACGAGTGATTTCATGCGAGACCTGTTGCCTTGAGTGATGCCGGAGCGGCGTAGGACCAGTCTGCTGAAAATCGAATTTGGACATATGTAGGCTGCGGCACTCACTGTCCAAGCTAGAGCACCGACCCCATGCAGGACCTGTCTTATCCGAGACCACAGTTGCGTCGCGCCGGATGGATCTCGCTCGACGGCCCATGGCGCTTCGCGTTCGACAGCGCGCTCGCATGGCGCATACCTCGCGACGTGCGTGAATGGCCGCTCACGATCGAAGTGCCGTTTGCGCCGGAGTGCGAGCGCAGCGGAATCGGCGATACGGGCTTTCATCGCGCGGTGTGGTATGAGCGCGACTTCGACGTCGACGCCAAACTACTTCGCGGAGGCCGCCGGCTCATCCTGCATTTCGGCGCGGTCGACTATCACGCGCGCGTCTGGATCAACGACATTCCGGTCGCCGAGCACCAGGGCGGGCACACGCCATTCTTCGCCGACATCACTTTTGCGTTGCGCGCCGACGGACCGCAGCGAGTCACCGTGTGGGCCGAGGACGATCCGCAGGACCTCGAGAAGCCGCGCGGTAAGCAGGATTGGCGCCTGCACCCGCATTCGATCTGGTATCCACGCACCACGGGCATCTGGCAGACGGTCTGGCTCGAAAGCGTGCCGAGCACCTGGGTGGCGAACCTGCGTTGGACGCCCTCGGTGGAGCGCTGGGAGATTGCCTTCAGTGCGCTGACGGCGGGGGAGGCGCGCGACGATCTGCGCATCGCGATTCGCCTCGCTTGCGGGCCTCGGGTGCTCGCGGACGATACCTATGCGGTGATCGGTGGCGAGGTGCATCGGCGCATGAGCTTGTCGGACCCCGGTATCGATGACTATCGCAACGAGCTGCTGTGGTCACCCGAGCGTCCCACGTTGCTCGAGGCGCAGATCAAACTGCTGCGCGGGGAGGAGGTCATAGACGAGCTGCAGTCGTACACGGCGTTGCGCTCGATTGCCGTGCAGCGCGAGAAGATCCTGCTCAACGGCCGGCCCTACACGATGCGGCTGGTGCTCGACCAGGGGTATTGGCCGGACACGCTGATGACGCCGCCTTCGGAGCGCGCGTTGCGCGAAGACGTGGTGCTGGCCAAATCCATGGGGTTCAACGGCGTCCGCAAGCATCAGAAGCTCGAGGATCCGCGCTATCTCTACTGGGCGGACGTCCTCGGGCTGCTGGTGTGGGACGAGATGCCCAGTGCATATCGTTTCACGACGCGGTCGATCAACCGGTTGATGCGCGAATGGACCGAGGCGATGGAACGCGACATCAGTCATCCCTGCGTCGTCATGTGGGTGCCGTTCAACGAGAGCTGGGGCGTGCCCGAGCTCAGCACCACGCCGGCGCCGCGCGATGCCGTCGCGGCGTTCTATCACCTGACGCGCACGCTCGATCCATCGCGGCTGGTGGTGGGCAACGATGGCTGGGAGAGCTCCGCGACCGACGTCATCGGCATCCACGACTACGATTGCGATCCCGACCACATGCACTTGCGTTATGGCCCCGAGGTGACGCCCAAGGAAGTGGTGGATAGCCGCTGGACGGCCGGACGCCTGCTCACGCTCGATGGTTTTCCGCATCGGGGGCAGCCGATCTGCCTGACCGAGTTCGGCGGCATCGCCTATATTCCCGGCGACAAGGACTATCGCGATCCCAGCTGGGGCTATTCGCGCGCGAGCTCACCCGAGGAGTTCGAGCGCATGGTGTGCGCCGTCATCGGGGCCGCGCGCACCACGGGCATGTTTTCGGGCTTCTGCTATACGCAATTCGCGGACACGTTCCAGGAAGTGAACGGCCTGCTGCGCGCGGATCGCACGCCCAAGATCCCGCTCGAGAAGATTGCCGCGGCCGTGCGTGGACCGCGCACTTTGCTTGGCGATTTCCCCTAGCGGAAGGGCGGTCGATCACGCGCGACGCGCCGCGCGCAGGCAACGCAACAGCTCTTCGACGATCACCAACAGGCCCGGCGCGAGAGCCAGCAGCACACCCCAGCTCCACGCCGGTGGCAGCGGCTGCTGGCGGACCGAGAGTTCCCATACCGGATCCCGCACAGCCGTCCCAATGCAACACGATCGCCAGTGCCAGCGCGAACACCGGCAGCATTTCCAGGTAGCTGTGTATCTGCTGCTCCAGTGGGGAGATGTGCCGTCGGGGCTGCGCATAACTGGTGTCCCACAACGACACGGCCATGTGCGCGAGCACGCAGGCCGCCATGAAAGCCAGCAGCAAGGCATTGGTCTCCAGGAACAGCGCCAGCCCGAGCGGCACGGCGATCAATAGATAGAGCAGCAGGTGCAGCGCCGATTCGCGCGGGCCCGCGGTGCGTTCGATCAGGGTGCGGCGGTGGCAGAGCCAGTCGGCGAAGCCCGCGAGCAGCCAGGGCGGCAGGGTCAGGCACAGCAGCGCGATCAGCAGCGAACGCAGCGTCATGGCGCGGGTTTGGCGACCATGAGATAGAACACCGCCACCAGCGCCCCGAACGCAACCACGCCCAGGCTCACCCAGATCCGCAGCAATCGCCAGTACAGCGGCGGCAGTGAACGTCCCGCGGTGGCGGCCGCGGCTGCCATGTTCCGCATCCGGATCTGCATCCACACCACGGGCAGCCAGGCCGCGCCGGCCAGCAGGTACAGCACCACCGACCAGAGAATCCAGGGCGTCGTCAGCGGGAAACCGGCTAGGTGCATGAGATAAAACCCGGTGAGGGGCTGCAGGATGATCGCGGGCGTGGTGAAGACCCAGTCGGCGATGACCACGTACCTGACCACCACGGCGATGGCCGGCGAATTGCCAGTACGGCTGGTGAAGTACATGTAGAACGCGGAGCCCAGGCCGGTGCCGAACAGCACAGTCGAGGAAAGGATGTGCAGCCATTTCACGCACTAGATAGGTCATCGGTGGGGCTCCAGGTGCTTCAACAGCAGCAACATCACCAGTATGGGCACGTTCTTCGCCACCGGTCCGAAGGGCTCGAGCCACAGCTCAGGCAGGAATGCGCTGATGATGGCGGTGTAGAGCGCCACCAGCACGATCTGCGCGGTCCAGAGAAAGCGGCGAACGTCGCGGCAGCAGCGTGAGAACGCCGAGTGCCATGTCGAAAATCGCGGCGCCAACCAACAGCACCGGCGCCAGCGCCGCCGACGCGCCGATCTGCCGCAGCAGCGCGAGGCCTTCGCCGGATTGCGGCCCGAGCGAGACGATGCCGGCGATGAGCCACATGAAGGCCACGCTCAGGCGCAGCAGCGGCGCAATCCAGCCCAGCGCTGCTTCCCGGCGGGCATTCGCGCGCGACGGCGGGATTCACGAAGGCGCTCACCGGCAGCGGCGGTCGACCGAGCAGGCGCGTGATCGCGGATGAATCGCCCACGTTGCCGCGCTCGAGCATGCCCAGGGTCTCGCGACTCAGGAACGCGCCGGGCAGGCGATCACCGAGCTTGGCCGCGGCGGCGATCAAAGGTCGTGGCACCGAGACGGTCCGCGCCGGCCGGAAACCCAGCGCTGCCCGCAGCGTTCGCAGGAAATCAGCGAGCGTCGTCGGCTCGGCGCCCACCAGTTGCACGGCGCAGCGCAATTCCACCGGAGATTCGATCAGCCGCAGCAGGGCACCGGTGACATCGTCGATGTGCACGGGCTGGATTCGCTGCATCCCGCCGGCGGGCAGCGGAATCAAGGGCAGGCTGGCAAGCGTGTCGAACAGGCGCGCACTCGCGCCGCCGGGACCGTACACCAGCGATGGCATCACGACGGCCCAGTCGAGCGGCATCATCATCAGGGCGCGATCCGCTTCCGACTTGCTGCGGTGGTAGTCAGAGATCGCCTGGGGTTCGGCGCCCAGCGCGGAGACCTGGATGACGCGGCGGACGCCGGCCACGGCGGCGGCTGCAAACAAGGCACGCGGTCCGCGCACGTGCAGCGCTTCGAATGTCTGTTTGCCCGTGGGTCGCAGGATGCCCACGGCGTTGACGACCACGTCGACGCCGCGCAGCCCGGCCGCGAGCGCATCGCGCGGTGCCGGGGCCGCATAGTCCAGCTTGAGGTGCCGGGTACCGGGAAGATCGGGCGCATGTCGCCCACCGTAGATCACCTCGTGACCCGCCGCGGCGCAGGCGCGGGCAACGTGAGCACCGATGAAACCGCTGGCGCCGGCTATGAGTACGCGCACTGACAACACCTCGGGAAAAGGTCTCTCAACTCCGGCCGCGAAATATGTTCGACTGGGGCATGACTTCCAAGCACCTGTTTCGCCAGGCCCTGGTATCGGGCGCCGTCGCGAGTGTCCTGTCTACCGCAGTGCTCGCGCTGTGCGGCCAGATCGAGAACCGTCGCCCGGCGGGCCCGATCAATGGACCGAGTCAGTGGGTGTATGGGCGCCAGGCGGCGAGGGTACGCCGTCCCAGTCTGCGGCACACCTTGACGGGTTTCCTGGTTCATCACGTCATGGCCACGGGATGGGCTTTCCTGCACGAGCGGGCTTTTGGAAAGCATAAGGCACAGCAGCCATTTTCGAAGCGGCTCGGACGTGCCGCGGTGACAGCGGCGGCCGCGAATTTCGTCGACTTTCAGCTGACACCCAAGAGACTGCGGCCGGGCTTCGAAACCCAGTTGTCCCGCAAGTCATTGTTCGCCGTATACGCGACATTTGCCATCGGCCTCGCGCTGGTTGCGCGGGCCGGCCGCGGCCGGACTGGTGAGTCCCGAAGAGGCTGAACGCCGAAACTCGATTTCGATACCGAAAGTTACCGTCCGTACGAGAGGCGGGCCGATGGTGTTATCGTTGCGTGGCCTAACCACAGAAGAACAACGATATGGCATCCCAACTACTGCGGCCCATCGCGTCACTGGGTCTGGTCCTCGCGCTCACCGCTTGCGGCGGAGGCGGTAGTTCGTCCAGGTCTCCCGGCCCGCCGCCCATGCTCGGCATCAGTGGCACGGTGAGCGGCCTGAAGGGGCCGGACCTGGTACTGCGTTTCAATTCCTCCGTCGATACCGTTCTGCACGCCAACGGCGCTTTCACGGGGCCGTTGTTTCCGAAGGGCACGGCCTACTCGGTGGTGGTACAGGATCAGCCGAAGACACCCTGGCAGACCTGCGCCGTGACGAATGGCACGGGCACATTGAATGCACCCGTGACCAATGTCGCGATCGACTGTGTCACTAACAAGTACCGCGTGAGCGGCACGGTCGCGGGTCTGGCAGGCACGAATTTCGCGCTGATTTTCAACGGCACGGTCGTACCCATCACCCAGAACGGCGCGTTCACGCTGCCCGGCGATGTCGCCAGCGGCCTCTACTACAACGTGACGGTGGCAACGCAGCCCGTGGAACCGCAGCAGGACTGCATCCTCGCGAACGACCTGGGCATGACGCAGGGCGCCGATATCACGAATGTCACGGTCACCTGCACCACGCGTCCGCTCTCCTATATCGTTCAGCGGCTCGCCGTGCGGGACCTGGTTTACAACCCGTCTTCGGGCGAGCTGTATGTATCCGCGCAGACGACGTCGGGTGGCGTGATCCTCGCCATCAATCCGCGCACCGGGGCGACCTTGCGCACGGTGTCGATGACCAACGCCCCCTCGCTGCTGGCGATCTCGGACGATGCCCAATTCCTGTATGCAGACATGGACTCGGCGGGGACCATCCGGCGTTACGCACTGCCGGCGCTCACGACCAACCTGGAATTTTCCATCGGTGCGGACCACACCGGTTATCCGCTCGAGGTTCAGGACATACGTGTCGCGCCCGGGACTGCAAGCACCGTGGCCGTCACGAGACTGAACAGGCGACCCAGCCCATGGGTATACGAACTGGCGATCTTTGATGACGGGGTGGAGCGCGCCAACACGGTTGGCCCGTCTCCCGAGGGCGCGCTCTGGAGCGCGGACGGCACGAAGATCTATTCCCACAGCCCGATCCTGGTCGCGCCACAGTTTTACGAGTCGGCGGTGTCAGTTGCCGGCGTCACGCTAAGCGACAGCATCCTGCTGCCGCCGGATCGCGACTACGGCTATGGCAAGTCCGACTCTCGCCCGGCACGCAATTATCAGATGGTCGGCGACCGCATCTATTCGGCATCGGGTGCCGTCTTCGATCCTGCGCGGCGCACGCAGGTAGGCGCGTTTCGTACCGAGGGCGGCGGCTTCGCGATCGACACCGCGCTCAACAAGGCCTTCTTCCCGTCCGGGGGATTTCTTTCGCCGCTGGCCTTCGAAAGTTTCAATCTCGCGCGTATGACACCAATCGACCGACGCGAGATTCCCAATGTCTTTGGCACGGTGGACAAGATGGTGCGCTGGGGACCGGATGGACTCGCAGCCTCGGCTTCGGGTTACCTCGTGCTGGTCTGGGGCAGCCTGATCTCCGATCCCGCGAGCGCGATCCCAACACCCGCCGCAAACCTGCTGGAGTCCAGTGGCAACGCGGGCGCCTATCAATACCGTGTCTACGATCTCCCGGCTAATGACGTGCTCTGGGACGCGGCGCGCGAGCGCCTCTATGCCTCCGTCAACGGCCAGCACCGCGCGTTCGGCAACTCGATTGCATCCATCAATGTGACCACCAACCAGGTCGTCGCAGGCGCCGCGGCGGGCAGCGAACCCACGTGGATGTCCGCGTCGGATGACGGCACGCGACTGTACGTGACGCACTACGCCAGTTCGTCGGTGGCACGCATCGACCTGACAACCATGCTGCTGAACACGGTGTTCTTGTTGAACTACCCGGGGCAGGGCCCGGGCTATGCGCTGGCCGCCGAAGCACGGCCCGGCGATGCCTCGACCTTCGCCTATATCGAACACTATCCCGCCGTGAGCACGGTATTCACGCGGATGATCTCCAATCTCACGTTGCGGCCGCTGAGCTTCGACGAGCCGATCAGCACCATGGCCTTCGTCAATGCCAACACTTTGTTTGGCAACAACACCTGGGGCAGTGCGCTCGATCTCCATGAAATCGGCGTCGTGCCCACGGGATTGCAGCTGGTGCGTAGCGACGTGAATATCTTCAACGGCCAGCCGCGCATGACCTCCGCGGGTGGATTGCTCTACGGCGACGGTGGCTTTTCGATCGATCCCGTGACGCGCAATATCGTGCACACCTACAACCCGGGCATGGGCGGTACGCCCAAGGCTTTCCGCGCAAACCCGACTCGGGATCGCGGCTATCTGGCGTTCGAGGATTCCGGCAGCGTGGCGCAATTGATGGTATTCCGCCTGAGCGATGCCACGCTGCTCGCGACGGTGGCGCTGCCGGCGAATCTCGAGAGTCCCATTTCACTGGCCTCGATGGGCGCGAACGGGGTAGCCGTCACGACAACCGCTGGCAAGATCGCCATCGTGGAGGGACCGGACACTCTAGGCGGCTTAATGTCAAAAGCCGCGAAAGCTGCTGGAGCGGCGCTTGCCAGTGTTATCTTTCCCCCGCTTCGCGACAGAAGAACAACATGGCATCAAACAATCTGCGCCCGGTTTCGTCCCTGTGCCTGCTCCTGGCGCTCGGCGCCTGCGGTGGTGGTGGAGGCGGAGGCGCCAGTGCGCCAACGCCACGCCAACGCCGCCCGCGCCGCCACCGACTTTCGCGATCGGCGGCACGGTGTCGGGGCTCGCAGGCTCGGGACTCGTCCTGCGCAACAACGCAGGCACGGACATCGCAGTCAGCGCCAACGGGGCCTTCACTTTCCCGGCGCTGGCGCAGGGCAGTGCGTATGCCGTAACCGTTCCGGCCCAGCCGACGCAGCCCTGGCAGACCTGCACGGTGACCAATGGCACCGGGACCGCCAACGCGGCGGTGACCAACGTCGCGGTCAATTGCATCACGAACAACTACAAGGTCGGCGGCACGGTCACCGGGCTGGCGGGCGTGAAGCTGGTGCTGCAACTGGCCGGCGGAACCACGCTGCCCATCACGCAGTCCGGCGCATTCTCATTTCCGGACAATGTGGCCAGTGGAACAACCTACTCGGTAACGGTGGCGACTCAGCCGGTGGGCCCGGGGCAGGACTGCTTCATGGGCGCCAATGGCGGCACGGTGGCGGGCGGTGACGTCACGACCATCGAGGTCTCCTGCATCACGAAGAATTTCGCGAGCATCGTGCTCGACCTCGACGCGCGAGGACATGATTTACAACCCGGCCGCCGGCGAGCTGTATGTCTCGGTCGCGACGACGGCGACCACCGGTCCGGCCATCATCGTGATCGACCCGCGTACCGCCGAAATCCTGCGCACGGTGGCGACGCCGCAGATCGCGATGCCGCTGGCCATCTCCGACGATTCGCAATTCCTGTATGCGGGAATGGGCGAGACGGGCGGCATTCGCCGCTTCTCGCTACCGGCGCTCACCACCAGTCTCGATTTCTCCATCGGCCTCGACAACACCGGTCACGCGCTGGTGCCCGCGGATATCCGCGTGGCACCCGGCGCGCCGGGAACGGTGGCGGTCTCGCGCACCTACACGCAGGCAATCCCTAACAACTTTGGCCTGGCTGTGTACGACGACGGCGTAGCGCGCGCCAACACCGTCGGCGGTGCAATGCCGCAGTCCGGCCGGCGTACTGATGGCGCCTTGTGGAGCGCGAACGGATCGAAGCTTTATTCCTTCGACACCAGCACGTCGAACTGCGTGGTGGAAGCGCTGGTAACCAGCTCGGGTGTGACGGCCCCGAACGACTGCGTGCCACACATTTTCGAACGGACCTTTGGAACCGGCGTCAGCGGTACGCCTTATGCCTACCGCAACTTCCAGATGGTGGGTGGCCGCATCTACTCCGGCAAGGGTGGTATCTATGACCCGTCCACGCGCGCATCCGTGGGCGCGTTGCGCGACTCATACTCGCAGGGAATTGCGGTCGACACGGATTACGACCGGGCGTACGTGGCTTACGGCCTCGGCTCGACGCTGACTTTCCGCAGCTTCAATCTGTCGCGCATGACGCCCGACTACATCGAGCACATCAATGCGCCCTTGGGCAATGTGCAGAAACTCATGCGCTGGGGACCATTCGGACTCGCGGCGATTACGGATGCGGATCACCTGGTTCTAGTGACGGGGAAGATCGTCTCCGAGAGCGGCATCGGTGGCATACCGGCCAATGTCACCAACCTGGTGACCGCCACCGCCACCATGGGCGCCTACCAAACCCGCGTGTACGAGCTGCCGGCCTACGACGTGAAGTGGGACGAAGCACGCCAGCGGCTGTATGCCAGCGTTTCCGGCACCGATGAATTCTTCGGCAACTCCATCGCCAGCATCGATGTCACGGCCAATCGCGTCCTGAGCATGGCGCCGGTGGGCAGTGAGCCGCGCTGGATATCGCAGTCCGATGACGGTACCAAGCTCTACGTCACGAACCACGCCAGCTCCTCCATCGCGCGCGTCGACGCGGCGACCATGACACTGGAGACGGTGTTCCTGACCAACTACCCGGACCACGCGCCTGGCTATCCATTGGCCGCGGAGCCGCAGCCGGGCAATGCCTCGAGTTTCGCGTTCATCGAACACTATCCGGCGACCGGTGCCATCTGGACCACGATGATCGCCGGCACCGCGCTGAAGCCGCTGCGCTTCGACGAACCGATCACGACGATGGCCTTCGTCAATGCGAATACCTTGTTCGGCAACAACACCTGGGGCAGCCAGCTCGACCTGCATGAGGTCGGCGTGGTACCCACCGGGTTGCAAGGTGTGCGCAACGATCAGAGTATCTTCAATGCGCTGACGAGGATGACGGTCGCGGGAGGCCTGTTGTACTCAGACGGTGGCTTCTCGATCGACCCGGTGACACGCAGCATCGTGCACACGTACAACCCCGGGATCTCCGCCAATTTCCAGGTGTTTCGCGCCAATCCCGCGCGTGACCGCGGCTACATGATTTTCCAGGATGCCGGCAGCAACAAGCAGCTCGCGGTGTTCCGGCTGAGCGATGCGGCCCTGTTGGTCACGGTGCCCATCCCGTACGGCAGCAATCCGCCGGTGTCGCTCACGTCCATGGGCGCCAAAGGTGTGGCTTTCGGCACGTTTGGCGCACTGTTCGTGGTCGAAGGGCCGGATCTGTAGCGGCGCCGTCGTTAATTTCGGTGCGGCGGCGACTTTCGTGAGCCGTTGAGTCGGGATTTCACGCTTCTAGTGTGTGACAGTTCACCCAGCCCCGATAACACCCGCACTTTTCCCCGCTCGCAAGGAAATCTCATGAAATACGCTCTTGTCTTATTGTTAGTCACGGTGGCGGGGTCCGCCCATGCCCAGCTGCTCGCGCCCACGGGTGCCAAGGCGCAGCTCACGGTCGAATACAAGTTCACCAGCTCCGGCAATTACACCTCGTCCGCGAAGGATGTGATCGACAAGTGGAACGTGCAGCGCTCCATCAGCATGACGGCGCAATACGCCGCGAACGCACCGCAGGCCTTCGGCGTCCTGCACAACGACACTGCCAGCCAGAAGACGGAGATGGCAGCCCTGCAGGCGAAAACCGCCAGCGCGCACAAGAAGCTGGAGCCGATGCAGAACGACGTGATGGCGATGATGGCGAAGTGCGGCATTTCCATGGACGGCCCGGATGTGAGCGCGGCGGAAGAGAAAGCGCAGGAAGCCTGCATGGAGAAGGCCGCTGCCGCATACGGCAACAACCTGGAGATGACCCCGGAGATCAAGTCCGCAGGTACCGACATCGCGTCCATACAAAAGACCGTGTCAGGCACGCGCTACCAGTTGTGGCAGCAGACCTCGCAGAGCGGCACCTACTCGATCGACGAGAACATCTCGAAGCAGGTGTTCGAGATGACCTGCACGGACACCAAGGTCTGCAAGCGCGTGGTGACGAGCAAGGGCGGCGGCGCCATCCCGACGCCCCCGGGTGCCGGGCCGGGCGGTGTATCGATGGTCGAAGTGGATAGCACCGGGCGCGACATGATGCTGACCCTGCCCATGCCGCTGGCGCCTCTGCCCATCACCAGGGCCGTGACGACGACCATCATCGATGACGACACCAAGGGCGGTCCGGGAGTCGCGCCGCTGTGGACCATGCCGGCCAACAAGCCGATCACCGTGGCGATTCCGGCGGGAATCAAGTCCGTGTCCGGCACCAAGACCATTGCCATTCCCGGCAGTCAGGCCGAGGCGGGCACGCTCACCGTGAACTGGAAGTTCACGTCAAACTAGGCCAGTACATGCGAACCGCCATCACGTTGATCGTCTGCGCCGCGCTCACCGCTTGCGCGCGGGACAGTGAACTTCCCGCGAGCGCCGCCGCATCGCCGGCGGCTGCCAAACCGCACGCCGAGTTCATTCCCACCCAGGCTCAGATCGACCGCTTCCTCGCCGAAGGCCCCGATCCCACCCTGCGCAAGATCTCGGTGGCGGACTACTGGCTGCACTACAAGCTGATGCAGGCCACGGGCATCGAGAAGGAACTGGGCGGCGAAGCGCAGGCAATAGCAGCGCTCAAAGCGCTGGGCGAAGCCTATGAACGCAAGCTGCGCGTCGCCGAAGTCGACGTGCCGAAGATGATCCCGGCGGCGTTCACCGGGGAAGGAATGAGCAGCGGCTTCGTCGGCATGGGCATGGGCAGTTTCGTCGGCATGATCACGGGCGGAATGACCAGCGGCGCCATCAGCAGAATGTCCGACAAGGAGCTGGCGGACCTGAGTGCCGCGGGGGCGATCAAGCACGAGGGCGGCGGCGGTACGGCCCAACTGCAGATCGGCAAGGATGGCTCGCTGAGTCAGTCCATGGAGTTCGACGTCAACGAGCATGGCGTCAACGGCAAAGTGCGCATGAAGATCAAGATGGATGCCTGTCCCGACGCAAACGGCAAGGTCACGGTCGATATCGAAGTGGACTCGCAGATGAGCGTCAGCGGCAAGCCCGGCACCGGAGGCCACGTCCAGACGAAGTTCAAGTACGAGCGCTACCTGGACGACGATGCCCACCTGATCGATACCGCCGATGGTGGCGCATCAAACCTGCGGGTGCGGATGGGCGGCTACGAGAACTTCGAAAGCCAGTCCGTGAACCTCACCATCGGCCACGAGCGCGGCGGCCAGACCATCTTCGAGCATCACGACGAGCAGGGTTTCAGCATCTTCAGGCAGGACGAAGTCGAGCGGACCCAGCAGTTGCTGCAAGCCACCGAACTACTGCAGACACTCATGGCCGAAGTCATGTTGCGCGGCGGCCTGGGGTCAGGTGGCTCACCGTGGGAAAGCGGGCGCTGCATCGACCTGAAGGCCACCAGCAGTCCTGCCAAGCGCAGGGGCATCCGGCCGAGCACTGCGTTCGATCTCGAGGCCATTCCACGTGCGAAGGATGGCGGTGCGACGGTGGGCGGCACGGTGACCGCGACGCTGAACGGCGGATCCAGCCTGCAGCCCGGCAGCGGCAAGGTGCAAGCGGATGCGAAGTACGGCTACACCGGCCCGGAGAAGAAGGACGAAGCCGCCAACGTCGCATTCGAGTCGCGCAGCAAGCGCGGCGTCGGCAGGGCGACGCTCGAGTTCGATACCAAGAAGCTGCGCGCCTATCACATGGAAGGTGGCGCGGGCGATTTTCACGGGGTGGGCCAGGTGTGCGACCTGGAAAAGTCATTCGTCGTGGAAGGCGGCGGCAACACGGTACGTTTCGAGCCGCGTTCGCGCGATGGCGGCAAGTACACCTATTCCGGCAACATGAGCGGCTTTGGCGTGCACGGCTATGGCACGTACCAGGTGAAATATGCCGACGACGTCGCGGTGAGCATCACCGCCACGGGACCTGGCACGGTTGAAACGCCGATCGGCCCGCAGTCCGCCGTCGACACCGAGCAATACACGCTGACGCCACTCGGGGAATCCGCCTGCGGCGAGTCATAGCCGCAGGGTCACTGAATTGGAATCGCGCCGGCGGCTGCGACGCGCGATCACCAGGCCATAGCCGATGAGATTCGTGGCGATCAGTATGCCCATGATCATGAACTGCGTGCCGCGCGTGAGCCCGACCGGATAGATGATGGGGCCGAGGTAGTGCGTGATGAAGCCCTCGCCGTAGGTGGTTTGTCCGGCGAGATCGCGGAAATGATTCTCGAGCGGCGTGAGCGGGCAGATCCGCCCGCTGGCCTCGATCCATACGCCCCAGGCGAGCGCGGGCAGGTGCAGCCACAGGAACCACGGCCTCCACAGCACCAGCAGCGAGCCTAGCAACGCAAACGCGATGAACAGGAAGTGGATCGCCATGACGGCGTCGGCGGCCAATGCGTAGCGCATGGCCGCGCATCATACGCGATGCCCGCCAACCTTCGGCCGCCGAGGGGGGCAGCGGCCGAAGGTCTTCACCCGGACTAGCGTTGACGATGTCGCCAGCCCAGCCTAGCAGCCTGCGAATGACCGCGAGGGTCGCCGAACCAGCCGCGATGATCCTCGCCGCCGCCGCGGCCCTGTGAGCCACCGCCGCGTTCGCGATCGTCATCGTCCGAGCTCATGAAGCGCCCGGAGTCGTCGCGTTCAGGGCCCCGGCCTTGGCTACGTCCACGACCACCGCGTTCGTCATCGCCCGCGAACCGACCCGACTCGTCGCGCTCGCGGCCGCCGCCGCGAAATGATCCGCCACTCCGCCACGTCCGCCGCGATCGTCATCGCTCATGAAGCGTCCCGATTCGTCACGCTCACGGCCACCGCCGCGGAACGATCCGCCGCGGCCGCCGCGATCGTCATCGTTTTCATGGCGCGATCCGCGCGATTCCTGCCAGCGCTCGCGTGCCGCTTCGGCGTGTCCTTGTGGATCGCCATACCAGCCGCTACCACGGCCATACTCCCGGCCGCGCGAGCCGCGATCGTCGTAGTCATTGCCGCGACCGCCGCGGTTGTCATCGTCGCGGCCGAAACGACCATACTCGTCGCGCCCGCGCCCGCCACCTTGTTCATTGCGACCGTAGTCACCGCGGCCAAACATGCCGCCGACGCCGCGAGCGTAGTTGCTCTCCTCGTACTCGTCGTTGCCACGGCCACCGCGCGAGCCGCCGTAGTCGCGCTCGCCGTAACCTCGGTCACGATAGTAGTCGCCGTTTTCACCCTCGCTCATGAATCTGCCGCGATCGTCGCGCGGCGGCTCGACGCCGCGACCGTAATTCTCACGGTCGTAATTTTCGCGGCCGTAGTTTTCACGTTCGCGGTTCCAATTGTCGTCTTCCTGCCACGGCGATCCGCGCCGTCCGCCGCCGCGGAATCGTCCTTCCGCATCCCGATTGCGATCGTATTGTCCGCCCATTGAAGTCTCCTTACCTCGTGAAGCTGAAGATGGAGCAAGTTCCATTCCACATTTGTGCGCGGACATTACGAATCGTTCACGCTGCTCCAGCGTGTGCGCGAATGGCGAAAACAGGCGCCGCGCGAGAATCGGCCGGCACGATCGTAGAAGAAGTCTGACAAGAATCTCCCGATGCCAATCAACTCGCGCCGCGTAAGGCCATCGCATCGAATGCAATTTGTTCCGGCGAAAATGCAGCGATTGCGAATCTTTGCCGAGCAATGCGCATGCGGCGCCTCGCAGCGAGCTGGCATGGACCTTGCTCCTCACATCACTCCAGTTTCCCCCTTTCATTCACTGGAGTTTCAAATGGCAAATCGGAACCAGGATAACTATCAAACCGGCTCACGCCGGTACTCGCAGGACTGGCGCGAAGACGACGACAACAATGAGGGTCAGGGGCAGTTCGGCCGTTCGCGCGACAACGACGAGCAGAGCGGATCCACGGGACGCTACGCGGGCTACGGCGATTTCGGCCGCGGCGAGTATGGCGGCGGACGCTCCGGCTGGAGTGGACAGGAGCGCTACGGGCAGAGCGGCTATGGTCAGGGCGGCTATGGGCGCAGCGGATCTGAAGGAGGCGACTATCGCCAGGGTCGCGGCCAGGGCGGTTCGGTCTCAGGCGATTACGGCTACGGTGGCGGTGGAATGCAGCGCAGTCGTTCTGGTGGCCAGGGCAACTACCGCGGTGAATCCGGCTACGGTGGTTCGCGCGGCTGGAGTGAGCCATACGGCGAGGGACAGCAGTACACCTCGAGCGGCGAATACGGCGGCCGCGGCACGGAAGAGTGGGGCGGCGGTTCGCAAGGGTATGGCGGCTCGCAAGGATACGGCGGCGTGCAGGGCTCGCAGGGCTACGGCTCTCGAGGCGTCGGTGGCTCGCAGAGCTACGTCTCGCAGGGTTACGGCTCGCAGGGCTATGGCTCGCAGGGCTATGGTTCGCAGGGTTTCGGCCAGCGCGGCCAAGGCCAGGGCCAGGGCCAGGGCATGGGCCAGCATCACGGCAAAGGGCCTAAGGGCTATCAGCGCAGCGATGAGCGCACCAAGGAATTGCTGTGCGAACGTCTGCGCGACGACCCGGAGATCGATCCCAGCGAAGTGACCATCACCGTGCTGGGCGGCAAGATCACGCTCGAAGGCACGGTAGATAGCCGACAGACCAAGAACGCTATCGAAGAAATAGCCGATCAGTTCGGCGCGCAGGACGTCCAGAACAACCTGCGTATCCAGCGGCAGGGACAGCAAGCGGGTGAAACGCAGGGGCGGCAGGCCAAGACCGCGACCAGTGGCGACGACAACACCTCGACCAAGAAACACAACTGAAAAAAAGGCCGCTACGGACCCACGTCCGTAGCGGCCTCTCTTCCGCGGGTGAGCATCGTCTGACCCGAATTCCACAACTCGCGTGCGACTTTGTCTGGCAGCGACGCCGCGAGTGAATTTGCGATCGTCGCCACATGAGGATCGCGCAGGTATCGCCACTCGCGGAAAGCGTTCCCCCGAAGCTGTACGGCGGCACGGAACGCATCGTTTCCTATCTCACCGAGGAGCTGGTGCGCCAGGGCCACGAGGTCACGTTGTTCGCCAGCGGCGACTCGCGCACGTCGGCCGAACTGCATTCGGTCGTCGACGCGGCATTGCGATTCGATCCGACGATCAAGGACCCGCATGTATTCGACTTGCTGCAATTCGAGGAAGTGCGGGCGCGCGCGGACGAATTCGACGTGATCCATTTCCACACTGACTATCTACACTTCCCGCTGCTGCGCGAGCTCGCCTTAGGCAATGCTCTGACCACTTTGCACGGACGGCTGGATCTGCCGGGATACCCGCGCGATGTTCGCGCGCCATCGCAACGCGGCGCTGGTCTCCATCTCCAACAGTCAGCGGCGGCCCCTGCCGGAGGCGAACTGGGCCGGCACGGTGCTGCACGGGTTGCCCGCCAATGTGTGCCGGTTCGAGCCGGCGCCGCGCGGCGACTACCTCGCCTTTCTCGGGCGCATTTCCCCGGAGAAACGCGTCGATCGGGCCATCGAGATCGCACGCCGCGCCGGCATGAAGATCCGGATCGCGGCCAAGGTGGATGCCGCCGACCGCGAATACTTCGAAACCCGCATCGAGTCGCTGCTCTCGCAGCCGCATGTCGAGTACGTAGGAGAAATCGGGGAGCGCGACAAGTGCGAATTCCTCGGCCAGGCGCGCGCGTTGTTGTTTCCCATCGACTGGCCGGAACCCTTCGGATTGGTGATGATCGAAGCGATGTCGTGTGGCACGCCCTGCGTGGCCTGGCGCGCCGGCTCGGTCCCGGAAATCATCAGCGAGGGCAGCAATGGGTTCATCGTCGATTCCATCGAAGGCGCGGTTGCGGCGGTGCACCGTGCCGCAGAGCTCGACCGTGCGCGCGTACGCGCGTCGTTCGAACAACGATTCTCGGCGGAGCGCATGACGCGCGATTACCTGGCGCTCTACCGGCGGCTCACGCGCCCGGGAAGAATGCAAGGCGATCGTGAAGCTCGCCTATGTCGGCTGAACCGCAGCTGCGCGGCGCGGACGAGGCGCCGCAGCCGTTCTACATCGCTGCGCACGATTCACTGGTCGACGAGCCGCCGCGCACACTGAAACATGGCGATACCTTTGCGCTGTTCGACCACTACGGCGATCTCGCCAGTCGTCGCGGCAATTCCCTGGGCCTTTACCACAAGGACACGCGGCATCTCTCGCGCCTCAAGCTCACCGTCGAGAAACGCAGCCCGCTGCTGCTGTGCTCGACCGTGCGCACCAACAACGCGGTGCTCGACGTCGACCTCACCAACCCGGACATCACGCGCGGTGAGGTGCTCGAGCTGGCCAAGGACACGGTGCATTTCACGCGCACCAAGTTCCTCTGGAATGGTGGCTGCTACGAGACCCTGAGGTTGCGCAACTTCGGTGAGAAAACGCTGCGGTTGCAGATCGACTTCGACTTCGATGCGGACTTCGCCGACCTGTTCGAAGTGCGCGGCTTCCAGCGGCACACGCGCGGCCGCGTGACCGCCAGCACGCGCGGCAACGATGCCGTGCGCTTCGACTACGCCGCGCTCGACGGCATCGCGCGCGTCACGGACATTTTCTTCACGCCGGCGCCGCGCGAGCTCACGCCGCGTCACGCCGCCTTCGAGGTGGAGGTGCCGCCCAAGCAGCATCGCGCCATCGTGATGTCGGTGCACTGTTCCGATGGCGCGAGGCTGGACGCAGCGCCACGTGTTCCGCGCCATGCGCGCCGCACGCCGGGAACTGCGCGACGCGACACGGCGCGCCGCGGCGGTGGACACCTCCAGCTGCGCTCGTCAACGAAGTGCTGTGCCGATCGATGGCCGATATCAGCATGCTGGTCACCGATAAGGAGCACGGTCCGTATCCCTACGCCGGTGTGCCGTGGTTTTCGACCGCGTTCGGCCGCGACGGAATCATCACCGCCATGCAGATGATGTGGCTGTACCCGGCACTGGCGCGCGGCGTGCTGCGGTTTCTCGCCGCGTCACAGGCCACGCAGCTCGACGCGGCGCGCGATGCCGAGCCCGGCAAGATCCTGCACGAGACGCGCTAGGGCGAGCTGGCGAACCTCGGCGAAGTGCCGTTCGGCTGCTACTACGGCTCGATCGACTCGACGCCGTTGTTCATCGCGCTCGCCGGCCAGTACTGGCAGCAGACCGGTGATCAGCAGACCATCGACGCCATCTGGCCGAACATCCTGGCGGCACTGGAATGGATGAATCGCTACGGCGATGCGGACGGTGATGGATTCCTCGAGTACCGGCGACGCAAGGACAGCGGCCTCGTCAACCAGGGCTGGAAGGATTCGAACGATGCCGTGTTCCATGCCGATGGCCGGCTGGCCGAAGCGCCCATCGCGCTTTGCGAAGTTCAGGGTTATGCCTACCTGGCGCTGATGGCGGCTTCGCGCATGGCTGGGGCGCGCGGCGACGCGTTGCATGCCACGCGGCTTTCCGAGCAGGCGCGCACGCTGCGCGAGAAATTCGAAGCGCAGTTCTGGGACGACCACCTGGGCCTGTACGTGCTCGCGCTCGACGGCGACAAGCGGCCTTGTCGCGTGCGCACCTCGAATGCCGGCCAGGTGTTGTTCACGGGCATCGCGTCGCCGGAGCGCGCGGCGCGCATGGCCACCGTCCTCTCGTCTAGCGAATTCCTGACGGGGTGGGGCATTCGCACCGTCAGCGAGCGCGAGCAGCGCTTCAATCCAGCCTCGTATCACAATGGTTCGATCTGGCCGCATGACAACTCTCTCATCGCGCTCGGCCTGGCGCGCTACGGACATACCGACCTGGCGGCGCGCCTGACTACCGCGGTGCTCGACGCCGCCATTCACATGGATCTGCGACGCCTGCCGGAGTTGTACTGCGGCATGCGGCGGCGGCGCGACAAGGGGCCCATCCTCTATCCAGTGGCCTGCTCACCGCAGGCCTGGGCGGCCGCCGCGCCGTTTGCGATGCTGCAGGCCTGCCTGGGGCTGGAGATCGATGCTTCGCAGCGCCTCGCGCGACTGCGCTATCCGCGCCTGCCCGAAAGTTTGCACAGCCTGGAAGTCCGCGCCCTTCCGGTGGGCGACGCGACCGTGGACCTGATGCTGCGCCGACATGGCGACGACGTCGCCGTTCACATCATGCGTCGGCGGGGTGAGGCGGAGATCGTCACGTTGCAGCGCTGAGTCAGGCCGCTCCCACGCGCAACGTTGGGATGCGCCGATGGGGTCACACGAGGCAGGACGTGCAGTCTGCCCCTCACTGTTTCACCTACTTCGGCAAGGAGCGCCCATGAACAGTTCACGTCCTTTTGCCATCGTCACCGGAGCGTCCAGCGGTATCGGGCTCGAGCTCGCGCGCGAGGCCGCGAAGCGTGGCTATGACCTGGTGATCGCCGCCGACCGTTCGCTCGATGAACCGGCCGCGGAGCTGCGGGCTCACGGCGGCACGGTCGTTGCCGTGGAAGCCGACCTCGCCACCCGCGATGGGGTGGAGGCTCTTTACTCGCACGTGGCGAATCGCCGCGTTGACGCCTTGCTGGCCAACGCCGGTCACGGCCTGGGCAAGGGCTTTCTCGACCAGGAGTTCGCCGAAGTGCAGCACGTGATCAATACCAACATCACGGGCACACTCGACCTCATCCAGAGGATTGCCCGCCAGATGCGCCGGCAGATGGGCGGCAAGATTCTCATCACCGGTTCCATCGCCGGCTATATGCCGGGGACGTTTCAAGCGGTGTACAACGGCACCAAGGCATTCATCGATTCCTTCTCATATGCGTTGCGCAATGAGCTCAAGGACAGCGGCGTCACGGTGACCTGCCTGATGCCGGGTGCCACCGACACGGATTTCTTCGCGCGCGCCGACATGCTCGATACCAAAGTGGGCACCGAGGAGAAGGCCGATCCGGCCGACGTGGCCAGGACGGGCTTCGAAGCCATGGAGAAGGGCGAGGCCGACGTCATCGCCGGCATGTCCAACAAGATCCGCGCGGCGCTGGCCAATCTCGTGCCCGATACGATGCTGGCCGAGCAGCATCGCAAGATGGCGGAGCCGGGTAGCGCGCGCAACTAACTATTCGGAGCCTGCTACATATTAGGAGAATGGCATCATGGCCGAACGCACCACACGCACGCGCGGCGCCGACGCGCCACTGTCGACTGCCAAGAACCCCAATCCGGCCGCCGCGGGACTGGATGTCAGGGACGAAGACGAGGTCCTGGTCGGCCGCACGGTCAGCATCTATCGATCGCGCCAGGAGTTGTACGACTTCTGGCGCGATTTCCGCAACCTGCCGCTGTTCATGGAGAACATCGAGAGCGTCGAGGTCATGGATGGCCCACTCTCGCACTGGGTGGTACGGGGGCCGGCCGGTGCCGACCTGGAGTGGGATTCAAGGATCACGGAAGACATACCGGGCGAAGTGATTGCCTGGCGCTCGGTGGAAGGCGCCAGCGTCGACAACAGCGGCCGCGTGGAATTTCGCGATTCACCGAATGCGCGCGGCACCATCGTCAGCGTGACCATCGCGTATGACCCGCCCGGCGGCAAGCTCGGGAAAGTATTCGCGAAGATCTTCCGGCGTGAGCCGGCCATTCAGGCGCGCCACGAATTGCGGCGCTTCAAGCAGCTCATGGAAACCGGCGAGCTGCCCACGTCGGCACTGACCGTCGAAACCTGGCCCTGAGAAACAGGACCATCGGAGAATCCAAATGCGTGCACTCACCTGGCAGGGAAAACAGGACGTTCGTGTCGAGACCGTTCCGGATCCGCAGATCCTGAATCCACGCGACGCCATCATCCGCATCACTTCGACCGCCATCTGCGGCTCGGATCTGCATCTGTACGATCACTACATCCCGGGCATGAAGGATGGGCGACATCCTCGGGCATGAGTTCATGGGCGAAGTGGTCGAGGTCGGCGGCTCCAACAAGAAGCTCAAGGTGGGGCAACGCGTGGTCGTGCCCTTCGTGATCGCCTGCGGCAACTGCTTCTTCTGCCGCAAGCAGCAGTACGCGGCCTGCGACAATTCGAACCCCGCCGAGAAGACCGACGCCAGTGAGCTGGCCTATGGCTACCCCATGGCGGCCGCCTTCGGCTATTCGCACCTCACGGGCGGATACTCCGGCGGGCAGGCGGAATTCGTGCGCGTGCCGTACGCCGATGTCGGGCCGATGGTGGTTCCCGACGGCATCGAGGACGACAAGGTGCTGTTCCTCTCGGACATCCTGCCCACGGGCTGGATGGCCGCGGTCAATTGCGACATCGAGCCGGGTGACGTCGTCGCGGTCTGGGGTTGCGGGCCGGTGGGCCTGTTCGCGGTGCAGAGCGCATTGTTGTTAGGCGCGCATCGCGTGATCGCCATCGACCATCACCCGCGGCGGCTGGCCCTGGCCAAGCAGCTGGGCGCCGAAATCATCGACTTCGAGCAGGTGCGGGTGCGCGAGGCGCTGGCGGAGATGACCGGCGGCATCGGGCCCGACGCCTGCATCGACGCGGTGGGCATGGAAAGCCACGGCATGTCCCCGGACAACCTGCTGGATCACGTGAAAGTGAAAACCTTCATGGCCACGGACCGCATCCATGCGCTGCGCCAGGTGATCCTGGCCACGCGCAAGGGCGGGCGGGTTTCCATTCCCGGCGTGTACGGCGGCATCGCCGACAAATTCCCGATCGGCGCGCTCATGGAGAAGGGCCTGCAGATCAAGAGCGGCCAGACGCATGTGCAGAAGTTCATGCCCGAGCTGCTCGACATGATTCTCGATGACAGGCTCGACACCACCTTCCTGATCAGTCATCACCTCGATCTCGAAGATGCGGCGCTCGGCTACAAGAACTTCAAGGAGAAGCAGAACGAGTACACCAAGGTGGTGCTGAAACCCGGCATGGGCGGACGCGGCGGACTACATTGACGGTGGCGGGTGATCCACGACGTCGAAGTAGCCCACCCGCTGTCCGCGCGCGTCGATCCAGAAGCGGCCTTCTTCGGGAAGGAGGCGTTCGCCGGCAGCGAGTTGCTGCGCGGCATATTCTTCGAGCGACAGTACTCCCGGGATCCGGGCAATCGGGTCCGAGTCCTCGACCCGTAGCGGGTCCGAGACACAGTCCCCGAACAGATCTTTGCGGACAAGCCATCTGGCCACGTCGCCACCCTCCCCGGCGAGGGGACTTCTTACCGCGATGTCGGCGCACGATCAACCACCCAGGTTAAAGATCTGCCGCGACATCCGGGTAGCTAGCGCCGACCAGCACCGGCAATCCGGCGCTGGCGGCCGAAAAGTCGAATTCGGTGCCGAGGGTGTTGCCGGTAAGCAAATTGCGCCACGATTTCGCTCCCTTAGGCAGGCGCAAACGGCCGGCAGGCTTTGCATGAGCGACCGGATGACGGGCGAAGACCACCAGCAGCGACTCGTCGGGCGTCTGGCGCATGAACGCTCCGAGCGGGGCCGGGACGTCCAGCGCGAGATACGTGCCTTGCGCAAAAAGGCCCGCATGATCGCGGCGTTGCGCCAGCAGTACCGCGGTGATCAGTAGTTTGATCGCGCCGTCCTGCCAGGCGGCTCCCAGGCGGCGGACCGTCGCTTCCGGATCGCGCTGCCAGCTGGAATGTGTCTCGCGCAGCAGCGTCGCCCGCCGCGCATAGTCCACGGGCCGGCGATTGTCGGGATCGACCAGGCTGAGATCCCACAGCTCGGTGCCCTGGTACATGTCCGGCACGCCAGGTGTCGTCAGCTTGAGTACCAGTTGCACGAGGCTGTTGCGGGCCCCTGCCTCGGCCACACGCGCGGCGAAGTCTGCGAGGTCCGCCCGTAAGACCGACGAGCCGAACACGGCGGCGATCAATGCCTGCAGCGCCGTTTCGAAGCCTTGATTCGGTGCCGACCAGCTCGTGTGGGCACGAGCCTCGCGTGCGGACTTGATCAGCGCCGCCTCGATGCGCTTCTGGTACGCATCGAGCGCCTCGCGATCGGGCGATGCCGCCGGCCAGGTTCCCACCAGCGTCTGGAACAACAGGTACTCCAGATTCCGGTCGTCCAGCGCTGCGCTCTCTGCCGCCACCGATCCATGCCATCGGACGACGTGCTCGCGCCATTCATCGGGCATCTCGGCCAGCACGGCGAGGCGCATACGCACGTCTTCGCCACGCTTCGTATCGTGAGTGGCGGTGGCGAGCAGGCCGTGCGGCGACAGGCGCAGCCGGCTGGCACTGGCTGCATGAAATTCGTCGATCGAGACGGCCAGTGTCGCCGGATTGCCGCCGACCTCATTGTGAGAGACCAGGCGGTTGTAGCGATAGAACGCGGTATCTTCGAGACCCTTCGCCATGACCGGCCCGCTGAACTGCTGGAATTTCATCGCGCAGCGTACGGCCGCGTGGCGGCTGTAGCCGCTGCGCGGCGCCGCCACCAGGTCGCCGGTGAGCAGGGCATCGAGGAAATCGAACACGCTCGGATCCAGATCACGCTCGTGGCCGCGCGCTCTCTGGATTGCCTGCACGATGTACCCGCGGTCGGTCGGCGGAATCGGGCCGCGCGGGTCCAGGTAGGTCCGATAGACCGGAAAACAGGCGATGGTCTCGCGCAGCGCGCGTCGCAGGATGTTGCGTGTGAAATCGGCGGTGCGCGGATGCTGGCGCGCTACGCGCGCCGCATCGCGCGCCAGCACGTTGAGCTCGCTCGCCATTTCGTTGCGCATGATGCGGATCTTGCTCTCGCGCACGATGGCATCGAATGGCTGCGTTTCACCGCTGAATTCCTCGTAGGCCCGGGTGAGGGCGGATTCGCCGGCCGGCGCCGTGAGCAGGCGCAGTGTGAGATTGGCGAACTCGTAGCCGGTGGTCCCTTCCACCGGCCAGTCGGTGCGCAACTTTTCGTCGCGCCCGAGAATCTTTTCCACGTACAGCCAGAAGGGCCGGGAGGCGCCGTCTGCCTGCAGGGCCAGCGCGCGCAGCCGCTGCAGATATTCGGCCGGGTCCAGCAATCCATCGATGTGGTCGATACGCAGGCCATCGAGCGCGCCGTCGCGCAACAACCGCGCCACCAGGCGATGCGCATGCTCGAACACATCCGGCAACTCGATGCGCAGGCCGGCGAGATCGTTGATATTGAAGAAGCGCCGGTAGTTGATGTCATCGCCTGCCACGCGGAAGTGACTGGCGCGCCAGTATTGCCGCGGAGATCAGGGCATCGAGCTCGCGGCGTGTTGCGTCCGGCCTGCCATTGAGCCGCGCGAGCGTGGCATCGAGCGAGTCGCGCGCGACCGCGTCGGTGTTCACGAGCAGCGCCAGCTCGTTCTTGAGTTCCAGCGCGCGCCGCCCGATTTGTGGTCGCCATTCGGCCAACGCGGAGAATTCGTCACCGAGACGTTCGAGTCCCGGGTGATCGCTTCCCAGCAGTTGAGCATATTGCTGGGGATTGATCGGCAGCTTGTGTGTGTCGTATGCCCAGAGCGCGAATTCACCCGTCGCCGGATCGAACTTCAACACCAGCTTGCCGCTCTCGAGCGCCGTGCCGTACTGCTCGCCGAGCACCGGCACGAGCAGCTTTTCGGCCAGGTAACCCGCGGCCGGTTCCCAGTCGATGTCGAACCAGCCCGCGAAGCGGGACTCGGGACCCCACTCGAGCACGTCCAGCCACAGCGGATTGTCCGCGCCATGCACGCCCATGTGGTTGGGCACGAAATCGAGGATCTGCCCGAGGCCGCAGGCCGCGAACGCGGCCACCATGCGCCCGAAGTCCTGGGCGTCGCCCAGCTCCGGATTCAGCTGATCATGCGCGACGATATCGTAGCCGTGCGTGCTGCCCGGCCGCGCGCGTAGATAGGGTGAGGCATAGACGTGACTGATGCCGAGCTGCTCGAGGTAGGGCGCGATGCGCGCGGCATCGGCGAAGCCGAATTCCGGCGAGAACTGCAGGCGGTAGGTGGCGCGCGGTACGCGCATGTCATGGCCCTCCCAGGTCATCGACCAGGGTCCAGCGTACCGTCCAGGGCGCCAGCAAGCCGCCATTCGGTGGGCTGCCTTCGTGCCAGATGACGCGGCCGGAATCGAGCGGCCATTCCCGCGGATCGTCCGAGAGATTCGCGCTGAGACGCAACTGCAGATCTGGCCCGGCGCGCCAGCTCACGCACACTGCATTCGCGCCGGCGATCTGCGCATTGCCGGCATGTGCTATTTCACCGAGGAGTGGCACCACGTAAGTACGCCGCGCCGTGAGAATTCGCTGGTACCAGTGCAACCACGCCGCGCAGTCGGGCAGGCAGCGATCCGCCCATTGCAGCTTCGAGCGTTCGAAGGTGCGGACATCCTGCGGATCGGGAATGCTGGCGCGCTTGTCAGGCGCGGAAAATTCCGGGAAGCGCTTGAATTCCTCGCGGCGTCCATTGCGAACCGCGTCCGCCAGTTCCCCGTGGAAGTCGCAGAAGAACTGAAAGGGTTGGCGTGCGTTCCATTCCTCGCCCATGAACAGCATCGGGATTTGCGGGGCCAGCAGGTAGACCGCGGCGACGGCGCGCAGTTTCTCCCTCGGTGCGAGCATGCCGAGACGCTCGCCGAAGGCGCGGTTGCCGACCTGGTCGTGATTCTGGATGAACGATACGAATGCCGCCGGCGGCAGATCCGTGCTGGCCTCGCCGCGCGGCCGGCCGCGAAAGCGCATGACTTCGCCCTGGAAGGCGAATCCTTCGGCGATGGCACGCGCCGTGAGGCGCGTGTCATCCAGGTATTCCTGGTAATAGGCCGTGTTCTCGCGCGTCGCCGCCACGTGCAGCACGTGGTGAATGTCGTCGTTCCACTGCGCGGTGTAGGCGCGGGGCGCGCCGTGCTCACGCTGCAGATGGCGCGCCTGGTTGTTTTCATTCTCGAGGACCAGGTGAACCGGCCGGTCGGTGATTGCCGCGCGCACGCGCGCCGCGATCTCATCGAGCAGGTGGGTCGCACTGTCGTCTTCGATGGCATGCACGGCATCGAAGCGCAGGCCGTCGAGCCGGTATTCCTGCAGCCAGAACAGCGCGTTTTCGACGAAGTAGCGGCGCACTGGTTGAGCCTGCGATTCATCGAAATTGAGACCGGCGCCCCAGGGCGTGCGGTGCCGCTCGCTGAAAAAGTGCGGCGCATACGTCGGTAGATAGTTTCCTTCCGGCCCGAAGTGGTTGTAGACCACGTCCAGCAATACCGCGATACCGCGCGCGTGCGCGGCGTCGATCAAAGCCACGAAATCGTGCGGTGTGCCGTAGCTCGCGTCGGGAGCATACGGATACACGCCGTCGTAGCCCCAGTTGCGCAGGCCCGGAAAGTCGCTGACGGGCATGATCTGCAGCCCGGTGATGCCGATGCCGGCGAGGTGATCGAGTTTCTCGATGGCCGCGCGAAATGTGCCTTCCGGCGTGAAGGCACCGATATGCGTTTCGTAGAGAACCATTTCTTCCCAGCGCCGTCCGCGCCAGGGCATTTCAAATCGAAACCGGGCGGTATCCACCCACTGACTCATTCCGTGGACATTGTTGGGCTGGTATCGCGATGCCGGATCGGGAACCACGCGCCCGTCCGCGAGGCGAAAGCCGTAGTGCGCACCTTGCTCGACATCGGGCACATCGACACCATGCCAGCCGTCGCCGAGCAGGGACATGCGGTGCGGCGACTCAGCGTCGAGCACGAGAGCTACTTCGGTTTGCGCGGGCGCCCACAGCCGGAATCTCGCGCCACCGCCGGACAGCGCGATGGGTCCGTGCGAGTAGATCACCGAGGTAACCGGCGGATTGCCGCTCATGTGTCCGCGCCGCGCAACTGGAACAGCAGCAGCGATCGCGCCGTCACTCCGTACACGTCGCCCTTTGCAAATTCGATCTTGGCGAGCTTGCCCTCCACGTTGGTGTCGATGAGCAGGCGCCAGCGCTCGTCGCCGGCGTGGCCCGGAAGCGTGAAATTCACGAGATCATGGTGCGCGTTGAGAATCAGCAGCAGCGTCGCGTCGACGCCGCGCTGTTTGATGCCACTGGGCTGCGCACGGCCGTCGAGCAGCATGCCGAAGCATTGCATGCGGCCATCCGACCAGTGACCGTCTTCCATTTCCTCGCCGCTGGCATTGATCCACGTGATCTCCTTGAGACCGATGGCTTCATTCTCTTTTGCCGAGAGGAAGCGGCTGCGACGCAGGATGGGGTAACGGGCTCGCAGGTGCGCGAGCTCGCGCACGAAATTCACCTGCGTGAAATTCCTGTCGGCCAGCGACCAGTCCAGCCAGCTGATGTCGTTGTCCTGGCAATAGGCGTTGTTGTTGCCTTGCTGGGTGCGCGCGAATTCGTCGCCGGCCAGCATCATCGGCGTGCCCTGCGAGAGGAACAGCGTCGCGAGAAAGTTGCGCATCTGGCGCCGGCGCAGCGCATTGATTCCCGGATCGTCGGTCGGTCCTTCGGCACCGCAATTCCAGGAACGGTTGTGGCTGTGACCATCGCGGTTCTCTTCGCCATTGGCATCGTTGTGCCGCTCGTTGTACGAGACCAGATCGTGGAGCGTGAAGCCGTCATGCGCGGTGACGAAGTTGAAACTCGCGTAGGGTTTGCGCCCGAGGTGATCGAAGAGATCCGCCGAGCCATAGAGCCGGGGAGCGAGGTCGGCCGCCGAGGACTCGCCGCGCCAGAAGTCGCGCACCGTGTCGCGAAACCGGTCGTTCCACTCGGCCCATCCCGGCGGGAATCTTCCCACCTGGTATCCGCCCGGGCCGCAATCCCAGGGTTCGGCGATCAGCTTGACCGTGCTCAGCACCGGATCCTGAGAGCATACCTTGAGAAAGCCGCTGCGATTGTCGAAGCCATTGGGTTCGCGCGCGAGGATCGTACCGAGGTCGAAGCGGAATCCATCGACGTGCATCTCCAGCACCCAGTAGCGCAGGCTGTCGGTGACCATCTGGATGACGCGCGGGTGCGAGAGGTTCAGCGTATTGCCGGTGCCCGTGTCATTGATGTAGTAGCGCTTCTGTTCCGGCAGGAGCCGGTAGTAAGACGCGTTGTCGATGCCCTTGAGCGACAATGTCGCACCGCGCTCGTTTCCTTCGGCGGTATGGTTGTAGACCACGTCGAGGATCACCTCGAGTCCGGCGTCGTGGAAACGCGCCACCATCTCCTTGAACTCGCGCACTCCATTCATCGGGCGCGCGCAATAACGCGGATCCGCGGCGAAGAAACCCAGGGTGTTGTAGCCCCAGTAGTTCGTGAGCCCACGTTCCAGCAGCAGGCTGTCGTTCACGAACATCTGCACCGGCATCAGCTCGACGGTGGTGATGCCCAGCGCCTTGACGTACTCGATGACCTCGGGCGTCGCCATGCCCGCAAAGGTGCCGCGCAGCGACTCGGCCACCGCGGGATGCTTGCGCGTGAAGCCGCGCACATGCGTCTCGTAAACGACGGTGCGGTCCCAGTGCACGCGCGGTTTGCCGTTCTGTTTCCAGTCGAAAGATTGGTCGACCACCAGGCACTTCGGCATGAAGGGAGCGCTGTCGAGCTCGTTGAAGGAAAGATCCGCGTCCTTGTCGCCGATGCAGTAGCCGAAGCAGGCGTGGTTCCATTCGAGCGCACCCAGGAAGCCGCGCGCATAGGGATCGATCAGCAGCTTGTTGGGGTTGAAACGATGGCCCGCATCCGGCGCGTATGGGCCGTGCACGCGATAACCGTATGCTTCGCCCGGCCCCATTCCTTCCAGGTAGCCATGCCAGATCTCGTCGGTGTACTCGGGCAGCGTGATTCGTTCGAGCTCGGTACTGCCCTGGGCGTCGAAAATGCACAGCTCGACGCGCGTGGCGTGCGACGAGAACAGGGAAAAATTGACGCCGCGACCATCCCACGTGGCGCCACGCGGGTTTGGTAGTCCTTCCCTGAGTCGATACCTGGATGCCAATTGTTGCTGTTGCTTGCGCGACGGTGCGAAGGCGCAGACTAAATTGTCGGGTGAATTGGCGCAGAAGCGGCGAGCGCCGCTTGGCGTAGGCGTGCTCCGACAGCTCAGTCCCTGCGGCGACGCAACTCGGCGCGCAAGTCGGTCTGCAGTGCCAGGATCTGCTTGCGCATGTTCGCGAGCTCAGACTTGCTGAGCGCCTGCAACTCAGCGCTGTTGATGCCTTCGATCTGCTGCAGTTTCATCTTCGCGCTGGCCAGCGCCTCCAGCAGTTCCGGATCCGCGGTCCTGGAAAATTGCAGCCCGCGTTGCGCGGTGGGTCCTCTCGATTGCACGGTTTACCTGGCTAACATCGATAGCCGGATTAATACAAGTAAAGCGGCGGCGGATGGCTGAGCATGCGGGCCACTATATTCCGGTCATGGCCGCCGCCGCTGTAGGACAGCGCAGTACTTGCTGGGCCAGTTGCCGCCGCCATTCGTTACGACCCGGACTCACTGTCCCGGTAGTTTGCCGGCCATCTCCTTGTGCTCCTTCAGCGTCGGGAGGGTTTTCTTCGCAAACCCCGCCAGATCCTTGTCCGGTGATTTCGACGCCGCCTCGAACAGCGAGATCGCCTTGCTGTGATCCATGTTCATGTGGTGCGAATACTCGCTGTCGAAGGACGCGCCGTCCTTGGCTTTGAGATTCTTCACCATGGCTTCGTGTTCCGCGTCCAGCTTCTTCGGCGCGTCGATGCCTTTCTGCTTCGCGAGCGTGGCGAGCTCGCTGTTTGCCTTGCCATGGTCGGTGACCATGCGCTGCGCGAAGTTGCGGACTTCCGGATTCTGCGACTTTTCCAGCGCGACCTTGCCGAGCTCTACTTCGGTCATCCCGTCCTGCGCGGCCTTCTCGACGAAGGTCTTCGGTGACGGTGCATCACTCTGCGCCGCCACGGCCGCGCTCGAAGCACCGGCGATGGCCAGAAACAGTATGGTCTTGGATGTCAGCATGGCGAGTCTCCCGGTGATGTGGTGGGGCGCAAGCTTGAGGGCGCGCCAATAGCTGGACAGTCGGCGCAAGTCAATTTGGCGGACTCAGTTCGCGGACGCAGGAGTGCAGAATCTACCTACTTCGAGGTCCATGGCTATTTGAGTTTGCCCGAAGAAAAACGCAGCGAGCTGGCGTGCGCCGGGACGCGGGCGCCGAGCACGTCCTTGAGGCCCGTAAGTGTGGCGCGCAGCGCACGCGTCGAGGCACCGGCCATGGTGTCCGCGGGTATCACCAGGCTGAAGCCGCGCGTGTGCGCGTCGCAGGCTGTCATCCACACGCAGCTCTCCGCCGACATGCCGACCAGCAACAGGGTGTCGATCTTGCGGTCGTCGAGCAGCGCCTCGAGGGGCGTGCCGTAGAACGCCGAGTGGCGTGGTTTGAGGATGATTTCGTCGCTGTCCGCGGGGCAGAGCTGTTTTACCAGGGCCGCTCCGGCACGCTGCGGTTGTGTGCAGTGCGCGATCAGCGCCATGACATCGCTGCGCCACGGACCGAGATTGTCGTTGGTGTAGACGATCGGAATGCGATGCGCGCGTGCGCTGTCGAGCAGGGCGCGAATGGCTGGGGCGTGCCGTGACAGGGCGCGCCGCACGGCGGCCCCGTCGGGGAACTCGAAATCGGTGATGAGATCCAGGGCGAGCAAGGCCACTCGCCCCGAACGCCGCGATCGCGGCTGCAATCCGCGGCGCATTCCGACGAACTACTTCTTCTTCCTGCTTCGCGAGCGGCTGCTGGAGCGCGAAGGTACCTTGCCGCCGGAGCGCCGTGCCTCGGAGAGGCCGATGGCGATGGCCTGCTTGCGACTGGTCACCTTCTTGCCCGAGCCGCCGCTCTTCAGCGTGCCCCGCTTACGCTCGTGCATGGCGCGCTTGACCTTGCTCTGCGCCTTCTTTCCATACCGACTAGCCATGTTTGCTCCTTGGGCTCAACGAGAGCCTTTCGCCATCCGGCCCGGCTGTCCCCGCTCCTTTTGACCGCGCGGGGTGGGCGTTTCGTCGTCGTCGACGGCGCCGTCTTCCAGCTCGGCCTTGAGTGCCGCGAGTTTTTCGCCCAGCGCTTCGAGATCCATGTCGGAATCGCGCGCCGCCGCGAA
Source organism: uncultured Pseudomonadota bacterium (assembly GCA_963711635.1). GTDB lineage: Bacteria > Pseudomonadota > Gammaproteobacteria > Steroidobacterales > Steroidobacteraceae > CADEED01. Next base: position 579,214 of record CAVQEZ010000005.1, read on the forward strand.
CATGCCGCCCGACTTTTCCTCTTCCTTGACGTGATGCTTGATCATCTCGGACAACACCTTCACCTTGGCGTCGAAGTACTCATCGTCGGGCGAAGATTCTTCGATCTCCGCGATGAGTTTCTTGGCGCCGTTGTGCTCCACCTCGGCTTCGTGGTGAATGTCCGTTTCGTCCGTGGCCTCGAGGAAGGCCGGATAGAAAATCTCTTCCTCGATGGTGGTGTGGACCTTCAGGGCCTCGCAGATATTCGTCGCCAGCTCCTGCTTGCGATCTGGATCGCGAGCCTTCTCGAACTGTCCGAACCAGTCTTCGACCTGGCGGTGATCCGCCTTCAGCAGCGTGATCGCGTCCGGTGTCTTGTCCCCGGCCGATCTCGCCTGTTTTGAGCGTGCCATGGTGATACCTCCGTGTGTGGCGCGTGGGATGCTGCCGTGTCGGAGCCAGGCGCGATGTCCACGTATCCACCCGTGGCTTGGAGGATTTTGCCGAACACGACTCCTGTGACGTCCTACATCGCCGCGGAGTTGCCGAGTTCCTAATGGGCATCTGCGCAAAAGGAGGTTGCGGTGAAACGAAATGGCTCTGACATCCTGATCGACTGCCTGATCGCCTGGGGCGTGGACACGATCTTCGGGTTGCCCGGAGACGGCATCAACGGCCTCATGGAGGCCATTCGCAAGCGCCAGGATCGCATCCGCTTCATCCAGGTCCGCCACGAGGAATCGGCCGCGCTCATGGCCTGCGCGCATTCCAAGTGGACCGGCCGCATCGGTTGCTGCCTGGCGACCACCGGTCCGGGCGGCGTGCACCTGCTCAATGGGCTGTACGACGCCAAGTTCGACAGGGCGTCGGTGATCGCGATGACCGGGCTGCCGTACCACGACCTCATCGATACCTTCACGCAGCAGGACGTCGATCTGCCCAAACTATTCTCCGACGTCGCCGCTTACAGCACGCGCATCATGAGCGCGGCGCACGTCGAGAACGCGACGTCGCTGGCCTGCCGCATCGCCTGTACGCAGCACACGGTCGCGCACGTCGCCATTCCCACCGACGTGCAGGAAGAGGAGATCGACGAGGTCGAGCCTTCGACGCGCAATGTGCAGCATCACGTGTCGTTCGCGCGGCAGGAGGGCGAGCGCGTGCCGGAAGAGCCCGAGCTGGCGCGGGCGCATCGAGATCCTGAATCGCGGCAAGCGCGTCGCCATTCTCGCCGGCCATGGCGCGCTGAAGGCGCGCGACGAGCTGCTCGAAGTGGCCGAGCTGCTGGGCGCGCCCATCGTCAAGGCGCTGCTGGGCAAGGCGGTCGTGCCCGACGATCATCCGTTGTGCATCGGCGGCATCGGGTTGTTGGGCACACGCCCGTCGCAGGAAGCCTTCGAGGAATGCGACACGCTGCTGATCGTGGGCTCCACGTTTCCGTACGTGGAGTACTACCCGAAACCCGGCCAGGCCAGGGGCGTGCAGATCGACCGCGATCCGTCGCGCATCGGCCTGCGATTTCCCGCGGAAGTCGGGCTGGTGGGAGATGCGCGCAAGACCCTGGCGATGCTGGCCAAGCGGCTCAAGGCGCACGGCGACCGAAGATTCCTCGAGCGCTGCCAGCGCCGCAAACTCGACTGGAAAACCCTGCTCGAGTGTTCGGCGGACAACGGCACTGGCCGGCTGGCGCCGGGAAAGCTGGCGCGCGAGCTCGGGCAGCGGTTGCACGAAGACGCGCTGGTGGCCTGGGATTCCGGCCACAACACCGGTGTGCTGGCGCGCTACGTGAACGCGCGCGGCAGCCAGCAGTTCGCCGGCTCCGGCATGCTCGCCACCATGGCCTGTTCGATTCCCTATGCCATCGCCGCGGCGCTGGCTTTTCCGGGGCGGCAGGTGGTGGCGTTCACCGGCGATGGCGGCCTCTCGATGTTGATAGGCGAGCTGGCGACCATCGTGCGCTACCGCCTGCCCATCAAGATCGTCGTGATGAAGAACAATTCGCTGGGTCAGATCAAGTGGGAGCAGCTCATGTTCCTGGGCAACCCCGAATACGAGTGCGATCTCACGCCCATCGATTTCGTGCGCGTGGCCGAAGGGTTCGGCATCGCCAGTTTCCGCACCGACACGCCGGAGAATTGCGGCGCTGCGCTCGACGCCGCGCTGTCGCAGGACGGTGCCGCGCTGGTCGAAGCGGTCGTGGATCCCTACGAACCGTTGTTGCCGGCCAAGCGCATCGAGAAGTACGCCAGGAACCTGGAAAAGGCTTTGAAATCCGGCACGCGCGACGCGGAGAGAATCCGCGCGGCGCTGGAGCGCGAGCCCTCGCGCACGCAGCTATCGGACCGGGATACCGACTCCCCCGAGCCGCTGATCGGCGCCGAGGGCACGGAGAGGCCCGGCGAGCCACGTCGCAGTGGCGCGCCCGGGACTGCGGCCCGTGGACGAGGAACTGGATGCCTCGCTGGCCTCGAGCTTTCCGGCCAGCGATCCCGCCAGTCATACCACCACGGAGGGTCGTCGCCCCGGCCGTGACTGACTAACTCACGGCGTCTGCACCTGTGCCTGGCCGGGCAGGAGCTGCGCCGGAATGGCATCGGCATCGTGTGCGTCGTGGCGCTCGAGCGGTTTCGCGGCCGGGCCATTGAGCACTGCACCGTCGGCGGGTGCGAAGCGCGAGCCGTGGCACGGGCAGTCCCAGCTCCTTTCCACGTCGTTCCATTGCACGACACAGCCCAGGTGCGTGCACGCGGCCGAGAGCTCATGGAAGCGCCCCTCGTCGTCGCGATACACGGCCAGCAGCGACATGCCCTCGCGCACGATGGCGCCGGAGCCCAGCGGTATCTCGCGGCGTTGCTTGACCTCGCCGCCCGCGATCCAGTCCCCGACCAGGTGCCCCAGCACATTGGAGTTTTCGTCGATGAAGGATCCCGCAGCCTGCAGGGTCTTGCGCGCCGGGTCGTAGAGCTCGACCCAGGGATTGTCGCGTCCCTGGATGAGATCGCTGATGAGCATCGCGCCCAGCGTGCCATGCGTCATGCCGTTGCCCGAGTCGCCGGTGACCACGTAGATGTTGTCGTCGCCGGGATTGCGGCCGATGAAAGCAAGCCCGTCGATGGGCTCCATGACCTGGCCGGACCAGCGGTACTTCGCTTCGCCGAGACCGGGGAAGTGCGCGCGCGCCCACTCGATGAGCCGGGCGAAGCGGAGGGCTGGCACTTCGTCCTGTCCCGTCTTGTGGTCCTCGCCGCCGACGATGAGCACGTCGCCGCTGTCCACGTTACGCACGACGCGCACGTAGTGATAGGGATCTTCGAGATCCCAGAGCAGGCAGGCGGGAAAACTACCCGCGGCCATCGGAAACCCGACCACGTAGGTGCGATAGGCGGCCTGCTTGGTGTGCATCTTCACGCGGTCGATGAACGGCGTATTGGTGGCGACCACCACGTGGCTCGCGCGGATCTCGCGGCCATTGTCGAGTTTCACGCGCGCGATCTCGCCTTCTTCGACCGCCAGCGCCTGCACGCCGGTCTCGATGTGGCCGCCGCGTGCCGCGAATGCCCGCGCCAGGCCGTCCAGATATTTGCCGATGTGGAACATCGCCTGTCGTGGAAAGCGCAGCGCCCGGCCGCGGAAGCTCAGGCCGGGAATCGACAGCGCGGAGGTTTCGACCAGGTCTTCGAATCCGGCCTTGCGCGCCGCCTCGGCCTCCCGTTCGAGCAGATCCTTCTGATCCGCAGATGTGCAGAAAAGGATGCCCTCGACCCGCGCGAAGTCGCAGTCGATCTGCTCCTCGCTCACCAGCCGCTCGATGAGATCGATCGCGGCGCGGTGGCTCTCGGCCGCGATCCGGGCGCCGTCGGCGCCGAAGAGTTTCTCGAGCGTGGCGAAGCGATCGTCGAGCACGGCGGTCAGGTGCGCGGTGGTGCGGCCGCTCTCGCCGGCGCCCACGCCATAGGCGTCGATCAGGTGGACGTCGCGGCCCGCGCGCCTCAGAAGATAGGCCGTGGTGAGCCCGGCGATGCCGGCGCCGATGACGCACACCTCGCATTGCTCGCGCGATGTCTGGTCCGCCGGAATTCCGGGAGTGGTCTCCTGCCAGACGGAGACGGTCTCTAGGTCGTTGCGTTGCATGGCGCGATTAGGCGAGATCGCGCCGGGTGCCAACAGCCGCCACGGCGGCGGATCTTGCGTCTGTCTAATCCTACGAGCGGCGTTCCGGGAACATGCAGCGCCTTCGCTGCATTGCGCCTACCGGACGTTGAGCTCCTGGCGGTCGAGGTACTCCTCGATGCGGTGAAACGCGTCATCGCCGATCTCCGAGGTGGCGCGCAGGTTGACCAGCGCCCTGCGCTGCGCGTCGACGATGCGTCCGCGCAGTAGATTGCGCGCCTCGCGCGGGGTGGCATGCGGAGCGTCGATCTCGGCCACCTCGGTGGTCACGAATTCGTCCTGCAGCGCGCGCGCGGTTTCCGTGCCTTCGCCTTCGAGGATCTCCAGCGCCACCAGCGCGAGAATGTCCTGCGCGCGGCGCACTTCGCGCTCGACCGAGCCATCGCTGGTGAGACCCAGCGCCAGGATCAGCGGCCGCAGCGTGAGACCCTGAACCACCAGCGTCCCAACCACCACGCAGAAGGCGCACAGCAGCGCCAGGTCGCGATGCGGGAATCCGGCCGGCAGGGCATACGCGGTGGCCAGCGTGACGATGCCACGCATGCCGGCCCAGCCCACCACGATGCTGCCCGACACCGGCGGTACGAATTCGCCCGGCCAGCGCCCACCGCCGAATAGTTTGAATTTCCACGTGGCCACGCGGTTGTAGAGCATGACCCAGGCGAAGCGCACCGCGATCACCGTGCCGAGGACCGCGGCCGCGATCTGCAGGTAGTGAGTCCGTTCGGCCGGCAGCAGCGATTCGAAGATGGGGCGCAGCTGCAGTCCGATCAACACGAAGGCCAGCACATTGAGCACGAACACCACGGTTTCCCAGACCGCATAGGAAGGAATGCGCAGGCGCGCCGGCGTGCGCTGCGGAGCGATGCGCGCCGCCGTGATGGCGTAGGTGACGATGGTCACGATGGGCGACAGGTGCAGCTGCTCGGCCAGGATCCACACGCCAAACGTGGTGGCGAACTGCAAAATGATGGCGCTGGGAATGTCCGTGACTTTTTCGATCAGGCGAATGCTGATGTGCGCCAGCGCGAAACCCAGCGCCGCGCCGGCGATCATGGCCACGGAGAGCAGGGCGGCGCCCGGGACCGAGAACGTGGCCCCGAGGGTCACCGAGACGGCGAGCCTGTAGATAAGGAGTGCAGTGGCGTCGTTCAGCAGGCTTTCGCCCTCGATGATGACCTGCACGCGATACGGAATGTTCAGTCGTCGCATCACGGCCGAGGCGGCGACCGCATCCGGCGGCGCGACGATGGCGCCGATGGCGATCGCGGCCGCCCACGACATGTCGGGCATCATGTAGCGCACCACCCAGGCCACGGCCACCGTCGTCAGGCCGACGGCAATGACCACCAGCGACATCACCGGGATCCAGTAGCGCTTCAGATCGCGCCAGGACGTGTCGAAGGCGGCGTCGAGCAGCGCCGGTGCGACGAACAGCGCCAGGGTCAGCTCCGGGTCGAGGCTGAATGTCGGGCCATTGGGCACGAAGGCCAGCGCCGTACCGCCGAGCGCAAGCATCGACGGGTAGGGCAGTTGCAGATAGCGCGCCAGGGCCGTGAGCGACACGGCGCAAACCAGGAGAATGAGCAGCGACTGGAACAGGAGCACGCGTAGCAGTCTACGCAGTCCCGTGCCTCATCCGAAAGTGAACACGAAGACTTCCGCGCCGCTGTCGAGAAATTCGATCTCGAACACGCGGTCGACGATGGGTGAGGATTGGCGGATCAACGTATACATGCGCGGCTGATCGACCACGCCATGGCCCTCGGGGTCGACGTCAACACCCCGGGATGCACCGGGCGGTTGTCCATCGATACTCACGCGAAACCGAATCGGCTTGCCGTCCGCGCCCGGACCCATGACCAGGTGTACGTCGCGGGCGTGGAAGCGGTAGGCGATCTTCCCGCCGGCTCCATTCGACTTCGCGGATTCGCGGAGCGTGGTCCAGTCGCCCGCCAGTGTCCACTGATTGAGCTTCAGTCGAGCCGTGCCAGACGACGCGGACCTGCCGGCGCGGCCGTCGCCCAGATAGGTTTCCGGCGAACGCAGGTTCTTCCAGTCCGCGGCGGCTTCGGCGCCGTGACCTTCCAGCTCGGTGAGCTTGGGCGCCGGCAAGGCATGCCCGGCCTCGGCCAGCAGCTCGAGGATGACGGCTTCCAGCTGGTCATAGTTGCCTTCGCCGAACTGTTGATGACGGATGCGTCCGTGCACGTCGATGAAGTACAGCGCCGGCCAGTAGTGGTTGTCGAAGGCTTCCCAGATGGCGTACTCGCTGTCGATGGCAACTGGATAGTCGATGCGCTGCTCGCGCGTGGCGCGGCGCACGTTGCCGATGTTCTTCTCGAAGCCGAACTCCGGCGTGTGCACGCCGATGACCACCAGGCCATGGTCGCGATACTTGTCCGCCCAGCTGCGCAGATAGGGCATGGTGCGCCGCCAGTTGATGCAGCTGTACGTCCAGAAGTCGACCAGCACCACCTTGCCGCGCAGATCCGTGGTGCGCAGCGGCGGCGAGTTGATCCACTCGATGGCGCGACCGAGAGAGTCGGTTTCGAAAGAAGTTCTCTGCAACATGTTGGCATCCTTGGCGCAGCCGATGACGAAACCGCACAACGCACTCATCAGAATCGCCGTCCGCATCCAATGCACTTTCATAGGGCGCTGATCAGAACAAACGCGTTGAGGCGATGCGATTGCACCAAGGTGTCAGTGGAACGACACCTTGGTGCAATCGAAGTAGCTCGAAAGCCGTGATGTGCTCGGGACTCGTGTAGAGAGGAGAACGCCATGGCACGCATCGGACTCATTTCACTGGCAGTGACCTGCGCGCTCGCGCCGCTTCCCGCGGTCGCCGACGCCGGCAACGGCATGTTCTACGGACCGTTACGTTCGCGCGATCTGTCGCCCTTCGGGTTTCTCAGGCTCGACATGCGGCCGGCGCATGCCGTGAGCATCGAGCCCGGGACCTGGGCCTTCGAGACCGAGCTCGACTATCAGAACACCTGGGCGCTGAGTCCCGACGTCGAGGACTATCTGGTCAGCCTCGAACCCACCGGGCGGCGTCGCATTGGCCCCGCCGAAGTGCAGGCCATCCGGGATATGCCGGGCGACAACTATCTGCTCGATATCGAAGGTGCGACGCTGGGTTTCACCGCGCACTACAAGATTTCACCGGACTGGAGTGTCTACGGAACGCTGAGCGCCATCTCGTACACGGATGGATTTCTCGACGGCACCATCGAAAGTTTTCACGACACCGCCGGCTTCAGCTCGTTCGGCAGGCCGGCCGTGGAGCGCAACCGCACCACACTGGTCTACGACCTGAAGGGCGCGCAGGTGGTGTTGCTCGACCGCCCCACCGACGGTGGACTCCTCGACCCGGTCATCGGCGTGCGGTATGCGGGCCTGCAATTCTCGCCGACCTGGCGCCTGACCCTGGACGCCGCGGTGAAAGTCCCGTGGCAGGGGCGGGAGCTGCTGCTATCCACCGGCCGCACCGACTACGGCCTGCAGGCCTCGCTGCAGCGCACCGGCATGCGTCACGCGTTCTACTTCGATACTTCTGCGGTCTATTACGCCGGCGCCAGCGAGCCGGCGCGGCATGACGCGCAGCTGATTCCGACGCTGGTGGTGGGCTACGAATTCAAGTGGACCGACCGCACCAATCTGAACATGCAGGTCTATGCCAGCAAGAGCGTGTACTCGGACGATGACACGGATCTCGATGAGCTGACCGCCAACAAGTACGAATACAGCCTGGGCGTGCGGCATCGCATGGACAACTGGCTGGTGACGTTCGCGTTCACGGAGAACGTGCAGAACATCAACAACACGCCGGACATCGGCCTGTCGCTGGGACTGGCCTGGATCCCGCATCGCTCACGATGAGAACGCCGGCAGGTCATCGTCGTGCAGGCTGGTAGCCATGTTCACCAGCTCGGCCAGCGAGTGGGCCTGCATCTTGCGCATCATCTTGCCGCGGTGCGCCTTCACGGTGATCTCGGAAATGCCGAGCGTGCCGCCGACTTGTTTGTTCAAGCGGCCGGTGACCACGAGGTTCATGACTTCGCGCTCGCGACGGCTGAGGGACTCGTAGCGTTGCTGCAGTGCCTGCATCTGCGAAAGGTGATGCAGCGCCGCATGGCTGCAACGGATGGCTTGCCCGATAGCGTGCATCAGCACGTCGCCGGGCACCGGCTTGGTGAGAAATTCCATCGCACCGGCCTTCATGGCCTGCACCGTGGCCTCGACGTCGGCCTCGCTGCTCATGAAAATGATCGGCATCTCGGTACGGTCCAGCACGAGCTTCTGCAGCTCGAGGCCGCTCAGGCCCGGGAGTTGTTTCTCGACCAGCAGGCAGCAGGCCGCCTTGCCTCGCGGCTGCGCCAGGAATTCTTCCGCGGAAGCGACGATGCAGGGCTGGTAGCCGGCGGAGCGGAGGCGGGCTTCGAGAGCCTCGCGCATCGTGGGATCGTCATCGACGACGTAGACGATGGGCAGTGCCGCTGCGGCGATAGTGCGGCGCACAGTGCTAAGGTGGATCAGGTTCATTGGCGACTCCCTGGTGAAGCGATCTCTGCGTTGGCGGCTATCATCCGTTGCCGGATTCCAGAGAGCACGCCACTTGTGGGAGGCAGTGGAACTACACGAAGGTGTTATCAGGGAGGCTGCAGCACCACGACGCGGCGCCCGAAGCGATAGCCGTCCAGCGAATATGCGCCGGGCCCGAGCAGCGCCAGTGCGAGAGCGTCGAGTGCCACGACGATCAATGCCATGGGGCCGATACCAACTATCACGAGCCAGATGAGCACATGGAATACGAGCGCCAGCGAGGCGGCAATCGGCGTCAGAAATCCGATGCAGATGGTGAGCGCGAGAAGTATCGCGCCCAGCTGTATCCAGCCGGATATTTCGCTTCTGTTGAAGTAGCAGTCGACCAGCAACGCGAGCGCCGCGGACACGCGCAACAACAGCAATGCCAGTCCGGGCAGACCGCGGGGAAACATGGAGAAGAGCCGCTGCACCAGGTGAGGGTGCGCCGATTGCGCATCGCGGCGTACCCGACAGGCGTGTACCGGCAGGTACCCCTTTTGGGGGATCTCGGAGCAGCCGCCACAGGGTAATCAGTAATACGCGTGGGAAGGGGTGTATGAAGGCGATCCCGCTTCTGTTGCTAGGAGTACTCGGTTCATTCCCGGGGAGGGTTTGCGGGCAGGTTGTCGAGCTGAGCCTGCAGCAGCTCAACCATCGTGCCTTCACGCCCATCGACGAGGCCCCGACGGATATCGCTGCCCTCGCGCAGACCAGCGACGGAACCCTGTGGATAGGCGGCCGCACCGGACTGACGCGGTTCGATGGCATGCGCTTCGTGGGATATCCCGGCGACGCGGAGGAGCCGCTCCCTGGAACCAACATCGCCAGTCTGTTCGCGATCGATGATGGACTGTGGATAGGGTTCCGTCCGGGCGGCGCCGCCATGCTCGCGGGCGGCCGCGTGACGCGCTTTGGTGAAAGCGAAGGATTGCCCGACGGAACGGTGGAGCAGTTCGCGCGCGATCGCGATGGCACGCTCTGGGCCGCCACGCGTCGTGGCCTGGCGAGATTCAACGGAACGCGATGGGAAAAGTTCGACGATCCGAGGATCGAAACGCCGTACGCCTTGTTGGTGGACCGCGACGGCACGTTCTGGGTGGGCGCGAACAATGGACTGTTCGCCTGGGTCGCCGGAGAACGGCTGTTCAGGGAGGTCGACCGATCGCTGTCCTTCGGCGCGGGTGGCACGGCGCTCGCGCAGGCACCCGATGGCAGCATCTGGGCGGCCCCGCACCACCAGCTGGTGCGCGTCGAACGACCTGCGGATGCGCGACTGCGTGCCGCTGCCAACGTCGCGGGCATCTCCAGCGGTCCGCTGTTGTTCGATACGCCCGGAAATCTCTGGGCTTCGGAAAGCGCCGCCAAGAGTCTGTTGCGCGTGCGGTCCCGCGATCTCGCGGATGAGAACCTGCCCGCGCGATCCGTGCAGCCCGAGCAGCTTTCGAGCTCCGAGCTGTCGAACTTCGGCCGCGTGTTCGCCACCTTGCTGGATCGTGAGCGCAATGTCTGGGTGGGCACCGACAACGGTCTGCATCGCTTCAGCCGCAGCAATGTGGTGCGCGGCGTGGTGCCGCGGTGTTTTCAGTACGGATTCACCGCCGCGGGATTTGCGCCGGGAGCCGACGGCGCACTGTGGCTGGCCTGCGGCGATCCTTCCGGCGCCCGGGTCGATGAAATACGGGACGGCAAGGTGGTGAGCAGCCAGAATTCGGAGCCGTTCACCGTTGCGCATCGCGACTCCGAAGGAACCGTGTGGTTTGCCGGAGTTTCTTCGCTGGCGCATCTGGAACAGGGCCGGCTGGTCAGCATGCCGCTGCCCGCGGAAGTACAGGGCCGTCCCATTGCGGCACTGGTACGCGAACGCAACGGAGCCCTGTGGCTTTCCATCACGCGCCGCAGCCTGTTTCGCTTCCACGAAGGCGCCTGGTCCGAATACGGTGGCCTGGACGAACTGCCGCGCGGCTGGCCCATCGTCGCGACCATGGACGACAACGGGGTGCTGTGGTTTGGCTACTCGAACAACCGGGTGGCGCGCGTCGAGGGCCGCGACGTCCGCGTGTTCGACGCGGCGCAGGGCCTGCAGGTCGGCAATGTCCTGTCGCTGGTCGCCGAGGACGGCGAGGTGTGGATAGGCGGAGAGCTCGGGCTTGCGCGTCTCGAAGGCCGGCGCGTCATGGCCATGCAAAGCGATTCCGGGACGCCATTCAGGGGCGTCTCGGGCATCGTGCGTGCGCGCAACGGCGATCTGTGGCTGAACGGAATCGCCGGCATCGTGCGTATCGATGCCGATGAGATCGAAGCGGTGGTCCGGGATCCGAAACACCGGCTCAGGTGCGAGATCCTCAACTACCTGGATGGCGTGCCGGGCACCGCGGTGCAATTGCGGCCACAACCCTCCGCCATCGAAACCACCGACGGGCGCATCTGGTTTTCGATGACGGCAGGGCTGGTGTCCATCGATGCCACGCAGCTGGTTCGCAACACCTTGCCACCGCCGGTCACGATCTGGTCGCTGTCCGCCAATTCGAAGCGTTATCCCAACCTGCGCCAGTCCATCAGCCTGCCGATCAACACCACCGACCTGCAGATCGAGTATGGCGCCGGTAGTTTGACCGTGCCGGAACGCGTGCGCTTTCGTTACAAGCTCGACGGGCTGGACCGCCACTGGCAGGACGCCGGCGGACGCCGCGAGGCGCTGTACACGAACCTGGGGCCGGGCCAGTACATCTTTCGCGTGATCGCGTCCAACAATGATGGCGTGTGGAACGAGCAGGGCGCGTCCATCGACTTCGTGATTGCACCGGCGTTCTATCAGACCTGGTCGTTCTTCGCGGTGTGCGCGCTCGGCGTGCGCAGGGATGCTGGCGGCGCTGTACCGGATTCGCGTGCGGCAGGTGGCGGCGCAGGTGCGTTCGCGCCTGGAAGCGCGCCTGTCCGAGCGCGAACGGATCGCGCGCGAGCTGCACGACACGCTGTTGCAGGGAATCCAGGGACTGATCTGGCGCTTCCAGGCCGCCACCGACCGGATTCCGCAGGGCGAGCCCGCGCGGCGCCTGATGGAGCAGTCGCTCGACCGGGCGGACCAGTTGCTGGGAGAAAGCCGCGATCGCGTCAAGGATCTTCGTCCAACGGCGCGCGAGGTCCGGGATCTCACCGACATCCTCGCCGCGGAGGGCGAACATCTCTCGCAACTGCACAGCGCGAAGTTCCGCGTGAGCATGCAGGGCACCAGTCGCGACCTGCACCCCATCGCGCGCGAGGAAATCCTGTTGATAGCGCGCGAGGCCATCGGAAATGCCTTCCTGCACGCGAATGCGCAAACCATCGAAGTCGAATTGACCTATGACGATGTCGCATTGCAACTCCGGGTGCGTGACGACGGCGGCGGTATCGATGCCGGGGTTCTCGATGCGGGTGGAAAGCCGGGGCACTTCGGGCTTCTCGGCATGCGCGAGCGGGCAAACAAACTGGGAGCGCAGCTCGACATCTGGAGCAAACCTGGAGCAGGTACCGAAGTAGACTTGCGGGTCCCGGCCAGCGTGGCATACGCCGACTCACGCCCGGCGCGATACGTTGGAGCAGCATGATGAACAATCCCGCGATTCGCATCCTCTCTGTCGACGATCATCCGCTGTTGCGGGACGGCATTGCCGCGGTGCTGGAGAGTCAGCCGGACATGACGCTGGTGGGGCAGGCATGCAATGGCCGCGAGGCCATCGAGGACTTCCGGCGCCTGCGGCCGGATATCACTCTCATGGACCTGCGCATGCCGGACATCAGCGGCATCGAGGCCATCACCACGATTCGCGCCGAATTCTCCAATGCCCGCATCATCGTCCTGACGACTTACGCCGGCGACGCGCAGGCCGCGGCTGCATTGAGGGCCGGGGCCCAGGGTTACCTGCTCAAGAACCTGGTTCGCAAGGAATTGCTCGAGACCATTCGAGCGGTACACGCGGGCAAGCGCCGCGTGTTGCCCGAGATCGCCACCGAAATCGCCGAGCACGTGGCCGACGACGTGCTGACCGGACGCGAGATCCAGGTGTTGAGCCGCGTGGCGGCGGGCAAGCCTAACAAGGTGATCGCGGTCGAGCTCGATATATCCGAAGGGACGGTCAAGACGCACATGAAGAGCATCCTGCCGAAGCTCGATGCCTCGGATCGGACGCACGCGGTCATGATTGCCTTGAAGCGTGGCATTCTCGATCTATGAAGATCGCAGGGGTGGTCGTCGCGTGTTTCGCGACGCTGTGCGCGCGCGCCCACGCTGCGCCGGCCAGTGCGCTCGACGCGCCTGCCCTCGAAGCCCCTTCCCTTGAAGAAATGGTCGTCACGGCCGATCGTGCCGGCAGCTTCAGCGCCGATCTCGTGCAGGCCGGCAGCTTCCGCGGCGCGCGCCAGCTCGACACGCCGCTCACGGTCAATGTGATCACCGACGCGCTGATCCAGTCGCAGCAGGCGCAGAGCCTGCTCGACGCGCTGCGCAACACGGCGGGCGTGAGTCCGGCGCAAGTCACCACCACGGTGTACAGCAACATCGCGATCCGCGGCATCAATGTCGAGAACCGCGGCAACTACCGGCTCAACGGCATCCTGCCGGTGGTGAACCTGGTCGACCTGCCGCTCGAGGACAAACAACGCGTGGAAGTCCTGAAGGGCGCCTCGGCGCTGTACTACGGATTCACGACACCGGCCGGCATCGTCAATCTCACCATGAAGCGGCCCACACTGGAGCCGCTGCTCGCGGCGACCTTGTTTGGCAATCAGTTCGGCGCCGTGGGCGGGCACGTCGACGCCAGCGACACCTGGGGAATGTTCGGCGCGCGCGTCAATGCGCTCTACGGCAACGTGGATTCCGGCATCGACGACACGCGCGGGCACCGCTCGCTGCTGGCCGCGGCCTTCGATTTCAGGCCCACCGACAGCGTGACTCTGAGCCTCGACGCCGAACACATCGAGAAAGAGGTCAACGAGCCCGGCGTGTTCCGGTATGTGCGGCTGCCACCGCCGACCTTGACGAATCTCTATCCCGCGCTGGAACTGCCGCCGCTGCTGGATGCCGAGACCAACTTCGGGCCGGACTGGGCTTCGAATCGTGCCGAGGAGCGCAATCTCCTGACCACCGTGAACTGGAAGATCTCCCCGGCGTGGGCGTTATCCGCGAGCTACGGCAACTCGCACATCGTGCGCGACCGGCACTTCAATACCGTGGATCTCGACAACTACGGTCCGGACACGAACGGCAACGGCAACTTGAGCATCAGCCTGCAGCCCGGCGCGACCTTCGACAACACGAGCTATCGAGCGGAAATCGCCGGCGCGCTGCGCACCGGATTCATCACGCACGAGCTGCTGTTGGGCTCGTCTCGAAACGTGCGCGACGCGTTCACCTCGACGAGTACGCCGGTCACGTGTCCGGGTGCGGCTGCCACGGCGCCGCGCGTGACCTGCCGGCAGAACGTGTTCCAGCCGGTGGACATCCCCGAAACGCCTTTTCCGGAGCGCACCGGCGTCAAAACCCGCATCGATGATGTTGGCTTCTATTTCTTCGACCGCATGGAACTCGCGTCCTGGCTGCAACTGCTCGCGGGCGTGCGCAAGACTGACTACACCGAGGAGAACCGCGACTCGGGAGCGACGACGTTCCAGGACGAACCCACGTCCATCTCGTACGGTGCCATCGTGAAGCCTCGACCCTGGATGAGCATTTACGCCACGCACATTGACGGGCTGGAGTCCACGCCGCTGGCGCCGATGACCGCTGCCAATGCCGGGGAATCGGTAGGCGCCGCCGAGAGCACCCAGTACGAGGCCGGCATCAAGCTCGAGCCACAGCCAGGGTTGCTGGTGCAGGCGGCGTACTTCAACATCGAACGTGACTCGGCTTTCGTCAATGGTGCGAACCTGTATGTGCGCGACGGTCGCGCGCGCTATCGTGGGCTCGAGTTCAGCGTGACAGGCGAGGTGACGGCGCAATGGTCCTTGTACGCCACCGGCCAATTCCTGGAGGCCGGGCAGATTTCCGGTGCGCCCACCGTGCTCGTGCCGTTGGTGCCGACTGTAGTCGGGCGCAAGATCGAGAACACTCCCGAACGCACGTTCTCACTGGCCAGCGAGTACCGGTTTTCGGATCGCGTGCCGGGACTCCGCGTGAACGGGGCGCTCTATTACATCAGCGAGCGTGCCGTGAACCCCTACAACCAGGCCTTCATTCCCGCGTATACGCTGTTCGACCTGGGCGCGGCCTATTCGACCGATATCGCTGGCAACGAGCTCACATTCCGGCTCTCGGGCCAGAACGTCACGGACAGGAAACATTTTTCGTCCACCGGCAACAACGTCGTGGCGCAGAGCCCGCCGCGGCTGTTGAAGCTTTCGATGTCGATGCGATTCTGATGCTGCGCGCATTCCTCACATTGCTGGTGCTGTCGCCCGCGGCGTTCGCGCTCGATCCCTCGCGTGCGATCTCGCAGTACGGGCATGCGGTATGGACGGTGCAGGAGGGATTCCTGCCCGGCGCGCCGATGGAAATGATCCAGACCGCGGACGGATACCTGTGGATCGGCACGCGCGGCGGGTTGGTGCGCTTCGACGGTGTGCGTTTCGTGCCGTTCGCGGCGCCGTCGGGCGAGAAGCTGCGTTCGAACCGCATCCTGTCACTCGGCGCGGGACGCGACGGCAGCCTCTGGATCGGTACCCGTTCCGGTCTGCATCGTTACCTGGGCGGCCGGCTGACTTACTACCCGGATACGCCGGGATGGATCATGTCCATCGTCGAGGACGACGCCGGCAAGATCTGGTTCACGCGTTCGAGCCTGAGCGACGACAAGGGCCCGCTGTGCGAAGTGCAGGGCGATCAGGCGATTTGCCACGCAGCCGCGCAGGGCGTGCCGATCTCGAATGCGCGCCAACTCGCCAAGGATGCGCAGGGCAATCTTTGGACGGTTTCCGACAATACTTTGATGCGCTGGAAGGACGGCGTGTCGCGCACCTGGATGCCGCCCGGCATCACGGATGCGGCCGGAGTCAAGTCGATCGATGTCCTGCAAAGCGTCAACGTCGGGTCCGATGGTTCGGTATGGGTCGGTGCGATGCAGCCGAGCCGCGGCTTGGGACTGCTGCATCTGCGGGATGACAAACTACAAGCCTTCGTATCACCCGAGCTCGATGGCCGACGGCTGGCGATGACTTTGCCCTTTGTCGATCGCCACAAGGCGCTGTGGATCGGAACTCAGGACGAGGGGATTTACCGGCTATTCGATGGCAAGGTCAGCCGGCTGCGCGCGCGCGATGGACTCACCGGTGACACGGTGCAGAACTTCTTCGAGGACCGCGAGGGGAACCTCTGGGTTCTGACCACTCGCGGCATCGAAGCCTTTCGCGACATTCCGGTGATCAGTGTGACCAGTCGCGAAGGGTTGAGTGCCGACCTGGCGAATGCCGTTCTGGCGCGACGCGATGGCTCGGTATGGATAAACGCCTGGCATTCGCTCGATGTGTTGCGTGATGGAAAGATAACTTCGCTGGATTCGAAGCAATGGCCTTCCGGGCGAGGAAGTGACCGGCATGTTCGAGGATCAGCAAAGGCACCTTATGGATCGGCATCGATCGCGGCTTGAACATTTTCGAGAACGGAAAGTTCGTGCCGATCCGTCGACCCGATGGCAGCCCTTTCGGCGCCACCCGGGGCGTAGTCGAGGACTCCACCGGCGATATCTGGGTCGTGTCGGGGAATCCGTTCACGGTGACGCGCATCCGCAATCGCCAGATCGTCGAGGAGATTGGGCGCGACAAGATTCCCAGTGACCGCAGCATCGTCCTGGATCCCCAGGATGGAATCTGGCTTGGCTTGAGGAATGGAGATCTCGGACGCTATCGCGGTGGCGAGCTCGAGACCATTCCGTTCCATCGCGAACAGACGACGGGCGTGGTGTCCGGGCTCGTGGCTTACCCGCATGGCGGCATCATCGGCAGCACACCGCTGGGACTCATCGGCTGGCGCGATGGCAAGTCGTACACCATGACCGCCGCCGCGAACGGCCTGCCATGTGACGAAGTCCACACCTTGCTGATCGACGCGTCCGGCGCGCTGTGGCTGTATGCGTCCTGTGGAATCGTTGCCTTGCCGGCCGATCAGGTCGAGGCCTGGTGGAAGAATCCCGCGGCAAAGCTGAGCTATCGGGTTTTCGACGCGCTCGACGGCGCGCAACCCACGTATGGCAATTTCTTTCCCAAATCATCCAGGGGACCGGATGGGCAGCTGTGGTTTGCGAATGCCAGCATCGTGCAGGCGATCGATCCCAGGCGGCTGGGCGGAAACCCGCTCGCGCCACCGGTGCACATCGAGCAGATACTGGCCAACCGCGAAGCGTTTCCCGTGCAAACGGATCTGCGCCTGCCGCCCAACATCAGCAACCTGCAGATCGACTACACCGGCCTGAGCTTTGCCGTGCCGCGCAAGACGCGTTTCCGGTATCGCCTGGTCGGGCATGACACCGACTGGCAGGAGGTGGGCACGCGTCGCCAGGCCTTCTACACGGATCTGCCACCACGCGACTATGTATTCGAAGTCACCGCCAGCAACAACGACGGTGTCTGGAACCCGACCGGCACGCGCCTGGCGTTTTCGATCGCGCCGACGTTCTACCAGACACGAACCTTCATGGTGCTGTGTGTCATCGCGGCGCTGGCCGTGCTCTGGCTGGTGTACCTGCTGCGCGTGCGGCAGATCGAAATGCGCCTGCGCCTGCGCATGGAAGAACGCATCGACGAGCGCGAGCGCATAGCGCGCGACCTGCACGACACGCTCTTGCAGGGCCTGTTGAGCGCCTCGCTGCAGCTTTCGGTGGCTAACAACCAGATTCCGGCCGATGCGCCGGCGAAGTCGCTGGTCGAAAGGATCCTGCAGCTGCTGCGCCAGGTGGTCGACGATGGCCGCAATGCCGTGCGCGGGCTGCGTACGCGCGATACCGCGCCGGAGGCGCTGGAGCGTGCACTGACGCAGATCCCGCAGGACCTCGCCATCGACGAGAAGGTGCAGTTCCGGCTGCGGGTGGAAGGAACCCCGCGAGCCTTGCGGGCCGCCATTCGCGACGAGCTGTACCTGCTGGCGCGCGAGGCGCTGGCGAATGCATTCCGGCATTCGGGCGCATCGTCGGTCGAAACCGTGCTCGAGTACACGCCGAGTCACTTCCGCCTGATCGTGCGCGACAACGGCTGCGGCATGGACCCCGATGTGCTGCAGTCGGGCCGCGAAGGTCACTGGGGTTTGTCAGGGATGCGCGAGCGTTCGACCAGGATTGGTGCAGTCCTCAAGGTGTTGAGCGCGCCGGGCGCGGGCACCGAGATTGACCTGGCCATCCCGGGCAAGGCAGCCTTCGAGTCATGACTAACATCCGCATCCTGATCGTCGACGATCATCCCCTGTTCCTCGAGGGCATCGCGACCGTGATCGCACATGCGGAGGACATGGAGCTCGCCGGCCGTGCGACCTCGGGCCGCCAGGCCGTCGAGGAGTTCAAGCGCGTGCGCCCGGAGGTCACGCTCATGGACCTGCGGCTGCCCGACATGAGCGGCATCGCGGCGGTGGCGGCCATTCGCGCGGATTTCCCCGACGCCAAGGTCATCATGCTGACCACCTTCGAGGGGGACGTGGAGATCCAGCGCGCCCTGGCCGCGGGCGTGCGGGCCTATCTGCTGAAGAGCGCGCCACTGGAAGAGCTCGTGCAGGTGATCCGCAAGGTGCATTCGGGCCGCAAGCATCTGCCGCCCGAGGTGGCGGAGAACCTGGTCGGGCACTTCGACGGCGACAAGCTGAGTGAGCGTGAAATCGAAGTTCTCAGGCGCATGGCCGAGGGCGACCGCAACCGTGACATCGGTGAGTGCCTCGAAATCTCCGAAGAGACCGTCAAGGTCCACATCCGGCACATCATGGACAAGCTCGGCGCCAAGGATCGCACCCAGGCCGTGGCGATCGGCATCCGCCGCGGCGTCATTCACCTGTAATACCTCGAAAGTGTTATCGACCCGTAACGGCGTTGCGGGTCTCAGAGGCATGGCGGCGTCGCTACGCTCGCCACATGCTGTGGCCTTGTGAATGGTGCACGCCGCTGCGCCGCACGTTTTCCAGATTTCCATCGGGTTGGATTGGCGTCGCGCTATTGCTGCTGCGCGTGGTGGTGGGCGCAATAACCATTGCCGAGGCGGCGGCATTCCTCGCCGGCTCGCATTCGCCGCTGACCCTGCTGACCGCGGCCTGCGCGGCGGCCGGCGGCGTGGCGCTGCTGTTCGGCTTCCTCACGCCCATCGTCAGTGCGCTGATTGCCGCCGAAGGCGCCACCCTGTTGTTGAGTTTTCCCGCGCCCGGCCTGCAACTGCTCGACTCGCGCATGGCGCTGTTCCAGTTCGTCATCATGGCCGCCGTGCTGGCCATTCTCGGACCGGGGTCGACTTCGGTCGATGCGCGTCTCTTCGGTCTGCGCGAAGTGGCCATCAGCGAGAAGCGGCGTCCCGGTGATAGCCCAGGTGATAGATAACAGCCACCCGAACGGGTTATTCACGAATTCCCTGCAGGCGTGACGCACGTTCACCGGCCGGTGGTTAGGCTGCCGCGAACTGGGAGGTAGTCATGGACGCATTGCAATCAGCGCAAGAACAAGCCGCTTCGGTGTTCATCGTCGATCAGGACACTGCGACGCGCGACGCGCTGGAGTCGCTGATTCGCAGCATGGGATGGATCGTGAGAACTTTCGCCTCGGCCGAGGACTTCCTGCTGCACCACCGGACCCTGTCTCCAGGCTGCCTGGTCCTGGACGTGGCGCCGCCATTGCTCGACGGCCCGGCTTTTCGGGAAATCGCCGCGGCGCGCAGGCTGCTGCCCATTGTCTTCGTGACCGCGTTTCGTGACATCGCCATGACGGTGCGCGCCATGAAATCCGGTGCCATCGATTTTCTGACCAAGCCCGTCGATGGCGGCGCCATCCTGCGAGCAGTGGAGTGCGCGGTGAATCGGAGTCAGCAGGCGCTGGCGCACGAAGCCTCATTGCGGTTGCTCAGGGCTCGCTACGACTCGCTCAGCGGCCGG
Organism: uncultured Pseudomonadota bacterium; assembly: GCA_963711635.1. Taxonomy (GTDB): domain Bacteria; phylum Pseudomonadota; class Gammaproteobacteria; order Steroidobacterales; family Steroidobacteraceae; genus CADEED01. The sequence continues at coordinate 599,040 of CAVQEZ010000005.1, forward strand.
GAGCGCGAAGTGATGGGCCTGGTGGTCGAGGGTCTGCTGAACAAGCAGATCGGTGCCGACCTCGGCATCTCGGAGATCACCGTGAAGGCCCATCGCGGCAAGCTGATGCACAAGATGGCCGCGAAGTCGCTGGCCGAGCTGGTGCAGATGGCAGGGCGGCTGCGGCTGGCGGAAGCCGCAGCCGCGCCGGCTGCAGTCCGGTTCAGCGGAGCCCGTCCTGCGCCTGCAGGTGCTCACCGATGAACCAGCTCTGCAATTCGTTGAGGCGCACGACCTGGCCGACGATGAGATCGTTGCTGCCGTCATCGCCGCGCTCCGCTGCCTCGCGCGCCAGCGGGCGTGCTTCCTGGAGCACGAACTCATGCGCGTCGAGCAGGCGTTGCAACTGGTCCTGCACGCGTTCGCGCCCGCGCGGTGCGCGCGCGATGCGCGACTCCTCGACGACATCGTGCGCGAGCGCCAACGCGATTCCGCCCAGCGTCTGAACACGCTCGGCGATTGCATCCATGGTCTCCAGTTGCTCGCCGTGGTGTTTGTCGAACAACAGGTGCAGTCCGTAGAAGGTGGCGCCGCTGGTTTGCCAGTGGGCCTTCTTGTAGAGATCTCGCAGCGCCATGGTGTGGGCCAGGAGGCGATTGAGCGCCGCCACTGATTTGGCGCGCACCGCCTCGCCCAGGCCGAGCCGGGAAGGCGTCAGTGAGCCGAAAGCCTGCACGACCACGCCTTCCTCAGGCAGTCCGCGGAGAATGGAATTGTTCATTGGCGTTCCTTCAGGTGTACCACAGGGACGCCGGATGACAGCAGAGCCGGGCGCGCGCGGCGATTGCACCAACGTATTGGCGCAGCATCCGGGTGACGGCGCGGCCCACCACGCGTGGTGCGGCGCGCAACCGCTCCACCTGCCGGCTGCGACATTCACCCAGCAGCACCCACGCGCAGAAATGCTCGCAGTTGTTCGTCAGTATGCGGTAGCGGCGTTCGCCCAGCCGCGAGCGCGCGCGCTCCAGCACTTCGCCGCAATCGAATAGTCGTCGATCGCTGCGGATCCGGATCGCGCGGCCACGTGAGAAATAGTCGAGAGAAACCTCTTCCACCGGCGCGCGCCACAGTCCGCGGGCGAGGCCGGCGTAGTGAATGACGCGCCCATTGCCGATGTAGATGCCGTGGTGCGTGTAAAGGGCGCGCGGCGAAACGAGGTGGGCGGCGAGCGGCGGCTCACCGCCGGCGTCGACGGGAATGTCGCGAGTGCTGCGTACATGGGCGTTGCTCCTGATCATGGCGCGACGCTACGCCGCGGTTTGCACGGCGGCGATTGCACGAAGGTTTAATCGATACCAAGGTATTCCCCGATACCTTCGGACAATGTTGGGCTAACTACAGAACGCTCCTAATGGCGCCGCGGCCGGGTTCCACGAGACACGGCCGAAAGAGTTTTCCCTTCCAAGGAGATTGTCATGAAAGAGGCGCCGGGCCTGAGTCGCCGCCACTTCGTCGGAGCCACGGCATCCGTTGCCGCCGGCACGCTGGGCCTTCAATTTTTCATTTCTGAGAGGAGCAATGCCATGAATGCTGTCGTTCAACAGTCGGCTGGCGATCCCACCGCCATCCGTCCCTTCCGCGTGAATTTCCCGGATGCCGAGCTCGCCGACCTGCGCAAGCGCGTCCTGGCGACGCGCTTCCCCGAAAAGGAAACGGTCGCCGATGCGACCCAGGGCGTGCAGCTCGCGACGACGCAGAAACTCGCGAAGTACTGGGCCACGGAATACGACTGGCGCAAATGCGAAGCGCGGCTCAACGCCGTGCCAAATTTCATCACCGAAATCGACGGCCTCGACATCCACTTCATCCATGTGCGCTCGAAGCACGAGAATGCGCTGCCCGTCATCGTCACGCATGGCTGGCCGGGGTCCATCGTCGAGCAGCTCAAACTCATCGAGCCGCTGACCAATCCGACGGCACATGGCGGTTCGGCCGCAGATGCGTTCCACGTCGTGATCCCGTCCATCCCGGGCTACGGCTTCTCGGAAAGGCCGAAGACCACCGGCTGGGGTCCGCAAAACATCGCGCGTGCCTGGGACGTGCTGATGAAGCGCCTGGGCTACACCAGCTACGTGGCGCAGGGCGGCGACTGGGGTGCCATCATCACCGAGTTCATGGGCGCGCAGGCACCCAAGGGACTGCTGGGCATCCACACCAACATGGCCAATGTCATTCCCGCGGACATCGACGGCGCGGCGTTTTCCGGCAAGCCGGCGCCGGCGGGTCTTTCGGCCGACGAGAAGCTCGCCTACGAGCGACTGAGCTTCGTCTATGCCAAGGGCATCGGCTACGGCTTTCAGATGGGCCTGCGGCCGCAGACGCTGTACGGGATCTCGGATTCACCGGTGGGCCTCGCGGCCTACTTCCTGGATCACGACGCGCGCAGCTATGAGTTGATCGCGCGAGTGTTCGACGGACAGACCGAAGGCCTGACGCGTGATGATGTGCTCGACAACATCACCATCACCTGGCTCACGAACACCGGCATTTCCGGCGGCCGCTTGTACTGGGAGAACTGGGGCACGCCTTTCTTCGCAGTCAGGGGCGTCACCGTCCCGGTGGCCGTGAGCGTGTTCCCCGACGAGCTCTATCCCGCGCCGCGGAGCTGGGCGGAGCGGGCCTATCCCAAGCTGGTCCACTACAACAAATTGCCGAAGGGTGGCCACTTCGCCGCCTGGGAACAGCCGAAATTGCTGTCCGAAGAAATGCGCGCCGGCTTCAGGACACTGCGCGCCTGACAACCCGGGCGCGGACTTTCTCTCTCATTTTCAAGGAGCAACGATATGAATGCAGTCTTACAACCGAAGGGCGTCGATGCGACGGCCATCCGCCCGTTTCAGGTGAGTTTCCCGGAAGCCAAGCTGGCCGATCTGCGCAAGCGCATCAACGCCACAGTCTGGCCCGACAAGGAAACCGTTTCCGACGAGTCGGAAGGAATCCAGCTCGCGGTGATCCAGAAGCTCGCGCGCTACTGGGGCACGGAATACGACTGGCGCCGTTGCGAGGCGCAGATCAACGCCGTGCCGAACTTCATCACCGAAATCGACGGGCTGGACATCCACTTCATCCACGTCCGCTCGAAGCATGAAAACGCGCTGCCGATCATCATCACGCACGGCTGGCCCGGGTCGATCGTCGAGCAGATGAAGCTCATCGAGCCGCTGACCAATCCGACCGCGCATGGCGGCACGGCAGCGGATGCCTTCCACGTGGTGATTCCGTCGATGGCCGGCTACGGCTTCTCGGGCAAGCCGACGGCTCCGGGCTGGGATACCGACGCGCATGGCCCGCGCCTGGAATGTGTTGATGAAGCGCCTCGGATACTCGAAGTACGTGGCCCAGGGCGGCGACTGGGGATCGCTGGTTTCCGAGCAGATGGCGAGTGCTGGCGCCCCCGGAACTGCTCGGCATCCACATCAATCTGCCGTTCGCGGTGCCGCCGGAAATCCTGCAGGCGCTGCCGAGCCACAAGGCGCCGCCCGGCCTCGACGCCGACGAGAAGTACGCCTTCGAGCGCATCGACTTCTTCCTGCAGCACGGACTCACGTACGCCCTGCAGATGGCGAACCACCCGCAGACCCTGTACGGGATTGCGGATTCGCCGATCGGGCTCGCCGCCTGGTTCCTCGAGCATGACTTGCTGAGTTACCAGATGATCGCGCGCTCCTTCGACGGGCAACCCGAAGGCCTCACGCGCGATGACGTGCTCGACAACATCACGCTCACCTGGCTGACCAACACGGCGATCTCCGGCGCGCGTCTCTACCGGGAGAACAAGTTCCCGTTCTTCGTGCCGCTGGGCGTCAAGATCCCCGTGGCCGTGAGCGCCTTTCCGGACGAGCTCTATGCGGTGCCGCGAAGCTGGGCGGAAAAGGCGTTCTCCAATCTCATCCACTACAACAAGGTCGAGAAGGGCGGTCACTTCGCCGCCTGGGAGCAGCCGAAGCTCTTCACCGAAGAGTTGCGCGTGTCCGGACGCTTCGCGAGTCGTCTGACGTGCAGCTGCAGTTTCCAGCAAAGGAGCAGAGCCATGAATGCAGTAATCAAAGAGTCGAGCAGTGACCGCACTGCGATTCGACCCTTCCGCGTCAACGTTCCCGAAGCAGAACTGATCGACCTGCGGCGGCGCATCGAGGCCACGCGGTGGCCGGAGAAGGAGACCGTCGCGGACACCTCGCAGGGTGTGCCGCTCGCGCCGCTCCAGGACCTCGCGCGCTACTGGGCGACGGACTACGACTGGCGCAAGTGCGAGGCGAAGCTCAATGCCCTGCCCCAGTTCATCACCGAGATCGACGGGCTCGACGTCCACTTCATCCACGTGCGTTCGAAGCACAAGGGCGCGCTGCCCGTCATCGTCTCGCACGGCTGGCCCGGCTCGATCCTCGAGCAGATCAAGCTCGTCGGCCCGCTCACCGACCCCACGGCCTTCGGCGGCCGCGCGGAAGACGCCTTCGACGTCGTGATCCCGTCGATCCCTGGTTATGGATTCTCGGGCAAGCCGACGACCATTGGATGGGATCATGCCCGCATGGCGCGCGCCTGGATCGTGCTGATGAGGCGCCTGGGGTACACGCGATTCGTCGCGCAGGGCGGTGACGTGGGCGGACAGATCACGGACGCGATGGCGGTCGAGGCGCCCGCGGAGCTCGTGGGCATCCACACCAACTTCCTGTTCGCGCTCCCGCAGGACGTGTCGAACGTCATCCAGGCCGGAGCGCCTGTGCCGTCCGATTTCTCCGACGCGGAGCGACGCGCGCTCGCCAAGCTGCAGGGCTTCTTCGTCAAGAACGCGGCCTACGCGATCGAGATGGCGACGCGTCCGCAGACGCTCTATGGAAACGCCGATTCTCCTGTCGCCCTCGCGGCCTGGCTGATCGACCACGGCGACGGCGACGACCAGCCGGCGGCGACCGTCCTCGAGGCGATGCGCACGCCGACCAAGGGACAGCCCGCGGAGCGGCTGACACGGGACGACGTGCTCGACAACATCACCCTGTACTGGCTGACGAACACCGGCGTCTCCTCGGCCCGCAGCTACTGGGACAACAAGCCCCCGTACTTCGCTCCCAAGAAGTTCTCGATTCCGGCGGCGTTCACCGTCTTCCCCGGCGAAATCTACCAGCCCTCCCGGCGTTGGGCGGAAGGCGGCTACGCGAACCTTACTTACTTCAACGAGGTGGACAAGGGCGGGCACTTCGCGGCGTGGGAAGAGCCGCTGCTCTTCGCGTCGGAGATGCGCGCGGCTTTCAAGTCGCTGCGCACGTAGTTCGACACCAGGAGAACGTTCATGAATGCGGTTGTCAGACAGTCCGGCAGTGACAGCGCTGCAATTCGTCCGTTTGAGGTGAATGTTCCGGACGCGGAGCTCGCCGACATGCGCCGCCGCATCGCGTCGGCGCGATTCTCCGGGAAGTGAGCACGATCGCCGGATCCGTCGCCAGGCCTGCCAGCTCGCGACGCTTCAGAAACTCGCGCAGTACTGGGCCACGGACTACGACTGGCGCAAGGTCGAGGCGAAACTGAATTCCTACCCGCAATTCATCACCGAGATCGACGGGCTCGACATTCATTTCATCCACGCGCGTTCGAAGCACGAGAATGCGTTGCCGCTCATCGTCACGCATGGATGGCCGGGCTCGGTGGTCGAACAGCTCAAGATCATCGAACCCCTGATCGATCCCACCGCGCATGGCGGAAAGGCATCGGACGCATTCCATGTCGTCATGCCTTCGATGGCCGGCTACGGATTTTCAGGCAAGCCGACGACCTCGGGCTGGGACACGACTCGCATGGCCCGCGCCTGGTCGGGGCTGATGAAGCGCCTCGGCTACACGCGCTACGTGGCGCAGGGCGGTGATTGGGGCGCGCATGTCACGGAGCAGATGGGCGTGCTGGCGCCCCCGGAACTGCTCGGCATCCATATCAACTTTGCCTCCGCGGTGCCGGCCGAAATCTTGCGTGGTCTCCAGTCCGGGAGTCCGCCATGCGGCCTCTCGGCCGAGGAAAGCCGCGCCTTCGAACGGCTTTCATTCTTCTTCACGCGTGGCCTGTCGTACGCCCAACAGATGGCAACCCATTTTCATGCATTGTATGGGATCGTCGATTCACCGGTCGGTCTCGCCGCCTGGCTGCTGGACAACGAATTGTGGAACCACGAGCTCATCACTCGCGCGGTCGATGGGCAGCGCGAAGGCCTCACGAGAGACGACATCCTCGACGACATCACGCTCTATTGGCTGACCGGCACGGCGCTTTCGTCGGCTCGCCTCTATCGCGAGCACAAGCTGCCATTTTTCGCGCGGATGGGTGTCGAGATCCCGGTTGCCGTGAGCGCCTTTCCCGATGAGGTCTACCAGGTGCCGCGCAACTGGGCGGAGCGCGCATATCCGAGGCTGATCCACTACAACAAGGTCGAGAAAGGTGGGCACTTCGCGGCGTGGGAACAGCCCGCCCTGTTCACCGCGGAGCTGCGCGCGGCGTTCAGTTCGTTGCGCGGCAACACCCGTTCCGCGAATGCCACGTACCTCTCCGGGAGTTGCCTGTGAATCCGTCGCGAATGGCGCAAGATGTCGGCAGCGGTAACGAGATCGGCAAGCCGCTGGTTCGATTGGGCCAATAGTCACAGGAGCGTTGCCATGCGCACACAAACTTTCCACCTGGTCGAGCCCGTGGGTCCCGTGGACCACGTGCTCGGGCCGGATCACGCCCCGGTCACGCTGGTGGAATACGGAGACTTCGAATGTCCGCACTGCAAGCAGGCGGCCGGCACCGTGAAATTGCTGCTGGCGCGTCATGAGCAGCAGGTGCGTTTCGCTTTTCGCAATTACCCGCTGGAGGGGGTCCATCCGCACGCGCAGTACGCCGCGCAGGCGGCCGAGTGCGCCGCTGCGCAGGGCAGGTTCTGGCCCATGCACGATCTGCTGTTCGCGAACCAGCAGCATCTCGAGCCGGCGCATATCGCGGGATATGCGCGCACGCTCGGGCTCGACATGGCGCGCTTCCAGGCCGAGATGGACGACGAGATCTATCTGCAGCGCGTGCGCGACCACCAGCGCAGCGGAGACGCCAGCGGTGTGCGTGCCACGCCGACGTTCTACGCGAACGGTCGTCTCGTGGATGTGTCCTACGGGCTGCAGGGATTGATGGACGCCGTCGACTCGCTCATCGACGTTCCTGCACCTGATCGAGGTACGCGCCGTAACCCTGGGCTTCCATCTCGTCCCGATGAATGAAGCGCAGCGAGGCTGAGTTGATGCAGTAGCGCAGGCCGCCGCGATCTTCGGGGCCATCATCGAAGACATGCCCGAGATGGCTGTCGCCGTGGACCGAGCGCACCTCGGTGCGGATCATGCCGTGCGACTTGTCCGTGAGCTCATTGACGTTCGCGGGCTCGATCGGCTTGGTAAAGCTGGGCCAGCCGCAGCCCGAATCGAATTTGGCGGAGGACGCAAACAGCGGCTCGCCCGACACGATGTCGACATAGATGCCTGGCTCGTCGTTGTCCAGGTGCTCGCCCGTTCCCGGCATCTCGGTGGCGCCCTGCTGGGTGACGCGGTACTGCTCGGGAGAGAGCCTGGCGATGGCGTCAGGATCCTTGCCGAACCGGCGGAAGGGCTTCTGCTCGTTGGTATTGGCGTTCACGTCGAACTCCTCGAGTGAGAGTGAGGCTCGGGCTATTCCATCACAGCTCCGCTGCCCCGGCGACGACACCATGGTGCAATCGTGGCAGAGGGCGATCTCTGGTGTGATCCATGAAATTCCTTCCGAGGCTCGCATGAGTCAGGTGACAGCAGCGATCTTTCGTGACGGCAGGGTGATCGAGCATGTGGCGCTCGACGCCAGCCTGCCACGGCAGGGTGAAGCGGCGTTCATGTGGGTCGAAGTGCTCGACCCCGTCGACAATGACTTCGTCGTGTTGCAGGAACGTTTTGGCCTGCATGACCTGGCCGTCGAAGATTCGATGGCGCCGGCGCACGTCCCAAAAGTCGACTTGTACGAAAACCAGATCTTCGTCGTGCTCAAGACGGCGCGCCTGGACGACGACGAAATCAGCTACGGGGAGATCGATGCGTTCGTTGGCGGCCAATTCATCATCACCGTGCTGCACGATGCGGCAGCCGTACATGCTCATGCCCACGGAAATTTTCAGGGCGGTGCCAGGTCCGCGCAGCTGCGGCCTGATTTCGTCCTGCACGGAATCCTGGACTTTGTCGTCAACAGCTACTTCCCGGTCGTTCAGATGATGGTGGACGAGGTGCTCGCGATGGAGCAGCACCTCCAGGACGCGCTGCTGGATCGTCGTGAAATCACCCGCCTGTTTCACCTGAGGCGCGAGGCCATTCATTTTCAGCACGTGCTCACGAGGATGTCCGACATCTGCGGAAAGCTGACGCACCTGGATGTTCCCTGCATCGGTGCGGAGGTCAAACCCTATTTCCGGGATGTGCACGATCACCTGCTGCGGCTCGATGTCATGACCAGTGGCCTCGTGGATGTCATTCGCACGGTCTTCGAGGCCAGCAGTCTTCTGGAGCAGCAGCGCCAGGGCATCATCACGCGGCAGCTTGCCGCATGGGCGGCGATATTGGGCGTGCCGACCGCCATTGCGGGTATCTACGGCGTGACCTTCCCGAATATTTCCGAGCTGCACGTACCGCATGGATATGCCGTGGTGGTCGGCGTGATGCTGCTGATGTGCCTCGGCTTGTACGTGCGATTCAGGAAGTTGAACTGGTTGTGACGCCTCATGCGGCCGCGGACCGTTCGCCGGCGTATCGCAGCGCGGGCCGCGCATGCGAGAGATTGGGATGCAGCGCCAGGCGAGCCGACTCGAGTGCCTGCCAGTCATTGACGTTGGGCAATGACGGGATGGTGACGAACTCGCCCTGGTCGAAGCCGGCCAACGCCGCGTCGACGAGATCTTCCGCCGACATGACGATCTGCGGCGGCAGCTCCGTAACCGGCTTGCCGGCGTTGCCCCAGAATTCCGTGGCGATGGCGCCAGGCAATACCACCTGCATGCGCACGCCGGTCTCAGCCAGCTCCTTCTTCAGCGATTGGCTGAAGGCCAGCACGAATGCCTTGGTGCCGCCGTAAACGGCGTTCAGCAGCTCGGGCGCAAGGGCCACGACCGAGGCGATGTTGATGATGGCGCCATCGCGGCGTTCGACGAAGCCGGTCGCTGCCGCGTGGCTGAGACGCATGAGCGCCGTGACATTCAGCGAGATCATGCGCTGCATGGTATCGACGTCCGACTCCAGCGTCGGCGCATACAGGCCCGTGCCCGCGTTGTTCACCAGCATGCAGATGCTGGAGTCGGTGCGCAGGAGATTTTCCACAAGGCGCAGATCCGCAGCATCGTTGAGGTCGGCGGCCACGGTTTCCACCATCGCGACGGTCTGCGATTCGAGTCGCGCGGCCAGTGAATCCAGCCGATCGCGATTGCGCGCCACGAGGATCAGGTCGTAGCCGCGGCGCGCGAGGCGGTCCGCGTACAACGCGCCAATGCCGGAGGATGCGCCCGTGATCAGGGCGGTGCCCTTGTCTGTCTGTCGGTTCATGGTTTGCTCCTGTCAAAAAAGAGGCGGACGGCGCGGGGGAGGGGTCGCCGCCCGCCTCACGCATGAGGATCACCTCTTTGCGTATTCCGTGAACACGAAGTCGCGGGTCTTCACGATGGTGTGACACGCAAAGCCGCACTTCGCGTCGTTGGCCTGCGGCGGTTTGCTGTTCGCGTCGCCGGGCCTGAACGTATCGGTCGTCGCGTCGTAGTCGAACACGGCATAACCCCAGCCGCCGCTGTCCGCGAACCGCTTGCTGTCCTTCACCATGAAGTCGACGTTGATCTGCTTGCCGGCGACCGTGGGCGCACCGGGAGCGGTGACGTTTTTCGTGGGTTCCCAATGAATCTTGGCGAATTTGGCGCCGTCCGGCACCGGCTTGCCGTTGGCGGGGATGCCCGCCTCGTAGGCTTTGATCATCGTGGGATTGCCGAGGATCACGCCGACCGCGGTAGCGGTCTGGCTGAAGTTGATGACCTGCCAGCTTTCGTATCCCTTGAATTCGGAGTACGCGAGGCCGCCCGGCACTTTGATCGTGTACTTGTCCGGCGCGGAAATCGCGGCGCTCGCGAGGATGGCAAGCGCCACTGCGGTGCCGCTCACTAAGAGGCTCTTGCGTTTCATCGTCGCGACTCCGTGCTGTTGTTGATGTCAGCGGTGATTAGGCCGTGACGGCCGGGCCGCGGCCATTGCACGTTGGTATTGCCCCGCGTAGCGTGTCGGCCTCGATCAGGGAGTGATGCGCATGCAGCAGCGAAAACTGGGAGACAGTGGCCTCGAAGTGTCCGCGCTTGGACTGGGCTGCATGGGGCTCACCTCGGTATATGGGCCGGCCACGGAGCACGCGCAAGCCATCGGCCTGATCCGCACTGCGGTGGAGCGCGGCGTGACCTTCTTCGACACGGCCGAGGTCTACGGTCCGTTCGCCAATGAATTGCTGGTGGGCGAAGCGCTGCAGCCGTTCAAGGGCCAGGTGAAGATCGCGACCAAGTTCGGCTTTCGCATCGACTCGGAACGCAAACAAACCGGTCTCGACAGCCGGCCGGCGCACATCCGTGAAGTGGCGGATGCCTCGCTCAAACGCCTGGGCATCGAGGCCATCGATCTCTTCTATCAGCATCGCGTCGATCCCGAGGTGCCCATCGAGGACGTGGCCGGTGCCGTGAAAGATCTGATCGCCGCGGGCAAGGTGAGGCACTTCGGTCTCTCCGAAGCGAGCGCGCCCATCGTGCGGCGCGCGCATGCGGTGCAGCCGGTCACCGCGCTACAGAGCGAATATTCATTGTGGTGGCGCGAGCCGGAGAACGAAATTCTCCCGACGCTCGAAGACCTGGGGATTGGCTTCGTGCCCTTCAGTCCGCTGGGCCGCGGATTTCTGACCGGCAAGATCAGTGAGAGCACACAGTTCGCCCAGTCGGATTTCCGCAATCGCCTGCCGCGATTCTCGCCCGAGGCGCGCAAGGCGAATCAGTCGCTGATCGACGTGCTCACGGCACTCGCGGCGCAGAAGCAGGTGACACCGGCACAGTTGGCGCTGGCGTGGCTGCTGGCACAGAAACCGTGGATCGTGCCGATTCCGGGCACCACGAAGCTGAAGCGGCTGGATGAGAACCTCGGCGCGGCCGACGTGGAGCTGAGTGCCGGCGATCTGCGACAAATCGAGGCCGCGGCGAACAGCGTAGTCGTCCAAGGCGCGCGTTATCCCGAGGATCTCTCGCGACAGATCAGCCGCTGAGTCCGAATGCAAACAGCGCGCCGAGCAGGTAGCTGCCAACGGCGATGAAGTACAGCGTGTGACTGATGCGGCGCAGTCGCATGCAGCTGCGCGCGGCGGCCGGATCGACCGGGCAGGGCAGCCGGCGCGCATGCCACAGCATGGCGCCGCTGGCCGTGAGCAGTACGCCCGCGATTCCGAACACCCAGCCCTTGTGCTCGGAGAGCCAGACGAGCTGCGGAAATACCGATACCAGTCCGATCAGCGCCGCCCCCGCGCCGAGCGACACCAGCACGGCCGGCAACACACAGCACACCAGGGTCGCGCTGCTGGCGAGCAGCGTGCCGAAGGCCACGCCGACATTGCGCCGATGCGGATCGATCACTTCGCGGCCTGCTCGAACCCGGCGCGGATCTCGGCGAGCGAGCGTTGCGTGCGCGTGATGCCCTTGACGTCGTAGCCGGCATCCGTGAGCGCCTGGGTGAGCTCGGCATCGGAGATGTCGGTGCCGTCGCGCGTGGCGATCGCCACCAGCTTGTGCTCCAGGCTCACGATCACATCGGACGTGGCCGGGTTCTTCCGCAATGTCTTCTCGATGCCCTGGGCACAGAAGCCGCACACCAGTCCATACACTTTCATTTCGATGGTGCCCGCGTTTGCTATACCTGCGAGCAACACGATCGCGCAAATGATTGTTCTCTTCAGGGGCTTTTTCATGAAATCACTCCAATTCAGAAATTGACCATGGCCATGGCTTGCAGCTTGCCGTCGTCAGTGACGCCGGCTTCCACCCAGGCGCCGCGCTTGAACAGGCGCAACAGCAGGGCCCACTCAGTGCCGTCGTGGATGCCGCCGGAAATCTGGCGGCCCTGCACCACGAACCAGGTGGCCAGCGAGTCGAAGTCGTGCTTGTAAGGCGCGATGCCCAGCTGCAGCGTGTCGATGCGATGCGAGAACGCGCTGGAACGATGCAGATCGGTTTTCAGCGATGCATAGACGCGGCGCGTCTCGTAGTCGAACTGCGCGCCCGCATTCCACGCGAGCTCATGGCGGTTGAGCTCGCTGACATAGGCCTGACCGGCGCCGCCCCACACGAACGCATTGGCCTGCGCATTTTCCCGGTTCCAGCGCTTCACCAGGTAGTTGGCGCGCGCGTAGGTGATCTCGCGCCGGCGAGCATCGATGTCGCTCTCGAGCTCCAGGTAGCCACCGCCCAGCGACAGAAAATACTTCGGCGCGTAGAACACCTGCGCTTCGACCATGGTGCCGGCGCCGTATTCGGCCATGACCGTCGTGCCATGCGAAAAGGCGATGGGCTTGGCCTGGACCAGGGAACAGGCGCCGGCGAGCGTGAGGCCCGCGAGCGCGAATCGAACGAGGTTCATGGGAACCCTCCAGCAATGCGATCAGGAAAATCGGTCGCGCACGCGCGACCGCCAGTTCTCGATCAGGCGATTGGTGGGGGCTTGAGCGGTGGGTCGGAGAGGGCCGTGGCCCTATAAGAAGAGTCGACGAAGGCTTCGGAAACGCTGGATACGACCTGCACGATGAAGATGCTCGGCGCAATGGCCGCGGCAAGCGTGCAGGACGCGAGGCAGTCTTTCATGGAGCCGGCGCCATCGGGGCAGCAGGGACAGGGGTCGTCGCCGGCCGGCGGCGGCACCTGGTCGCAAGGCATTTCGTGGTGCGAACTACCGGATGTCTGCGGGGACGCCATGACCGGCACGGCCTGCAGCAGCTGCGCTGCAACGAGCACAAACAGCAGTGGTCTGACGAGTAGTCGGGCGATTCGGCGCACGGGCATCACTGTAGGCGGATTGGTGGAAATGTGCCAACCACATTGTCCTGACCGTGAACTGAGTATTAGGTTCCGCTCCATGAAAGCCCGCATCACCGTGTTGACGCTCGGCGTCGACGACCTGGAACGCTCGTTGCGTTTTTACCGCGGGCTCGGTTTCGCGAGCGAGGGTATCGTCGGCGCGGAGTTCGACCACGGCGCGGTCGCCTTTTTCGATTTGCAGGATGGACTCAAGCTGGCTATATGGCGCCGCGAAGACCTGGCGCATGACAGCGGGCTCGCGAAGTCGCCCGCGTCACCGACCGACTTCTCGCTCGGCCACAACGTCGCCAGCGAACGCGAGGTCGATGACGTCATGGAGCAGGCGGCCAAAGCCGGTGCGCGCATCGTGAAGCGCGCAGCGAAAACCTTCTATGGCGGATACGCCGGATATTTTCAGGATCCGGACGGGCACCTCTGGGAAGTGCTCTTCAATCCAGGTCTGATCCCGCAGGATTGACGCCGCCCTAGCTCGCCTTGATGTGAACCCGCACGCCCTGGACGGTTGAGCCGGCGAGCTCCAGCGCGAAGTCGCCTTCGCCCGGCCCCGCCTTCACCAGCACATGGTCGCCGGCGACGATCTCGCTCTTGATACGCTTCTTCGGCAGCTGCGCCTTGAATGCTTCCGCAGCGTCCTTCGCGATGAAGTGCGAGCCGCGCGCCTGGTGGATCTTGACCGTGATCATCACGAGCTCACCTTCATGAGGCGTGATGCGAAACTGCATCTCGCCGTCGGTGGTGGCCTGGCCGCTGAATTCCACGTGCCACTTGCTGGCGGGGGCGGGAGCGTCGGCCGCGAAGGTCGCGCCGGTCGCGAACAATGAAGCGATCAGGCCTGCGGCAGCGGTCTTCAGGAATTTCATGTGCGCGGTATCCGGCGGTGGCGAAGGGCGCGCCACTATGCGCGCTTTTCCGCGGCACCGTACGGGAATCGCGGAGGATGCTAGATCAGTCCTTTCTCGCGCAGCTCAGCCTTGAAATACGCGTAGAAGATGGGCGCGGCGATCAACCCGGTGATGCCGAAGGCCGCCTCCATCACCAGCATCGCAATCAGCAATTCCCAGGCGCGCGCATTGATGTGCGAGCCGATGATGCGTGCATTGAGGAAGTATTCCAGCTTGTGGATCACCACGAGGTAGACGAGCGAGGCCAGCGCCACCGGAACGCCCTGGCTGAGGCAAACGATGACGATGGCGGTGTTGGAGATGCAGGTTGCCGATGATGGGCAGCAATCCCAGCGACGAAGGTCAGTGCCACCAGGATCTTCACCAGTGGCAGGTCGACACCGAACAGGCGCAGCACCACGTCGAGGTACAGCCAGGTGAAGAAGGTGTTGATCAGCGAGATCCAGAACTGCGCGAACACCACGCGCTGGAACGACGGAGGCCATGCGCGCGGCGTGCCGCGCGATTTCTTCCGTGAGTGGGCGCCGTTGCGGGTGCGTGGATGCCTTCTGCATCGAGAGCAGCGCACCGATCACCATGCCTAACAGGATGTGCGCCAGCGAGCGCCCGATTCCGCGTCCCGCGAGCTGCAGGGAGCCGGCGTTCGATCGCAGCCATTCGGCGATGGTCACGCGCAGCGTTTCGGAGTCTTCCGGAACATAGCTGCGCAGGCCTTCGGGCAGGATGGCGCGCGCGTCTTCGATGATCTGCGCCATGCTTTGCATGAGTTGCGGCACGCTCTCGCCGCTGTTGCGCACGAACGCGACGATGCCGATGCCGATGCCGATGAGCGCGGCGATCACCGCGCTGGCGATCAGCGTGACCGCCAGGATGCGCGGCCCATCCCGGCCCAGCGCGCGCAGGCGCAGCCAGGGCGTGAGCACGTCGACGAGTTTGAAGACCAGCAGGCCGGCGAGCAGCGCCGACAGCAGGTGCAGCTCGATGACCAGGGCGAGCGCGACCGCGGCGATGATCCACGCCGCGATGTCCGTGCGCGTGACGGGAGACGGAGTGTTCAGGCGGACTTCTTGACCGGTCCGGCCTCGAGCACCTTCTTCATGCGCTCGATGCACTTCTCCAGCGTCGCCATGCTGGTGGCGAAGGACGCGCGGAAGTGGCCGGGCGCACCGAAGCCCGAGCCCGGCACCACGGCCACGCCGGCATCGTTGATGAGCATCTCGGCGAAGGCGTTATCGTCCCTGCAGCCGAAGGCCATCATCGCGGCCGAGCAATCCACCCAGGCGTAGAACGCGCCGGCGGCCGGCAACGCGACGCAGCCGGGTAGTTTGTTCAGCGCCGTGATGAAGTAGTCGTGGCGCTTCTTGAATTCCTTGTTCATGTCATCGACCGGCTTCTGGTCGCCGTTGAGCGCGGCCAGCGCGGCCTTCTGCGTGATGCTGGATGCGTTGCTGGTGCTCTGCCCCTGGAGCGTGGACATGGCGTTCACGATTTCCTTCGGTCCGCCGCAGTAGCCCAGGCGCCAACCCGTCATGGCATACGACTTCGACACGCCGTTGATGGTCACGGTGCGGTCGTAGAGCTCGGGCGCGACGGTGAGCAGGCTGCGAGAACGGCTCGCTGCCCCACCAGATCTTCTCGTACATGTCGTCGGTGCCGATGATCACGCGCGGGTGCTTCAGCAGCACGTCGGCCAGCGCGCGCCACTCTGCTCTCGTATAGGCGGCTCCCGTCGGATTGCACGGACTGTTGATCAGCAACAGACTTGCGTCTTCGGCGTGATGGCCGCTTCGAGCTGGCGCGGCGTCAGCTTGTAGCCCTGCGAGGCCGGGCAGTTCGGCGTGACCGGCAGGCCGTCCGCCAGCAGCACCATGTCCGGGTAGCTCACCCAGTACGGCGCCGGGATCACGGCCTCGTCACCCGAATCCAGCACCGCCATGCAGAGGTTGTAGATGGTCTGCTTGGCGCCCGAGCTGACGAGAATCTGGTTGCGCTCGTAGCTGATCTGATTGTCGCGCTTGAACTTCGCGATGATGGCGTCCTTCAACTCGACGATGCCGTCGACGTTCGTATAGCGCGTGAAGCCCTTGCTGATCGCCTCGACGCCCGCGTCGGCGATGTGCTTGGGCGTATCGAAATCCGGCTCGCCGGCGCCCGAGGCCGATGATGTCCTTGCCCTCGGCCTTCAGTTTCGCGGCGCGCGCGGTGACGGCGAGAGTGGGCGAGGGCTTGACGCGTTGAACGCGTCGCGAGAGCTGGTTGGGCACGGCTGGACTCTTATTTAAAGAGGTGGAAGGGGGTTGGGATACTCAAACGGGCGCGTATATTACGCGATCCCATTGCTTCAGCCACAGCACAGTGAGCGCCTAAGTCGCATGGAATACAAGCCTTTTGTACTGAAAGCCGACTACGAGCCAGCGGGCGACCAGCCGCAGGCGATCGAAAAGCTGGTGGAGGGCATCGACGATGGGTTCAGGCACCAGACGCTGCTGGGTGTGACCGGATCGCGGCAAGACCTATTCAGTCGGGAACGTGATCTCCGCAGGTGCAGCGCCCCACGCTCGTGCATGGCGCACAACAAGACGCTGGCCGCGCAGCTCTACGGCGAGTTCAAGGAGTTCTTCCCCGAGAACTCGGTGGAGTACTTCGTTTCCTACTACGACTACTACCAGCCCGAGGCCTACGTGCCCTCGAGCGACACCTATATAGAGAAGGACGCCTCGATCAACGAGCACATCGAGCAGATGCGCCTCTCGGCGACCAAGGCGCTGCTCGAGCGCAGGGACGCGATCATCGTCGCGACGGTGTCGGCCATCTACGGCCTCGGCGATCCCGAGACCTACCACGAGATGATCCTGCATCTGAACCGCGGCGAGCGCATGGACCAGCGCCGCCTGCTGCGTCGGCTCGCGGACATGCAGTACACGCGCAACGAGCTCGACCTGCAGGCCGGTACCTATCGCGTGCGCGGCGACGTCATCGACGTCTTCCCGGCGGAGTCGGCACGCGAAGCCGTGCGCATCGAGCTGTTCGACGAAACCATCGAGTCGCATCGCGCTGTTCGATCCACTCACCGGCGAGATCCAGCGCAAGTTGCCGCGCTACACCGATGTACCCGGGCTCGCACTACGTGACGCCCAAGGAGCGCCTGATCGGCGCCATCGACCACATCCGCGAAGAGCTGCGCGAGCGGCTCAAGCTGCTGCGCGACGCAGAACAAGCTGGTCGAAGCGCAGCGCCTCGAGCAGCGCACGATGTTCGACATGGAGATGATGAAGGAGGTCGGCTACTGCGCCGGCATCGAGAACTACTCGCGCTATCTCTCGGGCCGCGCAGCCCGGCGAGCCGCCGCCTTGTCTGTTCGACTACCTTCCTGGCAATGCGCTGCTGATCGTCGACGAATCACACCAGACCATTCCGCAGCTCGGCGCCATGTACAAGGGCGACCGCTCGCGCAAGGAGACGCTGGTGGAATACGGCTTCCGCATGCCGAGCGCGCTCGACAACCGGCCGCTGAAGTTCGAGGAATGGGAGCAGCTCGCGCCGCAGATGATTTTCGTGTCGGCGACGCCCGGCCAGTACGAAGCGCGCGCACGCGGCGCAGATCGTCGAGCAGCTGCTGCGACCCACGCATCTCGTGGATCCGGAGGTGGAAGTGCGGCCCGGTGGCCACGCAGGTGGACGACGTGCTGTCGGAGATCCACCTGCGCGTGGCGCAGAACGAGCGCGTGCTGATCACCACGCTCACGAAGCGCATGTCGGAAGATCTCACCGAGTACCTGCACGAGCACGGCGTCAAGGTGCGCTACCTGCACTCGGACGTGGAGACCGTGGAGCGCGTGGAAATCATCCGCGACCTGCGCCTCGGCAAGTTCGACGTGCTGGTGGGCATCAACCTGCTGCGAGAAGGCCTCGACATGCCCGAGGTGTCGCTGGTGGCGATTCTGGACGCGGACAAGGAAGGCTTCCTGCGCTCGGACAATTCGCTGATCCAGACCATGGGTCGCGCGGCGCGCAACTTGAATGGCAAGGCGATCCTGTATGCCGACCGGATCACCGGTTCCATGCAGCGTGCAATGGAAGAGACCGGACGGCGTCGCGACAAGCAGCTGGCCTACAACAAGGAACACGGCATCACGCCCACCACGATTCGCAAGAACGTTCAGGACATCATGGAAGGCGCGCGCGCGGACACCACCGACTTCGGCTACAAGATGGGCCGCAAGAAGCGCGGCGCGGAAGAAGCAGCGCCGAACCTGCGCATGCTCAGCCCCGAGCAGATCGTGCGCGAGATCAAACGGCTCGAGGCCGAGATGTTCAAGCGCGCGCGCAATCTCGAGTTCGAAGAGGCTGCGCGATTGCGCGACACCATCGAGAAGCTGAAGCAGCAGGAGCTGGGGCTACCGGTGCCGGGTGAGGAAAGTTGGGGAAAGAGCCGGGCCTGATGAAAATTGCCACCGCTGAGCTGAAAACACCTGATCGACCCAGCTGGCAACGCGAGCTGGCCGAGGCCATTACCGATCCCCGCGAGTTGCTCGCGGCGCTGGGGCTTCCCGCGGACCTCGCCGAGCCCGCGCGGCGCGCGGCGCATTCTTTTGGGCTGCGTGTCACGCGCAGTTTCCTGGGTCGCATGCGACACGGTGATGTCCGCGATCCGTTGCTGCGGCAGGTGCTGCCGCTGGGCGAAGAGTTGCTGGAGACGGCCGGCTTCACCGCGGACCCGTTGGGCGAAGAGGCTGCACGTCGCACGCCACAGCTGTTGCAGAAATACGCCGGCCGTGCCCTGCTGATCACGACGGAAGCCTGCGCGGTCCATTGCCGCTACTGCTTCCGCCGGGAGTTCCCGTATTCCCCGCCTGACACCGGATCTCGCTGGGGCCAGGCACTGGCATTGATTGCCCAGGACGCCGGCATCGAGGAAGTCATCCTGAGCGGCGGCGACCCGCTGTCGCTCAGCGATGCGCGCCTGACCCAGCTCACCGATGCGCTGGCCGGAATCCCGCACGTGAAGCGCGTGCGCGTGCACACCCGGCAGCCCGTGGTTTTGCCCGCGCGCGTCGATGACGGCTTGCTGGCCTGGCTGCGGGGCATCCGGCGGCCGGTGGTCATCGTCCTGCACATCAATCATCCGAACGAAATCGACGGCCAGGTGCGCGCGGCCTGCACGGCGCTCCGCTCCACCGGCGTCACGCTGCTCAACCAGTCGGTGCTGTTGCGGGGCGTGAATGACGATGTCGACACGCTGCAGCGGCTCTCCTGCGCGCTCATGGAAGCAGGTGTCTTGCCGTACTACCTGCATCTGCAGGACCGGGTGCGCGGTACCGCGCACTTCGAAGTCGACGAATCCGTGGCGCGGGAGCTCATCGACGGGCTCATGCGGCGGCTGTCGGGCTACCTCGTGCCGAAGCTGGTGCGCGAAGTGGCCGGTGCCGCCTCGAAGTTGCCGCTGTCCACCACCATTCCGGGCTGATCCGTCGCCGGCGGGGAAACCGCTCTAACAGGTACCAGCGGGAAGAATGCACATTTCCGCGTCACCGCGACCTGGAAGCCATGGTTTCTCGCAGGACCCTAATGCAGAATCGTCCCCCGTCCTGCCCGGGCCGGAGGCTCCTTGGCCGAGGGATTCGAAGAGCGCTTCTCCGCGAGCTATGCCGACATCCTGAAGCTCGCACGGGCACGGCTGTCCCGCGAGCGCGCACCGGTATCGACCGTGACGCTGGCGCACGAGCTGTACCTGAACCTGCGCGACCGGCAGGACCTCAATTTTCCCACCCCCGGCGCTTTCATGGCGTATGCCAGCCGTGCCATGCGCTCGCTGCTGGTCGACATGGCGCGCGAGCGGATGGCGCAGAAACGTTCGGCCGAGCTGATGCCGCTGACACTGGGCGCCGACGTTCCGGATCTCAGTGGAACACCGGAGCAGCTGGTGGCGCTCGACGATGCACTCACCCGGCTTGGCAACGTGGATGGACGGCTCATGCGCGTCGCCGAAATGCGCGTGATCATGGGGCTCGAGGTGAGCGAGATCGCCGCGGCCTTGGGAATCTCCGAGCCGACGGTGAAGCGCGACTGGCAGCGCGCCAAGGCCTATCTACACGAGGCGCTCGGGGTACTGCCGTGAGCGATGCCGAGGCGCTCGACTGGCTCGACCGGCTGCTGGCGGCCGATGAGCAGGATCGCGCCGCTTCGCTCGACGCGCTGGCCACGCGCAATCCGCAACTGCACGCGCGCCTGCAGCGGCTGCTGGCGTCGGCGCTGGCGCCCGAACAATCGCACGTCATCGGCGCGCCGGTCCTCGAAGAGATCGCGCGCCTCGCCGATGCCACCCGCACCTTGCAGACCGGCGACGTGCTCGCCGGGTACCGGCTGATCCGCGAGCTGGGCCGCGGTGGCATGTCCGTCGTATGGCTGGCCGAGCGCGCCGACGGCGCGGTGAAGCGCAGCGTGGCCCTCAAGATGCCCATGTTCATGCTGCAGGGCACGGGCGACATGCAGCGCTTCACGCGCGAGCGCGATGCGTTGGCGAGCCTCGCGCATCCCCACGTCGCACGGCTGTACGACGCCGGTGTGCTGCCCTCGGGTCAGCCGTTCATCGTGCTCGAATACATCGACGGCACGCCGCTCACCGCGCATTGCGATGCGCGCCGGCTGGACGTGCGCGCGCGCCTGCGGCTGTTCCTGCAGGTACTGGCCGCGGTCGAGCATGCGCACAAGCACCTGGTCGTGCACCGCGACCTCAAACCTTCGAACATCCTCGTGGACGAAGAAGGGCAGGTGAAGCTGCTCGACTTCGGCATCGCCAAACTACTGGGCGAGAACGAGGGCGCGGCGCCGTTGACGCAGGCGGTGGGCGTGGCCATGACACCGCTGTACGCCGCGCCGGAACAGCTGCACAGCGCGACCATTTCAACGCTCACCGATGTGTATTCGTTGGGCGTGGTGCTGTTCGAGCTGCTGACCGGCGGATTGCCGTATCGCGGCGCCGGCACCCGCGCCACGCTGGTCGAAGTGTTGACCGCCATGAACCGCGGATCCCTGCCGCGCCTGAGCCAGGCGGCCCTGGACGATGGCGCCGCGCTGGCGCGCTCGCAGCCGACCGCGGCACGCTTGCGCGGCGATCTGCGCGACGACCTCGAAACCATCGTGAGCAAGGCGCTGCGCATCGCGCCGGACGAGCGCTACGGATCGGTGGCGCACCTGGCCGACGACATCGGACGTTTCCTCGATCGCAAACCCATCGCGGCCCGCCGTCCTTCGTTCTGGTACGCGCTGCGGCTTGCATTGGCGCGGCACCAGCTCGCGAGCGGGGTTGCGGCCGTGGGCGGGGTGCTGGTGTTCGCCGCCAGCGTCGTCGCCTGGGGACAGTATCGTGAATCGCGGGCGCATGCTGAGCGCACGGCCACGGTACGCGACTTCATGTTCAACCTGGTGGATGAAGCCGAGGCCGCGGAAGGACAGGTAGGCGAGGTCACCGGGCGGCAAATGGTCGACGGCGCGGTCGCCCGGGCGCGCAATGACTTCGGCGATCAGCCGCAGCTGCAGGGCGAGTTGTTAGGTGAGCTGGGCCGAATGTACCTGCGGCTGGGCGCGCGGGACTCGGCGATTTCGTCGCTCGAGGAGTCGGTGGCGACACTGACGCGGCACGCGCGCGCCGACGATGCCGCGCTCAACAAGGCGCGCGCCTTCCTGGCGCAGGCGTTGATGCGCAACGGCGGCGATGCGCCACGCGTGCAGGCGCTGGCCACGCAGGCGCGTAGTGCCTGCGCCCGAAAAGACGCTGACTGCGCCAAAGCGCGGGCCTACGCCGGCAATATTCTCGGTGAACTGGCCTCCAATGCCGGTGACAAGGATCAGGCGCTGGCGGACTTGCAGCGCAGCGCCGCGGATACCGAGTTCGCCTTTGGACCGGCACACGCGGAAACCGCCATGGCGTACATGAGCGTGGCGATCATCGCCCGCAACGCGGGCCACCTGCTCGACGCCGACCAAGCCATGCGACGCGCCGTGCAGGCTGCGGAAGGATTGCGGCTGCGCGCCGCGGACCGCGCCGAGCTCGAACGCACCATGGCGCTGGTCGACTACGACCTCGGCCGCTACGCGGCGGCCCGCGACCGGCTGCTGGCGCTCGCCACGCACGATCTGTCCGCCAGCGAGCGCGGACTGCAGCTGCGCATCCTCGGCAACGCATACGTGGAGCTCGGAGATTCCGCGAATGCATTGCAGACCGCGCTGGCCGCGGTGTCCGCCGCGCCGCAGGACGAAAAATCCGCCGCGCTGGCTTTCGCGCGCCAGGTGCTGGCGCGCGCGCTGGACATCTCGGGCCGGCACACCGAGGCCCTGGCACAGATCGACACGGTCATTCTCGGGCTTCTCGATGCGGGCCGTGCGCCCGACGGCACCGAGGTGTTGCGCGCCAAGCGACAGCGCGCGGAGATCCTGATCAACTTGCGGCGCGATGGCGACGCGCTCGAGGCGCTGGCGGATCTCGAAACTCAGTACGGCCGTGTCAAGGGCTCGCCGGTCGAACGTGGCCTGACCTTCGACCTGCTCGGCGTGGCCGAACAACGGGCCGGACATCCGGAAGCGGCGCGCCACTATCACGTCGTGGCGCGCGACGCGTTGCTCGAGCAATTGCCCGAGCAGCATCCATACCTCATTCGTAACGCGGCGCTGCGCAGCGGCGCCAGACAACAACAAAGGGAGAGCACATGAAATCTTCGATCATTCGCGGTGTATTGATATTCGCGGCGGGCGCCGGGTGCGCAACCGTGGCAGGTGGCTGGTGGATGCCGCCGGAGACCAACCCGGAGGAGTACGGCGTACTGCTGCAGAAGACGGCCCATGATGTCGCGGTCATCGGCCTGTATGGCGACGTCGACAAGTATGGCCTGGTTTCTCTGACGCCGAACCCCGCGGCCTGCACGCCCACACCGCAGCCGGACATCATGGAAGGCCTCGCCGCGAACCCGGTGCTGGTGTACCGCGGACTTCGCGTCATCGACAGCTACAACGATGCACGCATCGCCGGGGTGAAGACCATCGTCAAGATCGCTCCGCCGTGCATGCCGGAGAGAACGCCATAATTGATCACAATTGAAGGATCCCGAGTGACGGCCGCAGGTTAGGGCGCAGCAAGCGAAATTGCTGCGCACCAGGCGGCGCCAAACTACTTGCACGCTGTGAAGCGCGTGCGCGAGATTCCGCGGCTTCAATGGGGAGGCTGCGTGAACAAGTGGTGGGTCAGGTTCTGGGGATTCGTCGCGTTGGCGGCGCTGGGGGCATTGATCGCGACCTCGGCGCGGCCGGAAGAGCTGCCAGCATCATGTCCGGCACGCCGGTGCCGCGAGGCACAGCGCAGCTCGCGGCGTCAGCGGGTGGATTTATCCTCGGGCAGCCCCAGTTTCTTGTACAGGTCGCGGCGCGCGTTCTTGTCGCCGTCGATGACCTTGTGCGCATAGGCGGCCACCTCGAGCGCCACGGCGCGCGGCACCACGATGACGCCGTCGCCATCGGCCACGACCACGTCGCCGGGCATGACCAGCACGCCGCCGAGCACGATGGGCCGGTTCACCGACTCCACTTCATTGCGCCCGGGGCGGATGCCGCGGCCCACGTGCTTGAGATACAGCGGCACCTTCTGGGTGATGATCTCGTCGGTGTCGCGGCAGGTATTGCTGGTGATGACGCCGACGGCGCCATGCAGCTTCCAGTTCATGATGTTGTTTGAGCCGATGGAGCCCACGTCGGTCTCGGGCGCCTCTTCGATCACCACCACGCTGCCGGCGCGCAGCAGCGGCACGAAGGGTTCGGGCGAGCGCTGGTTGTAGAAATCGCCCACCCACTTGTCGAATTCGGCCTCGGAGCGCCGGCCCGCCGGCGGCTGCTGCGTGGGCACGTAGCGCACGGTGACGGCGATGCCGATGATGCGATGCGTGTAGTTGGCCGTGTCCTTCCACAGGGGATGGATCTCGGGATTCACGAGGCCGATGTCCTGCAGCCCCACGAAATCCATGCCATCCGAGACGTCGGCGACGCGCAGCCCTTCGAAAGCCGCGAGCACCTTGCGGTCGTCTTCGAGCGTGTACACCTTGACCGGCATGAGTGTTGCGCCGCCGCGCAGGCTCGCCGCGGCATCGGCCGCGCCGGCCACCGGGCACCACGCGCAAGCCAGGCCTAACAATAAGAATCTGAATGACTGAATTCTCATGACTTCCCCCTGATATCTCTCAAACGGCGTGTGCCCAGTCAGCCGATTCTGTTTCGCCCGTCAGAAGGCTCTTACGCGGCGATACATATCGCAAATTCGGTTTTTATATCTGTCGCGCCCGTTTCGCGGCTGAACCCGGAGCATTACCTTACGTTACCCACGCTGCACAGTCACGATGAACGACCTGCTCCTAACATCCGGCTCCAACGTCGCGACCCGCGAGGGTGTGCTGCCCGTCATTGCGCGCGCCAGCATCCTGCTGGTGGACGACAAGCCGGCGCGGCTGCTCACCTACGAAGCCATCCTCGCGGGGCTCGAGGTGAACTGCGTGCGCGCGAACTCCGGCGCGGAGGCCCTCGAAAAACTGCTGGCGCAGGATTTCGCCGTGATCCTGCTGGACGTGCAGATGCCCGACATCGACGGCTTCGAGGTGGCGCGGTTGATGCGGCAGCATCCGCGCCTCGAGCGCATGCCCATCATCTTCGTGACCGGCGTCAACGTGGGGCACTCGGACATCCTGCGAGGTTACGAGGTCGGCGCCATCGACTACATCGCCGTTCCCGTGGTGCCGGAGATCCTGCGCAGCAAGGTGGCGGTGCTGGTCGAGCTGCACCAGCGACGCGCGGAGTTGAAGCGGCTCAATACCGATCTTGCGTTGGCGCGTTCCCAACTGGCCGAGGAGCTGACGCGCGACAGCAGCTTCCACAAACGCACCGAGGCGGCGCTGCGCGACAGTGAGCGGGTTTTCAAGGCGCTGGTGGAGAACGCCAAGGTGGGCGTGGCGCGCAACTCGCTCGACGGGGCGTTTCTCTACGTGAATCCCGGCTTCTGCGAAATCGTCGGCTACAGCGCCGAGGAGCTGCAGCAGATGACCTGGCAGCAGATCACGCATCCCGAAGATCTCGAGTTGGACATGAGCAATGCGCGGCGCGTGGTATCCGGTGAGGCATCCAGGTACACCGTCGAGAAGCGTTACCTCCGCAAGGACGGCGACATCGTCTGGGTGCGGCTGTTCGGCAGCATCGTCAAGGACGACGAGGACCGGCCCAAGACCTCCATGGCGGTGGTGGTCGACATCACCGAGCGTCGCCTGGCCGACGAGAAATTGCGCGCGGCCGACCGGCGCAAGGACGAGTTCCTGGCCATGCTGGCGCACGAGCTGCGCAATCCCGTGGCACCGATCCTGAGCGTGGCCGAGGCGCTGGCGCGCATGTTGAGTCGCGACGAGCGGCAGCACGCGCTGGTGGGAATCGTGCAGCGGCAGGCGTCGCACCTGTCGCGCATGCTCGATGACCTGCTCGACGTGGCACGCATCACCCAGGGGCGGATCGAGCTGCAGCGCGAAGTCGTGGCGCTGACGGATTGTGTCGCCGTCGCCTGCGAAAGCAGCGAGCCGCTGATCCGCGCGAAGCAACAGAAAGTGCGCGTGGATCACGAGCAGCCCCTGTCCGTGTATGCCGATCGCGTGCGCATCGCGCAATGCATCGGCAACCTGTTGAGCAATGCGGCCAAGTACAGCGAGCCCGGCACCGAGATCTTCGTGCGCACCTGGCGCGATGGGAACAAGGCGGTCCTCACCGTGCGCGACGACGGTGCCGGCATCGCGGCCGACTTTCTGCCGCATGTGTTCGACCTGTTTGCGCAAGGTGAGCGTGGCCTGGATCGCTCACAGGGTGGATTGGGCATCGGGCTTTCGGTGTCCAGAAAGCTGGTGCAGTTGCACGACGGGGAGATCGAGGCGGCCAGCGACGGTCCGGCTCGCGGCGCGACATTCACCATCCGTCTGCCGCTGGCCGAGCATGCGGCGGAGCTTCCGTCTTCAGAGCCGCGCACCGTCGTCATGCAAAAGCGCGTGCTCATCATCGATGACAATCGCGATGCGGCCGATTCCATGGCCGTGCTGTTGCGCCTGGACGGGCACGAGGTGGTCACGGCATACAGCGCCGAGGAAGGAATCGGCACCGTCCAGGCCTCGCCGCCCGACGTGGTGCTGCTCGATATCGGACTGCCGCAGATGAATGGCTACGAGGCCGCGCGACGACTCATCGCCAGCGGTTTCAAGGGCCGGCTGATCGCCATCAGCGGCTATGGCGAAGTGAAGGACAAGCAGCTTGCCGCCGCGGCTGGCTTCCACGCGCATCTCTCGAAGCCGGTGGACTACGCGACGCTCGAGAAAGCGATGGCGTAATGGGGTCAGACCCCCCATGTCTTTCGAAGAATGGCTAGCAAATGGGGTCTGACCCCATTTATCAGGCAGAGGATCAGCACCGACGCGCCGAACAGCGGCAGCAGGATGCCGACCAATGCGATCGTCGCGCCCAGTGTCCAGCCGATGCGGAACTCGGCGACCCGAGGCGCCGGAATTCCGAGCTTTCCGCCGGGCCTTCGTCGCCACCACATCACGATGGCCGAGACGCACAGCGTGAGCAGGCCGACGGCGGTCAGCAATCCCAGCGCCTGGTTGGCGGCGCCAAACAATTGCCCCTCGTGTGCCGCCACGCCGATGCCGATGACGCGGTCGACCAGCGGCTTCGAGCCGAAGCGCTGGTCGCGCAGCACTTCTCCGTTGAGCGGATCCAGCTCGAGCTCACGTACGCGCGGGCGGTTCTGGGTTTCGCTGCGGACACGCCAGAAGGGCTGGCGTTCCGAGGGTAGATAGACTCGCACCGGCGGATCGATTCGCAGGGCATTCACGCGTTGCACGACTTCGTCGAGCGACAGTGGCGTGGCAATCTCGCGCGCGCTCAGCTCGCGCAGGTGTTCGGCATGCTCCGCCGACCGGCCGGCGCTCCAATCCTGTTTCAGCGTGGGGGCGCCCAGGGTGCGCAGCTCCTTGAATCCCGCGCCCCAGATCGGAGTCCATGGCAGCGCGGTGACGAGCAGGAACAGCGCCAGCGTCGAAATCCAGATTCCGGTCACCGCGTGCAGGTCGCGCCAGAACACACGGCGGCCTTCGCTCAACCGTGGATAGAGCAGGCCGCCGAGGCCGCGGTTGTCGCGCGGCCACCAGAGGTACAGTCCGGTGACGAGCATGATGAGAGCCCAACTCGCGGCCAGCTCCACCAGGATGGATCCCGTGCGTCCGGCAAGCAGCTCACCATGGATGGTCTTCACGATTTCCGTGAGGCGCTCGGTGTGCGAGACGGCTTTGAGAATCGCCAGCGTCTCCGGATGCACGTACACGATGCGGCCGGTGCCATCCGGGGAATAGAGATGCACGCGCACGGCGTCGTCCGGTTCGCGTGGGATCTCGTAAACGAACAGTTTCGAGCCAGGCTGCGAGGCAATGGCCGCGGCGATCTGCGCCTCGCCCGTGGCGCGGCCGCCGCCGATGCTCAGTGAATCTACGTCACGATCGGCGAGGGCGTCGATCTGCGGCTTGAACAGGTAGATGGACCCGGTCAGCGCCAGCACGATCACGAACGGGATGCAGAACATCCCGGCGTGAAAATGCCAGCGCCAGAGGGCGCGATAGGTGACGTTCATGGTGCCGGCGAGCTTCTCACGTCGAACGCATCTGCGAATATGGATTGCCGGCAGGCAACGAGCCGTGGAACAGCGACCTGATTGGCAGTGGCGCGAGCCCGGGGACGCGATCGGGCCACCTTGCGCCATGCTCGCCATTGCGGCCAGCCCACCTGAGTCGCAAAATACTTGAAAAGTGGGCTCTCGCGGGCCGTCAGCCGCATTCCCCACTTTCCTCACCCGGCACCGTGATGTATCTTTCGCGCCCTCCTACGATAGTCGCGTAGCTCAGTGGTAGAGCACCTCCTTGACATGGAGGTGGTCGGTGGTTCGATCCCACTCGCGACTACCAATTCCCTTACAGACCGTTTTCCGCGCTGCGGCGATTCTCGCCGCATGTTCAAGTTCCTCGGGCAGCACGATCGGCATCATCTTTTTGATCGGCCTGGTCGTGGTCATCCTGTTGCTCAAAGCCATTTTCTAGATGTGCGCCCGACGGCACGTTCACTGGCACTGAGCGCTGCGCTGCTGCTGATCGCGGCTGGCACGCACGCGGCCAGCGTCTCCATCGAGCTCGAGGGTCTCAACGAAGAGATGAGCGAGGCCACGCGCTCGCGGCTGCGGCTCGCCGACTACGGCAAACGCGACATCTCACCCGCCGAGCTGCGCGCCTCGTTCAAGAACGCGGACGAACAGATCCGCCAGGCACTCGAGCCCTTCGGCTTCTACGACGTCGAGATCGACAAGAAACTCACCGGAGACGCCAACAGCGGCTGGAAGGCGAGATTCGTCGTGACGCCGGGCAAGCCGGCCATCGTGCGCGAAGAAAATGTCGAAGTGCGCGGCGAGGGCAAACAACAGCGCCGCGTGGCCGAAGCGGTGGCGGGCTTTGCGCCCAAGGTGGGCGACCGGCTGGATCACGCCACGTACGAGGCCAGCAAGCAGGTCATCGACTCTTCACTGCGCGGCTCGGGATTTCTCGATGCCAAGTAC
This sequence comes from uncultured Pseudomonadota bacterium, assembly GCA_963711635.1. Classification (GTDB taxonomy): domain Bacteria; phylum Pseudomonadota; class Gammaproteobacteria; order Steroidobacterales; family Steroidobacteraceae; genus CADEED01. Next base: position 627,757 of record CAVQEZ010000005.1, read on the forward strand.
GCGCAGCGCCGGGTCACGGTGAAACCCGAAGAGGAGTCAGCCGATATCAGCCTGGTCTGGGACAGCGGGCCGCGCTACAAATTCGGCCCGGTGCGCTTCTCGGGAGACGCGCCGTTTCCGGACAAATTCCTGCAGCAGTTCGTCACCTGGCGCGAGGACGCCTACTTCAACTCGGAGCAGGTGCTCAACCTGCAGCAGCGCCTGGTGGATGCGGACTACTTCGAGCTGGTGTCGGTGCAGCCGGCGCTGGACGAGAAGAAAGAAGGCACCGTGCCCATCGACGTGCTGCTCAATCGTGATGAACGCACGGTGTATTCCGGCGAGGTGTACTACAGCACGGATTTCGGCGCCGGCGTGCGCGTGGGCGCCGAGCGCCGCTGGCTCAACAAGAAGGGCCACAAGGCGGACGTGCAGCTCGAGTACTCGCAGCGCCTGCAGGAATTTTCGACCCACTACCAGATTCCGCGTCCCGGACGCGAAGACCGTTCCTACGATTTCGGTGCCGCCTATCGCGACGAGACCACCGACACCAGCCGCTCGCGCAATTTCCAGCTGGCGGCCACGCGCTCGGAAAAACGCTGGCATGGTTTCACGCGCACCCTCGGCGTGAAATATTTCCGCGGCGACTTCGAGATCGGGCAGGACGAGGACAATCTCGAATTCGGCGAATCGGAATTGTTGTTTGCCGAGGGCACGCTGACCCGCCGCCGCGTCAACGATCGCATTGCGCCGCGCCGCGGCTACGTGCTCGAGTTCGGGGTGCGGGCGGCCAGCGAAGCCATCGTCTCCGACACGGACATCGCGCAAGGCTGGAGCCGGCTCACCTGGCTGTTACCCCAGGGCGAGCGCGGCCGCTTCAAATTCCGTGCCGAGGCCGCCGCCATGGCCGTGGGCAATTTCGATGCCTTGCCGCCGGATCTACGCTTCTACGCCGGCGGTGACCGCTCGATTCGCGGCTTCGACTATCAAGCCATCGGCGAGACCAGTGCCGCCGGCAACATCATCGGCGGCAAGTACCTCGCACTGGGCAGCGTCGAGTACGAGTATTACTTCAACGATTCCTGGGGCGCGGCGATCTTCTCCGACGCCGGCGATGCCTTCACCGACGAGTTCAACCTCAACGCCTCGGTGGGCGTGGGTGTGCGCTGGCGTTCGCCACTGGGCCCGATTCGCGTCGACCTGGCCATGCCGGTGGAAACGCAACTCGAGAAATCCTTGCGCGTGCACGTGCTGCTGGGGCCCGACCTATGACCCGCGGCCGCAAGATCGTCGCCTGGACAGGAGCCGTGCTGATGCTCGCGGTGCTCATGGCCGTCGGCCTTGTCGCGTGGTTGCTGTTCACGAATTCGGGCGCCCGCTGGATTGCGGACACCGCCACGCAGCGCTTCGCGCCGCAGGTGCGGTACGCGCGCATCGACGGAACCATCGCCGGCAAACTCGAGATCAGCGACTTCCGTTTCGAAGGAGATGCCTACACCGCCAAGGTGCGCATCGCTCACATGAGCGTGGATCCCACTCTCTCCATGCTGTTCTCGCGGGTACTGCGCATCGAACGTGCCACGGTGCGCGGCCTGGTACTCACGCTGCCGGAGCAGGAAAAGCCCGACGAGCCCGAGAAGCCGTTGTGGGTTGAGCCGCCCCTCGAGGTGGTGGTGCGCGACTTCGCGCTCGAGGATGGGCGCGTCATGGACGGTCGCGAGCAGCTGGTGAGTGTGAAACAGTTAGGCGTGGCCGCGCACTGGAGCCGCGACGCGTTGACCATCGAACGCCTGTCGCTGTTGCCCGGCGACATCGAGGGCCGCCTTTCCGTGACTGGACGCGTGATGCCACAGGGCCAGACTCTGCGCGGGCAGCTGGACGCGCAGTGGAAAGACGTCGTCATTCCGGAAAAGCTCGCCGGCCGTGTGCTCGAGAGCCAGGGGGAGCTGCACTTCAAGGGCACACCCGAGCAATACCGGGTTGCAGGCAATTTCGACGTCGGGCCGCCGGGCGATCCGACGCGCGTGGCCGTCCAGCTCCACGGCACTCCGCAGCACGCCACGCTGCACAATCTCGCGCTGCAGCAACGGGCCGGCCGGTTGGCCTTGCAGGGTCTCGTGGACTTCAAGCCCGATATCGGCTGGAACTTGCACGCCAGTGCCGACGACTTCAATCCAGGCGCATTGCTCGCGGGCTGGGATGGCAAGGTGGACCTCGAATTTCTGACGCGGGGCCAGCTTGCGGAAGCCGGGCCGCGCGGCAACCTCGAGTTGAAGACCTTGTCCGGAAACCTGCGCGGCCGGCCGCTGGCCGGCAAGGGGAACATCGATTTTGCCGCGCCTTCGCTGCTGGCCGGCGATCTGTCGCTGAGCTCGGGCAAGAGTCGCGTCGCCGTACGCGGCAAGCATGAGTCGCGCATCGACGCCACGGTGGAGCTGGCCGTCGCGTCGCTCAACGACTGGGTGCCGGATACCACGGGTAGTTTGACCGGCCAGTTCACGGTACGGGGCGTGTGGCCGAAGCTGACCATCGAGGGTGCCGCGGACGGCAAGAAGATCGGACTTGCGCCCGCGGACGGAGAAAGCACCAGCAGTGCCCGGGTGCGCGAAATCCACGTCGTGGCCAAGGTCGATACGCCGCTCGATCCCAATGGCCGCGTTGAAATCAACGCGCGTGACATCGACGTGGCGGGCTTTCAATTCAAGAGTGCGCGCATCACGGGTTCGGGAAACCAGGCGAAGCATCGCGCCACGCTCGAAGCGCGCGGCGACAAGCTCAATGCCTCCCTGGCGGCCGCCGGCGGCCTCACGAAAACCGGCTGGAGCGGCGAGCTGTCGCAATTGAAACTGGATGCGCCCGACATGCCGGGCCTGGCGTTGCGATCGCCGGCGCGTGTGGTGTACGACGCGGGCGCTTTCAGCATTTCCGAGAGTTGCTTCACCAGCGACGAAAACTCGCTGTGCCTGGCGGCGAACCTGCAGCAAAGCGGCGCGCTCGACGCCAGTTACCGGATCGAACACCTGTCGCTGGCGCTGGCCAACGCGCTGGCTCCGGAGGCCATGCCGGGCCAGCTGCGCGGTGAGCTGAGCGGTGCCGGCAAGGTGCGTCGTGCGGCGGATGGCCAGTGGTTCGGCGACGCGCGCATCGCATCGCCGTCGGCACGGCTGGTGATGCTCGATGAGGAAGCCGGCGAATCGGCGCTGGGCCAGCACACCTTCCTGCTCTACGAGAATCTCGTGCTCGAAGCCAATCTCGAAGGCACGCGTGCCGATGTGCGTGTGAATGCCGCGCTGGATCACGGCGGCCGGATCGCGGGCAGCTTCAACCTGAGCAATCTCACGGCGCAGGCGCCTGCGGTTCGCGGTGAGGTGACCGCCGCCATGCCGACGCTGGCGCCGTTCGCGGCTTTTGTGCCCACCGTGGCCAATGTGGATGGCGCGGTGGACGCGAAGATCCAGGTCGGTGGCACGATCGCCGCGCCCGAGTTGACCGGCAACGTCGACGCCACCAGGCTGCAGGCCGACCTCGGCCAGCTCGGTATCGAACTGCGGGAAGGCGAGGCGCATGCCGAAGCTGCGCGCGGCGGCGGCTTCAAGCTGGCCGGACATGTGAAGTCCGGAAAAGGCCAGCTGGAATTCCAGGGAGCGATGAGCGAACGCGGCGTGGTGGACGTGCGCATCGGCGGCCAGGACTTCCTCGCGGCCGACATCCCGGCCGCGAAAGTGATCGTCACGCCGGACCTGGCGCTGACCGGCGATCAAAAAGGCTATCAACTCAAGGGCGATGTCACGATTCCCGTGGCCGACATCAACCTGCAGAAGCTGCCGCAGGGCGCCGAGGCGCCGGGCGTGTCGCCCGATGTGGTGGTGGTTCGCGACGGCAAAGAGGTCGCGAGCGCATCGAAGGACGCGGCGTTGCCGCTGTCCGCGGCGGTCAACGTCAAGCTCGGCGACAAGATTGCAATCACCGGGTATGGCCTCGACGCCACGGTCACCGGGCAGCTGCTGGTGCGCGAGTCGCCGGGCGTGCCCACCACCGGCTCGGGGCAGCTCACGGTGGCAGGACGGTACAAGGCCTATGGCCAGGATCTCACCATCAAGGACGGTCGGCTGCTGTTTGCCGGAACGCCGCTGGACAATCCGCGGCTGTCCATCGTGGCCATGCGCGAGATCGACGACAATCTATCTACCGGCCTGCGCATTGCCGGCTCGGCGCAGCGGCCGGTGGTCACGGTGATCTCGGATCCCAACGTCGGCGAGGCCGATGCGCTCTCGTACCTGGTGACCGGCCGGTCGCTCAACGAGATCGGCAGCGCCAGTGGCAGTTCGCAGGATGCGCTGGCCTCCGCGACGCAGTCGCTCGAGGGCGCGGCCGGCGGCCTGGTCGCGAAACGTATCGGCCAGCGGCTGGGGCTCGACGAAGCCGGTGTCGAGGAAAACGAGATGATCGGCGGTTCGGCCCTGACGGTCGGCGAGTATCTCTCTCCACGGCTGTATCTGAGTTACGGCGTCGGCCTGTTCGAGCCGGGCGAGGTCATCGCACTGCGCTACAAGCTGTCGGAAGACATCGGCGTGAAGGTGCAGCGTGGCACGCAGGAGACGCGCGCTGGCGTGGAGTACCGCATCGAGAAGTAGCGAGGTGACCTCATGACCCCTGGAAAATCCACTTCCGCGTTCACGCGCTTTTCGAAGCTCACGGCACACTGGACCGGACATCCGGTTTCGTTCGCGCTGGCGCTGACGGTGGTCATCGTGTGGGCGGTGACCGGGCCTATCTTTCGCTGGAGCGATACCTGGCAGCTGGTGATCAACACCGGCACGACCATCGTGACATTCCTGATGGTCTTCCTGATCCAGAGCACGCAGAACCGCGATGCCGTAGCCGTACACGTGAAACTCGACGAATTGCTGCGCATAACGCCAGGTGCACACAATGTGCTGCTGGACCTCGAGGAGCTGGACGAACGCGACCTCGAGCGGCTGCGGGCCATCTATTGCCGGCTGGCCGAGGAGGCGCGCCGCGGCGTCAGTCAAGGGACGCAGCGACGAGGGCGTGCCGGACATCGGCGAGCTGAACTGAAATGGGGTCAGACCCCATTTCCTAGCAAATGGGGTCTGACCCCATTACTTCTTCGCCATCTCCTTGATCATCGCCTTGGTCAGCGCCTGTTCGGCTTCCCAATAACCTTTCCAGGGGTCCTTGCGCTGTTTGGCGATGCGGTCCGGCACGTTGTGCAGATCGAAATGCGTGCCGCGGATGTCCTGGTCGATTTCATCCCAGGCCACCGGCGTCGACACGCCGACGCCGGGTCGCCAGCGCGGTGAAAACGCGGCCACCGCCGTGGCGCCGAATCCATTGCGCAGATAGTCGACGAAGATCTTCTTCTTGCGATTTCGCTCGCCGGTCTTGGACGTGAACATGGTCGGCGCGAGCCGCTCCATGAACAGCGTGACGTTGCGCGCGAAGTCCTTGGCGGTGTCCCAATCGGGCAGGGGCCTGGTGAGCGGAATCACCACGTGCAATCCCTTGCCGCCGGTGGTCTTGACCCAGCTTTCGAGTCCCAGCTCCTTCATCAGCTTGCGCACGGCCAGCGCGGCGTCGCGCAGCGGTGGATAGGGCAGATCGGCGCCCGGATCGAGATCGAAGGTGAGGCGATCGGCGTGCGTGGGCTTCGGCATCACGGCGCCCCAGCTGTGCAGCTCGACCGCGCCCACCTGCGCGAGGTGCAGCAGCCCCTCGGGCGAATCGCAGACCACGAAGTCGGGGTCCTTGTCGGCATTCGGAATCTGCACGACGCGCAGGCCCGCGCCCGACTGTTCGAGGAAGTGCTTCTGGAAGAATGGTTTCGAGCCGTGCGTGTTGCGCAGGATGGACAGTGGCCGGTCCTTGTAATGCGGCATCGCGGCTTCGCCGACGGCGGCGAAGTATTCGGCCAGCTCCAGCTTGGTGACGCCGTCGTGCGGAAACAGCACGCGGTCGGGATGGGTGAGGCGTGCGCCGGCCACCTGTGTCTCGTCCTTCGCGCGCGCGGCGCTGCGCGCCGGCGCTTTCGTCGTGCCGACGCGTTTTCCCGATTTTCCCTGCCTGACACCACTTTTCACGACGTCCTCGGTGTGCGCCGGTTCCTCGCGCACGACGGTCTTGGGATCGCGGTCCTGGCGCAAGCCCACATATCGCGGCTGGCGCAGGATGCCGCCCTGGGTCCAATCCTGGAAGGCCACCTGGATCACGAGATCCGGCTTCATCCAGTGCCAGTTCTCACCCGAGCGCTTGTCGGGCAGGTTTTCGAAGGGGCTGGCCTTGAGCTCCAGCTTCTTCGCGCGTGCATGCCACTCGGCGCGCTCGCCGGCGCTGAAGCCGCCGCCCACGCGCCCTACATAGCGCAGTTTCCCCTTGCCGGCGCGTACACCCACCAGCAGCGACGAAAACGTACCCGTGCCACGGCCGGGCAGGTAGGCGGCGCCGCCTACCACGAATTCCTGCTCGCGCGTGCACTTGATCTTGAGCCAGTTCTCGGAGCGGCCGCCCGAGTAGGTCGAATCGACCTTCTTGGCGATCAAGCCTTCGAGGTGCTGGTTGCAGATGCGGGCCAGCAGCTGCGCGCTGTCGCTGTGAATCTGGTCGGAGAGGCGCAGTGGACCGTTGGCGGGTAGTTTGGCGAAGGCCGCTTCGAGCCGGGTCTTGCGTTGCCCCAGCGGCAGATCGCGCAGGTCTTCGCCGTTCCAGTAGAGCAGGTCGAACGCGCAGTACTGCAGTTCCCCGATACGCCCCTGCTCGAGGATGTGCTGCAGCAGCGAAAAGTCCGAGCGGCCGTTGGGGTCGGTGACGATCAGCTCGCCGTCGACCCAGGCGCCGGATAATTTCAACGACGCCAGCGCTTCGACGATGGGTCGCACCTTGTGCGTCCAGTCGATGCCATTGCGCGAGATGCAGCGCACGTCTTCACCATCGCAGCGGCACAGCAGGCGCACACCGTCGTACTTGAGCTCGTACACCCAGCCTTCATCGCCGGGCACCTCGTCGACGAGAGTGGCGAGCTGCGGCTGGATTGACTCGCTGAACCTTCTATTCCGCCGTTCGGTGGGTCGCTCGCTAAGCGCGGGTTCGGAGCTGCCACGAGTGCCTGAAGACTTCGAGCTGCGCGGTTTGGGCGCCTTTGCGGGATCAGCCTTTTTTGCCGCGGGCTTCGCGGGCTTCCCGGGTCCGGGCTTCGGGACTCGCTTGGAATCGTCGGCATGACCCGCATCGATGACGTCGGCGTCCGCGCCGATGCGCGCCGCCTCGTCGTTGCTCTTCATGAGCAGCCACTGGGTCTGCTTGCCCACCATGCGCGTGCGCACCAGGTGCCATTTGCCGCTCAGCTTCTTTCCATGCAGCAGGAATTCGAGATGGCCCTTGCCGAAGGCGCGCTCCGGGTCGATGAGCGGCTCCCAGCTGCCTTCGTCCCAAATGTCGACGTGACCGCCGCCGTATTGCCCCTTCGGGATATCACCCGCGAACTTGGCATAGGCAATGGGGTGATCCTCGACTTCGACCGCCAGGCGTTTGTCGGCGGGATCCAGCGACGGGCCCTTGGGCACCGCCCAGCTGCGCAATGTGCCTTTCCATTCGAGCCGGAAATCCCAGTGCAGCCGGCTTGCGGCGTGCTTCTGCACCACGAAGATGAGCTGTTTGGCCTTCTTGCCGGAAGGCGTGCGCGCGCGGTGCGAGGGCTCGGCGGTCTTGTGGAAATCGCGCTTCTGGGCGTAACGCCTCAGGCGCGCCTTACCTCGCTGCCCCGCGTCGGCCATGCATCAGGCGCGGCGCGCAGCGCGCACGTTGGCGCTGCGGCGGCGCGCGGAGCTGTGCTTGCGCTTGCTGGCGCGCGCCGCGCCATCGCTGCCGCCTTTGCCGCGCTGTTCCAGGCTGCGCTCCAGCAGCGACATCAGATCGACCACCTTGCCGCCGGTGCCCCGCGGTTCGCCGGCCTCGGCCTCGGGCTCCGTGAGCGTATGCGTCTGCCCGGACTTGACCTTCTGCTCGATGCGCTTCATCAGGTCGTCGCGGTAGGTGTCCTTGAACTGCTGCGGCTGCCACTTTTCGGTCATCTCGTCCACGAGCTTCAGCGCCATCGTCAGTTCGCGGCTGCTGGCGGCGGCGGACTTCTTCGACACTGCCTCGATGACGTCGGGATGCGGCTGGATTTCCTCGCTGTAGCGCAGCGTGTTCAGCACGATGGTCTTTTCGACCGGCATCAACGCCGCGACGTGCTGTCGGCTGCGCAGCACGAACGTCGCCACGGCAAGCTTCTTCGATTGCTCCAGCGCTTCGCGCAGCAACGCGTAGACGCGTTCTCCGGCCTTGTCGGGCACGAGGAAGTAGGGCGTGTCGAAGTAGTAAGGCGCAATCGCGTCGCGATCGACGAAGGTCTGGATGTCGATGGTCCGAGACGCTTCGACGTTGGCGCGCCGGAAGTCCTCGTCCGTGAGCACCACGTATTCGCCCTTCTCATATTCATATCCTTTGACCACGTCGTTCCAGTCCACGACCTTGCCGGTGGACTTGTTGTAGCGCTGGTAGCCGACCGGCGCGAAGTCGCGCTTGTCGAGCAGGTTGAGGTCGAGCTCGTGGGCGCGAGCCGCAGTGTGCAGGCTCACGGGGATGTGGATCAGGCTGAAGCTGATGGCGCCATTCCAGAGTCCGCGCGCGCCACGCCCGCCCTTCTTTGATGTAGAAGGGGGAGTCTCGCCGTCGCCTTTGCCCTCGGCTCCGCCGTTGCCATTCTTCTTGCGACTAGCTATGACCGCTCTCCGCCTGCACCAGGGGCGGTTCGCGCGGCACGGCCGGCCGGCGGATCTCCTGGCGCAGAGTTGGACGATTTTGTTTGCGCGGCGTATCCGAGAGCTTCACCCACTGGCCGCTCGCCATGGATTCGTGGATGGCCTCGATGATGGCCACGTCGATGAGGCCTTCCTTGCCCGAAGGCTCGGGTGTGCGATTGCCCCGCACGCATTGCGCGAAATACACCAGCTCGGGCGCGAACTGATCGCTCTTGGCGAATTTTTTCTTCTTCTTTTTCTCGCCGACCGTGAGCTCGTAGCCCAGGCCTTCGGCATATTCGTACGCCGGATCCACGACGATGCTGCCCTTGGTGCCGACGATCTCGTAACGCGAGCGATCGGCCGCGCCGAAACTGCAGATGAAATTGGCGATGCGTTCGCCGGGAAATTTCAGGATGACGTGCACCGTCTCGGGGACTTCCTTGAAACGTGCATCGCCGGAATTCGTGGCCGTGGCCCAAACCTGCGTGGGCTCATCGGCAAACACATAGCGCGCGGCGTTCTGGCAGTAGATGCCGATGTCCCATTCCGGTCCGCCGCCCAGCGCGCCGTCGACGCGGATGTTGTCGCCCTTCACCTGCATCGAGAACTGCGAATCGAAGTAGCGTGCCTCGCCGATGCGCTTCTTGCGCACCAGGTTCGCGACTTCCAGGTTGCAGCGCTCGAAGTGCAGGCGGTATGCCGTCATCAGCTTGACGTTGTTGCGCTCGCAGGCGTCGATCATGCGCTCGCAATCCTCGACCGAGGTCGCCAGCGGCTTTTCGCACAGCACGTGCAGGCCGGCCTCTGCGGCGCGGACCACCCACTCGGTGTGCTCGGTGTTGGGTGTCGCAACGTACACCGCGTCTACCACGCCGCTGTCGAAGAGCTTGTCGGCATCGGCGTAGGACACCAGATGCTTCACGCGATATCGGGTCCCCAGCTTCGACAGCTTGGTCCGGGTGCCGGACACCAGCGCGGCGAGCTCGACGTGGGGGCGGGCGTGACGGAACGCGGGCAGCACGGCGGCCTGTGCGATGTGACCCAGGCCAACCACGGCAAAGCGCAGCGGCCGCGCTGATTTGGAAGGTCTTTTCGTCGGCATAGCCGGCAGTAAAAGCGCCGGGCGGCAATGCCGATATCAGCCAAGCCCCTGCCGCCTTGTCGGAATTGATTCTGCGGAACCGCTTTGGGAAGATGCGCGGCCCCGCAACCGCTTGATCTGCTTTTAAAAAACTCATATGCCAGTCATCACGCTGCCCGACGGCAGCCAGAAAAAATTCGACGCCCCCGTCACCGTGGCCGAAGTGGCCGCGAGCATCGGCGCGGGACTGGCCAAGGCGGCGCTCGCGGGCCGTGTCAACGACAAGCTGGTCGACACCTCGTTCGTCATCCAGGAAGACGCGCGCCTGTCCATCGTGACGGAGAAGGATCCGGCGGCATTGGACGTCATCCGCCATTCCACCGCGCATCTGCTCGCGATGGCGGTGCAGGCTATCTACCCGAAGGCGCAGGTCACGATCGGCCCGGTCATCGAAGACGGCTTCTATCTACGACTTCGCGTTCGAGCGCCCCTTCACACCGGAAGACCTCGAGAAGTTCGAGGCCAAGATGAAGGAGATCGCGGCGGCCGATCTGAAGGTCACACGCCGCGTCATGGAGCGCGACGCGGCCGTGGCGCTGTTCGAGAGCATGGGTGAGAAGTACAAGGCCCAGATCATCGCCAGCATTCCGTCGAATGAGCCCATCGGCCTCTACGGCCAGGGCGACTGGTTCGACCTCTGCCGCGGGCCACACGTGCCGTCCACCGGCAAGCTCAAGAGCTTCAAGCTCATGAAGGTGGCCGGCGCCTACTGGCGCGGCGATTCGCGCAACGAGATGCTCCAGCGCATCTACGGCACCGCCTGGCTCAACGACAAGGATCTCAAGGAATACCTGACGCGCCTCGAAGAAGCCGAAAAGCGCGACCACCGGCGCATCGGCAAGGACCTGGGCCTGTTCCACTTCCAGGAGGAAGCCCCGGGCGCGGTGTTCTGGCATCCGAAGGGCTGGCGGATCTTCCAGCAGTTGATCGGCTATATGCGGCGCCGGCAGGACGCCGCCGGCTACGGTGAGGTCAACGCGCCGGAGATCATGGAATCCACGCTGTGGCAGAAGTCCGGCCACCTGGAGAAGTTCGGCGAGAACATGTTCCTGACGAAGACGCCCGACGAGCGCGTGTTCGCCATCAAGCCCATGAACTGCCCCGGGCACATCCAGATCTTCAATCAGGGCATCCGCTCATATAAGGACCTGCCGATCCGCTTCGCCGAGTTCGGCAAGGTGCATCGCTACGAGCCCTCGGGGGCGCTGCACGGCCTGATGCGCGTGCGCGCTTTCAACCAGGACGATGCGCACATCTTCATCACCGAGGACCAGATCACCGAGGAGTCGGTCAAGGTCATCCAACTACTGCTGTCGATCTACAAGGATTTCGGCTTCGACGACGTGGCGGTCAAGTTCGCCGATCGCCCGCCGAAGCGGGTCGGTTCGGACGAGATCTGGGACAAGTCGGAAAAGGCCCTCAAGGCGGCGGCCGCGGCAGCGGGAATCGAGTGCGACTACAACCCGGGTGAGGGCGCCTTTTACGGGCCCAAGCTCGAGTTCCACCTGCGGGATGCCATCGGCCGCACCTGGCAATGCGGCACCCTGCAGGTGGACCTGAACCTGCCCGGACGCCTGGGCGCCTCCTATATCGACGAGCACAGCACCCGGCAAACCCCGGTGATGCTGCACCGGGCGATTTTCGGCTCGCTGGAGCGCTTTTTCGGCATCCTGCTGGAGCACCACGCGGGCAAATTGCCGGCCTGGCTGGCCCCAACCCAGGCCGTGGTCATGAACATCACCGACCGCCAGGACGCCTACGTTCAACAAGTTGCGGAAACACTTAGAAATCAAGGGATTCGAGCCGAGATCGACTTGCGCAACGAAAAGGTGGGCTTTAAGATTCGCGCCCACACGCTGCAGCGCGTCCCCTATTTATTGGTGGCGGGCGACAAGGAAGTAGCGGCGAATCAGATTTCTGTGCGGACCTTGAGTGGCAAGGATCTCGGCACGATGTCCCCGGAAGACTTTGTTAGTCGGCTCCGCGTGGAAGTCGAGAGCCACGGCCGCACGTTGTTGGAGGGATGATTTATAGCGATTGCAACCAAGCGCGTAAGGCGCAACGAAGAGATCACCTCACCGAAAGTGAGAGTCATCGGAGCGGACGGCGGACAGGTCGGGGTGCTAACTAGATTCGAAGCACTCGATCTTGCGCGGAGCTCGGAGCTCGATCTCGTCGAAGTGTCGCCACAGGCGGATCCGCCCGTGGTGCGCGTGATGGACTTCGGCAAATTTCTGTTCGAACAGAACAAGAAATCACATGCCGCGAAGCGCAAGCAAAAGAACATCCAGATAAAAGAGATCAAGTTTCGTCCCGGTACGGACGAGAATGATTACCAGATCAAGCTGCGTAACATCATTCGCTTCCTGACCGAGGGTGATAAGGCCAAGGTGACGTTACGTTTCCGCGGCCGTGAGATGGCGCATACAGAGATTGGCCGCAAGCTGCTGGACAGGCTGGTGAACGATCTGCGTGAACACGCAGCAATCGAGCAGAACCCGCTGATGGAAGGCCGGCAGATGGTCATGATGTTTGCGCAGAAAAAGAAGTAACCCGTAGATCAACGAAAGTTGTCTGCGGATTCGCCCGCAAGCGGGCAGGTCGCGCAAGCGATTTGCCTTGTGAGCGGTAGCTACAACGGAGTTGATTTATGCCCAAGTTGAAGACCAACCGGGCTGCGGCCAAACGTTTTCGCAAAACGGCGAAGGGATGGAAGTCCTATTCGGCCGGCCGCCGCCACAATCTCGGCCACAAGCCTCGCAAGACCAAGCGCCAGCTGCGCTCGGGCGGATCGTCGCTCGTGCACAAGAGCGATACGGGACGTATCGATCAGCTGCTGCCGAACACCAAATAAGCGAGGACTGACACAATGGCACGAGTCAAACGCGGCGTCACTGCCAGTGCACGCCACAAGAAAATTCTCAAGAAGGCGAAGGGCTACTACAACGCCCGTCGCAAGGTATTCCGCGCTGCGAAGCAGGCCGTCATCAAGGCCGGCCAGTATGCGTACCGCGGACGCCGGCTCAAGAAACGCGACTTCCGCGCGCTGTGGATCCAGCGCATCAACGCGGCGGCGCGCGAGTTCGACCTGAGCTACAGCCGGCTGATCAACGGCCTCAAGAAGGCCGGGATCGACATCGACCGCAAGATGCTCGCCGATCTCGCCGTGAATCAGCCGGATGGCTTTGCGGCCATCGCGAAGCAGGCCAAAGCCGCTCTCGACAAAGCCGCGTAAGCGGAGGCCTTCGTGAGCGGGGAGGCTCCCAAGGATCTCGATGCGCGCCGGGAGGAAACTCTCGGCGCGATTTCGAGCGCGCGCGATCCGGGGGCCCTCGAGGAAGTGCGTGTCCGCACGCTTGGCAAGAGCGGCTGGCTCACCGAGAAGCTCAAGGAGCTGGGCAAGCTCGCGGCCGAGCAGCGCAAGGAAGCCGGCGCGCGCCTCAACCGCGTGCGCGAGGAATTCCAGGCTTTCATCGACAAGAAGCGCCTGGAGCTCGAGCAGGGCGCGGTCGCGGAAAAGCTCGCGAAAGAACGCATCGACGTCACGCTGCCGGGTCGCGGCGAGGCGCGTGGCGGCCTGCATCCGGTCACCAAGGTGCGGCTCCGGATCGAACAGCTGTTCCGCCAGGCCGGGTTCACGATCAAGACCGGCCCCGAGATCGAAGACGACTTCCACAACTTCGAGGCGCTGAACATTCCCGCGGACCATCCGGCCCGCGCGATGCACGACACCTTCTACTTCCCCGACGGCAAGCTGCTGCGCACGCATACCTCGCCGGTGCAGATCCGCGCCATGCTGGAGGGCAAGCCGCCCTTCGCGGTGATCGCGCCGGGGCGCGTGTATCGCAACGATCACGACGTCACGCACTCGCCGATGTTTCACCAGGTCGAAGGCCTGGTGGTCGACGAGGGCATCACCTTCGCCAACATGAAGGCCATGCTGCACGGTTTCCTCGAAGCCTTCTTCGAGCGCGACCTCAAGATGCGGCTGCGGCCCTCGTACTTTCCTTTCACCGAGCCTTCGGCCGAAGTCGACATGAGCTGCGTGTTGTGCGCCGGCGCGGGCTGCCGCGTCTGCAAGCACACCGGCTGGCTCGAGATCTCGGGCTGCGGCATGGTGCATCCGCGCGTGCTGCAGGCCGGCGGCGTGGATCCGGAGAAGTACACCGGCTACGCCTTCGGCATGGGCATCGATCGCCTCGCCATGCTGCGTTACGGCGTGAACGACCTGCGCCTGTTCTTCGAGAACGACCTGCGCTTCCTGGCGCAATTCAAGGCGGGCTGATGCGTATCCCGCTTTCGTGGCTGCGCAATCTCGTCGACGTTCCCTGGAACGGCAAGGAGCTGGGTTCGAGGCTGACCATGTCGGGCTTCGAGCTCGAAGCGCTCGACACCGCGGCGCCGCCGTTCAGAGGCGTGGTCGTCGCGGAAATTCTCGAAGCCGCGCGCCATCCGCAAGCCGACAAGCTGCAGGTCTGCAAAGTCAGCGCCGGTGGCGAAGCACTGCAAATCGTCTGCGGCGCCGCCAATGCGCGCGTCGGACTCAAGACCGCGCTGGCCACCGTGGGTGCCAGGCTGCCGGGCGACAAGGCCATCGTCGCTGCCAAGCTGCGCGGCGTGGATTCCTTCGGCATGTTGTGCTCGGCAAAGGAGCTGGGCCTGGTCGATGGCTCCGAGGGCATCCTCGAGCTGCCGGCCGACGCGCCGGTGGGCAATGACCTGCGCGCGTACCTGCAGCTCGACGACGAAATCCTCGAGCTCAACGTGACACCGAATCGCGGCGATGCCATGTCGGTGCTGGGCATTGCGCGCGAAGTCGCAGCGTTGACGCGCGGCAAGATCGAAGTTCCGGGCGAGGGCGCGCGCAGGCCGGGTGAGGCCCGCGCGGACGTCGAGTCGCGGCCCGCGTCGGGCGCTGCCGCGAGCAGCACCGAAACTTTTCCGGTGACGCTCAGGCACCCGGCGGGTTGTCCGAAGCTGGTCAGCCGCGTGGTCCGCGGCATCGACAACCGGGCGCAGTCGCCGTCGTGGCTGCGCGAGCGGCTGCGGCGCGTGGGGCTGAGACCCATCAGCCCGGTGGTCGACGTTACCCAGTACGTGATGCTCGAGCTGGGTCAGCCCATGCACGCCTACGACCTTGGCAAGCTCGTGGGCGGGCTCGAGGCGCGCTGGGCGCAGCACGAAGAAAAGACCACGCTGCTCGATGGCAAGGAGATCACGCTGGGCGCCGACGTGCTGGTGATCGCCGATGCCAACGGGCCGGTGGGCCTGGCCGGTGTCATGGGCGGCCTGGCCAGCTCCTGCACGCCAGACACCACTGACATCCTGTTCGAAGCGGCTTTCTTCACGCCCTCGGCCGTGGCCGGGCGCGGCCGTCGCTATGGCCTGGTCACCGACGCTGGCCAGCGTTTCGAGCGCGGCGTGGATCCCATCCACCAGGAGCGCGCGGTGGAGCGCGCGACCCAGCTGTTGCTGGAGATTGCCGGCGGCAAGGCGGGACCGACGCAGGTCACGCAGGATTTGAAGGCATTGCCAAAGCGCCTGGAAGTCGCGCTGCGCCGCGCGCGCATCACGCGGCTGCTCGGCACCATCATTGACGACAACGAGGTCAAGGCGACGCTGGAGGCGCTGGGGATGCGCGTCCTCGCGAATGGCGAGGGCTGGCTGGTGACGCCGCCGCCGCATCGTTTCGATATCAACATCGAAGCCGACCTCATCGAGGAACTGGCGCGCGTGGTCGGTTTCGAGTCCATTCCGGAAGCCGATGCTGCCACTCACCAGCGCGTGCCCGTGCTGCCCGAAGAAGCGCCGGTCGAATCGCAGGCGCTGGAGATCCTGGCCACGCGTGGTTATCAGGAAGCCATCACCTACGCGTTCGTGGATCCGGCGCTGCAGGAGAAGCTGTTGCCCGGCGCCGTGACGCCGCGGCTCGCGAATGCCATTTCAAACGAAATGTCCGTCATGCGCGCCTCACTATGGCCGGGGCTGATCAAGGCGGCGCAGGAGAACCAGCGACGCCAGCAGGATCGCATTCGCCTGTTCGAGCACGGCGCGCGTTTCGAGGCTGGGGGCGTGGAGACCGATCTGCTGGCCGGTATTGCCGTTGGCGCGCGGCGACCCGAACAGTGGGGGGCCAAGGCGACGCCGGTGGATTTCTTTGATGTAAAGCAAGACCTCGATGCCCTGTTTTCGCGAACTGGCGCGTCAGAGGAAATCGGGTACGTGACAGATACCTTGCCGTGCCTCCATCCGGGAAGAAGCGCCCGGATCACGCGCCGCGGCAAGACGATCGGCTGGATAGGCGAGTTGCACCCACAATTGGTGCAGGAATTTGATTTCACATATGGCCCCATCTTGTTCGAAGTGGAGTATTCGGCGGCGCTCGCCGCAAAAATGCCGCGTTTCGAAGAGATTTCGCGCTTCCCGAGAGTCCGCCGCGACCTCGCAGTGGTGGTCGATGAGAAAGTGTCTTTAAGACAGCTACATGAACGTGTAACCTTCGCCGCGTCGAGCCTGTTACGTGACATCCGGGTGTTCGACGTGTTCAGGGGGCCCGGCATAGAAAGCGGAAGAAAAAGCGTCGCTTTAGGCTTGATATTTCAGGACAATTCTCGCACCCTCGCTGATGAGGACGCGGACCGTTTGTTAGCTGCGATTCGTGCCGATCTGAGTGCAACGTTGGGCGCAGGATTTCGAGAATAAAAGCATGGCTCTGACGAAAGCGGAGATGGCTGAGGCGCTGTTCAATCAGCTGGGTCTCAACAAACGCGAAGCGCGTGAGCTCGTGGACTTGTTCTTTGAGGAAGTGCGTCATGCACTTTCCAGCGGAGAACAAGTGAAGCTCTCGGGTTTCGGCAATTTCGATTTGCGCGACAAGAACCAGCGACCAGGACGGAATCCGAAAACCGGCGAGGAGATTCCGATCAGCGCTCGACGCGTGGTGACGTTTCGTCCAGGTCAGAAACTGAAGGCGCGAGTCGAAGCGTATGCTGGAACCAAAGAACAATGACGAATTGCCGGCGATTCCCGGCAAGCGTTATTTCACGATCGGCGAAGTCAGCGACCTCTGCGGCGTGAAGCCGCACGTGCTGCGCTACTGGGAGCAGGAGTTCCCGCAGCTCAAGCCGGTCAAGCGTCGCGGCAATCGCCGCTACTACCAGCGCCAGGACGTCATCATCATTCGGCAGATCCGCTCGTTGCTGTACGAGCAGGGCTTCACCATCGGCGGTGCGCGCAACAAGCTCGGCGGCGAAGAGGCCCGCGTCGATGTCAGCCAGAGCCAGCAGATCGTCAAGCAGATGCGCGTCGAGCTCGAAGAGCTCTTGAGGCTCCTCCGCCGTTAAATGGGGTCCGTCAGACCCCGATTTCCTAGCAAATGGAGTGTCCTGACTCCATTAATTACCGGCCAGCGCGTCGGTGCCGTCTTCCTTGGTCCACATCGAGTCGGGGTTGAACTCGACGATGCCCATGGCCACGCGTTGCGTGTTCGGGCCGAGATCGCGCGAATACACGACACCGTCCTGATTGACGATGAAGGTCATGACGCCGGAGCTGCCGTACTCGGCGGGGAAGGCGATCAGCCCGAATCCGCCGAACAATTCACCGTTGACCATGTAGTCATAGGCGCCGCCCGGCGCGTTGGGTCCCTGGCTCGTGAGCATGCGGTAGACGTAGCCATGAAACGGCGCGCCCTTGGGTGCGTCTGATGCGAAGTAGCCTTCCGCGCGTGCGACGACGAATTCCTCACCGAGCGGGCTTTGCGGCTCGTCTGCCTTGGCCGGCCAAAAGAGCCCATCCTTCTTGCCCGGCGAGCTCACAAACTTGTTTGCGAAGTGCTGCATCGGATCCTTCGACACGTTGCGCAGGTAGTACTCCTGCTGTGCATCGACGTATGCCAGGCATGACTGGATGGTCGCCAGCTCGTTCTCGCCGACCCTGCGATTGATCATTTCCTCGGCGCCGGCCGCGCTGTCGAAATACCAGGTGCCATCCTTCTTCACGATCGGAATCGGGAAGGGCCACTCGTCTTCGCCCACGTTCAGCGTCGCCTTGTCCGCCACGCTCTTGTCGAGCGAATTCTTCGCCTTGTAGTTCGCCAGGAAATTGTCGCGCGCGTTCTTGTCCGCGACCGGATCACCGGAAGCGATGATCGGCTTGGCAAGCGGGCCGAGCAGCCCGAGCAATGCCTGCGTGTCTTTGGCCTGCGCCGCCTTGATCAGCGCCTGCACCGCGGCCTCGGGTGTCTTGAAGGTCTTCTGATCCGCCGGTGCGGCCAGCGCCAATGGCGCGACGATCATCATCAATATCCACACTTTTGTGCGCATCAGAATTTCCTCCTGTTCAACGGCGCCGACCGCCGCCACCGCCGCGCGACATGCCGCCGCGGCTGCTGGACGAGCGCGCGCTCGCGCCGCTGCCACCGCCCCAGGCGCTGGACGAGCGTGACCCCGACCCTGACCCGCGCGACGAGGAGCCGCCGTAGTCACGACTCGAGCTCGAGCCACCGAAATCGCGGCTGGATGAGCTGCCGCCCATGTCGCGGTTCGAGGTGCCTGCGGTGTTGCGGCTTGAGCCGCCCATGTCACGCGTGCCGCCGGAGCCTCCGAGGTCGCGGGTGCCGGCGCTGGCTGAGCCGGCGTTGCGGGATCCGGCCGTGTCACGAGTGCCGACCTGATTTCCCGCCATGTCGCGCTGGTTGCCCACGCCCTCGCGCTGGATTTGCTGTCGTCCCTGGTCGGCGTGACCGCGATACTGCTCGCGCGACGCCGCGGCTTGCTGGTTGCTGCCGCGGTTGTACTTCTGCTGCGTGGCCGAATCCTTGTAACCCACTCCCTTGCGATGCTCGGAGTTGTGCTGCCAGCTCTGCTTGGTGCCCGCGCTGTTGTTGCCGGCCCGGTTGGTGTTGCCGGCGCGATTGCCGCTGTTGTTGCTGTTGCGGTTGCGATCGCCCGTATTGATCTCGTTGCGATTGAAATTGTTCTGGCGGTTGATATCGATGTCGACGTCGTTGCCGCCCCAGTTGCAGTTGCCCCAGATGGCGCCGCCGACGATCACGCCCGCGGTGAACGACCAGAACATCGCGCCGCCGTAGTACGCCGGCGGGTAGTACGCATAGGGCGGGTAATAAGGATAGGACCAGGCGCCATATACGACGGTGGGGTTGTACGACGGTACGTAGACCACTTCCGGATTCGGCGACTCGATGATGATGGTCTGCGGCGCAGGTGATCCGGCCGGTGCCGGTTCTTCCTTGACGGTGACTTCCTTGGTGCTCTTGAGATTGCCGGTTTCCTTGGCCTTGCCGCGCAGGATCTGCACGGCCTGCATGACTTCCTTCTGCTGGGCCAGGAAGGCGTCGCCGAGCTTCTGCGTCCAGTCGATCTTGTCGTTCATGTTCGCGAGCACGGTCGGGAATGCGCACAGCGACTTCACGCTGGGGTCCCAGGTCTCCTTTTGCACGGCCCCGGCGACGGCATCACCTTTGACTTCGGGGTGGGCCTTGGACCAGCGCGCGGCCTCGACGATTTCCAGCGGATACGTCGACGCCATGAAGATCTGCGCGAGCAGGGCGTCGGGATAGAGCGCGATCGGCGCGACGATTGCCTCGAGCTCTTCTTTCTTGAACGGCGGGGTCTTGTTGTTGGCTGCCGGCGCGGCGGCAGGCGCCGGGGCGGGCGTCTGGGCGTACAGCGAGGCTTCGCCGGCCAAGACGGTGACAATGACGGTTCCGCAGATCACCAGCGCGCGTTTCATATCCCCACCTTGCGGCCCGCCGGGCAGGCGAGTTCAGCTGCGATTCTGGAGGCGAGGCGCGCACCCCTGCTATTGACCAAAGTGCCTAGCGTCGGTAGACATCGACGGCTTCAAAAACGGGGGAGACTGATGACCGGTACCGCGGTTTCGTTCGGGACATTGGATTGGGCTGTCGTCGGACTGTATTTCATCGCCAACACCGCCATCTGCGTCTGGGCCGCGATGAAGAAAGAAAAGGACACCGCGGACTACTTCCTCGCCAGCCGCAGCGCCGGCTGGTTCCTGATCGGGTCATCGATCTTCGCGTCCAACATCGGCGCCGAGCACCTCATCGGCCTGGCCGGTTCCGGTGCCAGCTCCGGCATGGCGTTTGCGCACTGGGAGCTGCACTCCTGGCTGGTGCTCATGCTGGGCTGGGTGTTCGCTCCTTTCTATCTGCGCGCCAATGTGTTCACCACGCCCGAGTTCCTCGAGCGGCGTTACACGCCCGGCACGCGCACGTTGCTTTCGGGCATCTTCCTGGCGAGCTACATCCTCACCAAGGCGTCGGTGACGATTTTCGCCGGCGCCTTCGCCATCCAGACCATTCTCGGTTACGAGACCATCAACCTGCCGCTGTTCGGTGAGGTCGACTTCTTCTGGTTCTCGGCCGCCTTCCTCGTGATCATCACCGGCGTGTTCGTGATCGCCGGCGGCATGTTGTCGGTGCTGTGGACCGAGGCCATGCACGTGCCCGTGTTGTTAGCCGGCTCCGCGGTGTTGCTGGTCGTGGGCCTGAACGAAATCGGCGGCTGGGATGCGTTGCTCGCGGCCAACCCCGACAACCTGCATCTGTGGCGGCCGCTCTCGACCACCGAGGCCACGCAGGGATTCCCGGGATTTCTGTTCGACCCCAGCGAGACACCGTGGCTGGGGGTGCTGCTGTGCTCGCCCATCATCGGCCTGTGGTACTGGTGCACGGATCAATACATCGTGCAGCGCGTGCTGTCGGCGCGCGGACTCAAGCAGGCGCGCCAGGGCACGATCTTCGCGGCCTATCTGAAACTCGCGCCGGTATTCATCTTCCTGATCCCCGGCATGATTGCCGTGGCGCTGTGGAAGCAGAAATATCCCGGCTTCGAGTCCATTGGCGACAACCCGCAGGGCGCCTTCCCGGTGCTGGTGTCGAACCTGCTGCCCATCGGACTGCGCGGCCTGGTGCTCGCCGGCATGTTGTCGGCGCTGATGAGCGCGCTGGCATCGCTGTTCAATTCCACGGCCACCTTGTTCACCGTGGATTTCTACAAGCGGCTGCGACCGCAATCCAGCGAGCAGCACCTGGTGCGCATCGGGCGCATCGCCACGGCTGCCGTCGTGGTCATCGGCATGATCTGGATTCCCATCATGCAGTCCATGAGCAAGCAGCTGTACAGCTACCTGCAGCTGGTGCAGTCGCTGCTGGCGCCCGGCATCGCGGCCGTGTTCATGGCCGGCATCTTCTCGCGGCGCGTGACGCCGAAGTCGGGCTTCATCGGCCTCGCTTTCGGCTTCTCGCTGGGCATGCTCCGCCTGCTGTTGCAGGCCCTGCATCAGAGCGCCGGCATCGACTGGCCCGGGCTCATCCAGGACTTCGTCGACATCAACTGGCTGTACTTCAGCTTCCTGCTGTTCGTATTCACCTGCGTGGTGATCGCCGTGGTCAGCAAGTTCACGCCACCGGCCTCGATCGAGCAGATCGCCGGGCTGACCTACAAGTCGGTTTCGGCCCAGCAGAACGCCGATGACCGCAGGACATATGGTTTTTGGGAGGTCTTCCACACCTGCGTGATCCTCGGAATCGTGATCATCCGTGTACGTCTATTTCTGGTGAGGTAGCCCGGGGCAGGGGCCCCGGGCACGACAATAAATCGATCTTTGCCCAGTGCGTGCGCTGCGTCACAGTTGTTAGGACATAACGGTGGGACCTGACGCCTTCTGGTGACACTTCTATTCAGAATCGTAGGAATTCTGCTGGGAGTTGCATCTTGAGGCTACATAAGTCCATCGCGGCGTTCAGCGGGCTGATGCTCGCAGGCGGCGCCCTGGCTGCGGAAATGACCGACGAGGCGGTGCGTGAACGCATCGTGCACGACTCGGTCGCCGCGTATCCCGGCAATTGCCCGTGTCCCTACAACACCGATCGCGCCGGCCGCCGCTGTGGAGATCGCTCCGCGCACAGCAAGCCCGGTGGTGCCAAACCCATCTGTTACGCGCACGAAGTCTCGGACCAACAGGTCCGGGATTTTCGTCGCCACTAGTTTGAAACCGGAGCCCCCCCACCATGACTCACTACTTTGTTGATAACCGCACCCAGCCCGACGGGGCACATGAAGTGCACGCCGTCGGTTGCAAGCGCATGGCGCCCGACAAGCAGTACCTCGGCGATTTCATGACCTGCGAACAGGCCGTGTTCGAAGCGCGCCAGGTGTACTGGCACATCGGCGGCTGCGCACGTTGCATGGACGAGCTGACCGCGTCGGAGACCGCCCGACTGGCCCAGCTGGTATTCGAATTCAAGGCCGCCCGAGCCACCGGCACCTAAAGTTTTTGCATTCCCGCCGGCTTCGGTATGATGCGCACCCCCGCGGGCTACCCCGCCGCGGGAGCATCGGTTTCTCGGGCGGGACGTGGCGCAGTCTGGTAGCGCACTTGCATGGGGTGCAAGGGGTCCCGAGTTCAAATCTCGGCGTCCCGACCAATCCTCAAGCAGCCGCGGCCGCGGCACCAAAGAAGAAAAACACGATCGCGATCTGAATCGCGCTGGCGATGATGCTGACGCCGATGGCGCGCCAGAACGTCGTGCCGAGAATCCCTGACAACACCGTGTTAGTTAGATGACTCCGGATCGAGCACGCGCAGATCGAGGATGCTCGAGGCCTGGCGCACCATCTCGATCCCGCCCTTGCACTGGTAGTCGGTGCCGGGGCCGGTGAGAACATAGACCGCGCGCGAGTCATCGCCCTCGACCCAGCTGAGCGAATACAGCGGACTCGCCGTGAGCGAGCTCAAGAAGCTGGGATCGCGGGGATTCGAAACTTCCGAGTCGAGCTGAACTTCAATGCGCGCCGTGCATCTGTCCTGGCGGCCGCGCTGATGGGCACCAGCAGCAGCACGCAGGCGAGGAGGGCGGCACGTTCGATGTGCTTCAGAAGCCGAGCCCGTGATTTATTGGCACGCGTTCATGTCTCAGCGCGCGGAGTATAGCCCCGACTTGCGCACTGCTCGATCGGACCAAATGCGGATGCCCAGTCAGCGCACCTGAATCACTTCGCCGGTGTCGACGGCACCGCGAGTCACGCGCACGCGCGTCATGCCCTGCACACGCTCGAAATCGCGAAACAGCGCGGGAATACCCTCGCCATGCATGTCCGGCGCGTTCATGAGCTGAAAGTGCAGGTGCGGAAAGTTCGAGCTGCCGGAGTTGCCGAGCGCGGCGATGGCCTGTCCGCGGCGCACCTTGTCGCCGGCGCGCACGCGGGCGCTGTCCTGCTTGAGGTGGGCATATGCGCTGAATACGCCGTTGCCGTGATCGATCACGACGTAGTTGCCGAGCAGGGCATTGATGTCGGTCAGGCTGTCCTTGGGGTCGAAGCTTCGATCGTCGGGATGTTTCGATACCACCTTCGCAACCACGCCAGCCTCCACCGCGCGCACCGGAAGGCCGAAGCCGAACCAGTCTTCGTTGTTCGTGGCATTCGGCTTGCTCAATTCATTGGCCTCATCGACCAGCACGAAATCGTACGAATACCGCATGCCATTGCTGGCAAAGCCGAGCTCCTTGACCATCGGCAGCGAATAGTCCCAGCGGCGATGATGACCGAGGGCGTCGTGGCCGTCCCAGACGAAGATCCGGCCGCTGAGCGGCATGGCAACTACCGGCGCCAAGCGGCTCGAGATATTCGCCGTGAGATCGAGCACGCGCGGCGGCGCGTCTTCGGCCGGAGTGGAAAACTCGAGATGCGCAGTCACGCGCGCCACGGTCACTCGCTGCGGCACCAGCGGGAAGGGATTGAAGTACAGCTTCTCCTCGCCGGCCTCGAGTTTTCGGTTCGGGATGGTCAGCAGGCTCGGCGACGTGCCGCTGCCGTTGATCTCTTTCCGAAGCAACAGGCCACCCTTGGCATCGAGGAAATCGATCTTCAGGTACTCCAGCGTCAGCGCCGCGCTCTCGTCGTTGCGCACGCGGATGTCGAAGTTGAAGGCCTGGCCCAGCTCGGTGGGCTCGGCGATCGGCTCGGTCGGGAGGATCTGGCCGGTGACGGCATTCGCGGCGGGAGCCGCGCCCAGCGCCAGGCAGGCGCAAAGCATTCGTAGCGATTGATTCATCGCCTTGAGACTGGCGAGCGAGAACCCGGGTTGCGTCAGGCCAGAGGCAACCCGACGACGAACGTGGCGCCGCCACCCGTATTGCTGGCGCTGATCTGCCCCTTGTGCGCTTCAACGATGGAACGTGCTATCGAGAGACCCAATCCGATGCCGTCACTCTTGCTGGTCACGAAGGCATCGAAGACGCGCGGCAGGATTTCGGGCGGCACGCCCGGTCCGTTGTCGTGCACCGAGATCTCGGCCCCGCCATCGACGCGCCGGGTGCGCACGATCACCTCGCGATGGCCGTGTACTTCGTCCATGGCCTCCATGGCGTTCATGACCAGGTTGAGTACCACGTGCTGCAGTGACACGCGGTCGGCCATGAGCGTGGGCAATCCATCGGCGGCTTCCGTGCGCAGGTGCACGCGACGCCGCGCCGCGTCCGCGGCGACCAGGCGTACCACGCTGTTCACGACCTCGTTGAGATCCACGGGCTTGGGTTCCATCGGGCGCTTGCGTGCCAGGCCGCGCAGTCGATCGATGATCTCCGCCGCCGAAGAACTGGCTTGCAGAATATCGCTGAGGATGTCGCCGAGCTCCCCACTGCCGCCGTTCGCCTGCCGCGCAACCTGGCGTGCGGCCACTTCGGCATTCGCGGTGATGGCCACGAGCGGCTGCTGGATCTCATGCACGATGGACGCGGTGAGCTCGCCCACCAGGGCCAGGCGGCCGGCGTGTGCCAGCTCGAGCCGTGCCAGGGCGAGCTGCTTCTCCGCCTGCTTGAGCGCGGTGACGTCACGGCAGGTGCACAGCACGGTGCCGCCGCGAATCGACACGCGCTTCAGGTGGATGAGAATGGTGCGGTGAACGCCGCCCTTGGCGATGACTTCGCGCTCGACATTCTGGATTTCTCCGCGCGCGTTCAGATCGACGGGATCGAACAGGTCGCCACCGAGAAAAGTGCCGAGATTGCCCGTGGCGCGCACCTCGTCGGGTGAGAACCCGAAGATGTTGTCCACGTTGGGACAGACATAGGTGAATTCGCCGGCGTCGTTGGCCATGAACACCGCGTCGGAGATGTTGCTCAGCGTGGCGCGGTGCAATTCCTCCGATTCGCGCAGAGCTTCGAAGCTCTCTTGCCGGCCACCATTGTTAGGTCCGCCCATCGCCTGTCCCCCTTCGACTGATCGAGAGACTGCGGCATCGATCGGAGATACTCAACAGCTGATATTGCGGGGCACCATGATGGTGCCAAAACTCGATGATCAGTCTCGAATGGGAGGGTAGTCGGTGCGGTTCACGTAGCCTTCCGATCCCTGCTCGGACACGACACGGGCCGGCACGCCCGCCACCGCCACGCCCGCCGGCACGTCGCGGGTGACGACGGCGTTGGCGCCGATCGCCGCGCCATCGCCCACATGAATGCGGCCGATGATCTTGGCGCCGGCGCCGATGAACACGTTGTTGCCGATCACGCGGCGCGCCGACGCGCGCGCCCCGGTTGGCCTTGCCGAGCGTGACGCCCTGCTGGATGTTGCAGTTGTCGCCGATCACGGCTCCGTGGTTTACGACAATTCCGCCGAAATGACCGATGTAGAGTCCCGCGCCGACCTTCGATTTCGCATGAAATCGAAATGCCGTAGCGCACGGTGTAGCGATACAGCATCAAGGCGGTGAACTGGCGGAAGCCGTAGCGCGCCCAGCGCGCCTCGCGCGCGTACATCGCGAGCCGCAACGCGACGGAGTAACGGAAGCCGGGCTCGAACCAGAAGTGCCGCCAGAAGGCGCGTTGGCTGATCACGCCCTTGTAGCGGTACAGGTCTGAAGCAATGAGGCTCTTGCAGCGTCGCCAGCTCATGCGCTCGCGGGCGGCGGGAGCCGCCGTTCCAACGGCAGGCAGTGATTGCGTGTTCACGCCGCATTGTCCTGAGTCAAGGGATCGCCTCACTGTCGGTGCACCGCCGATGGGCGCGTAGGTGTCCGCCTCATGGTTTCCCTCGGCAAGAAATTGCCGCGCTCAAATTTGCCCGCGCGGCGCCGATACCGATGCAGGGCGGAGAGTGCCCGCGTTCAGTCCATCGGTCGGTTTCAAATGTTCCAAATCCTCGGCTCCGTGATCGTGCTGGGTTGCGTCATGGGCGGCTTCGTGCTCGAAGGCGGGCACCTGCTTGCTCTGTGGCATCCCACGGAGATCCTCATCATCGTGGGCGCGGCTCTCGGCGCCTTCATGACCAGCAATCCGCCGAAGATTTCCAAGCTGGCGTTCAAGCAGGCGCTCACCATCCACAAGGGTCCGCGTTACGGACGCGAGGAGTACGTCACGCTGCTCAAGCTGATCTACGACATCCTCATGAAGGTGCGCAAGGAAGGTCTGCTGGCCATCGAACAGGACCTCGAGAAGCCCGAGGACAGCAAACTCTTTCAACAGTACCCGGTGGTGCTCGACGATCACCACATGGTGGTGTTCATCACCGACTGCCTGCGCCTCATGGTGGGTGGCAACCTGGATCCGCACGAGCTCGAGAGCCTGCTCGAATACGAGCTGGAGACGCATCACAAGGAAGCGCACGAACCGGCGCATGCCGTGCAGAAAGTGGCCGATGCGCTGCCGGGCTTCGGCATCGTGGCCGCGGTGCTCGGCATCGTGAACACCATGTCGGCGCTGGAAGGCGCGGACACCGCGACCATCGGCCACAAGGTGGGCGCGGCGCTGGTGGGCACCTTCCTCGGCATCCTGGTTTCCTATGGCTTCGTCGGCCCGATCTCCTCGGCCATGGAGTCCAAGGCCAACGACGAGAGCAAGGCCTTCGAAGTCGTGAAGATGGCGCTGGTGGCCAGCGTGCGCGGATATGCGCCTTCGGTGGCGGTGGAATTCGCGCGCAAGCTGCTGTTCAGCGACATCCGCCCGACCTTCGCGGATCTCGAGAACGAATTGAAAGGCAAGCCCAAGGCGGCCGCCTGATCCGGCGTTGACCATGTCCGCGAAGCCCAAGTCCTCGAGCGGCGAAACCGCGGCGCGTCCCATCTACGTCAAGCGCGTCAAGAAAGTCGCCGGCGGACATCATGGCGGCGCGTGGAAGGTGGCGTACGCGGACTTCGTGACCGCGATGATGGCCTTCTTCCTGGTCATGTGGCTGGTGACCGCGGTGTCGAAGGACCAGCGCGCGGCCATATTCGACTACTTCAAGAACCCCAGCATGGAGCCGGGCAAGAGCGTGAAGCCCGCGCCGGGACAGATGGGACCGGGTGGCGCCAGCACCTCGCCCATCAACCTCGGCGGCGGACTCGACGCACCCAAGAGCTCGCAACAGAAGACCGACAGGATCGGCGCCACGGTCATGACTTCGCCGGCGCCGCCCATCGATCTCAAGAGCGAGGAAGAGAAGGCGGCCGAGGCCGCGGAGCTGCTGAAGCAGCTCGAGCGCAAGCAGCTCGATGCGCTGATGCAGGATCTCAAGGAGGCCATCGCCAAGAGCCAGGCGCTGCAGCCTTTCAAGGATCAGCTGCTGCTGGACATCACGCCCGAGGGCCTGCGCATCCAGATCGTGGACGCGCAAAACCGGCCGATGTTCGACCGCGGCGGCGCGCGCCTCAAACCGTATACCACTGCCATCCTGCGCGAAGTGACCAGCTACCTGCGCACGGTGCCGAATCGACTCAGCGTCACGGGGCACACCGATACGACTCCGTACGCGGGCATCTCGGGCTACACGAACTGGGATCTATCCACCGAGCGCGCCAATGCCGCGCGTCGCACGATGGAGCAGGCCGGCCTGCCTACCGAGCGCGTCTCGCGCGTGGTGGGACTGGCCTCGTCGGTGTTGTTCGACCAGGCGAATCCGCGCGGCGCCGTGAATCGCCGTATCAGCATCGTGGTGCTGACGCAGCAGGCCGAGCAGGATGCCAACAAGACCGATCTGCCGGCCTCGCAACGCACGGCGGCGGAGTCCAGCGCGAGCGACGCAGCCATCTCCGCACAGCTTTAAGCAAAGGTTCAGGGAACCGCCAATACCTTTCCGAGTCGAATCGGCCGGCAAGGGAGCAACAATGACGAACCGAAGACGATGGCCCGCGCTGCTGTTAGCCGGTGCGCTGGCATCCTGCGGCGGTGGTGGCGACGGCAGTGGACCCGCGCCTCTCCCCACGACCACAGCTCCTGCCGCCGGAACCCTCGGTGATGGCAGGCTGAACGATCTCCTGGAATGGGCGCGCGCCTCGCAGAATGCTCCGGCCCTGGCCGCCATAGTCATCCGTCACGGGCAGGTGGTCGAGCGCGGCGCCGTGGGTTTGCGCTCCGCCGATTCCAGCGTGCGCGTCACCACCGCCGATCAATGGCACATCGGTTCCATCACCAAGTCCATGACCTCGACGCTGGCCGCGCTGATGGTCGAGGATGGATTGATCACGTGGGACACCCGCCCGATCGACGTCTGGCCGCAGATGGCCGGCCGGATTCACTCCGGATTTCGTAACGTCACGCTGCGGCAATTGCTGTCGCACAGTTCGGGCATGAAGCGCGACGACGAGTTCGGCCCCGCGGCGGACAACGCCTCCGGCACGCTCATGCAGAAACGCCTCGCCTGGGCCGAAGAACTGCTGTCGCAATCCCCGGAGTTCACGGCCGGCACGTTTTCATATTCAAACGTCGGCTACATGGTCGCCGGCGCCATGCTCGAAACGCGCGCGCAGGCTCCCTACGAGATGCTGCTCACGAACCGCGTGTTCGCACCGCTCGGCATGACGCACGCCGGCTTCGGAGCGCCGGGGACGGCCGGCGCGCTCGACCAGCCGCTGGGGCATTTCAGCCGCTCGTCGGGCTTCGACCCGGTGCCGGTGGGGCCGGGCGCTGACAATCCGCTGGCGATGGGGCCGGCGGGCAGGGTCCATGTGACGTTGGATGATTTCGCCGCGTACCTGCAGGCGCACCTGGCCGGTGAGCAGGGAATGCCGGGCTTACTAACTACTGATTCCTTCCGCACGCTGCACACGGCAGTCACGAGTTCCTACGCCCTGGGCTGGGAAGTGGTGCCGACGTTCGCCGGTCTCAACGCCAGTGGTTTCGGTCACAACGGCAGCAACCTGCGCTGGTTCGCGGTAGCGTGGTTTTCGCCCGCCGCCGATGCAGGCGTGTTCATCGCTACGAATGGCGGCGGCGAACGCGGCAACGCCGCGATGACCGCGCTCGATCAGCTGCTGCGGGCACGCATCGTCGCGAGTCCGTAAGTCGCTCCAATCCCAGAAGGGTCAATGCGCCGCGGCGGCCAGCAGAGACTCCGGGTACACCGGCTTTTCGACGAAGTCGCCGCGCAGGATGCGCAGCGCGAGGATTTCCTGCTGGATCTCGGCGGCGGTGCGAACTCCCAGCCTGCGCAGCAGCGGCAGCGGCGGGCACCAACCCTGCAATGCATGCTGGAGTAGAAAGCCGGCGACCGCGAACGGCAAGATGAGGAAGCGTCGATCGGCGACCACGCCCAAGGTGAGACCGACCAGTGCAACCGAGGCCGCGTTGGCCTCGAGTGTCCGTTCGATATCCCACTCGCGTTCGAGCTCGCGGATGCGTTCCGATAGCGTGTTGTCGCTTGCGCCCAGGTAACGCGCGACGTCGTGCAGGGTTCGCGCCTGGATGCGGTGATTCTCGCGCGCGCGCGTATGCGCGGGCACGCGCTCTTCAGTGGCGGGGAGGAGATGCGAGTTCATGCCGTCATTCTCGCGGACGCCCGTGCGCTGCCACTGTCGGCAGGGCGCCGCGCAGGATGTAGGCAGGCGCCAGCCTGCGCCTTCAAAGAAAGGTCGTCAGGCGTCGGGCAGGCTGAAATAGAACGTGGCGCCCTGGTCCTGGGCGCCGTCCACCCAGACCTTGCCCCCGTGGCGTTCGACGATCCGACGCACGATCGAAAGGCCCACGCCCGTGCCCTCGAATTGATCGGCCGAATGCAGGCGCTGGAACACGCCAAACAACTTGTTCATGTACTTCATGTTGAAGCCCACGCCGTTGTCCCTGACGAAGCACACCAACGTCGTGCCATCCTTGCGGTATCCGATCTCGATGCGCGCCTGCGCGCGCTCGCGCGTGAACTTGATGGCATTCGAAATGAGGTTGACGAACACCTGCTGCAACAGGCCCGGATCGACCTGCCAGGTGGGAAAATCGGCGATCACGAATTCGATGTTGCGGCCGGCGCGCTCGCTCACCATGCCGTCGACCACCCGCTGCACGAGCTCGCTGAAGCGCACCGGCTGGCGGTGCAGGGCCTGCCGGTTCAGCTGTGACAGCCGCAGCAGGTCGGTGATCAGGCGGTCCATGTGCGCCGCACCGGCATTGACGTTCTGGAGCAGGCGCCGTCCTTCGTCGTTCAGCTTGGTCACGTGCTCGGAGAGCAGGGCCTGCGTGAAGGCCGACACGGCCCGCAAAGGCGCGCGCAAGTCATGCGAAACGGAGTATGAAAAGGCCTCCAGCTCGCGGTTGGCGATCTTCAGCTCTTCGGTTCGATCGCGGACGTTTTCTTCCAATCGCTTCTTTTCGATGCGCAGCTGCCGCACGGCCAGGGCGCGTTCCAGCACGGGAAGAGCGGTGGCGAGCTTGATGGGTTTCTGGATGTAGTCGAGTGCGCCGGCCTTCATGGCGGCGACCGCGGTTTCGAGCGCGCCATGGCCGGTCATGATGACCGCCACCAGCGTCGGGTCGACCAGCTGCGCCGACTTCATGAGATCGATTCCATTGGTGCCGGGCATCTGCAGGTCGGCCAGCAGCAGGTCGAAACTGCGCTCGCGCATTGCGGCGAGTGCGTCGGAAGCAGAGGTATAGCCGTAGGTTTGATAGCCCTCGTACTCGAGCGTGTCGCAGAGCGCGCGCATCGACGCCGGCTCGTCATCGACGATGAGCAGGCTGAGCTTGCGCGCAGGCTCGACGGCAGTATGGGTGTTCACGATGGAGCAGCGGACTCCGCGGGGCTACATAACCTGTGGCGTAGTGTCAGCCCGCCAGGGGCAAAGGGCCAAATGCCTAGGGCAGACCCTCAGACTGAGGCGTAAGAAAAATCTGACACAATTTCGCTGCGAATTATCAAGCCTGAAACCTAGCTACTCGATACGCTGTTGTACGCGTATGCGCAGTGGATCACACGGCGCTGACGCGAGCTGGAATATTTTGCTCATCTGTGCGGCGGTCGGGGGACATGTGCCGTCGCGGGGAATGCGAAGCGTTGGCAGACCTGGTCATAAGGGAGACCAGGCCGGCTGACTGCGGGGATGCAAAAAAATGCAGCCGGTCAGACTGGTTTTAGTGGAAGACGTGCCGACCGAGGCGGAGATCGCGGTCAGGCAACTCGAGGCAGGCGGTTTCTACTGCACATGGAAGCGCGTGGATACGGAGGCTGTGCTCCGGCGTGCGCTCATTGAAACCCGCCCCGACCTGATCCTTTCCGATTTCACGCTGCCCGGGTTCGACGGCATCACGGCCTTGGAGATCGCGCAGGAGCTGGCGCCCGACACACCTTTCATCTTCCTCTCCGGCACCATCGGCGAGGAGCGCGCCATCGATGCACTGCAGCGCGGGGCCTATGACTACGTGCTGAAGACCAACATGGCGCGGCTGGCACCGGCCGTGCGCCGGGCGCTCAACGAGGCGGCCATCCGCCGCGCGCGCGTGGGTCTGGAACAGCAGTTGCGCGACATCGTCGTGACTTCGCAGGACTGGATCTGGGAGCACGATCGCGACGGCAAATTCAGCTTCTGCAGCGATTCGGTGCGCTCCATCCTGGGCTACGCGCCGGAGGACATGCTCGGCACCAACGCCTCGCAGTACGTGCATCCCGAAGACCTGGCGGCGCTGGACTTCGCCATGCACACGCTCGGTTCCACGCAGCGCACCGCCAGCAATCTGCAGGCCCGCTGGCGGCACCGCAATGGCAGCTACCGCTGGCTGGAACGCAACATGCTGGTGTTGTTAGGCGAGGACGGGCGCGTCACCGGTTTCCGCGGCAGCGATCGCGATTTCACCGAACGGCGCCGGCAGGAGAAGCACATCAGCCGCCTGACGCGCGTGCTGAAGATGCTTTCCGGCGTCAACGGCGCCATGTTGCGCATTCGGCAGCGCCGCGAAATCCTGGTCGAGGCCTGCCGGCTGGCCACCTCGGTGGGTGGCTATGCCAGCGCCATGGTGGCGTTGATCGAGCCGGGTACGCGCACGGCGCGGCCCGCCGCCTGGTCGGGCAACTTCGATGCGCAGCTCGCCACGCAGCTCACATTCACGATTGCTGATTCGGCATCCGACGACACGAGCATCACCGGCCGCGTGCTGCGAACCGGCACATCGCTGGTCTGCAACGACGTGCAGAACATGCCGATTCCGCTGGCGGCGCGCGCCACGCTCATGGACCTGGGATTCCGCAGCATCGTCGCGTTCCCGCTGCTGGTGGACCGCACGCCGGTGGGCGCGTTCCTGCTCACGTCCTACGATGCCGGCGCCGTCGGCGATGAAGAACTGCGCATGCTGCGCGAGCTGGTGGCCAATCTGTCCTTCGCGTTGCAGTACCTGCACAAGGAAGACGAGATCCGCTTCCTTTCTTATTACGACCCGCTGACCGGACTGGCCAAGCGCAGTCTGTTCTGCGATCGGCTGGTGCGCACGCTGGAGCCGCGCATCGGCCGGCGCGGTACGCCCGCCGTGGCCGTGCTCGATATCGAACACCTGTCCACCATCAACGACTCCTTCGGGCGGCACGCCGGCGACCTGCTGTTGCAGCAGGTGTCGGACCGGCTCAAGCGTCACTGCGATTCCACCGATCGCCTGGCGCATTTCGGCGCCGGCACCTTCGGCGTCATCATGGAAGCCGACGGCGACGAGGACGAGGCCGTGCACTGGATGCAGGAGCAGGTCATCGAGGTGTTCCGCACACCCTTCAACGTGGATGGCCGTGGCATCCCGGTGGACGTGAAGTGCGGCTTCGCGCGTTATCCCGACAATGGCAATGACGCCAACGCGCTGGTGCAGAACGCCGAGGCGGCGCTGCGCAGTGCCAAGAGCACCGGCGAGAAGTACCTGCCGCACCGGCTGGAGTGGTCTTCCGCGGTGGTGTCGCGCATGACCATGGAACATCGCCTGCGCGGTGCCGTGGAACGCCAGGAATTCGAGCTGCACTATCAACCCAAGATCGACGTGCGCAGCCTGCAGATACGCGGCCTCGAGGCACTGGTGCGCTGGCGCGATCCGGAAGTCGGCATGGTGATGCCGGGTGTGTTCCTGCCATTGATGGAATCGACCGGCCTCATCGTGCCGCTCGGCGACTGGATCCTGCGCCAGGCGGCAAACGATCTGCGGCGCTGGCAGGGCGCGGGCCTGGTGCCCGGCCGTATCGCCGTGAACATCTCACCGGTGCAGTTGCGCCGGCGCACTTTCGCCGATCACCTGCTGGACCTGGTGGGCGATTGGCGCAGCGAGAACCTGGGCATCGACATCGAAATCACCGAGGGCGTGCTGATCGACGATGTGAGCTCGGCGGTTTCTCAATTGAGGATGTTGCGCCGGTCCGGTGTTCGCGTGGCCATCGATGATTTCGGCACGGGTTACTCCTCGCTGAGCCGGCTCGCCGAGCTGCCGGTGGACATGCTGAAGATCGATCGCAGCTTCGTCGGGCAGCTGACCTCGAGCGGTACCGGGCGCACCGTGGCCGAGACCATCATCGCGCTCGGCAAGGCCTTCAACATGACCACACTCGCCGAAGGCGTGGAGACGCGCGAGCAGTTCGACATGCTCGAACATCTGGGTTGCGATCAGTCACAGGGCTATCTGCACAGCCGCCCACAGTCCGCCGCCGACATTGAACCGCTGCTGAAGAGCGGCTTCGCCGGCACGTTGCAGAAAAGTAATCTGGCGAGCCTGGACAGAACGGGGACCGACCGCGGTGGTTGACAGCCACCGATAACTTTATTGGGGAACGCTTTATCCCCGTCTGATCTAAACTGGTGACGCGCCTATCACCGGAAGTTCCTTTGCTCAAACAACTCACCCGTGCACGCCTCCTGTGGCTGATCGCAATCTTTCTCGTCCTGCTGTTCGTTCTCTATCGCTGCACGGCCGGCGGCGAGGACGCGCCTGACTACCAGACCTCGCTGGTCGAGAAGACCAACGTCGTCTCGCGCGTCAGCACCTCGGGCAGCCTGCAGGCCGTGGTCACGGTCGATGTGGGCAGCCAGGTTTCCGGCCGTGTCCAGGAGCTGTACGCGGATTTCAATTCCAAGGTGAAGAAGGGCCAGAAGATCGCCAAGATCGATCCCTCGCTATTTCAGGCCGCGGTCGTGCAGGCGGAAGCCAATGTCACGGCGGCTCGCGCCAATGTCACGCGCCTCGAAGTCACCGCCGAAGATGCCGAAAGACAGGCCAAGCGCGCCTCGGAGGTGTTCGAGCAGAGACTGATTTCCGAAACCGAGCGCGACAACGCCGTCGCCACCGCGCGTGCGGCGCGCGCTTCGGTGGAGCAGGGCAAGGGCCAGCTGGCGCAAGCCCGCGCCCAACTGGAACAGGCGAGCACCAACCTGCGCTACACGGACATCCTGTCGCCGACGGATGGCGTGGTGATCTCGCGCGCCGTCAACGTGGGGCAGACCGTCGCGGCCTCGCTGCAGGCGCCGGTGATCTTCACCATCGCGCAGGACCTGGCGAAGATGGAGGTGCATACCAATGTCGCCGAGTCCGACATCGGTCGTCTCCAGCCTGGCATGCGCGTCTCGTTCACGGTCGATGCCTATCCCGGCCAGCCCTTCCGCGGCTCGATCCGCGATATCCGCAATGCGCCGCAGGTGGTGCAGAACGTGGTCACTTACGATGCCGTCATCGACGTCGAGCAACGACGATCTCAAACTCAAACCCGGCATGACGGCCACGGTGAGCGTGGTCACCGATCGGCGCCGCGATGTGCTGGCGATTCCGAACGCCGCGCTGCGCTTTCGGCCGGAAGTGGCCAGCGGCGGACAAGGTGGCCCGCGCGCCTCGCAGGCGGGTGCGGGCGGAGCCCAGAATCCCGGCGGCGGTGCCGGCGCCGGTGGCGCGCGCCAGCGCGGCCAGGGTGGCCAGGGAGAGAACAACGGTGGCGGACGGCGCGATCGCGAAGGCGACAACGAGGAGGGCGGCGTGCCCGAAGTGGTCAAGCGCACGGTCTACGTGCTGGAGGCCGGCAAGCCCACGCCGCGTGAAGTGACCACGGGTATCACCGATGGCCGAGTCACGGAGATCATCGGCGGCGAGCTCAAGGAAGGCGACGATGTCATCGTGTCGGTCGCCGGCCAGAATCCGAACCAGCAGCAGCGTGGGCAGGGTCAGCGCGGATTCCGGATTCTCTAGATGGCCGCGCTGATTCAGCTCCGCAACCTCGCCAAGATCTACCAGTCGGGCGATTCCGAATTCGCGGCGCTGCACGATGTGAATCTCGGCATCGAGCGCGGCGAGTTCGTGGCCATCACCGGCTCTTCTGGCTCGGGCAAATCCACGTTGATGAATCTGCTCGGCTGCCTGGACTCGCCTTCGCGCGGCAGCTACCTGCTGGCCGATCGCGACGTGGCCAAGCTCTCGCGCATCGAGCTGGCCAAGGTCCGCAACGAGTTCATCGGCTTCGTGTTCCAGAACTTCAACCTGCTGTCGCGCACCTCGGCCGCGGAGAACGTGGAGCTGCCGCTGATCTACGCGCGCGTGCCGCCGGCCGAACGCCACAAGCGCGCCCGCGAGGCGCTGGAGCGCGTGGGCCTGGGGAATCGCGCCGGGCATACGCCCGCGCAGCTTTCCGGCGGTCAGCAGCAGCGCGTGGCCATCGCGCGTGCGCTGGTGACGCGGCCGCCGCTGATCCTCGCGGACGAGCCCACCGGAAATCTCGATTCGGCTACCAGCGTCGAGATCATGAAACTGCTGACCGAGCTGCAGGCGTCGGGCATGACGATTATTTTCGTCACGCACGAGATGGACATCGCGGCCTACGCCGCGCGCAAATTGTTGCTCAAGGACGGCGCGGTGGTCAGCGACCAGCGCCAGCAGCCCTTCCTGGCGGAGGCCTCGTGATCTCCTTCGGTGAAACCCTGCGGCTGGCCGGTCGCGCCTTGCGGCGGAATACGCTGCGCTCTTTTCTGACGACCTTGGGCATCATCATCGGTGTCGGCGCCGTCATCTTCATCCAGTCCATTGGCGAGGGTGCCAAGTCGCGCGTGCGCGCGCAGATCGAGAGCGCCGGAACCAACATCGTCATGCTGTTCTCGGGTGCGAGCCAGGGTCCGGGTGGCCGCGGCGGCGCGGGATCGCAGCCCACCATCACCTGGGAGGATCTGCGTGCCATCCAGACGGAGCTGCCCTCGGTGCGTGCCGTGGCGCCGCAGATCAACAGCAACCAGCCGGTCATTTCCGAGACCAACACCTGGAACACGCAGATCACCGGTACGACTCCGGATTACTTCGTCATCCGCAACTGGCCGGTGTCCGACGGCGCGCTGTTCACGGCCTCCGATCAGGCCAGCGCCGCGAAAGCGGCCGTCATCGGGCAAACCGCCGCCGAGAATCTGTTCGGGCCCGGCGTGGATCCCATCGGACAGATCATCCGCATCCGCGATGCTCCGTTCACCATCGTTGGTGTGTTGGAGCGCAAGGGCCAGAACGCCATGGGCACGGATCAGGATGATTGCATCTTCATCCCGTTGTCCGCGTTTCAAACCCGGATGCAGCGCGGGCTGGGCAAGTTCGTGCCCGGACGCATTTCCATCAGCGCCGTGTCGCCCGAGGCGATTCCCGTGGTGCGTTACGAAGTGGGGCAGTTGCTGCGC
This sequence comes from uncultured Pseudomonadota bacterium, assembly GCA_963711635.1. Classification (GTDB taxonomy): domain Bacteria; phylum Pseudomonadota; class Gammaproteobacteria; order Steroidobacterales; family Steroidobacteraceae; genus CADEED01. The sequence goes on from CAVQEZ010000005.1 coordinate 664,555, forward strand.
GAACGGCATCGCCTGGGGCCGGACGACGAGGATGACTTCTCGACCAGCAGCATGGCCGAGATGACCAGCATGCTGACGTCGACGCAGGACACCCTGACCTTGCTGCTGTTCGCGATCGCGATGGTCTCGCTGGTGGTGGGCGGCATCGGCGTCATGAACATCATGCTGGTGTCGGTGACCGAAAGAACGCGCGAGATCGGCATCCGCATGGCCGTGGGCGCGCAGCCCGCCGACATCCTGGCGCAGTTCCTGGTGGAGGCCGTGGTGCTGGCCGCCATTGGTGGCGCGCTGGGCGTGATTTTCGGCGTGGGCGCGGGGCGATTCATCGCGCCGCTGTTCGGCTGGACCATGGAGACCAAGACGCAGATCGTGATCGTCGCGCTGGCGGTGAGCGCCGGCGTCGGCATCGTGTTCGGCCTGTATCCGGCCCGCAAGGCCTCGCGCCTGGATCCCATCGACGCGCTGCGATACGAATAGCCGCGCGCGTATACTCGCGCGGTCACCCTGCTACGCGGAAACCTGTCGTCATGATTTCACGTCGCCATCTATTGAAGACCGCGGCCGCGGGTGCGGTCGCGCCCTTGTTCGTGCCGTCGCGGGCCTTTGGCTCGAACAGCCGCATCACCGTGGGCCAGATCGGCCTGGGTCGCATTGCGCAGAGTCACGACATGCCTGGCGTCATCAAGTCGGAGCTGGCGGATTACCTGGCGGTCTGCGATCTCGACAGCCGGCGCGTGGCCGACGGCGTGAAGATCGTGGAGAAGTCCTACACGGACCGCGGCATGAGCGGCCCGAAGATCCGCACCTTCGACAATTACCGCGAGCTCATCGCGCGCAAGGACATCGACGCGGTGGTCATCAGCACGCCGGATCACTGGCATGCCGAAGTGGCGCTGGCGGCGGTCGACGCCGGCAAGGACGTCTATCTACAGAAGCCCTTCACGATGACGCACGCCGAGGGCGTGATCCTGCGCGACGCGGTGAGGCGCAATGGACGCATCCTGCAGGTGGGCAGCCAGCAGCGTTCCTGGGAGCAGTTCCGGCGCGCGGCCGAGCTGATCCGCTCGGGACGCATCGGCAATGTGCAACGCGTGGAGATCGGTCTCCCCACCGATCCGACCGCGCCCGACGCGCCGCCGGAAGCCGTGCCGGCGAACCTCGATTACGGCCAGTGGTTGGGCCCGACGCCGTTCAAGTACTACACGCTGATGCGCGTGCATCCGCAGACCGACTACAGCCGTCCGGGCTGGCTGCGCCACGAGGCGCATTGCCTGGGCATGATCACCGGCTGGGGTTCGCATCACTACGACACCATGCATTGGGCGCTGGAGTTCGAGAACACGGGCCCGAGCCGCGTGGAAGGCAAGGGCGAGTTCCCGGATCCGAATCGCATCTGGAACGTGCACGGTGCCTACGACGTGACGCTGCAGTATCCGAAGAACGTGGTGGTGAACGTTTCCGACAAGCACAACACCGGGCTCAAGTTCTTCGGCGATGAAGGCTGGCTCTGGGTGACGCGTGAGGGGACGGGTGCGACCTCGAGCGACCCGGCTGCCAAGGGCGCAAACCTCCCGCCGCTGGATGCCAGTGACCCCAAGATCCTGGATCCGAAGGGTGTCACGCGGCCACTACTGGTGAGCAAGTCGCATCACCAGAACTGGCTGCAGTGCGTGCAGTCGCGCAAGACGCCGCTGGCACCGGCCGATGTCGCCCATCGCAGCAACTCGGCCTGCATCGTGAGCTGGATCGCGATGAAGCTCGGTCGTCCGCTGGAGTGGGATCCGAAGGCCGAGAAATTCAAGAACGACGCGGAAGCCAATGCCATGCTGACGCGCGCGGAGCGCGCGCCGTACGGCGCGATCCAGCTCGCGAAGGCGTAAAGGGGGCAGCCCCCTTCCCAGCAAAAGGGGTCAGCCCTCCGCGGGTTGCCCCATTTGGAGCCGGTTTTCCGGCTCGCGCTTCGTCGCGGTGCAATTCGCAATCGAATTGGCGTAGAAAGCATGGCCGGTTCCTGCACGAATCTTGCAGTGTTCAGCGGATACCAAGAATCAAGAGGGCGCCCAACGTGAGCACTCCCGTTACCAATCTCCCGAATGTGGCGAGCGCGCCGGCGAAGATCGATGCAGACCGCGTCGCGATGAGCAAGGAGGCGCTCAAGCACGCCTTTCTCGACAACCTGTTCTACATCCAGGGCAAGTTCCCGGCGCTGGCGACCAAGACCGACTACTACATGGCGCTGGCCTACGCGGTGCGCGACCGCATCATGCAGCGCTGGATCTCGACCGCCGCGGCGTACACCAGGCAGGGCTCGCGCACGGTGTCGTATCTCTCGGCCGAGTTCCTGATGGGCCCGCATCTCGGCAACAACCTCATCAACCTCGGCATCTACGAGACCGCGCGCACCGCGGTGGCCGAGCTGGGCATGGATCTCGAGGAGTTGTTAGCCCAGGAGGACGAGCCGGGCCTGGGCAACGGCGGCCTCGGTCGCCTCGCGGCCTGTTTCATCGACTCGCTGGCCACGCTCGAGGTGCCGGCGCTGGGTTACGGCATCCGCTACGAGTTCGGCATCTTCCAGCAGGAGATCGTCGACGGCTGGCAGGTGGAGAAAACCGACAAGTGGCTGCGTTACGGCAATCCCTGGGAGCTGGCGCGGCCCGAGTGGTGCTGCGAGGTGAAGTTCGGCGGCCACACCGAGGTGTGGTACGACGAGTTCCATCGCAAACGCACGCGCTGGGTGCCGGGCCGCATCGTCAACGGCATTCCCTACGACACGCCCATCCTCGGTTATCACGTCAACACGGCCAATACGCTGCGGCTGTGGAAGGCCGAGGCGCCGGAGTCCTTCGACTTCGGCACGTTCAATCGCGGCGACTACTACGGCGCGGTCAACCAGAAGGTGGCCAGCGAGAACCTCACCAAGGTTCTGTATCCCAACGACGAGCAGGTGCGCGGCAAGGAGCTGCGCCTCGAACAGCAGTACTTCTTCGTGAGCTGCTCACTGCAGGACATGCTGCGTATCTGCAAGGTGCAGAAGATTCCGCCGGAGCGCTTCCACGAGAAGTTCGCGGTGCAGATGAACGACACGCACCCGTCGGTGGCGGTGGCCGAGCTCATGCGTCTGCTGATCGACGAGATGGCCATGGACTGGGAGCGCGCCTGGAGCATCACGCGCCAGACTTTCGGCTATACCAATCACACGCTGTTGCCCGAGGCGCTGGAGCGCTGGCCGGTGGGCATGTTCGGCAAGCTGCTGCCGCGGTTGATGGAAATCATCTACGAGATCAACGCGCGTTTCCTCGATGAAGTGCGCATGGCTTTCTTCGGCGACGAGGAACGCATCAAGCGCCTGTCGCTCATCGATGAAGCCGGCGAACGCTACGTGCGCATGGCACATCTCGCCAGCGTCGGCAGCCATGCCATCAACGGTGTGGCCGCGCTGCACTCGGAGCTGCTCAAGAGTGACGTGCTCAGCGACTTCGCCGAGCTGTGGCCGGAGAAGTTCTCCAACAAGACCAATGGCGTGACGCCGCGGCGCTGGATGGTGCTGGCCAATCCACGGCTTGCCCATTGCATCACGCAGCGCATCGGCGACGAGTGGGTGCGCGACCTGCAGCACCTGCGCAAACTCGAGCCGCTGGCCGAGGATGCGGACTTCCGCGCCGAGTGGCGTGGTATCAAACATGCCAACAAAACCACGCTGGCCGCGTTGATCCACGACCGCACCGGCGTGGTGGTGGATCCGGCGGCCATCTTCGATATCCAGGTGAAGCGCATCCACGAGTACAAGCGCCAGCACCTGAACATCCTGCACGTCATCGGGCTCTACCACCGGCTGAAGACCGACCCGAAGTTCACCATGCAGCCGCGCGTGTTCATCTTCGGCGGCAAGGCGGCGCCGGGTTATCACCTGGCCAAGCTCATCATCCGCCTGATCACCGCGGCGGCCGAGATCATCAATCGCGATCCGGGCGTGCGCGATCTCATCAAGGTTGTCTACCTGCCCAACTTCAATGTGACCAATGGCCAGCACATCTACCCGGCGGCCGACCTGTCCGAACAGATTTCCACCGCCGGCAAGGAGGCTTCGGGCACCGGCAACATGAAATTCCAGATGAACGGCGCGCTGACCATCGGCACGGTGGACGGCGCCAACATCGAGATCTGCGAGGAAGTGGGCTTCGAGAATTTCTTCCTGTTCGGCCTCGAGGCGCATGAAATCTCGGTGCTGCGTTCGATGGGTTACCGGCCTGCCGACTACCTCGAAGCCAATGAAGAACTGAGCGCCGCCATCCAGCTGATCCGCGACGGATTCTTCTCGCGCGGCAACACCTCGCAGTTCCTGCCGCTGATCGACAACCTGGTGTGGCACGACCCGTACTTCGTGTTCGCGGACTACCAGTCCTACGCCGACTGTCAGACGCACGTCGACCAGACCTATGGCGACAAGGAGAACTGGACCCGCATGTCCATCCTGAATGCGGCGCGCTCCGGCAAGTTTTCCTCTGATCGCACGATCCGCGAATATTGCAAGGACATCTGGGACGCCAAGCCCGTGCCCGTGCAGTTGCTGTCGCAGGAAGAAGTGAAGGCGGGTTTTCTCCAGTAACGGAAAAGGCACCGACGCGCGTCCCTGCCGGGTTCCGATCCCCTGAAGTAGACTGACGCCGCCGCTTCGGCGGCGTTGAGAGTGGCCGTCAGGCCTGAGAATGGGCCGTCAGGCCTGAGGAGGGATGGGGATGCAAGCAATCAGATACGCCGGATTGTTAGTCGTGGCCGGCATGTTCGGCACGGCTTCGGCCAGGGAAACGCCCGCGCCGGATCCGAAAGCCGCGGAAATCATCAAGGAAATGGGACTGGCCGAAGCGCCCACCGCGCTGCGCGACGGTAAGGGGTGGAAGCCGCCGAAGAAGATCGTGCTCACCGGCATGGGCCCGCTCGAGCAGCTGCAGGCCGCCGCACCCGGGGTGGAGTTCGTAGTCGTCAGCGGGGTCGACCAGATGGTGGCGGCGGTCGCCGATGCCGACGCCATCGGCAGCGGCGACAACGTGGTCTGCGATCCGCGCGTGCTCGCGGCCGCGAGGAAGCTGCGCTGGGTGGCGGTGTATTCCGCGGGTGTCGAAGAATGCCTGGGCAAGCCCGAGGTGAAAAAGCCCGGCGTGGTCGTGACCAACATGCGCGCCATCGCCGGACCCGTGATGGCCGAGCACAGCATCGCGCTGATGTACGCGCTTTCGCGCAGCCTGCAGGTGTCCATTGGACGCCAGGCGCGCGGCGAGGGTTGGGGTGGCGGCTTCGCCGGCTCGCAGCCGCAGTCGATGACCGGCAAGACCATGCTCGTGGCCGGACTCGGCGGCATCGGCCTCGAAGTGGCCGAGCGCGCGCATGCGCTGGGCATGAAGGTCATTGCCACGCGCAACAGCTCGCGCGAGGGGCCGAGCTATGTGAGCAAGGTTGGACTGGCGGACGAGTTGCCCGCCATGATCGGCGAGGCGGACGTGGTGGTCGCGGCCCTGCCGTTGGTTCCCGCCACCACCAATCTCTTCGACGCCAGGATGTTCGCGCGGATGAAGAAGTCCGCGTTCTTCATCAATGTTGGCCGCGGCGGCAGCGTTGTCACCGATGATCTCGTGGCCGCGCTCAACAGTGGCACGATTGCCGGGGCGGGGCTGGACGTCACGGCGCCCGAGCCGCTGCCGAAGGATCACGCGCTCTGGAAGGCGAAGAACATCATCATCACGCCGCACATGTCCGCGCAGTCGGACCTGGGGCAGGGCGCGCGCGCCATGATCTACCGCGAGCAGGTGCGGCGCTTCGCGTCGGGTGACAAGCTGCTGTCGGTGGTCGATTTCAGCAAAGGTTACTAAACCGCCATTTCAGGGAATTCCATGACGGCCGTTGCGTCGCGCGCCTATCTACCGCGGGCGTATGCTTTCGTCAGACGGTAGAGGAATTCACGACCCTCGATCAGCGACTGCACGCGGATGCGCTCGTTGAGGCCGTGCGCATTGGTGGTGGCGCCGTCGCTGAACATGCCGGAGACGCCATAGGTCGGGATGCCCGCGGGCGTGAGGAAGCGACCGTCCGTGGCGCCGGCATTCATGGTGGGAATCACGGCGACGCCCGGAAACATCTCGCGGCTGAGCGCTTCGATGGGCCCCATGACCTCGCGCGACAGCGGCGGCGGCGCGCCGGGCGTCTCGGGCTTGGCCTGGAATTCCACCTTGACGCCGGGATCGTTGATGGCAGCGATGAGCGCCTGGCGGATCTCTTCCTGGTCGTGTCCGGGGAAGATGCGGCAATTCAAGTTGGCCGTGGCGCGCTGGGGCAGGGCATTGGGTGCGTGCCCGCCCTGGATCTGCGTCACCACGCAGTTGGTGCGCAGGATGGCATTCGACGACGGATCCTTCTTCAGGCGCTCGATGGCCGCGGCATCTCCCTTCGATGCGGCCACCATGTCCGCGCCCTTGGCACCGCCTTCGATGGCGCCAAACTTCTCGAAGTAGGCCCGTGAAGTGTCATTGAACTCCACCTGGAACTGGTGTGCTTCGATCCGGTCGAGCGCGTGCGCCAGCTGATTGATGGCATTGTCCGGCGTGGGTCGCGCGGAGTGGCCGCCCTTGTTGGCGGTCGACAGCGTGAAGTCCTGGTAGACCTTCTCGGCCGCGAGCACCGAGACATAACGATACGCGCCGGTCTGGTCGTCGTAGCGGCCGCCGCCGCCTTCGTTGAGTGCAAACGCAGCGTCGATGAGGTCGCGATGATTCTCGACCAGGTAATTCACGCCGTTGAACACATTCGGCGTTTCCTCGCCGCAGGTCAGCGCCAGCTTGATTGCGCGCTTCGGCCGGTAGTTGTCTTTCTTGAAGCGCACCAGCATGTCGACGAACACGGCGGCCATGGCCTTGTCATCCGAGGAGCCGCGCGCGTAGAAGAAGCCGTCTTCCTCGACCAGCGTGAACGGGTCGCGCTTCCAGTCCGCGCGGTTCGCTTCCACCACGTCGATATGCGCCAGCAGCAGCAGGGGCTTCAGCTTCGCATCGCTGCCCGGCAGCAGCGCAATGAGGTTGCCCTGCTTGGGCCAGTCCGGCGGCACGACGACCTGCGCCTGCGCCTCGGAATAGCCCGCCGCCGTCAGGCGTGCCTTCATGGCGTTGGCCGCGTCCGTGCAGGAACCGACGGATAACGTGGTGTTGATCTCCACCAGCTCCTCGTACAGCGCGCGGAATTCCGCCTCGCCCGCGCGCGCCTGCTTCGAGGCCGCGGTCTGGCGGCTGGCGGTGATCTCGGCGGCCGCAGACGTACCGATGAGTGCGCAGCACAGAAACGCGGCGAGCGCGGAGGTGCGGGTCATGTCATTCCTTGTCAGATGGAAGTCAGGACTTCCTGTTTTTCGATCTTGGCGGCATCGAACTCGATGCCGAATCCGGGTTTCTCGGGCAGCTGCACGAGCCCATTCGTGGCGAGCGGCGGATCCTTCAGGAACCACAGCTTCTCCGGCACGTGGTTGATCAGGTATTCACCCACCGGGCAGACGGCCGGCGACTGGCTCGCAACGATCGCCAGCGCAGCGTGCACGTTGTGACAATGCGGCAGTAGTTTGACGCCGTGCACGGACGCCAGGTGCGCGATCTTCACGGTTTCGCTGATGCCGCCGCACCACTCGGGATCCGCCTGCATGTATTGCAGCGCGTCCGCCTTGAAGAACTGCTCGACTTCCCAGCGCGTGTAGACGTGTTCGCCGGTGGCGATCGGTACTGCGGTCGCCTTGGAGAGCCGGATGAAGCTTTCCAGGTCCGCCATGGGCACGGCCTCTTCGAGAAACCATGGGCGGTACTGTTCGACCTTGCGGCACCACTCGATCGCATACTGCAGGTCCCAGCCCTGGTAGGCGTCGAATCCGAGCTCGACGTCATCGCCGACCGCGGCGCGCAGCTCGCGCATCAGCGCGACGTTCGAGTCCATGCCTTTGCGTCCGTCACTGGGCCCGTAGGCCAGGAACCACTTCTGGTGGACGAAGCCGTCCTTTTCGAGCTGTGCGGCGCGTTTGCCCGCGGCACCAGGCTCGACCGAGAAGCCCAGACAGCTGCCATACACCCGCACCGGCTGCTGCGTGGGGCCGCCCAACAATCGGAATACGGGCACGCCGAGGAATCTCGCGCGCAGGTCCCAGAGCGCGTTGTCGCAGTAGCTGATGCCCATCATGTAATGACTGGCACGCGCGTGGCGATTCGAACGGTACATCTGGTCCCAGAGCTTCTCGACGGCCAGCGCGTCCTGACCGATCAGCAGGCGGCGCAGCGGACCGAGAATCGTGGGCAGCGCTTCGTTGTCGACGTAGCCGTAGATGCCTTCGTGGCCGCCCTTGGTGCGGATGCGCAGGTAGTGATGGCGTGCCGTGTAGGTTTCCTGGCGCGGCGCGCCTTCCTTGAAGGGCTGCGGCCGCCGATCTGAATACAGGTGCAGCGGCTGGACCTGGTGCTGGCCTGTGACGCCGCGCGTGACCTCACGCGGGCCACTGAGGCGCAGGACATCGACCTCGGTGATGACCAGGTCCGGCAGGTTCAGCGAAGCGGCGAGAATTTCGCGGTAGGGAAGGAGGAAAGCCAGCGCGGAGCCCGCGCCCAGGTGCGAAAGGAAGTCTCGACGTCGCATGCGCTGCTCTCTGATGCGAAGGGGAGCGCGAGCTTAGCGTGCCGCGAGGTCCTTGTAGAAGAACACCGTACTGCAGAAAGGTCCGTCGGGCATCAGCGCGTACTTCGGCACGCTGCCCACGCGTTGCCATCCGCCGCGTTCGTAAAGCCGTTCGGCCTCGGGACTCGCGGTATCCAGCACCAGCAGCGTGCGACCGGCATCGAAAGCGGCGCGCTCCGCCGCCGCGAGCACCAGCGCGCCCACGCCGTGGCGCCTGGCACTCCGGCGCACCAGCATTTTTGAAATGTCGGCACGGTGTGGCTGGTTTTCCGGCGAGGCCCACACCGCCTGGGCCGTGCCCAGGATGTCGCCGCGCTCATCCTCGGCGACCACCAGCGCACGTTCGCCGCGTGCCAGACTTTCGGCCACGCCGCGCCAGTATCTTTCGGCCTTGGCACGCGTCATCGGCCACATGAAATTCACCGACGCGCCGCCTTCGACGCAGTCGACCAGTACATCGCACAGCCTGTCGAGCTCATGCGGTCCGATGGATTCGAGGCGGCGAGCGCGCGGCATACTCATATGGCCCGGCATTATATTCGAGTGAGCGTCAAGGCCGGGGCGTTCCCGGCCCCTCCATGACGGCAAGCAACCGCTCGCGGAACGCGCGCCCGATGGTGAGTTGAGTGCCATCGTTCAGGACCGCCACCTGTTCGCCGCGCGACCAGGGCAACAGCTCGCGCAGCCTCTCGATGTTGACCACCGCCGAGCGGTGCACGCGCACGAAACGCGCGGGATCGAGCCGTTCGCTGAGCGCGCGCAGGGTGTCGCGCATCATCAGTTTCTCGCGGCCGGCGTGGATCACCACGTAGTTGCCGGATGCTTCCAGCCAGTCGATTTCATCGACTTTGATGAACACGACTCGTCCGCTCGAGTTGATGACCAGCCGCTGCGCATGGCCGCGCACGCGCCGCAAGTCGGCCATGACACCCGCGAGCGCGGTCGCCGCGCCCGCCGGCGCACGGATCTCGCGGCGCACGCGCTCGATGGCGCGCCGGAAGCGCTCTTCGTCGAAGGGTTTCAGCAGGTAGTCGAGGGCGCCGGCATCGAAGGCCCGCAGCGCATAGTCCTCGAATGCGGTGGCGAATACCACGAGCGGCATCGCGTCGGCACCGATCGCATCGACGACTTCGAAACCGTCGATATCCGGCATGCGTACGTCGAGGAACACCACCTGCGGCGCATGGTCGACGATGGCGCGAATGGCGGCGGCGCCGCCGGTGCACGGCTCGAGCAGCGTGAAATCCGCTTCAGTGGCGAGCAGGGACGCGATTCGCGTTCGCGCCCACGGCTCGTCGTCCACGATCAGCGTCCGGATGCTCATGGCTCATGACCTCGGTCACGGATGCGGCGTCGCGCGCGGTATGGAATGGAATGACCGCGGTCACGAGGACGCCGCGGGGCGCACGTGCTTCGATTTCAAAGCGTTGATCCTCGCCGAACAACTGCTTCAGCCGCGCGCGGCTGTTGGTGATGCCCACGCCCTCGCGTGGAGCCGCCGGCAGTCCGCGGCCGTTGTCGGCGACGGTCAGCACCAGGCGCGGGCCCTCACGGATCGCGCCGATGGAAATTGCGCCGTCATCGGCGGGCGCGGCGAAGCCGTGGCGAACGCTGTTTTCCACCAACGGCTGCAGGAACATTGCGGGCACCAGCGCATCCAGCGTCTCGCGCGCCACTTCGATGCGCATCTCCAGGCGCTCGCCGAACCGCTCGCGTTCGATGTCGAGATAGGCCTCGACGAAGGCGATCTCCTCGGCCAGGCGTACTTCCTGCCGGCCGATGTAGCCGAGGGTCATGCGCAGCAGCGAGCTCAGGCGGCTCAGCATGCGGTCGGCGCGTTTGACGTCGACGTGCATCATCGCGGAGATGGTATGCAATGTGTTGAACAGGAAGTGCGGTTGCATCTGCGCCTTGAGCATTTCGAGCGACAGGCGCGTCACTTCGCGCTCGCGTTCCTGGTACTTGCGGAAGTAGTCGAAGGCCTGGGTGGCGCCCACGAAGGCCCAGTACGTGAGCAGGTTCGGATGGAAGCGGTAATACAGCGGGCTCCCGGCATCCTCCCAGGCGCGGCACGCCAGCGCGTACAGCACCGAGTGCAGCGCCGAGAAGATCACGCAGGCGGGCACGTGCACGGCGAGGGCCGCACGCCAGCGTTTGCGCTCCAGCGGAAACCTGCGTGTCAGCAGCACGATTCCGGGAATGAACAACAGTGCGATGGCCGAATTGATGACGGTGAGCTGCAGCGTCTCCTGCCACGACATGGGGTTGCGGCGCAGGTAGAAACTGAGATACGCCTCGGGCGCGAACAGCAGCGAGAGCGCCGCCCATCCGAGGATGAACAGCGACCAGCGCCCGGTGCGCGAACGGAGCAGGGATTCCATGGCGTTCGACGGTAGCTGTTTGCGCGCGGGGACAGAAGCCCCGTTACGCCCAGCTCAGGTCGTGCTTGCGGAACGGCATGCTGCGGATGCGCTTGCCGGTAGCCTGGAAAATGGCGTTGGCCACGGCGGGTCCGACGGGCCCCACCGGCGGTTCACCCACTTCGGAAAACCGCGCGTGACCGGTCAATGCGCCGAAATGCACGTTGATCTTCGGCAGGTCCGCGAGGCGCAGCATGGGGTATTCGTCGAAGTTGCCCTCGACGATGCGGCCGTCACGAATGTTCAGTTCCTCGTTGAGCGCCATGTTGAGACCGTAGATCGCGCCGCCCTGCATCTGCGCCGCGACCACGTCGCGATTGATGATCTGTCCGCAGTCGAAGGCCAGGTCGATCTGCAGCACGCGAAGCGTACCTTCCCGCGATACCTCCACGTGCGCGACGGCGGCCGCCGTGGTGCCGGATTGCGGATCCTTGCTCACCCAGTTGCCCCAGTTGCTGATGGCGACGCCGCGGCCCTGGCCGCGCGGCAGCGAGTTACCCCAGCCGGACTGCGCGGCCACCTCCTCGAGGCAACGTTCCCAGCCAGGATCAGGGCAGTCGGCCAGTAGTTTGAGGCGGTACTGCAGCGGGTCGATCTTTGCGGCATGCGCGCACTCGTCGATGAAGGACTCCATCATGAACACGTACGAGTTGTAACCGGGAGCACGATACGAGCCCCACAGGACGTGCAACGGAAAGTCGCGCGTCTCGATGCGGCAGTTCGGGATGAGCCCGAACTTCGTGTAGGCGATATTGTCGATGCCGGCGATGCCGTAGCCGGTCCGGCAGACGCGCGTGAGCAGCGCCTGCGGCAGGCCCTTGTCGTCGAGCGCGGCCCGCAATCGGGCCGCGGTCTGCCAGCGATATCGTCCCTGGCGCGTCATTTCCTCGCGCGACCAGATGAGCTGCACCGGTTTGCCGGGAAATTGTTTCGCCACGGCCACGGCAAGACGCAGGTCGTCGGAAAAATTCCGGCGGCCGAAATTGCCGCCCAGCAGGGTCTGGTGCTGGTGCACGCTCTCGAAAGGCAGCGCGGCTTCTTCGGCGGCGACCATGAAAGACTGCACGGAGTTCGCGCCGCCATGCCAGATCTCGACGCGGTTGTCGCTGTACAGCGCAGTGGCGTTGAGGGGTTCGAGCGGCGCCTGGTCGGCGAACGGCGTGACATACGTGGCCTCGACCACGTGACCGGCCCTGGACAGCAGGCCGCGCGCATCGCCGAGATCCTGCACGATCTTCTCGCCCTCGCGATCCAGCTCGGCCACGACGGCGTCATTCACCTGGCCGGTGGATTTCCAGCGTGCACCGGCGCCGTCGTTCCACTTCACCGGCAGCGCGTCCAGTGCCTGGCGCGCCTGCCAGTAGTGTTCGGCCACGACCACGACCGCGCTCTGCGCAAAGCTTTCCCCGTCGTTCGCGGGAGTCTTCAGACGCTGGCGCGGCGCGTCGGGATCGATGACCACGACGCCGAGCACGCCCGGCATGTTCCGGATGGCGCCAAAGTCGTGGCTCGCCAACCGCCCGCCATGAACCGGCGACTGCATGATGGCGCCATAGATCATGCCGGGCACGCGCACGTCGATGCCGTACACGGCGCTGCCGTTCACGATCTGCCGGTCGACGAGTTTGCCCGCATATCGTTTGCCCACGAGCGTCCACTGCTTCGGGCTCTTGATCGCCGGTTCCTGCTCGAGCTCGACGGCCGCCGCCGCCGCCGCCACTTCACCGAACCGCAGCCTGCGATTCGAGGTGCGGTGGGTGAGGACGCCTTCGCGTGCCTCGATCTCGCCGACGGGCACGTTCCATTGCTTCGCGGCGGCCGTCCTGAGTCGTTCGCGCGCGCTGGCGCCGACCTGCTGCAGCTGGCGCATGGTCTTTTCGGTGGTTGTGCGTCCCGACCATGCGGAGGCGGTGCCGTTCACCAGCGCGTAGAGGTTGTTCTCGCGCACGTCGCGATTCAGCGAGGGCGCTTCGATGCTGACTTTCTTCCAGTCGCATTGCAGCTCTTCGGCGATCAGCGAGGCCGCGAAGGTGCTCACGCCGTTGCCGCTTTCAGGGTTCGGTACGCGCAGCACCACGCTGTCATCGGGTCCGATGATCAGCCACGGGCCGACTTCCGCGGGGCCGGTCGCGGCAGCCGTGCCGGCGCTCGCCGCGGAGGTGAGAATGGAAATCGCCAGGCCGCCGCCGACAGCGGCGGTGGAGATCAGGAACTCGCGACGATTGATGATCGCGGCGTTCATGTGTTCACCTTGACGTCCGCGGCCTGGCCGGCAGCCTGGTGAATCGCCGCGCGCACGCGTGGATAGGTGCCGCAGCGGCAGAGGTTGGTGACATAGGCGTCGATGTCGGCATCGGTGGGCTTGGGTCGTTCGGCCAGCAACGCCGCCGCCGTCATGATCATGCCGGCCTGGCAGTAGCCGCATTGCGGCACGTTGTTAGCCAGCCAGGCGCGCTGCAAGGGATGCGAGCTGTCGGGTGACAGGCCTTCGATCGTAGTGATCGCGGCATCGGCCACGGATTCGACGGGCACCCGGCAGGAGCGCGTCGCGGAGCCGTTCACGTGCACGGTGCAGGCGCCGCACATGGCGATACCGCAGCCGAATTTCGTGCCGGTCATTCCGAGGTAATCGCGCAGCACCCACAGCAGCGGGGTCTGCGGATCCACATCGACCTCGTGATTGCGGCCGTTGATGCGCAGTCCAATCTTCATGATCCGCCCCCGTAGTCCTGCCCGGTCGTGGGATTGGGGACTTCTAGACCGCGCGCGCGTCGCGGCCTAGCGGATTGTGACGAACGCCATCGCCACGGGGACGACCGACATCGAGGCTACGGCGTCCTGGCGCGCTCTTCGGCCAGCCGCTGCTCCAGCCTCTGGCGTGCGCCCTCTGCATAGGCCTTGCAGGCGCCGGTATCGATGAGCGGATTGACGGCCGGGTTTTCCTTCCAGCGCGTCAGTTTGGCGTCGAGGTCGATGAGGACCGGATGCGGCGCCAGCAGGATGTCGCAAGGCAGGCCTTCCACCACGCGAATCGATCGCTCGAACGCGGCGGTGGTGCTGGCATTGCCGCTGAAGCGGTAGTCGGGCGCGGACACGGAATTCAGGCTGTCGGCGTAAACCAGGCTCAGGCAGTGCTGGCCTTCACACTCGCGCCAGGTCCAGCTCGTGCCACCGGGTGTATGACCCGGTGTGAAATGCGCGGTGACGGCGAGCGGACCCACCTTCAGCACTTCGCCATCGGCAATGGCGCGGACCTTGGCCACCGGTGCGAAATTGTTGTGCTGGGCGCCGAAGCCGAACTGCGGATCGTCTTCCATCGGTCCGCCGTGCTCGAGCGCGCGCTTTGCGGCCGGGCTGGCCGCGACCTGCGCCCGGCTGACGCGCACCAGCGCCGCGATGCCGCCGGCGTGATCGTAGTGCGTGTGCGAATTCAGGATGAGCTCGACGTCTTCGAGCCTGAAGCCCGCGCTCTCGATGTTCTTCGCGATCAGCGGCGCCGACTGGGGCAGGCCACCGTCGATGAGGATGTGGCCCTTCGGCGAGGTGATCAGGATGGCTCCCAGGCCCGCGGTGCCGACGAACCACGTGTTGCCATGGACGCGAAATGGCTGGCGGGCGCCGTTCCATTCGTCGCAGGGGTCGCAGACATGCGCTGGATCGGTTGTCAGGTCAACGGCGCCGGCGGGCGTCGAACCGAGTGAAGTCAGCGCGACAGCCAGAAGAAATATGTGTTTCATGCGCCGCACTGTAGCGCAGGTCCAGATCGAATGAGGATCAGGCGACCTGGGATCGCGCGGCGCTCGATACCGGTTCGAACGGCAAGCCCACGTAGTTCTCGGCCATGCTGATCTGTGCGGCACGCGATTCGAACAGGTATTCGAGCTCGGTCGCCTGCATGCGGTTTGAAAAGGCGTCGCCGGGAAAACGATGCAGCTGGCGCGTCATCCACCAGGAGAAGCGCTCGGCCTTCCAGATGCGTCGCAAACACCGCGCCGAGTATTCATCGAGCGCGCGCTCCCTGCGCTCGCGGTAGAAATCGCGCAGGGATTCGTGCAGGTAGGCCACGTCGCTGACCGCGAGGTTCAGGCCCTTGGCGCCGGTCGGCGGCACGATGTGCGCCGCATCGCCCGCCAGGAACAGACGCCCGAAGCGCAGCGGCTCGACCACGAAGCTGCGCAGCGGCGCAATGCTCTTTTCGATCGACGGTGCCAGCGTGACCCGGTCGGCAATCTCTTCGCCCATGCGCCGCCGGAATTCCTCCCAGAAGCGCGCGTCGCTCCAGTCCTCGACGCGATCTTCGAGCGAGCACTGCACGTAGCAACGCACCCGGGTGGGCGAGCGCATGCTGGCCAGCGCGAAGCCGCGCTCGGAGTTCGCGTAGATGAGCTCCTGCCAGGGCGGAGCGACGTCGGCCAGTACCCCCAACCAGCCGAATGGATAGACGCGTTCGAACACCTGCAGGCGATCGTGGGGAATGGTGCGCCGGCACACGCCGTGGTAGCCGTCGCAACCGGCGATGAAATCACAGGCGATCTCCTGCCAGGCGCCGTCGTGGCGGAAACTCACCTTGGGGTTGGGGCCGTCCCAATCGTGCAGCGTCACGTCTTCGGCTTCATAGACGCTGCGCGCACCGGATGCGGCGCGCGCGTCCATGAGATCGCGCGTCATCTCGGTCTGGCCGTACACGGTCACGCTTTTTCCGACCAGCTCCTGCAGCGCGATGCGATGCCGCCGCCCGCGGAAGCCGATCTCGACACCGTGATGTACCAGTCCCTCGGCTTGCACCCGCGATGCCACGCCGGCGCGCGCGAGCACGTCGACGGTACCTTGCTCGAGCACACCGGCGCGGATCCGGCCGAGCACGTATTCGGCGCTGCGCCTCTCGAGAATGACGGCGTCGATGCCTTCGCGCTGCAACAGCTGCCCGAGCAGCAAGCCTGCGGGTCCGGCTCCAATGATGACAACCTGGGTGCGCGTCACGCGCGTGACGGTAGGCAAGAAGCGGCGTATCTTCAATTGCTGAAATTGGATATCGGATATTCGTGAGAGGAATAGTTCCGTGACGCGCGCATTCGACCTAAACCTGCTGCCGGTACTGGTGGCGATTCACGAGCACGGCAGCGTCACCGCGGCCGCACGGCACCTCGGCATCAGTCAGCCCTCGGTCAGTTCCGCGCTGTCGAAGCTGCGGGAGAAATACGGCGATCCGCTGTTTCATCGCGCCGGGCACGGCATGAAGGCCACGCCGCGCATGCGCGCGCTGATCCAGCCGCTGCGTGAAGCGTTGACGCGCATGGACCATACGTTTGCAGCGGAGTCGGAGTTCGACGCCAGGACCACGCAGCGTACATTCACATTCGCGATGAGCGACCTGGGCGAGATGGTTTTCATGCCACAGATCCTCAGGCGCATGCGCCGGCTGGCGCCGCGCGCCGCGGTGCGCTCAGTGGCCGCGAGCGCGGTGCAGATCGAGCGCGGCCTCGAGACCGGCGAGATCGACCTGGCGGTCGGATATTTTCCGGACCTGCGCGAAAAATCGTTTCTCGAGAAGCACCTGTTCTTTCATCACTTCGTGTGCCTGTTGCGCGCCGATCATCCGATCACCGCCGGCACGCTCACGATCCAGCAATTCCTGAGCCTGGAGCACGCGGTGGTCTACGGCGCGGGGCGCACCTACGAGATTTTCGAGCGCTACCTGCGCGCGAAGAAGATCCACCGGCGCGTGGTGCTCGAGACGCCGCACTTTCTCAGCATTCCATCCATCATCTCGCGCTCGGACCTGGTGGTGACCGTACCGCACGCCGTCGGCGTGTTCGTCAAGGACGTGCACATGAACATCCGCATCGCGCAGCCGCCGGTGCGCACACCGAAGATCGATTTGAAACTGCACTGGCACCGGAATTTTCAGCGCGATCCGAAGAACAAGTGGCTGCGCGAGCTGGTCGCGGATCTGTTCACCGACGAATCGGACGAGTGGCGAATATAAACGGATGGGGACAGCCCCCGATTCCCCGCATTCTTACTTGAGGGATTTCTCCAACGTATCGAGTGTCCGCATCGCCGGCAGCACCTGTCGAATGCTGGCATTGGGCTCGCGTTTGTCCTTGATGGCCGCGAAGAACTCGCGGTCCTGCAGCTCGATGCCGTTCATCGACACATCGACCTTGGAAACGTCGATCTTGTTTTCCTTGCCGTCGATGAGATCGTCGTAACGCGCGATGTAGGTGCCGTTGTCGCAGATGTAGCGGAAGAACGTGCCCAGCGGTCCGTCGTTGTTGAACGACAGCGACAGCGTGCAGATGGCGCCTCCCGGCACCTTCATCTGGATGCTCATGTCCATGGCGATCTTCAGCTCGGGATGCATGGGTCCCTGCACCGCACGCGCCACCGAGGCGGTCTCGCCGGTCTGGTACTGGAACAGGTCGACCGTATGGCAGGCGTGATGCCACAGCAGGTGATCGGTCCAGCTGCGCGGCTTGCCCAATGCGTTCATGTTGCTGCGGCGGAAGAAATACGTCTGCACGTCCATCTGCTGGATCTTGAGCTCGCCGGCCAGGATCTTCCTGCGCACCCATTGGTGCGAAGGATTGAAGCGGCGCGTGTGTCCGCCCATGCAGATGAGGCCGGTTTCCTGCTGTACGCGCGCCAGCGCTTCGGCGTCGGCGAGGTTGTCGGCCACGGGAATTTCGATCTGCACGTGTTTGCCGGCTTGCATGCACTGGATGCCTTGTCTGGCGTGCATCTGGGTCGGGGTGGCCAGGATCGCCGCCTCGACACCGGGTTGTGCGAGGCATTCGTCGAGGTTGGTCGACCAGTGCGGGATCTTGTATTTCTGCGCCACCTCGCGCGTGGAGTCCGGACTGCCGCCGGCCAGGGTGGCGATCTCGATGCCGGCAATCTTCTGGATGGCCTCGATGTGCTTGATGCCGAAGGCGCCTTGACCGGCAACACAGACCTTCATGACGGCGCCTCCATGCACAACAGACCCGAGGCGGTGTTCGACGTGGGCACGTGATAGAAGCGATATGCCTCACGCACCTTGGGGCCGAGCGCGCCGCGCATGGCCAGCCACATCACCATTTCGATGCCTTCCGATCCCGACTCCCGCATGTACTGGGTATGCGAGATCTTCGTGAGCTTTTCGGGATCGTTGACGATGCCGTCGAGGAACATCTGGTCGAATTCCTGGTTCACGAAGCCGGCGCGCTCACCCTGCAGCTGGTGTGACATGCCGCCGGTGCCATACACCACCACGCGCAGGTCTTCGGGAAAATCCTCGACGGCGCGACGGATCGCCTGGCCCAGCTTGAAGCAGCGCACCCCGGTGGGCGGCGGATACTGGATCACGTTCACGCACAACGGGATGACCTTGAACGGCCATTCCTTCACCTGGCCACAGGTCACCGACAGCGGCACCGTGAGGCCGTGATCCACCGTCATCGCGTTGGCGATGGTCATGTCGAACTCATCGAGGATCAGGTTCTCGATCAGGTGCCAGGCGAGTTTGGGATGGCCGTTCACCGGCGGAACCGGCCGGGGGCCGAAGCCCTCATCCGCAACCGGGAAGTGCGCGGCGGTACCTAACAAGAATGTCGGAATCAATTCCAGCGACAGGGCGTTGGCGTGATCGTTGTAAATCAGGATGGCGACGTCGGGCCGGAGTTTCGCCAGCCATTCACGCGCCGGCTCGATGCCGTCGAAGTAGGGCTTCCAGTAAGGATTGCCGCTCGTGCCTTTGTCGAGCGCCGCGCCGATGGCGGGCACGTGTGAACACGCGATGCCTCCAACGATGCGCGCCATCAAGGTTCGTCCTTCACTGGTTTCCCGCTGGAGAGATTCTCCGGCGTGGGGATCCGGCCGCCGGCCAGCATCATCTTGCCGTACTCCTCCTTGGGCATGCCGCACATCATGCCGGCCACGTCCTGGAAGGTGAGGCCGTCGCAGAACGCGATCTTGATGGTGTAGTAGATGTTGCCGCCCACCTTCAACATGCCTAACCAGTCGCGCTCGAGCACCGCTGCCTTCTGCTCGGGGGTCAACGGGAACCGGTCGAGGTAGGCCGCTTCATCGGCCTTGAACGCCTTGCGGTTCTCGGGATCGTTGAGCGACATGCAGAACATGTTGAGGTGATATCCGACACGGCCGCGCTCCGCGTCGTACACGTAGGTTCCGGGAATGTCTTCGTAGTCGCGCGGCGCGCCCATGATTTCCTCTCGCCAGGGATAGTGCGGCAGCATGCATAACGCGTGCCGCCGCGTGCTCGATGATGACCGAAACGCTTTCGACCTCGAGCGAACGGATTGTATAGGCGGCGGCTCAGAAATCGAGCGGCGCCGCATGCCGGCCACCGACGCGCACGCCACACCACGGAGACGCGGGAATCCGCCTGCTTGCAAATTCGCGCATGGGCGCGAATAGTATGTTGTACATACAAACACGTTCCGACGTCTGAAATTCGAGAGGGGGAAGACCATGAACCTTTCCGGCAGACTTTCGTGCGGCATCCTGTTGGCTGCGTCGGGTATTTCCATTTCACTGGCCCACGGGCGCGATCCTGCTCCGGCAGCGTGTACGGCCCTGGCCGGCTATTCCTACTCGCCGTGGTTGCCGAGGGAGTCGCTGGTTGCCAGCGCGGTGCTGAACGCGGCGACGGCGACTCTGCCCGAGCACTGCCAGCTGCAGGGAACCATCGAAGGTGGCCGCCCGGGGTATGGCCCAACCCCCGGCGACTCCACCACCGCCACTCTCAACCAGACCTATGCCATCCGATGGATGTTGCGCCTGCCATCAGAGTGGAACGGCCGCTTCTACTTTGCCGGTGGCGGTGGGACCAATGGCAATGTCGGGGACGCGCTCGGTGGAGGTGCGCTCGCAAATGGCTATGCCGTGGTGTCGCAGGACTCGGGTCACGACAACGCGGTCAACGTCACCGTCGAAGCCGCCACGGCCACGTTCGGCTATGACCCGCGCGCCCGCAGCGATTTCGGGTATCGATCCTATGACCGGGTCACGCAACTTGCGAAAGCGCTGATCCGGCTCCACTACGGTCGGCGGCCGGATTACTCCTATTACGTCGGCTGTTCGGAAGGTGGGCGTGAAGGGCTGGTCATGTCGCAGCGCTTCCCGTGGCATTTCGATGGCATCGTGTCCGGCAACCCGGGCATGGACCTGCATCGATCGTCGCTGGCCGAGGCGCATGCGGTCCAGCAATTTGCCGCTGCCGCTGCTGCACGCGGCTACTTCACGTCCACGCCCCCCGGAAACATTCCCTGGGCTAACAAGGCATTCACGGACGCCGACCTGGTCGCGGTCGGCAATGCCATCCTCGCACGCTGCGACAGGCTGGACGGCCTCGTGGACGGCAGCGTCGACAATTTCGAAGCATGCCGCTTCAATCCCTCCACGCTGGGGCCAGAAGGAACCGGTCAGCTCGACGCTGCGCAGGTGGCGGCACTGGCCAATGTGTTTGCCGGACCGCGCAACCGTTTCGGACGGGAGCTTTACTCCAGTTGGTATTGGGATCCTGGGATCGCCGCGACTGCCGGCTTCATCAGCTGGCGCAACTGGAAGATGGGCGCCTTCAACCCAGCTCTGCCGTTTCCCCCGTTCACGCCGCTGTCTTACAACACGGCCGCGGCTCAAAGCATCGGGCTGGGCGGCGCTTCGGTGCCCTTCCTGTTTCGGACCCCGCCCAACGCGCCGACTGCCGGCGGAGTCTCGGTCACAGGCGCGGCGGCGGCACCCGATGCGCTCATGCCTTTCATCCTGTCCTACAGCTTCGACCGTGACGCGCGCCTGATCTTTGCGAGATCGGGCATCTACAACGAATCGGCAGCTGAATTCATGTTCTCGAGCTCGACGGACTATCGCCGCTTCAAAGCGCGGCGCGGAAAACTCATCGTCTACACCGGCGGTGCGGACCCGGTGTTCTCCGCGAAATATCACGTCGACTGGTATCGGCGCCTCGCGCTGGCGAATCATGGCTACGGGCGGACGCAGGAATTCGCGCGTCTGTTCTACGTGCCGGGCATGCAGCATTGCGGGGGCGGCATTGCGACGGACCGTTTCGATGCGTTCGCGGCGCTGGTGGCGTGGGTCGAGAAAGGGGATGCACCGGATCGCATCGTCGCAGCGACGAACCCGGCGAATCCGTCACTGGACGATCTCGCGACGCCTGTCGCGCCCAATCGCACGCGGCCACTCTGTCCGTATCCGAGCTATGCACGCTATCAAGGGAGCGGCAGCGTCGATGAGGCCGCCAATTTCGAGTGCGCGCGTAGCAGGCCTCACTAACTCAACTCCGAGTGCAATCGGGATGGCTGGCTGGCGCTGCTACTATAGGCGCCTCCTATGCAGCGCCCGATTCCGTGTTTCTTCATGCGTGGTGGCACTTCGCACGGCCCGTTCTTTCGTGCCGTTGACCTGCCGTCCGACATTGCGACGCGCGACCGCGTGTTGCTCGCCGTCATGGGTTCACCCGATGCGCGCCAGATAGATGGTATCGGCGGTGCGGATCCGTTGACCAGCAAGGTGGGCATCGTCTCGCCGGGCAAGGACGGACGTGGACCTCGAGTTCCTGTTCGCACAGGTATCGCTGAAGGAGCCGCTGGTGGACACCACGCCCAACTGCGGCAACATGCTGGCGGCCGTCGTGCCGTTCGCGATCGAGCGCGGCATGGTGGCCGCGCGCGGCGAAGTCACCACGCTGCGCGTGCTGACCAGGAATACCGGCACGCTGTGTGACATCGAGGTGCAGACGCCGGGGGGTCGCATGGAATACGCGGGTAATGCGCGCATCGACGGCGTGCCTGGCACGGCCGCTCCCGTGAACATCAGTTTTCTCGACACCGCAGGGTCGGTGTGCGGCACGTTGTTTCCGACCGGCAACCTGGTCGACCGCTTCGACGGCGTCGAAGTCACCTGCATCGACAACGGCATGCCGGTGGTGGTGATGCTGGCCGCCGATCTCGGCGTGACGGGTTCCGAGACCCGCGACGAGCTGAATGCGAACGACGCGCTCAAGAAACGCATCGAGTCGATCCGTCTGCAGGCCGGCCCCGCGATGAAGCTCGGTGACGTGGCCAAAAAAGTCGTGCCGAAGATGTGCCTGGTTTCAAAGCCCGCCGCGGGCGGTCACATCAACACCCGCACCTTCATTCCGCACGACTGCCATTCGGCGGTGGGTGTGCTGGGCGCGGTCACCGTCGCCACCGCGGCGGTCACGCCGGGCACGGTGGCGCATCGCGTCGCCGTCGTGCCATCGGGCCGGCGCAAGTCGTTCTCGGTGCAGCACCCCAGTGGCGAGTTCACGGTGGTGCTGGAGATGAGCGAGCAGAATCCCGCCGAAGTGGCGCGCGCCTCGCTGCTGCGCACGGCGCGCCTGCTGATGCGCGGCGAAGTATTAATTCCCGCCCAAATCTGGCAAGACTAGTGTCTGGAAGGAAGGTACATGAGCAAGGTAGGAGTGGCGGTCCGCCAGGTACGGCGCGCGCCGGCCGATGCGGTGAAGGAACTGTCGCGTTACGGCGTGGCCACCATCCATGAGGCCATGGGACGCACCGGCCTGCTGGCGCCGTACATGCGGCCTATCTACCCCGGCGCGCGCGTGTGCGGAACCGCGATCACCGCGCTCGGCCATCCCGGCGACAACTGGATGCTGCACGTGGCGGCGGAGCTGCTGCAGCCCGGCGACGTGGTGGTATTCGCGCTGTCGTCGCCGGACGATCACGGATTCTTCGGCGAGCTCCTGGCCACGTCGTTTCGTGCGCGCGGCGGGCTCGGGCTCATCATCGACGCCGGGGTGCGCGACATCTCCGAGCTGCAGGTCATGAACTTTCCGGTGTGGTCGAAAACCGTGCACGCCAAGGGCACGATCAAGGCGAAGGTGGGGTCGGTCAACGTTCCGGTCACCTGCGCCGGCGCACTGGTGAATCCCGGTGACGTCATCGTCGGAGATGACGATGGCGTGGTCGTGGTGCCCGCGGCCAGGGCCGCCGAGGTGGCGCAGGCTTCTCGCGTCCGCGAGGACAAGGAAGCCGCCACGCGCGCGCGCCTCAAGGTCGGCGAGCTCGGGCTCGACATCTACGACATGCGCGACAAAATTGAAGGCGGCAGGACTGGCCTACTACGACACACCCGATGACGTGAAGTGAGCAAGGACCCTAACAAGAGTTGCCTGCCGCCGGATCCGGATCCGGTGAAACCGAAGGTCGAGCTGCCGCCCGGCGCCTGCGATGCGCATTGCCACGTGTTCGGGCCGGCCGTGAAATTTCCCTATGCACCGGACCGCAGCTACACGCCGCCCGATGCGCCGGTGGAGCATCTGCGCAAGTTGCACGCGCATCTCGGCATCAGCCGCGCAGTCATCGTGCACGCCAGCTGCCACGGCAGCGACATGGCCGTGACCCTCGATGCCATCGCCTCGAGCGGCGGCCTGTATCGCGGCGTGGCCGTGGTCGAAGACGCGGTGACGGACCGCGAGCTCGAGCGCCTGCACATCGGCGGC
Source organism: uncultured Pseudomonadota bacterium (assembly GCA_963711635.1). Lineage (GTDB taxonomy): Bacteria > Pseudomonadota > Gammaproteobacteria > Steroidobacterales > Steroidobacteraceae > CADEED01. The sequence goes on from CAVQEZ010000005.1 coordinate 688,171, forward strand.
ATCCGCGGCATCAGATTCAATTTCGTCAAACACCTGGGCGGTGTGCCGGATCTGAACGTGTTCCATCGGCTGCTGGCGCGCATCAAGCCGCTGGGCTGGCACGTCGTGCTGCACTTCGATGCCGGCGATCTGCTCGAGCAGCGGGACTTGCTCGAGCGCATCGACGTGCCCTTCATCATCGATCACATGGGCCGCGTGAAGGCCGCCGATGGACTGGAGCAGAAGCCATTTCGCGCACTGGCCGAGCTGTACCGCAACAACCCGCTGGCGTGGATCAAGATCTCCGGCGCGGAGCGCGTATCCGTGGGCAAGCGGCCGTTCCAGGACGCCGTGCCATTCGCGCAGTCACTGATCGCCATCGACGCCGGCCGCCTGTTGTGGGGCACCGACTGGCCGCATCCCAACATCACGCGTGACATGCCGAACGACGGCGAGCTGGTCGACCTGCTGGTCGACATGTGCCCGGATGTCGTATTGCGCAACAGGATACTGGTCGATAATCCGACGCGGATGTACTGGGCCTGACATGAAGACGCGAATCGAATCGGCTTTCTCGGCTACGGCGAAGTGGGGCAGCGCTTCGCCTCCGACCTGCGCGCGGCCGGCGCGCAGCGCGAGCTCGCCACCTATGACCTGCTGCTGCATCGCGCCGCGGCCGGTGATGCCATGCGGCGCCACGCCAGCGCACATCGCATCGACCTGATGGCGGATGCCGCGGCTCTGGCCGATGAAGCCACGCTCATCTTCAGCGCGGTGACCGCGGACCAGACGCTGGCCGCGGCGCGCTCGCTGGCGGAGCGTTCGCTGAAACACGCCTGCGTGATCGACGTGAATTCCGCGGCGCCGCAGACCAAGATCGAATGCGCGGCGCTGGTGGCGGCCGCGGGCGGACGTTACGTCGAGGCCGCGGTGATGACCTCGGTTCCGCCGCACGGCATCCGCGTGCCCATGTTGTTAGGCGGCGCGCATGCGGCGGAAGCCGAGAAGCTGCTGCGCGAGCTCGGCTTCGTGGCCGAGACCGTGTCGACCGACCTCGGCGTGGCATCGGCCATCAAGCTCTGCCGCAGCGTCATCATCAAGGGGCTGGAGTCGCTGGTGGTGGAGAGCTTCAGCGCCGCGCGCCTGCTCGGTGTCGAGAAACAGGTGCTGGCGTCGCTCAGGGAAACCTATCCGCAATTCGACTGGGAGAAGCAGGGCGACTACCTGTTCTCGCGCGTGATCCAGCACGGCAAACGCCGCGCCGAGGAGATGCGCGCCAGCGCGCAGATGATCGACGCCACCGGATGTCGGCGGCACCATGGCCGCGGCTGCGGCGCAGCGCCAGGCGCAGGTGGCCGCCCAGCGTGCCGCCGGCGCCTTCGAAGACCCCATGACACTCAAACCCTGGCGCGAACGCGCCGATGAAATGAAACCATGATCATCGACTGTCACGGCCACTACACCACGGCTCCCGAGCCGCTCAATGCCTGGCGCAAGCAGCAGACCGAATCGTTGAAGACGCCGTCGCTGGCTGAGCCGAGAGGCAGCATCACGATCAGCGACGACCAGATCCGCGAGAGCCTCGAGAATGCACAGCTCAAGCTGCAGCGCTCACGCGGCACTGACGTGACGATCTTCTCGCCGCGCGCCAGTGCCATGGGCCATCACATGGGCGATGAGACCACGAGCCGGCACTGGACCGAACACTGCAACGAAATGATCCACCGCGTTTGCGTGTTGTACCCGGAGAACTTCGTCGGTGTCTGCCAGTTGCCGCAGTCGCCGGGCGTGGATCCGCGCGGCGTCATTCCCGAGCTCGAACGCTGCGTGCAGCGAATTCGGCTTCGTCGGCTGCAATCTCAATCCCGATCCCTCGGGCGGGAAGTTTTCCGAGCCGCCGCTCACCGACAAGTGGTGGTACCCGGTGTACGAGAAGCTCTGCGAGCTCGACGTGCCCGCCATGGTGCACGTGAGCCAGGCCTGCAATCCGGCGTTCCACACCACCGGGTCTTACTACCTGAGCGCCGACACCGTGGCGTTCATGCAGCTGATGATGTCTGACCTGTTCAAGGATTTTCCCAGGCTGCGCTTCATCATCCCGCACGGCGGCGGTGCGGTGCCTTTTCATTGGGGCCGCTTCCGCGGCATTGCGCAGGACCAGAAGCGTCCGCCGCTGCCGGAGCTGATGCGCGACAACGTATTCTTCGACACCTGCGTCTATCACCAGCCGGGCATCGACCTGTTGTTGAAGGTCGTGCCCATGGACAACATCCTGTTTGCATCCGAGATGGTGGGTGCGGTGCGCGGCATCGACCCCGAGACCGGCCACTACTACGACGACACCAAGCGGTACATCGACGGCAGCTCGCTGTCCGCCGCCGACAAGCGGAAGATTTTCGAAGGCAACATCCGGCGGGTCTTCCCCCGCCTGAAGTGCCTGATGCAACCTCGCAAACTTGGCCCCTACGAGGTCACGCGCCATCGGTTTCGGCTGCATGAACCTGTCGCATGCCTATGGGCCGCCGCAACCACGCGAGGTGGCCGAGCGCGTGATCAACCGCGCGCTCGATCTCGGCGTCACGCATTTCGATACCGCGGCGCTGTACGGCTTCGGCGCGAACGAACAGCTGGTTGGCGAATTGCTGGGCGACGCCCCGATAACGTGGTCGTCGCCAGCAAGTGCGGATTGTTCGGGCGCGACGGCAAACGCGTCATGGACGGCCGGCCGGAGTCGATTCGAGCCATCTGCGAACAGTCACTTCGCAACCTGAAGACCGATCGCATCGACCTGTACTACCTGCATCGCTGGGACCAGCGCGTGCCCATCGAAGACAGTGTCGGCGCCATGGCGGAGCTGGTGCGCGCCGGCAAGATCCGCGCGATCGGGCTGTCGGAGATCGGCGCCGCCACGCTGCGCAAGGCCCAGGCAGTGCACCCCATTGCGGCGCTGCAATCGGAATATTCGTTGTGGACCCGGAACCCGGAAATCGCCGTGCTGGAAGAATGCCGGCGACTGGGGATCACGCTGGTGGCGTTCAGCCCGCTGGGGCGCGGGTTCCTGACCGGTGGCATGCGCAGTCCCACAGAGCTGGTCGACAGCGACATCCGCCGCACCATGCCCCGCTTTCAGAGCCCCAACTTCGAGGCGAACCTGCGGCTGCTGAGCCCCTGGACGCGATCGCCGCGTCGGCGGGCTGTACGCGAGCGCAGCTGGCGCTGGCCTGGGTGCTGGCGAAGCACCCCAATACGGTGGTGATTCCGGGGACCACGCGTGAGACTCATCTGGTCGAAAACTGTGGTGCGGACGCGATTCGTCTCGATGCTGCAACGGTTCAGCGCCTGGATGCGGTGCTTCCCCCAGGGAAGGCCTCAGGGGCCCGGTATCCGCCTGCGACGCAGGTCGAAAATGACACCGAAGAATTTGGTCAAAGGGCTTGAATCGTATAGTCTTGCGCGCTTATGACAGATCCCCCGCGCCCGCCGAAATCGCTGCTCCAAAACCGACTCAACCCGCGCCGACGCCCGTAAAACCGTGCGCGTCGTCATGCAGGAATACCTGCGTCGCGGATCGGTAATGCCCGTGCTGCGACTGTTGTTAGACCTGGCGTTTCTCGGCATGTGCATCGCCGGTGCCTGCTACTTCGATTCCTGGTGGGCGAAGGCCCTCATGGTCATCCCCGGGTCGGTCGCCATCGCGCGCTTGTTCGTCATCGGTCACGACGCCTGCCACGGCAGCTACACCAAGTACGACTGGCTCAACAAGATCGTCGGACGCATCGCATTCCTGCCGTCGCTCACGCCGTTCTCGCTCTGGGACGTGGGCCACAACGTCGCGCACCACGGGTTCACCAACCTCAAGGGTCGCGACCAGGTGTGGGTGCCGATGTCGGCGGAAGAATGGCAGGCCGCTTCGAAGGTCCGCCGCGTGCCTCGAGCGCATCTACCGCTCGGGTTTCGGCCAGGGTCTCTACTACCTGATCGAGATGTGGTGGAAGAAGCTCATCCTGCCCACCAAGAAACATGTCGGCGTGCGCCGCGCGATTTTCTGGTGGGACAACCTGCTGGTTCTGGGCGTGGGCGCGGTGTGGATCACGGCGCTGGTGCTGTGGGCAGTCTACGGCAAACACTCGGTCACCTGGACGCTGCTCGGCGGCTTCGTCCTGCCGTTCCTGGCGTTCAATTGCATCATGGGCTTCGTGATCTACGTGCAGCACACGCACCCGGAAGTGGCCTGGTTCGACAAGCGCGAGGAGTGGCAGAAGCGCCTGGGTTTCATCACCACCACGGTCAACGTCGTGGTGCCGAAGCGCATGGGCGAGATCCTGCACGACATCCTCGAGCACGGCGCGCATCACGTGAATACCGGCGTGCCGCTGTACCGGCTGCGCGAGGCGCAGACTGCGCTCAAGAACGCGGTTCCGCAGCTGGCGCGCGTGTACGTGCTGAGCTGGAAGCGTTACTGGGCGACGGTGCGTACCTGCAAGATCTACGACTACGCCAACCATCGCTGGATGGACTTCAAGGGCCGCGTGACCGCTGCGCCGCTGTTCCCCGAACCCCCCTCGGCCTCCGCCGCCTAACGACCTTTCTCTAGAGAAGCTTTACGGACGGCGCCGCTTCGGCGCCGTTTTCCGTTGTGGCGCTCAGCGCCGTGAGCAGCCTGACTAAACCTCTCGCGCGTCAGCTTGACGATCATCTCGCGCAGCCAGGCGTGCGCGGGATCGGCCTCGTGCCGCTTGTGCCACAGCAGCACCTCCTGCGTGTGCGGCACTTCGAAGGGCAGCGGCAGGATGCGGATGGGCAGGGCGTCGGCGTAGAGCTGCGCCACGCGCTCGGGCAAGGTCGCGGCCAGCGTCGAGCCCGGCAGCACCAGCGGCAGCTGCAGCAGGCTGGGCAGCGTCAGGTGAACGCGGATCTCGATCCCCAGAAGATGGCGAACCAGCTGATCCGCGGCCCCGGTGTACCCGCCCGGCCTGCCGAACATGTGCTGCAGCCCGATGTATTGATCCAGCGTCAGCGAGTCGTGCACCGTCGGGATGGTCCTTGCTGACCGCGCACACCCACCTCACCGAGCGCAGTGGCATCGAACGGATGGTGTCCGGATAGGCCCGCAGATCGAACATGTGCAGGCTTTCCAGGCACAGGCACAGGTCCGCCTCGCCGTACTCGAGCCGCGAGAGGGCGGTCGGCGAGACCATCTCGATGTGCACGTCGAGCTCGGGTGCCTCGTTGGCCAGGGTGCGCAGCAGCGGCGGCAACACGCTGGGAACCGCTTCCTCGGACATGATCACCGAGAATTCACGGCGTGCGGTCTTGGGGTCGAAAGTGGGCTGTGTGCCCAGCATCATCTGGATGCGCAGCAAGGCTTCGCGCACCGGTTCCACCAGCGATTCACCGCGCGAAGTGAGCTCCATTTCGCGTCCCACGCGCACCAGCAGCGGGTCGTTGAAGTACTCGCGCAGCTTGTGTAGCGCGGCGCTCATCGCCGGTTGCGAAACAAACACACGCTCGGCGGCGCGCGTCACGTTCTTCTCGCGCAGCAGCGCGTCGAGTGCAATGAGCAGGTTGAGATCGAAGCGGTTGAGTTGCATGCCCGTGAATCATAACGGACGAGCAGCTTACTCAAGGGATTTCCCGATCAGTTGAGCCCCCCTTCGGCGTGAGTGGAGTCCCGTGTGGGCGAAAGGTTTCTGATCCAAGCAAGGGGGGAACTGTGGCGTTGATGCATCGACGCTGCGAGCTCCCGACAGATGCCATATCAACCGGGCTCAGGGAGTTCGCAATGAACCAGCCAATCGGCGTTGAGAAGAAACTAGAACAATTGCCCTCCGTATTCACTCGTACCTTGCTCTCGGTCGCAGTGGCTGCAGCCTGCGGACTGAATGTGACGCCGGCGGCGGCGCAGGCGAACGCAGCAGGAGGCCACGGGTCTCGAAGAGATCATCGTCACCGCGCGCTTCAAGGAGGAAAAGCTGCAGGAGACGCCGATCGCGATCACCGCGGTCACCGGCGAAGAACTGCAGTCGCGCGGATTCCAGAACGCCTTCGAAATCGCGTACACGGTGCCCAACGCCAGCCTGCGTCCGGCGCAGGCCGCCTTCGGTGCCTCGATGAGCGCGTACATCCGCGGCATCGGCCAGTACGATTTCCTGCCCGAATTCGAACCCGGCGTGGCCATCTACTTCGACGATGTGCTGCACCCGGTCACCTTCGCCTCGAGCGTGGATCTCATGGACCTGGAGCGCGTGGAGGTGCTGCGCGGTCCGCAGGGCACGTTGTTCGGTCGCGGCTCCATCGGCGGCGCGATCCGCTACATCAGCAAGGCGCCGCAGGGTGACGACACCGGCAACATCTCGGTGACCTACGGCGACTTCAACCGCATCGACGTCCGCGCCAGCTACGACTTCAAGCTCTCGGACACGGTATTCGCGCGCGTCAGCGGCGTCTCCAAGAAGCGCGACGGCTACCAGACCGTCTACGACTTCGCCTGCAGGAACCCACTGCTCGCGGGCCACGGTGACGGTCTCGCGGCCGACGGCGCCGACGCGGATACGGCTGCCGGACGTGGTGCCCGCGGGCAGCGCAGCCGACAATGCGTTCTCGATACCGCGCCGCACGCAAAATCGCGGTGCCAGTTGCAAGGTAGGTACGCAGGGCGGACAGAACGTGACCGGTGCGCGCGCCGCGCTGCGCTTCGCGCCCAGCGACACCTTCGACCTGACCTTCACCGGCGAGTACATCAACGACACGTCCGAGGCGCGCGCCGACACACTGGTGCACATCGGTCGCATTCCGACCACGTCCACATCACCGTTTGCCGGACAGCTGCCGGTCCCATTCAATTTCTGGAGCAATGCGCAGGTGGCGCGCACCGGCGTGCCGTTCGACGAGCGCTTCGTGCCGGACAACCCGTACGTGAGCTACGCGACGTACCAGGATCCGGTGACCGGCTTCACCACCAATCCGCAGACCTCATTCGAGCAACAGGCGTTCAGCGCCAAGGCGAACATCCGCTTCTCCGATACCGCGTTGCTGGAGTTGATCGGCTCGTACTCCAAGTTCGACGGCGCCTTCGCCACCGACACGGACCAGTCGCCGTTCAGCCTGCAGCTCGTGGACGGCATCCAGGATGTCGATGCCAAGACCTTCGAAGCGCGCTTCTCGAGCACGGTCGGCGATCTGCTCGACTGGACCGTGGGCGCGTTCTGGTACAAGGGCGAATTCACCAATTCGCAGCAGGTGTCGATCCCGGCCTTCGTGCCCACTGCGCTGCTGGTCAATGGCCAGAACACCACGAGCTCCGAAAATCTCTCGGGGTTCGCGCACACCGTCTGGCACTTCGGCGACAAACTGTCGTTGAACGCCGGCCTGCGTTACTCCACCGACAAGAAGGACGAGGACTTCGACAACTCCATCGTCGTCACGCAACTCGAAACCGATGAAAACCACGTCGACTGGAAGGCGGGCATCGACTACAAGTTCACCGAAGGGATGATGGTCTATGCCTCGGCGGCCACCGGTTATCGTCCGCAGGCGTTCAATCCGCGGCCTTTCCAGCCCACGCAGTTCGTCCCGGTGGATGGCGAAGAGGCCACTTCGTACGAACTCGGCTTCAAGAGCGACTTCGCGGACAACCGCTTTCGAGTGAATCTCGCGGCTTTCTACGTCGATTACAACCAGCGCATCCTGCCGGTGGGTGGCACCGAGTGTACCTTGCTGCCGGGCGGACCGCCGTACGTCTACAACACCATTCCGCCAGCGACCGGTACGCCGATGCCGGACAGCCTGGGCAACCAGTGCGTGGCGACTGTGTCGCGAACCTTCTACCAGAACATTCCGGCGACGATTCAGGGCGCCGAGCTGGAGGTGCAGTTCGCGCCCATCGACGGAATGATGATCAGCGCCCAGTACGGTTACACCGACTTCTCGGGCGACGAGTGGGACAACCCGGGCGCGCTGGGCAATCCCGCTGTCACGGAGATCATCAACGAAAACCCGATCTACGTGCCGACGGACAACTGGAGCACCTCGTTCTCTTACCGGTTCCAGATCGGCGACAGCGGCGCGATCACGCCACGGTTCGACTTCTACGGCCAGACCGAGATCTGCACGCAGAACCGCACCAATGTGTCGGTGCTCTTGATCGACACGAGCGAAGCGGACCAGTGCTCGCAGGGTTATGAGCTGCTGAATGCGCGCATCGAGTGGTCCAGCCCGGAAGACACCTGGCGCGTGGCGCTGGGTGCCACCAACCTGACCGACGAGGAGTACTTCCTCAACAAGTTCGACTTGACCGCCTTCGGTCAGCCGAGCCTGGAAGGTCAGCCGGGCGCTCCGCGCGAGTGGTACGTGCAGTTCCAGCGCAACTTCAACTGAAGCGCGAGGAGCGGGTAACAGGGAGGCGCGCCCGGCGACGAGCGCGCCTCTTTCATTTCCGACGGAAGGCAAACACATGGAAACGCTGAAAGACCGGGTTGCATTCGTCACGGGCGGCGCCAGCGGCATTGGCCTCGGCATCTCCAAGGCCATGGTGGAAGCGGGCATGCGCGTGGTGATCGCGGACGTGCGCGAGGATCACCTCAAGGACGCGCGCGCCTGGTTCGTCTCGCAGAAACTCAGCCGGCGCATCAAGTGCCTCAAGCTGGACGTGACGAACCGCAGGGCCTACGCGCGCGCGGCCGACCAGGCGGAAAAGGCGTTCGGCAAGATCCACGTGCTGGTCAACAACGCCGGGCTCGGTTTGTTAGGCGCCATCGACAAGACCAAGTACGACGACTGGGACTGGGGCCTCGGCGTGATGATCGGCGGCGTGATCAACGGCGTGCTCACGGTGCTGCCGCGCATCCGCGCGCACGGCGAGGGCGGTCACATCGTCAATACCTCGAGCATGGCCGCGATGATTCCGATTCCGAACTGTTCGATCTACATCACCGCGAAATCGGCGCTGGTGGGTTTGTCGGAATGCCTGGCCGGCGAGCTGGCGGCCGACAAGATCGGCGTGTCGGCGTTCTGTCCCGGGCCGGTCCAGAGCAACATCCGCGAGCTGGGCAAGCTGCGCCCGGAAAAATACAAGAAGGACACGGGGCTGGAAGATTTCGAGAAGCAGCTGGCGCAGCGCCCGCAGGGCGACTTGTGGATGGACCCGGTGGAATGCGGTCAGCGCGTGGTGCGCGGTATCCAGCGCAACGATCTCTATATATTCACGCACCCGGAATTCAGGGCCGGCGCGAAAGAACGATGCGACAAAATCCTGGCGTCATTTCCGGATGAGCCCATCAATCAGCCGCGCGCCGACGCCATCAAGTTCCTGTTATCGAACCCGATTTTCAAGGCCTGACGTCTCAGAAGGCAGACGCTTGCATGGGCCCGTGACGATGGCCAGTATTCGGCCCAATGAATTCCAAATCGCTGGTCGTCCTTCTGGCCGCGGCCCTCACCGCCTGTGGAGGCGGGGGTGGTGGCGGTAGTCCTCCCACACCCAGTCCGCCCGGCCCGTCGCCGGTGCCGAATCCACCAGTCAGCGGTCCGGCCTGGTCCATGTTCAGCCGCGATGCGCAACACACCGCGGCGAGCGCGGCCGCCACGCCGCCGCTGACTCGCATCATCTGGCAGACGCCGGTCGACCTGCAGCCGCAGTACGGCGGCGGTGGCCAATATCTGCTGACGCACTACGGTTCGCCCATCATCTCGTCGATGAACACCGTGCTCGTGCCCGTCAAGGTGGGCGCGCAGGGCACGTTCCGGATCGAGGCGCGCAGCGGCGGGAACGGTGGCCTGATCTGGAGCGAGAACAGCGACTACATCGTGCCACCGCACAACTGGTTCCCCAGCTTCAACCTCACCCTCACCGCGAACGGGCGGATGTACGCACCCGGGTCGGGCGGCAAACTGCTGTTCCGGGACAACGTCGACTCGGCGACCGGGACGCTGCAGACGGTCGTGTTCTACGGCGCCAACGTGTACAACGCGGCGCGTGCGGAACTGGACGCCGCCGTCATGGTGAGCACGCCGGTCACGGTGGACGCCGAATGGCAATGCCTTCTTCGGCTTCTTCGTCAACGCGGCCAATTCCGCGGGACTGACCAGCGGAGTGGCGCGCGTCTCCTCCACGGGTGTCGGCACCTGGCAGCCCGCGAGCACGCTGGCGAACGACGTGAACGTGGACCGCGTCGCCATGAACAGCGCGCCGGCCCTGTCCGCGGACGGCACGACGCTGTACGTCGCGGTGAGCAATGTGCAGCAGCGCGGCTACCTGCTGGCGATCGACAGCGGCACGCTCACGACGACGACCCGCGTACAACTGCTCGATCCGGACAGTAACGCGCCGGCCCGCATCACCGGCGATGCCACCTCGTCGCCCACTGTCGGTCCGGATGGCGATGTGTACTTCGGCGTGCTCGAATCCACGCAGTCGGCGAACAACAGCCGCGGCTGGATGCTGCATTTCAACGCCACGCTCTACGCAGACGAAGATTCCCGGCGCATTCGGCTGGGACAACACGCCGTCCATCGTGCCGGCCGCGGCCGTACCGACCTACACGGGTCCATCGACCTATCTGCTGGCGACCAAGTACAACAACTACGGCGGAGCCGGCACGGGCAATGGCCAGAACCGCATGGCCATCCTGGATCCTTCGACCGCGACCACCGATCCGATTTCCGGCGTGCAGACCATGCGCGAGGTGCTGACCATCCTGAGCCCGACGCCGGACAACAACTATCCCGGCGGCGTGCGCGAGTGGTGCGTGAACACGGGTGCCTTCGACCCGGCGACGCGCGCCATGCTGATCAACAACGAGGACGGCTATCTATACCGCTGGGACTGCCCACCAACACGCTGTCGGAGCGCATCCGCTTCAACAACGGCCTGGGGCAGTCGTACACGCCGACGGCCATCGGCGCCGACGGCACGATCTACGCGATCAACAACGCCGTGATGTTCGCCGTCGGAAGATAGGCCTTGACTCTCACGTAGGGTCAAACTTTAGTTTGCGGGCTCCTTCAACACAGGAGCGACTCATGCTGAAGATTCATGGCGTGCCGTTCTCGGCACACACCCGCAAGGTCATCATCGCGGCCCTCGAAAAGGGCATTCCCTACGAAATCGTGCCGGTGATCCCGCTCACGCCGCCGCCCGGCTGGTCTGAGCTCAGCGCGCTCGGGCTCATTCCCGCCATCCAGGACGGCGACTTCACGCTGGCCGATTCCTCGGTCATCTGTCAGTACCTCGATCGCGCCTACCCAGGCGCGTCCCTGTATCCCGGCGATGCGCGCCAGTTTGCGCGTGTACTCTGGATCGAGGAGTTCGTCGACGGCGGCCTGGCGCCGCATGTGCTGCGCGGCCTGCTGATGCAGCGCGTGTTCGCGCCGAAGTTCCTGGGCAAGGCGCCGGACGAGGCGTTGATCCAGGTTTCGCTGACGCAGATGATCCCGGCGCGCTTCGCCTATCTCGAGAAGGCGCTCACCGGCGACTGGTTCGTGGCGAACAGCTTTTCGATGGCGGACATCGCCGTGGCTTCGATACTCATGAACTTCCAGTTCGCGGGCGAGGTCATCGACGCCGCTAGCTACCCGAAGCTGGCGCGCTTCGTGGCGCGCGCGCTGGCCCGGCCTTCGTTCCGCAAGGCTTTGCAGGCCGAGATCCCGGCGGCACAATCCGTGGGCGCGCTCGACCTGCGCGTCTACGACTGCGCTGCCTGACGGAGCCCACTCGGGCAGGGAACACAAAGCATGTTCAGGATCGGCGAGTTTTCGCGCATCGCGCGTGTCTCGGCACGGCTGCTGCGGTACTACGACGAGCTCGGGCTGCTGAAGCCCGGCGTCGTGGATTCCGCCAGCGGCTACCGCTACTACACTCCGCGCAACTGCAGCGCCTGAACCGCATCCTGGTGCTTCGCGACCTGGGTCTCACGCTGGAGCAGATCGGCGGGGTCATCGACCAGAATTCCTCCGCCGATCAGCTCCGCGCCATGCTCGAAGTGCGGCGCGCCGACGCGGAACGTGCACTGGCCGAGGAGGCCACGCGTCTGCGACAGATCGAAGCGCGTATCGCCCAACTGGATGGAGGCGAGGGCGATCTCGACGATGTGCTGATCCGCGCCGAGCCCGCGCGCCGCATCGTGGCGGTGCGCGACACGGTGGCATCCTTCGTCGAGGCGCGGCTCATCATCGGTGAGCTGGCGCGCATTCTGCCGAAACGCATGCCGCGTGAGTCGCTGGGATCGCTCATCGGCATCGCGCATTCCGCCGAGTTCGAGCCTGATGCCATCGACGTGGAGCTGGGATTCATTCTGAACGGCCCTCTTTCATCAGAAATGGGACCGGAGAACTTGCCGCGCGATCGGGCAACGGCCGCTGCACGTGCGCGAACTGCCGGCCGTGCCTCACATGGCCGCGTGCGTGCGCGTCGGCCTGCCCGAGCACGCGCATCTGATCACCGGAAAAATCGGGCGCTACGTGGAGGGCAACGGCTACCGCCTCGCCGGGCCGAGCCGCGAAGTATTCCTGCGCCCGCCGCGGCCGGATCGCATGGACGAGTCGGTGGTGGAAATGCAATTCCCGGTGGTGCGGGGAAGGAAACTCGGGAAAAGTGAGTCTGCCTGAGTGGCCGATTCAGGCCGTCGCGGTACTCCCGCCTGACACCAACCGTAGCGCAGGTTGCTGCGCAGACCACCCATGGCGTGATACTCGGCGCCGATGGCGTCGAAGCTGTCGGCGGACATCTTGTTGGCCGCGGCCGGATCGATCTTGTAGAGCTTCGAGGCATTGCCGGCGAAGATCGTGGTCTTCACCGCCCCATCCGCGGCACCCAGCGGCTTGAAGCCGTGCTTCTTCTGCATGTCCTCCGGGATCTCGAGCCTGCGCAGTGCTTCGATCTGCCACTGCGGCGAGCCCCACCACACGCAGTCGGTGCCCCAGATCACGTGGTCCGCTCCCAGCCCTCGGACCAGGGTGCCGAGCAGCGCGGCGGCGAGCTTCGGATGCGTCACGCAGGTGTTGGCGAAGCAGGTGCCGAGCTCCCCGTAGACATTGTTCACGCCGAACCGGCGCGGAATGTCCGCGAGATCGGAGACCCAGTCGAACCGGCCCGTGGCTTCGAACTGGGCCAGCTCCCGGTCGGGCAGCTCGATGAACGGCCGCATCGCCGAGTGGTAGATGACGAAATTGATCTGCGGCCAGTCGCGTCGCCGCCTTGCCCACGTCCCAGACGGTCGCGTATTGCCACAGGTCCGGCCAGCTGGTCAGGTAGTCCGCGGGCATCAGGCCCTTGTGCACGCAGATCGTCGTGACGCCTGCCTTGAGCATCTTCTCGTACAGCGGATAGACAGTTGCGCTCGTCGTCCAGCGCCAGTTGCTCTTCTTCTTCGTCTGGTACACCGGGTCTCCAATCGTGTAGCCCTTGAGACTGTCGTGGCTTGAGATGTTTCGATCACGCGGTCGACTTCGTCGAGCCAGCCCGGTGCGCCCGGCGTCACGATGCCGTGGCCCATCGCGCGACGCGACGCCGGCGACGCCGTTGATCACGTCGCGCGCCGCGGCGATCTGGTCGTTGCTGAGGAACATCAGCTGGTACTCGTCGGTCGGCGTCCCGGAAATCAGCGCCACCTTGGTGTCGCTGTCGAGGAAGATCTCCTTGACGAAGTTCTGAAACTTGTAGCGCGTGAGGCCGTCGACGCCCGGGAGGGCCGGATTCCAGTGTTTCTTCGCGAAACGCGCCGCCAAGATCAGCATCTGCTGGCTGTAGTCGTCGCGCACGAAGTGCGTCTGACAATCGACGATGAACTGCGACGCCAGCGCGCGATTGCGCTCGTCCGCCTGGCCCGGCGTCGCTGCCTCCGCCCGGCTGGCCGTGAACACCGGTCCGAAAACTTCGTTCATTGCCAGGAACGCCGCCGCCAGCCCGGCGCTCGAAGCGAGGAATTCGCGGCGCTTCATGCCGTGCTGCGGCGCCAGCGCTTGCGCTAGGTCTCGATGCGGCCCTCGACCTCGCGCTGCGCCTCGGTCTGTGGCAAGCGGCGTGTATTCGCCATTCAGATCATCTGCGTCGGCAGGGGAAGCGACGTCGTGGCTTCTCGGCGGCGCGCAGCGTCGCGAGATCGGCATCGCTCAGGAAGCGCAATCGGCGTCCTCACGCTACTCTGGGTTCTTTCGGCGACGATACTCGCTTCCCGCAGGGTCGAGTACCGCTGGCAAACGCTCGCCGAGACTTCCAAGCTGGCGGACGGTGTCGATCCAGAAGGGGCCATGGGGAATCAATCGAGCCGACACAGGATGATCGGTATCGGCGCGGCGCTCACGCTCGTCTGTTGGTTGCGCCTGCGGGCTCGCCATGGCAGAGCCGACGGTCGTCGATGATCGCGCGCTCGCGGACGAGAGCGACGGCCGGAACTGGGCGGCGTACGGCCGCACCTTTGACGAGACGCACTACAGCCCGCTTACGGAAATCAACGCGTCGAGATCCGCCGCGCTGGGGCTCGCATGGAGCCTCGAGCTCGAGCCGCAGCACATGCTGTCGACGCCGCTGGCTGTCGATGGCGTCATCTACCTCGCGGTCGGCTACAGCGTCGTTCATGCCGTCGACGCGCGCACGGGCAAGCTGCTGTGGCGCTTTGACCCGCGAAGTGACTGAGCGCGCCGGCGCCAAGCTGCGCACGGGATGGGGCATACGCGGGCTCGCGTTCTGGAAGGGACGTCTTTTCGTCGGCACGCACGACGGGCGGCTGCATCGCGATCGATGCCGAAGACGGCAAGCCGGTGTGGAGCGTGCAGACGCTGGATCCGGCCGACGGGTCGTTCATATCCGGCCCGCCGCGCGTGTTCGACGACAAGGTCGTGATCGGCTTCGGCGGCGGCGACTTCGGTCCCGTGCGGGGCTACGTGACGGCCTACGACACCGCGACCGGCAGACAGCTCTGGCGCTTTTGGACGGTGCCCGGCGATCCGGCGCAAGCGGATTCGAGAACACGCCATGGAGATCGCCGCGAAGACGTGGGGCGGGCGAATGGTGGAAGCTCGGCGGCGGCGGCACGGTCTGGAACGCGATGACCTACGACCCGGAATTCAATCGCCTCTACATCGGCACCGGCAACGGGGGGCCGTGGAACCGGAAGATCCGCAGCCCCGGCGGCGGAGACAACCTGTTTCTCTGCTCGGTCGTCGCGCTGGATGCCGATACCGGCGAGTACGTCTGGCACTACCAGACTACTCCCGGCGATGCCTGGGATTACAACTCGGCGATGGACATGGACCCTCGCCACGCTAACGATCGACGGCCGGCCGCGCAAGGTGCATCCTGCACGCGCCCAAGAACGGATTCTTCTACGTCATCGACCGGGAGAATGGCAGGCTGCATCTCGGCCGAGAAGTTGGGCACGGTGACGTGGGCCACGAAGGTCGACCTGGCAACCGGCCGCCCGGTCCTCACGCCGAACGCGCGCTACGAGAACGGGCCGGTGACGCTCTGGCCCAGCTTCCAGGGCGCGCACAACTGTTTCCGCAGTCCTTCAGCCCGCGAACTGGGCTTGACTACGTCCCGGTCATCGAGATGCCGGCGCGGTTTCGGCGGTGACGTGGATTGACAGCGAACTGGAAGCCGATGCCGGCTCCATCCAGTACCCGGTTTTCGCGAGCGCGCGACGGCGATCCGCCCGCCGACGGCGGCAAGAGCTCTCTCGTGGCCTGGGATCCGGTGAGGCAGCGCGCGGCATGGCAGCAGCCCACGCCGGGGCCGCATAACGGCGGCACGCTGGCAACCGCCGGCGACGTCGTGTTCCAGGGCCAGGCCGACGGCTATGCTGCACGCGTACGGCGCCTGCGACGGCCGCGGCCTGGTCGTTTGACGCGGCCACCGCCGCGTCGGAACGCCCATCACGTTTTCATCGGCAGGACCCAGTACGTGGCGATCCTCGCCGGCCCGCTGCACGGCGCGGTCGGGCGGATTCGGCTCGATGGCGGCCCGATTCGGCTGGGATTCGCGCATCCATCCGCGCCGCCTGCTGGCCTTCGTGCTGGACGGCAAGGCCAAACTACCGCCCACGCCACCGCCGGTCTTCGCCAAGCCGCTCGATGCACCGGAAATGACCGTGGATGAGGCGCTGCGTGAAGGACGGCATCCAGCAATGGTCGCGTTGCCAGCTTTGTCACGGCCCGGGCGCCGTGGCCGGCGGCACCGCACCCGACCTGCGCGCCTCGCCCGTGCCGCTGAATGCCGCGCAGTTCTCGCTCATGGTGCGCACCGGCATCGAGGCACGCGGCATGCCCAAGTTCACCGAGCTCAACGACCACGAGCTCGACGCGCTGCGGCACTACATCCGTTATCGCGCGCGCCTGACTACCCGTCCCGGCGGCGTCGCGCCACCGCCTCCCGAGGCGCCTCCGGAGGCGCCCAAGGCCGAGGAACCGGTTCCCCAGAAGCCGCCGCCGGGCTCGCTGGAATCCACCGGGCCGCCGCCGCCGCCGCCGCAGTGAACGCACTGGCGCTGGTTGTTAGCGGCGAGGTCCCCGGTCCTTGCCGTTGCGCTCATAGTCGAAAACGTGATGGGATCCCGTCGAGAACCATGGGATCCCAAAGATCGATGATCCGCCACCAATGAGCACGCAGATGGCCGAAGCGGTAGTTCGACTGCGGGAAATGGTCCTCAACGGCAAGCTTGCGCCCGGGCAGCGCGTGGCCGAGGCGCCGCTCGCCGACCTGCTCGGTGTGTCGCGCACGCCGGTGCGCCAGGCGCTGCCGGTACTCGCGCAGGAAGGCCTGCTGGTCGAAAACGAAACCCGTGGCTACCTGGTGCGCGCATTCACCGCGGCCGAGATCACCGACGCCATCGACGTTCGCGGCGCGCTCGAATCGCTGGCCGCGCAGCGCGTGGTCGAGCGCGGCGTGTCCAAGTCGCTGGCGCGCGACCTGCATCGCTGCCTCGAAGACGGCGACTCACTGCTGGCCAGGCGACGGCTCGAGGAGGGCGACGAAGCCAGCTACGCGGAGATGAACGCGCGCTTCCATGCCCTCATCCTGCAGGCCGCCGGCAGCGCCATCCTGACCGCCGCCTTCGAACGCATCGCACGGGTGCCGTTCGCCGGTCCGCAGGCGCTGGCTTTCGATCGCACCCAGCTCGATCAAATGTACGATCGGCTGCACTACGCACACCGCCAGCACCATTCCATCGTCGATGCGCTCGAAGCCGGACAGGCCGGGCGTGTCGACGCGCTGATGCGCGAGCATGCGCACGGCGTGAAGGAGAGTCTCAATCTGGTCAGTTTTCACGGCGCATCGGCGGATGCCGTCTTGAAGGTTTCATTCGCACACTGACCGCAGTTCAAACGTGTCCTGGGGGGGAATCACAATCATGCAAAACAAGACCCTGATCTCGCGTGGAGTCTCACTGGCCCTGCTCATGGCGTGCGGTAACGCGATGGCGCAGCAATCCGAAGGCGCCGACCAGCTCGAAGAAATCACCGTCACGGCGCAGTTCCGCAGCCAGAACCTGCAGGAGACGCCACTGGCGATCACGGCCGTCACCGGCGACATGCTGGAGGCGCGCAGCCAGACCAGCATCTACGAGGTGGCCGCGCAGGCGCCCAGCGTTTTCCTGGCGCCGCAGGCGCAGGCGAATGGCTCCGGCCTCATCGCGTACATCCGCGGCGTCGGCCAGACCGACTTCAACTTCGCGCTGGAACCGGGCGTCGGCCTGTACGTCGACGACGTCTACCTGCCCACGCTCACGGGCTCGCTGCTCGATCTGCTCGACCTCGATCGCGTCGAGATCCTGCGCGGCCCGCAGGGCACGCTGGCGGGACGCAACTCCATCGGCGGCGCGATCAAGCTGTTCTCCAAACGTGCCGAAGGCAAGGGTGGCAACGTCTCGCTGACCTATGGCTCCTACGATCGCGTCGACGTGCGCGCGTCGGGCGACTTCACGCTGGCCGAGGACAAGCTGTTCATGCGCATCGCCGGTGTCAGCAAGAACCGCGATGGCTACGTCGATCGGCTGGACTACGGCTGCACGCACCCGGGTTCCGGCGTCCCGACGCTCAGGCTTTCGCAGGGCTGCAAGCTCGGAACGTTGGGCGGCATTTCGTACGCCGCCGGACGCCTGAACATGCGCTGGCTGCCGTCCGACAGCGTCGAGGTCAACTTCAACGCCGACGTCACCAATGACAGCTCGGAGGCGGGTGCCGACGTGCTGCGCCGCGCGGTGCAGACGCTGCCGCCCACGGATCCGCGCTTCGTTTGGGCCGACGATGGCAATCCGGCCACCGTTCCGACCGTGCCGCTGGATTGCCGCTTCGTTCCGTATGGCCAGTACAGCTGCGATCCCAATGGCGGCAACCCATACGTGAGCTACGCGACCTTCGTCGACTCCACCGCACCCACCAACCAGCGGCCCTTCAAGCCGGTGGTGGTGCCCGTGGTGCAGCAGCTCGATCAGTACGGCATGTCGGCCAACATCGACTGGACGATCAGCGACACCTTCTCGCTGAAGTCCATTTCCGCCTGGCGCAAGTACGAATCGAGCTGGGCGCAGGACGTCGACAACTCGCCCGCCGCCAGCCAGCAGCTGCTGCAGTCGCTGCGCCACTGGGCGTGGAGCCAGGAGCTGCGGCTCAACGGGTCGTTCGGTGAGGCATTCGACTTCACGACCGGCGCTTACTACTTCAAGCAGGACGGCACGCTCGAAGCACGCGTCGACCTGAACTACGCCGGTATCGACTTCGTGCACGGTCCGGACCCGACGCCCTCGGATTCACAGGCCCTGTTCGCGCAAGGCACCTTCCACGCCACCGACAAGCTCGATTTCACCGTCGGTGCGCGCTACACCCAGGATGAGAAGGACTACACGTACTTCCGGCACAACCCGGATGGCTCGCTGCCGACGCCTCCGACCGGCTTTCCGTTCGCGCCCAACCAGCCTCCGAATGCCGTGCTGACGGGACTCAACGGCACCAGCGCGCATTTCGAATCGAGCCAGTTCGACTGGCGCGCGGTCATGGATTACCAGTGGACCGAAGACGTCATGACCTACGTGCAGGCATCCACCGGCTACAAGGGCGGCGGCATCAATCCGCGACCGTTCTTCGTGAGCCAGGAGTTGTCGTTCGATCCGGAGACTCTGACCACGTACGAACTCGGGTTGAAAACCAGCTTCGCCGAAAACCGGATTCGATTGAACATGGCGGCGTTCTTCAACCAGTACGAGGACATCATCCTGCGCCTGAACTTCTGCGCGCAGTCGCCGCCGGGCCAGCAGACGCCCTGCCAGTTGCCGGCGAACGTCGGCAAAGCCGAGGTCAAGGGCGTCGAGCTCGAATCGAACATGCTCATCGGCGCCGGCTTCTCGGTCGACCTTTCCGCGAGCTGGATGGAATTCGAGTACACCGAAACGAACTTCGCCACGACGGCAATTCCGACCAGCTACATCACGCCCTTCACGCCGGAGCTCAAGGGCAGCCTGGGATTGCAATACGAGACGCCGTTCGCGGGTGACCACACCTTCGTGGCGCGCGTCGACTGGGCCTACCAATCCGACGTGTACGGCGATGCGTTCAACAATCCGTACAACCACATTCCGTCTTACGGCACCGGCAACGTGCGCCTGACCTGGCGGGGCCCGGAGGACAAGTGGGAAGCGTCGGCGGAAGTGCAGAACGTCTCCGACAAGCTGTTCTACCTCGCGACGAATGATTATTCGGCGTCGGCGGGTACTTCGAGCTTCTCGCCCGGACTGCCACGGACCTGGGCCCTCACGGTGAAACGCAGCTTCGACTGAGCCGGGAACTTGGTGAGCTGAAAAGCAGGGGCGTCGGTCGCCCCTGTTTTTTTGCGCAACGCGAGGCCATCATCGGCGTTCCCGTCATCAGGAGTGCGCCATGACCACCGATGTTTCTCCGCAGCAGGCCGAAGCCAATCGGACCATCACGCAGGTCATCTACGCGCTGCATGCTGCCGCGCTGATTTCCGGCGTGACCATGCTGATCGCCGCGATTCTCCACTACGTGAAGCGCGATGATGTCGTCGGCACGATGTACGAGAGCCACTTCCGCTGGCAGATCCGTACATTCTGGTTCGTCATCCTCTGGTGCGCGATCGCAGTGGTCACCCTGCCGATCATCGTCGGCTTCTTCATCGGGGGCGCGGCCTACGTCTGGTACATCTACCGTGTCATCAAAGGCTGGCTGCGCCTCACCGAAGGCAAACCCATGTACGTGGTCTGAGGGCGACGCCGGGTCATATATAAGAGTGAATTATGTCGAATGCCGGGAGCGCTGCGTTTCCGGCACCCACCAGCCATGGATCTGGCCAAAGATCCGGAACGGCATGAGCACGCGCGCCAGCGGCCCGTCGGCCAGGCGCTGAGCGTCCAGAACCAGCAGCTCGCTGCGACTTTCCAGCGGTCGCTGCGCGACTCCCAGCAGATAGCCGTCGCCCTCGGGTGCGCGCGCCGAGCGCGGCACGAAGCAGCACTCTTCCAGGCTGACATCCGGACCACCGAAGTAGCTCTGTGTGCGCCGCGCCGCGTGATCGAAGCGCGTCCAGGTATTGAAGGGGCGAAAGGGCGCGCCCGCCAGGCGCGGATCGAGCGGCTGCGTGGCATCGAGGCAGCGCATGAACCCGACCGAGTAGGGCACCGTGTGGTAGCGGTCGTCCTGGCGTGACAACACGCCGGTGTGTGGATAGAGCACTTCCATTTCGTAGCCGGGGCGCGAAGCCTCGGCGAGGTCGACCGAAAGGCGCGTGATGCGTCCCTGCGCGGCCACCGCGTCGAATGGGCTGCCATCCTTGTTAGGGAAGAACGGGAACTGGTTCTTCTCGCCCATATCCATGTCGACGTACAGGCGCTCGCCATCGCTGAAGCAACCCATGGTGTGGGTGGCGCAGCGCTCGGGTCCCTTGAACCAGCGCAGGTCGCGGCCGTCGCCGCCACGACGCATGACGCCCAGCCAGGTGGGCGCGCCCGGGTCCCAGGCGAAATGCACGCGGCCCTGCTGCATGCCGGCGACGTCGGTGACCATGGGGACCACCAGGAACGCGATGTGTTTCCGCGTCACCGCGAAGTCGTGGATCATGCCGGCGTACGGCACCTTGATCGAAGGTCTCGCTCGAGCAGCTGACCCGCCTTGTCGATATGGTCAACACTCCAACATCGTCGCTGGCCTCGCCGCGCGCCTCGTAACCGAAAGCGATCATCTCGCCGGTCTCGGAATCGATCTTCGGATGCGCCGTGAATGTGAGGCTGGTGAGCTTGCCGCCGAATGTGTAGTAGTCGTCGAGCGTCTCGAGCGTGTCCGGATCCAGGACCACGGGCGGACTGTCTTCCTTGAATGCCATCAGCTTGCCATGGTGGAACATCGCCGCGGTGTTCGCGGTGCCGCGTGACAATCCCTTCACGCGCGGGTCGTCGGTGTATGGATTGCGATAGGTGCCGAACAGCGCCTCGCGCGCCGCGGCCTGTGCCTTGTAGCGCTGCGTGCGTATGAAGCGGCTCTTGTAGTCGACGTGCCCATTCGCAAAGCGAAACATGCCCATGTGCCCTTCGCCGTCGAACGGAATATTGGGCACGCGCGGCGGATACTGGAAGTCGGGGCCGACGCGGTAGAACGTGCCGGCCAGGTCGGCCGGCAGTTTGCCCTCGACTTCGCAATCGACCAGGTCGATCTCGGCGCGCAGCGGCGCGAACGGGCCGCGGAACATCGGATCCGCGAAGCGCGGCGGGTGGCTGGATGGCATCTCGATGGCTCTCAGCCGTGGAAGGCCCGCGCGCGCGTGTAGGCCTCGCCATAGGCGCGCAGGCCCCACCAGAACACGAGCACCGCGAGCGGCCCGAGTACCGCGTGCGTGAGCGCCAGTGAATAGCGCAACTGGTTCGGATCCCCGAGCATGGTGGTGATCGTGCTGACCAGATTGGGACCCAGCGCGCTGCCGATGGTGAACATGAACAGGAACGTGGCGGTGATCTTGGCGCGCATGTTGTTAGGCACGATGGCCTGGAATGCCGCGTTCTGCGGGCCGGTGCCGATGCCGATCACGCAGGTGTTGAGCGAAGCGAGCACCAGCGCCACCCAGGGATTCGGTACCAGCGCGAAGCTTACCGCGAACGGAATGTGCGCCAGCGAGGCCCACACCACCACGCGCTGATTCGCGTCGGCGATGCCGCGCTTGGTGAGCCGCTCGGCCAGCCAGCCGCCGAACATCAAGCCGGCCGGCGCCAGCACCAGCAGCAACCAGCCCTGGTAGATGCCGAACTGCGCCGGTCCCCAGCCATGCGTGCGCTGGTAGAACGGCGCCATCCAGAAGGAATTGCCTACCAGCGCCATGCAGTTGATCGCCAGGCCGATGTACATCGGCAAGAAGGCGCGGCGGTTTTCCCGCAGATATCGAAACACGTGAAGGTAGGTGACCGCGTCGGGTTTGCCGCCCGCGACGGGCGCCATGCGGCCACGGCGTTTGGGTTCGTAGATCGTGAGCAGCATCAGCAGGCCCAGCAGCAGGTCCGGCACCGCGAGGATCACGAACACCACTTGCCAGGAGCGCATCGTGCCCAGTACCGGCAGCGTGTATTCCGGCGTGGCCAGCGACCGCAGCAGCAACCCGCCGACCAGGTACGACAGGCCCACGGCGATCATGAAACCGATGTTCATGGTGGCCATGGCCTTGGGTAGTTTGGCTGGCGGGAACAGGTCCGCCAGCAACGAGAAGGTGGCCGGCCCATTGCCCGCGCCGCCCACGCCACCGATGAGCCGCACGATGAGCAGGGCTCCGGCCGTGGCTACCAGCGCGCTGCCGATGTTGCACATGCCGAGAACGAACAGCCCGATACCGATGATGAGGCGCCGGCTGTACTTGTCGGCGAGCGGGCTGATCAGCAGGCTGGCAACGGCCAGCGTGAACGCACCGGCGAGTCCGAAGATCAGCGCCACCTGCTGATCGGAAAGTTTCAGGTCGTGCTTGATCGGCTCCAGCATGAGCGCAACCACGAACTGGTTGCCGAACAGCGTGAATACGGTCAGTCCAAATATGCCCACGGCGTACCAGGCGCGCGCAGGACTCGGCCAGGGCTCGCTGGAAGTCGGGGCAGTGGTTTCGATAGCGGGCAAAACGCGAGATTCCATGTTGGACTCCAACCCGCCAACATCGTATCGAGAACGATGCGGCATTTGTTTGCGCTCCTCATCGAGTTTTCGTTCGCGGTCGATGCGCTGCCACGCCGGATAGCTCTCATCCGAACAAGCGATTTCAATGCGCGCGCGCGGACAGCTAATTTGCACCCCGTCAACAAAACGCGAGCCTTGCGGCCGAAAGTGAAAAACGGTGAATGCAGTGATCAACGCGCCGGAAGCCACGAGCCTTCGCCAACAGCTGCAGAGTTTCGTCGCAGCCAGTTCTACCGAGGTGACGCCGCACGACGAGAAGGTGCTGGACGAAATGGCGCGCATCCTGCCAGCGGGTTTTCCCGTGTACGTGGCGAACACGCCGAAGACTTCGCCCGACGACGTGGTTCGCGTCGCGCTGCGCATCCAGGAATTGGGACTCACGGCTTCTCCGCATGTGATTGCCAGACGGGTCGTCGATGCACAGCGGCTGCGCGATCGCCTGCGCGTCCTGGCTGCGGGTGGCGTGCAACAGGTGCTGCTGGTGGCCGGTGACGTGGCGATTCCCAACCCCGCCTTTTCGAGTACGCTCGAATTGCTCGAAAGCGGTGTGGTCCAGGACGCGGGAATCCGGCGCGTCGGCGTTGCCGGACATCCGGAAGGGCACCCGGTGGTGCCGGATGAGGTGCTTTGGCAGGCCCTCGAGCGCAAGCAGGCCCTCGCCCGGGCACAAGGGCTCACCATGCATATCGCCACGCAATTCGGCTTCGATGCGCGCGCGCTGGCTGCCTTCGAGCAAGGGCTTTCCTCCAGGGGGATTTCGCTGCCCATCCACGCCGGCGTGGCGGGTCCGACTCCCTTCACCAAACTCCTCAAGTACGCCGCCCATTGCGGGGTGGGCGCGTCGCTGCGGGCGGTGACCGGAAATGCCTTATCTCTCGGGCGGTTACCCCACCTTGTGACGAAATCCGACGAAATGCTGATCGGGGTCTACAGGGCCAAGCAAGTCAATCCCGATTCGCGTATCTTTGCGCCCCATTTCTTCGCGTTCGGCGGCGTTTTAGAGACGGCCCGCTGGCTGCGAGCAGTGGTCGATGGCTCCTTCGAGCTGAATTCAGCTGAGAGGGGGTTTTCCATAAACAATTGAGCCAGGTCCCTCAGAGGGGCCCCAACCGGATGTCGGGAACACACAAGAGCGCTTTGATCTGCGGTTCGGTCGCCTACGACACCATCATGGTGTTCCCCGACCGTTTCCGGACCCACATCCTCCCCGACAAGCTGCACATGCTGAACGTGGCGTTCCTCGTTCCGCAGATGCGGCGCGAGTTCGGCGGCTGCGCGGGCAACATTGCCTACAACCTGAAGCTGCTGGGCGAAACCGGCTACCCCATGGGTGGCATCGGCCGCGACTTCCAGCCGTATCGCGAGTGGATGCACAAGCAAGGGATGTCCGAGAAATATCTCGTGACCATTCCGGAAGAGCACTGCGCCCAGGCCTTCATCACCACCGACCTCGATTCGAACCAGATCACCGCCTTCCATCCGGGCGCCATGAACCACTCGTGGAAGATCAAGGTTCCGGCGAATGACGGTATATCGATCGGTGTCATCGCCCCCGACAGCCGCGAGGGCATGCTGCAGCATGCCGAGCAGTTCAAGGCGGCCAACATTCCATTCATCTTCGACCCGGGCCAGGCGATGCCGCTGTTCGCGGGCGAGGACTTCCGGCGCTTCATCACGATCGCGGACTGGCTCGCCTTGAACGACTACGAATGGGCATTGCTGCAGGAGCGTACCGGCTGGAGTGCCGCGGACTGCACGAAGCACGTCAAGGCATTGATCATCACGCGTGGCGGCGAGGGTTCCGTCATCCACGCCAACGGCAAGGTGCATCACATCCCGTGCGCGAAGGCGACCGAGGTGGTCGATCCCACCGGCTGCGGCGATGCCTACCGCGCCGGGCTGATTCACGGCATCCTGCACGGCCTGGATTGGGAAACCACGGGGCGCATCGCGTCACTCATGGGTGCCATCAAGATCGCCGTTCGCGGCACGCAGAACCACACGTTCACCAACGCCGAATTCGAAGCGCGCTACGAAAGCGAGTTCGGGCAGCCGTCCACTTCTCTACGGGCGGCGAGCTGAATTCTCCCCGGCAAAATTTCTCAGGCAAGAGGTAGATGATGAGCAGTTTCCTTTTCACGTCCGAGTCGGTCTCCGAAGGTCACCCGGACAAGGTCGCCGACCAGATTTCGGATGCGGTCCTCGACGCCATCCTGGCGCAGGACAAGCACTCGCGCGTCGCCGCCGAGACGCTGTGCAACACCGGACTCGTCGTGATGGCGGGGGAGATCACCACCAAGGCCGTGGTCGATTTCCAGACGGTTGCGCGCGAGACGATCAAGAGGATCGGCTATGACAACACCGACTACGGCATCGACTACCGCGGTTGCGCCGTGCTGGTCGCCTACGACAAGCAGTCGCCCGACATCGCGCAGGGCGTGGACGAAGGCAAGGGCCTGAACCTCGAGCAGGGCGCCGGCGACCAGGGCCTGATGTTCGGCTACGCCTGCACCGAGACCGAAGGCCTCATGCCGCTGCCTATCTACCTTTCGCATCGCCTGGTCGAGCTCCAGGCCCAGCTGCGCAAGAGCGGCAAGCTCAAGTGGCTGCGCCCGGACGCGAAGAGCCAGGTCACGGTCAAGTACGTCGACGGCAAGCCCGCCGAGATCGACACCGTGGTGCTCTCGACCCAGCATCACCCGGACGTGGAGCACAAGCAGATCGAGCAGGCGGTGATCGAGGAGATCATCAAGCCCGTGCTCGCCGGCCAGACGCTGGCCAAGAACATCAAGTACCTCGTGAACCCGACCGGCCGTTTCGTGGTCGGTGGTCCGCAGGGTGATTGCGGTCTCA
The DNA here is from genome assembly GCA_963711635.1 of uncultured Pseudomonadota bacterium. Lineage (GTDB taxonomy): Bacteria > Pseudomonadota > Gammaproteobacteria > Steroidobacterales > Steroidobacteraceae > CADEED01. Next base: position 714,148 of record CAVQEZ010000005.1, read on the forward strand.
CGGGCCGCAAGATCATTGTTGATACCTACGGGGGCGCGGCTCCGCACGGCGGCGGCGCGTTCTCGGGCAAGGATCCTTCGAAGGTGGACCGCTCGGCGGCCTATGCCGCGCGTTACGTCGCGAAAAATATCGTCGCGGCCGGGCTCGCCAGCAAGTGCCAGGTGCAGGTGTCGTACGCCATCGGCGTGGCGCAACCCACCAGCGTCATGGTCACGACCTTCGGCACGGGCAAGGTGTCCGACGAGCGTCTCGAGGCACTGGTGCGCCAGCACTTCGACCTGCGCCCGAAGGGCATCGTGCAGATGCTCGACCTGCTGCGTCCCATCTACGAGAAGACCGCCGCTTACGGCCATTTCGGCCGCAACGAGCCGGAATTCACCTGGGAAAAGACCGACAAGGCGGCGGCCCTGGCTGCCGACGCCGGAGTGCGCAAGACGGCATAATGAGTTGATAAAGGTATCTCTCCGAGGAGCGCTGCAGCGTCGAACGACGCGAGGCTCGGAGAGGTGCCGATCGATTCCAACGGCGCTCTCTAACTGGAACCTAGAGAGGTATTTATGAATGCTGTTGTGAAGCCCGGAACGGGCACTGATTACGTCATCGCCGACATCAAACTCGCCGAGTGGGGCCGCAAGGAACTCAACATCGCCGAGGGTGAGATGCCGGGCCTGATGGCGATCCGCGAGGAGTTCGCCAAGAGCCAGCCGCTGGCCGGCGCCCGTATCACGGGCTCGCTGCACATGACCATCCAGACCGCGGTGCTCATCGAGACGCTGCAGGCGCTGGGCGCAAAGGTGCGCTGGGCCTCGTGCAACATCTTCTCCACGCAGGACCATGCCGCGGCGGCCATCGCCGTCAAAGGCACGCCGGTATTCGCCGTGAAGGGCGAGACGCTCAAGGACTATTGGGATTACACCCATCGCATCTTCGAGTGGCCGAACGGCGCCGGGGAGAAGAACAATTCAGCAACATGATCCTCGACGACGGCGGCGACGCCACCTTGCTGCTGCACCTGGGCACCAAGGCCGAGAAGGATCCGGGCGTGCTGGCCAATCCCACCAGCGAGGAAGAGATCGAGCTGTTCAACGCCATCAAGGCCACGCTGAAGCGCGATCCGAAGTGGTATTCCACGCGCCTCAAGCAGATCAAGGGCGTGACCGAAGAGACCACCACCGGCGTGCATCGCCTCTATGACATGCACAAGCGCGGCGAGCTGGCGTTCCCGGCCATCAACGTCAACGACTCGGTGACCAAGTCCAAGTTCGACAACCTGTACGGTTGCCGTGAATCGCTGGTCGATGCCATCAAGCGCGCCACCGACGTGATGATCGCCGGCAAGATCGCCGTGGTCTGCGGCTACGGCGACGTGGGCAAGGGCTCGGCCCAGGCGCTGCGCGCGCTGTCGGCGCAGGTGTGGGTGACCGAAGTCGACCCGATCTGCGCGCTGCAGGCGGCGATGGAAGGCTACCGCGTGGTGACCATGGAAGACGTGGCCGACAAGGCCGACATCTTCGTGACGGCCACCGGCAACTTCCAGGTGATCACGCACGATCACATGAAGCGCATGAAGAACAACGCCATCGTCTGCAACATCGGGCACTTCGACAACGAGATCGATTGCGCCTCGCTGAAGCAGTACAAGTGGGAGAACATCAAGCCGCAGGTGGACCACATCATCTTCCCTGACGGCAAGCGCATCATCCTGCTGGCCGAAGGCCGCCTGGTGAACCTGGGCTGCGGCACGGGACATCCGAGCTACGTGATGAGCTCGAGCTTCGCGAACCAGACCATCGCGCAGATCGAGCTGTTCACGCAGACCGCGAAGTACCCGCTCGGCGTGTACACGCTGCCGAAGCATCTCGACGAGAAGGTGGCGCGGCTGCAGCTGAAGACGCTGAACGCCAAGCTCACCGAGCTCACCGATACTCAGGCCAGGTACATTGGCGTTGCGAAGAGCGGTCCGTACAAGACCGATCATTATCGGTATTGATCGACAATATCCTTTTTATAGAAGAAAACTGCTTGACGGCAAGAATCCTCGACGGAAAGGCCGTCGCAGCAAAAGAGCGAACGAAGTCGGCGGCGAGAGCCGCCGACTTCTTTTCGAAGTACGGCCGTGCACCCGGCCTCGCCGTGGTCAAGGTCGGCGAGGATCCCGCCTCGGCGGTCTACGTGCGCAACAAGCGCAAGGCCTGCGAGGAATGCGGTATCGCCTCGTTCGCGCACGATCTGCCGGCCGGCACATCGCGCGCTGAGTTGTTAGGGCTCATCGAGCGCCTGAATCGCGATGACGCGGTGGACGGCATCCTGTTGCAGCTGCCGCTGCCCAGGGGACTCGACAGCACCGAGATCATGGACACCATCGATCCCGCCAAGGACGTCGACGGTTTTCATCCGACGAATACTGGATTGCTGGCGCAGAAGCGTCCGGGACTGCGGCCCTGCACGCCGTGGGGCGTGATGCACCTGCTCAAGGAAAATTCCATCGATGTGACCGGCATGCGTGCCACGGTGGTCGGTGCGTCCAACATCGTCGGCCGCCCGATGGCGCTGGAACTGTTGCTGGCGCGCGCCACTGTTACCGTGTGTCACACCGGGACGCGCGATCTGCACGGTGAAGTCCAGCGCGCCGATCTGGTGGTCGCGGCTGTCGGAAAACCGGCATACATCCCAGGTATATGGATTCGTGATGGCGCGGTGGTCATCGACGTCGGAATCAACCGCCTGCCGGACGGGAAACTCGCCGGCGACGTGGAATACGCGCCCGCGGCCGAGCGTGCGGCGTGGATTACGCCGGTTCCGGGCGGAGTAGGGCCCATGACCATCGCCATGCTTCTGTCCAATACGGTGGACGCGGCGGTCGCGCGCCAGAACGCGCGCAAATAGGTAATTCCAGGAAGGGCGTTGAAGTCGGCCCGTAAAGTCGACCAAATCCGCGCGGGTGTAAGATCGGCCGCATGAAGAGCCCGGTCCACCGCGACGTGCAAATCGACGCATTGCGCGACGCCGGCAATGCGCGGCGCAGCGACGTCATCGCCGTGGAAGAGCCGCTCGAGATCAGGCTCATGCGCGACGGTCTGCCCGAGGCGGACGAGAACGGCGGCACCGGCCGCTCCATCTCCATCACCATGCGCACACCGGGGAACGACGCGGAGCTCGCGGTTGGCTTTCTGTATGGCGAAGGGGTGCTGCACGATCGGCACGATGTGGTGGATACCGGTTTCTGCGGAACCACCGGCAACATCATGCGAGTCACGGCGCGCGCCGATCTGTCCCTCGACCTCGCGAAACTGACGCGCAATTTCTACACCACGTCGAGCTGCGGCGTCTGCGGCAAGGCGTCCATCGAGGCCGTGACCGCGAGCGCCGGCGAGCGGCGGATCGACGGCGGGCCCACCTCCAGCCAGATGATAGTTAGGGAGTCGGTGCTGCGCGGGCTTCCCGATACGTTGAGGAAATCCCAGGCCGGCTTCGCCGAAACCGGTGGCATGCATGCGGTCGGGCTGTTCACGGCCGACGGAGAATTGATTGCCAGCCGCGAGGACGTGGGCCGGCACAACGCCATGGACAAGCTGGTGGGCGCGGCGCTGCTCGCGGGTGAATTGCCCTGGAGTCAGCGAGTGCTGCTGCTGTCGGGGCGCGCGAGTTTCGAGCTGCTGCAAAAGGCCATGATGGCCGGCTGCCCGGTGGTTGCCGCCATAGGCGCGCCTTCGACACTCGCAGTCGAGTTGGCGGAATCCGCCGGCATCACACTGGTGGCCTTCCTGCGCCCCGGTGGATGCAATGTGTATTGCAATCCTTTTCGAGTTCGAGTTGGGCGCCTGCGAGTCGCACAGAAGGAGTCATGACCGCCGAAGTCGAAAAGCTGCAGCGTTGCGTGGGTAATGCGCTCGCGCGCTTCGCGCACGAGCCGGGACCGCTGCTGGAAATCCTGCATGCAGTTCAGGACGAGCTCGGCAGCGTGCCAGCCGGAGGCCGTGCCGCTGATCGCCGATGGCCTGAACCTCTCGCGCGCCGAAGTGCACGGCGTCATCAGCTTCTATCATCATTTCCGCGAGCGATCGCCTGGTCGATACGTGGTGCAGCTGTGCCGTGCCGAGGCCTGCCAGTCGATGAATTCGCACGCCCTCGAAGAATTCGTGCGCGGACGGCTGCGCGTGAATTTCGGTGAGACCACGCCCGACGGGCGCGTGACGCTCGAGGCCGTCTATTGTCTCGGCAATTGCGCGTGCGCACCGTCCATGATGATCAATGGTCAGCTGCACGGGCGCGTGACGCCGGAGAATTTCGGTGAGCTGGCCAAGGAATCAGGCCTGCACGCATGAGCACCGTGACGCTATATGTGCCCGGCGACGCCAGCGCGGTTTCCGTGGGAGCCGACCGCGTCGCGAGCACACTCGAGCTCGAGGCCGGCAAGCGCGGCCGCGCGGTGCGCATCGTGCGCAATGGCTCGCGCGGCCTGTTCTGGCTCGAGCCGCTGGTGGAAGTGGTCACGGCCGCGGGGCGGGTGGCCTACGGCCCGGTGAGCGCCGCGCAGGTTCCCAAACTACTCGATGCCGGGTTGCTCGAGGGCGGCGCGCACGAGCTGCGGCTGGGCGACATGGCCGTGCATCCCTGGCTCGCCAGCCAGCAGCGCCTCACGGCCGCGCGGCTCGGCATCGTCGATCCGGCCAGCCTCGATGACTACGTCGAGCATGGTGGCTATGCGGGGCTGGACGCGGCACTGGCCATGCAGCCCGCGGACATCGTGCGCACCATCACCGAGTCCGGCCTGCGCGGGCGCGGCGGCGCCGCATTTCCCACCGGCATCAAGTGGCAGACGGTGCTCGACCAGCGCGTGGCGCAGAAGTACATCGCCTGCAATGCCGACGAGGGCGACTCGGGCACATTCTCGGATCGCATGCTCATGGAAGGCGATCCGTTCTCGCTGATCGAGGGCATGACCATCGCCGGCCTGGCCGTGGGTGCCACCCAGGGCTACATCTATCTACGCATCGAGTATCCGCATGCGGCGCGGGCGCTGGCACGCGCGCTGAAGGTGGCGCGCGAGCGCGGATTTCTCGGCGCAGACGTGCGCGGCAGCGGCAAGCGCTTCGATATCGCGGTACGCCTGGGCGCGGGTGCCTACATCTGCGGCGAAGAGACCTCGATGCTCGAAAGCCTCGAAGGCCGCCGCGGCGAGGTGCGGGTGCGGCCGCCGCTGCCCGCCATCAAGGGACTGTTCGGCCAGCCCACCGTGGTCAACAACGTGGTGACGCTGGCCACGGTGCCCATCGTGCTGGCGCGCGGCGCGCAGTTCTACCAGGATTTCGGCGTGGGCAAGTCACGCGGCACGATTCCCCTGCAGCTCGCCGGTAACGTGAAGCAGGGCGGTCTCGTGGAGCGCGCCTTCGGGCTCACGGTGAACGAGCTGGTGAACGGCTATGGCGGCGGCTCGGCCACCGGGCGCCCGTTGCGCGCCGTGCAGATCGGCGGGCCGCTCGGCGCCTATCTGCCGACGTCGCAATTCGACACGCCGCTCGAGTACGAGGCGTTGTCGGCCAAGAACGCGCTGCTGGGTCACGGCGGCGTCGTGGTTTTCGACGATCGGGTCGACATGGCGCGCATGGCGCGCTACGCGCTGGAGTTCTGCGCGGTGGAGTCCTGCGGCAAGTGCACGCCTTGCCGCCTCGGCTCGGCGCGCGGCGTCGAGCTCGTGGATCGCATCATCGCTGGCCGTACGAATGGCGCGCGCAATGGGGCGCGGGATGCGGATCTCTCACTGCTCGATGAGCTCTGCGACACCATGTTCAACGGATCGCTGTGCGGGCTGGGCGGCATGACGCCGTTCCCGGTGCGCAGCGCGCTCAGACATTTCCGAGAGGATTTTATCGGACGCCGTCGCTTCGGCGGCGTTGAGAGTGGGGCGTGAGCCCCTGATGAGGGTAAGGCTATGTACGCTAAGGATTACCACGACCTGGGCACTCCGGCCGCGAGCGGCCCGAGCATCACGCTCGAAATCGATGGAGCCACCATCACGGTGCCGGCCGGCACTTCCATCATGCGCGCCGCCGCGCTGGCCGATCGCGATGTGCCGAAACTCTGCGCCACTGACACGCTGAAGCACTTCGGATCGTGCCGTGTCTGCCTGGTCGAGATCGAGGGCCGCAAGGGATTTCCGGCCTCGTGTACCACCGAGGTGGCTGCCGGCATGAAGGTACGGACGCAGAGCGATGCGTTGACCAATCTGCGTCGCGGTGTGCTCGAGCTGTATGTATCCGAGCATCCGATGGGTAGCTGTCCCGAGTCCAGCCGTTGCGAGCTCGAACACCTGGCCGGCGAGCATGGCATCGGGCAGTCCCGTTTTGCCGGCTCGAAGACCGCGCGGCATGTCCACACGCACAAGCCAGTCGATCACAGCAATCCGTATTTTCGTTTCGACAACGACCTGTGCATCGTGTGTTCGCGTTGCGTGCGCGCCTGCGAAGAGACGCAGGGCACTTATGCCCTGACCATCCAGGGCCGTGGGCTCGAATCGCAGGTGTCGGCCTCGCAGGATCAGCCCTTTCTGGAATCCGAGTGCGTCTCCTGCGGCGCCTGTGTCGAGGCCTGTCCCACCGGTGCGCTCATGGAGAAATCCGTCCTCACCGCGGGACTGCCGCAGCAGGCGGTGCCCACTACCTGCGCGTATTGCGGAGTCGGTTGCGCGCTCATCGCCGAGGTCACGGACGGCGCAGTGACGCGCATGGTTCCTAACAGAGATGGCCGCGCGAACCAGGGCCATGCCTGCGTGAAGGGCCGCTTTGCCTATGGTTACGCCACGCACGCCGATCGCGTGACCAAGCCGCTGATTCGCAAGAGCATCACGGATGGCTGGACCGAGGTGAGCTGGGACGAGGCCATCAACTACGCGGCCAGCGAGTTCAAGCGCATCCAGGCCAAGTACGGCCGCGACTCCATCGGCGGCATCACCTCTTCACGCTGCACCAACGAGGAAACCTTCCTGGTGCAGAAGCTGGTGCGCGCCGCGTTCGGCACCAACAACGTCGATACCTGCGCGCGCGTCTGCCATTCACCGACGGGTTATGGACTCAAGCACACGCTCGGTGAATCCGCCGGGACGCAGGAGTTCGTCTCCGTGCAGCAGGCCGACGTCATGATGGTCATCGGGGCGAGTCCCACCGAGGCGCATCCGGTGTTCGCCTCGCAGATGAAGCGCCGGCTGCGGCAGGGGGCACGCCTCATCGTGGTCGATCCGCGTGCCATTCCGCTGGTGAAGTCGGTGCACGTCGAGGCCGACTATCACCTGCGCCTGCTGCCCGGCACCAACGTCGCCATCATCAATGCGCTGGCGCATGTGGTGGTCACCGAGGGGCTGACAAAGGAGGACTACATCGCCGATCGCTGCGAAAAAGACTCCTACGAGAAGTGGAAGAAGTTCGTGGCCGATCCGGTCAACAGTCCCGAGGCCATGGAGCCGATCACCGGCGTCAAGGCCGAACTGATCCGTGGCGCCGCAAGGCTGTATGCACGCGGACCCAACAGCGCTATCTACTACGGCCTGGGCGTCACCGAGCACAGCCAGGGCAGCACCATGGTCATGGGCATTGCCAATCTCGCCATGGCCACGGGCAACCTGGGGCGCGAAGGCGTGGGCGTGAGCCCGCTGCGCGGCCAGAACAATGTGCAGGGCTCCTGCGACATGGGCTCATTTCCGCACGAGTACTCGGGCTACCGGCATGTGTCCGACGACACGACGCGTGCGTTATTCGAGTCGATGTGGGGGGTCCACCTGAGCAGCGAGCAAGGCCTGCGCATTCCCAACATGTTCGAGGCGGCACTCGATGGCAGCTTCAAGGGCATGTACATCCAGGGCGAGGACCTGGCGCAATCGGATCCCAATACCTCGCATGTGACCGCGGCGCTGTCGTCACTGGAGTGCCTGGTCATCCAGGACATCTTCCACAACGAGACCGCGAAGTTCGCGCATGTATTCCTGCCGGGGTCGTCGTTCCTGGAAAAGGACGGCACGTTCACCAATGCCGAACGCCGCATCTCGCGCGTGCGCAAGGTGATCGAGCCGCTGGCCGGTCTCGCCGACTGGGAAGTCACGGTGCGGCTTTCGAATGCGCTGGGTTACACCATGAACTACCAGCATCCCTCCGAGATCATGGACGAGATCGCCGCGCTCACGCCGACTTTCACCGGGGTGACCTACGACAAGATAGACAAGCTGGGTTCCATCCAGTGGCCCTGCAACGAGAAGGCGCCCGACGGCACGCCCACCATGCATGTGGGGCAGTTCGTGCGCGGCAAGGGAAAGTTCTACGTCACGGCCTACGTGCCCACCAGCGAACGCACCTCCGGCAAATATCCGCTGCTGCTGACCACTGGCCGCGTGCTCACGCAGTACAACGTCGGCGCGCAGACGCGTCGCACGGCGAATCTTGCGTGGCACAGCGAGGACCGGCTCGAGATTCATCCGCACGATGCCGAGGCCCGCGGCATCGACCACGGCGACTGGGTGGGGGTCACCAGCCGTGCGGGCGATACCGTGCTGCGCGTGGAGATCACCGAGCGGGTCGCGCCCGGCGTGGTGTACACCACGTTCCACTTTCCGGAATCGGGCGCCAATCTCATCACCACCGAGAATTCGGACTGGGCCACGAACTGTCCGGAGTACAAGGTCACCGCCGTGCAGGTGGTGAAGGTCACGCAGCCGGCCGCCTGGCAAGTACGTCGTCAGGCGGCCGTACCGGCGAGCCCGCGGCGGCGCAAGAATCGGGTGGAGACGCCGGTCGGCGGATGACGCGTGAACGTTGAACTGCTGGTCTCGATGGCCAATGACATCGCCGCGTTCTGGGATGCCGAAGGCGGCGAGGGCGCGGCCGAGGGCGTGCGTTCACATATCTCGCGCTACTGGGAGCCGCGCATGCGGCGCGAAATCATCGCGCACCTGCAGAAGGGCGGTGCCGGCCTCACATCCACTGCACGCTCAGCCATAGAAAAACTAGCGCCGGTGGCCTGAAAGTTTCCCGTGGCGCGTTGTACGCTGCGCGCATGGAAAACCATCCGTACGCGACTTTCCTCGACATCAAATTTCCGCCGCTGCAAGTGGTCGACGTTCCTGCCGTAGTGGGCGCGGTGCGTGACCAGTGGTTCAACCAGACCCTGTGCAAGGTCAACGACTCGGTACTGCGCCTGGGCGTGATGCAGGGCGAGTATCACTGGCACAAGCACGACAACGACGACGAGTTGTTCTTCGTGCTCGAAGGCCGGTTCTTCGTGGATCTTCAGGACCGCTCGGTGGAGCTGGCGCGGTGGCAGGGTTTCACCGTGCCCAAGGGCGTGATCCACCGCACACGCGCACCGGAGCGCGCGGTCATTCTCATGATGGAAAACGCGGGCATCGTGCCCACTGGGGATCCCTGATTCGCCAATAGCCCAAATCTATGAAACGAGCGCGTCGCGTGCTGCCCGCGGGCACGCGGACATGTCAGTATTGCGCACCATGAATTTGACCCTCGCGGCGAAAATCGCCGCCAAGCGCTTCGTCGTCACCGGCGAAGTGACACCTCCCAAGGGCACCGATCTCAGCAAGTTGTTTGCCACCGGCGAGTTGCTGCGCAACTCGGTCGACGCGCTCAATGTCACGGAATCGCCGCGCGCGCGCATGGCCATGGACCCGCGCGCCGTGGGCAAACTGCTGCAGGATCGCGGCGTCGAGGTCATCGTCCAGGTCACCAGCCGCGACCGCAATCGCATCGCCGTGCAGTCGGATCTGCTGGGCGCGGCGGCGCTGGGCCTGAGGAACTTCGTGTTCATGGGCGGCGATTCGCCCGCGGGCGGTGATCATCCCGACGCCAAGCCGGTTTTCGACCTCACCGCCTCAGGGTTGTTAGCGGCCGCCGAGGCGCTGCGCAATGGCAAGGACTACGCCGGCAATGCATTGCAGGGCACGCCGGAGCTGTTCCTGGGCGCCACCGCCAACCCGGGTGCGCAGAAATTCGATGCCGAGGTCGAAAACACGCGCCGCAAGATCGATGCCGGCGCCCGGTTGCTGCAGACCCAGGCCGTGTACCACGGCGATCAGCTCAGGCGTTTCATCGACGCGGTCAAGCCGGATGGCGTGGCGGTGCTTGCCGGCATCATTCCGTTGAAGTCCGAAAAGAGCGGTCCCTGGCTCAACGCCAATCTGCCGGGCGTCGTCGTACCCAACGACATGCTCGAGGCCATGGAGCAGGCCGCGAAAGAAGGCAACACGCGAGAACGCGGCATCGAACTGGCCGCGCGCGTCGTGCAGGAAATGCGCGACATCTGCCAGGGCGTGCACATCATGGCGATCGGCGGCGAAGCCGAGGTGCCGGAGATACTGCGGCAGTCAGGGGTGCGGTCCTGACCGCCGCGCCTCAGTCGGAATACCGCCGTCTAGTTTGAACTCCAGGTGAAGTTCGGGATCTCCGTGATGGCCGTTCCGACCTGAATCGTGACCTCGCGATGCGAGGTCAGCTCGATGTCATGCCAGTCGCCGGTAGCCTGCGACACCACGCCCGCATCCGTGACGTAGACCACCACGGGTTTGCCGGTGAGGCCGGCGACATTCGCTCCTTCCAGCGGCTGCCCCCAGATTGCGAACAGCTGGCCCAACGTAAAGAGCCCGGGTGCCGGTGCTTCGATGTGAATCTTTCCGGACTTGTCGTGCGTGTGGATCGAGTAGAAACAATCGCCCGCGTCACGTCGCACGATACCTACGTTTCCTGGAAATGCGAGTGCCTGGCCGTCGAGAAAAATCGAGACGTGGGTGTGCACGTGATAGGTCTCGATCATCGTTGGCATACATTCGATTCCGCCAGCGGGCGCGCCTTGTCCGCCGGCGGTGGTGTTTCCATCTAACCAATGCGTCGTGCCCACCTGGTGGTTGTCATCCAGGCTCACCACCGTCGCTGAGAGCGGCGGCAGCGGCGGCGTGGTGCCTGGGGGCGGCGGACTCGGCGTGGGCTCGGGGGCCGGCGGCGGGGCGGGAGTCGGGGCCGGGGCAGGGGCCGGAGCAGGGGCCGGGGCAGGCGCCGGGGCTGGGCGCCGGCGCCGGAGCGGGGGCTGGCGCGGGTGCCGGAGCTGGTGCCGGGGATGGGGCGGGCGCCGAGCCCACCGGAGGTGGTGAAGAACCGTCTCCTCCGCCGCCGCAGCCCGTCAGCACGGCTCCTAACAACAACGTAACCAGTTCGCCCGACTTGTAGAAAGTTCGCATCACGACACCTGCCTTGAGTAGCGATCGCGCAACTGCATGCGCGTCGCGGGGCATCATCCGGGCGGCGCAACTGCACAGCGACAGCGAGACTGGAAGTCATGGATTCGCGAAAGCCGCGAGCTCGTGCCGGACGCTAGCTAGTGCGGGGTGTAGGCAGATCACTGACGATTTGTCAGTGCGGAACTGTCGCAAATTGCCGAATGCAAGATTTACAGCAGCAGAATCGCGGCTCAGCGCTTCGTGCAGAACTCAGAGGATGTCATCCTCGCCGGCGACGCCGCCTTCGTCTTCCCAGCGATTCACTTTCCAGACTTCTTCGCGGCTGAACTTCAGGCGCACTCCAGCTCCACCGCCGTTCTCGGAAATGAACACCACACCGGCGGCTTCGAGCGTGGCGCGCAATCGCCGGCGCGTGGTTTCGTCGGCGGCCCGAAAGCGTTTTTCGAAATCGGTGATGGTCTGGATGTCGATGGAGGCGGATTGCGAAAGCTGCGCCTGCGACCAATCGATGAGCGCACGACCTGCACGACATTGGGCGGCGGTCAGCGCGGTGGGAGCGGGCACGGGCACGGACGACATGCCCCCGCATCCTACGCTAATCCCATTCGAGCGGAAGTTGCGTCACGGCGTGCACGATGCCGGTGCCAAAGCGCGCCGGCCGGTCGCGCGCGGGCCGGAACGGCGGGACACGCGTCAGCCATTCCTCGAGGAAGATGCGCATCTCGGAGCGCGCCAGCGCGGAGCCCGGGCAGTTGTGCGCGCCGCGAGAGAACAGCGCCTGCGTGCGCGCGTTCTTAATGCCGGCGTGAGCACGGCACGATAGGGGCCATGCTCCGGTGGATCGAGCTCCAGCGGCACGAATCGCGGCCGCGGCTGGCGCGGCAGGAACACCACCTGCGAGGAAAAATGCTGCGGATCCGGAAGAATCTTCAGCATGTCCTCACCGCGCGTGATCACCCAGTGCCCGCCGTTGTGCGCAGTCCAGAAAATCTCGGGTTTGCCGGCGAGCTGGCGCCGCAGGTTGAGGGGCGGATCCACGTCGCCTTGCGGGTCGAAACCCGGCGGGCGATAGAAATCGAAATCGACGATGAGATCCGCGGGGACGTGCGCGGGAGCAGGGACGAGTTGTGCGGCCATGCCCGGGTGAATAACGCAGCCCACGGGCACCCTGCTCGACTGACAGTGACCGGGCGTGTTATCCAGCTGCAGGGCGGTGTCTGCCGCCAAACATCCGGGACCTCGCATGAACCTGCGTCGATGGATCGGCCTCGCGGTATTACTTGCCGCATGTCATGCCAATGCGCAATCGCTGTACGAGATGCCCGCGGGAGTCGAAACCCGCTGGGCCAGTCCGGAGAACCCGAAGGCCGAGCGCGGCCAGGGCGCCAGTACCAATGCCGGCCGCAAGGGCGCCGCGTTTTTCGTGCTCAAGGCAGGCGAATCGCGCACTCTGGCTGAAGCATCCGGTAGTGGTGTGGTGCGACGTATATGGATGACGCTGAAAGAGCGCAATCCGAAGATGTTGCGCGGCATGCGCATCTCGATGTACTGGGACGGCGCGAAAACGCCGGCGGTCGATGCGCCGCTGGGCGATTTCTTCGGCGTGGGGCTCGGGCGCGTGGTGCCCTTCGAGTCCGCGCTGTTCTCCAGCCCCGAAGGCCGCAGCTTCAATGCCAGTGTGCCCATGCCGTTTCGCACGGGCATGCGCATCGTGCTGAGCAACGAGACCGACGCCGACCAGGGGCAGGTGTATTACGACATCGACTACACGCTGGGCGACAGGCTGCCGGCCGAGGCGCTGTACTTCCACACGGTGTTCCACCGTGAGAATCCCACGAAGATGCAACGCGACTACGAGCTGTTGCCGCAGGTGAAGGGCAGGGGCCGGTACCTCGGCGTGAACGTCGGTGTAATCGTCGACGGCAAGCGCTACGGCAAGACCTGGTGGGGCGAGGGTGAGGTGAAGATCTACCTGGACGGCGACCGGGAACTGCCCACGCTCGCCGGTACGGGGACGGAGGATTACATCGGTACTGGTTATGGCCTTGGCACGTACTCGCACCAGTTCCAGGGCGCGACGCTCGCCGACCACGACAAGCAGCTCTACGCCTTCTATCGCTATCACGTGAACGACCCGGTGTATTTCCAGCGCGAGATTCGCGTGACGCTGCAGCAAATCGGCTTCGTCTGGAGCGGCGACGGCACGCCGGAGCATCCGGTCGAGCCGCCCATCTACTCGGCGGGGCCCGGCCTGCGCGAGCTCGACCTGAAGAAGCTGGCGCGCACGAACCTGTTCGAGCGTGCCGATGACTACTCGAGTTGCGCATACTTCTACCTGGACCGGCCCGAGAATGGCCTGGCGGCGCTGGCCCCGGTGGCGGACCGGCTGCGCAACCTGAATTGACGAGGAGATACCCATGCCCGTTCCCTGGCTAGCTGTCGGCAGTCTCGTTCTCGGCAATCTCGACAAGATCCTGGCCGTGATGAAGCCGGCTTTCACACGCCGCAATATCGACACGCTCGACACCCAGACCGACCTGCTCAATCAGCAGATCGCCGAGCTGCAGGCGGCCGCCGCCGCCAATGCCGAGCAGGTGCGCGCGCTGGCCGCGCAGCTCAAGGATGTGGTGGCGGCGCTGGAGCAGGCGGGCACCGACGCCGCGCGCGAACGCGCCGCAACGCGGCGGCTCGCCTACGTGGCGCTGGCGGTTGCAGTCGCGGGCGTGGCGTTCGGCGTGGCGGCTCTTCTGACCTGAGTCTTCAGCCGTAGGGTCCGATGTCCGCTTTCGGCGGCGGAATCCCCAGCGCCGTGGTCGAGGAGACCTCCGGCCCATATTCGTTGATGGTCGCGCGCCGCATGTCGCGCTTGTGCTGGAACACCGGGTAGGGCGTCGCCCGGTGCAGCGTGCAACGGTTGTCCCAGACCAGCAGATCGCCCATCCGCCATTTATGTACGTACCGGAACACCGGATTGGCGATGTGCGCGTTGATCTCGCCGATGAAGCGATCGCTGTCGGCGCGGGGCCAATCGACGATGTGCGTGACATGCGCGCCGAGATACAGCGCGGCGCGGCCGTTCACCTTACGCATCACGGGATGGCGCGCGGGCGGCATGGCACTGCGCATCTCATCCGTGATCTGCATCTTTCCCGCGTCCACGCGCGTCTTCCACAGCCAGTGCTCGGCGGTGGCGCGTGCGGCCTGCTGCTGGAGCGGCGCCGGCAAGGCATCCCAGGCAGCGCGCGCATCGCAGAACTCGGTGTCGCCGCCTTCCGGCGGCACGACGCGTGCCGACAGCATCGACCACTTGGTGGGCAGCGAGTTGAAAGAGCTGTCGGTGTGAAAGTTCTCGTTGCTCTTATTGAACAACAGGCGCAGGGAGTCCTGCGGCAGGAAGTCGCCGTTCGCGTCGAGATTTGAAATGTCATAGAGGCCGTAGCCCACGCGCGCCTTCATCGCCGCCGGCCGCATGCCCATGTGCGGCGGCAGTTCCAGCGGCCCGAAGGCGCGCGCGAAGCGGACCTGCTCGGCATCGTCGATGTGCTGGTCGCGCAGCACCACCACGGCGTATGTCGCCATCGCCTGTTCGAAGGCGTCGACCAGCTCGTCGGTGGGCGGCTCGTGCAGGTTGGCGCCGAGAAATTCGGCGGCGAAGGCGCCGTTCTCGAACCGCGGTCCCAGGCGATTGACGGTGAAAGTCATACGGCGGGGATGCTCGCGCGCACCGCGGGCGGGCGCAATGCAGCACTGGTGGAGTCCCAGTTCCCCCACGGTTGAACCGGCGGGGGAGGCGCAACCAGAATCGGTGGATGGATGTGCGTTCCGTTGAGCCCGTTAACGATACTCCGTCCACGCAGGCGTGGCCCACGCCCGCGCGTGCCTGGTACGCGCTGGTGGTCCTGACGATTGGGCTCATGATCGCGACGGTGGATCGCGGCATCCTCACGTTGCTGGTCGCCCCGATCCGTGAGCATCTCGACATCAGCGACACCCAGTTCAGCGTGCTGCACGGCTGGGCCTTCGTCAGCGTGTATGCGCTGCTGGGCCTGCCCATCGCGCGGCTGGCGGACCGCGGCAGCCGGCGGCTCATCATCGGCCTCGGGATGACGTTCTGGAGCGTGTGTACCGCGCTGTGCGGTTTCGCGAATTCCTTTGCGCAGTTCTTCTGGGCGCGCGCCGGCGTGGGAGCGGGCGAGTCCGCGTACGCGCCCGCGGTGTATTCCATCCTGCAGGACTCGTTCCCGCCGGAAAAACTGCCGCGCGTGTTCGCAATCATGGCCATCGGTTTCGCCTACGGCACGAGCTTCGGCGTGATCCTGGGCGCCTCACTGCTGATTCTGGCCACGAACCTCGCCGCAGCGGGCAATGCACTGTTCGCCGGGCTCCTGCCCTGGCAGGTGGTGCTCATCCTGGTCGCCATTCCGGGCCTGCTGCTGGCCCTTGTCATGGCCACGGTGCAGGAACCGCGTCGCCGGGGACTGCTGCCGGGCGCCCGCAGCACGACCCTGCCGGTTCGCGAGGTGTTCGAATACTTTCGTGCCAACATCCGGACCTATGCGCCCATGTTCTCGGCCATGGGCATCAAGGCGATGTTGAGTTTCGGCAGCGGCGTCTGGATGCCCGAAATGTTTCGCCGCACGCACGGCTGGGTTCCGGCCGAAACAGCGTTGTGGATAGGGGGTCTGGGCCTGGTGGTCGCGCCGCTGGGACTTCTGACCGGGAGCTGGCTGGCAGAACGCTTCGCACGTCGCGGCCGCGACGATGCCAATCTGCGGGTGCTGCAGATCGCCACGATCGCGGTGATTCCCTTTTCGGTGGCCTTTCCATTGGCGCCGACTCCGGAGCTCTCGCTCGGCCTGTGGGCCACGAATTTCTTCTTCGCGATGATCGGCGTGGGCCCAGCCAACGCCGCGGTGCAAATGATCACGCCCAACCAGATGCGCGGCCAGATCCGCGCTGCCTATCAATTCGTGTTCAATGTGGTCGGTTTCGGGGCCGGGCCGTTCCTGGTCGCCGTGTGCACCGACTACGTCTTCGGCTACGACGGCGCGCTACGCTTCTCGCTGGCGACGGTGGCTGCGATCATCGGACCGGTGGCCGCATTGCTGACCTGGTATGGCATGAGACCTTATGCCACCTGCGTGGTGCGCTCGCGTACCTGGACCTGACCCCTGGAGAGACTCGTGTCACCGACCCATCCCGCACCGCCGGCGCTCGAATTCGCCATGACCATCTCGATCAATCTCGGCAAGGCGTATTTCGTGCGGCCCTCGCAGTACGGCTCCGAGCGCGCCGCGGTCTATCTTCTCGACGGCACGGTCAAGGGGCCGGACATCAATGGCATCGTGGTGCCCAACAGTGGCGGCGACTTCCCGTGGGTGCGCCCGGACGGCGTCATCGACTTCGACGCGCGCTACCTGCTGCAGACCGATGACGGCGCGAACATCTATTTCCAGAGTCGCGGCTATCGCTGGGGCACGCCCGAGGCCATGGCGAAGATGGCGCGGCGCGAGCCCGTGGCCGACGACGCGTACTACATGCGCACCGTGCCGAAGTTCGAGGCGCCGGCCGGCAAGTACGACTGGCTGAATCGCCATGTGTTCGTGGGGCGCGCGGAGAAGACGCCGGAAGGCAATCGCATTCACTATTTCAAGGTGCTTTGATGAGCTCTCCGCCTCCCATGATTTCCGACCTCGCGCGCCAGCGTGCAATGGAGTTCACCTCCCGGCCGCGCGAATTGTTCATCGGCGGGCGCTGGAGCGCGGCGCAGTCCGGCGAAACCTTCGAAGTGGTGGATCCGGCCAGCGAGCGCGTGTTCGCACATGCGGCCGCCGGCGGTGCGCCGGACATCGACACTGCCGTGAAAGCCGCGCGCAAGGCCTTCGAATCCGGCCCGTGGAGCACGATGACACCGGCGCAGCGCGCGCGGCTGTTGTTGAAGCTGGCCGATCTCATCGAAGCCAATGGTGATGAAATCGCATTGCTCGAGACGCTCGACAACGGCATGCCGTTCCGCATGGCCAAGTTCGGCGGCGTATTTGGCGCGGCCGAGAGCCTGCGTTACCACGCCGGCTGGGCGACGAAGATTCACGGCGCCACCATCAACCTCAGCATGCCCGGGGAATGGCATGCGTACACGCTGCGCGAACCGGTGGGCGTGGTGGGGCAGATCGTGCCGTGGAATTTCCCCTTCGTCATGGGAGTGGCGAAGATCGCGCCGGCGCTGGCGGTGGGCTGCACCGTGGTGTTGAAACCCGCCGAACAGACGCCGCTGACGACATTGCGACTGGGCGAGCTGATTGCCGAGGCGGGGTTTCCCGAAGGCGTGGTCAACATCGTGACCGGATTCGGCGAGACCGCGGGGCGCGCGCTCGTGGCGCACGCCGACGTCAACAAGATTGCCTTCACCGGCTCTACCAGCGTGGGCAAGGAGATCCTCAAAGGCTGCGCCGGGAATCTCAAGCGCGTGACACTGGAGCTCGGCGGCAAATCGCCGGTGATCATTTTTCCGGACGCGGCGCTCGAACCCGCCACCGAAGTCGCGGCGCGCGGCATTTTCATGAACTCCGGCCAGGTGTGTGCCGCCGGCTCGCGCCTGTTCGTGCACGAGAAGGTGTTCGAGCAGGTGGTCGAAGGCGTGGTGGCGCGCGCGCGCAAGTTGAATCTCGGCCCGGGCACCGAAGCGGGCACGGAGATCGGGCCCGTGGTCTCCGACGTGCAGCGCAAACGTGTCATGGGATACATCGAGGCCGGCAGGAAGGATGGTGCGCGATTGCTGGTCGGCGGAACGGCGCCGGCCCGTGCGGGGTACTTCGTGGAGCCCACGGTGCTCGCCGACACCACGCGCGACATGCGCGTGGTGCGCGAGGAAATCTTCGGCCCGGTGCTGTGCGCCATGAAATTCGCCGACAGCGATCTCGAGGCCATCGCGCGCATGGCCAACGACACCGACTACGGCCTCGCGGCCAGCATCTGGACCCGTGACATCGGCACGGCTCACAAGCTGGCGAAGAAGATCCGCGCCGGCTCGGTGCGCATCAACACCGCGGGCACGGTGGATCCCTCCATGCCGCTGGGCGGTTACAAGCAGTCCGGCTGGGGACGCGAGAACGGGCGTGAAGGCACGGAGATCTACACCGAGGTGAAGTCTGTGACGGTCGGATTGTGAGCTACGACTACATCATCGTCGGCGCCGGCGCGGCCGGCTGCGTGCTCGCGAATCGGCTGAGCGCCGATCCACAGACCCGCGTGCTGCTGATCGAGGCCGGCGGCAGCGACGATCGTTTCCTGATCAAACTACCACTGGGCCTGCTGCGGGCCTTTCGCGATCCGGCGATCACCTGGGGATACCTGAGCGAACCGGAGCCGCACCTGAACGGCCGCGCGCTGCCCGTGCCGCGCGGTCGCGTGATGGGCGGCTCGTCCTCGATCAATGGCATGTTCTTCATGCGCGGTCATTCCTCGGACTTCGACGGCTGGCAGGCGCAGGGCTGTGAGGGCTGGAGCTACGCGCACGTGCTGCCGTACTTCAAGAAGCTCGAATCGAGCTGGCGCGGGGCGGTGCCCTACCATGGCGCGGCCGGACCCATGCCCATCCAGCCGAACGCCACCACCAAGCTACTGCACGAGCCGCTGATGCGCACCGCCGCGCCGGCGGGCTTCTGGACCAGCGACGACTTGCACGGCCGCGTCGAGGAGGGATTTGCGCGCGCCGAGCTCACGGTCGACGCCCGCGGACGGCGCGCCAGTGCGTCGCGCGCCTACCTCGCGCCGGTACGCCATCGCGCCAATCTCGACGTGATGCAGGGTGCCTTGACGACCCGGGTGCTTGTCGATGGCGGGCGAGCCACCGGCATTGAGCTGCGGCGCGGCACCGAGCTGCGTCGCGTGCATGCCGAACGCGAAGTCATCCTCTGCGGGGGCACCTACAACTCGCCGCAGCTGCTGTTACTTTCGGGTTTCGGTGCGCCGGACGAATTGCGCCGGCTCGGCATCCGCGTGCAGGCGGACCTGCCGGGCGTGGGAGCGAATCTGTCGGATCACCTGCGGGCCGGCCTGCAGTTCGCGACCCGCGAGCCGGTTTCTTTCCTGCGCGAGCTGCGCGCCGATCGCATCGCGTTGTCGCTGTTGCGCTGGTGGTTGCTGGGCACCGGTCCCATGGCCACACAGGTCAGCAGTTGCAACGTGGTGATCCGCACTCAGGACGAGCTGGCGCAACCGGACATCCAGCTCATGTGCAATCCGGTGCGCATGGATGCGAAGATCTGGTGGCCGCTGTTGAGTCCGAAACAGATGCACCTGTTGACCGTCGACGCCGTGGTTTTGCATCCGAAATCGCGTGGCCGCGTGAGCCTGCGGTCCGCGGATCCCGTGGCGAAGCCGCGCATCGCGTTCAACGCGCTGGCAGAGCGTGAGGACCTCGAGACTTTGGTCCGCGGTCTGCGCGCCGCGCGCCACATCTATGGCACTTGTCCGCAGGCCGATCTCATCGAGCGCGAAGTCACTCCGGGTGCAAACGTCGAAAGCGACGCCGACCTGGAGGCGCATGTTCGCTCGACGGCCAGCATGACCCAACATCCGGTAGGAACCTGCTCTATGGCGCCGGGCCCCGGCCAGGTGGTGGACGCGCAGCTGCGCGTGCGCGGCGTCGACGGCCTGCGTGTCGCCGACGCCTCCATCATGCCCACGGTGCCGGGCGGCAATACCTATGGTGCCGTGCTCATGATCGCCGAGCGCGCCGCCGATCTGATCCGCGGCTGTACTCTACTGCCGCAACTGGAGACAACATGACTGACGGATTGCCCGCGAAGTTCGACGTCAAGCTGGCGCATGCCTTCGACGTGCGCATGAACTTTCACAAGCGCGTGGTGTTCGGGCCGGTGTCGGGCGGCGCGCGCCAGGGTTACGTGTCGTTGAAGGACGGCATCGTGCGCGGCCCGAAGCTCAACGGCCGCATCATGGAATACAGCGGCGCGGACTGGGGCGTGCTGCGCCAGGACGGTGTGCTCGAGGCCAACGCGCACTACATGCTCGAGGCCGACGACGGCACGCCTATCTACATTCACAACCGCGGCTACATCTACAACACCCAGCCCGGCGCCACCGGCCCGGCGTACTTCCGCTGCACGCCGTATTTTCGCGCGCCCGTGGGCAAACACGACTGGCTGAACCGCACCGTCATCGTCGGGGGCGGGGAGCGCCACACGGATCCGGACCACACCATCTTTCGCTATTTTTCAGTTGAATAGGCTCAGTTGAACAGAGTCGACTACATCATCGTCGGCGGCGGTTCGGCGGGTTGCGTGCTCGCGGCGCGGTTGTCCGAAAACCCGTCGGTCAACGTGCTGCTGCTCGAGGCCGGAGACGACGAGCGCAAGTACTTCCGTGTGCGAATGCCGCTGGCCTGGCGCGATGCGTTTCGCGACCCGCGCCTGTCCTGGGGATTCGAGACCGAACCCGAGCCACATGCCGACGGCCGGCGCGTGCCGGCGCCGCGCGGCAAGGTGCTGGGCGGCTCCAACTCGGTAAACGGACTCATGTACATGCGCGGCTGTCCGGCCGACTACGACGACTGGGAGAGACGCGGCCTGCCGGGCTGGGGCTACGCGGGCGTATTGCCGTACTTCCGGCGTTCGGAAAGCAACTGGCGCGGTGCCTCACGATTTCACGGCGGCACCGGTCCGCTGACCACGGCCCGCTACGAAACCGATGACTTCATCTATCCACGCGTCATCGACACCGCCGAGACGCTGGGCTTCAAACATCTCGAGGACTTTCACGCCGAGGACATCGAAGGGTTTTCGGTGCCGGATTGCAACTACCACGGCGGCGAGCGCGCCAGCACCGTGGCCCGCTACCTGCGTCCGGCCATGTCGCGCCCCAACCTGGAGGTGCGCATCAACACGCTGGTGCATGAACTGCTGCTGGAGAACGGCCGCTGCGTGGGGGTACGCGCCGAATCCGGCGGCGTAAAGGACATCCGTTGCGAGCGGGAGGTGATTCTCAGCGCCGGCGCTTTCAACTCGCCGCAGTTGCTGCAGCTCTCGGGTATCGGCGCGCCCGAAGACCTGGAGCCGCATGGCATTCGCGTGCGCCATCCGTTGCCTGGAGTGGGCGCCAATCTGCAGGACCACCAGTCATTGAGCGTCGACTTCGCGGCCAGCGGCGAATTCTGCTTCGACAGCCGCCTGCGGCTGGATCGCCTCGCCCTGTCGGTGTTGCAGTGGAAGATGTTTCGCAACGGCATCCTGGCGCGCTCGCCGATCTCGGCGCAGGGCCTGGTGCGCACCTCGCCGGGTCTCGACCGGCCGGACCTGCAGATGCTGGTGGCGCCGGTGTCCATATTCGCGCGGCCGTGGTTCCCCGGCTGGCGCAAGGGCTGGGGCCACACGATTTCCAACTCCTGCGTGCTGCTGCACCCGCAGAGTCGCGGCAAGGTGGCGCTGCATTCTGCCGATCCGCGCGCCAAGCCGAAGATCCAGCTCAACCTGCTGCAGGCGGAAGCGGATCGCGCGGGCCTGCGCAACATCGTCAAGTTCGTGCGCCGCTTCTTCACGACTGCGCCTGCCGCGGAGCTGGTGGGCAGGGAGCTCAATCCCGGTCCTGACGTGCGGGACGACGCGCAGATCGATGCCTGGTTGCGCGCCAATGTGCGCACCGCCATGCACCCCACCAGCACCTGCGCCATGGGTACGGATGGCCTTGCGGTTGTCGATGGGCAGTTACGAGTGCACGGGTTGTCGGGTTTGCGCATCGCCGATGCGTCGATAATGCCGGCCATTGTCGGCGGCAACACGAACGCGCCGACCATCATGATCGCCGAGAAGGCGGTCGACCTGATTCGAGGGGGACCAAGTTGAGCAAACCTCTGTACTACGGCTGGATCCTGTTAGGGGTGCTCTGGCTGGTATTCGCCTTCAACCTGGGCTTTCCGGCATACGGCGGCCCGGTGCTCAACTCCGCGATGGCGAAGGAGCTCGGCTTCTCGCGCGAGACCCTGGGTCTCATCACGACTTTCTACATCATCATGTCCGGGTTGCCGGGGCCCGTGGTCGCCATGGCCGTGAACCGCTTCGGCGTGCGGCGCACGCTGATCGCGGGCAGCCTCATGAATGTCACCGGCGCGCTCTTCATGGCCACCGTGGCCAACTCGGGCGCCGCCGCCTACCTGGGATTCGGGCTGGTGGTGGGTGGTGGTGTCTGCACCGGCGCGGCCATTGCCAGCCAGACCGCCTTGTCGCGCTGGTTCGTGCGCCGGCGCTCGATGGCGCTGTCCATCCTGTATTCCGCCGGCGCCATCGGCGGGTTCTGCGCGGTCAAATTCATCCTGCCCTGGGCCATGACCGAGGGCGGCAGCTGGCGTGCCGGGTGGTGGGTCATCGTGGCACTGTCCGGACTCGCGGGAGTACTGGCGCTGTTGTTCGTGCGCGAGCGGCCCGAGGACATGGGCCTGCTGCCGGACGGCGACGGCGGCGGCGCGAGCAATGTCCCGGCGAAGGCACGGCCCGCCTTCATCACCACCACGCCCTGGGAATCCCGCCAGGTCCTGAGCCGGCCTACCTACTGGCTGATCGTGTTCTCGCTGGTGGGCGGCAGCGGTGGCTACACCTTGTTCCTCGCGCACGGCATCGTGCACGTGCAGGACCTCGGGCATTCCATCGACGTGGCGCGCGGTGCGCTGGCCACGATGACCTGGACCGGGCTGCTCGCCAAGGCCATCATCATGTTGTTAGGCGATCGCATCGATCCGCGTTACCTGTGGGCGGTGTTCATGGTGTTCTTCGGCGCCGGCCTGGTCATCATCGTGGACGCTCGCAGCACGCTGCTGGTAAATGCGTTTGCCACCTGCCTCGGCATCGGCTTCGGCGGCGGCGTGGTCTGCCTCATGGCCGTGCTCGGCAACTACTACGGCCTCAAGACCTTCGCCTTGTTGTCCGGCATCGCCATCGCGATCAACACCACGTTGTCGGCGCTGGCGCCGTACATCGCCGGCTTCATGTTCGATCTCGGCTATGGCTACGGCGGCACCTGTTACTTCCTGGCGGGGTGGTGCTTCGTCGGCGCCCTGGTGTTGTTCCTGATTCGCAAACCCGTACTGGCCACCGCATGAAGACGAGAGAATGAGGAAAATAGAAGAGGGGGAGTTGCTGTGGACTCCCAACGCCGCGCGCGTGGCGCGCTCGCATCTCACGCGCTACCTGAAGTGGCTGGCCGCTCGCGGTCATCGCTTCGACGACTATGAGGCGCTGTGGCGCTGGTCGGTGGCGGACCTGCCTGGATTCTGGCAGTCCGTGGTCGAGTTCTGCGGCATGGAATTCACGTCGCCGCCGCAAAGCGTGCTCGGCCGCCGTGAAATGCCCGGCGCCGAGTGGTTTCCGGGCGCGCGGCTCAACTACGCCGCGCACGCGTTGCGGCACGAGCGGCCCGGCGAAGATGCGCTGGTGTACCTGTCCGAAAGGCGCCCGCTGGCGGCCTTGTCGTGGACGGAATTCGCGCGACAGGTGCGCGTGCTCGCGACCTGGATGCGCGGCCTGGGAATCGCGCCCGGTGACCGTGTCGTCGCCTATCTACCCAACACGCCGGAAGCCATCGTCGCCATGTACGCCACGGCCAGCATCGGCGCCGTGTGGTCGAGCTGTGGTCCGGATTTCGGAGCCCGTGGCGTGCTGGACCGCTACTCGCAGCTGCAGCCGCGCCTGATCTTCTGCGTCGACGGTTACAGCTACGGCGGCAAACTCTTCGACAAGCGCGCCGAGATCCGCCAGATCATCGAGGGGCTGCCCACGCTCGCACACGTCGTGCACCTGCCATACCTCGATCCCGAGGACCTGACGCCGCTCACGCCGCGCTCGCAGTTCTGGGCCGATGCGCTCGCCGCACGGGATCCAGGCCGCGACGCATTCCAGTTCGAGCAGGTGCCGTTCGCGCATCCGTTGTTCATCCTGTTCTCGTCGGGCACTACGGGGCTTCCAAAAGCCATCATTCATTGCCACGGAGGCATCACGCTCGAGCAGCTCAAGCTGTTTCATTTCCACATGGACCTGCACGCTCGCCAGCGCATGTTCTTCTTCACCAGCACCGGCTGGATGATGTGGAACTTCCTCGCGAGCTCGCTGCTCATGGACGCGGTGCCGGTGCTGTACGACGGCAATCCCGCCTGGCCCGCGCCCGACCTGCTGTGGAAGATGGCCGACGACATCGGGGCCAATCTTTTCGGCGCCAGCCCCACCTACCAGGCGATTCTCGAGAAGGCCGG
The DNA here is from genome assembly GCA_963711635.1 of uncultured Pseudomonadota bacterium. Taxonomy (GTDB): domain Bacteria; phylum Pseudomonadota; class Gammaproteobacteria; order Steroidobacterales; family Steroidobacteraceae; genus CADEED01. The sequence goes on from CAVQEZ010000005.1 coordinate 738,630, forward strand.
CATCGTTCCGAAGAAGGACTACCGGCTCGAGAAGCTCGAGACCATCGTGCTCGCGGGATCGCCGGTCACGGCCGAATGCCAGCAATGGTTCTACGAGAACGTGAAGGCGGATTGCTGGGCGCACTCGGGCAGCGGCGGCACCGACGTGTGCTCGGGACTGGTCGGTGGCGTGGTCAACCTGCCCATCTACGCCGGCGAGATCCAGGCGCGTCAGCTGGGCGTGGCGGCCTATGCCTTCGACGACCAGGGGAACAGTGTGGTCGACCAGGTGGGCGAGCTGGTGCTGACCGAGCCATTACCGTCCATGCCGGTAGGCTTCTGGGCTGACCAGGACGGCAGCCGCTATCGCGAGTCGTACTTCGACCAGTGGCCTGGCGTCTGGCGCCACGGCGACTTTTTCCGGGTAAACGCGCGCGGCGGCTGCTTCGTGCTCGGGCGCTCCGATGCCACGCTGAACCGCCATGGCGTGCGCATCGGCACCGCCGAGGTCTATCGCTCGTTGCTCGGCGTGCCCGAGGTCGAGGACTCGCTCATCGTCAATCTGGACCTGCCGGGCGGAAAGTTCTTCATGCCCCTGTTCGTGAAGCTCAAGGGCGACCGGCCGCTCGACGCCGGCGTGGAATCGCGTCTGCGTGCACAGATCCGCAGCGAGTATTCACCGCGGCACGTACCCGACCGGATCATCCAGGTGACGGCCATCCCGTACACGCTGACGGGCAAGAAGATGGAAGTCCCGATTCGGCGGATTCTCATGGGAGTACCCGTCGAGAAAGCCGCCAATCGCGCCGCGATGGCCAACCTGGAAGCCCTGGATTTCTTCATCGAATACGCCCGATCCCAGTCTGACTACAAACTCACTACTTGATCTCTAGGACGTAAGTCCCTGAAAACGTGACGAGCGTCTGGTTTACTGGGGCTCGGCTTCGGCTATGCTTTACATATGTCAACCGGGAGGAAAGTGGACATGCGTAAGGCAATGGTTCTCGGAGTTCTTGGGCTTGCGGGAACGCTGGCATCGCCCACGTTTGCAGCGGACGACTTTTCCGGTTTCCGGCTTGGCATGAACATGAGCTCGGACACACTCGATGCCGACCTGTTCTTCGAGCCGGCGCTGGCTACCGAAAATTTCAGGACCGGCCGTTTCGGATATGGATTGTTCGGCGGATGGGCCCTGAATCGCTACCTGGCGTTCGAAACCGGCCTGCGTAGCGGCGGCGAATTCAACGCCAATCCCTTCGATGACATCCTCGCCAACCCGAGCACCGATTTCATCGTGTCGCACACCGACGTGAAGGGCATCGATGTCACCGTGGTCGGGTCGTTGTGGATCGGCAAGAAATTCTCGGTCTTCGGACGCCTCGGAATGTTTGGCTGGAAAGCCGAGCAGACCATGTCGGTGGGCTCATATGCCACCGAGACGGTGCCCGGCAGCAAGGCCACTGTGTCGGTGGATGACACCGGCTTCGACCCGGTATTCGGCGTGGGTATCCAGACCGTGCTCGACGGTGCGTTGCTTCGCGTCGAGTACCAGCAGACCGAAATCGGCGATCTCGGCACGGCCGGAGCCTTCAATCTGCATGACAGCACGGTGAACTCGCTGAACTTCAGCGTCGTCTGGATGCTGCGATAAGTTTTTCCCGCTGGAAAACGGGGACGTACCTGCAACAGGTGCGTCCCCGTTTGCGTATGCGCCTGTGATCGCCCCTACGGGCCTGACCCCATTTCCCCCATACTTCGCACGTCCCCGCACGGAGTATCTCAATGCGCTATCGCAAGCTCGGTAACACCGGTCTCATCGTTTCGGAGATGTGCCTCGGCGCCATGACCTTCGGCAGTGGGGAGGGCATGTGGGCCACGGTCGCCGGCGTCAGCCAGGAAGGCGTCACCGATCTCATCAAGACCGCGCTGGATCGCGGCATCAACTTCATCGACACGGCGGATTTCTATTCCAACGGCCGTTCCGAAGTGGTCACCGGCCATGCGCTCAAAATGCTGGGTCAACCGCGCGATTCCTACGTGCTCGCCACCAAGGTGCTGCTGCGCATGGGCGCCGGTCACAACCAGATCGGGCTGTCGCGCTACCACATCATGGAGAACATCAACGCCAGCCTGAAGCGGCTGCAGGTGGAGCACATCGATCTCTACCAGATCCACGGCCGCGATCCGTTCACGCCGCTCGAGGAGACGCTGGACGCGCTCGACGACTGCGTGCGCGCCGGCAAGGTGCGATACACGGGGCTGTGCAATCTCTCCGCCTGGGAAATCATGAAATCGCAGTGGATCTCGGACAAGCGCAACCTGGCGCGCTTCGAGAGCCTGCAGATGTACTACTCGCTGGCAGGTCGCGATATCGAACGTGAGATCGTGCCGCTGGCGAAGGACCAGAACCTCGCCATCCTGCCCTGGAGTCCGCTCGCCGGCGGTCTGCTCTCCGGAAAATTCTCGCGTGAGAACGAGAAACCCGACGGCGCGCGCCGCGCGACGCTGGACTTTCCGCCGGTGGACCGCGAGCGCGTGTGGCGCATCCTCGACGTGCTGCGACCCATTGCCGCCGATCACCTGGTGTCCGTGGCGCAGGTGGCGCTGGCCTGGTTGTTGGCACAGCCGCACGTGACCTCGGTGATCATCGGCGCCAAGAACCAGGAACAGCTGCTGGACAATGTCGCCGCCACGGAGCTGGAGCTGTCTTCCGAGCAGCTCAAGGCCATCAGCGACGCGTCCGCTTTGCCCAGCGAATACCCCGAGTGGATGTTGTCGCGTCAGTCGGCGGATCGGATTGGTCAGGTGAACGGAACGGCCTGATTGCGTCCTCGCAGCGCCGGATGCGGCGAATCCTGCGATGGCTCGGCATTGGGCGGACTTTCTGGTAGCGTTACCGGCGCTTTTTTTGGCGGCTGTTCGACGAGGGGTGGATGTATTTAGGCATCGATATCGGCACTTCGAGTGTCAAGGCCGTCATTGTCGATGACAAAGACACGGTGGTGGAGCAGGCCTCCGCGGCGCTGAACGTTTCGCGCCCCCAGGCGGGGTGGTCCGAACAGAACCCTGCCGACTGGTGGGCGGCCACCAATGCCGCGGTCAAGGCGCTGCCGGCTGCCGCACGCAAGGCGGTGAAAGGCGCCGGCCTGTCCGGCCAGATGCATGGCGCCACGCTGCTGGACGCCGCCGACAAGCCCCTGCGGCCCGCCATCCTGTGGAATGACGGTCGCAGCGAGAAACAATGCGCCACGCTCGAGAAGGCCGAGCCGCGCTCGCGCGACATCACCGGCAACATCGCCATGCCTGGCTTCACCGCGCCAAAGCTGGTGTGGGTGCGCGAGAACGAGCCGGAAATCTTCAAGCAGACGCGTTGCGTGCTGTTGCCCAAGGACTATGTCCGTCTGCTCATGACGGGCGAGAAGGCCAGCGACTGCTCGGATGCCGCGGGCACGCTGTGGGTGGACGTGGCCAAACGCAAATGGTCGCCGGAGATGCTCGCGGCCACGGGTCTCGATGAATCGCACATGCCGCGCCTGGTCGAAGGCTCGGACGCCACCGGCGCGCTGCGCAAGGAAGTGGCCGCCGACTGGGGCATGGACCCGGTGCCGGTGGCGGGCGGGGGTGGCGACAATGCCGCGGGTGCCGCGGGCATCGGCGTGATCGCGCCGGGCGATGCCTTTCTCTCGCTGGGCACCTCGGGTGTGCTGTTCCTGGTGACGCCGAAATTCCTGCCGAACTCCGGCCAAGGCGGTACACGCGTTCTGCCACTGCCTGCCCAATCTCTGGCACCAGATGAGCGTGATGCTGTCGGCCGCGTCCTGCATCGACTGGGCGGTGAAACTCACCGGTACCAAGGACGCCGCCGAGCTGCTCTCGCGCGTGGAGAAGCGCGCGCGCCTCGACGGTCCGGAAATTTTCCTGCCCTACCTTTCCGGCGAGCGGACCCCGCACAACGATCCGGCGGCGCGTGGCGTGCTGTTCGGTCTCAATCATGACTCCGACGCCGCGGCCATCGGCCAGGCCGTGCTCGAGGGCGTGGCCTTCGCCTTCGCCGACGGGCTCGATGTGCTCATCGAGGCCGGTGCCACCATCGACAAGATTTCGGTGATCGGCGGCGGCGCCCGCTCCATGTGGTGGGGTGGTGTGCTGGCCGCCGCCATCAAGCGGCCGCTGATTTATCGCGATGCCTCCGAAGTGGGGCCCGCGCTCGGCGCTGCCCGGCTCGCCCGGATAGCCAAGACGCGCGAACGGGCGGAGGATGTGTGCCGCCCGCCGCCGGTGCGCGTCGTGATGGAGCCGAATGAACGCGACATTCAGCAGCTGGCGGCCAAGCGCCGCTGTTTTTCCCAGATTTATCAGGACCTTCGCCCAAGATTCCGAGGAGTTTGATCATGTCGACCGCACAGCCCCTGCAACAGTCCACGTCGTATTTCGGCGCGGTGCAGCCCATCAAGTATGAAGGCCTGAAGTCGGACAACCCGCTGGCGTTCCGCTACTACAACAAGGACCAGATGGTTCTCGGCAAGCGCATGGAAGAGCTGCTGCGCCCGGCCGTTTGCTACTGGCACTCCTTCGCCTGGAACGGCCACGATATTTTCGGCGCTGGCACCTTCGAACGTCCCTGGAACGCTGGCGTCATGGACCAGGCGGCTGCCTGGGCCAAGATGGACGCGGCCTTCGATTTCTTCACGCGCCTCGGCACGCCGTTCTACTGCTTCCATGACGTGGACGCGATGCCGACGGCCGCCAACATCAAGGAGCACGTCGCGAATTTCGCGCTGACCGTCGACCGTCTCGAGAAGAAACAGGCCGAGACCGGCATCAAACTACTGTGGGGCACGGCAAACCTGTTCTCGCACCCGCGCTTCATGGGCGGTGCGTCGACCAATCCGGATCCCGAGGTCTGGGCTTTCGCCGCGACCCAGGTGCGTCATTGCATGGACGCCACCAAGCGCCTCGGCGGCGCCAACTACGTGCTGTGGGGCGGCCGTGAAGGCTACGACACGCTGCTCAACACCAGCCTCAAGCGCGAGCTCGCCAACTTCGGCCGGTTCCTGCAGCTGGTGGTCGAGCACAAGCACAAGATCGGCTTCAAGGGCACCATCCTCATCGAGCCCAAGCCGCACGAGCCCACCAAGCATCAGTACGACTTCGACACGGCCACCGTGTACGGCTTCCTCAAGAAGAACGGTCTCGAGAACGAAGTGAAGGTGAACATCGAAGCCAACCACGCCACGCTGGCGGGGCACAGCTTCGACCACGAGATTGCCATGGCCGACGCGCTCGGCATCTTCGGCTCCATCGACATCAACCGCGGCGATCCGCAGAACGGCTGGGACACGGACCAGTTCCACAACGATCCGCTCGACATGACGCTGGCGATGTATCGCATCCTCAAGGCCGGCGGCTTCACCACCGGCGGCTTCAACTTCGACGCCAAGGTGCGCCGCCAGTCCATCGACCCGGCCGACATGTTCTACGGCCACGTGGGCGGTCTCGACCTGCTGGCGCGCACGCTGCTGTCAGCGGCCGCGCTGATCGAAAATGGCGGCATCGACAAGTTCGTCGAGCAGCGCTACGCGAAGTGGGACGGCGAGCTGGGCAAGAAGATCCATGCCCAGGGCGCCTCGCTGGTGTCGATCTCGGACGCGGCGGTGGCGGGCAACATCAACCCGAAGCCGCAGTCGGGTCGCCAGGAAATGCTCGAGAACCTGGTCAACCGGTTCATCTGAGTCGCGTGCCGCGCCCGAGGCAGCAGATCGCACTTCTCGCCGGCGTGCTGGCGTTCGCCGGCCCGATCGCATGGGGCGCGGACCCCCAACCGGCATCGCCGGCCGTGAAAGTACTCACGGTCGGCGGTGCCTCGTTGTCGCTGAGCTGGGATCCGAAGTGGATCGTGTCGGAATCCACGGCGGACGCGGATAGCGCGGAGTTCCACAGCGCGGATCCCCTGCAGATGTCGGTCCAGTTGTCGGTGGGCCAGATCCCTTCGGGTGCCACTCCCGAGGCATTCAGGTCCTATGTCATGGACAAGGCGTCCCAGGAATTTCTCCAGCAGAGCGTGGAGAAGAGCCTGGACGTGAAGCCCATCGGCAGCGGCGAGCTGCGAGGCTCGAAGGTGTGTGCGACCGATCGCGCGCCCAAACCCAAAGAATACAAATACGTTTGCCAGGGTGTCCTGACCGGTGGTGACGCCGCCGTGGTCTTCACGCTGCTGTACAACGAATCGGGCAAGGCCGCTGCCGCGAAGGCCGCGAGCGCGCTCGAGGCCCTGCAGTTCAGCAAGGGCGCCTGATCTCGCATACGTATGCATGGCGCGCCGTCCCCATGGCGTGCAGTAGAGTGCGGCGACTCGACACCTGGGGGACCGATGCTGCGACTACTGGCGGGACTCGCTCTTTGCGCATGCGCACCGGTTTCCTTCTCCGCGTCCGACTACCGTGAGCGGCTGTCCGAAGACGAGATCGTCTACTTCGTGCTGCCCGACCGCTTTGCGAACGGCGACCCGGCCAACGACCGGGGCCGCCTGCAGGGCGACCGCCTGACCACCGGCTTCGATCCGGCGCACAAGGGCTTCTATCACGGCGGTGATCTCAAGGGGCTCACGGCCAGGCTCGACTACATCCAGGGGCTGGGTACCACCGCCATCTGGCTGGGACCTATCTACAAGAACAAGCCGGTGCAGGGTGGACCGGGCGAACAGAGCGCCGGATATCACGGCTACTGGATCACGGATTTCACCGCCGTCGATCCGCACTTCGGCACCGAGGCGGACATGCGCGAGTTCGCCGACGCGGTACACGCGCGCGGCATGAAGCTGTACCTCGACATCATCACCAATCACACCGCGGATGTGATCCAGTTTCGCGAATGTGTGAATGCGCCGTGCCCGTACCGCTCGCGCGCCGACTATCCGTACACGCGCAAGGGCGGACCGCTGGGCGCGGCCATCAACGCGGGATTCGCCGGCGATGGCCTGCGTACCGAGGCGAACTTCGCGCGCCTCACCGATCCCGACTACGCCTATACGACCTTCGTGCCGCCGGCCGAGGCCAACGTGAAGGTTCCCGCCTGGCTCAATTCGCCTGTCTACTATCACAATCGCGGCAATTCGGATTTCTGGGGCGAGAGCTCGTTGCACGGCGACTTCGTCGGTCTCGACGACCTCATGACCGAGAACCCGCGCGTGGTGCGCGGCTTCATCGACATCTTTGGCGACTGGATCGAGCGATACCGCGTGGATGGTTTCCGCATCGACACCGCGCGGCACGTGAACCCCGAGTTCTGGAGCGCCTTCGTGCCGGCCATGCTGAAGCGCGCGCGCGCCAGCGGCATCGCGCACTTCCACATCTTTGGCGAAGTGGCGGCCGAGGGGGTCGACGTGGCGCAACTGGCGCGCCATACACGTGTCGACAAGCTGCCTTCGGTGCTGGACTTCGGCTTCGCCGGCGCCTTGCAGGAAACATTGGCAGGCAATGCCGGCACCACGGTGCTGGCGCGCCTGTATGCGGACGATGGGCTCTATGAAGGCGGCGCGACGGCCGCGCTGCGGTTGCCCACGTTCACCGGAAATCACGACTTCGGACGTTTCGCCTGGCTGGTGCAGCGCGCGCGACCCCAGGCTGGCAAGGAAGAAGTCCTGCAACGCGTGATGTTGTCCAATGCCATGTTGTTCCTGCTGCGCGGAGTACCGGTGGTCTACTACGGAGACGAGCAGGGCATGGTCGGCCATGGCATCGACCAGGCCGCGCGCCAGGACATGTTCGCCAGCCAGGTGACGAGCTACAACGACCAGGAATTGTTGGGCACGAATTCCACCACCGCGAACGCGAACTACGATGCGCTGCATCCGCTGTACCGGCAGATCGCCGCCCTGGCCTCGCTGCGCAAGCAGTACGTCGAGCTGCGCCGCGGCCGGCAGGTGGTGCGCGCGCAGTCGCGGCAGCCGGGCCTGTTCGCCGCTTCGCGCATCGGCAACGAGGGACGCGAGATCCTCGTGGTCTTCAACACCTCGACGGCGCCGATCACGGCACAGGTGGAAATCGAAACCGACACGCGCGCGTTCACGCCGCTGCAGGGCGACTGCCCGAAACCCGACGCACCCGGCACGGTGAAAGTGACGGTGCCGGCCTTGGGCTACGTCGCCTGCGCCGAATCGACACATGAGCGCCACGCCGTGAGGCGCCTGACCATCGCGCTGTGGGCGCTGTTCGCGGGTGTCGTCGACGCGCAGCAGGTCGCCAATGTCCCGGGCATGGTTCGTTCGCCCGACCGCTCGATCGAAGTGCAACTGCGCGTCGATCCGGACGGGCGGCCCGAGTACAGCATCAGTCGCCAGGGAAAGCTGCTGCTCGACTGGTCGAGGCTGGGCTTCATTCTCGCCGACGCGCCCAAGCTCGAGCGCAATTTCAGGATCGGCGCCGTGACGCAGCGCAGTTTCGATGACACCTGGGAACAGCCCTGGGGCGAGTGGCGTTCCATTCGCGATCACGGCAATGAGATGCGCGCCGTGCTGCGCGACAAGTCCGGTCGCGAGCTCACCGTCGTATTCCGTGTCTTCGATGACGGCGTGGGATTCCGCTACGAATTTCCCGAACAGCCGCAGCTCGCGCAGGTGAACATCGTCGAAGAGCTCACCGAGTTCGCCATTGCCGAGCCGGCCACGGCCTGGTGGATCCCGGCCGGGGAGTGGAATCGCTACGAGTATCTCTACAACCGCACGCCGCTCACCGAGGTCTCGCAGGCGCATACGCCGTTGACGATGAAGCTGGCCAGTGGCGTGCACCTGGCCATCCACGAGGCGGCGCTGGTCGACTATGCCGGCATGTGGCTGCGCCGCGTGACGGGGCAGCGCCTGAAGTCGCAGCTGTCGCCCTCGTCATCAGGACCGAAGGTCGCGCGCCGCGCACCCTTCGTCACGCCCTGGCGCACGCTGCAGATCGCCGCCGACGCACCGCGCCTCTACGCCTCGCATCTCATCCTCAATCTGAACGAGCCTAACAAGCTCGGCGACGTGTCCTGGGTGAAACCGTACAAGTACGTGGGCATCTGGTGGGGCATGCACCTGGGCACGCATACCTGGGGCTCGGGATCCAAGCACGGTGCCACCACGGCCGAGACGCGCCGCTACATCGATTTCGCCGCGGCCAATGGCTTCCGCGGCGTGCTGGTCGAAGGCTGGAACAAGGGCTGGGATGGCGACTGGTTCGCGCGCGGCGATGAGTTCAGCTTCACGGAACCCTATCCGGATTTCGATCTCGAGGGCTTGGCGGCCTATGCGAAGAAGAAAGGCGTGCGCCTGGTGGGCCATCACGAAACCGCCGGCAATATCGCCGTCTACGAGCGGCAACTCGGTGCTGCGCTCGATCTCTACCAGAAGTTGGGCGTGGATTCGGTCAAGACCGGTTACGTCGCCGACGCGGGCGGCATCCAGGCTTTGGGAACCGACGGGCGAATTCACTTCGAATGGCACGACGGCCAGGTGCAGGCGCGTCATCACCTGCGCGTGGTCGAAGAGGCCGCGAAGCGGCATATCGCGGTGAATCCTCACGAGCCCATCAAGGACACCGGCCTGCGCCGCACTTATCCGAACTGGGTGGCGCGCGAAGGCGCGCGCGGCATGGAATACAACGCCTGGGGCGAGCCGCCGAATCCGCCCGAGCACGAGGTGAATCTCGTCTTCACGCGCATGCTGGCGGGTCCGATGGATTTCACGCCGGGCGTGCTGAGTCTCACCGGCGCCAATGGCAAGCGCATTCAGTCGACCATCGCCAAGCAGCTGGCCCTGTACGTGGTGCTCTACAGCCCCATCCAGATGGCGGCCGATCTGCCGGAGAACTACGCCCGGTTTCCGAAGCCCTTCCAGTTCATCAAGGACGTCCCCACCGACTGGTCGGAGACGCGCCTGCTCAATGGCGAAGTGGGTGACTTCGTCACCATCGTGCGCAAGGATCGCAACAGCGAGGAATGGTTCCTGGGAGCCATCTCCGACGAGCAACCGCGCACGCTCGACGTGCGGCTCGATTTCCTCGGCGCTGATATCTATTACGCGACTATCTACCGCGACGGCGAGAACGCCGGCTATGCGGGCGATCCCGCCTCGGTGGAGATCGAAACCCGCCCGGTGGCGCGCGGCGACGCACTGACGCTGCGGCTCGCGCCGGGAGGCGGGCAGGCGATTCGTTTCTCGACGCGGCGGCCGCGGAGCGCACGATGAGCGCGGCCGCGCCGGCCGCGGGCCTGCGCCCGCAGGTGACGTTCTGGCAGATCTGGAACATGTGTTTCGGCTTCATGGGCATCCAGTTCGGCCTGGGGCTGCAGAACGCCAACGTCAGCCGCATCTTCCAGACGCTGGGCGCGGAGTCGGATGAGATCGCGGGCTTGTGGATCGCCGCGCCGCTGACCGGCCTGCTGGTGCAACCCATCATCGGCTACATGTCGGATCGCACCTGGAACTGGCTGGGTCGCCGGCGGCCATATTTCCTCGCCGGTGCGGTGCTGGCTTCGCTGGCGCTGATTGCCATGCCGCATTCGCCCACCTTGTGGATCGCCGCCGGATTGCTGTGGGTGCTGGATGCCAGCATCAATATCTCCATGGAGCCGTTCCGCGCCTTCGTGGCGGATCAGCTGCCGGAGTCGCAGCGGCCCGCCGGCTACTCCATGCAGAGCTTCTTCATTGGTGTCGGCGCCGTGGTGGCCAGCATGTTGCCCTGGCTGCTGGCGCACGCCGGCGTCAGCAATGAGGGCACGCCGGAAAGTCCAGTGCCGGACAGCGTGCGCTATTCGTTCGAGATCGGCGCCGCGGTTTTCCTCGGAGCGATCCTGTGGACCGTGGTCAGAACACGCGAGTATCCGCCGGCGACACTGCATGGCTTCGCGGATGCCACGCCGCTGTCGGAAGGCGTCGAGCCGGGCAGCGCGTACGGATCGGCACTGCGCGGATTGATCTGGTCGCTGATCGGGGGTCTCGGCATCGTGCTGGTGTGGCGCTTCGCGCTCGACCGCATGTTGTACGTGCTCGCCGCCATGTTCGCGGGCTGGGGCGTGCTGCTGCTGGTCAACAGCGCATTGCGCGGCCGCAGTGCGCTGGGCACGCTGATTGCCGATATCGACAACATGCCGCGCCGCATGCGCGAGCTGATCCCCGTGCAGTTCTTCTCCTGGCTGGCATTGTTCGCGATGTGGACGCAGACCACGCCCGCCGTGACCCGTGTGCACTTCGGTGCCACCGATGCCACGGGCGCCGTGTACAACGAGGGCGCTAACTGGGTGGGCGTGCTGTTTGCGGCCTACAACGGCTTCGCGGCAGTGGCGGCGATCGTGATTCCACTGCTGGTGCGGCGCCTCGGCATGCGCCACAGCCATCTGATCAATCTCTGGCTGGGCGGCGCGGGGCTGCTGTCCTTTCTCCTGATTCGCGACCCGCGCTGGCTGTTGCTGTCCATGGTGGGCGTGGGATTCGCCTGGGCGTCCATCCTGTCGCTGCCGTACGCGTTGCTGGCGGGCAGCGTGCCGTCGCGCAAGATGGGTGTGTACATGGGCATCTTCAATTTCTACATCGTGATCCCACAGCTGGTGATCGCCAGCGTGCTCGGTCTCCTGTTGAACCGGTTTTTCGACGGGCAACCGATCTATGCGCTGGCCATTGGCGGCGTGAGCTTCTTCATCGCGGGGTTGTGCGCGCTGCGCGTGCGGTGAGGAGGTAGACTGCCGGCCCATGAGCCGCAACGATCTTCTGTACATCGCCGCCGCGCTGGCCATCGGCGGCGGACTGTGGTTCGTCGTCAACCTGGACCCCATCTGGACGCTGGCCTGGTTCCTTCCCGGCCTGTTGTTCGCCGTCGCGCTGAAGACCGAAGGCTGGACCTCGCGTGGCCTGGTGGCGATTGCCTCGCTGGTGGGCGCGGCCAGCAACTTCCGCTATTTCCTCTCGGTGATGCCGCTGGCGCCCGCGATGCTGGTTCTGGTGCTGCAAACGCTGATGTGGGTGCTCATCTACGGCGGCGCGCGCCGCATCGTCAAAGCCTACGAAGCCGGCTGGACCGTGCTGGCCCTGCCCATCGTGGCCGTCGCCGTCGACACGCTGCTCGCGCATCTCTCACCGGACGGCAATTTCGGCAGCCTTGCGTACACCCAATCTGAAGTGCTGCCCATCGCGCAACTGGCTTCCATCTTCGGTGTGGGCGGTGTGCTGTTCCTGCTGATGCTGGGCAATTCGGCCGTGGCGCTGGGCATCGTCTATGGCAAGCGGCTGCCGGGCGCGCTCGTGATGCATGCCTCGGTGCTGGCCACCATCGCGCTGTCGCTGGGGTTCGGCTGGTGGCGCCTCGCGAGCAACGACAGCGGAACACCGATGACCTTCGGCATCGCCTCGGTGGACAACTACATCAACGGCCCAGGCTCCCCGAATTCACGCGAAGTGTGGGCGCAGTACCAGGCGCAGGTGCAGGAGCTCGCGGGCAGCGGCGCGCGCATCGTGTTGCTGCCCGAGAAGATCGACGTGCTGAAGAAGCCCGACGCCGAATCGCGCAAGGCCTGGTTGTCGAATCTCGCGCGGGAAAACAAGGTCTGGCTGGTGGCCGGGCTCGGCGTCATCGACGACGGCACGCGCCGCAATGAGGCCTGGTGGTTCGCGCCCGATGGGCGCCTCGCCACGAACTATCTCAAGCACTTCATGGCGCCGCCGGAGCGTGAGTTCCTCGCCGGCAACGAATACCCGGTCAACGACATCGGCGGCGTGCGCTACGGCGTGGCCATCTGCAAGGACATGCATTTCTCCAGCTTCGGGCGGGGATTCGGCCAGCGTCATGCCCGCGTCATGCTGGTGCCGGCCTGGGATTTCGATCGCGATGCCGAGATGGCGGCCAACATGACCAAGATGCGCGGCGTGGAGAGCGGCTTCAGCGTGGTGCGGTCGTCGCGCCAGGGTCTGCTGTCGATCTCGGATGCCTATGGCCGCGTGCTGGCGGTGGATCGCAGCGCCAAGCTGCCCGGCACCGCACTGGTCGCCACCGTGGACCTGAGCGCACCCATGACGACTGTCTACACGCGTATCGGCGATTCGCTGGGCTGGGCCAGTGTGCTGGCCGCCATCCTGCTCACCGTGACCGCGCACCTGCGCATGCGCCGCGCGCGGATCATCGCGGAACTCAACTCCCCGCCTTAGGGCTGGCTCCGGCCGCGACCGTCGCCAACGCCTCCTTCGCCGAATCCTGGAATCGCTGCGCGTCGAGGCGATCGGCTTCGGTCAGCGCTCGCCCGTAGAACTCGCGTGCCTTGTTTGTGTTGCCCTTGTCCTTCCAGACGTCGCCGATCGCAATCAGGGCCGGCGCGAGATAGATGTGATAGCCCGCGCGCGTTCGAAGCATGAGTGAGCGCTCGAAACCCGCGAGCGCCGCGTCGAGGTCGCCGGCGTCCTGTTTGTGGCCAGCCAGGTGACGCACGGCGTAGGACGCTTCTATGTCGAATCCGCCGCCTTCCGCGATGGAGAGCGCTTCCTCGTGACTCGCCACCGCGCGGCGCAATTCTTCGGGGGAAGGATCCTTCTTGTTCTCGAAGGTCAGTCCCATGTGGAACAGCGATTCAGCGACGCCCCTCTGGTCACGCAGTTTGCGCCGCGCATCGAGTGCCTGTTCGAACAGGCGGCGTGGTTCCTCCATCCCGTTCATTCTGAAATCCCGGGAATAGATCGCGAGCCCCAGTTGATCGCGGGCATCGGCGAGCAGCCGTTGGTCCTGCAGCGTTTCGGCCTCACGCAGCACCACTCGCAGCTCCTCGATGTTGGCGTCCTGAGGCGCGCCGGCGAGTGAAGCTCGATAGTAGGCGCAGCGCACGCGCTGCAGATGAAGCTGGCCACGCTCGGCCGGCGAGGCTTCCGCCGCGATCAGCGGCGCGGCGAGCTCGAGGATTTGCAGGGCATCGGCGGGTCGTCCCGCGCGACGAACTGTTTCCGATGCGTTGATCAGCGTGGCGACGCGCGACGCGGCGCGGCCTTCGGTGGCGCCGAAAGCGCAGAGCAGAATTGTCAGGATGACCGGAGCGGGGCGGATGACGCGCATGTTCAGCCGGACTTGCGTACCACCAGGCGCGTCGGGATGACCGAGTTCTTCGCCGGGTCGCCGGCGATCTGGCGCAGCAGCGTTTCCACCAGCAATTCGCCGGCGCGTCGCGTGTCCTGCATGACCGTGGTCAGCGGCGGATTGGTGAGACTGGCGGCGGGAATATCGTCGAAACCCGCCACGGCCACTTCGCGTGGTACCTCGACTCCGGACTCCTGCAGGGCGCGCAGTGCGCCGATGGCAATGAGATCGCTGGCGGCGACGATGGCATCGAACTCGACGCCGCGGTTACGCAGCTCGTTGGTGGCCTGGAACCCGGATTCCTCGGTGGTGATGGCGTCGACCTGCAGGGCCGAGGAGGTGGACGCACGCGCTTCCATGAGCGCGCGCTCGTAGCCCCGGAAGCGGTCGAAGAATTCCGGGTAGTGAGTGGTCGCGTGGCCGAGAAAGGCGATGCGGCTGCGGCCTTGAGCCAACAGGTGACGCGTGACGTCGTAGCCGCCCTGGGCATTGTCCGAGCCCACCGAAACGCCGGGCTCGTCGGTGACCACCGGTCCCCAGCGCACGAAATGCGTGCCCTGCTCGACCAGTCGCTCCAGCCGGGGTCGATATTCCTCGTAGTCACCGTAGCCGAGCAGGATGATGCCATCGGCCTTGCGGCTGTCCTCGTAATCCTGCTGCCAGTCCTTGGAGAGCTGCTGGAAGGAGATCAGCAGGTCGTAGCCCTGGCGCGCCGAGGCGCGCGTGATCGAGCCCAGCATGGAGAGAAAGAAGGGATTGATCTGCGAGTCGTCGGGAGTCGGATCTTCGAACAGCAGCAGCGCCAGCGTGTTCGAATGCTGCGAACGCAGGTTCGACGCGTTCTTGTCGACCCGGTAATTGAGCTGCCGCGCAATCTCTTCGATGCGCTTGCGGGTTTCGAGACTGACTACCGGGCTGCCGCGCAGCGCGCGCGACACGGTGGGTTGGCTCACGCCGGCCAGAAACGCGATGTCGAACGAAGTCGGTTTTTCGTGCATCGACTGCAGCGCGCAGCGCCCCCTCTTTGCAAGGAGGCGATCATGCCCGTGCGCGTGCGCGAAAAGCTACTGCTGGCACTGCGTCAGCGCCGGCTTGAGTCAAATCAACGCGCTGCGAGTTGAAAAAACGCCACGCCGTGACCCGGGAGTTCCAAGTTACCGCTCTCATGGCGGCCCTCCGGGAGACCGTGTCCGCCGATGGCGCGCACCACGTTGATCTTGGGCAGAGACAGCTGCGCGGCTTCCGGTGAGAGATTGAAGGCCGCCAGCAGCGCGCCATGCGCATCGAAGCGCCGGAATGCCAGCACCGAATCGGTCGCGGCGAGGAATTCGATGTCGCCCGTGATCAGCAGCTCCTGCTGGCGGCGCCACGCGAGCAGGCGCCGGAAGCCGTGCAGGGCCGACGTGGTGTCGCGCTCCTGTGCCGCCACTGACAGCGCACGATGTTGCGAAGGCACCGGCAGCCAGGGATCGCCGCTGGAAAAGCCGCCGCGCTCGCTTGCGTCCCAGGGCATGGGAGTCCGGCATCCGTCGCGGCCCTTGAAGGTGGGCCAGAACGCGATGCCATAGGGATCGCGCAGCGCTTCGTAGGGAAGCTCGGCTTCGCCCAGGCCCAACTCTTCGCCCTGGAACACGCACACCGAGCCACGCAGGGCGCACACCAGCGCGGACAGTTGCGTGGCCGCATGCGCGGGCGAATTGCTCCAGCCCCAGCGGCTGACCACGCGTTCCACGTCGTGGTTGGAGATGGTCCAGCACGGCCAGCTCTCCGGCGCGCGCTGCCGCAGCTTCTCGACGGTTTCGCGGATGTGCCGTGGCGAGCTGTCATTGCTGAGCAGTTCGAAGGAATAGGCCATGTGCAGCCGGCCCGGCTGCGTGTACTCGGCCACCGTGGCCGTCGAGTCGTCGGAGGAAATCTCCCCCAGCGCCACCACGCCCGGATATCCGTCGAGCAGCCCGCGGATGTCCTCGAGGTAGGGCAGCATTTCCGGCTGCGTGTTGTTGTGGTGGTGCCATTGGTAGCCGTAGGGATTGTCGGCGCGGAAGCCGCTCACCTTGCGCGCGTTCCTGGGACGCGCCGGGTTGTCGCGCAGCTTGGCGTCGTGAAAGCAGAAGTTGATCGCATCGAGTCGCAGCCCGTCGACGCCGCGGTCCAGCCAGAAGCGCATGTTGTCGAGCGAGGCGCGCCGCACTTCGGGATTGTGAAAGTTCAGGTCCGGCTGGTTCTTGAGGAAATTGTGCAGGTAGTACTGGGCGCGGCGCGGTTCCCAGGTCCAGGCCACGCCGCCGAAAATCGACAGCCAGTTGTTAGGCGGCGTGCCGTCGGCGCGCGGGTCGGCCCAGACGTACCAGTTCGATTTCGGATTGTCGCGGCTCTGTCGGCTCTCGGCGAACCAGGCGTGCTGGTCGGAGGTGTGGCTGGGTACCTGGTCGATGATGACCTTGATGCCGAGATCGTGGGCGCGCGCGATGAGGCGGTCGAAATCCGCCAGCGTGCCGAAGATCGGGTCGACGGCGCGGTAATCGGCGATGTCGTAGCCGAAGTCCGCCATGGGGGATTTGTAAAAAGGTGAGATCCACACCGCGTCCACGCCCAGCGTGGCGACGTAATCCAGCCTTTCGATGATCCCGGGCAGATCGCCAATGCCGTCCCCGTTGGTGTCCAGGAAGCTGCGCGGATAGATCTGGTAGATAGTGGCGCCGCGCCACCAGGGGCGTGCGGTGTGGCTGGCGGGCACGCGTTGCACGGCAGTATTCATGTTTGCGCGGCAGCTTACCGCAGGGGCGGCGCGCCTCGATGCCCTGCATACGTATTCAAGCTGAATACGTATGCAAGCCACTGTCCGCGCCGGGGGTGTGGACCTACTATTCCCGAGAACCGGAAACGTCGTCCCTGCTGAACCGGGGATCGTTAAGCCTCGCCCACTGACCCCCTCGGTTGGCGAGGCTTTCTTTTTTCCGGACATGCGAAACACGTGAATACGTATGCATGGCGTTGCCAAGAGACCGTCGCTGCCAACATCCTTGCGTGCAGGGAGCCTGGGAACCTGTGGTTCCGAAGGTACAACGACTAATAGTTAGCAGGGGGACCCAGTGAAGAAACTCGACCAGAAGACTGCGCGTACGAAGGCCGGCCGGCGCCGTTCGCGCCAGGAAATCGGCACCACCGCCGGATGCGCCATCTTCCTGATGGGCGGCAGTGTCGCCATGGCGCAGGACCAGGGCGCGGGCGCCAACGAGAGCATCGACGAAGTCGTTGTCACGGGCCTGCGCAAGAGCATCCAGGATTCGATCAACGCGAAGAAGGAAAACTCGTCCATCGTCGAAGTCGTGTCGGCGGAGGACATCGGCAAGCTGCCGGATTCATCGATTGCCGAGGCAATCGGCCGGCTTCCCGGCATTGCCGCGCAGCGCACCAACGGTCGCGCGCAGACGCTGTCGATTCGCGGCCTCGGCCCGGACTTCACGGTCACCACGTTCAACGGCCGCGAGCAGGCCTCGACCAACGACAACCGCACGGTGGAATTCGACCAGTACCCGTCGGAGCTCGTGACGCAGGTCAGGGTCTACAAGACTCCCGACGCCGGCATGGCCTACCAGGGCATCGCGGGCACCACCGATATTTCGACCGTGCACCCGTTGGCACTCTCCGATCGCAAGTTGGGCTTCGGCTACAAGCGCGAGATGAACGACCAGGAAGCCAACATTCCCGGCCTGCCTGACGCCGGCGATCGCGTGAATGGCACCTACATCGATCAGTTCATGGACAACACGCTCGGCGTGGCCATCGGCGTTGCCTACAACAAGACGCCCTACCAGGCGCAGACGCGCGAGCCCTGGGGCTATCCGGAGCTGGAAGAAGATGACTATCCCGGACTGGGAGGAGACCTGGTCATCGGCGGTGACAAGGACGGCATTCAGTCGTCTTACTACAAGCGCACGGCGTACATGGGCGTGGTGGAGTTCAAGCCCAACGATCATGCTGCACATGCTGCTCGACGCCTACCACTCCGATTTCCGCGAAGTGCAGACCATCCAGCGCATGGAGTACGGCACGATCTGGGCCGGCGCGACGTTGACGAATCCAGGCCCGGTCGAAAAAGACCGCGTCCAGTCGGGGGTATTTCCCAACGTGCCGTTCGTGGTCATCGAGAACTACAACAACGATCGCGAAGCCGAGATCGATTCCATCGGTTTGAACACCAAGTTCGGGTTCAATGAAAACTGGGGCATGGAAGCCGACCTGAGCTGGTCGAAGGTCGAGCGGCATGATCTGCGTCTCGAATCCACGGCCGGTCTGGGCACCATGAACGATCCGGCGCTGCTGCCGCCGACGGAAAACGTTTCATTCACCACCAATTCCGACGGCATCTCGTACTTCACCCCGTCGCTGAACTACAGCGACTACGGCTCGGTATTCCTGACCGATCCGGGTGGCTGGGGCGGCGGACCGAGACGCTCGGGCTTCGTCGGGGCTCCCGATATCACGGATGAAATCCAGGCGGTGCGCCTGGCGGCGACGCGCAAGTTCGACGACGCATTCTTCCTGAACGATGTGTCCTTCGGCGTGAACTACGCCGACCGCACCAAGGGGAAGAGCCAGTTCCAGAGCAACCTGTGGCTGCCGGGCAATATCTCGCACGCGGTCGTGCCGGAAGAATTCCGCACCGGCATCAACGACTCCAGTTTCTTCGGCAGCCCGCACGGCATCATCAGCTACGACGCGCTCGGCCTGTACCGCAGCGGGTTCTGGCAGCCGATCAACTCGGTCGACGATCCGAACGCGAATCCGAATGACCGCATCAACAACGTCATGAACACCTGGGAGGTGAATGAAAAGCTCACCACGGCGTTCCTGAAGTTCGGCATCGACACCGAGGTCGACGGCATACCGTTACGAGGCAACATCGGCGTGCAGGCGATCAATGCCGACCAGGCTTCGCAGCTGCATCTGACGAGCGCGGTCATACCGGAGGGTACGGCCACCGTGCCCGTGACCGTGGTCACCGAGGGGGACAAGTACACCGATGTGCTGCCCAGCCTGAACCTGGCCTTCGAATTCCCGGATGACCTCAAGTTGCGTTTCGCTGCCGCTGCCACGGTGGCACGGCCGCGCCTGGATGAGTTGGGCGGCGGTGCGAGTTACACCGTGGTCACCGACACGGGCGGCACGGAAATCGTCGACGGGGAACAGTTCTGGTGGAAGCGCAGTGGCGGCGGCAACCCGAAGCTCAAGCCGTGGCGGGCGAATTCCATCGACGTGTCGCTGGAGAAATACTTCGGCAACCGGGCGTATGTCTCGGCGGCGATCTATTACAAGGACATCAAGACTTACATTTTCAACGAATCCGTAATCGAAGATTTCACGGGTGTGCCGTTGCCACCGTTCAACCCGAATGATCCGGCCGCCACCTATACCGAGGCAGACGCCAATCGCCTCGGTATTTCGACGCTCAAGCAGAACGGCTCCGGTGGCTATGTGAAAGGTGTCGAGCTCACGGCGTCGGTTCCCCTTTCGTTGTTCTCGGATGCCCTGGATGGGTTCGGCTTCATCGCCAGCGCGGCCAAGAACGGCTCCAAGATCGAGATCAACGGTGTGGACACACCGATCCCGGGCCTGTCCACCAAGGTCATCAATACGACGCTGTACTACGAGAAGTACGGGTTCTCGGCGCGCGTCAGCAACCGCTATCGGGATGACTTCATCGGTGAGGTGCCGGCTTTCGATGCGACCCTCACGTTGAACAATGTCAGTGCCGAATCGCTGCTCGACGCACAGATCGGGTATTCATTCCAGGGTGGCGCCCTGGAGGGTCTGAGCGTCAGCCTGTCGGGGACCAATCTCACCGACGAGCCATTCGTGCTGAACAATGTCGATACCACTTCCTACAACCTGATCAAGTACCAGGAGTACGGTGCCGTCTACGCATTGGCCGTGAGTTACGTTTTCCAGTAGTCGTTACTCAGCAGGCAGGCCCCCGTCGGCAATAGCCCGGCGGGGGCCTTTCCTCGAGCGCGGGTTCCCTGAGAAGCTAGCGCCGTGCCAATTCAGGAAATCAGATCAGTCGTCATCGCCGGAGGCGGCACCGCCGGATGGATGACGGCGGCCGCGCTGGCCCGCGTGCTCGGCCCGCGACTCTCGATCACGCTGGTGGAGTCCTCGGAGATCGGCATCGTCGGCGTCGGCGAAGCGACCATCCCGGCGATCGCGCAGTTCAACCGCCTGGTGAAGATCGACGAAGGTGATTTCCTGCGGCACACGCAGGGCACATTCAAGCTCGGCATCGAGTTCGTCGACTGGTTCGAGAAGGGGCAGGCGTACATGCATGCCTTCGGGCCCGTCGGTCGCGACCTGGCATACATTCCGTTCCATCATTATTGGTTGAAAGAAAGCGGGTTGCGCGATCGCGATTCCGCCGGCTCGCTCTGGGATTACAGCTTCAACTGGCTGGCAGCGAAGCAGGCCAGGTTCTCGCGCGCCGAGCGCATCCCGGACACACCGCTCGCGGGGCTCATGTGGGCCTACCACTTCGATGCCTCGCTCTATGCCGCGTACCTGTCGCGCCTGGCGCAGGGCATGGGCGTGCGGCGCGTGGACGGCAAGATCCAGGAAGTGCTGCTCGAGCCCGAGGGCGGTGACGTCACGGCTTTACGGCTCGACGACGGACGCACGCTCGAGGCGGATTTCTTCATCGATTGCACCGGATTCCGCGGACTCATCATCGAACAGGCCCTGAAGACCGGTTACGACGACTGGTCGCGCTGGTTGCCCTGCGATCGCGCGCTCGCGGTTCCCACGGCCCGCACCAGTCCGTTACTGCCATACACCCGCGCCACGGCGCTCGAGGGCGGCTGGCAATGGCGTATCCCGCTGCAGCATCGCACCGGCAATGGGCACGTGTACTGCTCCGCGCATATCTCCGACGCGCGCGCCCAGGAGCTGCTGATGGCGAATCTCGACGGCGAACCGCTGGCCGAACCGCGTCCGATCCGCTTCGTGACCGGGCGCCGCAAGCAGCTCTGGAATCGCAACGTCGTGTGCATGGGCCTCGCCAGTGGGTTTCTCGAGCCGCTGGAGTCGACTTCGATCCACCTGATCCAGGTCACGATCCAGCGGCTGATCCTGCTGTTTCCGCACAAGGGTGACATCGAGGAGCGCCGGCGCGAATTCAATCGCTCGGCGGCCGCGGAGTACGAGTACATCCGCGACTTCATCATCCTGCACTACTTCGCCAACAATCGGCGCGGCGAGGCGTTCTGGGACGCCTGCCGGAACATGGCGATTCCCGATTCGCTGCGGCAGCGGATCGAGCTGTTTCGCGAGACGGCCGGCATCTTCTGCGCGCCGGACGACCTGTTCCAGCTCAGCAGCTGGTTGCAGGTGCTCTGGGGTCAGGGCGCGCGGCCGCGCGCCGTGCATCCGTTCGTCGAGGCCGTATCTCCACAGGACCGCGCGGGCTATCTACACGACCTGCGCCGGCTGCTGGCGCAGGCAACGCAGCAGTTGCCGGGGCATGCGGAGTTCATCGCCAGACATTGCGCTGCCGGATCGCCGCATCCAGTCTGAAAAGAGCAAGCTTGAGCGACGCTACCGGCCTCCGAAGCAGGGCTCGATGAACACCGCGGTGGTGCGCGCCGGAACCGTGAACGTGCCGGTCTGGCTGCGGAATTTCGCGGTGCGCACCACCGGATCGTGCGAAAACGCCTGCACGGGATGCAGCAACAGCGCCTGTCGCCTGAACGCCGGATCGCTGAATACCTGTGTCTGGGGTGTGGCGTTCACGAGCACCACCGCTTCGGAAGCCGGGAAGCAGGACTTGCCGGTGTTGGCGATGCGTTCGACGATCAGCCCGGGGATCTGGTCAGGCCCGGTGTTGTAGAAGCTCACCGCCTTCTTGATGTCCTCGGCCGTGCGCAGCCGGAACAGCCCGCTGGTCTTGCGTATGACCAGCATCTCCAGCATGTGACGGAAGGTTCCTTCGATATCTTTCTGGCCGGGCTTCAGGTTGGGATCGGCGAGCGCCGGGCCGATGATCGCCCAGTCATCCTGGTTGCCATTCGCCGGCGGCAGGCCCACGCCCCAGTTGTTGGACTTCAACGTCCAGTCGATGCGGTTGAACCAGTCGCCGGAGTTGTAGCTGTTCCGATCCGCGGACTTGGAGCGCAGCATCTCGTCGCCGGCCATGAAGAAGGGCACGCCCTGCGACAACGCCACGATGTCCATGCCGAGTCGTGCCATGCGCACGCGGTCGGCGCGCGGCACCAGCGGACTCAGCTTGAGGTTCATGGCGTCGAACCAGTCGGGGTCGTCGTGCACGCCAATGTACTGGATGGTGTCTTCGGGCTGCGCACCGTAGGCGCCGGGCATGCCGAAGTAATCGACATCGCGACCCAGCTTCGTCGCGCCGCTGGCATCGACGATGGGGTAGTCGGCGATGTTGCCGGCCAGGCCCAGCCGCACGAAGTCCGTGAGTCGCAACAGCGCGGCTTTTTCGTCCGCGGCCGATCCGCCGAACGTGCCGTTCGGTTCGACATAGAGGCCGGTGGCGAAGCCCTGGTCGCGACGCGGACTGAAGGGGCCGCCACCGCGCACCGCATCGCGGATGCGGTCGGAGAACGAACCGATGCCGGTGCCGGCCATGTTCACCTGGATGGCGTTGACGCCTCGGCCGTTGTTGGCCATGACGCCGAAGTTCCAGCCTTCGCCGTACACGTAGATGGACCTGCCATCGACGCCATCCTTCTTGAGCGTGAGCGCGTCCAGTGCCGCGCGCACCTTGAGCAGGTTGGACTTCAGGTGAAAGCCCATGATGTCGAAGCGGAAACCGTCGACCTTGTAGTGCCGCGCCCACTGCACGATGGAATCGACCATGAGCTTTTCCATCATGGCGTGCTCGGTGGCCGTGTCGGCGCAGCAACTTTCGCCCAGCACGATGCCGTCGCCATTGAGCCGGTGGTAGTAGCCGGGCACCAGCTTGTCGAGAATCGAATTCGGATTCTGTCCCGCGGAGTTGGTGTGGTTGTAGACCACGTCCATGACCACGCGCAGGCCAGTCTGATTCAGCGACTGCACCATCTCGCGGAACTCGAGGATGCGTTCCGAGCCGTCGGCGTCCGTGGCGTAGCTGCCCTCGGGCACGTTGTAGTGCAGCGGGTCGTAGCCCCAGTTGAAGGCGTCGCGGTCGGCGGTGGCCGCGACCAGGGCCTGCTGCTCGGAGGAATCGGCGGGCAAAGCCGCGAGCACATCGAAGGAGGGCGATTGCCAGGTGGATTTGTCTTCGTTGGTGGTCGCGAAATCGAACGCCGGCAGCAGGTGCACGTGCGTGACGCCCGCCAGGCCCAGCAAGGCCAGATGCTTCATGCCGTCGGAGCGTTTTTGGGCGAACGCGGCGAACGTGCCGCGCTTGTCCGCAGGCACGCTGCCATCCGTGGCGCTGAAATCGCGCACGTGCAGCTCGTACAGCACGATGTCCTCGGGCGCGGCCAGATGCGGCTTGTGCAGATTGCGCCAGCCGCGCGGCTGCAGGTCCGCATCGTCCAGCGACACGATCTGGCTGCGCGTGCTGTTGCGCGCCAGCGAGATCGAATAAGGATCGGTGACCACGTTGGTTTCGACCTCGTTGGTCGAGCGCACATAGACCTGGGCCTCGTACAGGTAGTATTTGCCGTACAGGCCGCTGCCGCTGTAACTCCAGACACCGCTCGCGGGATCGAGCGTCATCGGATAGGTCGCATACATCGTGCCGGCACCGCTGTCGGCAAATACGCGCAGCTTCATGCTGCGTGCGGTCGGTGCCCATACGCGCAGCGTCGCCAGGCCATTCTTGAAGCTGGGCCCGAGCGTCACCGGCGCGGCCTTGGCCGAATACAGGTCATCGAGAACTCCGGGAATTTGCAGCCCGGTTGCGTCGACGCCCTGACGGGCCGCGCACGGCGCCCACCGCCAACTGGCCTTTGAGGCTCTGCGCTGCGGCTGCCACCGCCTCGGGCGGCAGTTTGAACGCCGCCAGGTTGGCGAGGTGCGGAAAGCGCGCCTTGAGCGCGGCCGACAGGCCCGCGGGATCGTGCATCAGCGTCCAGGAGCGCGAGTTCGTGCCGGCGACGATGCCGGGACCGTCCAGCGTGAGTGCGCCATCCGGATCGGCGAACAGCTGACCACGGTATCGGTGGGCACGTTCCAGGCGATGGTGTCGGCGGACAGCCAATAGGCCTGTGCCTTGGAAAGGTCGCCCTGGATGCCACCCACGATCACGCGCAGTTCTTTGGTCGTGGAATTCCATTGGAACGCGACATCCATGCCAGTCGGCGGGCACGGTGAACGCGATGTTGGCGCCGTTCTGCACGCCGCCCTGCGCCGTAGTTCACGTCCCAGGTGCCGTTCAGCGCCACCTTGCATTCATAGGAGCCGGCAGGAATGGCACTGGTGCTGAAGCTGTAGATAGCCGCTGCCGTGGACGTCCTGCAGCCAGGAGCGGAAGCAGGCCGGATCCCAGTCGCCGCTGCAGCCGATCTCGCTCTGGAAGCTGCCGGGCACCGTCGCGATGATGGAGCTGACGTTCTCCGTGACCCAATGCGTCTTGTGGTCGTAGTAGAAGGTGACGCTCTGCGGCGATGCGGCTGGTGGCCAGCGGAATGTTCGGGCCGTTCTGCTGCGCATGCAGGCCGTAATTCACGTCCCAGGTGCCGTTGAGCGCGACCTTGTATTCGTATGCGCCGGCCGGCGTGATGCTGAAAGTGTTCTTCCAGATGTCGCCGTTCGGGTCGTAGACCAGCTGCGTGGCCGGGCAGGCGGGATCCCAGTCGCCGCCGCAGCCGGATTCGGACTGATAGTTGCCCGGGATGCCCACTGAAGCTGGAGATTGCGATGCAGCGTCGTAGCTGAGCAGGGCAGTTGCTATGAGCGCGAGCGGCAGGATGGCGCGAGTGCGCCAGGAAGGTGTGGGCATGGGCGATCTCCCTATCTACGGGCAGGCTGGCTGCCTGCTTCTCGCCCGTGACGCTAATCGAGATCGACTGGGTGGCGCTTACGAATACGTATGCACAACTCGCCGTTGTCGGGAGCGGCTTACATGGCCGGCACGCCGGCCGGCTTCAGAAACTCGCGTTTATTTCTGCGCCGCCACCGAGTACAGCACCTGCGCGTTGCGGGTCTTCTGGAAATCCTCGAGCGACTGGCCGCGCATGGCGGCATAGATGTGCAGGTTGGTCGTGCCGACCACGGCGCCGAGCTTCTCCAGCAGGAAGAAGATCACGCCGTAGTGGATGAGCGCGCGCCAGTCGCGCGCGCGCACCATCGCGCGTTCTTCTTCGCTGAGGCCGGCCTCTTCGAACAGCGGCTCGGGATCTGCGAGGAACTGCTTGCGACGTTCCGGCTGCGATGCAGCGAGTGCAGGAAGTAATTCAGGCGATAGGCCTTGACGCTGCGCTCCAGCGTGAACGGGTAGGTGCCCGGGAGCTTCTCGAGGCCGTCCCACTCGTGGTTGATGCGCGGCGCGATAGTCGGCTGCGGATTCCCGCGTGCGTTTCGATCGAGTCGTTCTCGAAGATCACGGTGGCGATCGGCGTCATCGACGGCAGGTAGTAGGCCTGGTGCAGCTTCTTCACCTTCGGCGGCGAGCGCGCCGCGCATGATCAGCCACATGATGACTTCGGAGCCCTCGCATGCCGCCTTGTCTCGGCGTACTCGGCGATGGTGATGTCGGTGAGCTTCTCCGGATCCTTCTCCAGCAGCTCGAGGAACTCCATGTCC
The DNA here is from genome assembly GCA_963711635.1 of uncultured Pseudomonadota bacterium. GTDB lineage: Bacteria > Pseudomonadota > Gammaproteobacteria > Steroidobacterales > Steroidobacteraceae > CADEED01. Next base: position 764,435 of record CAVQEZ010000005.1, read on the forward strand.
CAGGGCGTGTTGTTGAAGCCCGCGCGCTCGCCGTGGATCTGGTGCGAAAGTCCGCCGGTGCCGACGATGGCCACCTTGATGTCTTCGCGGATAGCTCTCGATGGCCTTGCGCAGCGAGCGGCCGAGCTTGAAGCAGCGCCGCGCGGAGGGAATCGGCAACTGCAGCACGCCGACCTGCAGCGGCACGATGGCGCCGGGCCAGTCGTTCTCATGCGGCCACAGCAGCGACAGCGGCGAGAAGCAGCCGTGATCGAGACCCTTGTCCTGGAAGTAGGACAGGTCGAATTCGTCGGCGGCGAGACCGTTGGCCACGTGGCGCGCCAGTGCCGGGATGGCCCTTGATCGGCGGCAGCTTGCGCGCGCCGCCGCCTTCGTCGGCCACCCAGTACTTCGTCGCCCACGCCCAGCGCGAAGTGCGAGTAGTGGTCGAAGAAGAACGAGGTGATGTGGTCGTTGTAGATGAAGAACAGCACGTCCGGCTTCTTCTCCGCGAGCCAGCTGCTGGACGGGCTCGTAGCCCTCGAAGATCGGCGCCCAGACGGGGTCCTGCTGCTTTTTCGCGTCGAGCGCGAAGCCGATGGTGGGGGTGTGCGAGGTGGCGATGCCGCCGACGATGGTGGCCATGGAAACTCCGAGAGAATCAGGCGGTAAGGGTACCGCGGCGCGTCAGCGCCGCATGCCCGCGAGCGAAGGAATTTTCGAGAACCCACGGTCGAGTCCGGTCGTGGCCGCTGGGGCAAAATCCGGCCATGCAGAAAGTGCTGATCACCGCCGGCGCCTCGGGCATCGGCCGCGAAATGGTGCACGCCTTCGCGGCCACGGGCGCGAAGGTCGGCGTGGTCGACATCGACGCATCGTTGCTCGAGACCCTGCGGGTCTCGCATCCGGCGGTGATCACCGAGCTGTGCGACCTGGCGGATCGCGCGCAGATCGAACGCGTCGTGCCGCGCGTCATCGCGACTTTGGGCGGGCTCGACGTGCTGATCAACAACGCCGGCATCGCGGGAGCCACCACGCCGGTGGAAAGTTATGACCCGGACACCTGGGACCAGGTGATGCGCGTGAACCTTTCGGGCACGTTCAACGTGACGCGCCTGGCGATTCCGCACCTGAAACACTCGCGCGCCGGATCCATCATCAACATGTCATCGGCCGCGGGACGCCTGGGTTATCCGCAGCGCAGCGCCTACGCCGTGAGCAAGTGGGGCATCGTGGGATTTACCAAGACGCTGTCGATGGAACTGGGCGAGGCCGGCATACGCGTCAACGCCATCCTGCCGGGGCCGGTGGCGGGACCGCGCATGGACCGGGTGCTCGAAGCGCGCTCGGTCGCCAGCGGCCGCACGGTCGACGAAGAACGCGCCAGCGCGTTGGTGAATCAATCGCTGAAGAACTTCACCGAGCCTGGCGAGATCGCGGCGCTGGCGGTGTTCCTGGCATCCGATGCCGCCAGGACCATTTCAGGCCAGGCGCTCTCCATCGACGGTGACATGCATCGGTCGGTGTGACACTCAAAACGGATAGTGGCGCGGAGTAGTTTGGACCGTGATCCAGCGCAGCTCGGTGAACGCGTCCACGCCGGCCTTGCCTCCGAAGCGTCCATAACCCGATCCCTTCACGCCGCCGAAGGGCATCTGGGCCTCGTCGGCCACGGTGGGGCCGTTGATGTGGCAGATGCCGCTGTCGATGCGCCTGGCCACCGCGAGACCGCGCGCCAGATCGCGCGTGAACACGGCGGCCGAGAGGCCGTACTCCGTGTCGTTCGCCAGCGTGACCGCTTCATCCACGTCCTTGACCCGCGTGATCGATACCTGCGGCGCGAAGGACTCCTCGCGGAACAGCGCCATGGCCGGCGTCACGTGATCGACCACCACGCCCTTCATGACGGTACCGTTGCCGCCCACGGCAGCCATGTCACCGCCGGCGAGCACCTTCGCCCCCTGTTTCACGGCATCGCCGACCAGGCGATGCAGCCGGTCCACCGTGGGTTGCCCCACCACCGAGCCGATGACGAATTCGCCTTCCAGTGGATTGCCCACGGTCAATGCAGCCACGCGCCTGGCGAGCCGCGCCGCGAAATCATCGGCCACTTTCGCATCGATGATGACGCGCTCTGTGGACATGCAGATCTGCCCGGCGTTGGCGTAAGCGCCGAACACAGTCGCATTTACCGCTGCGTCGAGGTCGGCATCGTCGAGCACCACCAGCGGCGCCTTGCCGCCGAGCTCCAGCAGGATGGGCTTGAGATATTTCGCGGCCACCTGGGCTAACAACTTGCCCACGCGCGTGGAGCCGGTGAAATTCACGCGCTTGACCGCCGGCTGTGCGATCACGGCTTCGCTGACCGCGCCCGCGTCCTTGACGTCCGTATGGATCACATTCACCACGCCGTCGCCCAGGCCTGCTTCGATGAGCACCTTGCCGATGAGCTGGTGCGTCTGCGGGCAGACTTCCGAGGACTTGAGAATGACGGTGTTGCCGCAGGCGAGCGGCATGGCGATGGCGCGCACACCGAGAATCACCGGTGCATTCCACGGCGCGATGCCGAACACGACGCCGACGGGCTGGCGATGCGCCATGGCGAGATTGCCGGGAATGTCGGAGGGAACCACTTCACCGGAGACCTGCGTGGTCATCGCGGCGGCCTCGCGCAGCATCGAGGCCGCGAAATGGACGTTGAAATGTCCCCAGCCGGCGGTCGAGCCGGTTTCGTCACGCACGGCGGCGGCGAAGTCCGCGGAGTGGGCCTCGAGCAGCTCGGCGGCCTTCATGAGCTTGGCGCGGCGCGCGCCAGGACCCAGATTGCTCCAGGCGGGGAAGGCAGCCTGGGCGGCCGCGACCGCCGCGAGCGCATCGTCGGTGGACGCGGCCATTGCCCGCGTGACGACTTTGCCGCTGACGGGATTTCGGCGTTCGAAAGTGGCGCCGCTGCGTGCAGCCTGTTCCTTGCCGCCGATCAACAAGTTCACGTCATACATGGCGAATTCCCCCGCGTTGGCCCGAAAGGCTAGCGCCAATGTGCATGCCGGCGCGTTCTCTGCCAATCGAATTCAATCTCGTCGACAGTTGAGCCCAGCCAGCCCTGCGGGCGAGAGTGACACTATCGCGAGGAACGAGGGGTTCGCATGACGATGATTCGCATCGCGTTGATGGCGAGTGTGGCGGCTGCGTGCCTCGCGGGCTGCAGCAAGCAACCTGAGAACGTGCCGGCAACGGCGCCCAAACCCACGGCCCTGGTCGATACGGCGCGCATCACCGCGCCGGCCGATGGCGAGTGGCTCTCCTACGGCCGCACCTATGACGAACAGCGCTACAGCCCGCTGGCGCGCATCGACGCGGGCAATGTCGGGCAGCTCGGGCTCGCCTGGAGCTACGACCTCGACACGCCGCATCGCGTGCAGGAAGCGACGCCGCTGGTCATCGACGGCGTGATGTACGTCACCAGCGCCTGGAGCAAGTTGTTTGCGCTGGATGCGCGCACCGGCAAGGAGATCTGGCGTTTCGATCCGAAGGTGCCGGGCGAGGCGGGCGTCAAGGCCTGTTGCGACGTGGGCAATCGCGGTGCCGCGGCATGGAACGGCAAGATCTACATCGGCACGTTGGACGGACGGCTGGTCGCGGTCGACGCGGCCACCGGCAAACAGGTGTGGGAGGTCATGACGGTTCCGACCGGCCAGAACTACACCATCACGGGGGCGCCGCGCGTGTTCGACGGCAAGGTGCTCATCGGCAATGGCGGCGCCGAATATGGCGCGCGCGGCTTCGTCACGGCCTACGACGCGGAGACCGGCAGCCAGGTATGGCGCTTCTACACCGTGCCCGGCGATCCGGCGCAGCCCTTCGAAAATGAGGCGCTGGAAAAGGCCGCCAAGACCTGGAAGGGGCAATGGTGGAAGTTAGGCGGCGGCGGCACCGTGTGGGACTCCATCGTCTACGACCCGAATCTCAAACTGGTGTACGTCGGCGTCGGCAATGGCAGTCCCTGGAACCAGAAGCTGCGCAGCCCGGGCGGCGGCGACAACCTGTACCTGTCTTCCATCGTTGCCGTGAAAGTCGAAAACGGCGAATACGTCTGGCACTTCCAGACCACGCCCGGTGAGACCTGGGACTTCACCGCCACGCAGCCCATGATGCTGGCGGATCTCGAGATCGGCGGAAAACCGCGCCAGGTCATCATGCAGGCGCCGAAGAATGGGTTCTTCTACGTGCTGGATCGCGCCACGGGCGAATTCATCTCGGGCGGCGCCTACGCCTTCATGACCTGGGCCAGCGGGCTCGATCCGAAGACCGGCCGCCCCAAGGCTAACAAGGAAGCGCGTTACGACCAGAGTGGCAAGCCCACCGCGGTGGTGCCCGGTCCCGGCGGCGCGCACTCCTGGCAGCCCATGAGCTACAGCCCGCTGACCAGGCTGGTGTATTTCCCGGTCATGGAAGCCGGCTTCATGTTCATTCCCGCCAGCAGCCTGAAGCCCAGCAAGATCGGCTGGAATACCGGCGTGGATTTCAACGCCGGCTCGCTGCCCGCCGATACCAAGGTGCTGGAAGGCATCAAGCAGCAGCTCAAGGGCCACCTGGTGGCCTGGGATCCGGTGGCGCAGAAAGAAGTGTGGCGCGCGCAGTTCGATCATCCATGGAATGGCGGCACGCTGGCGACCGCGGGCAACCTGGTTTTCCAGGGCAATTCCATGGGCGAGTTCGCGGCCTATCGCGCCACCAACGGCAACAAGCTCTGGAGCGCTTCCACACAGGCCGGCGTGCTGGCGGCGCCCATGAGCTATGAAATCGAGGGTGAGCAATACGTGGCCGTCGAGGTGGGTTGGGGTGGCGCTTTCGGCCTGGCCGCGGGCGAGCTGGCCCGCGATGCGCACCTGGCCGCGAACATTCCGCGAGTGCTGGTCTACAAGATCGGTGGCACCGCGAAACTGCCCGAGTTGCCGGCCGCGGCGCCTGCCAAGCTCGATCCACCGCCGGAAATTGGCAATGAAGCCACCTGGGCCGCAGGCAAGGCGGTGTTTCACACCTATTGCAGCGTCTGTCACGGCGATTCGGCCGTCAGCGGCGGCGTCATCCCCGACCTGCGGCTCTCGGTGATCACGCGCGACCCGGCGGCCTGGGAACGCATCGTGCGGGGTGGCGAGCGCACGCCACGCGGCATGGTGTCCTTCGCCACCGAAGTGTCACCCGAAGACAGTGAAAAAGTCCGGACGTATGTGATACACCGTGCGCATGAAACCCAGAAGCTCGAGGCTGCGGCAGCGACCGCGGCACCGGCCACGGACGTGCCGGTCACGAGTCCCAAGTGAAGGAGCACAATACGCGGTAGTTAGGATGCCGTGCGATGCGTCGTAGGACGGTCGCACGGCTCGGGGGACTGGTTGCCGGCTGTGTGGCGCTGCTGCTGGCGGGATCCGCCGGGGCGGCCGATACGCCGAAGGCCGCGCCGCTGGTCAAAGCCACTGTCACGAAAGTGAACGACGGCGATTCCATCGAGGTCGACACCGGGCAGAACCATGCGCGCGTGCGCATGTCGGCCATCGACACGCCGGAATACGATCAACCCTATGGCACGCAGTCGTCCACGGCTTTGAAGAGCCTGCTGCCCGTCGGCTCCACAGTGGAGCTGGAGGTGGTCACGCAGGATCAGTTCAATCGCATGGTGGCCACGGTGTGGCTCATCGCAGGCGACAAGCGCACCAACATCAACGAGACCATGCTCAGCCAGGGTCATGCGTGGGCCTATCGCCGCTACATGAAGGACGCGAAGTTCTGCGACCTGGAGCAGGAGGCGAGGGCGAAGAAGTCAGGACTGTGGGCGCAGCCCGTCAGTGACTGGGTGTATCCGCCGGAGTGGCGCTTCCTGAAGAACGGCGAGATCCGCTCGCTGCCGGTGCCCTACGAGGAGACGCGCGAGAAATGCGTCGCGGTGCTGGGCCGGGCGGGCGCGGCGACTTATTAATGGGGTCAGACCCCATTTCCTAGCAAATGGGGTCTGACCCAATTACGCCAGCATTTTCTTCGCGGACTCGACTGTCTTGGCGCGCTCTTCGGGCGAGAGCGGCGGCGGGACCGCGCGGCCTTTCACGACGGCCGGACGGCCGCCGACCAGATCCAGCCAGCGCTTCAACGCCGGGAGTCCGTCGATGCTGACCCCGGACCACTCGTGGCCCGCGACCCAGCTGTGCAGCGCGATGTCCGCGATGGAGTATTCCTCGCCGGCGACGTACGTGTTGTTCTCGAGTTGCCGTTCCAGGACTTCGAACAGGCGTCGCGATTCGCGCTGGTAACGATCGATGGCGTACGGAATCTTCTCCGGCGCGTAGCGGAAGAACACATTGGCCTGGCCCATCATGGGCCCCACGCCGCCCATCTGGAACATCAGCCACTGCAGCACGCGCGAACGAGCCTTGGGTTCGGCGGGCAGCAACTTGCCGGTCTTCTCGGCAAGGTAGATGAGAATGGCGCCGGATTCGAACACCGCGAAGTCACCATTGCCGTGATCAATGATCGCCGGTATGCGCCCGTTGGGATTGATCTCGGAGGAACCATTCCTCTTTCTGTTCCAGCTTGCCGAGCGCGATCGGCCGCACCGTGTAGGGCAGGCCGAGCTCTTCCAGCGCAATCGAAACCTTCCATCCATTGGGAGTGGCGGCGGTGAACAGCTCGATCATGACGATTCCTCGGTGAGTGCTCAGGAGTACACGCCGCGCGGACGCGCATCGTCAAGCCTGGTCACGAGATCGTTTCGCTCTGATGCCATGCAGTTTGCGCGCTGCGTGGAATCACGATGCGTTAGATTCACGGCGTGGATCTGATCCTCGCCAACTGGCGACTCGCCGCTGTCGCCGCGCTGTTCTTCTGCGGAGTCGCATTGCGCCGTGCCGGACTGGGCCGGCGCCGATCACGGCCGCGCGTTGCTGAAGTTCGTGTTCAACATCGCGCTGCCCATCCTGATTTTCGGCGCGCTGGCCGGCGTACCGCTGGAGCGTGAGCACGCGCTGCTGCCGGTGGCGGCCATCTGCATTTCACTCAGCGGCTGGGGCGCCGCGGCATTCGTCGCGCGCCGCATGTCGTTGCCGCGGCTCGGCGAGGGAGCCATGGCGCTGTGCGCCATGTCGTTGAACAACTCGATGATCTATCCGTTCGCCGCGCTCAGCCTCGGCACGGCCGCCTTCTCGCAGCTGGTGATGTTCGACATGGGTCACGCGGTGCTGGTGTGGACTGTCACCACGGTCGTTGCCTGCCGCTATGGAAGCCACGCCGATGACATACCCGTGTTGTTGCGGCGGACGCTGGGTGCTCCGCCTCTCTGGGTGCTGGCGGCAGCCCTCACCTCCAACCTTGTCGGGGCGCCGATCCCGCGCAGCTTCCTGCACGTCGTGCTGGTGATCGGGCAGACGCTGATGCTGCTGGTCCCGCTCGCCATGGGATTGCTCGTGAGTGCGCGTGGCATGCGCAGGCCGGAGGTGATCATCGCCGTGGCGCTGCGCTCGCTGTTCGGGTTGGCCGTCGGCGTGGTTCTCGTCTGGCTGTTCGGGCTCACCGGCAGCGCGGCCGCCATCGCGCTCATCGGCGCGGCGGCGCCGATCGGTTTCACCGCCGTCGTCTTGTCGGCGCGCGAAGGACTGGATCTCGATCTCGCCGCCAGTGCCGCCGCCATCTCGGTTTTCCTGGGATCGATCTGGATTCCGCTGGCCATGCTTTTCGTTCCGCGTTGAGTCACGGCGCCGCGCGCCGTTTAGAGTAGCGGCCATGTACACGGCAAGTTCCGCCATCCTGGAAGCCCTGGTCGACGCAGGCGTCGAATACCTGTTCGCCAACTTCGGCAGCGACCATCCGGGACTCATCGAAGCCATTGCCACGGCGCGTGCCGCGAACCGACCCTGTCCCAAGGTGATCACCTGTCCGACCGAGATGGTGGCCATGTCGGCGGCCCATGGGTTCGCGCAGGCCAGCGGGCGCGCGCAGGCCGTGCTCGTGCACGTGGACTGCGGCACGCAGGCGCTGGGCGGCGCCGTGCACAACGCCGCCAAGGGCCGCGTGCCTGTCTTCATCCTCGCGGGGCTCTCGCCTGCCACGCAGGAAGGCGAGGCGCGCGGCAGCCGCAACGAATTCATCCAGTGGATCCAGGACGTGCGCGATCAGCGCGGCCTGGTACGCGGCTACGTGCGCTACGAAAACGAGATCCGCGTGGGCGCCAATGCGCGGCAGATCGTGCACCGGGCCATGCAGTTCGCCTGCAGCGAGCCGCGCGGGCCGGTGTATGTGACCGCCGCGCGCGAAGTGCTGGAGAGCGAGGTGCCGCCGGTCGCCGAGACGCGGCCCTGGCCGCCATTGGCCGGCAGCGCGCTGAGCGGGAAAGTGGTCGCCGAGATTGCCGGCGCCCTGGTCAATGCCGAGCATCCGCTCATCGTGACCTCGTACGTGGGCCGTTCGGCGGCCGCGGTCGCGGAGCTGGTGGCGCTGGCCGAGGCGCTGGGGGTCGGCGTGCTCGAGTCGGTCCCTAACTACATGAATTTCCCGACTTCGCATGCCTGTTACCAGGGCGTGCAGTGGAATGAGCGCAGGCAGAACGAAGCCCTGGCGCGCGCCGACGTGGTGCTGGTCATCGACAGCGATGTGCCCTGGATCGCTGCCGTGAGCCGGCCGCCCGACGGCGCGCGCATTTTTCACATCGACGCGGATCCGCTCAAGGAGCAGATGCCGCTGTGGTACATCGGGGCGGCCCTGCAATGCCAGGCGGACGCGACGCTGGCGCTGCGGCAGATTCGCGAGGCGGCGAAGGTCGACGCCGCCAAGGTTGCGAAGCGCCGCGCACGGCTTGCCGCGGCGCATGATGCCTGGCAAGGCGGCGTCACCGAGCGTGAACAGCGGAGCGAGGCGCTCACCGCGGAATACCTGGTGGCCGCGATCCGCGATGCGGTGGGCGAGGACGCCATCGTGGTGAGCGAATCGGTCACCAATTTCCACGTGGTGTCGCAGCACATGCGGCGCACCAGGCCCGGCACGCTGTTCTCGAGCGGTGGCGGCTCGCTGGGTTACAACGGCGGCGCCGCGGTGGGCGTGAAGCTGGCGCGGCCGGAGGCGCTGGTGGTGGCGATCTGCGGCGACGGTTCCTATCTATTCTCGCAGCCCTCGACCGTGCACTGGATGGCGAGGCGCTACGAGGCGCCGTTCCTGCACGTGGTGCTGAACAATGGTGGCTGGCGCGCGCCGCGCCATGCCGTGCTCAGCGTGCATCCGGACGGCATCGCGGCGAAGTCACCGAGCATCGACATCGATTTCCCGCAGCCGCCGGACTATGCCGGCATTGCCGCCGCTGCGGGCGGCGCGCATGCGGAGCGCGTGAAGTCGGTTGCCGAGGTCAAGCCGGCACTGGAGCGCGCATTGCAAGCCATACGGAAGGAGAGGCGCGCGGCCGTCATCGACGCGCACATTCAATAGGCTTCATGTACCGATCTTGAACAGCTTCTCGGCGTTGGTCTGGAAATACTTTTTCTTGTCCGCGGCCGACATCGGCAGCTGGTCCGACACCGTCACTTCAGACGGCAGGTACTGGTACGGATAATCCATCGCATACAGCGTGTGCTCGGGTCCCATGACCTGCGTGGCACAGCATGATGGCCGGCTCCCAGGCCACTCCGCTGTTGGTCACGTAGACGTTTTCCCGCAGGTATTCGCCGGGAGTGCGCTGCAACTTGCGCATCTGTGGGTGGCGATTCGCGCGCGTCGCGGCGGCGTGCATGTAATCGATGCGATACAGCCAGAACGGCAACGCCTCGCCACAGTGGCCGATGGCCATCTTGAGCTTCGGGAATTCGTCGAACAGGCCGGAGACGATGATGCGCAGCATGTGCAGACCGGTCTCGGCCTGGAAGCCGAAGACCGCGCCATCGAGTCCTTTTTCCAGGTAGGGCTGGATCATGTCGCGCGGCGGTGAATTCGGATGCAGATAGACCGGCACGTCGAGCGCTTCGGCGGCGGCGAAGATGTCCCAGAACTTCGGGTCGTCGAGCCGCTCGCCCATGGTGTGAGAGTTCAGGATCACGCCCTTGAGCCCGAGCTTGCCCACGGCGCGCTGAATCTCCTTCGCGGCCGCCTTCGGATCCTGGGGAGCCGCGGCGGCGAGGCCGGTATAGCGCGTGGGATATTTGCGAATGGCGTCCGCCAGCTCGTCATTGCTGGCCGCTGCGAGTGCATTGGCGGTGGCCGCGTCGAACACCTGTACACCAGGCGAGGTGAGCATCAGCACCTGCATGTCGATGCCGCTGGAATCCATGTCGGCGATGCGATTGGGGCCCAGGTCCTGCAGGCGATCGACGATGAAGCGGGCGCGTTCGCTGGGACTGTCGAGATAGAAACCCCACAGGCTCTTGAAGCCGGGATCGTCGAAGCCGTCAGCGAGCAGCTTGCGGTAGCGCGCGATCTGATCGCGCGTGGCCCAGGCTTCCTCGGTGGCGATGCGTTTGTACTCTTTCATGGAAGACTGGCTCATCGGGAAATCATGTCACAGCCTCGCGCCGTGAAAATTGCACGTTGCATCGATTATTACTTCGCGAGGCGTCGAGTCGGAGATGGGGAATGCGCGCGGCGAGTATAGTCGGCGCCATGTCAGCCAATATCAAAGCGGCGGCTCCTGCCGCGAACTATCCGGAGCTCGCGCTATTCATCGATGGCGAGTGGTTGGGCGTACAGGGTCGCAAGTCCCAGCCGGTCGTGAATCCCGCCACCGAGGAAGTGCTCGGCCAGCTGCCGCATGCCAGCGCCGCGGACCTGGATCGCGCGCTCGCCGCCGCGCAACGGGCCTGGGGCGAGTGGCGTGCGTTGCTGCCGGTACAACGCGGCAAGATCCTGAAGAAGGCCGCCGATCTCATGCGCACTCGCGCCGAGGAAATCGCGCGCATCGCGACGCTCGAAATGGGCAAGAGCATTCACGAGACGCGTATCGAGGTGCACTCCTCGGCGGAGATCTTCGACTGGTATGCCGAAGAAGGGCGGCGCGCCTATGGGCGCGTGCTGCCGCAGCGCGCTGCCCGGGCAACGCATGACCATCGTGAAAGAGCCGGTGGGTCCCGTTGCGGCTTTCGCGCCCTGGAATTTCCCGGCCGGCAACCCCGCGCGCAAGATCGGCGCGGCGCTGGCGGCCGGTTGCAGCTGCATTCTCAAGCCCGCCGAAGAAGCCGCCGGCACCGCGTTGGCGGTGGCGCGCGCGTTGCACGACGCCGGTTTGCCCAAGGGCACGCTCGCCATCGTCTTCGGCGTGCCGCACGAAGTATCCATGCACCTGATCGCCTCGCCCATCATTCGCAAGGTGTCGTTCACTGGATCGATTCCCGTGGGCAAACAACTGGTGAAGCTGGCGGCCGATGGCATGAAGCGCACGACCATGGAGCTGGGTGGGCATGCGCCGGTGCTGGTGTTCGACGATATCGATGTCGAAAAGGTGCTGGATGCCTGCGTGGCCGCCAAGTACCGCAATGCCGGCCAGGTGTGCGTGTCGCCCACGCGGTTCTATGTGCACGAGTCCATCTACCAGCGCTTCGCTGACGGCTTCGCGCAGAGGGCGAAGGCCCTGGCGCGTGGGCGAAGGCATCGATGAGGCGAATCGCATGGGCCCGCTGGCGCATGCGCGACGCCTGCCGGCCGTACAGGGCATCATCGACGAAGCGCTGACGCATGGCGCGCGACTGCTCACCGGCGGCAAGCGCATTCAGCGCAAGGGCTTTTTCTTCGAGCCGACGGTGTTGGCCGATGTGCCGAACTCGGCGCGCATCATGAACGAGGAGCCGTTCGGGCCCATCGCCATCCTGAATCCCTTCCGCGACTTCGATGCCGTCATGGCGGAGGCGAACCGACTGCCCTATGGACTCGCGGCCTTCGGATTCACCAACAACGCGCAGCGCGTGAACCTGTTAGGCGAGCGGCTCGAGGCCGGCATGATCGGGCTCAACAGCTTCCAGATCTCGGTGCCGGAGTCGCCGTTCGGCGGCGTGAAGGAAAGCGGTCACGGCAGCGAGGAGGGCATCGAGGGACTCGAGGCCTGCCTGGTGACCAAGTTCATCAGCGCCAGCTGAGCCGGGCGCCGACTCCGCCAGATAGTTGACTCAGTCAACTAAAGGCACGAACATCCCGGCATGGCCAGATCCCCCGCTGATGCAACACGGCACCGGCACGCCGATGCCGGAACGATCTCCGCGATCCGCGATTTCAATCGGCTGTACACGCGCCAGCTGGGATTGCTCAACCAGGGCTTTCTCGGCAGCAAGTTGACGTTGACCGAGGCGCGCGTGCTGTACGAACTGGCCACTCGCTCCGGCGTGACGGCGAGCGAGATTGCCGGCGACCTGCAACTCGACGGCGCATACCTGAGCCGGATCCTCGCGAAATTTCGTGAGCGCGGCTGGCTCAGCCGCAGGACTTCGGACGCGGACGGACGGCGGCAGCATTTGCGGCTCACCGCGGCCGGCCGTGCAGCGTTCCAGCCGCTCGACGATGGAGCCAGAGGGCAGATCGCAGACATCATCGCGCCGATGACCTCCGCGGATCGCGCCTCGCTGGTCGCCGCAATTGGCGAGGTGCGACGCGCGGTGTCCGCGCCCGCGTCGCCAGCGAAGCTCGTGATCCGCGGCTTGAAAGTGGGTGACATCGGCTGGATCACGCACCGGCAGGCGCTGCTCTATGCCGAGGAATACGGTTGGGATGTCACCTATGAAGGGCTGGTCGCAAAGATCCTGTCCGACTTCGTCGCGGGCTTCGATGCGCATCGCGATGGCGCATGGATAGCCGAGCGTGAAGGGGCGATCGTCGGGTCGGTATTTCTCGTGAAGGCAAGTGCGACGGTGGGCCAGTTGAGGCTGCTGTATGTCGAGCCCCGCACGCGGGGCGCAGGCATCGGACGGCAACTGGTGCAGGCGTGCATCGACGGCGCCCGTGCGCGCGGCTACCGAAAAGTCAGACTGTGGACCAACGACGTGCTCGTGTCGGCCCGCCGCATCTATGAAGCGGCGGGATTCCAGCTCACGGGCCAGGAATCGCACGAGTCTTTTGGCAAGAAACTCGTGGGGCAGACCTGGGAGCTGGATCTGAAAGCGCTGCCCGGACGCTAGCGAACCTTCCCGGCCTTGTTCACCAGCACCAGGTTCGAGAACGTGGCGGAGTCGACCACATCGGGCAGATGCGAGCAGAAGCCGATGCCCACATAGAACGGTGCCTTGATTTCCAGCTCGATGGGCGGCCCGTACTGCGTCATGGGTTCGCCCGCCAGGCTGACGAACAACGCGAACTGATTGCCGCGCTTTTCGATGCCAATGCGTTTGGCGATGTCGTTAACCAGTGAATCCGGGCTCTTGCCCTCGGGCCGCGCCGCGGCCGCCGACCCGAAACTCGCGATCCTTCGTGAGCGCGCCTTTCTCGGGTCGCTGCGCCAGCTGGATCATGCCCAGGCCATGCAGCGCCACCACGACTTGTTTGGAGTCATCCTCGAGGCTCTCGCGAATCACCAGCACGGCCTTGCGGTCGCCATAGCCGTTGGGATCGGGGAATGCGATGTCCGCCGCCAGCGAGACGTCACCTTTCATCTGCTTCCACAGAAAGCGGAATTCATCGCGCGTGTACCAGATGTTGTAGCCGGCCGAGCTGACGGTGTACGTGCCGCCGGCATAGCTGGAACTGCCGCGGACCAGGGGCGCGCCCACCTCCGAGACGAAGAAGCCGTTTACCGGCTCCTTGAATGTGAGCGTTTCGCGGTGGAAATCCGGCGGCGGCGGCACCTGCTTGTGCGTGGCGGACCCCGGAATCGCCCAGTCGGGCACGATCGGCTTGTCAGTGGCGGGGTCCTGCGCGATGGCAGGGAGGACGAACAGCAGCGCGAGCGCTGTAAAGAGTCGGGAGTGAGTCATGTGGCGGGACTATAACGTCCCGCCACCGACCAGAGTTATCCCGACGATTCGCTTCAGGCGGCGACGTCCACCTTCTCGCGCCGGAACTCGCGTGGCGTGGCGCCGAACTTCGCGCGGAACACCCGGCCGAAATGCGTGGGGCTGTTGAAGCCGTAGTCGAAGGCGATCGCGGTCACGGTGCGGCCGCGCTGCGACGGCGACAGCAGTGCACGCGAGCAGGCTTCGAGCCGGCGGCGCAGGATGTAGCGCGCCACGGTCTCGTCCTGATCGCTGAAGAGGTGGTGCAGATACCGCGTGGTCATCTTGCAGGCCTCGGCGATACGCGTGGGCGTGAGATCAGGATCGTTCAGGTGCGCTTCGATGTAGTTGATGATGCGGATGCGATGCGCGGTCGCCAGCGAGGAACGATCGGATCGCGACTGCGGCAGGTCGGCATAGGCCGCCGCCACCAGGTCGAGGATGGCCGTGTTGACGCGTGCCGCGGTCGGCATGTCCATCTGCTTCTGGTACTCGAACCAGAAATTGCGCAGGAAGCGCGACAGCAGGGCGCACACGCCGTGTTGAGCAACCATGGGTATGGCCACCAGGCACTCGGGACAGGCGATGTGGCGGCGCAGGATGGCGTCGGGAATGCCCAGCACCAGCATGCGATTCGCGCCGCCGAAGGCGATTTCGTAATGCCGCGTGCTGTCGCACAGCGTGAAGTCGCCGGCACCGAGGCGGGCCTCGCGGCCGTCCTGGCGATTGACGCTTTCGCCTTCCATCTGCAGGTGCAGGAAGAACAGCGAGCTGCGCGTACGAGCCACGTGCGCGCGCGAATGGCGCACCAGCTGCGCGTCCGAATACACCTCGGCCAGCGTCAGGTCGCCAATGCTGGCGCGCGAGATGCTGCCGTTGAAAGTACGTATGTCTACGGGATCTGAAACCAGCGGCGAGAACGTTTCGGTAGCCCGATCGTTCCAGTAAGTGAGCTTGCGACGCGGATCCAGACCAATCGTCGAGAACGATTCCACAGTTGCCATGATTCCCCCCTCAAGGCGTCAAGCGATGTGGGCATTGGTTATACGGGATAGTTATGCGCAGTAACTAATTCGTAGTTGTGATACGAGCTATCGATGAGTGAATTCCCTCCGGGTTGAGAAGCAGGCGGACGCCCGGATGCAGCATCCCGATGCCATTCGCATGGAATGGGGGAGGGGACGCGGTGGTTCGGACGGCGCCGTTGCAGGATTTGATTGGCTACGCGCTGCGTCGCGCGCAGGGCACGGTGTATGCCGACCTGAACGATGCGCTGGCACGAATTTCGCTGCGACCGTTGCAATACACCCTGCTGCTCATGGTGGCCGAGAATCCCGGTGCCAGTCAGTCCGGCGTCTGCGAGGCACTGGGCATTCAGAAGGCCAATTGCGTGCCCACCATGAGCGAGCTCGAGCGGCGTGGACTCATCATCCGACGCAAATCCGCCAGCGACGCCCGAAGTTACGAGCTGCACGTCACCAACAAGGGCAAGCGCATCCTGCAGCGCGCCGGTGAACTGCAATCCCTGCACGAACAGCGCCTCATCGAGCGCATAGGACTCGATGGGCGCGATCAATTGCTGCGCTTGTTGGGTAAGCTCACCGATACCAAATGACCCCGATCGTCGAATTGCAACGCCATGGAGACGTCGCCGTCATCGTGGTCGACAACCCGCCCGTCAATACCATCACGGCCGCCGCGCGCGCCGGCATGACCGATGCGATCAAGCAGGTCGCGGCCGACAAATCCGTGCGCGCGGTGTTGCTGCGCACCGGCGGCAACAACTTCTTCACCGGGGCTGACATCAACGAGTTCTCGGGCCCGCCCAAGGAATCTGAATACCGGGAATTGTGGGCACGCTTCGAGGGGTCGCAGGTCCCGACGATAGCGGCCATGCATGGCTCGGCCATCGGCGGCGGGCTCGAGCTGGCTCTGGCTTGCCACTACCGCATTGCGACGCCGACGGCGAAGTTCATGCTGCCGGAGGTGACGCTGGGCATCATCCCCGGCGCGGGCGGCACGCAACGCCTGCCGCGGCTCATCGGGCTCGACAATGCGTTGCGCATGATCTTCGACGCCAAACCCGTCGACGCGCCCAAGGCGCGTGAGCTCGGGCTCATCGACGCCATCATCGAGGGTGATTTCATCGCCGGCGCGCTGGCCTTTGCCCAGGACCTCGCGGCGAAGGGCGCGGGTCCGCGGCCGACATCGGCACGCAGCGTCGACCCGCACCAGATCACCCAGGCTTTCGAGGGCAAGTGGTACGCCGAGGCGCTGCGCATGTATCCGAATCGCAGCGCTGCCAGGACCGCGATTGAAGCCGTCATCGCGAGCACGCTGCCTATCGAGCAGGGCCTGCTCGAAGAAGAGAAATACGCCAACCAGACCAAGGGCACGGTGGAGGCACGCGGTGCCATTCACGTGTTCTTTGCCGAACGCGAGAGCCGCAAAGTTGAAGGGCTACCGCCTGGCGAGCCGCGCAAGATCGCCGCTGCGGGCGTGATTGGCGCGGGCACCATGGGCGGCGGCATCGCCATCGCGTTCGCCAACGCGGGGATTCCCGTCACGCTGCTGGACGCGAACGAAGCCGGGCTCACCAAGGGGCTGGCCACCGTGGACGCGACCTTCGAAAGCATGGTCAAGCGAGGGCGCATCGACGCGGCGGAGAAGGCGCGACGACTGGGATTGATCAAGGGATCGCTGCAGTACGCCGATCTCGCCTCGAGCGACGTGCTCATCGAGGCCGTGTTCGAAAGCATGGACCTCAAGAAAAAGGTCTTCGCCGAAATGGACGCCGTGGCGAAGCCCGGTGCACTGCTCGCGACCAATACATCGACGCTGGACGTCGACGAGATCGCGGCCTCGGTAAAGCGGCCCGAGGACGTGATCGGGCTTCATTTCTTTTCGCCGGCCAACGTGATGCCCTTGCTCGAAGTCGTGCGCGGCAAGGCAAGTTCGCCGAAGGCGATCCGCACGTCGATGGAGCTGGCGAAGGCCTTGCGCAAGACGCCGGTGCTGGCACGGGTGTGTTACGGCTTCATCGGCAACCGCATGATGGAAGGGTATGCGCGCGAGGCATTGCGACTGACACTGGAAGGTGAAACGCCGCGTCGCGTCGACACCGTGCTCGAACAATTCGGCATGGCCATGGGCATCCTGGCGGTGTTCGACATGGCCGGCATCGACGTGGGCGTGAACGTCCATCGCACCAACGCGCATCGATATCCGCCGGACCCGACTTACTACCAGGCCGACGCTGCGCTGCATGCGGCCGGCAGACTGGGACAAAAGACCGGCAAGGGCTTCTACCGCTACGAAAAGGGCGATCGCACGCGGCATGAGGATCCGGAGGCCGTGGAAATCCTCGCGCGCCGTGCCGCGCAGCTGGGCGTGGAGCGCCGGCTGCACACCGACCAGGAAATCCTCGAGCGCTGCATTTTTCCGCTGCTCAACGAAGGGCTGCGCATTCTCGAAGAAGGCATCGCGCAACGCGCCAGCGACATCGACGTGGTCTGGTGCATGGGCTACGGTTTTCCGCGCTATCGCGGCGGGCCCATGTTCCATGCCGACACCATCGGCCTGCCGGCGCTGCTGGCCGGCATGGAAAAGTATCGGGACATGTTCGGGCCCATGCACTGGCAGCCGGCCCCTTTGCTGGTGCAGCTGGTGCGCGAAGGACGTACGCTTGCCGACTGGGATAAGGAACGCCGCGGAGAGCAGGGTTGAACTACAAAGATCTCATTGCAATCGACGTGCACACCCATGCCGAGGTGTCGTGCCGGCAGGAAACCGACCCGGCGCAACTGCCGTACGACGAGGCCGCGAGCCGCTACTTCAAGGCCGACAAGCGCAAGACCATTCCCGAGACGGTCGCCTACTACCGCGAGCGCAAGATCGGCCTGGTGATGTTCACCGTGGACACCGAGTTCGAGATGGGCGTGCGCCGCATCCCGAACCAGGAGGTCATCGACGCGGCGCGCGAGAACTCCGACATGATGGTGGCCTTCGCCAGCATCGACCCGCACAAGGGCAAGATGGGCGTGCGCGAAGCCAGGCGCCTGATCGAAGAGGGCGGTATCCGCGGGTTCAAGTTCCACCCGACCTGCCAGGGCTTTTTCCCGAACGACCGCTTCGCGTACAAGCTCTACGAAGTGATCGCCGAGGCCAAACTACCGGCGATCTTCCACAGCGGTCATTCGGGCATCGGCACCGGCATGCCGGGCGGCGGCGGTCTCAAGCTCAAGTATTCGAATCCCATGCACGTCGACGACGTGGCGGCGGATTTTCCCGACATGACGGTGATCATTGCCCACCCGTCCTGGCCCTGGCAGGACGAGGCGTTGTCGGTGTGCCTGCACAAGCCGAATGTCTACATCGATCTTTCGGGCTGGTCGCCGAAGTATTTTTCGCCCGAGCTGGTGCGGTACGCCAACTCGCAGCTCAAACACAAGATGCTGTTCGGTTCCGATTTCCCGTTGATCACACCGGATCGCTGGATGAAGGACTTCACCGAAGCGGGCTTCAAGCCCGAAGTGCAGCCGCTGATCCTCAAGGAAAACGCGATCCGCGCACTACGCCTGGGCTGACGCCTCCGACGGCAGCGTGTACTCGAACGCGTAGGAGTGCTGGCCGTCTTCGATGATGATGCGCATGGCGCCGGTGATGCCGGCGAGCTCTTCCGTGCCGGAATCTGGCCCCACCGTGACGGTCCAGTTCGTGGGAACGCCGCGCACCATGTCGGCGCGATGCACCAGCGCAAAGCTGCCACGCCGGCCATGCAACGTTCCCTTGAAACGCTCGAGCGCCACGTACGCTCCCGACTCGCGATCGTCCCGGGTTGCCAGCATTTCTCCGTCGCTATGGCCTTCCATCGGCCCGTGAAACCGCTTGTCGATGGAGAGCCGGCCGATGCCGGCGGCCAGCGCCTGCGGGTTGTCGATGGTCTGGGGCGTCAGTGTGACGTCGAATTCGCCGGCGGCGTGCATAATCGGATTCTCCTGGCGTGCGCGAGCATCGCGGTCGCGGCCGCGAGTGCGGGTACCCACATGCGTATCTTCATGAAAGACATCTTGAGCCGCACGCCCCGCGGGCGGATTGGAAAAACGCGACAGGCGGTGCGGGTTCCATGAACAGTGTCGGTCCGGCACGCGGTCTGTTGCAGCGCGCCGCGCCGGGCCAGTTTCATCATGCGCGCCTCGCCCCGCCGGGGGATCTCGCGCACCTGATCCGCCACTTCTGGATCGTGCGTTGGCAGCTGCGCGGCGAAGCGCCCCAAAGGCCGGAGACGCTGCCTCATCCCAACGTGCACCTGATATTCGAGCGCGGCTGCACGCGGGTGTATGGCATCCACGCCGGGCGTTTCACGGCCGAGTTGCAGGGAGAGGGCTGCGTGTTCGGCGTGAAATTCCGCGCCGGTGGCTTTCGTCCATTCCTGGGGCGTGCGGTCTCGACGCTGCGCGGTCGCTCGCTACCCGCGACTGCCGTGTTCGGCGCCGACGTGGCCCGGGTCGAAGCGGAGTTGCTGGCGCATTCCGGGGACGAAAGCATGATGGCCGTCGCCGTGGACTTCCTGCGTGCCCGATTGCCTCCGCCCGATCCCGCTGTGGCGCAGGCAGCCACCATTGTCGAGGCCATCGAGGCCGAACTCGGCATCATTCGCGTCGAACACCTGATCGACCGCTGGGGGATGTCGACGCGGGCGCTGCAGCGGCTGTTCAATGAATACGTGGGCGTGAGTCCAAAGTGGGTCATCAATCGCTATCGACTGCACGAGGCGCTGGAACGTGCGAAGGCGCAGAGCGTGAATTGGACCGATCTGGCGCTGGAGCTCGGCTACTTCGACCAGGCGCACTTCATTCGCGACTTCAAGGCGTTGGTCGGGCGGCCTCCGGCGGCCTACGCGCGCGGTGCCTGAGGCGCAGCTCCGGGCGGCATCGTCGCGGCTTCGGACGTGCTCTCGTATTTCACGAACAGCAACGCGACGGCGCCGGCCAGCGAGCCGCAGCCCATGATCACGGATACCGTCTGCAGCGAGAATCCCTGGCCGAACAGATAACCCGCGAGTATCGGCGCCAGCGCCGCGCCGCCGCGTCCGGCACCGATGACCACGCCCGTTCCAGTGGCTCGCAGGTGGGTTGGATAGGCCAGCGCCAGCAACGTGTACAGCCCGACGATGCCGGCGTTCGTGAAGAATCCGCAGATACCGACGATGGCCTTGAGACCCGCGAGACTGTCCTGGCCCATGCCGAATACCGAGATCGAGATCATGCCCATGACCAGCACCGCACTGGTGAGCCAGATGAGGCTCATGCGCAGTGACAGCAGTCCGAGGATGGCGCCACCCGTCGCGCCACCCACGCTGGCCCAGAACAGCACATCGGCAATGGTGGAAGGCGAATAGCCCAGCTCGGAGACTATGGGCGCCACCCACTTCAGGATGTAATAGAACGACGTGATGTGCGCGAAGTAGGCGAACACCAGCAGCAACGTGAGGCGCAGGTATTTCGGTCTGAACACATCGGCGAGCGGCGCCTTGGGCGGCGCGGCGCTCAGTGGCGGCAGCGCGCCGATGGCGGCATGGCCCATGCGGCGCAACGCGCCATTGATTCGCTCGAGCGCGTTGGCCGGCTGTTTGCGACACAGCCAGGAGATGGACTCCGGCACGCAGAACCACACCACCGGAATCATCGCGGCCGTGGCGCCAGCGCCCAGTTCGAAGACCACGCGCCAGCTATGGGTTTTCAACAGTGGTGAGAGGACCAGCGCTGCGAGGATGTTTCCCATTGGATAGCCGATGGTCATCAGCGCAACCCAGAACTTGCGCATGCGATCGTTCGAGAATTCCGCCGCGGTCGCATTGATCGCGGCCAGCATGCCGCCAATCCCCAGGCCCGTGAGGAATCGCCAGGCCGCGAGCTCTTCACGGCTCTGCACCCGGGAGCAGAAAAACATTCCGACGGCCATGACGACCAGGAATGTGAGGATGGAGCGACGCCGGCCGATGACGTCGGCGACGCCACCCAGCACGAACGACCCCACGGCCATGCCGAGCAGATCCATCGACAGCACCAGCCCCAGGCCGACATTGGGCGGAATGTTGAATTCCTTCATGATGCCGGGCGTCGCGAAGCTGATCGCCAACAGGTCGAACCCGTCGAGTGCATTCAGGAAAACGGTGATGGTGCACACGATGATCTGCAGCTGGCTCATCGGCGACGTGGCGAGCATGCTGCGCGGATCGTTGTTCATCATTGCTGGCATCCCCCGATACCTGTTCTTCGTGTTCAAGGGCGAGAATAGCATCGCGTCCCCGCGCGATACGGCAGCGCGCCGACGAGTTCGCTCACGCGCGAAAGACATTGCGGTTGAAGTGGAGTGCGCGTGGATGGCGCGCCCAAGACTTACCAGCCATCGCGCCGTCGGATGGCTCCGTCACGAATGAAGAATATACTATAAGTTATTGATTCAGGAGCGTTGATGTCCTCATTGATCCCGTCTCGTGCCGATCATGTCGGCAGCTTTCTGCGGCCGCGTTACCTGCTCGAGGCGCGCGAGCAATTTGCGCGCAAACAAATCGGCGCCGAGCAGCTGCGCGGCGTTGAAGATCGCGCCATCGCCGAAGTCGTCCGCATGCAGGAGGAAGTGGGCCTGCAGGCCATCACGGATGGCGAGTTTCGACGCACCTACTTCCACATCGACTTCCTCAAACAACTCGACGGCGTGCAGTCCGACGATCCGAGGATCGTCATCAAGGCGGACGGCAGCGAGGAGCTGGCGCCACCGGTCATGCGCGTGATCGGCAAGGTGCGCCATTCGCGCGACATCCAGCGCGCGGACTTCGAGTTCCTCAAGGCGAACACGCAGCGCACTCCCAAGGTCACGATACCTTCGCCCACGATGCTGCATTTCCGCGGCGGTCGTGCGGGCATCAGCCAGAAGGACTACCCGGATCTCGAGCAGTTCTATGACGACGTGGCCAGGGCATACGGCGACGAGCTGCGTTCGCTGGCGGCGGCCGGCTGCACCTACGTGCAGATGGACGACACGAATCTCGCCTATCTATGCGACATGAAGATGCGCGATGCGGCGCGCGCCCGTGGTGACGATCCGAACGAGCTGCCGCACCGTTACGCTGACTTCATCAATCGCGTGGTGGCGCAGAAGCCGGCGGGCATGACGCTGGCCGTGCACCTGTGCCGCGGAAACTTCAAAAGCGCGCACGCGGCCGAAGGTGGCTACGAGCCGGTGGCCGAGGCGCTGCTGGCGGAGATGAAAGTGGACGCCTACTTCCTCGAATACGACGACGAACGCAGCGGCGATTTCCGGCCGCTGCGCTTCCTGCCCAAGGGCAAGATCGTGGTGCTCGGGCTCATCACCACCAAGCTCGGGGCGCTCGAGCCGAAGGACGACATCAAGCGCCGCATCGATGAAGCGGCGAAATACGTGCCGCTGGAGCAGCTGGCGCTGTCGCCGCAATGCGGGTTTTCGAGCAGCTTCCACGGCAACGACATCGAGATGAGCCAGCAGACCGCGAAGCTGCGGCTGGTGGTGGACATAGCACGCGAAGTCTGGCGATGAGATGAGGTAGGCGCACATGCCCGAGCAAGCGACCACGGAATTCTGGCGCAACATTCCCGCCATCGAAAAATCCAGGGTGTTCAAGCCGGATGCGCTGCCCGAGGTCTATATCCAGAATGCGCCGACGGATGATGAGCGCTACTTCGTGCCCATCACCGATACGGTGTCGTCACGCCCATTGTGGATCTCGCCGCAGCGCAATCAGTGGTGCGACATCCTGATGGCCAGGAAGGCAGGTCTGGTGAATCGCCACTATCACCCGCACGAAGTGTTCGCGTACACCATCTCCGGCAAGTGGGGATATCTCGAGCACGACTGGACCGCGACGGCGGGCGATTTCGTCTACGAGACTCCGGGCGAAGGGCACACGCTGGTCGCGTACGAGCACCAGGACCCGATGCGGGTGTTCTTCAACGTCAAGGGACCGCTGATCTGGCTGGACGAGAAGGGCGCTTCGGTCGGCGTATTCGACGTGCACGACTACATCGCCATGAGCAAGGCGCACTACGAGAAGGTGGGCCTGGGCGCGGCAGCCGTGGAGAAGTTGTTTCGCTGAGCCCGATTCGCGAAGATCGCCGCAATGCCCATCACACAAATGCAGCACTACATGGTGCTCTCCAAGGACCTGGAGAAGACCCGTCAGTTTTATTGCGACGTGCTGGGGATGCGCACCGGACCGCGGCCGCCTTTCGATTTCGAAGGACTGTGGATCTATGTGGGTGACATCGCGGTGGTGCATGTGGCCGGACAGGCCAGCTACGAGGAGACGGGTCGCCTGACTGACGTGGCCGCCGAACGTCACGGCAGCGGCAGCGTCGATCACATCGCCTTTGCGGCCAACAACTACGATGAGTTGGTGGCCCGCTTCAACGATCACGGCGTGAAGTACCGCGCCACCCAGGTGCCTGGCAGCGACCTGCGTCAGCTGTTCGTGCTCGACCCGGACGGCATTCAGATCGAGATCAATATCCGCGCCAACGCCTCGGGCTGAGACAGAAACGGCGAGTGATCCGATTCGAGCGTGAACACCGGCGCGCAGGGCAGCTGCGCCTGCATGCGGCGTTGTGAGGCCAGCGTGACGGTGCGGTCGCGCGTGGTTTCGACATAGGCGCGCGGCACGCTGCCGAAGCGATCTGCGGTGAGTGTCAGCGGGGTCACCAGCGGTTTGAGAGGCTCGGGCGAGAGCCGTACCCGCGCATACTCGTAGTCGGCCTCGCTGCACATGCCGTAGAACGCCTCGCGTACCGCCGATTCGCGCACACTGCACGTGATGCCGCTATCCGCGGGAATCATGCTGGCGGCGATGATGGATTCCGCGTCGCGCCGCGCTTCCTCGGCCAGCGATGCGCCGGCGGGCAACAGGTAGGCAGATAGATAGACGAGTTGGCGGATGCGGCCCGGTACCAGCTCCGCCGCCTGGCTGATGACGATCCCGCCACGGCTGTGGCCGACCAGCACCAAGGGCCCGGCCTCGTGTACGACGATGTCGGCGACGAATCGGGCCCATGAATCCAGCGTCACCTGGTCCGCGGGCGTCGGATCGCTTGCCATGGAGGGCAGGTCGGGCGCGATGACCCGGGCCCCGTGACGCTCGAGCAGCGGAGTCAGCCGGTGCCAGCACCAGGCGCCGTGCCAGGCGCCGGCTATCAGTACGAAGGTCGGGGGTGGTGTCACGCGGCGGGAAGATACCGGCCCGCGCGGCGTCGTGCACGGGAGTTATCCCGATCCCTGCCTGACACCGCCCGTCTTCACCGGCGCGGTTTCGCGCAGGAAGATCGCGAAGAATGCGCCGGCCGCGGCACAGCCGGTCATGATGTACATGGGCCATTTCATGCCATGCAAGTCGGCGGCGTGACCGGCCAGCGTCGGAGCGCTCACGCCGCCCAGAATCTCTCCGACACCCATGACCACACCGATCGCGGTGGCCAGCAGCCGGGTCGGAATGGTCTCCGACGGAATGGTCGCCATGAAAATCGGAAATGTGCCGCTCGCCGCCCAGCCGACGAACACCAGCGCGCCTAACAACCATGGCGAGCCGCTGAAATACAATGCCGCGAGCGGCACCAGCATGCCGATGGCATTGCAGGCGATGACCACCGGCCGGCGCCCGATGCGATCGGACAATCCCGGCACGATGAACGCGAACACCACTGCCGAGATTCCCAGCAAGCTCATGAGATAGCTGGTGACGGTATCGTCGAGACCGCGCAGTGCCGGATATGCGAACGGCAGGAACACCCAGCCGAGCACCATCCATGCCACCATCACGATGCTCACGGCGATGCACACCCAGATATTCCGGTAGCGCAGCAACTCGAGCCACGAGCCGCGTTGCCGCGGGGTCGCGCTCGCCACCGGTGCGGCCCTGGGCGGCTCGCGGATCAGGAATATCACCAGCAGGGCACACAGCAGGCCGGGCACCGCGGCGACGTAGAACCCCGTACGCCAGCCGTATGCCTGCGCGATCGCGACCAATACGATAGGCGCCAGAAACGAGCCGAAAAAGTTGCTGCCGACGTTCTGCATGACGCCCATGTTGAGACCGCGGCGTTTTTCGTTGGATTCCGCGACCAGCAGGGACTGGCAGATGGGCAGGATGCCGCCTTCGGAGAAACCCATGATGAGCCGCGAGATCAGCAGCACCGCGAAGGTCGCGGCCAGGCCGGAGAGCATCGAGCTCAACGAGAAGATCACGATCGCCGTGACCAGTATGACCTTGCGTTTTCCGGTGGCGTCCGACAGCGCACTGATCAGCAAACCCGACAGTGCCCAGGTGAATGACAGCGCCGAGCCGAGCATGCCCACCTGCGTGCTGTTGAGCTGCAGATCCTTGGCGACGAACGGCCCGAGAAACGCCATCGCGTTGCGATCGAAGAATACGATTCCGAACATGAATCCCAGCACCACGATCATGCGCGTCTCGTAGCTCCAGCCACTGGTTCGCGTCGTCACGGGCGTGCTCCGGTTTTACCGACATCGACCAGGAGCTTGAGGCCTTCCTGCCGGTGCAGCCGTTCGAAGCCTTGTTCGAGCAGCCCCTCGAACGGAATGGTGGAGACCCAGCCGCGCGTGGGATAGACGCCGCGCGTCATCTGTTCGATCACGATCGGAAAGTCGTCGCAGAACATGGCCACGCCGGTGATGCGCACCTCCGGCATCAGCAGATCGAACGGTGGAATCACCAGCGGCTTTTCATGGATGGCCACGACCACGACATTGCCGTCGACGCGGGTGCCGTGTAGCGCGGCGTGGAATGCGGCGGGCACGCCGGCGGCATCCACCGAGGCGTGCGCGCCCCGGCCGCCGGTCAGATCGAGAATGGCCGAAACAATGTCAACGCTGGTGGGATCGAGCACAGTTTGGGCGCCGAGGTCCGCGCACACCGCCCGACGCAGTGGCGATGGATCACTGACGATGACGTGCACGCCGCGGGCACGCAGTGTCAACAGTACGCCGATGCCGATGGGTCCAGCCCCGTGAACAATAACGATTTGGCCGCTTTCAACAAGGCAGCGACGCACCGTGTTGTTGGCGACGGCCATCGGCTCGACCAGCGCGCCGTGCGTGAGCGGCAAGTGCGGGGGCAATTTGTGCGCCATGCGCCGTTTGACCACCGTGTATTCAGCCAGCCCGCCGCCGGCGCGGTTGTAGCCATGGAACGCGACCAGCTTGCAGTGGTTGTAGCGGCCGCTGGTGCAGGGCAGACAATGGCCGCAGGTTTCGAGTGGCTCCACGGCGACGCGTTCGCCGATGGCGAGGTCCTCGACTCCCGCGCCGATCTCAACGATTTCGCCGCACAGCTCATGGCCGAGAATGACCGGATTCTTGATGCCGGTGAGGGGATGCGGCGTGGTGCGTGTCGTGATGGGCCCGGCGTAGTACTCATGCAGGTCGCTGCCGCAGATGCCGTTGAAATGCACGCGCAGCTTCACTTCACCCGCGCCCGCAGATGGCTCTGGAACTTCTTCGAGACGGATGTCCTGCCTGCCGTAATAGACCGCGGCGCGCATCAGTCGCGGAACATGGCGCGCGTGGTGGCAAACGCGCGGGTGGTCAGCTCGTCGAGCGGCCAGGCGCGTTGCGCCTTGTTGAGCACCTCGATGCCCCAGGGCCCGGGATAGACGGGACGCAGCGCATCGACGAAACCGCGCACGTCGAACTCACCCTCGCCGCAGAACGCGCGGTGACAGGTGGTCTCGGTCACCAGCTCCATGCCCGGCGGCGCGACCCGGTAGCCATCGTTGAGCTCGATGGACATGAGATAAGGCTTGGGAAAAGCGGCGACCGCCGAATACGGCATGCCGAGCCTCACCACGTGCCACAGGTCCACGCAGATGCCGCCATTCGGTTGGGCGGCGCCGGTGCACAACTCGATGGCGTCGGCCAGCGTGTCGATGCGCGAGAAGGGCATGAACTCGAACACGATGCGCGTGCCGTGGTCGCGCGCCTCGGCGCATAGCTGCGCGAACTCTTCGATGAGCTTGCTCATGGGCACCTGGCTCTTGAAGAAGTCGCCGACCTTGATGTGGCGCGCACCCAGTCCCTCGGCGCTCTCGAGCAGCAGGCGTCGCGTGACGTCCGAGACCCTGCGCTTCTCACCGTCGACGAACCAGTCGGTCAGGAACTCGAGCTCGAGGTGTTTGATACCGTTGTCATCGAGAATTTGCTTCATCTCGGGCAGCGAGTGCTGCCGGCGCAGGTGCGCGAGGTCCGCGTGCCAGATCCCCAGACCGGTGAAGCCGGCGCGCGAGGCCGAGGCCGCCCGGTCGCGCAGCGAAAATGGACTGTACTCTCGCTCGGTGTGCGGCTCGGCTGCGCCGCAGATGGTCCAGTACGACGCCAGCAGTTCGGGTGCGGCCATGGCTCAGGCCACGTAGCCGTAGCGCAGGTTGCTGGGGTTGCCGGCCCAGTGCGCGCGCATGGCGGTGATGTCGTCTTTGCGCAGCGTGGCGGCGGCCTTGCGCGGATCGAGCTTGTAATGCTTCGCGGCGTTGCCCGCAAAGATCGCGCTCTTCACCGGCCCGTCGGGGGCGCCGAGCGGCTTGAAGCCGTGCTTCTTCTGCATGTCCTCGGGAATTTCCAGCCGGCGCATGGCCTCGATCTGCCACTGCGGTGAGCCATACCACACCGAGTCCGTGCCCCAGACCACCTTGTCCTGGCCGAGGCCCTTGATCAGCGTGCCCAGCATCGCCGCGGTGAGCCGCGGATGCGTGACCGAGGTATTGGCAAAGCAGGTACCGAGCTCGGCGTGCACGTTCTTGACACCGAACTTCTGCGGAATCTCCGCGAGGTCGGTCACCCAGTCGATGCGGCCGGTGTCCTCGAATTGTTTCAGCGAAGCGTCCGGTAGTTCGATGAACGGTCGCAGCGCCGAGTGATAGATGATGAAGGTGATTTGCGGCCAGTCTTTGGCGGCCTTCCCCAGGTCCCACACCGTGGCGTTCTTCCACACTTCCGGCCAGCTGGTTTCGTAGTCCGCGGGCATCAACCCCTTGTGGATGCACACGGTGGTGATGCCGGATTTCACGGCCTTCTCGTAAAACGGGTACACGCGCTTCTCGTCGTCGAGCCGCCAATTCGAACCCTTCTTGGTGAGGAATATCGGATCGCCGATGGTGTAGCCCTTCCAGCTGTCCGGCTTGATCACCTCGATGCAGCGGTCGACTTCGTCGAGCCAGCCTTCTTTCATTGGCTGAATGATGGAATGCGCCAGCATGCGGCGCGAGCGCGCGATGGTATTCACCGAGGCTCGCGCGGCCGCGATCTGGTCGTTGGTCAAGAAGAGGTTGAATTCGTCGTCCACCGGCGAGCCCGAGAGCAGCGCCACCTTGGTGTCGCTGTCGACGTAGATCTCCTTCACGTAGTTGGCGAACTTCATGCGGTCGATGGATTTCTCGTTCGCCAGGCCCGGATTCCAGAACTGCTTGGCGAATTGCGACAGGCCGGTGATGCCGACATTTCCATAGTCATCGCGCACGAAATGCGTCTGGCAGTCGAAGATGAACTGGCCCGCGAGCGCACGCGCACGATCCTCGGCCATGCCCGGCGTGGCAGCTTCGGCGCGGCTGGCGTTGAACAAGGGTCCGAACACGGTGTTCATGGCCAGGAAGGCCGCCGACATTCCGGCGCTCGACGCCAGGAACTGGCGGCGACTCATACCATGGCGGGGCGCCAGCTCCTCGGCGAGCCGCACGATCTCGTGCTCGACGCGGCGCTGATCGGGCGTCTGTGGCAGTGGCGTGAATTCGCCGTTGGAGATCATCTGCGTGGGGATCGGTGTGTCCAGCGTGGCGGTTTCGGCCGGTGAAAGGCCGCGCAGGTCATCGTCGCTCAGGTAGCGCATCGGTTGGGGTCTCGAAGCGGGAGAGGCGGAAATGAGGCGCCCGTGGGCCCGGTCACACTCAACTGAAAGCGGCAATCTACTGAACCCAGAGTGCAATGCGCGGCGCTCGCCGTCGGCTAGCATTCATCGGTCTTTCGCGAGAGGGGATCGTCATGCAATTCAGATTCGCGCTCATCGTGGCCACGCTCGGCGTGGCACTCGCGGCGTCCACGCCCGCGGCCGCCCACATCAGCAAGAAACCCAATGCCCAGAAGGCCATCGCATTCCTGGAGATGGTTTTCAACCAGAAGAAGGTCAAGGAAGGCTTCGACAAGTACGTCGGCGACAAGTACATCCAGCACAACCCGATCGCGGCCGACGGCAAGGAAGCGGCCGTCGAAGTGCTCGGCAAAGCCTTGCAGGCGCTGCCGGGCTGGACCTACGAAATCAAGCACGCCTACGTCGACGGCGACTACGCCATCATCCATTCGCACGTGCGCCTGAAGGCGGACGATCGCGGCATGGCGGTGGTCGACATCTTCCGCTTCGAGAAGGGCAAGGTGGTCGAGCACTGGGACGTGGTGCAGCCTGTGCCGGAGAAATCAGCTAACAACAACACCATGTTCTGAGAAGTCGTACCAGTCGAGAAGGGCGCGGGTCACCTGCTCCGGCCGTTCCAGCGTGCACATGTGCCCGCAGTCGGGCACCAGCACCAGTTTTGCGCCGGGAATTTTCTCCGCCATCTCGCGGTGCCGGGCCGCGGGCGCCCAGCTGTCCTGCTCACCGCACAACACCAGCGTCGGGCAGCGGATCCCGGCCAGCAAACTACCGGCATCCGGGCGCGCCAGCAGCGCGCGGATCTGCGCGGCGAACATGTCGGCACTGCGGCGCGCGAACATGTCGATGACGCGCTGCACGAGCGCGGTATCGTTCAGTCGCGGCGGCCATACCATGCCCTGCACCCAGCGCGCGGCCATGGCGGCCATGCCTTGCGCGCGCGCCAGTGCGAGTAGTTCGTGTCGCCCGGCCGCTTCGCGTTCGCCGGCTTCGCCGGCGGCCAGCGGAGCGACACCGGTATCGAGCAGGGCCAGCGCCGTGACGCG
This sequence comes from uncultured Pseudomonadota bacterium, assembly GCA_963711635.1. GTDB lineage: Bacteria > Pseudomonadota > Gammaproteobacteria > Steroidobacterales > Steroidobacteraceae > CADEED01. The sequence goes on from CAVQEZ010000005.1 coordinate 794,350, forward strand.
CCCGGGCGCGCGCCGCAGGATCTCCAGTGCGACGCGGCCTCCCATGGAATGGCCCGCCAGCGCGAATCGTGGCGGAGCTTCCCGCAGCACCTGCTCCGCCATCGCACCAAGCGAGTCCAACAATCCATAGTCGGGGATGCTGACGGGCGCATGCGACTCCAGCTGCGCGCTTGCGTGCGCCCAGACCGTGGCGTCGCAGACGAGCCCGGGGAGCAATACGACAGGTGAGTGGCTCACTCGCAGCCGGCACCGAGCGCGGAGGTCTCACACTTCAACTTCAACTTCAACCCCATCTGGACGGTTCGACTCCTGGCACGAAATGCTGCTCGGGTTTACCGCTGCGGCTATGGTTCAGCGCCGCCTTCACTGCCGGTCGCTCGCCGATGCGCGCCAGGTACTCGGTGACGCGCGGTGTCGCGCTGGCATTCACCACGTCGGGAGCCAGGTCCGGAATCACGCGCAACATGGCGAAGGCATCGATGTCGGCGATGGAATAGCGCGGTCCAGCCAGCCAGGGACCCTGGGCGAGCTGCGCCTCGATGCGCGCCACCGGGAACTTGAGCCGCTCGCGCGCGGTGGCCTGGATCTGCGGCGTGTACGTGCCGTCCAGCAACGCGGTGAAGTTCAGCCGGCGCTCCTGCGGTCCGATGTCCTTGAGTTTCGTTTCCAGCACCGCGCGGTCCATTCCCGCAAGCCGCGGCGCGAGATATTTGAGGCACCCTAATATGGGCACCAGAGACCCCAGTTGTGCGCCCATGAATTGTCCGGAGGCATGCGCCCGATACAGGTCGTAGGCGCTCTCGGGCAACAGCGTCTCGCCCGGCAGGGCCTCGGCAATGTATTCGAGCATGAAGAACGAGCTCGAGATCAGCGTGCCATCGTGCAGCAGCAGCGGACCTTCGCGCTCCAGGTGCAGGTGCGCTTCGACGTCGCCGGAGAATCCCAGCGAGAATTGCTCGAGCTCGTCGGAGTCGAACCAGCGGCTCTGGAAGTTGGCGTTCTTCTCGTGCAGCGCGATCAGCGGTTTGAGAAAGAACGTGTTCGGTTCGGAGTGGTAGAGCTCAAGCATGGGTGGCGCGCTCCAGGAATTTCACGCGCTGGGCCATGGCCGTGCGACCCAGCGACCAGATCCTCTTCGCGGCCGGGCGCTCGTAGATGCGCCGCAGCCACTCCATGATGTGCGGTGTCTTGGCGTCGTTGCAGTGGTCGGGTTGCGAGAGCGGCAGGGCATATCCCAGGTTGAAGCCGTTCATGTCGCCGAGCGAGTAGCGTGTGCCCGCGATCCATTCGTGCCTTGCCAGGTGGTCTTCCAGAATTCCCGTGCAATAGAGCACACGACGGCGCGACTCGGTCAGCTCCGCCTCGCTGAACTCGTTGAACATGGCCTTGCGCCAGGCGATGCGGCGCGATTCCAGCGGGATGCGCGCGATGGCCGCTTCCAGTTCTTCCTTCGGCCGCTGTCGCACGGCCGGCCCGACGAACACGCTCCAGCCGATCATGCTGAGGCTGGGCGCGAAGTAACTGTCGAAGAAGCGCATCCACCAGCGCATGCGCCAGCGTTCCTTGGGATCCGTGGGCTTGAGCGGCGGGCCGTCGAAGGCGTCGTCGGCGTATTCCATCATCGGCGTGGATTCGGTGAGCACGCGCTCGCCGTGCACCATGGCGGGAATCGTGCCGTCAGGATTGATCTTCAGGTATTCCGGCTGGTGCTGATCGAACTTCAGCAGGTCGATGTAGTGGCTTTCGAACTCGACGCCTTTTTCGGCGAGCGCGAGCATGGGTTTGCCGGAGTTGGCGTTCGGCTCCCAGTGATAAAGATGCACCGTCATCGAACCCCCTAAGCCAGATGAAAAAACTCAGAACGCCAGCAGTGCCTGCACCTCGATGCCGGCGGCGCGCAGCTTCGCGGCACCGCCGAGATCCGGAAGGTCGATGACGAAACAGGCGGCGACCATGTCGGCGCCGGCTTCCTTCAGAAGCTGCGCCGCCGCGGTCGCGGTACCACCCGTGGCGATGAGGTCGTCGATCAACAGAACCTTCTCACCACGCACGATGGCGTCGCGGTGCATTTCCATCTCGTCGACGCCGTATTCGAGCGAATACGCCACGCGTACCGTTTCGTGCGGCAACTTGCCGCGCTTGCGGATCGGAACGAATCCTGCCGCAAGGCCGTGAGCCACGGCTCCACCCAGAATGAAACCGCGCGCTTCGATGCCGGCAACCTTGTCGATGCCGCGGCCGCGCCACGGCGCGATCAGCGCCTCGATGGTGGTTTGAAAAGCGCGTCGATCGCGCAAGAGAGTGGTGATGTCGCGAAACTCGATGCCCGGCTTGGGGTAGTCCCTGATGGTCCGGATCGACTGACGGAGAAATTCGCGTTGCTCTTCATTCACGGCGACCGAGTGTAGAGATTTGTGCAAGACTGTGTCCACAAAGGAGTTTCCGGAGCCCGGTTGATGCCGAAGATGTCGCAGTCCATGCGCTCGAAGTCGATGCTTGCAACCCTCTTGATCGCAACAACAGTCGGTCTGGCGGGCGTGGCCCACGCCACGCAATACCCGCTCACCAGCAGCGATGCGCTGATGTTCGGTGAGATGGAGACCATCACCACCTTCGGCGAGGACACGCTGCCCGATCTGGCCCGCCGCTACAGCCTGGGCTACGAAGAAATCCAGCGCGCAAATCCCGGCGTGGACGTATGGCTGCCGGGCGAGGGCACGACGCTGCTGATCCCCAACCAGCGGTTGCTTCCGGTTGGCGCGCGCGAAGGCATCGTGGTCAATCTACCCGAGCACCGGCTCTATTATTACCCCAAGGTCAAGAAGGGCGAGACGCCGTACGTCATCACCTACCCGGTCAGCATCGGCAAGATGGACTGGTCGACGCCGCTGGGCAAGACGCGCGTGGTCGAAAAGCGCAAGAATCCGCCGTGGTATCCGCCGGAGTCGGTGCGCAAGGAGCACGCGGAACGCGGCGATCCGCTGCCGACCGTCGTCAAAGCCGGGCCAGACAATCCGCTGGGCGCTTACGCCATGCGTCTGGCCATCACGCCCGGTGCCTACCTGATCCACGGCACCAACAACCCCATCGCCGTCGGCATGGCCATCACGCATGGCTGCATCCGCATGTACCCCGAGGACATCGAGGCGCTGTTTCCAGTGGTACCGGTGAATACGCCGGTGTGGCTCATCAACGAGCCGGTCAAGGTGGCGCGTCTCAACGGCCAGGTCTGGCTCGAGGTGCATCCGCCCGTGGACGCCGAAGGGCAACGCGCCGCCGTCGACCTGGAAGGGTTCTATGCGCTGGCGAACGCGGCGCTGGGCGAACAGCCCGCGGCCATCCACTGGGACCTGGTGCTCGCCACCTTGCAGGAAGCGTCGGGCATACCGCAGATGATCGGGCTGGAAGTGGATCCGGGCGATCTGCCGCCGCAGCCTGCGCCGGCCATCGTGTCGCCGGAGACGCCGGTCGAAGCACCGCCCGCGGCCGAGCCCGCTCCGGCCGTGCCGCCGCCTAACTAGCCGGAACCAGCCGGTCGATTTCCGCACGCACCTCGGCGAGGCGCGGCGCATCGACACCCGTCATCTTCTCCGCATCGTCGAGGATGCCGCGCAACGCGACGGCATCCTTGCGCAGGGTCTCTTCCTGGATCGCCTTGGCACGCACCATGCCCGCCGCCAGCCGGATGTAGTTCGATACGGATTCGACGACGACGCCCGGGCGCTGCGCGGCGAATCCGGCCCGCGCGCGCATGCCGAACAGATTGAGCGTGGGATTCATCGTCGCCATGCGATCGATCATGGGGATGGCTTCGTCACCGAAGCGCCGCGTCTGGCCGGTGGTGGTGACCCGCGTACGCCAGTTGACGCGCAATTCCAGCGCCTCCGGATACCAGGCGTCGTCCCAGCGGAACTCCGCGAGACGGCCGTCGGTCATCGGCCACGGCGCTCCAGTCCGATTTCACGGCCGCGCGCGCAGCCGCGAGCAGGTCGCGCGATGGGCCATCGAGGCCAGCCGCAACCTCGGCGATTTCCGGTGCTGCCTCGCCGCGCGCCAGGCTGCCGAAATGATTGCGCAGGAATTCCTGGCGCAGCGCGGTGTCGTTCGGATACTGATCGATGGCCAGTCGCATCAATTCCGTCGAACGCTGATGCTCGCGCCGCATGCGGTAGAAATAGGCGCGCGCGAATTCACCTTCGGCGAATCGCGCCAGGATCTGCGACATGCGGCCCACGCGGTCCGTGAGGCTGGGATCGATGAGAACGAAGATCCCGTTGCGGCGCGCAATGTAGGGAAACGAAAGGTGCGGGCGCAGGCTGTTGTAGATCTCGGAGTCGGGCCGTTGCAGCGGGTCGTATGGCGAGAGGATTCGCCCGCTGCTTTCGCCCGTCATGCCGCGTCCCTTCTCGTAGACGCTGGAAGTGGCGATGCGATTGTCGTCGTCGGTGATCAGCGGCGCGCCGGCCGCGATCCGGCGCGCGCCTTCGGCGTCGAGCATCAGTGCGCACACCAGGTCTTCGGTGTTGTTGATGCCGAAGCGGGCGTAGTGCAGCGGCGCGTCGCGCAGCGGCAGACCCGTGGCGGCGAGCTGGCCTTCGAGAGCCAGCGGCTGGTCGCTGGCCAGAAAGACTATGGTGTTGGGGTCCGGCCTATACACGCGTACTTCGCCGAACACGCTCAGCAGCGTGGCGGTCAGCGAGCGCAGCAGATCCTCGTCCATGAAGATGACGTTCATCCACTGCACGAACACGCCGTCCGGAGTCAGATGATCGTGCGCCAGCTGCATGAACTCGCGCGTGTAGAGATGCGATGCGCCCGCCGTCCACGGATGGGATGGCTGCGACACGATGGCGTGATATCGGTGATCGGTGAGCCGCAGCGCGCCGCGCGCGTCGTTGAGGACGATGTTGACGCGCGGATCGGTCAGCGGATCGCGGCGCCGCAGTTTTCCGGTGGCGCGATTCGCCTCGAGCACCTTGGGCTCGAGCTCGATGACGTCGATGCGCCGCACGCTCGGCGGCACGCCTTCGATGACCATGCCGCCGCCGTAGCCCACGATGAGCAGGTCGCGAGCCTGCGGGCGTGCGATCACGGCCAGCGGCGACAGCCAGTATTCGCCGCTGAAGCGCGGCACCGAGCCGGGCGTGTCCATCAGCGCTTCCGGCAGGCCATTGGTGCGCAATGCCAGGCCGCCATCCTGCGCCAGCATCACCACGCTGGCGCTGCGGCCGATGTCGTAATAGAGGACGCGTCCGCTGTTGTCGATATTGAGAGGAGAAGTCCGCAGCAGCTTCATGGGTGCCTGCGGCATGAAGAAGACACAGCAGAGGACGACCAGCGCGCTGACCGCTGCGCCGGCGATCGCCCGGGTGCGCTGGAATGGCAGCAGCACCCAGAACGCGGCCATGCCCAGCGCCGCGCTCGCGTACACGGCGGCGCGGATCGCGCCTTCGTACCTGAGCGCCGGGATCAGCACGAAACCGGCCGCCAGCGATCCGACGATGGCGCCCACGGTATTCCACGCGTACACGCGCGCGCTGGCCGGCGCCGCATCGCCGGCATCGCGCGCCAGCACGCGCACGGCGAGTGGATAGGTCATGCCGATGGCGATGGTCATGGGCAGCAGCAGCAGTCCCGAGAACAACGCGTTCATGGGCAGGCTCACGAAGCCGAGGTCGCGCACGTTCTGCAGCAGGCCGCCGGTGTCAGGCATCCACTGCTCGAGCTGCAGATAGGCGAGACCCGCGGCGGCCGCGGCCGCGATGAGCGCGGCGCCCAGCGCGTAGGCGGCACGTTCGCGGGTCTTGCCGAGCGCCGCGCCGATGCCGCCGCCGAGCGCGATGCCGGTGAGAAAGCTCGCCACCATCACGCCGAAGGCATAGATGCTGCTGCCGACCACGTGCGCCAGCATGCGCGTCCACAGCACTTCCTGGAAAAACGCGACCGCGCCGGCCAGCAGCATCAGCGGCAGCACCCAGCCCGGTGCGGGGAAGCGATTGAATGTGGGTGCACGTGAATACGGCTGCGGCCGTTGCGTGACGGCGTTGGTGTAGTGCCTGGGTAGCGCCTTGCCCGACACACGTTGCGACAGCGCCGCGGCGAGCAGGAACACCAGCGCATTCAGCGCGGCGCCGAACCAGATGGTGTGCGTCAGGCCGAGCTCGGGCAGCAGAAAAAAGGCGGTCAGCAGCGCGCCGCAAACGGCGCCCGCCGTGTTCGTGGCGTAGAGCAGCCCGATGCGGCGGCCAATCTGCGCTTCTTCGGCAACCGCATAGCGCGCCAGCATGGGCAGCGTGGCGCCCATCAGGGTGGTCGGCAACGCCAGTGCCGCGAAGGCGCTCACCAGATAGAAGAGAGTGGTGCCGGCGTGATCGCTGTCGGGCGGCGAGGGTTGCCCGCCGAACAGCGCGACCAGGGCGAGGTTCGCCAACCACAGCAGAAACGGAACCGCGAACATCGCGCCCAGGGCGATGCCGAGCTCGAGCAACGCGTAGGTCAGCACCGGTCGCGTCACGCGCGGCAGAAACCGCTCCGCCAACCAGGCACCCAGCGCGAGACCGCCCATGTATGCCGCCAGCACGGTGGCGACCGCGAGCTCCGAAGTGCCGAAAACGATGGCGAACTGGCGAGTCCAGGCGGTTTGATAGATGAGGGCGGCGATTCCGCTGAGCAGAAAACACGCACACAGCAGCAATAACGTTGCGCCTGTGGCGCGGGGATGATTGACAGCTTCGGGCGATGGCGACATGGTCGCGCAGTGTACGGATAGGGGACTTTCCATGGCAGCATTTCGCGCCAATGGGCTGGTCACGCTAACCACCGACTTCGGTTTGCGTGAGCCCTTCGTCGGCATCATGAAGGGCGTGATGCTGGCGCATGCGGCACAGCTCAGGTTCGTCGACATGGCGCATGACGTCAGCGCGTTTCAACCGGTGGAAGCCGGCTTCTGGCTGGCCGGAGCTCTGCGCTATTTTCCGGCGGGCACCACGCACGTGGCGGTGGTCGACCCCGGCGTTGGAACTCCGCGAGCGCTGCTCGTGGCGCTGTCGAACGAGCAGGCATTGCTGGCGCCCGACAACGGCTTGCTGGCGCCGCTGGCGGTGCGCGGACAGATCGACCGCGTGATACGCATCGACAATACGCGCCTGGTGCAGTTTGGCGTCAGCGATGTCAGTGCCACGTTCCATGGGCGCGATATTTTTGCGCCACTCGCGGCCGCCATCGCGTCGGGACGTTGCGATCCGGCGGATCTGGGCGACGAAGTCGACGCCATCGACCAGAGCGGATGGCCCACCACGACGCCGCGCGCCGACGGCGGTGTGTCTGGTGTGGTGGTGGCCGTGGATCGATTCGGCAACCTCATATCGAACATCGGTGCCGCGACCGTGGTGGCGCTGTCCAGCCCCACCATCCACATCGGTGGCCTGCGCCTGCCACTGCGACGTACCTACGGCGATGCCGCGAAGGGCGAGTACCTGGGACTCATCAACTCTTTCGAGGTGCTCGAGGTGGCGTGCTCCCGGGGCAATGCCGCCCAGGGCTTGAACCTGGGCGTCGGGGCGCCCATTTCGGCCGTTCCAGCGGTGCCGGGTGCCCAATTCCGGCGCAGTTGATAAGTGGCGCGATTCGGCTATAGTTCGCAGCCTCATTGCCGCCCCTCCGGGGCGGCAACTCACTGTTTTTGAAGTGTTTTTGGCATATTTTTTGGCGGAAGGGCGATGTCCGAACGGGATAACGAAAACTTCGATTTGGACGAAGAATTCCTGGCCGAGGCGGAAGACAACACCGACTACGACCGCATCCTCGACAAAGTTGACCGGCGGGTTCGTCAGCAACCAGGGACAAAAAAGGTCGGCAAAGCGGCCTGGAGTCGTCTCGAAGAAGTGCTGGCGGAGCGCCAGCTCGAAAAAGACCTGAAAGACACTTTCGAAGACGACGAGCGCTGAGACCTCCGGTCTCAGAGGCTCGATTCCTTGCTAGTTCCATAAACACAGTGAGTTGTTGCCGGTTACGGCAACAGGGGTTCAGCGCATGTCCGCGCGATCTGCATCGCGCTGGGTGGTCGTCAAGTTCGGCGGCACCAGCGTTTCTTCGCTCGCCAACTGGCGCAACATCGCGCTGGTGGTCAAGCGCCGCCTGGAGGCGGGCCACCGCGTGCTGGTGGTTCATTCGGCCATCAGCAAGATCACCGATGGCCTCGAAAAACTGCTGACCGCGGCGGTTGCCGGCAAGCCCGACGAAGCCCTGAAGGCCATCGAGGAGCGGCACCGCCAGCTAACTACCGAGCTGGGCCTGGCGGTCAGCCCGCAGCTGCAGGGCTATTTCGACGAGTTGCGCCAGATGTCCAGCGGCATCGCGCTGGTGGGCGAGCTGTCGGACCGTACGCGCGCGCGCATCATGGCCAACGGCGAGCTCATGGCCACCGAAATCGGTGCGCGTTTCCTCCGGTCGCAGGGCATCGACGTCACCTGGATGGATGCCCGCGACATGCTGTCGGCCGAAGCTCGCGGTGCCTCCGCCAAGGCCTCGGTGCTGTCCGCCACTTGCTCGTTCGCGCCCGATGCGGCCCTCGAGCAGAAGCTCGACGCCGCGACACCCGTGGTCCTCACGCAGGGATTCATTGCGCGCGACAGCGAGGGCAATACCTGCCTGCTGGGGCGCGGCGGCTCGGACACCTCGGCGTCCTATCTCGGCGCCAAGATCCGCGCGCGCGCCATCGAGATCTGGACCGACGTGCCCGGCATGTTCAGTGCCAATCCGCGTGCCACGCCCACGGCGCGCCTGATCCGCGCGCTGCATTACGACGAAGCGCAGGAAATCGCGACCAGCGGCGCCAAGGTGCTGCATCCGCGCTGCCTGCTGCCGGCGCGGCAGTACCAGATACCTTTATATGTGTATGCCACGCAGAGCCCGGACCTCGAGGGAACTCTGATCACCGGTGAGGCGCAGGGCGATGCGGCGCAGGTGAAGGCGGTCTGCAATCGCAAGGGCATCACGCTGATCTCGCTGGACAGCCCGGGCATGTGGCACCAGGTGGGCTTCATGGCCGACGCCTTCGCCGTGTTCAAGCAACACGGCATGTCGGTGGACCTGGTTTCGACTTCCGAAACCAACGTCACCGTGTCGCTGGATCCGGCGGCCAATACCCTGGATGGTGGATTGCTGGCGGCTTTGCAGCGCGACCTGAGCGCGCTCTCGACTGTGCGCGTCATCGGACCCTGCGCCAGCGTCTCGCTGGTGGGGCGCAACATCCGCGCCATCCTGCACAAGCTGGGCGACGCCTTCGCGCTGTTCGAGGAGCAGAAGGTCTACATGCTCAGCCAGGCGGCCAACGATCTCAATTTCACCTTCGTGGTGGACGAGAATCAGGGCGATCGCCTGGTCGAGCAGCTGCACGACCTGCTGATCCGCCCGCTGCCGGGCGATCCCGTTCTCGGGCCGACCTGGGAAAAGCTGTTTGCCAAGCCTGAAGGCGTGGCCATGCGCTCACTGCCCTGGTGGGCGGCCAGGCGTGACACTTTGTTAGACGCATTGGCCCAGCGCGACAGCGCCTACGTCTACGACCTCGGACAGGTGGGGGCGGCCGCAAAATCGATTTCCAGCCTCACGTCCATCGGCCGTGCGTTGTATGCGCTCAAGGCCAATCCGCATCCGGAGATCCTGCGCAAGCTGGCCGGGCAGGGCATTGGCTTCGATTGCGTTTCGCTGGCGGAGATCGAGCGCGTGCTCGAGTCCGTTCCCGGCATCAAACCCGACCGCATCCTGTTCACGCCCAACTTCGCGCCGCGCGCCGAGTACGAGCGCGCGCTGGCGCTGGGTGTGCACGTCACCATCGACAACCTGTTCGTGCTGCAGCACTGGCTGGAAGCCTTCGAGGGAAAGAGCGTATTCCTGCGCATCGATACGGGCATCGGCCGTGGACACCATCATCATGTGAAGACCGCCGGTGCGCAGTCCAAGTTCGGCATTCCCGTGGAGGAGCTGGACGAAGTCGCGCGTCTCGCGCAGCTGGGCGGTGTCTCCATTCGCGGCCTGCATGCGCATGCCGGCAGCGGCGTGTTCGACGTGGAGAACTGGACGCAGGTGGGCTCGGTGCTCGTCGGACTCGTCAAGCGGTTCCCCGACGTCAAATATATCGACGTGGGTGGCGGTCTCGGCGTGCCGGATCGCATCGAAGGCCGTGAGCTCGACCTGAAGCGCCTCGACGAGGCGCTGGCGAAGGTGAAGAGCGCACTGCCGGGCGTCGAATTGTGGCTGGAGCCGGGCCGTTACTTCGTCGCGAACGCCGGCGTGCTGCTGGCGCGCGTGACGCAGACCAAGGTCAAGAGCGGCATTCGTTACGTGGGCGTGGCCACCGGCATGAACTCGCTGATCCGTCCCGCGCTGTATGGCGCGCATCACGACATCGTGAATCTCACGCGCTACGGTGAGCCGGCCAACGTGTCCGCCAATGTCGTGGGGCCCATTTGCGAGAGCTCGGACTTCCTCGGCCACGACCGGCTGCTGCCCGAATGCCACTCGGGTGACGTGCTGCTGATCGCAACGGCGGGCGCCTATGGGCGTGCCATGTCATCCAGCTACAACTTGCGCGCGCCGGCGGAAGAGTTGCTGATCTAGAGCGCCAGGTCCCAACGGATCCAGGCATCGAGTGCGGCGAACTGCCGCGGCGTAAGGATTGGCGCGGCCGATTCACGAATGCGCGCGTCGCGTTGGCGGGCCAGTTCCATCTGGCGTTGCCGCATGGCCTTCGTCATGAAAATGAAATTCGATGCAGATCCCGCGCGCTGCATCTGCTCGTCGGCATCGCACAGGATCGAAATCAGCTTCTCGACCTGATCCTCGCGCAATGAATCAGTCCCGGCACCGATGGCGACCCGCAGATGTTTCACCAGGTGGCGTTGGGTATAGGAGTCTTGAAACTCACGAAACCTGGCGTAATTGGATTCACCCAGCAGCGTCGTCAGCTCGCGATTCCTCCTGGCGCATCCTGTCTTCATAGCCAGCAGCGCTGTTCGTGGGCATCTCGACGCGCCTGAGCTGCTGATTGACCAGCAAACTGAAGAATCGATCGGTGAGCTCGGGCGAGAGCTTCAGTAACCCTGGCACGTCGACGTACGTGGACTCGACCTCCAGTCGTTTCTCCTCGTGCCAGACACGCCGGTAGTCGGGGTCCTTCACCAAACTGTCGTCGTTCGTCCCGACCAGAAAGTAGCCCGTTGTCGCGTGAGGATCGCGCGCAACGGCTGTCTTTCCCGCCGGCACGATTTCGCGCGCAATCTCCAGCAACTCCCAATGCACCTGCTCCCGCCGGATACTCGCAGCGAGTGCCGCGTGTTGCGCTGGCGCCAGCACCGTCGCGGCCGCTTCAAGAACGCGCGCGTCGCGTTGGCGGCGGAGCTCGCGGGACTTCGCCTGCAGCTGTCCGGCGTCGCTGAGGATGGCAATCATCGCGTCGACCTGGTCGTCGCGCAGGACTTCGGTACCGCGGACAAAGTGATATTGCAGCCGGTTCACTTCATTCCGATACGCAAAGGTTTCTTCGTATTCCTGAAACTGCGCTAGCCGGTGTTCGCCGATGAGCGCCGCCAGCTCACCATCCTGTTTGCGTTTCAGCGCCTGGTATTCGGGTGTGCTGACCGAGTAGGTCGGGTTATCGAGGCTCTCGAAAATGTGATCGACCAGCAGGTCGTACAACCGGTCGGTCAGGTCTGCCGGGAACTCGAGTCTCCAGACCAGTTGGAAGTACTTGGCTTCGACCGACAGGCGCCATTGCACGCGCATTGCCTGCCGGTACTCAGGATCCTGGAGCGGTTCCTTGCCGTCCTTACTGGCGAACCAGGGCTCCAGGAATGCCTTGAGTGCCGAAGACTGCTGCGCAGGTGTGTCTGGAGCTTCGTCCAACGCGACCACCGCCCGCGCGGCCAGGCCGAGCAGCGCGAGCAGGGGGACGCAGCCGAGGATGAGACGTCGACGCATGGAGGCCATGCGGCCAAGACTGGCCCGTCCGTCGCGGGCGCGCCTCCGCACGGATCATTGCGGATAAAAAAAGGGACTGGCCGTGCTCCGGACTTGTCTTTGCGGAGTGCCGACTCGGCGAGGGTTCAGGGGCGCACGAAATGCACGCGCCGGATCTGCCCGAATTCGAGTTGCGCCTGCACGACGACAACCGGTGAATCCTGCATCGAGCTACTTCCGGTGCCGGGTTTCGAGCTCGCGAATCACGCGCTCCAGCGGTACGCCGCGCGCGCGCAGCAGGACCAGCGTGTGGAAGAACAGGTCCGCGGATTCCTCGACCACCTTCTGCTCGGTGTCGTTCACACCGGCCAGCGCCAGCTCGACGCCTTCCTCACCGACCTTCTGCGCCACGCGTGAAATGCCTTTTTCGAGCAGGCGTGCGGTGTAGCTGGCCTCGGGCTTGTCGGCGGCGCGCTGCGCGATGATGGCTTCGAGCTTGGCCAGGAAGGCGATGTTGGCGGCGGCGCTGCGCGGCTCGTCGCCGAAGCAGGTCAGGGTGCCGTTGTGGCAGGCGGGGCCGCGCGGGCGCGCGGTGACCAACAACGTGTCGTTGTCGCAGTCGGTCGCAATGTTCACGACGTCGAGCGTGTGCCCGGTGGTTTCGCCTTTCTCCCACAGTCTGTGCTTGCTGCGGGAATAGAACACCGCGCGTTTGCGCGCGAGGGTCTGCTCCAGTGCCTCCCGGTTCATGTAGCCCAGCATGAGCACGGCGCCCGAGTCGGCATCCTGGACGACGGCCGGAAGCAGTCCGTCGCCTTTGGCAAAGTCGAGCTTTTCGATCTCGAGGCTCACAACCGCACCTCGATGCCGGAGGCGGCCAGCGTGGTTTTGAGATCCGGAATGGCGATCGTGCCGGCATGGAACACGCTGGCCGCAAGCGCTGCGTCCACCTTGGCTTTCTCGAATACATCGACGAAGTGCTCGGGTGCGCCGGCGCCGCCGGAAGCCACCAGCGGCACGTTGCATATGTCGCGCACGGCCTTCAGCTGCGCCACATCGTACCCGCGGCGCACGCCGTCGCTGGTCATGCAGTTGAGTACGATCTCGCCGGCGCCGCGTTCCTGGACCTCGCGCACCCAGGCAAGCGTGTCGCGACCGGAATTACGCGAACGATTCGGATCGCCCGTGAACTGGAACACGCGGTATCCGTCCTTGACGTTGGCGCTGTCGATGCCGATGACCACGCATTGGGAACCGAAGCGCGAAGCCAGCTCCTCGATGAGGCCGGGATTGGTCAACGCCGGCGAATTGATCGAAATCTTTTCGGCGCCGGCGTTGAGCACGGCTTCCGCATCTTCGACGGAGCGGATGCCGCCGGCCACGCAGAACGGAATGTCGAGCACCTCGGCCACGCGCCGCACCCAGTTGCGGTCCACGCTGCGACCCTCGGGGCTCGCCGTGATGTCGTAGAACACCACCTCGTCCGCGCCCTCGTTGCGATAACGCTCGGCGAGCACGAGGATGTCGCCCACGATCTGGTGATCGCGGAAGCGAATGCCTTTTACGACTTGGCCGTCGCGGACGTCGAGGCAGGGGATGATGCGTTTGGCAAGAATGGTCGTAACTCCGCTGGTTTGATCAACTCTTCGAGCAGCGCCTTGCCGCTGATGGCGGCGGCGCTGCCGGCGCCGGCGAGCGCGTGCAGGTCGGCCGCGTTGCGCACGCCACCCGAGGCCTGCAATTGCAGCTGCGGATAGCGCGTGGTGAATTCCTGGTAGAGCGCGACGGCCGGCCCCTGCAGCGCGCCGTCGAGCTCGGCGTCCGTGCACAGCACATGCTTCAGGCCATGCGGCAGGTAGGAATCGATGGCCTCCCAGAGCGAAAGCTTCGATTCCTTGGTCCAGCCGCGCGTGAGCACGCGCGGTACGCCGCCGACGTGACGGATGTCGAAGGCGAGTCCCACTTTCTCGGTGCCGTATTGTTTCAGCCAGGCCTGGACCTCGGCGGGTTTCTCCACCGCGGCGCTGCCGACGATGACGCGATCGATGCCATTGCGCAGCAGGTCGTCGACCACGGCTTTCGAACGCACGCCTCCGCCCACCTGCACGTGCAGGGCCTTCTGCGAGGCCAGCCGGATGATGACGCTGCGATTCGCGAGGCGGCCGTCCTTGGCGCCGTCGAGATCCACGACGTGCAGCCAGCTGGCACCGAGCGCGCGATATCGCTGCAGCAGTTCGTGAGGCTCGAGGTCGTAGCGCGTCTCCTGGTCGAAGTCGCCCTTGAGGAGACGCACGCAGCGGCCGGCACGCAGATCGATGGAGGGAATGAGAATCATGACGCCTTCAGAAAATTGGCCAGGATGCGCGCGCCCACCACGCCCGATCGTTCGGGGTGGAACTGCGTGCCGCAGAAGTTGTCGCGGCGGGCCACCGCGGTAAAAGCCGCGCCGTAGTCGGTGATCGCGACCGTCGCCACGGAAGTGGGCGCGGCGAAGCCGTGCACGAAGTACACGTAATCGAGGCTGCTGATGCCGTCCAGCAGCGGATCCGGCCGCACCGGCGTCATCTGGTTCCAGCCCATGTGCGGCACCGGGAGCCCCGGAGCGTGCCGCAGCCTGTCGATGGAACCGGGAATCACGCCCAGGCAATTGGCCGGACCTTCCTCGGAGCGTTCGAACAGGATCTGCATGCCCAGGCAGATGCCTAACAAGGGTTGTTTGAGCTGCGGAATGACCTGGTCGAGGCCCGCGATGCGCAGGCGCGACATGGCGTCGTGGGCCGAACCCACGCCCGGCAGCAGCACTCGTTCCGCGCGCCGGATCACGCCGTGATCGGTCGTGACCACGGAATCGGCCCCAAGGCGGCTCAGTGCGGCGCGCAGGGACGCGATGTTGGCCCCGCCGCTGTCGATGATGACGACGTTGACAGGCGTCATAGCAGACCCTTGGTCGACGGCAGCTCCTCACCCTCGCGGCGAAACGCCTGGCGCAGGGCACGGCCGACTCCCTTGAAGCAGGCTTCGATCATGTGGTGGGTATTCTCACCCGTGATGGTGACATGAAGCGCCGCCTTGAGGCTCTCGGCCAGCGAGCGGAAGAAATGCGGCACCAGCTCGGTGGGCAGGCCACCGACGGCTTCACGTGAGAACTTGCCTTCGAACACGCCGAAGGCGCGCCCCGACAGATCGATGGCCACGCGCACCTGGGCCTCGTCCATCGGCAGCACGAATCCATAGCGCGCGATGCCGAGCTTGGCGCCGAGCGCAGCGCGCAGCGCTTCGCCCAGCGCCAGCGCGCAATCTTCGACGGTGTGATGCTCGTCGATCTCGAGGTCGCCATTGCAATTCAGGTCGAGCGCGAAACCACCGTGCTTGGCGAGCTGCTCGAGCATGTGATCGAAGAAGCCGATACCTGTGACGATCTTGACAGGGCCGGTGGCGTCCAGGTTCACCGCGACATCGATGTCGGTCTCCTTGGTCTTGCGCTTGATCCGGGCGCGGCGCGCCGTCAGCGTGCGCACGATGGCAGGCCAGGTTTCATCGGCCGTACCGTGGCGGCGCACGCGCAGGCCGCGCACGCCGAGGTTGTTCGCAAATTCCAGGTCCGTGTCGCGATCGCCGATCATGGCGCTGGCGCCGAGGTCCACGGCCTGCTCGCGCACATAGCCTTCGACCAGCTTGATCCTGGGCTTGCGGCAGTCGCAGCCATCGTTCTTGCGATGCGGGCATACGAACACCGCGTCGAACTCGATGCCCTGCGAGCTGAACGCGTCGAGCATGAACTGGTGCGGCACGTCGAAGGCGATCTGCGGGAAGCTGGCGCTGCCCAGCCCGTCCTGGTTCGTGACCATGGCGATCCGGAAACCCGCGGCGCGCGCCGCGCGCAGCGCCTCGAATACGCCCGGCATGAAGCGGATCTTTTCCACCGAGTCCACCTGCTCATCGGGTGGTTCCTCGATCAGCGTGCCATCGCGGTCGACGAAAAGTATCTTGGCTGCGCTCACGCGAGGCTCCGGATGAGTCGGTCGTTCTGTTCGGGAGTGCCCACGGATATTCGCAGGCTGTGCGGCGACACGCCGCGCATGTCACGGATCAACAATTTTGCAGCGCGCGCCGCGGCCAGCGCGGCCTCTGCATCGCGAAAGTCCGCGAGCAGGAAGTTCGCGACGCTGGGCCAGACGCGGATCAGCGATGATTTACCGGCCAGCGCCGTGCGCACGCGCTCGCGTTCGGCGCGCACCTGGGACACGCGTTCGCGCTGGATGGCGAGCTGCGCGGGCGACAGCGTGGCGAATACGGTCTCGATGGTGAGCTGCGGAATGGAATAGGGCGGAATGACCTTCGCGAGCAGCGCGACGATCTCGGGCGCCGCGATCAGCGAGCCCACGCGCGCGCCGGCCAGTCCCAGTGCCTTGGACAGGGTGCGCAACACGACCAGATTGGGAAAGCGCGCCAGCGCCTGCGTGAGCGACACATCGCCCGAGAATTCAATGTAGGCCTCGTCGACCACGACCAGAGCCCGCGAGGCAAGCGCGCCGAGCAGCCGCTCGACGTCGGCCGGATTCATGGAGTTCCCGGTGGGATTGTTAGGACTGCACAGGAACACGATGCGCGTGTGGGCATCGCAGGCAGCCAGCACGCGGTCCGTGTCCAGCGCGAAACCGCGGTCGCGATTCAGCGGAACCTCGCGCACTTCGGCGCCCTGGATGCGTGCGGCCACCGAGTACA
Organism: uncultured Pseudomonadota bacterium; assembly: GCA_963711635.1. Lineage (GTDB taxonomy): Bacteria > Pseudomonadota > Gammaproteobacteria > Steroidobacterales > Steroidobacteraceae > CADEED01. Next base: position 811,030 of record CAVQEZ010000005.1, read on the forward strand.
TGCCGAAGGTGGGCGGACAGATGATCACGTTGTCGACACCGGCGCGGCAGAAGCCACGCACCACGAGGTCGATGGATTCGTCACTACCACGTCCCGGCAGCAGCTGCGCCGGCGCCACGCCGTACAACCCGGCCAGTTTCGCGGCGAGCTCATGCGGATGCGGCTCGGGATAACGATTGAGACCAGATTGGGAGCGATCGGTCTCGGCACGCCACGGCAATTCATTGGCGTGCAGCCGATCGAAAGCCGGATCCCAGCTGGCGTGCGCATAGGGCTTGAGGGCCACGATCTCGGGGCGAGCCAGCGCGAGAATGCTCATGCCGCTCCCCTGGCCAGTGCGTCGAGCCGGACCCTGACGGCATTGCCGTGCGCATCCAGCCCTTCCATGCCCGAGAGCGTCACGGCCGTAGGCCCGAGCGCGCGCAGACCTTCGGCGCTGAGCTCCTGCACGGTGATCGCTTTCTGATAGTCGCGCAGCGACACGCCACTGTAGCTGCGCGCGTAACCGGAGGTCGGCAGGACGTGATTGGTCCCCGAACAATAGTCGCCCATGGATTCCGGTGACCATTCACCGAGGAACACCGAACCCGCGCATTCGACCTTGCGCAACAGGGTGCGCGGCTCGCGCGTCTGGATGATGAGGTGTTCGGGCGCGTATTCATTCGAAACGCGCATGGCCGTGTCGAGGTCGTCGACCAGGATGCAACGGCTGCCTGCCATGGATTGCTTGACGATGTCGCGGCGCGACAGCGTGGCACTCTGCGCCTCCAGCTCGGTGTTCACCGCGCGGGCCAGCGCGGCCGACGTGGTGACGAGGATGACCTGCGCGATCACGTCGTGCTCGGCCTGGGCCAGCAGGTCCGCCGCGACGAAACTGGCGTTGGCGGAATCGTCGGCGATCACCAGCACTTCGGACGGACCCGCGGGCAGATCGATGGCGGCGCCGTCCGGGTCGCCGGCCACCAGTTGTTTGGCAGCCGTCACCCAGGCGCTGCCGGGACCGAAAATCTTGTCCACTTTACGCACGGTGTCCGTGCCGAAGGCGAGGGCGGCAATGGCCTGCGGACCGCCCATCTTGTAGACGGTCTCGACGCCGCAGAGCTCGGCCGCGACCAATACGGCCGCGTGCAGCTTGCCCTCGCGATCGGGCGAACTGGCAATGGCGCGCATGGGACACCCTGCAATTCGCGCCGGCACCGCGAGCATGATGGCGGTCGAGGGCAGCGGCGCGGAGCCGGCAGGCACGTACAGGCCGACGCTGTTGATCGGCCGCGTGATGCGTTCACAGCGCACGCCCGGCATGGTGTCGACGGACAGCGGTTGCGGGAGCTGCGCCTCGTGGAAACGCGTGACGTTGGTCACCGCGCGCTCCAGCGCCGCGATCTCGCGCGCGCCCAGCGCCGCGCGCGCGGTGCGAAACTCCGCCGGGCTCACCTGCAGCTGCTCGAGCGAGGGACCGCCGAATTTCTGCGTGCAGCGGCGCACGGCCGTGTCGCCCTCGGCGCGTACGGCAGCAATGATCTCGGCCGCCTGGCGGAAGACGTCCTCGCGGCCGCCCGCCGACGGGCGGCTCAGCGCCGCGCGTCGCGCCTCGGGATCGGCGGACTTCCACTCGATGACCTTCATTCAGACCAGCATCTTTTCAACGGGCAGCACCAGCAACGCGCTGGCGCCGGCCTTCTTGAGGCTCTCGAGCGTCTCCCAGAACACGTTCTCGCGGCACACGGCGTGAACGGCCACTTTGTCGTTGGAGCCCTCGAGCGGAATGATGGTCGGCGATTCGCTGCCCGGCAGCAGCCGGCGGATTTCGGGCAGCGCCGAACGCGGTGCGTGCAGCATGATGTACTTGCTCTCGCGCACCTGCTGGACGCCGTCGATGCGCAGCAACAGGCGATCGACCCATTCCTGCTTGGGCTCCGGTAGTTCGACCGGCGTGCGGATCAGCAGCGCCTGGCTCTGCAGCACGGTCTCGACCTCGGTCAGGTGATTGGCCTGCAGCGTGGAACCGGTCGACACCAGGTCGCAGATCAGGTCGGCGCGCCCGAGCCGCGGTGCGATTTCCACGGCGCCGGACAGCGTGACGATGTCCGCGGTGATGCCGCGCTCTTTCAGGAAACGCCCGAGCGTGAACGGGTAGGTAGTGGCGATGCGCTTGCCCGCCACCGAACGTACGCTCTCGTAGCTGAATCCCTCCGGCACCGCCAGCGAAAGCCGGCAACGGCCGAAGTCGAGCGTGCGCAGCTCGGTGAAGCTGGGCGTGTGGCCGCGCGCGCTGAGCTCCAGGCGCTTTTCCTCGATCACGTTGCGTCCCACCAGCCCCAGGTCGCAGACGTCTTCCTGCACCAGGTCCGGGATGTCGTCGTCGCGCACGAACAGCACGTCCAGCGGCATGTTCTCGCCGAATCCCATGAGCTGATCGCGGCCGCGCGAGAGCTTGAGGCCGCAGTTCTTGAGCAGATCGAGCGACGGGTCGGTAAGCCGGCCGGACTTCTGCACGGCGAGTTTGAGACGCTGGTCTTTGTCGTTTGGTTTCATAGGCGGAAATCTGTGTTGATCAGGCCGGGCGCGTACCCGGGCCGGGGCTCTCAGGCGTGGCGCTGCTGCCGGTTGACGGCCAGCGCATATCCGCCGTTGCCATCCGCCAGGTAACGCGCCACGCGACCGATGGTCGTGACGCTGACGCCGGTGATGCGATGAATCTCGCGGTAGGGCAGTCCCTTTTGCAGCCACTCCACGACGGCCCAGCGGTCCGCGATGGCCTGCAACTCGGCCGGCGTGCACAGGTCGCGGAAGAACGCGCGGCACTCGTCGACGGTTTTCAGCGTCAGCACGGCCGCGAACAGGCTGCGTTCCGAGAGCGCCTCCTGGCGGGCGGTGACGTTGCGGTGCTGCTTCATGAACTAATGTACTAACGCGTTAATACGGTGGCGCATTAGACGCGCCGGCGCGCGGAAAATCAAGCCCAAGTCCTTGCGGACGCGTGATCCGCCTCATAGAATCCGCGCACTCATCGAGACCGGCTGAGGGATTGGGCCCGAAGAAGCCGGGGCAACCGCCGCCAAGCGGAAAGGTGCCAACTCCTGCGGAGTCGAAAGATTCCGGCAGATGAGCGAACTGCGGCGGCCGGCACGGCTGCCCGGTGCCGTGCGATGCATGGCTGCTCATCCCGAGTGCTCACTGAGTATGTGTTGGAGCATGGGATGACGAACGACAAACAAGTTTTCCGCAATGACGGCGCCGCCAGCGCTTCGACCGGTACACAGACGCAGATGCGCGAGGGCGTGCTGGCGGTACCGGGCGAGATCAAGCTGCATTTCGGCGGCACTCTCGAATCGGTTTCCCTCGCGTGGCGCCTCACGGGACCTGCCGGCGCTCCGGTGATCGTGGCGATGGGCGGAATCTCCGCCACGCGACGCGTCTGGCAGCCGGAGGAGCCGCGCGGCGGCTGGTGGCACGAAGTTGTGGGCCCCGGCCTGGCGCTCGACACACAGAGCTTTCGGATCCTGAGTTTCGACTACCTGGGCGCCAGCGCCGATTCCACCGGACCTCGTGATGGCGCGGCATTTCCCAGCATCTCCGCCTACGACCAGGCCGAGCTGCTGCTGCGCCTGATCAATCATCTCGGCATCACCAGCCTGCGCGCGATTGCCGGTGCCTCATACGGCGGCATGGTGGCGCTGGCATTCGGCGAGCGTTACCCCGACCGCGTGGCGCGCCTCATCGTGATCAGCGCCGCGGATCGCGCGCATCCCATGGCCAGCGCCTGGCGCGTGGTGCAACGGCGGATCGTCAAGTTCGCCATCGAGTCCGGGAATCCAGCGAAGGGCCTCGAGTTGGCGCGCGCGCTGGCCATGGCCACGTATCGCAGCGCCGAGGAATTCGCCGCGCGCTTTGGCGGCGCGCCACGTCGCAAGGACGACGACAGCTTCCAGTTGCCGGTGGAGGAGTACCTGTTCGCCCGCGGTGCGGAATACGCCAGGACCTATCGACCCGAATCATTCGTGTGCCTGTCGGAGTCCATCGACCTGCACCGCGTCGATGCCGCGCGCATCTTCGCGCCGGTTACCGCGATCGCGGTGCGTGAGGACCAACTGGTGCCGCTGGCCGACATGCGCGCCATGGTGGCGCGCTTGCCCAACGCCGAGCTGCACGAAATCTCTTCGGTTTATGGCCACGATGCCTTCTTGAAAGAGAACCGGCGCCTGGCACCGATCTTCGCCCATGTATTGAACGAAGCATTGTCTTGAAAGAATTGGCAGGAACCCCCGGATGACGAACTTGACCCAGGACACCCGCGCCGTGCGCGCGGGCCTCGAGAACTGCGACGTGACGGGGGCCGTGGTGCCGCCGCTGCACCTGTCGTCGACCTATGCCTTTCGTGGCTTCGGCGACAAGCGCAAATACGACTACAGCCGTTCGGGAAATCCCACGCGCGACCTGCTCGCCGAAGCGCTCACGGATCTCGAAGGCGGCGCCGGCGCGGTCATCACGGGTTCGGGCATGGGTGCGATCACCCTGGTGGGACACCTGCTGCCGGTGGGCGCGCGTATCGTCGCGCCGCACGATTGTTATGGCGGCACGTTTCGACTGCTGACCGCGTGGCACAAGCGCGGTGAGCTGCAGGTGGATTTCGTCGACTTCGGCAATGCTGCAGCCGTGCAGGCCGCGCTGTCGAAGCCTGCGGGCATGGTGTGGATCGAGACTCCCAGCAATCCGCTGCTGCGCATCACCGACATTGCCGACATCGCGCAGCGCGCCCACGCCATCGGTGCGCTGGTGATGGCGGACAACACCTTTCTTTCGCCCGGCTGGCAGAGACCGTTGGATCTCGGCGCCGACATCGTGGTGCATTCGACCACCAAGTACATCAATGGCCACAGCGACGTGGTCGGCGGCGCGGTCATTGCGAAGACTGCGGAGCTGGCCGAGCAGTTAGGCTGGTGGGGAAATTGCCTCGGGCTCACCGGCTCGGCCTTCGACAGTTACCTCACGCTGCGCGGACTGCGCACGCTGCACGTGAGACTGCGCGAACACGGCCGCAATGCCCAGGCCGTGGCCGAATATCTCGCCGGCCAGAAAAACGTGAGGCGCGTGTACTTCCCCGGCCTTCCGAGCCATCCGGGGCACGACATCGCGAAGCGACAGCAGACCGGGTTCGGGGCCATCGTCACCCTGGAAGTGGCGGGCGGCGTCAACGGCGCCAAGCGCTTCTCCGAGGCGCTGGAGCTCTTCTCGCTGGCGGAGTCGCTGGGCGGCGTCGAGAGCCTCGTGGCTCACCCGGCGACCATGACGCATGCCGCGATGGCGCCAGAAGCGCGCGCCGCGGCCGGCCTGGTCGATGGATTGCTGCGCCTGTCGATCGGCATCGAGTCCCCCGAGGACCTGCTGCGGGATCTTGAAGTGGGCCTCAGCGAATTGGCACGCGGGTGATACTCCCAATGGCGTCAAGTCGCTGGGCTGAGACCGGCTACTGGTCTGCCTTGTCGACAGTGCATTCTTCGGCCTGATTCAGGCTGCACGTGGCCTGCTTCTGGCCGCCGATCGCGTCCCTGGGGCCGGATTCCGCGATCGCCTCATCCTGCGATCGTGACAGTGGCGACATGTCGTCCGGCGAGAGGTAGTTGGTGCGCGTACGACGCGCCGACGTCACGGGCACCACGATCATGGCGGAGGCGCTGGCCTCGTCGACGACCATCATGCGCGACTCGAGATCCGGTGTGGTGCCGAGATCCGCATTGCTGATGTTAGGCGCGTAGAACAACAGGCGCGGACCGACCCGCGCGAGTTTTCCGCCCTCGACGACTGCGTTGCGCGTGGACAGCATGTAACAGATACCCACGCGGCGCGGCGCCATGAATTCACCTTGCTGAAAGCGCTCCTTGACCTCGCGGTCGATGTACGCGCGGGTCGCGCCGCGCGAGCGCAGTTCGGCGCGGAAGAAGATGACCGGCAGCAACGTCGCGCTCCCTTCGGCGTCGAAGCAGCGCGGTTCGAACGCGCCCGGGAGTTCGCGCTCGATGAGGCAGTTGAAGCCGTTGCGGCTCTGGCGAACACGGCGGTACCCCATGGAACTGAGGACGTAGACGCCGGCGTCGGGGCGCAAATGTTCGGGCGCCGCCTCGAGTGCCGCCGCGGTTTCCTGCGACTCGACCAGCAGTGGCGGGAAGTCCTTTTGTGCCGTCGCTGCACCGGAGCTCAATGGCAAGGCGAACACAAAGCAGGGCAACAGGGTGCGCATTTTCAATCTGCTATCTCCCCACAGGTGCAATTGAGCACCGCGGCTGTGATGGAACTGGCTTGGTCGGAGGCCGCCAGCACGGCGGCATTGGCGATCTCCGCCATTTTCGGCATGCGCCTGAGCATGGTCTTCTCGGCGATGCGCGCCTCGAATGCTTCCAGCGTCACGCCGGCCGCCTTGGCGTGTGCGGTAATGGCCGCGGCCACGCCGGGCGCATCCGGCGAACCCGAAGAGCGCAGCGTGATCAGGCGGATGCCATCAGGGCCGAGCTCGATGGCGAGTTGACGCCACAGCCCCTCGATCGCCGCGCAGGCCACGCCAAATCCGCCGCTGGCCACGTAGGGCTTGCGCGCCACCTGCGCAGTGAGCGCGAGGATCACGCCGCCGCCGCGCTTCTGCATGTGGCGGGCCGCGGCAGTGGCGGTGATGAAGTGGGTGCGCATGGCGTTCTCGATGGGCAACGCGAATGCCTCGCGCGCCATCGCCGCGAGCGGCTGACCCTGGTCTCCGCCAAGGTCGATGAGATTGAAGGAAATGTCGATGGCGCCGGCCGCGCGCACCACCTCATCGAGATGTTTCTCGACGGCGGTGCGGTCGAGCGCGTCCACGGCGGCGGCGGTCGCGCTGGCACCGGCCTGTGACAATTCACCAGCGAGCGCATCGACCTTGTCGAAGGTGCGCCCGGCGAGGAACAGCTGCGCGCCCTCGCGTGCGAAGGCGCGCGACACGGCACCACCGATGGCACCGGCGGCGCCGTAAACCACCGCACGCTTGCCGGCTAACAACCCCGGTCGCGACGCGGGTCCCGGGCGTGCGCTGGCGCCGCGCGCGGCAAACGGCACGGCCACCGCGGCACCGGAGGCGAGGAAATCACGTCGTGTGGGGTCCATGTGCCCCTCACATGCAACATGAAACGGGCGGCGTGAAGCGCCCGTTGGCGGCGACTTCGCCGCCCTGGCCATACATGTTGTGCGGGCGGGCCCAGTCGGTGAGCGAGAAATGCGGTCCGTTCTCGTTGCGGCCCTTGGGCGTGGCCTCGAGGATGCGGTAGATGGCCATGAAGTCTTCGCCACCGCGCGAGTAGTTCGAGTACGTGTGGTAGATGGTTCCGGACTCGTCCTTGTGGAACACGCTGTTGCCGGAGATGTCCTCGATGCCCGGATTGCAGTAGCCGTAGTTGTACCAGGCGCGTCCCGCGGCCAGGTCCTCGGGCCGGAACGACACGCCGTAGTCGTAATTGAAGTCCGAGCCGAACGACGAATAGAAAGGAATCTTCCAGGCCATGCGGTCGCGCAACGCATTCAGTTCCGCCAAGGTCGCGCGTGCGACGGCGACCACCGATACGTCATGGTTTTCCAGGTGCGGCAGCAGACTTTCAAGTCCATCGACTCCCAGCGCACAGCCCACGCATTGTAGAGGCTGATCCGGACCCTGCATCACGTGCTGCACGAAAAGTTGGCTCTTGTCCCGAAACAGGTCCGCGAGCGTCACCCGTCCTTGCGGGGAATCGAATTCATAGCGCTTGTCGACGCGCACCCAGGGCAGGGCGCGGCGCTTCTCCGCCAGCGCGTCACGCCGCCGCGTGAAATCCTTCTCCTCGGCCAGGAGCTTCTGTCTTTCGGCAATCCACTGATCTCGGGAGACGACGCGGTGCATGGGATCCTCCTTCAGCGCAGGCGTTTCTCCCTGGTCGATTGGGAACACCGCATTTCGACATGCGGCCAGAGAATCGGGCGGAGGCCTGCGACGGCCCTCGGCAATGGCTAGTCGAGCGCCGCCAGCACCGCGTCGCCCATCGCGGCCGTGGTTATCCCGGGCCGGCCGTGTTCGGCCATGTCCGGCGTACGCGCACCATTGGCGATGCAGCGATACACGGCCTGCTCGACCAGTTCGGCCTCGCGCTCCAGTTCGAGCGAATAGCGCAGCAGCAACGCCACGCTCAGGATGGTGCCGATCGGGTTGGCGATGCCGCGTCCGGCGATGTCGGGCGCCGATCCGTGGATGGGCTCGAACAGCCCGCGCCGATCGGCGCCGAGGGAGGCCGAGGGCAGAACCCCGAGCGAGCTGGCCAGCATCGAGGCCTCGTCGGTGAGGATGTCGCCGAACATGTTCTCGGTGAGCAGCACGTCGAAGTCGCGCGGGCGCTTGAGCAGGTGCATGGCGGCCGAGTCCACCAGCATGTGTTCGAGGGCCACGTCGGGATACTCGCGCTTGATCACGTGCTCACTGACTTCGCGCCACAGCCGCGAGGTTTCGAGCACGTTCGACTTGTCGATGGAGACGACCTTGCGTCGGCGGCGCATGGCGAGCCGGCCCGCGACCCGCGTGATGCGCTCGATTTCCGGCACCGAATACGTGCACAGGTCGCTGGCGCTGAACCTGTCGCGCTTCTTCTCACCGAAGTAGATGCCGCCGGTGAGCTCGCGCACGAAGATGAGGTCGACGCCGTCGAGGACTTCGGGCTTGAGCACCGAGGCGTCGCGCAAGGCCGGATGCAACTGCACGGGCCGCAGGTTGGCGAATACGCCGAGCTCGCGCCTCAGGCGCAGCAGGCCTTGTTCGGGACGCACGGCTGCCGACGGACCCCATTTCGGCCCGCCGATGGCGCCTAACAACACGGCGTCGGCCGCGAGGCATTCGTCGAGCGTGGTCTGGGGCAGCGGATCGCCGGCTTGATCGATGGCGATGCCGCCGAAGGGCGAGTGGCGCAACTCCAATTCGTGGCCGCACTTCGCGGCAACGCGCTCGAGCACGCGCACGCCTTGCGCGACGACTTCCGGGCCGATTCCGTCGCCCGCGATGACGGCAATTTTTGCTTTCACTGGGGAGCCTTCAGCGGTGTCGCTGCTCGTACGCCGAGATCGCGCTGCCCTGGGCGAGCAGATAACCGAGCTCGTCGATGCCATTGAGCAGGCAGTAGCGCGCGAAGCCCTCGAGCGGAAAGCTGACGGCGGTGCCGTCGGGCAAGCTCAGCGTCGTGGTCTCGACGTCGATGGTCAGTTCCGAGCCTGGGTGTGCGAGCAGCCAGGCGTGGGTTTTCTCGTCGACCAGCACGGGAACGAGGCCGTTCTTGAGGCTGTTGGTGCGGAAGATGTCGGCGAATTCGGTGCTGACCACGGCCTCGAAGCCAAAGTCCTGCAACGCCCAGGCGGCGTGCTCGCGAGAGGATCCACAACCGATGTTGCGTCCGGCCACGAGGATGCGCGCTCCGCGCGCTTCGGGCTTGTTGAGCGCGAAATCCGCTTTGGGATTGCCGGCGGCGTCGTAGCGCCAGTCGGCGAACAGGTTTTTGCCGAAACCGTCCCTCGAAGTCGAAGTCAGGAATCGCGCCGGGATGATCTGGTCGGTGTCGATGTTGCTGGTGGGCAGCACCACCGTGCGGGAGCGAATGGTTTTGACGGCAGCCATGTCAGTTGGGGAACTCGCGAGGATCGGTGACGCGGCCGCGGATGGCGGAAGCGGCGGCGGTTTCAGGGCTGGCCAGCAGGGTGCGCGCACCCACGCCCTGGCGGCCTTCGAAGTTGCGATTGCTGGTGCTGATGGAATAGTGGCCGGCGGGTACGAGGTCGCCATTCATGCCGAGGCACATGGAGCAGCCGCTCTCGCGCCACTCGGCGCCGGCCGCCAGGAACACCTGGTCCAGCCCTTCGGCCTCGGCGGCGCGCTTCACGTTCTGCGAGCCGGGCACCACCAGCATCTTCACGCCCTCGGCGAGCTTGTGGCCGCGCAACACGCGCGCGGCATTGCGCAGATCCGAAAGGCGGCCGTTGGTGCAGCTGCCGACGAACACATTGTTGACCGGCACGTTGCTGATCGGCTCGCCGGCCTTGAGGCCCATGTAGGCCAGCGCCTTCTGGAACACCGCGTCGCCCTGCGCCGGGACGCTGCCATTCACGGGAGCCACCATGCCCGGATGCGTGCCGTAGGTGACCATGGGCACCAGCGCGGCGGCATCGATGTCCACGCTGCGATCGAACCTTGCCCCGTTCTCGGTGGGTAGTTTGCTCCAGCGGGCCAGCGCCGCTTCCCAGGCCGCACCCTTGGGCGCGCGCGGCGCCTCGGCGAGATAGGCGAAGGTGGTCGCGTCGGGCGCGATCATGCCGGCACGCGCGCCGGCCTCGATGGACATGTTGCAGATGGTCATGCGCTCGTCCATCGACATGGCCGAGATGGCCGCGCCGCGAAATTCCAGCACATGGCCCGTGCCGCCCGAAACGCCGATCTGGCCGATGATGGCGAGGATCAGGTCTTTGGCCGCCACTCCGGACGGCAACCTGTTTGACACGTTTATCGCGAAGGTCTTCGGCCGCCGTTGCAGCAGGCACTGCGTGGCCAGCACATGGCCCACTTCGGTGGTGCCGATGCCAAAGGCGAGCGCGCCAAAGGCCCCGTGCGTCGAGGTGTGCGAGTCGCCACAGACGATGGTCTTGCCAGGCTGGGTGAGCCCCAGCTCGGGTCCGATGATGTGCACGATGCCGCGGCGGCTGTCCTGCAGGTTGAACAGCTCGACGCCGAACTCGCGCGCGTTGTCCTCGAGTTGTTTGACCTGCTTCGCCGCCGAGTCCACCGCGATCGGAACTCCGCCGAATACCTGCTCGGTGCGCGTGGGCGTGGAATGGTCCATGGTCGCGAGCGTGAGATCCGGACGGCGCAGCTTCAGGCCGCGCTTGCGCAGCTCGGTATACGCCTGCGGCGTGGTCACTTCGTGCGTGAGGTGCAGATCGATGAACAGGACGGCCGGAGTCTCGTCGGTCTCGGGGACGACGACGTGCTCGTCCCAGACTTTCTCGAACATCGTTTTTGGTGAGGGGGTCATCTGGTCTCGTGAGGGGAATGGGGTCAGGCACCATTATTTCGAAGACGAAAAAATGGAGCCAGACCCCTGACTAATAGGCGCGCGTCTAACCGGCGACCGCGGCTCGGGGCGCATTCATGTCCACGTAATCCAACCAGCCGCGCGGGTCCTGGGTCTTGCCCTGCACGAGCCCGAAGTAGGCCGCCTGCAGCTTGGCCGTGATCGGCCCGCGTTTGCCGTTGCCGATCTGAATGGCGTCGACCGAGCGGATGGCCGCGACCTCGGTTGCCGTGCCGGTGAAGAACAATTCATCGGCGAGGTACAGCATCTCGCGCGGAACAGCGATCTCGCGCACCTCGATGCCCATGTCTTTCGCCAGCGTCATCACGGTGTGACGTGTGATGCCGTTGAGCAGTGAATGTGCCACGCCGGGCGTGTACAGCACGCCATCTTTGACCACGAACAGATTCTCGCCGGCACCTTCGCTGACGGTACCGTCGGTGGACAGACCGATGCCTTCCACGAAGCCGAGCCGCTTGGCCTCGAGGCCGATGAGCTGGCTGGAAAGATAATTGCCGCCGGCCTTGGCCATGGCGGGAATGGTGTTCGGCGCGACTCGCTGCCATGACGACACGCAGACATCGACGCCTTCGTCTTCAGCGGCGCCCAGATACCGGGCCCATTCCCAGGCGGCGATTGCCACTTCGACGGGCGGATCGATCTTCGGCACCACGCCGGCCTCGCCGTAACCGCGGAATGCCACGGGACGCAGGTAGGCGCCGCGCGCCAGCCCGTTCTGCGCGATGACTTCGCGCTGGCCGTGATTGATCTGGTCTTCAGTGAAGGGAATATTGATGCGATAGATCTTCGCCGAGTCGAACAGGCGCCGGGTGTGGTCGCGCAGGCGGAAGATGGCCGGACCGCGCGGCGTTTCGTAGGCGCGCACGCCTTCGAACACCGAGGAGCCGTAGTGCAGCGCATGTGACAACACGTGCACCGTGGCTTTTTCCCACGGGACCAGTTTGCCGTTGAACCAGATGTACTTCGTTGCGGGTATTGGCATGTTGAAGCTCCGAAAACTTTAGACCACGGCCTGCGCCACGCGCGCCGCGCCGGTGCGTTCTTCGCGCGAACGCGTGAGCGCACCCTGAGCGAGCTCGATGCGATTGATCACTTCGAGGAAGGCCTGGGTCGCGGACTCGACGATATTCGTGCTGACGCTCGAGCCGCGATAAGTGCGCTGATTGTACTCCACGTAGACCAGCGCCTCGCCCTGGGCGTCCTCACCGGCGGATACGCTGCGTACTTCGAACTTGCGCAGCACCACGTCGACCCCGGTGGCGCGTTCGATGGCCTTCAGCGCCGCGTCCACCGGACCATCGCCGGTGGCGCTCATGTCGATCTCGCGGCCATCGCTGTGCACGAGCGTTACGGTGGCTTCGGCGGGCTTGTTACCGTCCGAAATGGTGCGCAGGTTCTTCAACGCCCAGGGGCCGACGGCGCTGTGCTCGGCCTGCAGCACCAGCGCTTCGATGTCGCCGTCGTAGAGTTCCTTCTTCTTGTCGGCGAGCGCCTTGAACTCTTCGAATACGCGCGCGAATTCTACGTCGTCCAGCTCGAAGCCCAGCTCCTTGATGCGCTCGCGCAGCGCGTGTCGGCCGCTGTGTTTGCCGAGCACCAGCGCCGAGCGCGAGAGTCCGACGTCCTGCGGCCGCATGATCTCGTAGGTCGAGTGATGCTTGAGCATGCCGTGCTGGTGGATGCCCGATTCGTGTGCGAACGCGTTCTCGCCCACGATGGCCTTGTTGCGCGGGATGGGCGTGCCGACGATGTTCGCCAGCATGCGTGAAGTGGGATAGAGCCGGGTGGAGTTGATGCCCGTGTCGAGATTGAAGAAGGCATCGCGCGTCTTCAGCGCCATGACGACTTCTTCGAGCGAGCAATTGCCGGCGCGCTCGCCAATCCCGTTGATGGTGCACTCGATCTGGCGCGCGCCGGCGACCACGGCCGTGAGGCTGTTGGCCACCGCCATGCCGAGATCGTCGTGGCAATGCACCGAGAGGCGCACCTTGTCGATGCCGCGCACGTTCTTGCGCAGGTAACGGAACAGCTCCGCGAACTCGTCCGGAACCGTGTATCCCACGGTGTCCGGAATGTTGACCGTGGTGGCACCGGCTTCGATGACGGCTTCGACCACCTGCGTGAGGAAATCGAGCTCGGTGCGCGAGGCGTCTTCGGGCGAGAACTCCACGTCATCGCAGAACTCGCGCGCGACCTTCACGCCCTCGACCGCCATGCGGATGATTTCCTCCTGCGCCATGTTGAGCTTGAACTGGCGATGGATGGCGCTGGTGGCCAGGAACACATGGATGCGGCGCTTCGGCGCCGGCGCCACCGCCTTCGCGACCAGTTCGATGTCGCCGCGGTTGCAACGCGCGAGGCCGCAGATGATGGGTCCCTGCACCTCGCGCGCCACCGCATTGACACTCTCCCAGTCGCCGCGCGAGGCGGCCGGGAATCCCGCTTCGATGACATCTACGCCCAGTTCCGCAAGCGCGCGTGCCACCCGAAGCTTTTCGGGCTGCGCCATGCTGCAGCCCGGCGATTGCTCGCCATCACGCAGCGTCGTGTCGAAAATCATCACGCGTTCGCGGGACATGGGGGTTACCTCTTCAGGCGTTGATTAACGTCCTTGCTCCAGCCACGGCATGCGGGCGCGCAGTTCCTTGCCCACGCTCTCCAGCTGGTGATCGAGATCCGCCTGCATGAGGCGGTTGTATTCCTTGCGGCCGCCGGCGTTCTCGGCGATCCACTGCTTGGCGAACTTGCCCTTCTGGATCTCCTTGAGGATCTTGCCCATCTCTTTCTTGGTCTTGTCATTGACGATGCGCGGGCCGCGCGTGAGATCGCCGTACTTGGCCGTGTCGGAGATGAATTTGTGCATCTTCGTCAGGCCGCCTTCGTGCAGCAGGTCGACGATGAGCTTCAGCTCGTGCAGGCACTCGTAGTACGCGACTTCGGGCTGATAACCGGCTTCCACCAGCGTTTCGAAACCTTTGAGCACCAGGTCGCTGGTGCCGCCGCAGAGCACGGCCTGTTCGCCGAACAGATCCGTCTCGGTCTCCTCAGCGAACGTGGTCTCGAGCACGCCACCGCGGGTTCCGCCGATGCCGTGGCCATAGGCGAGGGCCTTGGCGAACGCATTGCCGGTCGAATCCTGGTACACGGCGATCAGCGAGGGCACGCCGCGGCCTTGCTGGTACTGGCGGCGCACGAGGTCGCCGGGACCCTTGGGGGCGATCAGCACCACGTCGAGATCCTTGCGCGGCTTGATCTGCTTGAAATGAATGTTGAAGCCGTGCGCGAAGAGCAGGGCGCTGCCCTTCTTCAGTGAATCCTTGACCTGCGCGTACAGGTCCTTCTGCGCGAGGTCCGGCACCAGCATCGCGACCAGGTCGGCATCCGTCACCGCATCCACCGGTTCCGCGACCTTGAGTCCATCGCGCCTGGCTTTTTTCCAGCTGTCGCCGTTCTTGCGCACGCCGACCACGACGTTGTGGCCGCTGTCCGCGAGGTTGAGCGCATGCGCGCGGCCCTGGCTGCCGTAGCCCAGGATGGCGATCCGGGCCTTCTTCAGCGCTTTCTTGTCTACGTCTTTGCCCGAATACAGCTTCGTCATGGTCGACTCCATTTGCTTTTTAAATGTTCATACGAAAAACCCCGCATCGGCTCGTGGGCCGGTGCGGGGTTTTTTGGTGATTCAGCCTGGCTCTAGTTAACGCTTCAGGCAGGCAACCCGCACCGACTACTCCCGATAAGGAGCAGCGGAAGGGGAAGGGATACGAGTACGCACACATCCGTCGCGAGTTTCGCGCCGTTGAATTTCACGTCGTACTTCAAGGTCCGGGCCTGCATACAATGCGCGCGATGACACCACGGGTGTTTGCCGATTGTCAACGACAACCCTTCGAATACCTTAAGCTTTTGCAGTGAGCTCCCATCTCCTGAACGAAGCCGAGGCCAGCGGCGCGAAACCCATCTGGCTGGTCAGCGAGCAGGGCCTGGCGGCCTGGCTCGAAGTGCAATCGCTGGCGGTGCGTTCCTGGGTGCGTACCCAGGGCTTTCAGGCCGAAAGGAACAAGCTCCTCGTCATTCCGACCGCGGCTGGCGATGGCGTCGCCGGCGCGGTGCTCGGGCTGGGACCGACCCCCGATCTGTTCGAGCCGACCATCTGGACTTCCGTGGGGCTGCCCGACCGGCTGCCGCCGGGAAGCTACCGTTTCGCGGGCTCATTCAGCGCCGTCGCCGCCACGCATCTGACGCTGGGGTGGGAGTATGGCTCGTACCGCTTCACGCGTTATCGCAAGGCATCGGGTGAACTGCCGTCGCTGCTGGCGCCCACCGGTACCGATCTCGAGTACGTGCGCCTGGCCAACGAGGCGCTCAGCGAAGCTCGCGACCTGATCAACACGCCGGCCAACGACCTGGGCCCCGCGGAGCTCGGCGAAGCCGTGCAGCGTCTGGCGCTGCAGCACGAAGCCGAATGTCGCATCACGGTGGGCGAGGAGCTGCTGCGGCAGAACTATCCACTCATCTATGAGGTGGGCAAGGGCAGCGCGCGCGAGCCGCGGCTGATCGACATGCGCTGGGGCAAACGCGGCGCGCCGCTGGTAACGCTCGTCGGCAAGGGCGTGTGTTTCGACACCGGCGGCCTCGACATCAAGCCTTCCAGCGGCATGATCCTCATGAAGAAGGACATGGGCGGCGCGGCGCTGGCTCTGGCGCTGGCGCGCATGTTGATGGGCGCGGATGCGCCGGTGCAGCTGCGCCTGCTGATTCCCGCGGTGGAGAACAGTATTTCCGGCAGGTCCTACCGGCCCAGCGACGTGCTGCGCTCGCGGCAGGGTTTGACGGTCGAGATCGGCAATACCGACGCGGAAGGGCGGCTGGTGCTGGCCGACGCGCTGGCCGAGGCGGATACCGAGGAGCCGGCCCTGCTCGTGGATCTCGCCACGCTCACGGGCGCCGCGCGCGTGGCGCTCGGACCGGAGCTGCCGGCTATCTACTCGAATCCACAGCAGCTCGCCATGGAGCTGCGGGCCATCGGCGAACGCGAGGCGGATCCGCTGTGGCCCATGCCGTTGTGGAGCGGCTATGACGAAGACCTCGCCAGCCGCATCGCCGATCTCAACAACGTTTCCAGCACCCAGTTCGCCGGTTCGATCGTCGGCGCGCTGTTCCTCAAGCGTTTCGTCACGCGCACGCGCAACTGGCTGCACGGCGACGTGTACGCGTGGAACGCCAAGGAGCGTCCGGGGCGACCGGTGGGCGGAGAGCCGCACACCGTGCGCGCCTTGTACCGGCTGATACGCCAGCGCTTCGGATGAGGGAGACGCTCGCGGCGGAAGCGGCATTTCGCCGCGAGATCGCCCCCTGGGCCTTGCTCGGCCTGACATTGGGGCTGGTCGAAGGCGCCACCGCGGCGGTGCTCATCAAGAAGACTTTCGCGCACGCGGCCGACCCCTGGCTGGTGAACCTGGCCGTGGCCTTCGTCAGCGGCGCGCCGGCGCTGTCCAACGTGGTCAGCTTCGTGTGGGCCAATCTCGCGCACGGCCGCGCACGCATCGGACTGATGGTGGCCCTGCAGGCCGGCTTTGCGCTGCTGGTGGGCTTGTTAGGGGTCGCGCCGCGCGCGGTCGGTGGGCTGGCCTTCGCCGTGATCTCGATCCTCACGGCGCGCGTGATCTGGACCGGCATCCTCACGGTGCGTGCCGCGGTGTGGAGCGCGAACTATCCGCGCACCGCACTCGCGCGCTACACCGGGCGCATCGTCATCGTCAGTTCGCTGGCGGTGTCGGCCGCGGCCGCACTGGCCGCCTGGGTGCTCGACACCGGCCGCATCGACTCGCGCTGGCTGTTCGGCGGCGGGGCGGCAGCCGGCCTGCTCGCCGCCTGGCTGTATCGCGCCGCGCGCGTGCGCCGCGAATTCGCGCTGCTGGCCGAAGAAACGGCCGCTTCCGGGCGCAGCGAACCCTTCAGCCTGGGCATGCTGTTCGAGATCCTCGGCAAGGATCCGCACTTCCGTGAATACATGTTCTGGATGGGGGTGTTCGGCGGCGGCAACCTCATGCTGACATCACAGCTGGTGGTGATCTTCAGCGAGCATCTGCACCTGCCCGCCAGCCTGCAGATCGCGCTGCTGTCGGTGGTGCCGCTCGGCCTGCTGCCGCTGTTCGTGCCGTTCTGGGCGCGCATGTTCGACGAAGGGCACGTGGTCGAATACCGCGCGCGCCAGGGCTGGGCACTGGTTGCGGCCGTGGCACTGGTGTGTGTCGGGCACCTGGCTGGAGAACCTGCCGCTCATCTGGGTCGGCGCCGTGGTGCTGGCCTTCGCCTACGCCGGCTCGAACCTCGGATGGAATCTCGGGCACAATGACTTCGCCTCGGTGGGCCGCGCGCAACACTACATGGGAGTGCACGTCACGCTCACGGGCGTGCGCGGGGCGATCGGTCCGCCCGCCGGCATCCTGATCTATCAGTGGCTCGAGGCCATGAGGCCGGGGGCGGGCGTGTATTCGCTGGCGCTGCCGCTGATCTTCGTGACGGCGGGCGCCTTCGGCTTTTCGCACATGCGGCGCGTGATGCGCGCCCAAGAAATGAAATAACCTGAACTGAACAGAATAGTTAGGTGGAGTGAATGACGAAGAAGAAGGATGTGGACCAGCGCAAGTATTCGCGGCTGGTGGTCGACGGCGCGAAACAGTCGCCGTCGCGCGCCATGCTGCGCGCGGTGGGATTCCAGGATGCCGATTTCGCCAAGCCGCAGATCGGCGTCGCCTCCACGTGGGCGAACCTGACGCCCTGCAACGTGCACATCAATGAGCTGGCGAACGAAGCGGTCGCCGGCGCCGACGCGGCGGGCGGCAAGGGTGTGCTCTTCAACACCATCACCGTATCGGATGGCATCTCGATGGGCTCGCCCGGCATGCGTTACTCGCTGGTGTCGCGCGAAGTCATCGCCGACTCGATCGAGACGGTCGTGGGTGCCGAGGGATTCGACGGCTTCGTCGCGGTCGGCGGCTGCGACAAGAACATGCCCGGATGCGCCATGGCCATCGCGCGCCTGAATCGTCCCGCGGTGTTCGTCTACGGCGGCACCATCAAGCCGGGCGCGAACCGTCGCGACATCGTTGCTGTGTTCGAAGCGGTGGGCGGGCACGCCGCCGGACGTGTTTCCGACGAAGAGCTGCTGGAAGTGGAGCGCACGGCGATTCCAGGGCCGGGCAGCTGCGGCGGCATGTACACCGCCAACACCATGGCCTCGGCCATCGAGGCGCTCGGACTGTCCCTGCCTAACAGCTCCGCGCAGGAAGCCGTGGGCCAGGCGAAGCGCGACGACTGCCGCCGCGCGGGCGCCGCCGTGGTCGAACTGGTGAAGGCGGGCATCACGCCGCGCGACATCCTGACGAAGAAGGCATTCGAGAACGCGATCACCGTGACGATCGCGCTGGGCGGCAGCACCAACGCCGTGCTGCACCTGCTGGCGATCGCGCATGCTGCCCGGGTCAGACTGGGACTACAGGACTTCACGCGTATCGGTAAACGCGTACCGTTGCTCGCCGACGTGCGTCCGAGTGGACGCTATTTAATGTCCGAGCTCATAGCCATCGGCGGAATCCAGCCACTGATGAAACGATTGCTCGACGCGGGCCTGCTGCATGGTGAATGCCTGACGGTCACCGGGAAAACGCTGGCCGAAAATCTGCGCGACGTGGCGGACTATCCACCCGGGCAGGACATCATTCGGCCGCTGGCCGATCCGATCAAGAAGGACAGCCACCTCGTGGTCATGCACGGCAACCTGGCGCCCGAAGGCGCCGTCGCGAAGATTTCCGGCAAGGAAGGTCTGCGCTTTGCCGGCAGTGCGCGGGTGTTCGATGGCGAGGAGCGTGCCACCGCGGCCATCCTCGCCGGCAAGGTGAAGCCGGGCGACGTCGTCGTGATCCGTTACGAGGGTCCGCGCGGCGGCCCTGGCATGCGCGAAATGCTCAGTCCCACCGGCGCCATCATGGGGCGCGGTCTCGGCGACAAGGTCGCGCTGATCACCGACGGAAGATTTTCCGGCGGCAGTCATGGCTTCGTGGTTGGACATATCTCTCCGGAAGCCGCGCTCGGCGGACCCATCGGTCTGCTTCGGGACGGCGACGCGATCGCGATTGATGCGGTGAAGCGAACGCTGGAGATCAAATTGAGTGCAGCGGAGTTGCGCAGGCGGCGCGCAAGATGGAAAGCGCCGAAGCCTTATGCAACGCAGGGCGTGCTCGCGAAATACGCGCGGAATGTGTCAAGCGCATCGCTCGGCGCCGTGACCGACTGACAGTGAAAGACCCATACACAATTCGTGCGATGCCAAACCGGTCCCAAACACAGTTGTTGTCAGGTTGTGCGGCTGCGGTTACAGTTCGGCGGCTTTGGACCGGCACCAAAGCTACAAACGTTAGTCTGAAGATGTATAAGGTCGCGCCCGCAAACATGGGGCAGGCCGGGGGACGGAGCGAACAACGGTTGCGCTGGTCGGAAAGCTTGGTTACTTTCCGCCACCCCGTTTGACGCGCCGATAGTTTTTCACTCGCGACCACGGGAAAAAATGGCCGCCTACGCACAAGATTCTGGTTTTTTCACCCGCCGCGGCATCGTTGTCGTGGTGATCATCACTCTTCATGTTCTCGCCGCATGGGCATTGGCCTCCGGTCTGGCTCGCAAAGTCGTCGAAGTGCTCGCGCCGCCCATCGAGGCCGACATCGTCGAAGAAGTGAAGCCGGAAGACGAGCCGCCACCGCCGCCGCCGCCTGAAATGGAGCGTCCGCCGGTCGAGGTCCCGCCTCCGGAAGTGTCCATCGACCTGCCGATGGAGACCACTTCCACCGCCATCCAGGACGTGACCGACAAGCCACCGCCGCCGGCCCCGCCGCCGCCGGTGCGCGTCGCTGGCTCGCCCGCCAAGATGACCCGCCCCGTGAACCCGGACGATTACTACCCGCCCGGCTCGATCCGTCGCGAAGAGCAGGGTTCACCCGTCGTCCAGGCCTGCGTCGGCCCCAATGGCCGATTGCTGCGCGAACCGGTAGTTACCGATACTTCAGGCTTCCCCGATCTCGATGGCGCTGCCGTCAAGGTTGCGAAAGCTACGCGGTATGCACCTGGTACCGAGGCCGGCAGTGCGCTGGCCGAGTCCTGCATCAAGTTCAAGGTCAAGTTCGTTCTGAAGAACAACTAGCCATTTACGGTGATGCGGTGCCTCGACGCACCGCATCGCGTTTTTGTCATCGAGGAAATCATGGAAAACTCTGTTCAAGTCGATAACCCATACGGCATCGAGGCTCTCTGGGGTCAGGGCGACGCGGTTGCCCGCGGCACCCTGATCGTTCTGGTCGTCATGTCCGCAGTCTCCTGGTACATCATCTTCACCAAGCTCTGGGACCAGCGCCGTCTCAGGCAGGGTGCCAAGGTAGTCGAGAAGCAGTTCTGGAGCTCCGGTTCCCTTAAGGAAGCCGTGGACCGCCTGCCGAAGGACAACGACTTCCGCGCCGTGGCCGAAGACGGTCTGCGCGCCTCGGCTCACCACGAGGGCCGCCTGACGGACCGCATCGACCTGCACGAGTGGGTGACGATGTCGCTGCAGCGCTCCGTGGATTCCGTGAACAGCAAGATGAGCAACGGACTCGCGTTCCTCGCGACCGTGGGCTCGACCGCGCCGTTCGTCGGCCTGTTCGGCACGGTGTGGGGCATTCTGAACGCCCTCGTGTCCATCGGCGTCAGCGGCCAGGCCTCGATCGACAAGGTCGCCGGTCCTGTCGGTGAAGCGTTGATCATGACGGCGCTCGGCCTGTTCGTCGCGGTGCCCGCGGTCATGGGTTACAACTGGCTGCTGCGTCGTAACAAGACCATCAGCGAGAGCCTGCGCAACTTCGCTTCCGACCTGCATGCGTACCTCGTGGGCGGTGCCCGCGTGTCGCAGGGCGCCCCCGTTGCCGGCGTGAAGAAGTAAGCCCTGGAACCCCAGGGTTTACGTTTCACCCATAGAGGTAACGCATCATGTCAATGAGTGTCGGTTCGCCGGACGAGGAAGAAGGCGCCGCGATCTCGGAGATCAATACGACTCCGCTCGTGGACATCATGCTCGTGCTGCTCATCATCTTCCTGATCACGGTCCCCGTGATCCAGAAGATGGCGAACGTCGAGATCCCCAAGGCGGTCAACATTCCCACGCAGACCAAGCCCGAGAACATCACGATCTCGATCGACAAGAAGGGGCAGATCTTCTGGAATGCCGGTGTGATGTCGGACAAGCAGGTGTTCTTCCAGCGCATCGTCGCTGAAGCACGCAAGGTGCCGCAGCCGGAATTCCATATTCGCGGCGACCGTGAGGCACGCTGGGAAGGGGTTGGCCGGGTGATCTTCAATCTGCAACGCGGCGGCATCGTGAAGGTCGGTTTCATCACCGAACCGGATCGCGGCAGCATTCGCGTCACGCGCTAGCTTCGAGGTACTTGTTTCATGTCAATGAGTGTTGGAACTTCCGAAGCCGGCGCACCGATGATGGAGATCAATACGACTCCGCTCATCGACGTGATGCTGGTGCTCATCATCGTGTTGATCATGTCGATTCCCGTCATGACCCACGCGACCAAGCTCGACATGCCGCAAACCAACAATCCGCCGCCGCCGGTTCGTCCGGAGGTGATCCAGATCGATATCGACTTCGATGGCACGATCGTCTGGAACGGCACGGTGGTCAGCGGTATTCCGCAGCTCGAGAGTTTCTTCCGTTCCGAACGCGACAAGGAGCCGCAGCCCGAAATTCACCTGCGGCCCGACCGTCGCTCGCGCTACGAGACCACCGCACTGGTCATGGCGGCGGCGCAGCGCAATCGCATGAAGAAAATGGGCTTCGTGAACATCTCGGAGTTTCGGGACTAATCCAAACTCCTGAAACCCTTGAGAAACTTTCCGCCGTCACGGGTATCCAATTTCGTGGATGTGTTGACGGTGGGATTACATCGCACCGAGCCGCGGTCCCAAAAACCGCGGCTCCTTTGTAAGGAGCATCGGAAGTGCGTAATCGGTTGAATCTGGTGGCGGCCTGCGCCGCGGTTGGCTTCATGGGAATGGCGTCGACGGCCCTGGCGCAGGATGCCTGCGGCGATCGCAAACTGACCAAGAAGCTCGAGAAGCCGATGGATGCCGTGCAAAAGGCACGCGAGGCCAAGGACTGGGCGGGCATGCTCGCCAAGGCCAAGGAAGTCGACGCGGTCCCGGTCGAAAAGACCGAATACGACAGGTTCTGGATTCACGAGCTGCAGGGCGTCGCCAGCGCGAATCTCAAGCAATACCCTGAGGCGCTGCGCGAGCTCGACGCGGCCTATAACTCACCCTGCATGCCCGAAACCGACAAAGCCGGGCGCATCAAGCTGCTGATGCAGCTGTCCTACCAGAGCAAGGACTATCCCAAGGCCATCGAGTACGGCAAGAAGGCCTACGAGAGCAGCGGCGACCCGGAAATCGGCATTTATCTCGGTAACGCCTACTACATCCAGAATGATTTCGAGAACACGCGCGCCACGATGCGCGACGTGATCACAAAGATCGAAGCCAGCGGCAAGTCGCCGGACGAACCTTCCTATCGCATCCTGCAGAGCGCCTGCCTGCAGCTGAAGGACAACGACTGCGTGGTCGAGCAGATCGAAAAGCTCGTCGCGCACTATCCCAAACCCAAGTACTGGCTGGACATGACGGACGCGCTGCTGCGCGCCAGCAAGAGCGACAAGGAGCTGCATCAACATCCTGCGTCTTGCCGACGGCGTGGGTGCCATGTCCGAGGGCCCGCAGTACATCGAAATGGCGCAGCTGGCCATGGGCCAGGGCCTGCCGGGTGAAGCCCAGCAGGTGCTCGAAAGGGGCATGCAGAAAGGTGCCTTCACCGTGGCGCGCGACAAGGATCACGCCACCCGTCTGCTGGCCGATGCCAAGACTGCCGTGACGCTCGACAAGTCGACGCTCGACAAACAGGACGCCTCGGCGCGCGCCAAGCCCACCGGTGACTCGGACGTGAAGCTGGGTGCGGCCTACCTGAGCTATGGCGAGAACGAGAAGGCCATCGAGGCGATCAATCGCGGTGTCGCCAAGGGCGGCGTCAAGAATCCGGATGAGGCGGGGCTGCTGCTGGGCATGGCCTACCTGCGCGCGAACAACAAGCCGGAGGCCGCCAAGGCCTTCCAGTCGGTCACCAAGGACCCGGCGATGGCGCGCATCGCGAAGTTATGGATGCTGAACACGAGCGGAGCGCCGGCACCAGCCGCCGCGCCCGCTGCGGGCTGAAAACTGAATTCACTCTTACGCGGAGCATGTGCGTGTCAATTCGAAGTCGGCTAGGTATCGCGATCGCGGCAACGGCAATCCTTGCAGCAGGTTTCAGTGCCCCTGCCATGGCACAGACCGCGGGATGCACCGGCGGCGGCAAGATCAGCAAGACCATCGCGAAGCCAATGACGGCGGCTCAGGAGGCCATGAAGGCCAAGCGCTGGCAGGAAGTTCTCACGCGCGTGCGCGAGTCCGAAGCGGTGCCGGGCGCCAAGTCGGCGTTCGATCAGTACTACATGAGCGAATTCCGCGGCTACGCGTACCACAACCTCCGGCAGGACGCCGACGCGGCGCGCGAGCTGGAAAATGCCTTGAACTCGCCCTGCATGCCCGAGGCGAAAAAGGCGGATCGTTACAAGGCGCTGGTCGGCCTGTACACCTCGCTGAAGAACTACCCCAAGGCCATCGACTACGCCAACCGCGGCCTCAGGGTCAGCCGCGATCCGGACCTGCAGGTTGCGCTGGCCCAGGCCTACTACCAGTCGGGCAACAACAAGGAAGCCGCGCGCGTCATGAACGAGCTCATGGCGAGCTTCGAGCAGAGCGGCCAGCGTCCCAAGGAGCAGCAGCTGCTGCTGGTGCGTGCGGCATGCGACAAGGCCGGAGACAATGCCTGCGTGAGCCGGGTGTTCGAGAAGCTGGTGGTCTACTACCCGAAGACTGAGTACTGGCAGAACCTCACCAAGGCGCTGCGCCAGAGTGACGTGGACGACATCCAGGCCCTGAACGTCATGCGGCTCGCGCTGCAGGTGAACGTGCTCAAGGATCCGGAGCAGTTCAAGGAATTCGCGCAGCTCTCGCTGGAAGAGAAGCTCTCCTGCGAGGCGCAGACCGTGCTCGAGCAGGGTTTCACGAAGAAGGTTTTCGTCGAACAGCGTGATGTCGACGTGAACAAGCGCCTGCTGGCAGCCGCCCAGAAGGAAGTTGCCACCGAAAAGGCCGCGCTGGCCAAGAACGAAGCCGCGGCCAAGTCGGCTGCGACAGGCGATGCATTGGTCAAGGTTGGCGCGCAGTACGTGACCTGCGGCGACGCCGCCAAGGGCACGCAGCTCATCCAGGCCGGCATCGCCAAGGGCGGTATCGCCAAGGGCGACCCAAAGGAAGCCGAGCGCGTCGACGAAGCCTACATTCTGCTGGGCTTGGGCCATCTCAAGAACAGCAACAAGGCCGAAGCGGCCAAGGCGTTCAGAGCCGTGAAGCGCGACCCGACGATGGTGCGTATCGCGAAGCTCTGGCTCCTCAACGCTTAGTCAGTATCTTCAGGCGCGAGCGCCACTACGGAAAACGCCGCCGAAGCGGCGTCGTCCGAAATGCTTAGATCACTCCGCTCGCGCGTAGCGCTGCCAGTCTCTCCGCCTCCAGAGCCCAACAGGCCGCGGTACACCTCGTCGTTGTGCTGGCCGAGCTCCGGTGCCGGGCGTGCGGATGGAGCTGGGTGTCGCCGACAGGCGCGGCGCGACGTTCTGCATGCGCAGAGTGCCGAATTGCGGATGCTCGGTGGTGACGATGGCCTGACGGGCTGCGTAATGCGGATCCGTCATCATGTCGGCGGCGCGATAGATGAGTCCCGAAGGCACGCCGTGCTTCTCGAGCAGGGCCAGCAACTCGCGCGTGTCCAGCGTTGCGGTCCAGTTGGCGATCAGCTCATCGAGCTCGCGCTGGTGCGCACCGCGCGCCTGGTGGTCGGCATAGCGCGCATCGCCGCAGAGCTCGGGTGCCTGCATGGCCTCACACAGCCGCGCGAACACCGTGTCCTGGTTGGCGCCGATCATCACGATGCCATCGCGCGTCGGGTACACATTGGACGGGGCGATGCGCGGCAGGATGGGGCCGCTGCGCTCGCGCACGTGACCCAGCTGGTCGTATTCGGTGACCAGCGACTCCATCATGTTGAGCACGGATTCGTAGATGGCGGCGTCGACCACCTGGCCCACGCCGCTGCGTTCGCGGTGGTGCAGGGCGGCCAGCGTTCCCATGCAGGCGTGCACCGCCGCCAGCGAGTCGCCAATGCTGATCCCCACGCGCGACGGAGGACGATCCGGTTCACCGACGATGTAGCGCAGGCCACCCATGGCCTCGCCGATGCCGCCATAGCCCGCGCGCTGCGCGTACGGACCCGTCTGACCGTAGCCGGAGACACGCACGAGGATGAGCCGCGGGTTGAGTGCCGCGAGCTCCTGCCAGCCGCAATTCCATTTTTCCAGCGTGCCGGGGCGGAAGTTCTCGATGACCACATCAGATTTACGCACCAAGTCTTTGAAAAGACTCTGGCCCTCCGCTTGGCGGAGGTCGAGCGTCACGCCCTTCTTGTTACGCCCGATGACGGGCCACCACACCGATGGCTTATCGCGCGGCTGGGGTCCCCAGTGACGCATCGGGTCCCCCTGGCCGGGTGCCTCGATCTTGATGACCTCGGCCCCCATGTCTCCCAACAACTGGCCACAGAACGGACCCGCGATGAGGGTGCCGAGCTCCAGTACGCGTAGGTCAGCCAGCGCACCGAGCGCCGCCGTGGGGCTGTCGTTCATGGCGGCGCGTTGTATCACAGAGTCAGACGTTAGAATTCGCGCCCATGAAACCGACCCCCATCGAGATCGTCGAAGTCGGGCCCCGCGACGGCCTGCAGAGCGAATCTCAGGTGCTGCCTACTGCCACGAAGGTCGAGTTCATCCGCCGCCTGGTGGCCGCAGGGCTGCGCCGCGTGGAAGTGGCGAGCTTCGTGAACCCCAAGCGCGTACCGCAGATGGCCGATGCCGAGGCGGTTCTGTCCGCGCTCGCGCCGCTGGCCCATGAGGCGCGCTTCATCGGGCTGGTGCTCAATCGCAAGGGCTTCGAGCGCGCCCAAACTGCCCGATGCAGTGAAGTGGGCATGGCCATCGCCGTGAGCGAAAGCTTCAGTCAGCGCAACCAGGGCGCGAGCGTGGATGAGGGCGTGGATGCCTGGCTGGACATCGCGCGCGCGGCGCGCGCCGCGGGTATTCGCGCCCAGATCACCATTTCGACCGCCTTTGGCTGTCCCTTCGAAGGCGAGGTCCCCATCGACAGGGTGGTGCGCCTGGCGGAGCGGGTTGCCGCCGGACGGCCTGACGAGATTGCCGTGGCCGACACCATCGGCGTCGCCGTGCCGACGCAGGTGAGCGCGCTCATCGCCGCGCTGCGCTCGGCGCTGCCGCAAATTCGGCTGCGCGCGCATTTTCACAACACCCGCAATACCGGCCTCGCCAACGCCTATGCGGCCGTGGAGAGCGGCGTCGCGGTACTGGACGCCAGCTGCGGCGGCATCGGCGGCTGTCCGTTTGCGCCCGCCGCCACCGGCAACATCCCGACGGAAGATCTGATCTACATGCTGCATCGCATGGGTGTGAATACCGGTGTCGACCTGCCCGCGCTGCTCGACACCAGCCGCTGGCTGCAGCAGGCGCTGGATCACGCCGTACCCGGCATGCTGGTCAAGGCCGGACTTTTTCCAGTAGTTACGAACCGAACCAAGGAGACATAGATGGCTATCAAGGCTGGCGACAAGATGCCCGCGGGCAAATTCAAGGTGATGACCAAGGACGGCCCGCAGGATCTGACCACCGACGAGCTCTTCAAGGGCAAGAAGGTCGTGCTGTTCTCCGTCCCCGGTGCATTCACGCCCACCTGCGATGCCAAGCACCTGCCGGGCTTCGTCGAAAAGGCCGCCGACATCAAGGCAAAGGGCGTCGACACCATCGCCTGCATGGCGGTCAACGACGTATTCGTCATGGGCGCCTGGGGCAAGTACTCGAACGTCGGCGACAAGATCACCATGCTGGCCGACGGCAATGGCGAGTACGCCAAGGCGCTGGGCCTGGAGATGGATGGCAGAGGATTCGGCATGGGCACACGCGGCCAGCGTTTCGCCATCGTGGTGAAGGATGGCGTGGCCACCGACGTCGAAGTGGAAGCGCCGCGCGAGTTCAAGGTCTCGTCGGCCGACTACATCCTCGGCAAGCTCTGATCACTTCCGGCTTTCGACGATCAGCTTTTCCAGTTCAGGAACGATGTTGAAGAGGTCGCCGACGATTCCAATGTCGGCGACCTCGAATATCGGCGCCTCGGAATCCTTGTTGATGGCGACAATGGTGCGCGCGTCCTTGATGCCGGTGAGATGCTGAATCGCGCCGGAAATGCCGATGGCGATGTACAGCTCGGGGGCGATGATCTTGCCCGTCTGGCCCACCTGCATGTCGTTCGGCGCATAGCCGGCATCCACGGCAGCGCGTGAGGCACCCACGGCCGCGCCGATCTTGTCGGCCAGGCTGTAGATGAGTTTGAACGCATCGGCGCTGGCCAGCGCGCGCCCGCCGGAAATCACCTTGTTGGCGCTCTGCAGGTCGGGCCGGTCGCTGCCAGCCGCCGCCAGCGACACGAAGCGCGTGTGTGAGGGCAGCGCGGCACTTGCGGCCAGCGTTTCGACCTTGGCCGAACCACCGCTGCCGACGGCTTCGAACGACGCGGTACGAATGGTTGCCACGATTTTCGTGCCGGCGGCAACTTCCACGGTGGTGATGGCATTGCCGGCGTAAATCGGACGCTTGAAGCGCACCGCGCTTTCGATGCTCATCACATCCGAGATCTGCGGCGCGTCCAGCAGTGCCGCGACGCGCGGCATGAGGTCCTTGCCGAAAGTGGTCGAGGGCGCGAACAGATGCGTGAACGGCTTGCCGATGTCGGCGACCTGCGGCGCCAGCGTGGCGGCGAGCTGATGCTCATTGGCCGCGTGCGTCACTTCGAGCACGCGCGTCACGCCGGCGAGCTGCGCTGCCTGGGCGGCTACCGGCGAATTGCCGCTGGTGAAAACCGCAACCGCGACTTCCGCGCCCGCGAGCGCCGTGGCGGCCTTGACTGTCTTGGCCGTCGAGACATTGAGCTTGTTGTTCGCATGCTCCGCGATTATCAAAATCCGGGTGGGTACCTGTGTCATACCAGGC
Organism: uncultured Pseudomonadota bacterium; assembly: GCA_963711635.1. Taxonomy (GTDB): domain Bacteria; phylum Pseudomonadota; class Gammaproteobacteria; order Steroidobacterales; family Steroidobacteraceae; genus CADEED01. The sequence continues at coordinate 839,438 of CAVQEZ010000005.1, forward strand.
CCCGCTTGTGCAGCTCGGTGAACAGCGCGGCCGCGTCCTTCACCATGATGCCGCGCTGGCGCCCCGCGGGCGCCTCGGTCTTCGTGACCTTGACGCGTATCTCCGGCGTGCTGTCGAGCGTGGCGAGCGGGATGGTTTCCAGCGGTTTGGTCTTGGCCTTCATGATCTCGGGCAGCTTCACGAAGCGCGGCTCGTTGAGGCGCAAATCCGTGGTCACCACGGCCGGCAGGTCCACCTCGATGGTCTCGAGGCCGGCATCCACTTCGCGCGTCACGCGCGCCGTGGCATCGGTGAGCTCGACCTTGGAAGCGAACGTGGCCTGGGGTCTTCCCCACAAGGCCGCCAGCATCTGGCCGGTCTGGTTGTTGTCGTCATCGATGGCCTGCTTGCCGAGGATGACCAGGAATGGGTTTTCCTTCTCGACGAGCTTGAGCAGCACGCGCGCGGCGGCCAGGGGTTCCAGCGGGCGATCCGCCACCACGTGCAGCGCGCGTTGCGCGCCCATGGCCAGCGCATTGCGCAGCGTGGCCTGTGCGTCGGCCGGCGCGATGGTGGCGATGACCACCTCGTCGGCGCGGCCGCGCTCCTTGATGCGCAGCGCCTCTTCGACGGCGATCTGATCGAACGGGTTGATGCTGAGCTTGACGCCGTCGAGCATCACGCCCGAGCCGTCAGGCTTCACGCGAATGCGTACGTTGTAGTCGACGACGCGTTTGATTGCGACGAGAATTCGCCGGGGCTGAGAAGTTTCCATTGGCGGCGAGTGTAACGGGAGACGTGGACGTGTTCGATAGGTGCAGCGGCTGATGCTTGCCTACGCACTGCGCCGCATTGTCGGACTGCTGCCGACATTGTTCGTGCTGGTCACGTTTTCGTTCTTCGTGATCCGTCTCGCGCCCGGAGGTCCGTTCGACCAGGAACAGGGGCTGCCGCCGGCCATTCGCGCCAATCTCGACGCCGCATACGGACTCGATCGTCCATTGCTGGTGCAGTACGGGCGCTATCTTTCGGCGCTGGCGCAGGGCGACCTCGGGCCTTCGTTCCGTTTCCGGGACTTTCGCGTCACCGAATTGATCGCCAGCGGGCTGCCGCTGTCTCTAACTATCGGGATCGCCGCCGCCGTGCTGGCATTTCTGCTGGGCGTGCCGCTGGGCGCGTATGCGGCCTGGCGGGCGCACGCGCCGGCCGCGCGCCTGTTGATGGGACTGTCCATGCTGGGTGTGGTTTTGCCGGCCTTCGTGGTCGGGCCGCTGCTGGCGCTGCTGTTCGGAATCTACTGGCCGATATTTCGCGTCGGCGGCTACGTGCCCGGCGACCCGAGCTACCTGGTGCTGCCGGTGGTGACGCTGGCGTTGCCGGTGGCGGCCTACGTGGCGCGACTCACGCGCGACAGCATGCGCGAGGTGCTGCGCTCGAACTTCATCCGCACCGCGCGCGCCAAGGGATTGCGCTCCCGCGACGTGCTCTGGCGACATGCTTTGAGGCCTGCATTGATCCCCGTGGTGAGCTACCTCGGTCCCGCGGTCGCCTTCGTGATCACGGGCTCGCTGGTGGTCGAGTCGGTGTTTGGGCTGCCGGGATCCGGGCGCTACCTGGTGCAGGGCGCAGTCGATCGCGACTACACGCTGGTCATGGGCATGATCCTGGTCTACGGCGTGTTCACGCTGCTCTGCAATCTCGCGGCCGACCTCGTCTACGGCTGGCTCGATCCGCGCGTGCGTACCGAATGAGGACGGGCGTTCGCGCATCATTCATCGTCCTGGGCACGCTCGCCGCACTGGCGTTGGCGGCGCCGCTGCTGACGCCCTGGAGTCACGATGCGCTCGACTGGGCACATCTCGCCGCGCCGCCGCAGCTCGAGGCCGCGCACTGGCTGGGAACGGACCGCCTGGGTCGCGACCTGTTCGCGCGCGGCATGCAGGCGCTGCGGGTTTCGCTGGCGCTGGGTGTTCTCGCGACGCTGGTCAGCGTGTCGATCGGCGTGACCTGGGGCGCCACCGCCGGGTATCTCGGCGGCCGGATCGACGCGGCCATGATGCGCTTCGTCGACATCGTCTACGCGCTGCCGTACGTGTTCATCGTCATTATCCTCTCCACTATTTTTCCGCGCGGCAGCCTCGCGGCGCTGTTCATCGCCATCGGCGCGGTGGGCTGGCTGACCATGGCGCGCATCGTGCGCGGCCAGACCTTGAGCCTGCGCAAGCGCGAGTTCGTGACCGCGGCCATTGCCGGAGGGGCCGGGACGCCCGCCATCCTCTGGCGGCACATCGTGCCCAACGTCATCGGTACCGTGATCGCCTACGCCACGCTGACGATTCCGCAGGTGATCCTCTTCGAGAGTTTCCTGAGCTTCCTCGGCCTCGGAGTGCAGGAGCCCTATGCCAGCCTGGGTAGTTTGATCAACGAAGGCGCGCAGGAAATGGAGTCCTCGCCGTGGATGCTGCTGGTGCCGGCCGTTCTGCTGACCGTGCTGCTCATGGCCTTCAATTCGCTCGGCGACGGACTGCGGCGGCAATGGGTGGGCGGCGATGACTGAACCCGCGCTGCACGTCGAAAACCTGGGTGTTTCGTACGGCGCGGTGCCCGCCGTCGACGCTGTGTCGTTCACGCTCGGGGCAGGGCGCTGCCTGGGCGTCATCGGCGAATCCGGTGCCGGCAAGACGCAGGCCTTTCTCGCCCTGATGGACCTTCTGCCGGAACGCGCGCGAATCAGCGGCAGCGCAAAACTGCGCGGTCGCTCGTTGCTGGGCGGCGCCGGTGCGGCGCTGCGCGGCCAGCAGGTGGCGATGATTTTCCAGGATCCGCTCAGCTCGCTCACGCCACATCTGACCATCGGCGACCAGGTGGCCGAGCCGTTGGTGGCGCATCGCGGACTCAGCTGGCAGTCGGCGCGCGCGCGCGCCGCGCAGCTGCTCGACCAGGTCCGGGTCAACGACGTGCCGCGGCGCCTGGCGCAGTATCCGCACGAGCTCTCGGGCGGCATGCGTCAGCGCGCCATGATCGCCATGGCGCTGACCTGCGAACCGCAGTTACTGATCGCCGACGAACCGACCACCGCGCTCGATGTGTCCGTGCAGGCGCAGATCCTCGCGCTGTTGCGCGAGTTGATCGCAGAACGCGGCATGGCACTGGCGCTGGTCACGCATGACATGGGCGTCATCGCGGCCCTGGCGGATGAGGTGCTGGTCATGCGTCGCGGCAGCGTGGTGGAACGAGGCGGGGTGCATGACATCCTGCAGCAGCCGCGGCACGAGTACACGCGCGCATTGCTGGCGGCGACACCGCGACTCGAAGGTGCCGCGCCGAACTTCGTGCATCGCGGTGCGGCAGCGCTGGTGGTACGCGACCTGGCGGTGCGATATCGGATCCGCAAGAGCTGGTGGCGTCGCGAGGAGCTGGTGGCCGTCGACGGCGTCTCGTTCGAAGTCGCCGACGGCGAGGCGCTGGGCATCGTCGGGGAATCCGGCTCGGGCAAATCGACGCTGACTCGTGCGCTGCTGCGCCTGGCCGACGCCTCGGGCGGGGAAGTGGTCTGGTTGGGCAAGTCGCTGCGCGATCTCGACGGCAACGCACTGCGGGCGATGCGCGCAACCATGCAGATCGTTTTCCAGGACCCGTTCGCGAGCCTCGATCCGACCATGAGCGTGGCCGAGTGCATCGCCGAGCCGCTGCGCGCGCTGCGGCCCGGCATGGATGCGGCGGCGCGTTCCGCGGCGGTGCTGCACATGCTCGAGAGCGTGGGCCTGGACGCCAGTTTCGCCGCGCGCCGCAGCCCGACATTGTCCGGCGGCCAGTGCCAGCGCGTGGCCATCGCGCGCGCCATGGTGCTGAGCCCCAAACTACTGATCTGCGACGAAGCGGTGAGCGCGCTCGACGTGTCGATCCAGGCGCAGATCCTCGAGCTGCTGATGCGCATCAAGCGCGAGCAGGGCACCAGCCTGGTGTTCGTCAGCCACAACCTGGCGGTGGTGCGCCAGCTCTGCGAACGCGTGCTGGTCATGTACCTGGGCCGCGAAGTGGAATCCGGCCCCACTGGCAGCGTGTTCGCCGCGCCGCGCCATCCGTACACGCGCATGTTGTTAGAGTCGGTGCCGCTGCTGGATCCCGGGCGCGAGCGCGCGCGGCTGGCGGCGCTGTCCGCGGCGGGCGACACGCCTTCGCCGGTGGACCGCCCCGAGGGTTGTGCTTTCCGCACGCGTTGTCCCGCGGCACAGCCCGGCTGCGCCGCGCGCCGTCCAGAGCCGGAGGAGATCGAAAAATCCCATCGGGTGGCCTGCCTGCGGTGGCGCGAACTCGCAAACTGAGGCTGATTTCTCGCTAGTTCGGGCTGCATGGCCCCCATCGCCGCGTTATCCTCTGGGCATGTCCGAAAACCACATTCGCCCGAGTGAAGGCCTGCGTCACGTCAAGTACGAGATCCGGGGTCGCCTGGCTCGTCGCGCCCAGGAGCTCGAGCGCCAGGGTTACGAGATCGTCCCGCTGAACATCGGCAATCCGGGAGCCTTCGGCTTTCGCACGCCGGAAACCATGCGCCTGGCGATGATCGAGAACATGGCCGTGGCCGAGGGCTACTGTCACCAGAAGGGCATATTCCCGGCACGCGAAGCCGTGGTCATGCAGCAGCAGATGCGCGGCGTGACCGGGCTCAGCGCGGAAGAAGTGTTCATCGGCAACGGCGTCAGCGAGCTGATCGACCTGTCGCTGCGCGCGCTGCTCAACGCCGGCGACGAAGTGCTGATTCCCAGCCCCGACTATCCACTGTGGTCGGCCGCGGTCACGCTCAATGGCGGCAAGGCCGTCTACTATCCCTGCGACCCGGAAAACGAATTCGTCCCCGATCCGGAAAGAGATCGCCGCGCTGATCACGCGCAAGACCCGCGCCATCGTGGTCATCAATCCGAACAACCCGACCGGTGCGGTCTATCCACGCGCGGTCTGTGAAGCGCATCGCGCGCCTCGCCGAGGCCCACAAGCTGGTGGTGTTCAGCGACGAGATCTACGACCAGATGACGTACGACGGCGTCGAGTCCATCCCGATGGCGACGCTGGTGCGCGACACGGTGTGCTGCACGATGTCCGGCCTTTCGAAGATCTACCGTGCCTGCGGCTATCGCGTGGGCTGGGCGGCATTTTCGGGCAACCTGCGCGGCGCCGGCGACTATCTAGCGGCGCTCGAACTGCTGACCTCGCTGCGGCTGTGCTCGAACGTGCCGGCGCAGTGGGCCGTGCAGACGGCGCTCGGCGGATACCAGAGCATCAAGGAATTGCTAGCCCCGGGCGGGCGGTTGTACGAATCGCGTCGTGCCATCCTGGAAGCGACGTCATCGAGCCGCTTCCTGCACCTCGCGCCGCCGAAAGGCTCGATGTACGCCTTCGTGCGCGTGAAGACCGAGGAGATTCCGGACTTCGACGACCAGGCGTTCGCGCTCGACCTGCTCGAGCAGAAACACGTGTTGCTCGCGCCGGGCACCAGTTTCAACGTGCCGTACCGCGATCACTTCCGCACCACGTTGCTGCCGGAAGCGGCGCTGCTCAAGAAAGTATTCGCACGCATCGAGGAATTGCTCGCCTCGTACGCGGCACGCCCGCCGGGCGATTCCAACCGCGTGGTGCAGGCCGCCGGTCGCTTCAAATAGGTTGAATTAGTCAACCCAAGCTATTGAACGAAAAGAGACTTTCGCCATCCCTCTCTGAGGGTCTCGCCGCCGGCGCGACTATGGTCGTTGCCAGCAGCCAGCGCCAGGCGGCGGTGCGGACGGCGTGGTCCGCCGAACAACGCGCGGCGGGCCGCAGTTTGTGGAGCACACCGCGAGTCCTGACTTTTCCGCAGTTCGCGGAGCGACGGCTCGGCGCACAGTGGAGCGCCGCCGATCTTCCAGACCGCCTGTTGCCCGCCGGCGCGGAATGGGCCTTCCTGCGCGACTTGCGGCGCGAGGCCGGTGGCAGCGGCGAGGCACGCGCGCTGCTCGCAGCGGTGAGAACCCTGCGCGACTGGCAGATCCCGCGTGGCCGCGCCGCGCTGGGCGGTTCTCCCGAGGGCAACCTGCTGCTCGAGGCACTGGCGGCGCTCGACCGGCAGTCCGGTGAGCACGGTCGCAAACCACTGGGCGAGTGGTTAGGCGAGATCGAACCCTTCCCGGGCGAGTTGTGCAGCGCGGGTGTCGGCGGATTGCCGAGCGCCGCTCGCGCGACGCTGCAGCGGCTGGGAGCGCGGCCGGTAGCCGACGCGGCGACGCCCGCCGCCGTGTCGGTGGCCACCGCCGACGATGACGAACACGAGCTCGCACTGATTGGCGACTGGTGTCGCACGCAGCTCGAACAGGATCCGGGGCGGCGGCTGCTGATCGTGGACGCGAAGCTGCGGCAGCGGCGCCGGCAATACGAGCGCCTGTTGTCCCAGACGCTGTCGCCATCCGAATGGGTGGCCCGCGATGCGCGCGCCTTTTCGACTTTCTTTTCGATCGAAGGCGGGCAACCCCTCCCGGATTTCCCGCTGATCGCGCATGCATTGATGACGCTGCGGCTGCTCACCTCGACGCTGCGCTTCGACGAACTGGTGCTGTGGCTGCGGATGCCCTTTCTCGAGCAGGACGATGTGTTCGCCGGTGCCAGCATCGAGGCGCTGCTCCGCGAAGGACACAAACTCGAATTCAGCGCGGCCGCGCTGGCAGCGCAGCTGGAACGGCAGCCGGGCGATGCCGCACGGGCCCTGGCCGCGCGCCTGCGCCAGGGACTGGCGCTGCTGGGCAGCGAGCCACGCAGTGCCCACGACTGGGCGGCCCGCCTGCTGGCCGCGCTGCGTGCGGTCGGCTGGCATGGCTCGCGCCCGCTGCGAACCGACGAGCAGCAAACGGTGAATCGCTGGTATGCGCTGTTCGACGAGTACTCGGCGTTGGGCAGCTGGCTGCCACGCGCCAGCGCCGCTGAAGCCGTAGCCACGCTGGTGGACCTGGCCCGGGAACGCAGCTTCGATCCGGCGAGCGTGGCGGCGCCGGTCACGCTGACCGACTCGCATGACGATCCTCTGGTGCGCTACGACGGAATCTGGGTGGCCAGCCTCGATGCGGCTCAATGGCCGGCGCCGCCGCGGCCGGACGTATTCATTCCGCTGCGCCTGCAGGTCGCGGCGGGTATTCCGGCGGCGAGCGCGGCGGGGCAGAGTGCCCGCGCGCGCGCTTCTCTCGCGGCCTGGCGCGGCGCCACGCCCGCGCTGGTGTGCTCCTGGGCGCGGCTGGACGCCGATGCGCATCGCACGCCAAGTCCGCTGCTGGTACGCATCGATGCGCCGGGCGCCTATTCAACGGTGCATGGAGAACCCGTGCTGCCGCTGGCCGCGCGCCTGCGGGCGCCGCAACTCGAAAAGCTCGACGACTCGCAGGGCTTGCCGGTGAACACCGCCTTCATCGTGCGTGGCGGCGTCAAACCGCTCACGCTGCAGGCCGAGTGCGGTTTCCATGCCTATGGCGAAGTGCGCCTGTACGGCGAGCGCCTCGAAGAACCCAGGCCGGGCATCGATCCGCGCGATCGCGGCAAGTTGCTTCACAAGGCGCTCGAACTGGTGTGGAGCAAGTTCGACGCCCACTTCCTCACACTGATGGGCAGCGACCCGCTGTCGCGCGGACCGGCCATCGCGGATTCGGTGCGCGCCGCGATCACGCACGTGTATCACGGTCACGTGCCGCCGGAGCTGGCGCCGGCCGTCGAGCGTGAACGATACCGGCTCGAGCGCCTCATCGAAGCGCTGTTCCAGGAGGAGGCAAAGCGCTCGACGTTCCACATCGAGAGTCTCGAATCGCTGCGCCAGGTCAACGTTTCGGGTGGCACGTTCGAGGTCCGCATCGATCGCATCGATTCGCTGCAGGGCGGCGGCTTCGCCATCCTCGATTACAAGGCCGGTGAGCCGCGCGCGCTGCGCTGGGATGCCGCGCGCTTGCGCGATCCGCAGTTGCTGGCCTATCTGCTCGCCGAGCATGGCCGCAATGTGCAGGCGCTGGCCAACATCTCGCTCACGCGCGGACGCGCCAGGTTCGTCGGCAAGGCCGCACGCAACGGCCTGCTGCCGGACGTGAAGGGCCTGAACCCGAACAAGATCCCGGCCGATGAGATCGATGCCGCCTGGCAAGCCGACCTCGAGGGTTGGCTGAGCGCACTGCGAGAGATTGCGCAGCAATACCTGCAGGGCCAGGCGCCGGTGCAACCCGCCGCGGATGTGTGCCGCAATTGCCATCTCACCGTGCTGTGCCGGCGCGTCGAGCTCGCGACCATCGATTCAGCCGCGGAGGAGAGCACGCTTGGCTGAGCGTTCACTCCAGGAGCTGGCGCAGGCCGACGCGGGCGCCCGCGAGACCGCGCTCGATGTGGGGCGCTCGTTCATCGTCCAGGCGCCGGCGGGCTCCGGCAAGACCACGGTGCTCACGCAGCGTTATCTGCGGCTGCTCACCACCGTCGAGGAACCGGAGCAGGTCCTGGCCATCACCTTTACCCGCAAGGCGGCGGGCGAAATGCGGGAGCGCGTGCAGATGGCGCTCGATGGCACCCTGACGGCGCGCTCCGACGCCGACCGTGCGACGCTGGAGCTGGCCGACAAGGTGCGCCGCCACGCGGCCGCGCGCTCCTGGGGGCTCGAGGAAAGCGCGGCGCGCCTGCGCATCCAGACCATCGACGCTTTCAATGCGTACCTGGCGAATGCCATGCCGATCACGTCGCGCACCGGTTTCGGCCGCGGCATCGCCGACGCGCCCGAGGATCTCTACGCGAACGCCGCGCGCGAAACCTTGCGCGATGCGGAGAACGACCCGGAACTGCGTGCACCCTTCGAACTGATCCTGCGGCGCCTCGACGACAACTGGTCGCTGCTCGAGCGCCTGATCGCGGGCATGTTGTCGCGGCGCGCCGAATGGCTGCTCAACCTGCCGCAACTGTCCGGCGAGGCTTTGGCGCCGCGCATCGAACAGAGCCTGCAGGCCATCGTGCTCGAAGATCTCGAGGCCGCCGTGCGCGCCTTGCCGCTGGATTTCGTCGCGCTGGCCAGCGAGGCCGCGCGGACCGCCCTGCAGCATCTCAGTGACACCGCGGAAGGCGATCTGCTCAGCTGGCGGGATCACACCAACACGCTGGCCCCGAGCATCGAAGATCTGCCGCGCTGGCGCGCATTGCGCGACCTGTCGCTCAGGAAGGACGGCGGAAATCGTGTCGGTTTCAATCGCACTCAGGGATTTCCGGCGGAAGACGCGGATGCCAGGGCGCTGGGTATCGCCTTCGCCGAGCGGCTGGCCCTGCTCGACGCCCGCCACATCGTCGCGCTCGAGATCATCGGCACGCTGCCGGACCCGGTGATCCCCGCGAGCGCGCGCGGCGCGCTCGACGCATTGGCGCAGTTGCTGGTGATGGCCGCCGCACAGCTGACGCGCATCTTCAACGAACAGGGCGAGTGCGATCACCCCGAGGTCGCGGGCGCAGCGCGCCGTGCGTTGACCGAAGACTCGGTGCCGACGTCGCTGGCCGAACGGCTGGGCACGCGCATCAGTCACATCCTGGTCGATGAGTTCCAGGATACCTCGCGCGATCAGTACGAATTGCTGCTCACGCTCACGCAGGATTGGTCCGAAGGCGATGGCCGCACGCTGTTCCTGGTCGGCGATCCGATGCAGTCCATCTACGGTTTTCGCAACGCCGAGGTCGGCCGCTTCTCGACCGTGCGCAGCGGCGGGCTGGGGCAGGTGCGCCTGCATCCGCTCGAGTTGCGTCGCAACTTTCGCTCGGCGCCGGCGCTGGTGCACTGGTGCAACGAGATGTTCGCGCGCGTGTTTCCCTCGTCCGACGACGTGCGGCGCGGCGCGGTGCGGCACCTGGCGAGCGTGGCTGCGCGCGCCCAGGCCGAAGGTCTGCCACTCATGTATCGCGTCGACGCCGATTGTGGGCCGCGCGGCGAGGCGGATGCCGCGGCCGGTCTCATCGCCGAGCTGGTGCGCACACGGCCGCAGGAAAGCATCGCGGTACTCGCCGGCGCGCGCACTCACCTGCGGGCGATTCGCGCGGCGCTGGCGGCGCGCAGCGTGCCGTTCATTGGCGTCAATCTCGAACCGCTGGCGGACGTGGCCGTGGTGCGTGACCTCGAAGCGCTGGCAAGGGCACTCGAATCACCGCTGGATCGCGTGGCCTGGCTGGCGGTGCTGCGCGCGCCCTTCATCGGCCTGGCTCTACCGGATCTCACGCTGATCGCGGAGTCGGCGCGTGACACGATTCCCGCGGTGTTGCGCGACGGGATTCCAGGCCTGTCGCCGGACGCCATGGAACGACTCATCCGCTCGACTCCAATCCTGCTGGCCGCCTGGCAGCAGCGTGAGCTCGAGCCGCGCGCGCATCAGGTGGAACGCGTCTGGCTGGCGCTCGGCGGCCCTTCCGCCTGCGCGCAGCCGGGCGAGCTCGCGAGCGCGCGGCGCTTCCTGCTGGCGCTGGACGAGGAGGACCGCAAGCGCCTGCGAGGCCGGCCGCTCGACTTCGAACGCATGATGTATCGGCTCTATGCACAGGAGCCGGCGGCCGACGGCGCGGTGCAATTGATGACCATCCACGGCGCCAAGGGCCTGGAATTCGACCACGTGTTCGTGCTGGGCATCGGTCTCCATGGGCGTGGCGACGAGACGCGGCTGCTCAACTGGCTCGAACTTCCGCGTGCCGGGGGAGGGGATCACCTGCTCATGGCACCGATTCGCGTGCGCGATGCCGACGATACGGAGCGCGACTCGATCAACCGTTACATCGAGTGGCTGCACAAGGAGCGCGCGCGCGCCGAGCGCGCCCGCCTGGCCTATGTCGCGCTGACGCGCGCACGCCATTCACTGCACCTCTACCTGCATCCTCGCCAGCGCGAGGCGGAGGGCGAGCTGGACTTCAGCCCAGACTCGCGTTCACTGCTGCAAAATCTCTGGCCGGCCATCCGCGAACACATCGGTTCACTGCCGGTGATCCGCGCGGACACCACCCCGGAGCCGATGGATGCCACGCCTAACCAGACACGACAGCGGCTGTGGCGCCGCTATTCGGCGGCCCTGCCGCCACCCGATGTGACGGCACGCGGTGAGCTCGTACCGCTGGCCGCCGACGAGGAAGAGATCGAATTCAGCTGGGTGCGCCAGACGGCCAGACGCGTCGGCACGGTGGTACACGAGGCGCTCGAAAAGTTCGGCCGCACGTCGCTGCCCGAAGCAGCCGAGCTACCGCAGTTGCGAGCGCGCCTCGAGTCGCGCCTGCAGGCGCTGGGCGTGGAAGGGGAGTCCGCGCGCGCCGGCGCCGAACGCGCGTTGACGGCGCTGCGCGCCACCTTGGCGGATGCACGCGGACGCTGGCTGTTCGACCCGGCGCATCGTGACGCCCATTCGGAACTCGAGCTCACCGGCCTGCGCGGCGCCCACATCGTCAACGCGGTCATCGATCGCACCTTCATCGACGGCGGCATTCGCTGGGTGGTGGACTTCAAGACCAGTCCGCACGAGGGCGCCGGACTCGACTCCTTTCTCGACGACGAAGTGCGTCGCTACACCGCGCAGCTGCAGCGCTACGCACACCTGGCGCGCGAGCTCGGGCCGGAGCCGGTGCGTGCCGGGCTGTATTTCCCGTTACTGGGCGCCTGGCGCGAAGTGAGTGTCGACTGATTGGGTAGTGGCACACTCGCCATTGTCAGCGCCGCGAAGGTTAGTGGCACACTCGCCATTGTCAGCGCCAGCTTCGAGGTTAGTAGGAACCTTCGAATGAGAAGGTGCTGCGGCCCGACGTGTCGGGCATGGCGCCGAGCGTGATCTCGCGTACCAGGCGCTCGGCCTCGGCGGTGCGGCCGGTGATGTAACCCTGCACGAGGTAGCCGTTCTGTCCCGTCAGCTGCACGGTGCCATCCACGATGAAGGGACCACCCAGGTCGCGCAGCTTCCCGGCCAGCGCACCGTCCTGCGCCGGGCTACCGTCGAAAGTCACCTGGTATGAGCCGAGGTCCATGGGTTGCGCGCCGACCTGCCGCAGATCGCGCAATTCGATGACGCCCGCGAGAGCGTGCGGCGCGGGGCCGGGCGCAAGCTCGAGTCGCTCGAGATTGGCGGTGAACGTGCCGCGCTGTTGGGCGGGCAATTGCGGCAGCAGCGCGGGATCCAGAACCATGCGCAGCGCCACATTGCGGAATTCGCCGACGCCGGAGAAATTCGTATCCAGGTCGGCACGCGCGGTCAGGGCGCTGCCGCGCAGGTCGACGTCACCGGCCAGCCGTCCGGTCAGCGCGCTGGTGGGAGCCAGATTCCAGGTGGCATCGCCGACGGCGGCGCCCTGGTACTGGAGGCCGAGGCATTCACCATGCCAGATGGAGCCGCCCAGCTCGTTGCAGCGCAGCTGCGGCGGCAGCGCGGAGGCGAACCAGCTCGCGGGTAGATAGAGCGCCAGTACCACCAGGAACACGGCGACCCCGGCGATGATGGTCAGGGCGAGCGCGCCGCGCTTGCGCATCGGCTCAGGCGCCCTTGAGCACGAGACTGGCGTTCACGAGCCCGGGTTCGCCCGCCTGCTCGATCTCCGCCGACTCCACGCGCACTCCATGCTGTTGCGAGATACGGGCCAGCCACGCCACCAGGCCGTCGAAGGGCGCCTGTTCGAGCCGGATGCGCAGCCCGCCATCGCCGGTGGGCTCACTGCTGGAAAGAGATTTGCCCAGGCCGCTTTCACGCGCGGAGCTGTCGATGAGCACCACCAGTGAGGCCCCACTGGCGCCCGAAGCCGGCCCTGCGGCCTGCAGCTCGGGCGTTGCCTGTTGAATGAAGGCGAGATCCAGCTGCTTGGTCGCGACCCGCTGGCGCGACTGCACGATGCCGCGATTCAACGGAAAGATCACGCCTAACAAGACGAGCACACCGGCGGCGACCGCGCCGATGTTGACGAAGCGCCGCTCGCGATCGGCCAGGCCCGCGTACCAGGCACGCATCAGGCACCCGCCTTGCGCACTTGCATACGGCCGCGATAGGTGTCGCCATTGGAGCTGCCACCCTGGATATCCGCCTGCCAGCTGGCGGCGCGCAGTTGCTGGCTGATGGCGTCGAGAGCCGCGGCGTCCGGCGCGCTGATGCGCAGGTCCAGGATGCCGTTGCGAAACGTCAGCCCTTCGATGGTGGCGCCCGGGGCCGCCCCCCGTGCATTGGCCAATGCGGAGAGTGCCGGCAGCAGCGCGCCACCGCCGCCGCCGCCGTGCACCTCGGTCAGCCGCGCCTCGACGCGCCGGCGTGCATTCGTGGAATTCTGCTGGCCTGGCATCGCGATGCGAAAGGCATCCTGGATGCTGACATCCAGCGCGGCTTCGCTCTTCTTCAGGCGCGTGAGCTCGAAATAGCGTGAGCCCAGGTGCAGGCACAGCAGCGAGGCGGCCAGCACCGCGGCCACCCGCCAGGATTTCCAGCCCTGCTGCAGCGGTGACGTCACCGCCAGGGCGCCCTGCAGCAGATTCACGGCCTCGCCGGCCGCCGCGGCAGGGGCGAGCACGCTGAGAGGGCCGGAAGGCAGCAACTGCACCTTCACCCCGGTGAAGCGCTCGCGCAGCGCATCGACCTCGTTCTGATGCGCCTCCCACTCGTCGTGACCGGAATACAGCAGCAGCCCGGGCGGCGCCGGCTCCAGCCCGGCGACCGGTGAGGCCTGGCCCGCGAGCGCCATCTCGAAGCCGTCGGTGATCGACAGTGCCGGCAGCACCAGCGGCGGACCTTCGGCCAGGCGCAGCGTCAGCGCATCGCCGTCCAGCAGCGCTATCAGCTGGCCCGGCATGGCCGGCAGCAGGGAGGCCTCGGAGTAGATAGCCTGTGGGTTGAACCCGGCGGCGCGCAGCGTGGCCAGCCATGCGTCGATGCGCGCGCGCGCCACGACCACGACCGGCACGCGGCCCGACTCCGGGTTGCGCTCGCCGATGGCGAAGTGCAGGTCCTCGATTTCGTCGGCGACACGTTCTTCGAGCGCGTAGGGGATGACCTGCGCGAGCTTGGCCGCGTTCTTCGCGGGTGCCTCGGCCTCCGTGGTGAGAACTTCCGTGCCCGGCACGATGACCGCGACACGCCGGCCGACGGCCAGCGGAAGCGCCTGCGCGAGCTCGCCCGACATGGCGTTCACGGCGACGTGACCGTCGTCGTTGCACACCATCCACTGGGGCGCGACTCCATCGCGCATCTGAATGATCAGCGATTCAGCCATCGGTCATTCGCTTCCAAAACTGCGCTGCACGGTGCGGATCCTGTTGCCGGCCTCGCGATACAGAAGACTGTATAAGACGAACTCCGCAGTGCCAATACGGATGTTGGTGCGCAGGCGAAACCAGCTCGACTTCTCTTCGACGCGCTTCTCCACTTCGCCGCGGTTGGCGGGATCCGAGATGACGCCGGTGTATACGTTCTTGACTGGGAAACATCCGTTCTGTCGATCCTGCTCGAGGTTACGCCCGGCGAATTCGTTCTGATTCTGCGGATCGTTGCGGGTGGCGTCGAGCACCAGACCACTGGCCGTGCAAACATTCATCGGCACATCGTAGGGCAGCGCCGTGACAAACGGGGCGATCTTCTGATAGTTCTCGCGCCCGAAGTTGGGCAGCGCCAGCAGTTCCGAGGTATGCGTGATGAAGGTGTTCGGCGGGCGATACGGTGGGTTCTGCGACAGGTACAGCGTGTCCTCGCCGCCGGCGTCCATCGGCGCGATGTCCGGATCTATCCAGTCGGTCATCAGGTCGGCGTACCGCAGGTCGATGTCGAGGTCGCCCAGCAGCGTGCGAAATACCGACAGCTGATGCTGGTCCGGCAGGAAGGCGTTGTTCTGGGCGTCCCAGTACACCAGGCTGTTGAGATTGAAGCGCCCGGACAGGTCTTCGAGTCGCGCATGAATCCAGATGCCGGTGTCTTCGAGTTCGAATGGCGGCTGCTCCTGCGCCCAATCCTGCGTGGTGTCGGTTTTTGCCTTGCCGCCGTCGCTTTCGAGCGCGATGGCCGCCAGGGCCTCGGCCGCCATGCCGGCCTGCAGGGCCTGTTCCATGGTGAACGTCGCCGCCGCGCGCCGCGCCGCCATCGCCTTGTTATACGTGATCGCTGCCGCCACGGTGGTCGCCACCGCGAATATCACGATGGCCACGAGCAAAGCCACGCCTCGTTGACGCTTCACGTGGGAATCTCGAACAGACGCTGTACCCGGCCCCAGTCATCGAGCACCACCGTGAACTCGATCGCCAGCGGCCGCGGCAGCAAGGTCTCGTCGATCTGCAAGGGCCCGATGGGTCCCGTGACCGCGAGCGGCGGCCAGTCGTTGCGCCAGTTGCGCGTCACCGGATCGAGAAAACGCACTTCCACCGACTTGACGCGCGTCAGCACCACGCGCTGCAGCGGCTCGCCATTCAATGCCGGGTCCACCGATTGCCAATGCTCGCGCACCAGCGAGCCATCGATGAAGCGATAGCGGACCCGCTCCTCGGCGGGCCGCTGCAGGCCGACCGGATTGCTCCAGCCGTTGCGCGTGAATATCACCAGGGTGTTGTCGCGATCATTGGCGCTGATGGCGGCCTGCAGCTCGCCATTGCCCTGCGTGTCGCGCGCACCGCGCCACGCGACCTGCGCGAAATCCTGGGCGACGATGCGGATGCCACGCTGGATTTCATTGACGCGCAGCTGTGAAGTATTCAGGGCTTCGCGATCCACCATCGCCTGGCTGAGCGTGCGGTAGCCGATGGCGAACATCACCGCCGCGATGAAGATCGCGATGACCACTTCGATGAGCGTGAATCCGGCGCGGCGCATCATCGTTCTGTCGCCGGCGGAGACCTGGTGGGGCCGGGTGTCGTGCCGGGGTTGCCAGGATTCGTCGGGCTGCCCGGCATGCCCGGCGCGCCCGGCGTGCCCGGCGTCTGGTTGTTAGGACCGCCCGGATTGTTGTTGCCTCCGGAGGCGCCCGCCATGCCGCGCAGCGCCACGGCGATGGCGTCCTGGCGATCCGAGCGGGCGCTCGAAACCACGCCGGTGACCGTCGTCATCCAGTTGAGCTTCTCGGTGGCGCTGCCACTGGTCGTGCTCTCGCGCACCTGTTGCGAGGTGGGCTTCTCGGTCTGGCGCGAGTCGTCCACGGTCTCGCCGGTGGGCCGTGCGCGCACATCGATGCGAAACATGCCCTTGATGGGCAGCTCGCCGACTTCTTCTTCCCACTGCCAGCGCATGCCAGCCATCTCCGCGCTGCCGGTGCGTTTGCCCGTGTCCGGCATCACCTTGGCAATGCGAATTTCGGTGAGGCGGTTCAGCGCCACCCACTCGGCCAGGGTCTTGTCCTTCAGATAGGAGATGCTGCTGGCGGAAGAGGTGACCGTGCCGAGCAGGGCACCCACCGACAGCGCCACGATGGCCAGCGCGATCAGCACCTCGAGCAATGTGAATCCGCGCTGCCTCATCGGCTGCCCGCGGCGCGTACCGGCGGTCCTTTCTGTTCCACTTCGCCGGGCAACAACAGCCGGATCTCGGATTGCTCGTCGGAATAGATACGGGCGCGGTCCTTGGCGCCTTCGCGCTGCAGCGACACTTCGAACGAAGACAGATCTCCGTTGGAGAAGATCAGCACCTGCGGCGAAAAATCCTTCACGTCGGTTTCGCGCTTCTTGACGTCCAGCACGATGGAACGCCCCTCGACGATGACCCGGGGTACGAGGCCCTCCGGAAACTCCCGCTCGCGCAAGGCGTCGTCTTCCTCGGCGGGTCGCCACTGATTCGCCATGATGTCGAACACCACGAAGGAGTAGTTCTGCTCGTTGACGCGAAACCCGTAATCGCGCGTCTGCAGCTCAGCCTGTTCGCGCACGTAGCCGAACAAGGCATTGAGGCGCTCGGCTTCCTTTTCCAGTTCCGTGTCGCGACTCTTGCCGGTGAAGTTGATGATCACCGTCGCCGTGATGACGCCGATGATGACCACCACCATCATGATCTCGATCAGCGTAAAACCGCGCGCACGCGCGCGGCGCACGTGCATGCGGCTACTGGTCGAGATTCCAGTTTCCAATGTCGGCATTTTTGCCTTCGCCGCCTTCCTGGCCATCGGCTCCGAAGGAATAGAGATCGTATTCCTGCCCGTGCGTTCCCGGGAAAACGTACTGGTACGGAGAACCCCAGGGATCGAGGCTGATGCGGCGCAGGTAACCGCCCTCGCGCCAGTTGCGCACCGTGGGATCGTTGGGACGCTGCACCAGCCCCTGCAGACCGATATCCGTGCTCGGATATTTGTAATTATCGAGCTTGTACATCGTCAGGCCGGCTTCGATGGCCTGCAGGTCGCTCTTGGCCTTGGTGACCTGCGCCTTTTCCACGTTGCCGAAGACATTCGGCAGAATGACGGCCGCCAGCAGGCCGATGATGACCACCACCACCATGATTTCGATGAGCGTGAAACCGCTGGCGGACCTGTGTATGCGCGTCATTGTCAACCCGTGGGGCCGGAAGGAAGGGCCTGAAAAATGGAAGGAATACGTGGCGCGCATGATAGCAAATGAACGCTGAAGGCCGGCTGCGCGGGTTACCCGCGGTCCTCAAGTCGCTCAATTGCGACCGGGCCTACGGCTGGGGCCTGGCCGGGGCCTGTACGTTGCTGGCGGCAATCGAGCTTGGCGGCGAACCATTACGTGATGCCTGGAGTTATCAACGAGCCGCGCTGGCGGCCGGTGAGTGGTGGCGCCTGCTCAGCGCGCACTTCGTACACCTGGATGCCGGGCACGCCGTGCTGAACGGGCTGGGGCTGGTGCTGATGTGGGCGCTGTTCGCCCGTGACTATTCACCGCTGCGCTGGCTGGCTATCTATTTGGCCTCGGCGCTGGCCATCAGCGCGGGCCTGTGGTTCTTCGATCCGGAAATCGAGTGGTATGTCGGGGCCTCGGGCGCACTGCACGGAGTGATGACGGCAGGCACGCTGGCGCATCTGCGGCGGCGCGATCTGGACGGCTGGATTCTTGCCGTGTTCATCATTGCGAAACTGTCCTACGAGCAGTTCGCCGGGTCGATGCCGTTTGCGGGTGGCGCGAACACCGTCGTCGATGCGCATTTGTACGGTGCGGTCGCCGGTTTGGTGCTGGCGCTATTCCTGCGCTCGCGCCGCGAGCCGCAGTAGCCTGCTGGGAGCGTGGTTATACTTCGCGTGATGTCAAACGCGCTCGCATTCGTTTTTCCCGGACAGGGCTCCCAGTCGGTCGGCATGCTCGGCAAGATCGCCGACGAATCGCCGGTAATTCGTAATACCTTCGACGAAGCTTCCAAAGTGCTCGGCTACGATCTGTGGCAGCTGTGCCAGCAAGGCCCGGCGGAAGAGCTCAACGCCACCGAAAAAACCCAACCCGCCATGCTGGCCGCCGGAGTGGCGACGTGGCGCCTGTGGCAGGAGCGCAAGGGCCGGCCGCCCACCCTGGTCACTGGCCACAGCCTCGGTGAATTCACGGCGCTGGTGGCCGCCGATGCCATCGATTTCGCCACCTGCGTCGATCTGGTGCGCTTTCGCGGCAAAGTCATGCAGGAGGCCGTCCCGGCAGGCACGGGTGCCATGGCGGCCTTGTTAGGGCTGGAGGACGCCGATGTCGAGGCTGCGTGCCGCGAGGCGGGCCAGACCTTCGAAGGAGCGCCCGGGGGCGTGGTCGAGGCCGTGAACTTCAATTCACCCGGCCAGGTGGTGATCGCCGGAGACAAGGCCGCGGTCCTGCGCGCCATCGAGATCGCCAAGGCCCGTGGTGCCAAGCGTGCCATCGAGCTGCCCGTCAGCGTCCCGTCGCACAGCAGCCTCATGAAGGCCGCCGGCGCGCGACTGGGTGAGCGGCTGACCAACACCGAGTTTCGCGAACCGCGCCTCCGTTATCTGAGCGCCGTGGACGCACAGGAACACAGCGCGCCGGATGAAATACGTGCCTTGCTGGTCCGGCAGTTGTCGAGCCCGGTGCGGTGGACCGCGACCGTCGCTGCCCTCGGCAACTCCGGAATTCGCCAGGTGATCGAATGCGGCCCGGGCGGGGTGCTCGCAGGCCTGGTCAAGCGCATCACGCGTGGCGGCGAAACGCAGACCCACGCGCTGGAATCTCCCGAAAACTTCGCGGCCGCCTCCGCGGCTGCCGCCTGACGGAATCTACAAATGCTTCAGAACGACATCGCGCTGGTGACTGGCGCTTCGCGCGGAATTGGTCAGGCCATCGCGCGCGGATTGGCGGCGTCCGGCGCGCGTGTGATCGGCACGGCCACCTCGGCGGCGGGGGCGGAAGGCATCAGTTCGTGGCTTGGAAACAACGGCCGCGGTGCCGTCCTCGACGTGGGGAACGCGGCGTCGATCGACGCGCTGTTAGGCGACCTGGACGCTCGCAATGAGATGCCCACCATCCTGGTCAACAACGCGGCCATCACGCGCGACGCCTTGCTACTGCGCATGAAGCCCGAGGATTGGGATGCCGTGATCGCCACCAATCTCACCAGCGTATTCCGGCTGTCCAAGGGCTGCCTCAAACGCATGATGAAGGAACGTCGCGGCCGCATCATTTCGCTGACCTCCATCGTCGGACTCACCGGCAACGCCGGCCAGGCGAATTACGCGGCCGCAAAGGCCGGTATTCTCGGGTTCACGAAATCGCTGGCCAAGGAAATTGCCTCGCGTGGCATCACCGTGAACGCGGTGGCGCCAGGCTTCATCGATACCGACATGACGCGCGCGCTCAACGACGACCAACGCACCGCGCTCACCGCGCAGGTGCCGATGGCGCGGCTCGGGAGCGTCGAGGACATTGCCGCGGCGGTGCAGTTTCTCTGCGGACCGGGCGCCAGTTACATCACGGGCGAGACGCTGCACGTCAACGGTGGCATGTACATGGCGTGAGCCGCGTCCGGCAAACCCCGAACAGGGCCGTTCGTTAGGCCCTCCGTTGGACGCTAGCAACAGCCAAGCCCTCGAAAAACAAACAAAAACAAGCACTCACGATTTGACAGCGTGGCGGCGGGAGAAGTGTTGCCCTAGAATACGCGCCCGCCGCGGGTCCCCCCGGACGCCGGGCGTACAAACATCTCTATTGAGGGCGAATCAGCAATGAGCACGGTTGAACAGCAGGTCAAGGCGATTGTCGCCGAACAGTTGGGCGTCAAGGCCGAGCAGGTGGTGAATGACGCTTCGTTCGTCGATGACCTCGGCGCTGATTCTCTCGACACGGTCGAATTGGTGATGGCGCTCGAAGAAGAATTCGAGATCGAAATTCCTGACGAAGACGCCGAGAAGATCACCACCGTGAGCCAGGCAATCAGCTACATCTCTGATCGCCGCAAGTCCTGAGTTTCGTTCCATGGATGGGCGCGTGAGGTCCATGACCCGCGCCTGCATCGCTTCTACTTCACGAGGATAGTGTGTCCAAGCGACGTGTCGTCGTTACCGGGCTCGGTATCGTTTCGCCAGTCGGCAGTGATCTGACGACGGCATGGGCCGCGATTCTCGCGGGCAAGAGCGGCATCAAGCCCATCACGCGTATCGATGCGACTCCTTTCGCGACGCGATTCGCGGGAGAGGTCGAAGGCTTCGATGTGGCCGCGTACATACCGCCCAAGGAAGCACGGCGCATGGACCCCTTCATGCACTACGGCATGGGCGCGGGCGTCCAGGCGGTGGCGGACTCCGGGCTCGACTTCGCGAAGGAAAATGGCGATCGCTGCGGAGCCATCATGGGTTCCGGCATCGGCGGTCTCGCGGGCATCGAGGACGAAGCGATCAATTGGGAACGAACCCACAATCCCAAGAAGACCTCGCCGTTCTACATCCCCAGCACCATCGGCAACATGGTCGCCGGGCATCTGAGCATCCGCTACGGCCTGCGCGGTCCGAACCTTGGTGTGGTGAGCGCGTGCACCACGTCGACGCATTCCATCGGGTTCGGCATGCGCTGCATTCAGTACGGCGATGCGGACATCATCATCGCGGGCGGCTCCGAGTGCGCCACCACGCCGACCGCGCTCGCCGGCTTCAGCCAGGCCAGGGCGTTGTCGGAGCGCAATGACGATCCGCAGAGCGCCAGCCGGCCGTGGGACAAGGATCGCGATGGCTTCGTGATGGGAGACGGCGGCGGCGCCGTGATCCTCGAGGAGCTCGAACATGCCAGGGCGCGCGGCGCGCGCATCTACGCCGAGTGCATCGGCTTCGGCATGAGCGGTGATGCCTATCACATCACGGCTCCGCCGGAAGACGGCGCGGGCGCCAGGCTCGCCATGGTCAATGCGCTGCGTGACGCGCAGGTGAATCCCACCGACATCCATTACCTGAATGCCCACGCCACTTCGACGCCGCTGGGCGACAAGGCCGAGACCGTGGCGATCAAGAATGCCTTCGGCGACTACGCCTACAAGCTGCCGGTGAGCTCGACGAAATCCATGACCGGCCACCTGCTGGGTGCGGCCGGCGTGGTCGAAGCCATCTTCTCGGTGCTCGCGATCCGCGACAACGTCGCGCCGCCCACGACTAACTATCACACGCCCGATCCCGACTGCGACCTCGACTACGTGCCGAACACGGCGCGCAAGGTGCAGATCGACGCCGCGTTGTCGAATTCCTTCGGCTTCGGCGGCACCAACGGCTCGCTGATTTTCCGTCGCTTCAAGGGCTGAGGCGACCCGCCTGGCGTGAACGCCCGCGCGCCTCTCATCAGCAAGATCGCCGTGCCGGGCGCGACGTTGCGCACGCTCGCCGACGCCGACCCCGAGCGATTTCCGGTGTTCCTGGACAGCGCCGCCCAGGGACCGCTGACCCGCTACAGCATGCTGGCCTTCGAGCCCCGATCCTGGCTGGCGCGCGATGCTCATGGCGCGCTGACGACCCACGGCATGCAGGCGCTTCCCGGTGGTTTCGTCGACAACCTCGATGCCTGGCTGCGTCGCGAGGCAACGCCGCGCGACGGCGCGAAGCCGCTGCCGTTCATGGGTGGATGGTTCGTCTATCTTTCCTATGAGCTGGCGCAGGAAGTCGAGCCGGTGTTGCGCCTGCCGGCGTCCCCTGGGCCGCTCTCGGCCTTCGCGCTGCGCGTCCAGCACCTGGCCGTGTACGACCACGGCGCCGACACGCTGTATGCGATCTCACAAGACGGCGATGCGGCCAGCCATGCGCGACTGATTGCACGGCTGCAATGGGCCGCGGACCAGCCCGTGCGTGAAGTCGAAGCGAACCCGCGCGTGGATCGCTGGATGGAGGAGTCACCGGAAAAATTCCTGGAACGCGTGCGGCGTGCCAAGGAGTACATCGCCGCCGGCGACATCTACCAGGCCAATCTCTCGCGTCCCTGGCGGCTGCGGCTGAGCAAGGGCACGCACCCGGGCGTGGTGTATCCGGCACTGCGGCGCGCCAATCCCGCTCCCTTCGCCGCCAGCGTGCGCTTCGGCGGCATGAGCGTGTTGTCGTCGTCGCCGGAGCGCCTGCTCGAAGTGAAAGGACGGGCGATTTCGACGCGACCCATCGCCGGCACGCGCCCGCGCACCGGCGATCCGGATCAGGATGCGCGCGATACCGCGGAGCTGATCGCGCATCCCAAGGAACGCGCCGAACACATCATGCTCATCGACCTCGAGCGCAATGACGTGGGACGCGTTTGCGAGGCGGGCAGCGTGCACGTGGACGAGTACATGGTCACCGAGAGCTATGCGCACGTGCACCACATCGTGTCCAACGTGCGCGGCACGCTGCGTGCAAATGCATCGGCGGTCGACGCGCTGCGCGCCTTGTTCCCGGGCGGCACCATCACCGGATGTCCGAAGATCCGCTGCATGCAGATCATCGCCGAGCTCGAAGGCGAGGGCCGCGGCGCCTATACCGGATCGCTGGGCTGGCTGGGCACCGATGGTGACGCGGACTTCAACATCCTGATCCGCACGCTCACGTTGCGCGGCGATCAGATCGAGCTGCGTGCCGGCGCGGGTATCGTCGCGGATTCGGTGCCCGAGCGTGAGCTCGAGGAAACGCGCGCCAAGGCGCTGGGCATGCTGAGGGCATTCGAAACCACATGAGCGAGACTCTCGGCACATGGGTGGATGGAGCCGTGGCCAGCACGGTTCCCGCCGACGATCGCGGACTGCAGTACGGCGACGGCCTGTCCGAGACCATCCTGTTGCGCGGCGCGGCGCCGCGTTTCTTCGAAGCGCACCTGGCGCGGCTGGCGCATGGATGCGCACGGCTCGGAATTGATTTCACGGCCTGGGAGACGCTGCGCGCCGAAGTCGCGCATATCGCCAGCCAGGCGCCGCCGCTGGCCGTCCTGAAGATCATCGTCACGCGCGGCAGCGGACCCAGGCGTGGCTACGCGCCGCATGGAACGCTCGAGCCGCGACGCGTGCTCATGTTGTTCGCGGCGCCGGCGATGCCGGCGGTCGCAGAGGGCGTCAGGTTGCGCGTGGCTTCGCTGCGGCTGGGCGAGAACCCCGCGCTCGCAGGCGTCAAGCATCTGAACCGGCTGGAGAACGTGCTGGCGGCCAGCGAATCCGGCCATGCCGATCACTTCGAGTCCCTGCTGCTCGATACCCGCGACCGCGTGGTCTGCGGCACCATGAGCAATGTGTTTGCCGTGCGCGGGGCCAGATTGATCACACCGCGCGTGGACCGCTGTGGCGTCGAGGGCGTGCTGCGCTCGATCGTGCTGCGTGAAGCGCCGGGGCTGGGTGTTCCCGCGGAACAGGGAAGTCTCACGCTGGATGAGCTGCTCGCCGCAGATGAGGTGTTCATCACCAATGTGCGAATAGGAGTTGTGCGTGCGCGGAGCGTGGGCCAGCATCACTTTCCCATGAAGGACATCGTGCAGCGGCTGGCCGCCCACATCGAGGCGCTCGATGCGTAAGCTGCTGCTGGCGCTCGGACTACTCGTGCTGCTGGCGGCGGGCGCCGCGGCTATCTACTGGCAACGCGGCAGCACCATGATGCAGGCCGCGGGACCGCACCGCGAACCGGTAACGCTGGAGGTCAAACCAGGGGCTGCGGTGCGCGCGGTGCTCGCCGAGCTCGACGCCAGGGGCGCACTGGCCGACCGGCGTGCCGTCGAAATCCAGCTGCGCGTGCGCGGCTGGCCGCAGATCAAGACGGGACGCTACGACATTCCCGCCGGTGCGAGCCCGGCGGAAATCCTGCGCCAGCTGGGCGAGGGCAGGGTGATACTCGAAACGCTCACGGTGGTCGAAGGCTGGACCTACGCCGACATGCGACGCGTGGTCGAAGCGCACCCGCAGCTCAAGGTAACGCTGCGCGGCAGGGAGGACGCCGAGCTCATGGCGGCCATCGGCCACCCGGGCGAGCATCCGGAGGGCAGGTTTTTCCCCGATACCTACCGCTTTGCGGCAGGCACCACGGACCGCGATCTCTATGCGCTGGCCTACCGCAAGATGGCTGAAGCGCTCGCGAGCGCTTGGTCGAAGCGCGCCCCGGACCTGCCGCTCGCGGATTCCTACCAGGCATTGACGCTGGCCTCCATCGTGGAAAAGGAGACCGGGCTGGCCAGCGAGCGGCCGCGCATCGCGGGCGTGTTCGTCACCCGCCTCAAGCGCAACATGCGCCTGCAGACCGATCCCACCGTGATCTACGGCATCGGGCCCTCCTACGACGGCAACATCCGCGAACGCGACCTGCGCCGCGACACGCCCTACAACACGTACACGCGCGCGGGGCTGCCGCCCACGCCCATCGCATTGCCATCGCGCGAGGCCCTCGAGGCGGTGACACATCCGCTCGAAACCGGAGACATTTTCTTCGTGGCCACCGGCGCGGGCGATGGCTCGCATGTGTTCTCGTCGACGCTCGAGGCGCACAATGCCGCCGTCGCCCGCTATCTCGCACGATTGAGAGGCCATTCTTTGAAAGACGAGGGCACACGATGACGCAAGCGCGCTTCATCACCCTGGAAGGCATGGAAGGTGCCGGCAAGACCACCGTGGCCGATCGCATCACGCAGTCGCTGCGCGCGCGTGGCATCACCGTGCATGCCACGCGCGAGCCGGGCGGCACCAAGCTCGCCGAGCGTATTCGCGGCGTGGTGCTCGACCGCGGCGAAGAGCACATCAGCGCCACCGCCGAGATGCTGCTGATGTTCGGCGCCCGCCAGGTGCACATCGACAACCTGATCCGCCCGGCACTGTCGCGCGGGGAATGGGTGCTGTGTGATCGCTTCACCGACGCCACGCATGCCTATCAGGGCGGTGGCCGTGGCGTCGATCGCTCGCTCATCGACCGCATCGCGCAGGCCGTGCACGGCGATCTCATGCCCGATTGCACCCTGCTACTGGACGTGCCGGTCCGTGTGGGCCTGGAACGCATGCAGGCGCGGCGCGGTGCCGTCGATCGCTTCGAAGTGGAGTCCGCGCAGTTTTTCGATCGCGTGCGCACGCGTTACCTCGAACTCGCGCATGCAGCGCCGGGCCGCTTTCGCATCATCGATGCCACGCAGTCCGTGGACCAGGTGGCGGCCGCGGCCGTCGCCGCGCTGGAGAAGGCCGTAGGTCTCGAACCGGCTGCAACGCGATGAACGTGGCGCAGGCAACCTGGTTCGAAGGTCCGCAGCGTGACATCGCCGCGGCCCTGGCCGCCGGTCGGCTCGCACATGGACTCCTGATTCACGAAGATCCGGGCGCCGGTGGCCTCGAATTCGCACGCTGGATCGCGCAGCTGGTCAACTGCCGCGAACCCAAACGCGCACCTTGTGGCGAATGCCAGCAATGCCGCTGGATCCTGGCCGATCAACACCCCGACGTGACGCGCCTTTCACCGGAAGGCGAGTCCTCGCAGATTCTCATCCAGGCGGTACGCGACCTGGCGGCCGATCTCTCGCTCACGGCGCATGGCAGCGGCTACAAGGTGGCCATCGTGACGCCCGCCGAAGCGATGAATGTGTTCGCCGCCAATGCGCTGTTGAAGACCCTCGAAGAACCGCCGGCGCGCACTCTCATCATTCTGGTCAGCAGCCAGCCCTCGCGCCTGTTGGCGACGCTGCGCAGCCGCTGCTCGCGCGTGCGCCTGGTGGGCCCGACGCGCGCCGAAGCGGTGCAATTCCTGGAAGCGGCGCGCGGCGCGGGTCCGTGGAACGACGCGCTCGCGGCCTCGGGCGCGGGTCCGTTTGCGCTGCTCGACGCCGATCCCGCTGCGCTGGCCCAGCTGCGCGGCGACACCGTCGCCACGATGAACGACATTGGCAGCGGCCAAATGCAGCCGCCGGCCGTGGCCGATCGCTGGGCGCGCGGCGACATTGCGGTGCGCCTGGCATGCCTTGAGAGCTGGGTCACAGAACGCATCCTGGAAAACGCGGGAATCCGCGACGTAACGCACTTGTCAGGGGCGGGCGGGGCACCGAATATATGTCGCCTATTCGAGCTCTCGGACGCCATTCGCGACATGCGCAAGCTTGCCCACACATCGATCAACAAGACCATGGCGGTTGAAACGCTGCTGTGGCGCTGGGCGAAGCAATGAGCGAGGGTCGAACCGGTCGTACCGGCGCCAACAAGCCGGGTCTGCTCACGCTCACCATCAAGGACAAGAGCGCGCTGTACCTGGCATACATGCCCTTCGTGAAAAACGGCGGGTTGTTCATTCCCACCAACAGCAATTACCGCCTCGGCGACGAGGTGTTCATGCTGCTGAATCTCATGGGTGAGGACGAGAAATTGCCGGTGGCCGGTCGCGTGATCTGGCTGACGCCGAAGGGCGCGCAGGGCAAACGCACCGCCGGCATCGGCGTGCAGTTCTCCGACCAGGACCGCGGCCAGACGCAGAAGAAGATCGAGACCTATCTAGCCGGCGCGCTCGCGGGCGACAAAGCCACGCACACGATGTAGCGGCGGGCCGCCGCGGCCGCGCACCTACTCCGGTTCCGTAATTTCGAATCCCTCGGCGCGCAAAGTCGCCAGATAGCCATCGGGTGCAAAAAGCTCCGACATCGGCACCACGGCCATCGTGCGCCGGTTGTTTTTCAGCGCGCGCTTCGCCGCGGCCAACCACGATTGGGTACGCCGGAGTTTGTAATTCGCGGCCTGCCGTTCACCACCGTGCATCGCCGCGGCACATGCGCCCGCGCGGAAACCATCGCGCGAAAACGAGAACGCGGGGACCAGCTGGCGCAATGCGCCGATGTCACCCACGGACCAGGCATTGGCGAGGCGCCGAACGCCGCCGCCCCCGTCTCCGATCACTCCGACGAGCTGCTCGAGGCACGTGACATTCGAGGCGTCCTGCCAGTTCCGCAGCCGTTCATCGAAGCCGATCTCGGGCGCTGCAAAGTAAGTGGTCTTGATGCGACTCCTGCGCGCGAGCTGCGCCACCGAGAACCTGGCGCTGAATGCTTTCATGTCCATGGATTCCATGGCACTCACGACCAGTCGATTGGTCGCGGCGAAGGGACGCAGATCTTCCAATTCAGGTGCGTGGAACCTCCGCGCCGTGGCCGCCACCCGCTTGTGGAGCTCCGGTGAAATGACATCTTTCAGCTTCACGCCGTCCGGCAGCTTCTCGGCATAGGCCAACCGGCGGGTGTCGTTATTGCCCGCGCGCCAATACCCGGAAAAGTCGAGCAGCAGTTCCTGCGAGTTGCCCAACAGGGTTTCAAATCTCTTCGATCGCCACTTCACCTTGCGCGGATAAGGGGATATCTCGCCGAGTATCCACATCGCGTGCTCGCCGGACGACACCTTCCAGAGAGCCGGACCCGGTTGCTCGCCGAGCACCAGCACCACTTCCATCCCCGTGTCGTCGATTTCGGGCGATATGCTGTCGGGGTCCGCCTGGTTCGCCCCGGCAAGTCCCGCGAGAAACAGCAGGGCGATGGCCAACATGCAGCTTCGATTCACGGGCGGGTTACTGGCGTCGATGCCGCACTTTCGCCATTGACGAAAAGCAGATTCAGCCCGGCCTGCGCATCGGCAGGTTCGACGTCGTGATTCCGCCTTTCAGCACGTAGGCGTCGAATCCGCGCTCCGACAGAATGAATGCCGCGGCCGATGATCGCCGCCCCGTATCGCACACGACCACGTAGGGCGTCTTTCGGTCGATCGCATTGAGCTTGAGCCGCACGAAGTAGAGCGGGATGTTGATCGAATTTTCGATGGCGAGGTTCTGATATTCAGACGGCAGCCGCACGTCCAGCCACTGTCCCTTGTTCTGGATGATCTTCAGCGCCTGCTGCTCGTCGACCCAGCGCAGCAGCGGCTCGTGCATCAGGTCGCGGAAGTCCTGCTTGTTGAGCCGCATGAGCGCGCCGTCGGTAAGCATGGTGATCGTGGCATTGCGCTTGGCTTCGGCGATCAGCGCTTCTTCGCCGAAGGTCTCACCGACGCCAAGCTCGGCCAGTTTGATGCCCTTCTGGTTGAGCGGCGATTCGCGTGTCACCAGGCAGCGGCCCTTGACGATGGCGTAGAAAAAATCACCTTCATCACCCTGCTTGATGACGACTTCGCCGGCGCGGTACTGGTGGCGGCTCATGCGCATGAATATGGCCTGCAGGTTGGCAGGCGGAATGCGATGAAACGCCTTGGTCTGCAGCAGCGTGGTCATCCAGTCGTTGTCGTCGTTGCCGCCACCGAACGACGCCTGCAGCTCGCCGACTTCGTAGCTGCCGGTCTGGTCCCAGGTGATCATGACGTCCAGCAAATCGGAATCGATGGCCAGGTAATCGACGTCCTCGACGGCACGCGCCGTGACCTTGCGCGGCACGCTCTGGTTGAGCGGCGCACGCGCGTCGGCACTGCCGCCTTCGATCATGCCGATGGTGCGGCCGTGTTCGCTGAGCTCCACCAGCCCCTTGACCACCCAGATGGTGCGCTTGTCGGTATCGCCCTCCTTGAACAGCGTGCGGCCGGAGGTCATTTCCTTGACGGTGACTTTCTTGGCGAGCGCGTGCAGATTTTCCCGCTTCATGCCTTCGAGCGGGGTCAGGGAGCGCAGCAGTTCCACGCTGACTTCTTGGGAATCGGACATGCGCCAGATGCTAGCACGCCATGTCGTATGGCTCAGGCGTTGCGGACCGCCGACCATCCTTTGTCGGGAGTGAAACGCGCACCATGCGCACGCGCGAGTTCTTCGAGCCGTGCGACCACCGCATCGACGCCGCGTTTGCGTGCATAGGTCAGCGGGCCCCCGCGAAATGGTGCGAATCCGGAGCCGAAAATCACGCCGGCGTCGACGAGGTCGGCATCGGTCACGATGCGCTCGCGCAATACCGCAGCGCATTCATTGGCCAGCGCCAGGATCAGGCGATCTTCCAGATCGGCGGGAGGCTCGGCCGGAGGCGTGGATTTCACCGCTTTGCCATCGCGCCACACATAGAAACCTTCACCGCTCTTGCGGCCGAGTTTCTTCGCCGCGATGAGCGCGTCCAGTCGTGAAGTGTCCGGGCGCTGCTTGTTCAGCGCGGCACTCACGATTTCGCCCACGTGTTTGCAGACGTCGAGGCCCACCACGTCCGCGAGCTCCACGGGCCCCATCGGCATGCCGTAGCGCAGCGCCGCTTCGTCGATGGTTTCGATCGGGATGCCATCCTGCAGCGCGAACATGGCCTCGTACAGATACGGCACCAGCACGCGGTTCACGAGGAAGCCCGGCGAGCTCTTGCAGGGCAGGGGCAACTTGTCGATCTTGCGCGCGAAGGCAATGGCCTTCTGAATCGACTCCTCGCTGCTGGTCTCGCCGCGCACGATTTCCACCAGTGGCAGCTGCGAGACGGGATTGAAGAAATGCACGCCGACCAGCCTGCCGGGGTCCGGCAGCCTGTCGTCCAGCTGCTCGAGCATGATGGACGAGGTGTTGGTGGCGAGAATGGCGCTGGACTTCATGCGCGGCTCGACCCGCGCGAACAGCTCGTGCTTGGCGTCGGCGTTCTCGAAGATGGCCTCGATGATGATGTCGGCACCGGGCACGCCATCTCCGGCGACGTCCGCGGTGATGCGCGTCATGAGCTCACCGGCCTTGACCGGATCCTTGAGCCGCTTGGTGAAGGCCTCGCGCGCGCGGCCCAGCGCAGGTTCGATGAACTTGAGCTCACGGTCCTGCAGGGTCACATTGAGCCCACGCTGTGCGCACCAGGCTGCGATGTCGCCACCCATGACGCCGGCGCCGACCACGTGCACGCGCTCCATCGGCAACTTCGTCTTGCCGCCCAGATTCTTGAGCCGCTCCTGCAGCGAGAACACCCGCACCAGGTTGCGCGAGGTTTCGCCCACCATGAGCGTGGCGATGGAGTGCGCTTCGGCGCGATAGGCACTCTCGCCATGCGCGCCATGGCGCGACCACAGATCGATGATGGCGTAGGGGGCCGGGTAATGTTCGGGACGCGCCTTCGCGCGTACCTGCGCGACCAGGGTCTTGCGCACGAAGCCGCGCACCAGCGGCCACGACAACACGCGATCCAGCAAGGGCGCGCGGCGTGGCTTGGGCTGGCGCGCGATG
The DNA here is from genome assembly GCA_963711635.1 of uncultured Pseudomonadota bacterium. GTDB lineage: Bacteria > Pseudomonadota > Gammaproteobacteria > Steroidobacterales > Steroidobacteraceae > CADEED01. Next base: position 869,870 of record CAVQEZ010000005.1, read on the forward strand.
AGCTCGCGTGCCGCGGCCTCGCCGTCGGCGGGAAACACCAGGCGGTCGACGAATCCGGCGCGCCGGGCCTGATCGGCACGCAGCGTCTTGCCGGTCAGCATCATCTGCATCGCGGCGCGAACGCCGGCGAGACGCACGGCGCGTACCGTGCCGCCAAACCCGGGATGGATGCCCAGCATCACTTCCGGAAGACCGATGGAGAATTTGTCGCCCTTGATGCCGACTCGATATCGGCAGGCCAGCGCCAGCTCCAGGCCACCGCCGAGGGCAAAACCGTGGATGATCGCCACGCTGGGGCAGGGCAGTGCTTCGATGCGCGCCAGCACGCTGTGGGCGCCACGCACCATTTCTTCGCCCTGCGCCACGCTCGTGACCGCGCCGAATTCCTTGACGTCGGCACCGGCAATGAAGCCGTTGGCTTTGCCGGAACGAATCACCAGACCGCTGGGCGGCGAACGCTCGAGCACGGCAAGCTGCGATTCGAGCTCGAGCAGGGTGTCGCGCGACAGTACGTTGGTCGATGTGTCGGGCTTGTCGAACGTGAGCCAGGCGATGCCGCCGGCATCCGTTTCGAGTGCCCAGGCGCCCATTACGCTACGGCGGGCTGTGACGCCACGGCGCCACGGACGGTGAAGTCACAGAGAATCGGACGATGGTCGGAAAAGCGCACGTCCGGAACCTGGAAATTGGTGACCTCGATTTCCTTGCTGACCAGCACGAAGTCGAGCTCGATGCGCGGAATGCGCGCCGGGAACGACGGCAGATTTTTCTCGTTGGCGCTGCGCAGGCCGGCCGCGCGCATGAAGAGATAGATCTCGTGCGTGCCCCAGAAAGTGTTGAAGTCGCCGGTCACGATCACGGGCTTGTGAGACTTCGCGATCAGATCGTGCAGATATCTCAACTGATACTGGCGCTGGCGATACTTGAGCGCCAGGTGCACGAGGAAGATGCACACGTCGTCCAGCTCCAGCTCGATGATGAGTCGCTTGATGCCGGTATCGAAATAGTGGAAGCGCTCGCCCTCGACGCGCGGCGCGGCCAGGAAGGCGTTGCCCTGCTTGCGCACGATGGGCATGAGGTTGTTGATCGAGCTCTTGCCGTACTTGCACTCGTACGTGCTGTAGTGGCCCAGCGATTCGGCGATGTGCTCGGCCTGGTTGAGCATGCCGCTGCGCACCGAACCGATGTCCACCTCGATCAGGCCGACGATGTCCGGGTCCTGCTCCTTGACGAAGCTGGTGATTCCATCGAGCACACGGCGGCTGGAACGCAGATATCCCGCGCCTGGGAACGGCAGATGGAATGCCGGTCCGGTGCCGGTGGCATAACGAATGTTGTAGACGAGCAGGCGCAAGCGGGATGGATGCTAACGTTGCGACGCACAAATGTGGAGTGGGCGCGCGACCACGCGACTAAACTACACTCAGGCAACACTCTGGATCGCTGGTCATGTCACAAAACAATCCAATTCGATTGTTCGTCACACATGCGTGGGAGACCTCCGACGAGTACCTGCGCATCTTCGAGTATCTCGAGAGCGCGCGGAACTTCTTTTACAAGAACTTCTCGGCGCCCGACAAGGCGCCAGCCGGTGGCAAGGACGCCGACCGCGAAGAACTGCGCCGCCAGATCGCACAGGCCGAATGTGTGATTGCCCTTCCGGGTTTGTACCGTCAACACAGCGAGCTGATGCTGTTCGAGATGACGTTCGCGAAGGCGTCCGACAAGCCGGTGGTCCTGATGAAGCCTTTCGGCGCCAACGCGGTGCTGCCGACCGCCATCACATCCCTGTCCGACCAGATTGTCGAGTGGGATGGGCGCGCGCTGGTCGATGCCGTCAAGGCACAGGCGCGCCACGAGGAATCCCATCGCTGGGATACCATCGAGTTCAAGTTGGACTAGGGCGGCCCAGGTGGCGGCTTCGCTCTAGCTACCACTCGCCATTGGCGTGCAGTGCTGATGGCGCACACTTCAACCTTCAGCGGCGGCGAACAGCTGGACCACCGACGCGCTGCTGGGCGGCGGCATGGACAATTCCAGTTCCTGCTGTCGCGTCATGCGGCAGAACATGCGCACGATGAGCGAAGCGAGTCGCTCCGCTTCTTCATTCGACATCTTGCGGATGGTCGCGCGAACGGCGTCTTCGCCGCGCAGCGGACGTTCACGCTGCACCTGGGACGAAAGCTCGAGGAATTGCAGGCGCAATTCGTGCGGCACGTCGTCGACTTCGATGTTGCAGAGGCATTGGCGCCAGGCGCCTTCCAGTCGTTCCTTGATCGCGCCGGAGCGCGCAAAGTGCAACGTGGCTGATTCGAGCCGATCGTAAACACGCGACATGAGCAGCTTCGTTCGCCAAGTTGTGTGCGCCACTCCACTTTGCGCCGTGAACCTGACGTAACGCCTTTAGTTGTAATTGTTACGGAGACCCTGGTCCGTCAATGGCGTACGACGCAAATATAGCGCGATGTCTTGCAAATGCAACGGAAAAAATGGCGCTCAGCGACGCGCGCGTCGCGACCCGGCGAGCCCGCCTAGCAACATGAGCGTGAGAAGACCCAGCGATCCGCCGCCACCGCCGCCACCTCCACCGCGGCTCGAAGGCGGTGAAGGAGTGGAGGGTGGTGGAGGCGTGGTCCCACCAATCCCGGGTGTGGGACCCGAGATCACCGGCGTGGCGCAGGCGGCGGTACCAGCGGATGCGGGAGCCACACTGCTGGCACGGGAGGGCTCGATGAGGATGTCGGCCGAGTCGGCCCGGCTCTGGTCGTCAGTGACAGTCAATCGCAGCGTGACCGCGGTGAAGGCGGGTGCGATCACGGAAGCATTGGCCGTGCTGGCCCCGCTGATGGTCGGCGGATTGCTGGCCGGGGACACCACGGTCCACGCGTAGCTGCTGATCGTTCGCCCGCAGGCTGCGGCGCTGCCAGCGGCGCTCAGGCTGACGTTCTGCCCCGGTGACACGCTGGTGGGCAGGGCCACCGCGGCAATGGGACGATCGGCCGCGGCCAACGAATTGGCCGCATCGACCATGCCCGCACCGCAGGTGTCGGTGGTGCATAGACACTGCTCGAGCTGGAAGTCCTGGGCATTCTGCGGGACGTGACAGGCCTGAATCGTGGGTGCGTCGCTGACCGTGGTGGGAAAAGGGCGCGCGCCTTCGCGCAGACGGGCCAGCAGCTGCGTGGTGGACAGATTGTTGTTCCGTGACAGCATCAGGGCCGCGATGCCCGAGACGATGGGCGCCGAAAAGCTGGTGCCGAGATTGTTGTTGGCCTGGTCGGTAAAGGAATGAGTGGCGGGCGCGGTGCTGCCCGTGTTCGAGGTCGTATCGAGCGAGAACAGGCAGGGACCGCCGTTCACGTTCACGCAGTTGCCGCCGGGCGCGGCGATCGTGACTTCGGGACCCAGGCTGCTGAAACCCACCTTGCTGCCGGCATGGCGAATGGCGGCAATCCCCGCCACGCCCGGACAGTTCCCCGGTGAGGACACCACGGTGCCTTCGTTACCGGCTGAAATGACCACCAGCACCTTGCGCGCCGTGAGCTCCTGGATGACGTCGCGGTAGCTCGGCTCGCAGACGCCATCCGAGCCCAGGCTCATGTTGAGCACGCGGGCCGGGGTAGGGTTGTCAGTCACACCGTTGACGTGCAGGCCGGCTGCCCAGCGCATGCCGGCGAGAATGTCGCTGTCGACGCCGCCGCACTTGCCCAGCACCCGCACCGGCAGGATGAAGGAGTTCCAGTCGAGGCCGGCCACGCCGGCCGCGTTGTTAGTCAGCGCCCCGACCATGCCGGCCACCCGCGTCCCATGCCAGCTGCTGTCGGTCAGCTCGCAATTGGTGAATGCGGAGTTGGAGCGGTCGGTGCTGTTGACCCAGTCGCCCGGGTCGGAAGGGTCGGCATCGCGGCCATCGCCATCATTGGCCTGGGCCGTCCCATTGACGAAGTCGAATCCAGGCAGCAGCTTGCCGCCGCGATCGGCGCGTCCCAGGTCCGGGTGATCGTAGAGAACGCCGGTGTCGAGCACGGCAATGACCACGCCCGTCGACCCTTGCTCGCGGTCCCAGGCGCCGACGGCGTTCACCGAGGAAACCTCGGCGGATTTCAGGTACCACTGGCCGTCGAACAGCGTGTCGTTGGGTGTGGCGTGCGGATAACGTCGATGATCGACCGTCACATACTCGACCTGTGGATCGGCTTGCAACGCCGCGAGCGCCTGGTCCTTTCCGTGGCCCCGGAGCTCGATTTGCGTCGCGATCAACTGCTCGGAGATATCGCGCCTGAGCTTCAACGCCAGGCCGGTGCGCCTGGCCAGGGCCGCGCTGCGATCCGTACTCGACGTCAGCTTCTGTGTGCCGGTGGATCCGCCTTCCGGACGCAGCTTCACGATCACCTGCAGTGACGCGGTCTCAGGCTGCGTGGTCGGCTGCCGTGCCACCGGGTTGTACTCGGCGCCGAACGAAACCTGGGCCGCGAGCAGCGTGGCCGCCAGTGCGGCGAGATTGCGAGACGGCAGGCGCATAGCGATCCTTGGAAACACACGCCGGAACGCGGCGCCTGCAATTAAGTGGCGAATGCGCCGCTGAATGGTTCCCATGCCGCGGGGTCTGCTAGCCGCTACGTCGAGATCGATCGACGCCTCACAAGCCTTACGCTCGGCCTCAGCAGCGGTCCCGGGCAAGAGGGCTGAACGTAGCAAGTCGCTCATGCGGTCATTCTCGATCCGCGCTTGCGGGCAGCCACGGATCGAGTTCTCAGCTTGCGACGGATGCGCCAGAGCGAATCACCCCGTACTACGCATAATGTATATTATGGTTAATTACAGAGATGCTCATGGCGCCCGCAGCGCCATGTGCGTCGGCGTTTCGCGGTTGACCGTGAGTCGCCCGGCGCTCTCCTCGAGCTCCACGACCTGGATGGAGCTGCGCCGCGTCTCGTATGAATCCGGTTGCTTCGCGTTTGGCTTGCGACCCGGGTGCGTGAAATAGAACAACCATGCGCGGTCGCCGTTGACGACCACATCGGCGTGTTGACCTGCGACGTTGTCATCCGCGCCCTTGCCGGGCGATTCGAGCAGGTTTCCTTGCTGACGCGTCCAGCGCTCGCCGTCGTCGGAAGCGTAGACCGCGAGTCCTTTCCAGACGTCCGTGATCAGCCAGTGCTTCTCCCGCCAGCGAAATGCCTTGGGACCTTCGCCAGCCTGGTCCTTGATGAGTTTGCCGCGGTCGGTCCAGCTCTCGAGGTCGGGACTCTCGGCGTACCAGATCGCCTTGTCGTCGATTTCGTTGTTGTAATACATGCGCCAGCCGCCGGCCGGCAGCCTGACGACCGACGCGTCGATGGCGCGCTCCGTCGCGAGCGGCACCGTTCGTGCGTCATGCCAGCTGCGCAAGTCCTTGCTGGTCAGGTGCACGATGCTGCGCGGATGATTCCAGTCCTTGAACACGCCCGGAACGACGGTCAGGAACATGTGGTAGACGCCAATGTCGTCGCGAACCACGTCGGGCGCCCAGAGCGTGGCGTTGGCGCCGCCAAATGCCGGCGGCAGCTCGATGTCCGCCTCACCGACATGCCTCCAGGTGACGCCCGAATCGAGCGACTCGGCCATGCCAATGCGCGTGCCGTGCAGCCATTCGACTCCCGCCGTGCCAGGGAGCTTCGCGCGGCGATTCGTATAGAACATGAACCAGCGGCCATGCGAGCCGCTGTAGATCACCACGGGATCGGCGGCGCCGTCGAATACCGGATCACGGTACAGCGGCTTGGGTGCCACGAGACCGCGGTCTGATTGGGGCGTGCCGAAGTCGGGCGTGCCGTCCGCCTTCCATTGCAGCACCTGCGCGCGCGTGTGGCGATTCGGGTCCGCGAGCTCGCTGCCCAGGATGTCGCGGTATTCGCGCGCGTGGTACACGAAGATGTCGGTCTTGCCGTCGGGCGTGGTCGTGAAGCTGTTGTGGCCCGGGCCGTAGATGCCGGCCGACTCGCTGCTGCGGAACACCGGCTCGGCCGATTTGGTCCAGGACTTCGGATCGAGCAGATCCGCATCCGCCGCAGCCGTCAGCAACCCCACGCAGTAGTTAGCATCGATCGCGCTGGCGGAGAACGTCATGAACACGCGGCCGTTGCGGATCAGCACGGCAGGGCCCTCGTTCACGTCGTACTTGCGCTTCTCCCATTCGTATTCGGGCTTGCTCAGCAAAGTCACCCGGCCGGCCGGCGGAAGGACCAGAGTCGTGGGCGAGCTCATCTGTGCGATGTAGATGTTGGTACCTCTGCCCTCTTCCGGCGTGCGTCCGCGCTGCGTCCAGACGAAGTAGCGTTTGCCCTGGTGCGCGAACGTCGTGCCGTCCAGCGAGAAACTGTCCCAGCCGGTGTCGATGCGCCCCAGCTCCTTCCACTCGCCCTTGAAGGGATCGGATGAGTCGTTGGCCAGCACGTACGGACGCACTTCCCAGATCGCGTCGGCGCGGCTCGCCGTGAAATAGATGTACCAGCTGCCGTCGATGAAATGGATCTCGGGTGCCCAGATGTGCGCGCTCATCGGGCCCGAGGCGTGCTTGCGCCACACCACTTTCATTTCGGCGGTGGACAGCGAGTTGAGATTACGGGTGCGACGGATCTCGATGCGATCCCACTCGGCCGCGGTCGCGGCGACGTAGTACTGGCCGTCCGTGTGCAGCAGAGCTTGGGGATCGGCGTGCTGGCGCAGCAGAGGGTTGTTGAAAGTGATGTCGTCGGCCCGCGCGGCGCCGATGATGCCTGCCAGCAGACATGCGCAGGCGTACACGACCGCGCGGCGAAACCCGTGATGCATACGCCCGTTCCTCATCGGCCTCGAGACAGGCAGGCCTTCTACCACGAGCGTGCACGAAGATCGCCCGGGATGTTGTTATCGCGACCCGTGGCCCGGTTATCGCTGCATCACTGCGCTCACGCCACGAGCGAGGCCGGGACCTTGCCGCCGTTCTTCTCGAGCTCCTGCATCACGCGCTTGTGCAGCCACACGTTCATGGCCGCCGAATCGTTCGTGTCGCCGGTGTAACCGAGCTCGCGGGCGAGCTCCCTGCGGTTCTCGAGACTGGAGTCGATGCCGAGCAACTTCATGAGGTCGACGATCGAAGTCTTCCAGTTGAGCTTCTGCGAATTGCGGGCGGCGAGATCGCTCAACACCTCATCGACATCGACCGCTTGTTCCCACTTCGCGCTGGCCGGACTCGCGGGTATGCCCTGCGTCGCGGTGGCTCGGGGCGTAGCCGGGGCAGCTTGCGGTGGCGGAACGTTCGATGCCGAAGGCGCGCGCGCTGCGGGCTTGTGACCAAAAATCGCGTCCTTGATACGAGTAAAAATGCTCATGGCGGCCTCCGCATGCGTGTCGCGAAGCCAAGAGGCTACGACCGCGGGCGGCCGATGAGCATCATCACCCGGGGACGAGTGGCTGTCGGCCGGTGCCCACGAACCTCAAAATTCTACGGCGTCACGACCTGCCAGCCCGTTGAGGTCGGGCTGTACAACAACCTGGACAGCGAGTGCGTGTCGTTGAAATCGACCTGCGCGACCGCCTCCACGACCGCACGTTTGCCTTGCTGGTTGGCGCGCGCATAGAAAACGAGGTCGCGATGCGCGAATGCCACGACCAGTGGCGATTGCAGTTCCTGCTGAATCTGCATCCACAGATCTGGAAACAAGATGGCGCAGGCCGCGAGGTTTTCCGAAGCGCTGAGCTGGTACAGGGTGTCATCCGTGCGCACGTGCAGCTTGGAGGCGAGGATGGGCATCGCGTTGGCCTCGGCCAGCTCGCGCAGCTGCATCGGTCCAAGTCCGTACTCCCCGAGATTCGAGGGATTCAGGGAGACATAGCTGGGACCGATGTCGACCGCGTAGGTCACCAGCAGATCTCCGACCAGCGGCTCGGTGATCGGCCGCTGTGCGGAAGTCATTCCCGGAATGGCATCGATGGCATTGAGAAAGTTCTGATGCTTGATTCTCGGCAATACGAGTGCCGGCGAATCGCCCGACTTCTTCTGAAACCTGTCGCTCGACGAAACCATTGATCCTCCGGCACGCGTTGCCCGGCGGGCATGATACCCGCGCCGGAAGACCGATAGAGACGACGACTAGGTTTGGCCGTGAATGAAGGCGCGCGGATACAGCGCCGAATCCACGTCGACCTTCATTCCGCGGTGAACGGCCAGCGCGCTCAGCGCGGTGCCGAGGGCATCGAAGGTTGCGAGCTGCGCCAGTTTTCCGTATCCGTACCAGTTCATGCCGGGATCGCGCTTCTGCCGACGCACGGGATAAGCCGCTTCAATCGTCGTTCGTGCGGTATCGAATACCCGTTGGTCGTCCGACAGGATGGCGTTGAGCAGCCTCTCATATCCGGCGAACGTATTCGCCGGCGGGAGTTCCGGCGCCTGCCGGGTGGCGCTCTTCTCTGCGCGCAACGCCCCCAGCAGCTCCCGCATGAAATGCGCCCATGCGCGCCAGGCCTTCGGTTCTTTGTCGGGATCGAGGAAGGCACGCTTCTCGTCCACGCTGGCGATGCGTTCGAGCGACTGCCAGTCGTTGGCCAGCAGCAGACCGACGATGGGCTCTAGCATCGTGTTGAGACTGAGCTTGAGATCGGTGCGCGTAGCGGCCAGGCGCACCTCATCGAAGAACGGCAGCCAATATGCGACGTCGCGAAATGCCTTTGTCGCCAGGGCCACGTCACGGTCGAGAACGTAGTGCGCCTGCCCGATCACCAGGAGATCCACGGCCTCTGAGCGGAACAGGTCGAGAAGTCGCGAGTAGGCCTGGTCTCGTTTCCCGCGCTCGAGAAAGTCGGACAGCAGTGGCCTGCGCCCGCCATAGGCCTGGCGCAGATTGCCAGCCTGCCGCTGCGCCTCCGCGACCGACGCCACATCCATTTTCATCTCCGCGCTCATGAGCGGTCCGGGATCATGTACTCAGACTGATTTCCCACGTCTTCTCCGCCGTCACCCTGCCCCCGGTCCAGGTCTCCGGGATCTTGTACAGCTTGTCGTTACTTCCACTGGTGACGATGCTCTTGACCTCTCCTCTGCCGAAAGCATTGCGCACCTCAGTCAAATCGTCCAACGCTTTTCCGGAGGACTGGCCCATGGCCTGCGACAATCGATCGAGGTTGTACGACTTGGTGCCCTGTCGGAAGCCGCGCGTATCGGTCGCCAGGCGACCCAGTCCACCCGCCGACTTCATTTCCACGATGGCGTATTCCATCGTGCCGTTGGCGGTCCTGCGCTGGAAGATCGCATCGAGGCCGTTGTTCGATCCGAACTTCGCCTGCGTGGGCGATAAATCCCAACCTCCCGCGCGCATGCGCGTGTAGCCATAGAACAAGCCGGAACGTTCCTGCAAGTTGCCTGCCTGCGAGGCGAATCGATGTGCGCTGCGCAGGATGTCATCGGATACCGATTTGGGGACCGACCTGACGATCTTGATGATCTCCTGCGCGGAGCGGTATTCGGTTCCCAGTGAACCGATGTATGCCGCCAGCTCGTCGACCGAGCGAATGGCACCTCGTGCCGCCGGCGCCTTGGCTTTCGCCAGCATCTCGCCGACCGACTCGGCCGTATCCACGGCCGCCTTGCCCGCCTTGGCACCACGCGCTACGGCGCCAAGTCCACCCGTGCCAAAGGCGAACAGCAGATCTCCGACCAGGCCAGCCGCGCCTGTCAGCCAGGCGCCGGTCGAGGTGTCTTCGATCATTCCGCCCAGCGTCGACTTGAGCTGCTCGGTGACCTTGTCATCGGAGAGGATCGCTCCGAAGGTCTCGAGGCCATCGATCTGCGTGCGCACGCGATCGGAAACCTCGCCGAGCGTGTTGTACATGTCGTCGGCGAACTGCGCGACTTCCTGTTGCACCTCCCGGCCTCGGCCGGTCAGGATCTTGAAGGCCGACCCGAAGATGAACTTGTTCATCGCCCACGTGGCCTGCACTGCCGTGCTTGCCGCGCTCCACAGCAGTTTGGCGGTGCCCTTGACGCCATCCCAGATCGAAGACAGGGACGATCCCACCACGATCAGCGTCTTGCTGAAGAAGCCCTCTTCGTCCCACGTCTGCTGCTGCGCCGACTGGCTGACGCTGTAACTCTCGCCGAACTCCTTGATCCGTTCGATCAGGGCGTCCCGAGCCGAGAACATCCTTTCCTGTTCGGCGATTTCGATTTCCGACTGCCCGCGGGACGCAAACGGTCCTTGTCCGTTCGGCATGAAAGCGACCAGCCGCATGTCCGACTCGGTGACGGGTTCGCTCGTCGTCATCGCAACCGTGGCGGCGAGACTCACTTCCTTCATCACCGTGGCGACCGGCGCTCCCTCGACCGCGGCAATGATCGCCTTGGCCCGTTCGCCATAAGTCATGCTGGCATTGCGGGCGATGGCCTGGATGTTGCCGAACAGCGTGCCTGCGTTCGCGTCCTGCGCCCCGGCGATCTGTTGGACGGCTTCGCGCTGCGCCCTCATCACCTTGAGCTGGCCAACGATCGAGTTTCCCACCGCGTTGCCGAATGCGTCCGCAGCGATGCTCACGTAGTCGATCTTGCCGCCGCGCACGACCGCCGACGTCAGACCGCTGGCGATGCCAACCGCGGTCTCCTTCGCGATGTCACCGGCGACCTTGCCCAGCCCATTGAGTCGTCCGCCGATGGCCGCCGACACACCTGCGCCGACTGCGGCACCGGCCGCCGAAGCGGCGACATCGCGCCAGCTGAACTTGTCCTGCACACCGACCGCGACGCTGATGCCCTGGGTGAGCACGTTGGAGACGGCGCTGTTGAGTCCCGCCTGGATGTAGGGCGCCGCCTTGCCGAAGGTCGCCACGCTGACCCAGTTGCCGTTCATGACGCCACCGACCTGCGTGCCGCCCGCGGCGGTCACGCCGAACAAACCTCCGCTGACCGCGCCGCCGATGGCGGCCTTCGCCACCGCGCTCCAGCTGAACTTGTCCTGCGCGCCGATCGCGATGCCGACTCCCTGGCTGACGATGCTTCCGGCGGCGGCTGCGAGTGCCGCACCACCAGCCGCCGCTACCGTCGCCCCGACGGTACCCGCGGCCGTGGCTACGCCCATTCCATTGAGTGCGGAAGCCACGAGGCCGGTGGCTGCTCCCGCCGTGAAATAGGCCACGACGATCGCGACCACGACCATGATGATCATGCCGATCACGCCGCAGCCCTTCTTGGCCGGCGGCGGTGGCACGTACGGGAAGATCTGCTCGGGCGAGGTGTTGCCGATCGCCGTCGTCACGTCATACGGCTTGTAGACGGCCGCGTTGTTGCCGACGCTGACAACCTCGTTCGGCACGCGGATGATCATGCCTTCGACGAGCTGCGCGTCCGGATCGCTCAGGCCGTTCTCGTCGGCCAGCACATACCAGAGGCTGCCGTCGCCCCACAGTCGCTGTGCGATCGCGCGCAGCGTGTCCTTGTCCTGCGCGGTGATCGTCGTGGGGGTCTGCACGTTGGCGCCGCTCACGACGCCGTCATCCACGTTGAACGCGAAGCCGGCGACGGTGGATTCGGCATTTGGCACGTACTGCCGGCTGGTCAGCAGCAGGCTGCCGACGTTCTGCCCATTCGCGAAGAAGTAGCGCGATTTGCCGTTGCCGATGATCTGCCCGTCGGCATTGACGGCGTAATTGCGGTTCTTGTCCGGGGCACCCTGGTCCTGGAACAAGGCAAGGTTGCCATCCAGGTCGTACGACTGCGTGGTCGTATTGTTGTTGGGGCCGCCCGTGCCGAACACCCTGGTCATCGCCAGCGTCGTCGCCTGGTAGCTTTCACCGAGGCGATAGCCCTGGTTGTAACGCAGCGTGTACTGGATGCCCGAGCCGTCAGCCTTGTACGCATCCACCTTGTAGCTGCGCACGACACCGGCCGCATCGGTGCTGTCGTACGTGACGACCGATTCGGTCTTGATACCGGTGTTGTTCGGATCGGTAGTCTGACGCGTGGTCGATGTGCTGGTGAGGCGGCTGTCCGCGTTGTAGTTCAGCGTCTGGTTGCGGGTCACGAGGAAATATCCGCCACCACCAGGCTCGGGTGTCTTGGTCACCGCAGTCGTCTGGCGCGAGCCCTTGTCGTAGACATAGTGCTCGATGACGGTGCCGTCCTTGGTCACATCCGTGACGCGATTGGCGCCATCGTAAGTGTAGGTATCGGTGCTCAGGCCCTGGGTGCGGTTCATCACGCCGCCGCTGCCCATGGTGAACACGTAGCCCTGTTCGGCGCGCGTCTTCTTGTTGCCGACTTCGTCGTAAGTGAACTTCACGCCACCGCTGACGGTGCTGCCACCGAGCGCACCGCGGCTGATCGCCATGCGGTTCATGTTGTCGTACGCGTACCAGAGATCCGTGTCGAGCGTGTTCCAGGCGTTGGTCTGCGTATACCAATTGCTGGAGATCAGATTGAAGGTCGCCCAGGTGAACGTGAACGGCGAGGATGTGTACGTCAGATTGTCCTGCGACGCGGCGGCGGCGGACTGGATGCGCGTGCGGTTGCCGGCCGCGTCATAGCTGATCCTCGTGCCTCCATTCTTGTCCCACATCGCGGCGAGCCGGCCGGCCGCGTCGTAACTGATGATCGCGTCCTGCTCGATCTTGTTGTAGATGATGGTGATCTCGCGGGAATGGCGGCCCGCGAGGTCGTATCGATATCTCGATGTGCGCGGCACGGAAATGAGACCCGATCCAGCCGTGGCCGTGCCGGATTCCCGCACCTCGGTCAGGTGACCAGCTTCATCGTACTTGTACGTGACATTCTGGCCGACGGCACTGGTCAACAGGGTGATCAGCCCCGCGTTGTTGTACGTGTAGTCGTGTCGCACGCCCGGTGTGGACGAACTACCGAGTTCGTTGTGAATCTTGATGCGACCGAAGTAGTCGTAAGTCCACAGCAGCACGCCGCCGATCTCGTCCGTCTCCTTGGACTTGTAACCCCGCAGGTCGTATTCGTACGTCTTCGAATAGCCCAGCGGTGTCGAGGTCTGACGCACGTTGCCCGCCAGGTCGTACCAGGCGCGACTCGTGAAATTGTTGCCGTCCGTCACCGCGACGCGTCGGCCGGCCTCGTCGTAGAAGAACTGTGTCGTGATGAGGTTGGCGGCGGCAAACGTCGGGGTCGCGCCCGCGTCCTGAACGGTCTTCGTCAGCAGGTTACGGCCGTTGTAGGTGAACTGCGTGATGAAGTTGCGTTCGTTCGTTTCGGCAATCTTGTTGCCGAACACATCGTAGGTGAACCTCCTGAAGTTGCTGTTGGCATGCGTCTCGCGGGTGACCTGGCCCGCGCTGTTCAAGGTCAGCGCGTTGACGTTGCCGTTCGCGTCCCTGGTCGCGATCAAGCGGCCGAGCGCGTCGTAGTACTGCAGCGAAGTCGGCGTACCGGTCGTCGAGGTCATCGCGCCCGCCGAGTTGACGGAAACGACCGCCACCGACGGCAGCTTCTTCTCGATCAGCTGCCCGAACTGGTTATAGCGGTAGTTGGTGACGGCACCGAACGCATCGGTCGACGTGAGGATGTTGCCCCAGCGATCGACGGTCTGTGACAACGAGGGCGCGGACGTCTTCGTGGAAGTGATGCTCGCGGCCGTCGTGTCGGTCACGCCCGTCGCCGTCGACGGATTGTTGACCGTGCCGGTGCGCACGGCGAAAGGCGTGGCGTCCCCGGAGCGGAAGTAGCGCACCTGGTACTCGATGTTGCCCGTGCCCATGGTCGCGACCTTGACGCCCAGGAAGCGCTGGCGCGCGCCGTCGAAGACTTTCTCGATGGTGGAGATGGTGTTCCAGGTCGAAGTACCGACTGTGCGCCACACGAACACCGGCGTGCTCTCGCCGACCACGTCCGAAGGATCGGACCAGTAGATGTACCGGCCCGAAGTGACGGTGTACGAAGAGTTGAGGTTGCCGAATCGGTCGTAGCCGCCGCTGATCGTGCTGTTGGGTACGACCGCGCGTTCAGGCATCCAGTCATAGGTGATGTAGAGCTCGCCAATCGGCCCGCGCGTTTCCGAGCGGTAATAGCCGTGGTCGGGAAGGTTGGGCGCGTTCGCGTTGCCGACGAACACATTCGAGTTCAGCACCTGGGCGTCGCGCGTGGTGGCATCGCTGGTTGCGCCGGGAGCAGGATTCGTCGAGACGGTGCGTGTGGCGACCGGACCCGCCGCGCGCGAGATCGTGAAGGTGCCGGTGGCGCGCGCGAATGGATTCTGGGCGCCCACCCGATACAGGATCTCGTACGTGTAGCTGCCGACAGCGAGGCCCGAAAGATCGACCGAGTACCCCGCCGAATCGTTGCCGCTCACGGTCAGCCCCGTGCCGTTCGCCGTGAAACTCACGTTGGCGCCGGAAGCCGGCGTGGTCCAGCGCAGCGAGTTGTTGCCCGTGTCGGTGGGCGCGCCAATCTCCGCCACGCCGCTCGGGTAGCTCGGGTTCTGCGAGGACAGCGTGACCGTCGGGTTGGTGCTGGTCCCGGTCACCGTCATGGTGGCGCGGCCGTTGGCCGCGGCGTAGGCGAATGTCTCGCCGGCGCGGAAGTACTCCAGCGTCCAGGTCACGGCCATGTTGCTGCCGAACGGCAGCGACGACATCACCGCCGCATAAGACGGACCTGACCCGCTGATCGCCGGCGTGTACGTGTTGCCGTTGACCGTGTAGCGGAACACGATGGTGTCGCTGGAGCTGTACTGCTTCGGGTAGCTCCACGAAATCGTGTCGGTCAGAAAGCGATACCGGCGTGATGCGCGTCTGCGGATACGCCTGGTTGAACGACGGCGCGCTGACACTCAGCACCGTGGAATTGCTGGTTGTCGTGGTGTTGACCGTCACCGTGCCGGTAGAGCGCACGTACGGCATTCCCGAGGGATTCGTGTAGGTCAGCGAGTAGCTGTACGTGCCGCTGGCCAGGCCCTGGAAGTTGGCGAAGTAGGTAGTGCCATCCGACGTGGATGCCGTGACCGGCACCCAGCTGCTGCCGTTGTAGTAGCTGAAGCTGACGCTGCCGCCCTGGTCGGCATTGCGCTGCCACGAAACCGAGTTGCCGGCCGCGGTGACCGGAATCCAGGACGGATTGCGGCTGATGAATGCCTGGCTGCCCGGCACGAGGGCCGTCGTCACACCATTGCTGGTGAACTGGCCGGTCGACGAAACGATGGCTTCCGGCTCTCCCGAGCGGAAATAGCGGATCTCGAAGTTGTTCGTGCCCGTGTACCCGGCCACGTCACCCAACAAGTTGCCGCCGCTGGGCGTGGTCGAACGCAATGTGCCATTGACGTAAAACTGGGTGGTGAGGCCGCCCTGGGTGGGCGCCGCCCACTGCAACACCGGGCTGGCTGAACCGGTCGCACCCGTGCTGCGGACGGTCACGAGGTTGTTGCCCGCGGAATCGCATAGATAGACGTTGACGGCCGTGACGGAGTCGACGATGCGTCCGCCCTGGTCGCTGGGATTGCCCGAGTTGTAGTAGCAGGCGAACGTAACGTGCCGGCTGCCGACGCCCGAGGTATTCGCGATCACCGGCATCAGATAACTGGTGCTACCAGTCTGGCCATACCCGTTCGTATAGGTGAACGAGACGCTGATCCGCACGTACGCACTCAACGACGGTGGCACCGTCGCGAACGTGAGATCGAGCTCGTTGTTGTACATCCAGTAGCCGCCGCCCTGGCCGCTGACGTATGCAGGTCGCGGGCCGTTGAACACTCCGGATGCTGTAGTGACGCCACTGACTCCGGCGACCGCTCCCACCGGATTGATCGGCGCAGGCGCGCTGTCCGTGGTCGTCGACGTGTTCGTCGTGGTCGACGACGGCGTGAAGGCGATCGAGAACGTGCCGCGCTGCTGCGAGACCACGCGATTCCCGATCACGTAGGTGATCTGGTACTCGTAGGGGGTGTTCTGCGACAGCGAGCCGAGGTCCACGCTCCAGGCTGCACCCTGCGAGATGCCCAGCGGCGTATAGGTCGAGCCACCCTGCACGCGGTATTCGAAAGTCGGCGTGACGGTCGCGCCGGTGGGCGGCGCCCACTGCATGTTGAGCCCGTTTACATAGGGTGTCGCAACCGTCTGATTGAACGAGGTGAGCGGGTCTTCGGCAATCGTGCCGCTGCTGGTGCGCGTGGTGACGACGCCGGTGGAATTCATCGTGCCGGTCTTCTTGGCGACCAGCACTCCGCCCTTCCAATGCTCGACTTCGTAGTCGTAGGTCGTCGCGGAGGTGAGCAGCGACTGGACATCGACTTCAAACCTGCCACTGAAGCGCGTGGCGCTGACCGACGAGAACGTCGAATCGCTGGTGCGCTTGTAGCGGAATACCGCGGTCACGCTCGAATCGACGGGTGCCGTCCACATGAGCTTCGGCGGACCGACGGTGCCCCCGGTCTGCCGGATGGTCTGGATCGCGGTTCCGTTGGCATCGACTTCCAGCACGGCGACGCTGGTAAACGAGGACATGCCGCCGCGCGGGAAATCCTCGGGCCTGGCGCGCCAGGTGTAGTGGATACCCGCGTCGTAACCGCTCAGGACGTCCGACGTGTGCGTCTTGGTGGACCCCACGCCATTGCCCGGCTGCATGTCGACGTAGGTGATGCGCAGCTTGAAGCGCGTGGCGCCGCCGATCGACGCCCAACTCACGTCGATCATGTTGTCGTAGATCCACGTGCCATCCTGCGGGCCCGGGCCGGTCGTCATCCAGTCCTGCGAATCCCACGAATTGAGCGTCACCGGCTGCGTGCCGCTCTGCGAGACGCTGAGCGTGGCGACGTCATTCGACGTGTCCGGCACATTGCGCGAGATCGCCGACCGTCGTGACGGTGCTGGTATCCATGCGGAACGTGCCCGATGACTCCGCGTACGCCGACATCTCGCCGGTGTAGCGATAGCTGATGCGGTACTCGTAGGTCTGGTTGACGAGTCCCTCCACCCTCGCGCCCAGCGAGCCCGCCTGCGGAATCGAGATGGGCGCCGTCGTCCAGGTCGAATTGCTGCCTGCGACGCGGTATTCGAACCTCGCGCCAGACTGGAGGTCCGGGCTCGCCGTCCAATAGACGTAGTTGATGCCACCGATCAATCCGATTTGAGCGTTGGTCGTGACCTGCTCCAGGCCATTGCTGGTGGTCCAGGTCGGGAGGCGCTGCTCGACAACGTTGCCGCGGGTGTCGTAGCGCGTCTCGGTGCGCATGAGACCCGCTAGGCCGACCACATCGGCCGCGCTGGTATATGCCGTCGACTTCAGATCGACGGTCTGGCTGCGCAGTTCGACCGTGGCCTGCCCCGCCATGTTGAAGAGAAAGACCTTGGTGATTCCGTCACCGGCGTTGGTACGCCACACGCGGCCGGCCAGGTCGTAGTCGAAGTATTCCTGGCGCCCCTGGTTGGCCGAGCCATCCATCACGCCCTGGTAGGTTTTCTCGCCGAAGGCGTTGTACTCGGTGACGCTCGTGATCTTGACGGTATTGGTCGAGCTCGTGTGCTTCTGCGGCGCGATGGTCGCCGTCACGCGGCCGAGCTTGTCGTACTGGTAGATGGAGACGATGGTTTCACTGACGCCGGGGCTGCCCGGATTCGTCACGACCTGCCATTGCTTGGCGATCTCACCGCGCGCGGTATACGAACTGAAGATGTTCGCGCCCGCTGCGTCGGTGGAGCGGATCACGCGACCCGCACGATCCAGCAGCATCGTCGTGGTCCGATCCGGCGACGCCGTGGGTGCAGTCGCCGCCGAGGGCAAGCCGCTGGCCGGGATCGACACGGCACCGCCGCCGTAGGCCACCTGCTGCACGACATTGCCGAATACATCGACATACAGCCGGGTCAGCGGGATCAGCGACGTGCCGTTACCCGGGTCGCGTGAGGGATCGGCGATCGCGATGGTGCGACCCAGCGCGTCGTAGTAGGTGTAGGTGGTCGCGTTGTTGTTGTCCCGCGTCGAAGTCAGGTTGCCGAGCGCGTCGTAGCCGTAGGTCGTGACCGCGTTGCCCACGGTAGCGGCCGAAACGGTCGTGCCGCTGGCGCTGAAGAACTCGACGCCAACCCTGGTCTCGGTGACCTTGCGGTTCAGCTGGTCGTACCCGAACAGCGTCTCGCGATCGTAGCCCGCCGGATCGTTCGCCGAGTTGGCGCGCGTGGTAATGACCGCGGTGCCATACGTCGTCGTGCTGAGCGTGCCGGTGCGCGGCTTTGCGTGCTCGACCTGGCGCTTGAGATCGCCGCTCTCGTCGTATTCGTAGACCGTGAGATAGCTGGCCTGGTCGACCTGTGCCACCTTCTGACCGAGACGGTCGTAGTAAAAGTAGTTGTCCGAGTACACCGAAGGCGACGTGGCGACCAACTCGCGGACGCGGACCACGTTGCCGAAGGCGTTGTATTCGTTGAGCGTGGTGGCGCCGGACGTGAACGTCGTGCCACCCGTGCTGCCACTGTTGGGATTGAAATTGCTGACCGATGGACGGGTCACCCAGGTCACCCGGTTCAGCCGGTCGTATGAGTTCGTCATCGTGCGATCGACGTTCGCATCGACAGTCAGGCGCGAGGTGATGTCCGTGGCCGCGATCGTGCCGGTGGTCGGCAGCGCCGAGGTCAGGCGATTCGCGTACCGCGTCAGGCTGGTCTGATTGCCGAAGGCGTCGTAACCGAACTTGGTGACGTAGTTCTCCGTGTCCGTCGAGTAGGTGACGCGTCCCAGGGAGTCGTAGACCTTGTAGCTGTAGTTGCCCGCGACGTCGCGACTGCGATAGGCATCGCCGAACGTGTTGTACGCCACCTCGGTATAGAGCGAAGGAGCCGCGAGATCGGTGCGCGCGACCGTGGCGCCGTTGCCGAGTGCGGTATCGCCGGCAGCGCTGTCGTAGACGCTGACGCCGACGCTGGGCAGATTGGTGCGCGTCTGCCGGCCGAGCTCGTCGTACTGGTACTCGGTGGCCCGTTCCAGGGTGGTGCCGAAGGCCTCGCGCTTGAAGCGCAGGTTGCCGAGCGCGTCGTATTCGAACTTCGTCACGAGGCGCGCATTCGAGGTCGATACGCTCAGCGCGGCCGTGGGGCTCGACTGTGTCACGAAGGTCGAGTCCACCGCCGGCGTGCGCTCGAACGTCATGCGCCCGTTGGCGTCGTACTCGTAGTTCCACGTGTAGGCGGCTTCGCCTGCGGCGGAAGCCTTCTTGCTCGTGAAGCTCGTCTGGTTGCCGACCTCGTCGTAACCGTAGTGCTCGGACCTGCCGAGCGCATCCGTGACCCGGATCAGCCGTCCGGCGGCGTCATACAGCGACGTCGTGTTCTGGTCGTTCGCCACCACGGCAACTGCATTCGCCGCCGATACCACGTTCGCCAGCGTCGAGGAGGCGGATAGCCCTGCCGGCTTGCCGGCATAGACGATGGAGATGTCCTGTCGGCCCGCATCGCTATAGCGCTTTTCGGTCAGGTAGCCTTCCGCGTCGAGCGTGAAGCGTGAGCGGCCCGCGGCGTCGTACCAGAACAGCGTCGTGCGGTCGCGCGTCGCGTTGACGTTGCTGCCGGCCCAGGTCTGCAGGCTGGCGAGGTCGGTGGCCTCGGTGGTCGACCGCAGCGTCGCAAACGCGGTCATTCTCACCAGGTTTCCGCCCGCATCGTAGGTATTGCGGATGACGGCGCCGAGGCCATTCACCGTGAATTCGACGCGGCCGCGCAGATCGAAAGCGGTCCACTGCACGCGGTCGGTGGAATTGATCGTGGTCGCGGCCGCGCCCAGTGCGCTGACCACGGCCGCGGTGTTCGCGTAGGTGCCCGTCAATGCGGGAGTCGACAGGATGCGCAGGCGGGTCACATTGCCATTGGCGTCGAACAGGCGCTGCGTGACGATGCCGGCGGCATTGATCGTGTACAGCTCGCGTCCGTCGCGGTCGTAGTACGAACGCGTCAGCCGATCGAGCGAGCCGGTGGAGATCGAGAAGTTCGCCGTCGTTGGCGCATCGAGACCGGCGAGCGTGGTCATCGTGGCCGCCGACAGTTGCGCGGCGTACCGACGCAACGAGGCGACACGGTTTTCCGCGTCGTAGGTGGTCTGGGTCACACCACCCAGCGCATCGATGGTATGCGTCAGCCGGTTGACCGCATCGTAGACGTACCAGGTGGAGAAACCGCGCGCATCGATCTTGCGCGTCAGATTGTTGCCAGCGTCGTACTTGTACTGGGTGGTGAGATTCAACTTACCCGTGCCCGGATCCACGACCTCCGTGATTCGCCGGCCGAGGTTGTCGTAGGTGTACTGAGTGGTACGCGGATTCGTGCCACCAAAGCCTTCGGTGACCGTGAGCGTACGGCCCTGTTTGTCGTAGCTGTAAGTGGTGCGCAGGTTGAGGCCGGAAGGATCGATGGCCACCTGTGTCACGCGGCCGTCGCGGTCGTAGCTGGTGCGCGTCAGGCGTCCATTGGGCTCGGTGACATCCGTCAGCCGGCCCGCGCCGTCGTACACGTAGGTCGTCGTCAGCGCCAGGCCACCCGTCGCCGAATCCTGCCTGCTGGTCAGTACGCGATCGGCCGCGTCGTACGTGAAGCTGGTCTGAATGCCGCGGGCATCGGTGTACGTGAGCACGCGGCCCGCACGATCGTAAGTCTTGCCCTCGAGCGCACCGACGCCGTCCGAGGTCGCGGTCAGGTTGCCGTCCCGATCGTAGGTATAGCTCGTGGTGTTGCCGGCGGCGGTCATCGACAACGTCTGCCCATGACGATTGATCACGGTGCTGGCCGTGACGCCTTCCGGCGTCGTCACCGTCATGGTGCGAGTCGAGTCGTCGTAGCTGTAGGTCGTGGTATTCGACAGCGCATCGCGTGTGGTCAGCGTGCGGGAGAAGCCGTCATAAGTCGTCAGCCGGCGGCCGCCGAGCTGATCGACCGTCGCGGTCGTGCGTCCCAGCCGGTCGTACTCGACCTTGGCGATATTGCCGCGCTGATCGGTGATCTGCGTCAGCCGGCCAAAGGCGTCGTAGATCCGCGCTTCGGTGAAGCCGAAGCCGCCACTCGCCGCGTCCCACTTGGTGCTGCCGAGAAGTCCGCGGTTGTCGTAGGTGTACTCATGTCGCACGCTGCGGGTCGCGTCGACCTGCGTGACCGAGACGTCGTTTTCGCCGAAGGCGTTGTAAGTCAGCGTGACGCTCGAGCCTTCCACCGTGGTCGTCGTGTTGAGCCTTCCGGCCAGCGTGTAGCTGTAGCTGGACTTGGCATCCCTGGTGCTGTCCGCGCTCGCGGTGAGCGTCGTGAGCAACGCGGGGGTGACCAGGCCGCCATTCAGCGACGCCACCGAGATGCGGGTGAAGTAAACGATCTTTTCGCTCACCTGGCCGAGCGCGTTGTAGCGATACTCGGTGCGCTCGCCCAGCTGATTGACTTCGAAGCGCAGCCGGCCATCGTTGTCGTAGTAATAGCGCGTGATGTTGGTCTGCGTGTCGTTCGGTCTGGCCGTCGCGGTGACCTTTCGACCCGCGAAGTCGTAGGCGAAAACCACGCCGTACTGGTCCCACACCGCGTCGATCTGCGCCTGCGTGGCGCTCGGATTGGCGGCCATGAACGTGGCCAGCGCCTGGCTGCCCTCGCCCGACAACTGGCGGATCACGCGACCCAACAGGTCGTAGCGCACCTGATCGAGGCGCGCTTCGCTCGTACCGGTCGCGGCACTGGTACTGATCAGGTTGCCGACGCTGTCGTATGCGAAGTTGCTCTGCGTACCCTGGAAGTCGATCGTCTGGACCACTCGGCCGGCGCCGTCGTACTGGTAGCTGACGGTGCGGGTGGGCGCGGCCGGTGAGGCGTTCGCGGCCGTGCGCAGGCTGGCCAGCGTGCTCGACGCGCTCCAGGTCAAGGCCTTGTCGAACCGGATCGTCTGGCTGACATTGCTCGCGACGTCGTACACCGTCTCGGTCAGATAACCTTCGGCATCGAGCTCGCCGACCTTGCGGCCCTGCCCGTCGTAGTAGAAGTAGGTAGACGCGTCGCGTTCCGGATCGGTGGTCGTCTCAGTATCGGTGCCGGCGGAGGTCTTGAGCTGCGCCCAGGTTCCGCTCGCCCACAGGCTCGAGCTCGTGACATTCGCGTACCGCGTGTTCTGCTTCAGGTGCCCCGCGTTGTCGTAGATGTTCTCGGTGATGTAGCCGGCGGCATCGAGTGCGCCGATCTGGCGGCCCTCGTTGTCGTAGAAGGAGCGCGTGCGCCGGTCTTTCGCGGCGTTGGGCACGATCCGGAACGCCGAACCGGTCGAGGTCAGGTCGACCGGCAGCACCTGGTCGGTTGCACGTGGCACCGCGATGGTGTTCGCATAGCTGATCGTGTCGGTGATGCGGCCCAATCCGTCGTAGTTGATCTGCGTGACCGCGCCGACCGCGTCGATCGTGTAGACCAGCCTGCCGGCCAGGTCATAGACGCTGCGAGTCACCTGGTCGGTCCCGGGGCTGGTGCCCGCCTCGGTACGGCAGGTAGCGAGCGTCACGGTCGTGGGATTCCCCGAGGCATCGACCAGCGAGGCCAGACGAGTGCCGCTCAACAGCACCGAGTACTGGATCGACTTGATCAGCTGGCTGGCCTTGTCATAGATGAACTCGGTCAGCGTGCCATCGCCATCGACCTGAGCGACCTTGCGATCGGCCTCGTCGTAGAGGAAGAACTGCCGCACGCCCGTCGGATCGGTCACGATGCGCAGCCTTCCGCTGGCATCATAGGAATACGTGGTGATGCCCAGGCTGGTGAGCGCGCTCGCCGTCCCGTTCGCAACGCTGATCAGCTCGCCAGCCGTGTTGTAGGTCTCGGTCGTGACCAGCCCGTTGGCCAGGGTCGTCGTGATCTTGCGGTTGGCATCGTCGTAGGTGCTCAGCGTGGTGACCAGGCTGGTCGCGGAATTCCACCGCGTCGCCGAGAGTGCGCGGCCCAGACCGTCATAGGTGTAGGTCGTCGCATACGAAATGTTCGGCGTCAGCGGGTTGGGCGTGTTGGCGCTGCCGCGCGCCTCGATTGTCTGCAGCAGCTGGCCGCGCTGGTCATAGACGAACCTGGTGATCGACGGCGTGCCCGTGCCGGCGCCGGTGGTCGCATCGTTCGAGACGTACGATGTCAGGGTCGTGACGTTGTCGCGGAAGTCATAGGCGTAGTCGACACGCTCGAGCAGCGCCTTGTTGGCTGCCACTCCGCTCCAGGTCACGAGATCGCTCTCGGTGAAGGTGCTGCCCGTGTAAAGGGCGCTGCGATAGTTGAGCGTGGTGGTGCGCTGACCCGCGCCGTTGTAGCGGTGTTCGGTCACGCGTCCGTCGGCGTCGATTTCGAAACGCAGATGGCTCTCGCTGGTCGTCGTGTTGCCGTCGTACACGTAACGCGTCGTGAGCGGCGTGCCGGGCTGGCCGGTGCCGGCGCCATCCGGATCCGGCACGACGTAGTTGATCTCGGTGAGGAGCTGGTTGAAGTTGTCGTAGGTGCGCGTGACTGTATTGCCCAGGCTGTCGCGGCTCGAGAGCAGGTTGCCCTTCGTGTCGTAGCCCAGGGTGGTGACGCGGTTGAGACCGCTGGGATCTTCGGTCACCGAGGTGACGTTGCCGTCCGCGTCATAGCCGTAACGCGTTTCCAGGCGCGCGCCTCCCACCGTCGGGCTCAGCACGCTCGTCAATCTGCCTGCGCTGTCCTGTGTATAGGTCGTGGTGCGGGTCAGCGCATCCACGACGTCGGTCTGCAGGTACACCGCCCCGCCCGACGAGTACGAGCTGTAGTTCAGCGTCGTCAGCCGACCCATGGCGTCGGTGAAGGTCTTGACCCGATAGGCACCATTGATCTGCTGGTACGTGAAGGCGATCGAGCTGCCGTCCTTCTGCGTGATCGAAGCCACGCGCTTGCTGGTGCCGTCGTACGTGTACGTCGTGGTGTACGTCACGCCATCTGCCACGGAGTTGTCCCCCGGGGTCAGATCCACCGTAACCGTCCTCAGCCGGTTGTTGGTGGTGTCGTCGTACGCGTAGCGCACCACGGTCTGCGTGACGCTGTTGCTCGCGACACTGATCGACGTGAGGTTGTTGCCGGTGTACGTGAGCGTCGTAACCTGGCCCGACGCGTCCGTGATCGTCGTGAGCAGGCCGCTGGTCGCGTTGTACGTATAGGAGATCGTGTTGCCGTCGACGTCCTTGCTCGCGGTCAGCTGGCCGCTGGAGTTATAGGTCTCGGTATTGCGGCCTGACCCGTCCTGCCAGGTCCAGGTGCCGCTCGAATTGGTCAGGGTGTCGTGTGAGCCATCGCCCTCGGTGCTCACGTACTTCGCCAGCGTGGTGTTATAGCTGTACACCACTTCGCGTCCGTCGCCGAACACCTTGGTGATGGTGCTGCCGGCCGCGTTCAGAGTGCCCTGGAGGTTGTAGACTTTCTGCGCGACGCCCAGGCGCCAGTTGTCGCCGTTGTCATCGGTCATCAGGCCCTGCGAGTTGTAGGTCCTCACCAGCGCCAGGTCCAAACCCAACGCCGTCAACACATCGTCCTGGCTCTGCAGGATGAGGTTGCCGGTGGCGGTGTTTACGTACGCCCGGTCGCGCCCGCGCCCCATGTTTGCCGCGCCCGACATTCCCGATCCGCCGAGCGCGGACGCCGAAGAACCGAACAGACCCAAGCCCGACCCACTGACGACTGCGACCATTGTTGACCCTTCCCTTTGTTCGCCGGGAGCGGAACTGCGCCAGGCGACAATTGCTTGTCCAGGGTTTCAGCGAGTGGTTTAGGATCTCGACCGAAGCAATTCGTGGGCGGAGGGGTTCGAACGTGCGAAGCCAGGGGTATCGGGCCGGTTTGCTCGCCGCCTTGGTGGCGTGCTCCGCCTGGGGGATGACATTGAAGACCAACGCCGCCGAGACCTACGCGACGCTCGAATCCCTCGACAAGCGCTTCGACGCGCTGATCCCGCCGGACACGAAGATCGAAAAGATCGCCGACGACCTGGACTGGTCGGAAGGTCCGCTCTGGGACGACACCCGCAAGACGCTGCTGTTCTCCGACATTCCGCGCAATGTGGTCATGCAGTGGCACGCGGACAAGGGCGTGTCGCGCTTCCTCGAGAACAGCGGCTACACCGGCGCCACGCCGTTCACCGGCCGCGAACCCGGCTCGAACGGCCTCACCTTCGACCCGCACGGCCGCCTGACACTGTGCCAGCACGGCGACCGGCGCGTGTCACGCCGCGAGGCGGACGGAACCATGGTCGCGCTGGCGACGAGCTACGACGGCAAACGGCTCAACAGTCCGAACGATCTCGTTTACGACAGCCAGGGCGCGCTGTACTTCACGGACCCGCCTTACGGCCTGCCCGGCACATTCAAGGACGCGACCAAGGAGCTGCCCTACCAGGGCGTCTACCGGGTCGCGAACGACGGCAAGATCACGCTGGTCGCCAAGGATCTCGAAGCGCCGAACGGACTCGCCTTCACGCCCGACTACAAAACCCTGTACGTCGCCAACTCGCAGAAGGAGAAGCCGATCTGGAAGGCCTACAAGGTCAATCGGGACGGCAGTCTCGATGCGGGCCGCCTGTTCGCGGACTCCAGCAAGCTCTACAAAGACGGCGATGGCGTGCCCGACGGCCTCAAGGTGGACGTGAAGGGCCACGTGTTCGCCACCGGACCCGGTGGCGTGCTCGTGTACACGCCGGACGGCACCCTGCTCGGCCGCATTCTCACCGGAGTGCCCACGGCGAACGTGGCCTGGGGCGAAGACGGCGCGACGCTGTTCATCACCGCCAATCATCGCGTGCTGCGACTACGTACCAAGACCCAGGGCATGCCGCTGCCGGTCTCGAAGTAAAGAATTTCAACGAAGGGGATCCAATGCTTTCACGCCGACTCTCGATCGGATTGATCACCGTTGCGCTTGCAGTGACATCGTTCAGCACGGCGGCCTTCGCCAAGGACAAAGCGCGCGTGCTGATCTATTCGGGCAGCACCGGCTATCGCCACGAGTCCATTCCGGCGGCGGTCGCTTCCATCAAGACGCTGGGTGACGAAGGCCGGCTACGTCATCGATACCAGCGAGGATCCGGAAGTCTTCACGGCCGAAAATCTCGCCAGGTACAAGGCGCTGGTGCTGGTGAGCAATTCCACCGATCCGAAGAAGCCCGAGTCCGAATGGTTCACCGGCTCGAAGCGCGACGCGCTGCAGGGCTTCCTCAAGGCCGGCAAGGGCGTGATCGGCCTGCATGCCGCGGCCGACTCGCACTATCTCTGGGGCTGGTACGGCCAGATGATGGGCGGCTACTTCGAACGCCATCCCAAGGGCACGCCCAAGGGCGTGGTCACCGTGGTCGACGCCGGACACCCGGCCACGGCCAAACTACCGAAGACGCTCGAGCGCAACGACGAGTGGTACTACTACAAGGACTTCGATCCGACGGTGCGCGTGCTGGTCACCATCGACCCCAGGACCATTGGCGATACCGGCGAGGCCGACGTGAATCCGAATCCACTGGTGTGGTGCCACGACTTCGGCGGCGGGCGCGTGTTCTACAGCGCCCTCGGCCACACCAATGAATCCTGGAGCGAGCCCTACATGATCGATCTCATGACGGGCGCGCTGGCCTACGCCGCCGGCAAGTAGCTAGCCGTCGAAGCGCTGATCCCAGTATTTCTCCATGCGCGCGCGCATGCCCGCATCGGGCATGCGGCCGCGCGCCGCGCCGAGGTTGTCCTCGAGATGCGACAGCTTGGTCATGCCCGGAATGGCCGCCGTCACCGCCGGGTGCGACACCACGTACTTCAGGAATATCTGGCCCCAGCTATGGGCGTCGATCTCCGCCGCCCAGTCGGGTAACTCGGCACTGCCGACCCGCGAGAACAGGTTGCCTTCGCGCCGTCCGCCGAATGGCAGATTGATCAACACGCCGACGCGCCGTTCCAGCGCCGCGGGCAACACGTCTTCGGCCGCCGCGCGATTCGCCAGCGAGTAGTCGACCTGGATGAAGTCCAGCGGCTGCGTCCTGATGAGATTGACCATGGCATCGTGCTGGGCGCCGTTCGACGTCGTGATGCCCAGGTAGCGGATCACGCCCTTGCGCTTCAGGTCGTTCAGGTGCGGGAACAACACGTCGACGCCGTTCAGGCTGTGGATCTGCACCAGATCGAGCACGTCGGTTTTCAGGCGCCGCTTCGACTCCTCGATCATGGCCACGCCCGCCGCAAGGTTGCCCTTGTCGGCCGTGACCTTGGTGGCAATGAAGGCCTGTTTGCGATTGCCGATGTCGGTCAGCAGGTCACCGATGACTTCCTCGGATTGCCGGTAGGCCGGCGCGGTATCGATGATCGAGGCACCCGCGGCGGTGAGGCTCTTGAGAACCTCACGCCGCGCCGCGCGTTCTTCCGGGGTCGTCGGGCTGTAGTTGTTAGTCCCCACGCCGATGACGGCGAGCCGCTCGCCCGTCGAAGGCACGGCCTTGGTCATGAGCCGGGCCGTTGACTGCCTGGGGGCTTCTTCCTTGGGCTTGGTGCTCTGCGCGCCCCAGGCGCCCCATGAGCTCATACCCGCGATTGCCAAACCGGTCTTGATGACCTCCCGACGTCCCTTCACTTCTTCCTCCTGGCTCCTGCCTTCTTGGCCTTGGCTTTCTTTGCCTTGGCCTTCTTCGCGGGCGCCTTCTTCTTCGGCGCCGACTTGCGCGATTTCCCGGCCACCTTCTTGGCGGCCTTCTTCGCAGCCTTCTTTACGACCTTCTTCTTCGCCGCAGGTTTCTTGGCGGCCTTGGCTTTCGCCTTGGGCTTGGACTTGGGTTTGGATTCCGTGGCAGCCTTCGGCTGTTCCGCGCCCGCAGCCGCGGCCGGCGTCGACACGATCGAGAACGCTGCGCCAGCCGGATCGAAAAAGCAGGCGATGCGACTGCCGCCCGGCACATCCATCGGCGCAGCCAGCGACTGGGCGCCAGTCGACGTCGCCAGGCTATGACCCTTGTCGGCGTTGGGCACCTGTACGTACGGCATCCAGCTCGGCGGCATCTGCGTCTTGGACGACGGAATGTACATGCCGCCGCGTTGCACACCGTTCTGGCCGAAGATCAGGTAGATCCCGTTCGGGCCCATGTCCATGCGCTGAATCGCGTCCCATCCGAACAGCCCGCTGTAGAACGCAAATGCGGCCTCGTGGTCGGTGGTGGCGAGCTCGTGCCAGGAAAACGATCCCGGCGGGGGCATGCCCGGTGACTCGGGACGCGCATTCTCCGGATCGATGATGGCGAAGGCCGCGCCCTGCGGGTCCTTGATGATGGCGTAGCGTCCCGCGCCCTGCATGTCGCTGGGGGCTTTCATGACGGAACCGCCGGCGCGCACCGCGGCCTCAGCCGTGCCATCGACATCGCGCGTGCCGATGTACTGCACCCAGTGCGAGGGCATGTCCGCGGGAAGGTCGGCGGTGATTTCCATGATGCCCGCGACCGGCCCGACGTCCGCGTGACAGACCGTGTAGGCCGGATCCAGCGGCCAGGGCATGGTCTTCCACCCGACGAGTTTGGAATAGAATTTTTTCGCGCCCGGCACGTCGCGTGTCATCAACTGATGCCAGACAAATCGGCCGCGCACGTCAACAGCTTCCATAAACGGATCTCCGTGGAGTGGGACGAAAGGTTGGGCGCCGATCATAGCCGGCGCGTCCGCAAATGTTTTACGGAGTTGTCGAAGGTGCCGGAGTGTCGTTTGCCGGAGGCGCCTTGCGTGGATAGATGCCGATGACGCTGCCGTCCGCCTGCCGGCGCGCAAACGCGAAACCGTTGGCCAGCGCCACCGATCCCTCGCACAACGAGAGGTCGGGGCGCGGCGGGATCTTCACGTCCTGGCTCGGAATATTGATCTCGATGCGCAGGACCTTGAGGCCCAGCGCCCCGGAAATGCCCCTCAGATAAGTTTCGAGTTCTTCCTTGAACTGATCGCTCAAGCCCACGTCATTTCGAAGAAAATATGCCGTGAGATGGCGTGCCATCGGGGTGGCTTTCTGCATCTCGCGAATCACGATGGCCTGTTCGCTGTCCAGGGTCCAGAACGAGGTTTGCGCCAGGTACTCGCCGACTTCCGAAGGCACCGAGGGGTCGTCGCCGCGAATGGGCGGCGTATCCACGCGCAGCACGCCGTCGGCGCCCAGGGAGAGCTTGGTAGCCGCCAGATCCAGCTCGTAATTGAGCTTGGCCGGCCAGATGACCATGACCTGGGGGTTGATCCCCTTCACCTCAGGGCAGGCTTTGTACCAGACCGTCACCTGCCGTTCGTGCTCGATGATGGCCCGGGTGCGCATCTGCGTGACCATCACGTTGAGCGGGCTCTCCTCCGCATCCTTGCGCGTCCAGAAGGAATACCCGACCGCGCCCACGGCCACGGCGAGGATCAGTCCGATCACGTTCTTGAGCATGGCTACAGCACCTCGAACAAACCGGCGGCACCCATGCCGCCGCCGATGCACATGGTAACCACCACCAGTTTCGCGCCGCGGCGCCGGCCCTCGATGAGCGCATGCCCCACCAGTCGCGAGCCCGTCATGCCGTAGGGGTGGCCCAGCGCGATGGCGCCGCCATTCACATTGAGGCGGTCATCCGGAATCCCGAGCTTGTCGCGGCAATAGATCACCTGCACGGCGAAGGCCTCGTTGAGCTCCCAGAGATCGATGTCGGCCACGGTCTTGCCGGCGCGCTCCAGCAGCCTGGGCACGGCGAATACCGGGCCGATGCCCATTTCGTCCGGCTCGCAGCCGGCGACCGCGAAATCCGCGGAATATTCCCAGCGGATTCATGCCCAGCTTCCCGGCGCGCGCCGCGCTCATGACCACGCAGGCTGACGCGCCATCGGAAAACTGGCTGGCATTGCCGGCAGCGATGACGCCGCCCGGCGTTGCCGAGCGGATCTTCGCGACACCCTCATAGGTCGTATCGGCACGAATGCCCTCGTCGGCTTTGACGGTGACCGCGCGCGTCTGCAGCCGGCCGCTGTCCTTGTCCGCCGCGCCCGCGACCACGTCGATGGGGACGATCTCGGCATCGAACCGCCCGGCGTCGCGCGCCGCGGCCGCGCGCAACTGGCTCTGTGCGCCATATCGGTCCTGCGCCTCGCGCGGGATCTGGTAGCGCCGCGCCACGTTCTCCGCGGTCTCGAGCATGCTCCAGTAGATAGCCGGCTTGTGCTGATCGAGCCAGGCCTCCTTGGCCATGAACAGGTTCATGCGATCGTTCTGCACGCAGGAGATGGACTCGACGCCGCCGGCCACGTAGATCTCGCCCTCGCCCGCGGCGATGCGTTGCGCGGCCAGCGCAATGGTCTGCAGCCCCGACGAGCAATAGCGGTTGACCGTCATGCCGGAAGTGGTCACCGGACAACCTGCACGAAGAGCGATCTGCCGCGCGATATTGAACCCGGTCGCCCCCTCGGGATTCGCGCAACCCATGAGCACGTCTTCGACCGCGCCCGGCTCGACCCCGGCGCGTTGCATCGCGGCCTGCACCACGTGGCCGCCCAGGGTTGCGCCATGCGTGAGGTTGAAAGCGCCGCGCCAGGATTTGGCGAGTGCGGTACGCGCGGTGGAAACGATGACGGCATCAACCACGGGATTTTCCTCTTGCGCGCGCACGGGACTTGTTCGGCTTCATATCCGGAGCATCGAAGTCGCGTCCTTCGGCGGCCAGCCTCACCAGCAGCCTGGCGGGTTTCCAGGATTCAGGCTCCGCATGTTTGTTGGCCGCGAATTCACGCATGCGCCGCAGGACCTGGCCCAGTCCGACGCGACTGGCATGGAACATCGGCCCACCACGGTGCACCGGGAAGCCATAGCCGGTGAGATACACCACGTCGATATCGGAGGCACGCTGTGCAATGCCCTCTTCGAGAATGCGCGCGCCTTCATTGACCAGCGCGTACAACAGCCGATCCACGATTTCGCTATTGGGAATCTTGCGCGGCTGGATCTTCAGTGCCTTGCGTTCCTCGGCGATGATCTGGTCGACCACAGGATCGGGAATGGCGTCGCGGCGCCCAGGCTCGTAGCGATACCAGCCCGAACCGCTCTTCTGGCCGAAGCGGCCGAGCTCGCAGATGCGATCCGCGATGCGCATGTGGCGCATCTTCGGATGCTCGGCGTAATGGCGCTTGCGGATGTGCCAGCTGATGTCGTTACCCGCCAGGTCCGACATGCGGAACGGGCCCATGGCAAATCCAAAGGCTTCGATGGCGCGATCCACCTGTTGCGGCGAGGCGCCCTCTTCCAGCATCAACAGCGCCTGCTGTGCGTAGGGATCGAGCATGCGGTTGCCGATGAAGCCATCGCAGACACCGGCCACGACCGCGGTCTTGCCGATGCGCCTGGCCAGCGACATCGCGGTGGCGAGCACGTCGGGCCGGGTTTTCTTCGCGCGCACCACCTCCAGCAGCCGCATGACATTCGCGGGACTGAAGAAGTGCAAACCGAGAACGTCGCCGGGTCGCTTCGTGAACGCGGCGATGGCGTCGACGTCCAGGGTCGAGGTATTGGTGGCGAGAATGGCGCCGCGCCTGGCGTGCCTGTCCAGCTCGCGAAAAACGGTCTTCTTGACCTCGAGGTCCTCGAACACCGCTTCGATGACCAGATCTGCCTGGGCGACCGCCGCGTATTCGAGCGAGGGTTGAATCGACTCCGCGCGTTTCGCGGCGTCCGCGGCCTTCAGCTTGCCCTTGGCCACGGCACCTTCGTAATTCTTGCGGATGGCGGCCATGCCACGGTCCAGCGCGTCCTGCCTGGCTTCCAGCAAGGTCACTGGAATACCCGCATTCGCGAAGGTCATGGCGATTCCGCCGCCCATGGTTCCGGCGCCGATCACGGCGACGCGCGCGATCTTGCGTTGCGGGGTCTTGTCAGTGAGCCCCGCGACTTTGCCGGCGGCACGTTCGGCGAAGAACGCATGCCGCAGCGCCTGGGATTCCGGGCTCACCATGAGCTCGGCGAAAATCTTCTGCTCGGTGGCAATGCCCCTGTCGAAAGACTGGGCCAACGACGCTTCGACGGCTTCCAGCGCTCGCAGTGGCGCGGCGAGCCCGCGCGCGACCGAGGCGACACTGGTCTTCGCGAATTGCAGGAAGGCCTCGGCCTGCGGATGTTTGACGGCCATGTCACGCACGCGGCGCAGCGGGTTTCCCTGCTTCCGCAGTCCCAGTGCGAACTCGCGCGCGCCTCGACGCAGCGAATCTGCCGCGCCGTCATCGACGATGACGTCGAACAGCGAACTGCCCTTGAACGTGAGCGCGGGTACGGTGGCGCCGGAGACGATCATGTTGATTGCGCCCTCGAGCCCCACCAGCCGCGGGAACCGCTGCGTGCCACCGGCTCCCGGTATCAGTCCCAGTTTCACTTCCGGGAATGCGATCTTCGCGTCGGCCAGCGCCACGCGATAGTGGCATCCCAGCGCCAGTTCCAGCCCACCGCCCATGCAGGCGCCACTGATTGCAGCTATGACCGGTTTGACACTCGCCTCTACGGCGTCAACAAGCGCCGGCAGGAAGGGCTCGGCGTAAAACGCGCCGCCGGAAAACTCCTTGATGTCCGCACCACTGGAAAATGCGCGCTCACCGCCCACGATGACGATGGACTGCACCTTGGCATCGGCCACGGCACGATCCACGGATTCCAGTACCGCCTTGCGCAGCGCGTGCGACAGCGCATTCAGTGGCGGATTGTTCATGGTCAACCAGGCGATGCCGTCCGCGACCTTGTATCCAACTTCTTTCATGGGTTGATGATTAACATGTTGCCGCGTCTGCGTCGATCAGGCGCTGCCCGTGAAGCCCCGTCACAAAGTGACGCGGCGCCATGCGCCGTGCCGCCAGCGCCAGAACATGGCGCAGCCTAACAAGATCACGTAGGCCATCAGCGCCAGCCATCCGCCGCGTGCGCCGAGGCCGTACTGCGGCAGCCCGTCGATCCAGCCTTGCCCGGGCGCGAAGATCAGCGTGTGCGCCAGCGGCACGAAGAAGAACCATGACAACACCAGCGCCGTGGCCGCGGGCACGCGCGTGTCGCCGGCGCCGCGCAGACAGAATCCGGCGCCGCAGTACAGGCCATCGAAGATCTGGTACGCCGCCGCCGGCCACAGCAGCACCAGCCCCAGCGCCACCACATCGGCAGCGGCGGGCCCGCCGCTGCTCACGAACAGTGGCACCACCCAGGGTCCGACCAGGATGAGCATCACGGCGACGAAGGCCATGAGAGCGGCGCATAGCGCGATGACGCGATTGCCGAGGCGATTGGCCCACTCGCGGCTGCCCGCGCCGATGGCCTGCCCCACCAGCGTGGTGCCCGCGAGCGCGATACCGATGGTGGGCATATAGGCCATCGACGTCAGCGCCATGACGATCTGCGTCGCGGCGGCACCCACGGCACCGGTCTGCGCGATCATCATCTGTGACAGCGCCAGGCCGAGCACGTCGGCGCCGTACATGACGCCGATGGGCAGACCCACCACCAGCATGGCGCGCACCACGCTCCAGCGTGGCCGCCACGTGAGGCGTGAGCGATATTCACGGCCGATCCGTCCGCGCAGGAACAACAGCAGCGCCACTGCGAGACCGATCACCTGTGCGAAGTTCGTGCCCCAGGCCGAGCCCTTCATGCCCATGTCGAATTCGAACATGAAGATCTGGTTGGCGATGGCATTGGTGATGGTGGTCACGATGACTATCGTCATGGTGAATCGCACCGCGGAGATGCCGTTGAAGAAGCCCAGCGCGGCCCAGCACATGGCGCCGACGAATGCCCCGCCCATGCGCGGTGTCCAGTATTCCAGCGCCAGCGTCTCGACGTGCGCATCGAGCCCGAAGGGATGCAGCAGCCACGGACCGGCAAGTGCCAGCAGCAGGAACAGCGGCGCCATGGCCAGCGTGGCCCACAGGGCATTCCACAGCGCGCGCGAGGCGCGCGCCTTGCGGCGGCTGCCGAAAGCCTGCGCCACGAAGGTCTGCACCGCGAGACCCACGCCGCCGAACAACAGCACGGCGCAGGAAAGGATCCAGTAGATAGCCCCCATGGCCGCCACGGCGTCCGTCGAGAGTCGCCCGATGAACCACAGGTCCGTGAGGTTCAACAGCGACTGCACCGCGTTGGTGGCCATGAGCGGCGCGGCCAGTTTCAGGATGGCGCGCAGGTCCACGCGCGCCCGGCCGGCCGTATCGACGCGCTGCGCCGGCAGCGCACCGTTCGTGGACACCTCGATCAAGCCCGGACCGACGCCACTTCAGCGGTGCCGCGCTGCCGCGTTTCGAAAGCGCGGCCCAACGTGCGGGTCGAAACCAGCAATCCCGCACACAGCCCGATACACAGCCAGGACAGGCCCACGACCCCCGCCCCCTCGACCAGTTTGTACAGGGCCTGAGCGCCGGTATCGCTGCCACGTTGCAGGACGGTATCGATCAGGCTCTTGCTCTTGAACTTGCTTTCCGGGTTCAGCACGGTGAACAACATTTCGCGCGGCGGCTTGCCCAGGCCATAGTCGGCGGCACGCCGGATGACTTGCGTTACCAGCAAGACGGCGCCGGTGGGCACCAGCGCGAGCAGTACGAAGCTGAGGCCGACCAGCGCCGGCATCGCCGAAAGACTCAACGCGACGCTGCCGCGGCGCGTGAGCCAGGTGACGATCACCGCCTGGAAGAACAACGACAGCAGGTTCACGGCGATTTCCAGGTTCGCGAACATGGCCGCGCGTTCGACGTCGGTCGAATACAGCGCGGCGATGTACTTGCCCTGCTCGTTGTACATGAATGCGCCGATGGTCTGCCCGATGATGATCACGCCCGCGATGCCGAGAAGGTAGGGAGTCGTGGCCAGTCGTTTCAGGTCATCGAGCGCCCGTCCGCCCACTGGAATGGCGCCGTCCGGCACCAGCGCGCCGAAGTCCGAGCGGCGCAGCGCCGTGCGCGCCAGGGTCACCAGCGCGGCGGACAGGATGATGGCAAGGCAGGCGCCGATGATCAGCGGCGGCAGGCCCTTCCCGACCACCAGACCGCGCACCAGCAGGTTGCCCACGATGGCGCCCGCGCTGCCGCCCGCGGCGACGTAGCCATAGAAACGCTTCGCGAGCTCCGGACGCCAGACATCCGACATCGCGCTCCAGAACACCGCGATCAGCAGCAGGTTGAACGTCGTCAGCGTGACGAAGTACACCCCGGCGAGCACGCGATTGCGCGGCATGGCGTCGAGCCCCAGCGCCAGCGCGATGAAAGCCGCGGCAAACGCGATATTCACGATCCACAGCAGGCGGGTCCGCGCCACGCGCCGCACCAGCCACCAATAGCCCGGCAGCATCACGCAGGACGCAACCAGAACCATCAGGAATAGCTGAAAGTTGTTGCGCACGCCGACCTCGAGGGCCAATGCCTCGCGAATCGGGCGCAACACGTAGTAACCGCCGAGCAGGCAGAAAGAGGCCGCCGTGGCGGCGATCAATGCTTGTCGTTCCTCGCGTCTCGCAGAGACCGGCGAGCCGGCGTTCACCGCAACGACTTCAGGGTTCCGACGAGATGCGGCTTCTCGCCCTGTCCGTCACGCAGCGCGAAGCCCGTGCCGTTTTCGATGTCCCAGCGTTGCAGCATCAGCCAGGCCGGCATGTAGATGGGTAGTTTGAAGTTCACCGACAGCTCGCAGCCACCGTTGAACTGCTCGGCTTCGAAATCCGACGCCAGGCGTCCCAGCGACCACATGCCATGCGCGATGGCGCGCGGAAACCCGAAGGCACGCGCGGTCAGGTCGCTCATGTGAATCGGGTTGACGTCGCCGGAGATCAATCCATAACGCCGCCCCAGTCCCGCAGGCGCGCGAAAACTGCTGGATTTCATCGCCACGGCATCCGGGGTGTTATCTGCTCGCGGCACGGGTTTCGCCGCGCCGGGCGCGGGCTTCCTGCGCGCGAGGAATGTGCAGGTCTCCTCCCACAGGGCCTCACCGGCGACCACGTAGTCGGTGTGCAGGTCGAATTCCTGTCCACGCTCGGTCTCGCGATGGCCTTCGACCCAGGCAGCGGATCTCGGCGGGCTCTTCCGCCGACAACGGCTGGCGCATCGCAATGCGGTTCTGCACGTGCACCAGGCCGAACAACTTCACGGGAAATGCCTCGGCGCCGAGCATGGCCAGATGCAGCGGCATGGCGAGCACGTGCGGATAGGCGATGGGAAGTGTGGCGCCGGCCGCGGCGCCGCAGATTTCCGAATACGCGGCGAGGTGCTTGCGATCGATGGCGACCTTGGTGAGGCGCGACTCGATGCGCGGTACCGCGCCGCCGTCCGGCACCAGCGACGGCTTGCGGGACATCATGATCTTCGGATACATCGACCAGACCGCCGGCGCGCGTGCGAACTCGAGCGAATGCTTGGCCTGCATTGAAAATCCTAAGGTGCCAGACGGTCGATGACGATATTCAGTTTGCCGTCCTTGCCCACATGATAACTAACTTGTCCGAAAGGGTCGCCGCTCGATGCCGTCGGAGTTCCACCGAGGGCCACGCGCGCGACCACGTCGAGTTGCTGGCCGACCGCGATGCGTCGCGAAGGCAGCATGGCATCCGCGGCCGTGAGCTCGACGTCGATGGGGAACCGCGCCGCGAGCCGTTTCACGGCGAACGGTGGTCCCGGCGCGCGTGGGTCGCGTGCCGCAACGAACAATGCCGCGCTGTCCGGGATCTTCGCCGCCAGTGCGGGCGCCAGGGTTACATGGACGGCGATCTTCGCTGCATCGGGCGCAGCGGTCGCCGGCGGTGACTCGGCGCCGCCGGCAAGACGCGTCTCCTGCTGCGCGGCACTCTTGATTCCTTGCTCGAGCAGCACGCGTACGTCCGGGTTCTGTTCCCCCGACAGCATCTGCTCGAAGCGCTGCCGCGCCAGCGCCGATTCATTGCGGCCCAGCGCGGCGAAAGCGCTGTAGAACATGGCTTTGCGCGAGGTCGGGTCGAGCTCGAGCGCGCGCTCGAACATGCGCCCGGCGCGTCCGCGCAGCTCTTCCACGTCCTGCTGCACCAGCACTTCGGCCATGTTCATGATCGCTTCGGCATTCCTGCCCTCGGACATCTGGTCCGCGCGCTGGAATGCGCGCAGCGCCAGGGGGTGCTGGCCGAGCACGACATAGGAACGTCCGAGCTGCAGCCATTCGTCGACGGTGCCCGACCCTTTCGCCAGCCGTTTCGCGAGTCGCGCGGTCATCGCGGCCGGCGTGTCGCTGGCACTCGAGGCGTCGGTCCAGGAGAAATTGCTGAACGCGGCGTACAGGCCCGCGCCGCCTAACAACATCACCAGCAGCACGGACACGGCGGTCACGGCCGCGGCCGGGCGCGCGTCAGCGCGGCGGCGCAGCAGCGGCAACAGCAGCAGCACGGCCGCGCCGGCGGCGAGAGTTCCGGCTATGAGCACGAAGGCCAGGATCATCGTGCGCTTTCTTCGGAATCCACGACGCTGTCGTCCTGGTCGACCAGCCGTGCGCGCCGGCGCACGATGCGCACGCCGATCACCAGCCCGGCCACGGCCGCGAGCGCCGGCAGCACCCAGACCCAGGCGGACGAGCCTTTCATCGGCGGCGTGAACAGGATGACGTTGCCGTAGCGCTGCGCCATGTAGGCCCGGATTTCATCGTCGGTCTTGCCTGCGATGAGCAGTTCTTTCACGTCACGCCGCAGGTCGGACGCCAGCCCCACCGGCGAATCGGCGATGCTGTTGTTCAGGCATTGCATGCAGCGCAATTCGTGCGTCAACGCCTCGTAGCGCTGCTGCAGCTCCGCGTTGGGCATCACCGTCGGATCGACGGCGAACGCGGCCAGCGAAAATCCCAGCGCCAGGGACAGCAAAAGTCCCGTTGCGCGGGAGACTCTGCGTCTCGAGCTCACGGCAATCCCGCCTTGGGCAGCCGCGAGAGGAACTCGCGCTCCCAGACTTCGGGCGTCATCGCGCCCACGTGGCGGTACTGCACCAGCCCATCCGCATCGATGAAAAAGGTTTCCGGCGCGCCATAGACACCGAAGTCGATGGCCGTGCGGCCTTCACGGTCGGCGACCACCACGCCGTAGGGATTGCCGAGCTGCGCCAGCCACTGCTGCGCCGCTGCGTCGTCATCCTTCCAGTCGAGGCCCACCAGCGGCACGCGATTCTGCCGCGCGATGGCCAGCAAGGTGTCGTGCTCGATACGGCACTCGGGGCACCAGGTGCCCCAGACATTCATGACCCAAGGCCTGCCGGCGAGCTCGCGCGAGCTGAACACGCGCGCGGCATCGCCCAGCACCGGCAGCTCGAAGGCCGGCGCGGGTTTGCCCAGCAGTGCCGACACCATGGTGCTTTTGTTAGGTGAATGGCGCACGCCCACGTACAGGACGCCGGCAAGCGCGAGGAACACCACCACGGGCAGGATGAAACGGTTCAAGTGGCCTCGGCGGTCGTCGACGGCACGACCTCGGAGGCGGGCTGACGCGCACGGTAGCGCCGGTCGCTGGCCGCGAGCGCGCCACCCAGCGCCATGAGCCCGGCCGCGAGCCATACATAGTTGATGAACGGGCGCAGCTGCGCGCGGATGCTCCAGCGGCCGGCGCCCAGGTCCTCGCCCAGGGCCGCGAACAGGTCCATGTTCCAGCGCGAGTGGATGCCCGCTTCCGTCAGCGTCGAGCGCTGCACCCAGTAGTTGCGCTTCTCGGGATCCAGCAGCGCGATGGGCTCGCCATCGCGCAGCACCGTGATCTGCGCGCGCACGCCGTCGTAGTTAGGCCCTTCGATCGGCTCCATCTTGTCGAAGCGATAGGCATAACGACCCAGCGCGACGGACTCTCCCGCGCCCAGCGCCACGTCGCGCTCCACGGTGTACGACTCGACGGTCGAGATGGAGATCACGCACACACCGAGCCCGATGTGGGCGATGGTCATTCCAACGATCGCACGCGACAGCGAAAGCCGGCGGCGCAACCGATCGATGGGGTCGAACAGCGAGGACAGGATGACCCAGGTGCCGAATACGATGCCCACCAGGGATATCCACTTGCCGGTGCCATAGGCGCCAAGCGTCAATCCGAGCCCCAACACCAGCGCAGCCACGAAACCGATCGCGAGGCGTCGCCGGCCCTCGGACAGGCGGCCGCGCTTCCACGCGGCGTGGATGCCGATCGACACCAGCACCACCAGCGCCAGCGCGATGAACGGGAACGTGCGCGTGAACCAGCCCGGCCCCACCGAAATCGACTGCATGCCGAGCGCATCGTTGACCAGCGGCGCCAGTGTGCCGATGAGCACCACCAGACCGGCGAGCACCAGCGCGATGTTGTTGTAGAGCAGGAAGGCCTCGCGCGCCGTGCCCTCGAAGCCGGCCGGCGATTTCAGCAGCGGCGCGCGCCAGCTGTAGAGCGCCAGCGCGCCGCCGATCATGATCACGAGGAAGGCGAGAATGAACATGCCGCGCTCCGGATCGGCGGCAAAGGAATGCACCGACACCAGCACGCCGGAGCGCACCAGGAACGTGCCTAACAAACTCAGCGAAAACGCCAGGATGGCCAGCAGCAGCGTCCAGCTCTTGAACAGGCCGCGCTTCTCGGTCACGGCCAGCGAGTGGATCAGCGCCGTGCCCACCAGCCAGGGCATGAAAGATGCGTTCTCCACCGGATCCCAGAACCAGTAGCCGCCCCAGCCGAGCTCGTAGTACGCCCACCAGCTGCCGAGCGCGATGCCCACCGAGAGGAAACACCAGGCCACCGTGGTCCAGGGCCGGGTCCAGCGCGCCCATACCTGGTCGAGCTTGCCTTCGAGCATGGCGGCGCAGGCGAAGGCATACGCCACGGCGAAGCCCACGTAGCCCGTGTAGAGCAAGGGCGGATGAATCGCCAGCGCCGGATCCTGCAGCACCGGATTCAGGTCGCGTCCGTCGGCGGGCGCCGGCAGCAGGCGGGCAAACGGGTTCGAGGTGTAGAGCGTGAAGAGCAGAAAACCGAAACTCACGATGCCCAGCACGCCCATGACGCGGCTGGCGAAGCTCGGCGGCAGGTTGCGGCTGAACATGGCCACGGCCAGCGTCCAGAGCGCGAGGATCCAGCTCCACAGCAGCAGCGATCCTTCGTGCGCGCCCCAGAGCGCGGCGACGCGATAGAACGTGGGCAGCGCGGAGTTGGAATTGCTGGCCACATACAGCACGGAGAAATCGAAGTTGACGAAAGCGTGGATCAGCACGGCCATCGCGGTGCTGACCAGCACGAACTGCCCGGCCACCGCCGGCCTGACCACTGCCATCCAGCGCAGATCGCCGCGCCGCGCTCCCCACAAGCCAAAAATCGCCTGGGCCGCCGCCAGCAGCAGCGCGAGCACCAGCGCAAATTGGCCGAGCTCGGGAATCATGTACCGCGTACCCACGTTCGGCGGCGGCGGATTGTCCTTGAGCGACTTCGCCACTTCGGGCGGCATGTACTTCTCGTCGTGCTTGGCGAGGATTTCATCGGCCACGAAGGTGCCGGCCTGCATGCGGCCATGGGCCACCACGCCCTGCCCCTCGCGGAACAGGTCGGGCAGGATGCCCGAGTAGCTCACCGGGCACGGTGTGCTTGAAATCGGTGACCAGGAAACGGATGTCCAGCGTGCCCGCTGTCTTCTGCACGCTGCCCTTCTCCACCATGCCGCCGAGCCGGAAACGTTTGTCGGCCGGCGCTTCACCGCTGGCAATCTGCGAGGGATCGAAGAAGAACATCACGTTGCTGCGAAATGCCTGCGTGCCCAGCCAGCGCGGCCAGCCCCACGCCGGCGAGAATGCCGCGCGACCATCATACATCCGCTTGTGGCGCGGGGCATCATGGGTTCATCTCCAGGCGACGCTTCGCTTCCTGCTTGGCGGCGGACAATGAGCTCACCGCCGTGACGTAGATGAGCACGACGATGCCGAATCCGATGCCGAACGCCGGCCAGATGTACTTGCCGTAGCCGCTCATCGCGAAGAACTCGCTCATGTGACCACCTCGCGCACCCAGCTGGCATTGCGCTCGCGCCGCAGCAGCTCGGCGCGCAGGCGAATCAGCAGACCCAGCCGAAATAGAGAAAGAACGCCGACAGCATCAGCAGCAGCGGCCACACCATCGA
The DNA here is from genome assembly GCA_963711635.1 of uncultured Pseudomonadota bacterium. Lineage (GTDB taxonomy): Bacteria > Pseudomonadota > Gammaproteobacteria > Steroidobacterales > Steroidobacteraceae > CADEED01. The sequence continues at coordinate 910,915 of CAVQEZ010000005.1, forward strand.
CCAGTCCATGTCCGCCTCGCCGAGCAACTTGGTGGTCGCCGGCTGATGCAGCGAGTTCCACCAGTCCACCGAGTAGCGAATGATCGGCACGTTCACGAATCCGACGATAGCCAGAACGGCGCTCGCCTTGTCCGCCTTCTGCGGATCTTCGATGCCGGCGCGCAGGCCCATGTAACCGAAATACAGGAACAGCAGCACCAGCTCGGAGGTCAGGCGCGGATCCCAGACCCAGTAGGCGCCCCACATGGGCTTGCCCCACAACATGCCGGTGGCGAGCGTGGCCACGGTGAACCACGCACCGATGGGTGCGCAGGAGGCGGCGACGGCGTGCGCGACTTTCATGCGCCAGATGAGCCCCACGGCGGCGGCCAGCGCCATGGTGGAGTACACCGCCAGGGACATCGTCGCGACGGGCGCGTGGATGTAGACGATGCGGAAGGCGTCTTTCTGCTGGTAGTCGGGGGGCGCCAGGATCAGGCCGCCATACAGCGCAATCAACATCGCCAGCACCGCCGCGACGCCGAACCACGGCGCCCAGCGCGCCGCGAAGCCGTACACCCACGGCGGCGAAGCGAATCGATGGAACCAGGTCCACGTGGCCATTTAACTAACTACTCCAGTCCGATGCGCACCGCGGCGGCCGCGGCCAGGGGCGCGAGCGTCACGCCGAGCACGGCGATCGCGCCTAACATGTACATGGGCGGCGCAATGGCGTCGCCCGCGATGGCGCGATTCGTGGCGTCCGCGCCGAACACCAGGATGGGCACGGCCAGCGGCAAGGTCAGCAACGACAGCAGCACGCCGCCGCGCCGCGCGCCCAGCGTCAGCCCGGCGCTGATTGCGCCGATCAGGCTCAGCGCAAATCCGCCCAGCGCCAGCGAAGCCACCACGCTCCACATGGCTTCCGTCGGCACGCCCAATCCCATGGCCGCGATCGGTGCGGAGACTGCCAGCGGCAATCCCGTCAGCACCCAGTGCACGCAGGTCTTGGCAAACAACATCCATGTCAGCGACTGCCCCGACAACGCGAACTGCTCGAGCGTCCCGTCCTGCGCATCCTCGCGGAACAGGAACTCGAGCGCCAACAGCGAGGATAACAACGCGCCGACCCACAGGACACCCGGCGCGGCGTCTCGCAGCCGCGACATTTCCGGGGTTAATGTCAGCGGGAACAGCGTCGCCACGATCATGAAGAACATGAGTGGCTGTAAAAGTTGCGAAGGTTTCCGGAAAGCGAGGCGCAGGTCGCGCGACCATGACCAGCCGGGCGGCTTCCAAGGGACCGGTCTTCACGCGGCCCCCAGTTCGAGAGTCACCGATCCGGCCGGAGCCGAGGTCTAGATCCTGGTGTACCGCCGCCACCACGATGCCACCACCGGCAAGTTGTTCCTCGATGAGGCTGGCGACCAGCCGCTTGCCGTCCGTGTCCAGGTTGGTCGTGGGTTCGTCGAGCAGCCACAACACCGCGCCGGTCAGCAGCACGCCGGCCAGCGCCACGCGCCGCCGCTGCCCGGCAGACAGCGTGCGTACCGGCGCGATCCGCGAAAGGCTGCGCGCCGGTGCGTTCCAGCGCCGCGTGTATTTCACCGGCCGTGACGGCGCGGCGGATGCCGATCGAATAGCGCAGATTTTCCCGGCCGGTGAGATCTCCCTTGAGTGGGGCTTCGTGTCCGAGATAGGCGAGCTCGGCGTGGAATTCGTCACGTGACTTGCGCGCGGCGTTTCCGCGCCAGCTCACCTCGCCCTGTCCTCCGGATCGAGCAGACCCGCGATCGCGCGCAGCAGCGTGGTCTTGCCGGCGCCGTTCTTGCCGGTCAGCAGCAGGCACTGCCCGGGTGTGGCCACGAAACTCACGCCGCGCAGCACGTGGCGGTCGCCGCGCCACAGGTGCAGGCCCGCGACGTTCAGCATGGGATGGAGCGAGGTGGTGCCCCGGGCCGGAATCGAACCGGCATGGCCTTGCGACCGACGGATTTTAAGTCCGTTGCGTCTACCAATTCCGCCACCGGGGCATGGGTCATCGTGGGCGCGGATTCTACGCGAGCAGCGCCACAGTCAGAGCGATGGCAACGAGCGGCAGAAGTCGCAAGCGACGCCTACCAAAGCGAAGTGGAGGCTAGGGTCGGAATCGAACCGGCATAGACGGCTTTGCAGGCCGCTGCATAACCATTCTGCCACCTAGCCACGGGGCCACCCTGGTCATGAAGGGCTTGGGCCACGAAGAATTGGAGCGGGAAACGAGACTCGAACTCGCGACCCCGACCTTGGCAAGGTCGTGCTCTACCAACTGAGCTATTCCCGCATCCTGGAGAGGGCCGTGATTCTAGGGCCGCGGCCCGGCAAGTCAAGAAATTCCCTCCGGGTCGTCACCGGCAAGCCCTTCTTTTGCAAGGATTTGCATGACCGAAGTCACGGAATCGGCGTTGCGCCAGCGCGCCCTGCTCTGCGCCGTGACGAAGCCCTCGGCCACCGCGTAGTCGAGCATGGCGTACATGGGCCGGAAGTAATCCTCGATATTCGCGAGGATCACCGGCTTGGCATGCAGCCCGAGCTGCGCCCAGGTGACGATTTCCACCAGCTCGTCGAAGGTGCCCATGCCGCCGGGCAGGCCGACGAAGGCATCGGACAGCTCGGCCATGAGCGTCTTGCGCTCGTGCATGGTGGTGACCACGTGCTGGCGTCGTGAGTCGCGGATGCGCTGCCTCGCGTTCGATCAGCATGCGCGGTATCACGCCGATGACGCGCCCGCCGGCTTCCAGCACCGCGTCGGCCAGGATGCCCATGAGGCCGAGCCGTCCCCCGCCGTACACCAGCGTCATGCCGTGGCGCGCCAGCGCCGCGCCGAGCTCGCGCGCCGCGGCCGAGTAGCTAGGCCGCGCGCCGGGCGCGGACCCGCAGAATACGCACACCGACATGGTCATGAGTGCCCGCGCAGGTCGGGCCACGCGGCCCGCAGGTAGGAGACGGCCGAGAACAGCGTCAAGAACGCGGCGACGATGGTGAGCACGAAGCCGATCTGGAATACCGGCAGCGCGAGGCCCGGGAATATCGGCAGATCCCAGCGGTACAACATGCACGACAGTCCGACGATCTGCAGGATGGTCTTGAGCTTGGCCAGCTGGCTCACCTTGACCTTGCCGCGCTGGCCGATCTCGGCCATCCATTCCCGCAGCGCGGAGATCGCGATCTCGCGCCCGATGATGACGATGGCGCACAGCACGAGGACGGCGCGGATCGATTCCTTGCGCAGCGTGGCGGTCGCTCCGTCGAGCGCCTCCAGGCCGGGGATGATCATGTCGGCATTGTCCTTGCTCACCAGCAGCACCAGCGCCACCGCGACGATGAGCTTGTCGGCCACCGGGTCGAGGAATGCGCCGAGCCGCGAGGTCTGGCCCATCCTGCGCGCGAAGTACCCGTCCAGCGAGTCGGTGATGCCGGCGAGACGCGAAGAGCAGGCCGGCAGCCGGATCCGCCCAGTGATACGGTAGATAGAAGAGGACGATCACCAGCGGGATCGCGAAGATGCGCAGCCAGGTGAGCGTGTTCGGAAGATTCCAGATCATCGCTTGAACAGGGACGGCCCTTCAGGCACCGGGATGCAGATGATCATATAGGGTGCGTGCCAGCGTTGTCCCGATCCCGGTGACGGCCTCGAGGTCCGCGACGCCGGCACGCATCAGACCCTGCATGCCGCCGAAGTGCCGCAGCAATGCACGCCGCTTCGCGGGCCCGAGTCCCGGGACGGTTTCCAGCACGGATTCGTTGTGCCGGCGGGCGCGGCGTTTGCGATGGCCCGTGATGGCAAAGCGATGCGCCTCATCGCGAATGCGCTGGATGACGCGCAGGGCCTGCGAGTCCGGGCCGGGCACGATGGGCGTCTCCGTTCCATGCACGAACAGCCGCTCCTGGCCCGGCCGCCGGTCCGGTCCCTTGGCCACGCCGACCAGTTTCAAAGCCCCGAATCCGAGCTGCTCAAGCTCCGCATGCACTTCGTTGATCTGTCCGAGCCCGCCGTCGATGAGCAGCACATCCGGCGCCGGGACCTCGCCGGCCCGCACGCGTTCATAGCGTCTTTTCAATGCCTGCCGCAGTGCGCCGTAGTCATCCCCGGGCGTGATGCCGGTGATGTTGAAGCGCCGGTAATCCTTCTTGATCGGCCCCTCGGGTCCGTAGATCACGCAGGAAGCCACCGTGCCCTCGCCCGCCGTGTGACTGATGTCGAAACACTCCAGTCGCTTCGGCGCGGCCTCGAGGCCTAGCAACTCGCGCCAGCGACACCAGCATTTCCTCGATGTCGGCGCGACGCGCGCGCCGCATGCGCAGCGCCTGCGTGGCGTTCTCCACCGTCATCGCGAGCCACCGGGCCGGCAGCGCGCGCGATGGCCTCCACAGTCGCGAGCTGGTGCCGCTGCGATTGTTCAAGGCGCCTCATCAGCGCTTCGGCCTCCGCCAGTTCCAGGTTGACCAGGATTTCCGGCGGCGCCGGCTGTCTCGGCGTAGTACTGCATGAGGAACGAGGCCAGCGCCTCGTTGGGCTCGGTGAGCGCGCCCTTGGGGAAGTAGCAGGTGGAGCCGAGGTTGCGGCCGCCGCGGATGATCATCACGGACACGGCGTACTCACCCGGCTCGCCGACCAGCGCGAACACATCGATGTCGCGGTCACCCTCGGCGGTCACGATCTGCTGGGCCTGGACCTGCTTGAGCGCCGCCAGCTGGTCGCGCAGCGCCGCGGCACGTTCGAATTGCAGGGCCTCGGCCGCGCTCTCCATGGCCCGGGTCAGCTCGCCGCTCACCTCGTCGTTGCGGCCCTCCAGCACCTTGACGGCCGCGCCGATGTCGCGCGCATAGTCCTCGCGCGAGATCAGCTTCACGCAGGGCGCCGAGCAGCGGCCGATCTGGTGCTGCAGGCAGGGCCGGCTGCGATTCTCGAAAAACGTGTCGCGGCAGTTCCGGATGCGGAAGATCTTCTGCACGCTCTGCAGGGTCTCCTTGACGGCACCGGCGCTGGGGAACGGCCCGAAGAAGCGGCCCGGGCAGGCTGCGTGGACCGCGGTAGAACACCAGCCGCGGATATTCGTGGCCCGACGGTAGATAGATGTACGGGAAACTCTTGTCGTCGCGCAACACGATGTTGTAGCGCGGCTTGTGCTCCTTGATGAGGTTGTATTCGAGCAGCAGCGCTTCGGTCTCGGAGTTGGTGAGCGTGACCTCGATGCGCGCGATGTGGCCCACCAGCGCCTGCACCTTCGGATCCACGTTGCTGGCCAGGAAGTAGTTGCCGACGCGGTCGCGCAGGTTGCGCGCCTTGCCCACGTACAGCAGCTCGCCGTCGATAACCGTACATGCGGTACACCCCGGGCCGCCGCGGCAGGCTGGGGATGTATTCGCGGGGATCGAAGCTGTCGGCGTGCTCGCTCACACCATGATCATAAACCCGCGAGCGTGGCGGCTCGTTTCAGCACCGTCTTGAACATCTCTTCCGTCAGCCGGCGGGTCTGCGTGTTGTAGCGGCTGCAATGGTAGGAATCGATCAGACTGCCGGCCGTCCGGCAGCGGGTGCTCGGCCGCGTGCGCGAACTTCGCCGCGCTGCGCTTCAGGCCGCAGGCCATCAGGACGGCCTCGTGCGCCACCAGGCCCAGCGCCAGCACGGTGCGCACGGATTTCAGCGTTCTCGAGCTCGGCCGCCAGGTACTGGTTGCAGGTCTGGATCTCGTCCGGCAGCGGCTTGTTCTCGGGCGGCAGGCACTTGACCGCATTGGTGATGCGTACGCCGCGCAGTTGCAGGCCGTCGCTGCGATCCACCGAGGTCGGCGCCGTCGACAGGCCGAGCGCATGAACAGGGACTCATAAAGAAGGATGCCCGCGTAGTCGCCGGTGAACGGCCGGCCGGTGCGGTTGGCGCCGTGCATGCCCGGTGCCAGGCCGACGATCAGCAGCTGCGGGTTCGGCCACGCCGAAGGGCGCCACCGGCTTGCAGTGATAGTCGGGATTCTCGTGCACGGCCTTCGCGAGGAAGGACGCGAGCCGCGGGCACAACGTGCAATCGGGACAGAAGACGCTCGCGCGGACGCTCAGATCACTTCCATGCGCCGGATGATGGCGTCGCCGAAGCCCGAGCACGTCATCAGCGTCGCGCCGGGAATCAGGCGCTGCAGATCTTCCTCGACGTTCTTGCGCGCGGCGATGTCGCGCTTGGTGGCGCGGATGGCTTCGCGCAGGCGCGCCAGGTCGTAGGTCATCTCCTTTGCGGCGATGGTGTCGGCGACGCCCTGCATGATGAGGTCCGCGGCTTCCTTCCAGCCGATGTAACGCAGCATCATCTCCGCCGACAGGATCAGCGAGCCCGGATTCACGCGATCCTTGCCGGCAAAACCCGGCGCCGTGCCGTGCGTGGCTTCGAACACCGCGAGCCCGTCGCCGATGTTGCCGCCCGGCGCGATGCCGATGCCGCCCACCTGCGCCGCGAGCGCATCGGAGATGTAGTCGCCGTTGAGATTGAGCGTGGCGATGACGTCGTAGTCTTCCGGCCGCAGCAGCACCTGCTGCAGGAAGTTGTCCGCGATCACGTCCTTGATGACGATGTCTTTGCCGTTGATCGGGTTCTTGAAGCTGAGCCACGGTCCCGCGCCGATGGGCGTGGCGCCGAACTCCTCTTTCGCCAGTAGATAGCCCCACTGCATGAAGGCACCTTCGGTGAACTTCATGATGTTGCCCTTGTGCACCAGCGTGACCGAGACGCGGTCGTTCTCGATGGCGTACTGGATGGCCTTGCGCACCAGGCGCTGGCTGCCCTCCTTCGACACCGGCTTGATGCCGATGCCCGAGCTCGCCGGGAAGCGGATGCCGCGTCACCTTGAGCTCGTTCTGCAGGAAGTGGATGAGCTTGCTGGACTTCTGGCGAGCCGGTGGGCCACTCGATGCCGGCGTAGATGTCCTCGGTGTTCTCGCGGAACACCACCATGTCGGTGAGCGACGCGTCCGCCATGGGCGTCGCCACGCCCGGGAAATAGCGGATCGGCCGCACGCAGGCGTACAGGTCGAGGTTCTGGCGCATCGCCACGTTGAGCGAGCGCATGCCGCCGCCCACCGGCGTGCCCAGCGGGCCCTTGATGCGACACGACGAAATCGCGCAGCGCAGTCAGCGTCTCGTCGGGAAACCCGGTGCCGTAAAACTTGTGCGGCCTTGTCGCCGGCGTAGACTTCGATCCAGGCGATGCGCCGCTTGCTGCCGTAGGCCTTCTCGACCGCGGCGTTGACCACCTTGAGCATCACCGGCGTGATGTCGATGCCGATGCCGTCGCCTTCGATGAAAGCGATGATGGGATGGTCCGGAACATTGAGCGACGCGTCCGGATTGATGGTGATGCGCTGGCCGTCTTTGGGAACCTTGATGTGCTCGTACTGCATGCGTCAGCGCTTACGTGCCGGCCGTGGCGGCCGATGAGCATCGCCATCTCCAGCGCCTGCTCGTAGTTGAGCCGCGGATCGACCGTCGACTTGTAGGCGCGCGCCAGGTCCGCATCCGTGAGGCCGCGCGCGCCGCCGGTGCATTCGGTGACGTCTTCGCCCGTGAGCTCGATGTGCACGCCGCCCAGGAACGAGCCATTGGCCTCGTGAACCTGGAACGACAGCTCCAGCTCGCGCTGAGGATGTTCTCGAAGCGCCGCGTCTTGAGTCCGCCCGAGCTGGTCTCGGTGTTGCCGTGCATGGGGTCGCAGACCCACAGCACCTGCTGGCCGGTTTCGCGCACCGCCTTGATCATCTTGGGCAGGCCCTTCTCCACGTCCTTCGCGCCGAAGCGATGGATGATGGTGAGGCGCCCCGGCGTGTTGTTGCGGATTCAGCGTGGTGACGAGGCCCTGCAGCCACTCCGCGGTCATCGCCGGGCCGATCTTCACGCCCATCGGGTTCGAGATGCCGCGGAAGAATTCCACGTGCGCGCCATCGAGCTGCGCCGTGCGCATGCCGATCCACGGCATGTGCGTGGACAGGTTGTACCAGCGCTTCTGGCGCTCGATGTAACGCGTCTGCGCCTGCTCGTAGTGCATGAGCAGGCCTTCGTGCGCGGCGAAGAAATCGACCGCGGTGACTTCGTGCGGCGCGCGGCCGCCGCTCACGCGCTCGAAGAAGTCCAGCGAGTCGGCGATGGAGTCGACGATCTTCTGGTACTGCTCGATCAGCGGCGAATGCTGCATGAAGCCCAGGTCCCAGAACTGCGGGTGATGCAGATCGGCGAAACCGCCGTCACACAGCGCGCGCACGAAGTTGAGCGTGAGCGCCGCGCGCTCGTAGCCGCGCAGCAGCAGCGTTCGGATCCGGCTCGCGCGCCTCGGCGCGTGAACTCGGAACGATTCACGAGATCGCCGCGGAACGCCGGCAGCGTGACGCCGTTGCGCGTCTCGGTGTCGGCCGAGCGCGGCTTGGCGTACTGGCCGGCCATGCGGCCGACGCGAATGATCGGCTTCTTGAGCCCGTGCAGCAGCACCAGGCTCATCTGCAGCAGGATCTTGAGCTTCTTCGCGATCTTGTCGGATTCGCATTCCTCGAAGGTCTCGGCGCAGTCGCCGCCCATCAGCAGGAACTTGTTGCCGCGCTGCGCTTCGGCGAGACGCTCGCGCAGCTGTTCGATCTCCCACGACACCACCAGCGGCGGCAGTCTTGCGAGCTGCGCGCCACGACGCTCTCGAGTTTCGGGAGGTCGGAGTAACGCGGTTGTTGATGCGCGGTGCGCGATGGTCCAGCTTGCTGGATGCCAGGAGTGCTGTGTCGGGGGTACGCATGTTGCGAAGTATTCTAATTCAGCAGGTTACGGCACACTACCGCCCAAACGAGGTATTCATGCACAAAGTTCTGATCCTGGGGGCCGGCAAGATCGGCGCGCTCATCAGTGGGCTTGCTGGCCGAATCCGGCGATTATGACGTCACGCTGGGCGACGTCGACTCGAGCACGGCTGAAGCGGTGGTCAAGGCTCACGGTTCGCGCAACCTGCGCGCCGTGGCCGCTTGACGCCGGCGACCCCAAGGCGCTCGAACACCACTTCGGCCGTCCATAAACCGCACGCGGTCATCTCCAGCCTGCCCTACTACTGCAATCCGGTGGTCGCCAAGGCGGCGCGCAAGGGCAACGCGCACTATTTCGATCTCACCGAGGACGTCGAGGTCACCAAGGCGGTGCGCCGCATCGCGCGCGGTGCATCGAAGGCGTTCGTGCCCCAATGTGGACTCGCGCCGGGCTTCATCAGCATCGCGGCGAACGAGCTCACCAAACATTTCGACGAGCTGCGCTCGATCAAGCTGCGCGTCGGCGCCCTGCCCCAGCACCCTAACAACGTGCTCAAGTATTCGCTGACCTGGTCCACCGAGGGACTCATCAACGAATACGGCAATCCCTGCGAGTCGGTGGTCGACGGCAAGATCGTGGATGCCGCGCCGCTCGAAGGTCTCGAGGAAATCGAGATCGACGGCACGCTGTACGAGGCCTTCAACACCTCGGGCGGACTGGGGTCGCTGGCCGAGTCGTATGGCAAGCAGTGCGAGCAGATCAACTACAAGACCATGCGTTATCCCGGGCATTGCGCGCAGATGCGCCTGCTCATGAACGATCTGAAGCTCAACTCGGATCGCGCCACGCTCAAGCGCGTGCTCGAGCACGCCGTGCCGCAGACGCTGCAGGACGTGGTCATCGTCTACGCCGCCGTCGCCGGCAAGCAGGACGGCGAGCTGCGCGAAGAAAACTACGTCAACAAGATCTATCCGCAGATGATCGCCGGCCGACTGTGGTCCGCGATCCAGGTGACCACGGCCGCGGGCATCACGTCGGTGGTGGATCTCGTGCTGTCGAATCCGCGCAAGTACAAGGGCTTCGTCGCGCAGGAACAGTTCGACCTGCCGGAGATCCTCGACAACCGCTTCGGCCAGTACTACGCGCCCGGCGGCACCAAGGACGTGTCGTCCGCCGTGGTGGTCAAGGGGCAAGGCCGGCCATCAGCGCCGGCCGGGCGCCAGCAAGGCCGGCGTCGACGCCAGACCGAGCGAGACGCAAGAAATGAGCGCCGCCGACAGTCAAACATCGACGTCGCCGGCATCCTCAAGCGCCTCGGCATCGATTCGATCAACGCCGGCGCCTGGTCGCGGCACGCTGGGCTGGTCCAAGGACATCGCCGGCAGCGCCGATCACCTCCGGCAATCCGGCCACGGGCGAAACGCTCGCGCAGGTGCGCGCGCGCCACGGTCACCGACTACGAAGCGGTGATGCGCAGCGCGCGTCGAAGCCGCCGCCGCGTGGCGCACGCGTGCCCGCGCCGCGCCGCGGCGAGGCCATCCGCTTGTTAGGCGATGCGCTGCGCGACGCACAAGGAGGATCTCGGCGCGCTGGTCACGCTCGAGAACGGCAAGATCAAGGCCGAGGGCCTGGGCGAAGTGCAGGAGATGATCGACATCGCCGATTTCGCGGTCGGCCAGTCGCGCATGCTCTATGGCCTGACGATGCATTCCGAGCGGCCGCAGCACCGCATGTACGAGCAGTGGCATCCGCTCGGCGTGGTCGGGAATCATCTCGGCGTTCAACTTCCCGGTGGCGGTGTGGGCGTGGAATGCCTTCCTCGCCGCCATCTGCGGCAATGCCTCGGTGTGGAAGCCCTCGCCCAAGACGCCGCTCACCGCGATCGCCGTCCAGCACATCTGCAACAAGGTGATGCGCGACGCACAAGCTGCCGGCGATCTTCCAGTTGTTCATCGACGGCGGCACCGAGCTCGCGACGCGCTTCGTCGACGACCGGCGCGTGGCGCTGGTGTCGTTCACCGGCTCCACGGCCATCGGCCGCAACGTGGCCGAGCGCGTGGCGCGCCGGCTCGGCAAGGCGCTGCTGGAGCTCGGCGGCAACAACGCCATCATCGTCGACGAGACCGCGGACCTGAAACTCGCCGTGCCGGCCATCGTGTTCGGCGCCGTGGGCACCGCCGGCCAGCGCTGCACGACCACGCGACGCGTGCTGGTGCATCGCTCCAAGCTCGCCGAGCTCGAGAAGAAGCTCGCTCACGCCTATACGCAGGTGACGCATCGGCAACCCCATCGACCCGGCGACGCTCATGGGTCCGCTGATCGACAAGTGCGGCCGTGGAGCGCTACTCGCAGGCCATCGCGCAGGCCAAGGCCGCCGGCGGCAAGGTGATCGCCGGTGAGAAGGTGCTCGAGGGCAAAGGCAATTTCGTCGCGCCGACTATTGTCCTGGCGGAAAACGACTGGCCCATCGTGCAGCACGAAACCTTCGCGCCGGTGCTGTACCTGATCCCCTTCGACTCGCTCGAAGAAGCCATCGAGATGCAGAACGCCTCGGCGCATGGCCTGTCGTCGTCCATCTTCACCGACCGCCTGCAGCACGCCGAGGCATTCCTGTCGGCCGCGGGCAGCGACTGCGGCATCGCCAACGTGAACATCGGCACCTCCGGCGCGGAGATCGGCGGCGCGTTCGGCGGCGAGAAGGACACCGGCGGCGGTCGTGAATCGGGTTCGGATTCCTGGAAGGCCTACATGCGCCGCCAGACCAACACCATCAACTGGAGCCGCGAGCTGCCGCTGGCGCAGGGCATCACGTTCGAGATCAAGGAAGGCCCGTAAATGGGGTCAGACCCCATTTCGCTAGCCTTCTTCTATGGAAGTGGGGGGTCTGACCCCATTTTCAGCCGGCCGGGTAGTTTGAGGTCGAAGCGCGCGCCGCCGAGCGGCGACGCGTCGATCGCATCGTGCCGCCGTACAGCGCCACGGTGTCGTGCACCATCGCCAGGCCGATGCCATGGCCCGGCGTGGCCTCGTCGGCGCGCCCGCCGCGCACCAGCACGCGCGCGCGATCGGCTTCGGCGATGCCCGGGCCGTCGTCGTCGATCACCAGGCGCAGCGCGTTGCGCGAGTCTGCCCTGTGTGTCGACGGTGGCCTCGATGCGCACGTGCGAGCGTCGCCCACTTGCAGGCGTTGTCGAGCAGGTTGCCGAGCAGCTCCATGAGGTCGGCGCGATCGCCGATGAACTGCGCCGCGGCATCCGCGGAATCTTCGAACAGCAGGTCCTTGTTCCGTAGACCTTCAGAGGGCCACGCGCAGCTCCGTGACGATCGGCGCGACGTTCACGGGCGCCTGGCCCAGCAGTACGCCGCCGCTTGCCGCGGCGCGCTTCATCTGGTGCTCGATGATGCCGCGTCATGCGCTCGATCTCGCCATCGAGCGCGGACTCTGGCCGGCTGGCGCCGACGCCATGCAGCGACTGGCGCATGACGGCCAACGGAGTCTTCAGGCTGTGCGCGAGGTTGCCCAGCGTGTCGCGATAACGCTTGATGCGCGTGCGTTCCGACTCGAGCAGCGCATTGAGGTTGCCGGTGACGGCGCTCAATTCCTGCGGCCAGTGTTCGCTGAGCCGCTCGCGCCCGCCCGCTTCCACTTCCTTGATCTCGCGCACCAGCCGGCGCATGGGCTGCGACAGCCAGCGCAGGATCAGCATGAGAGTGAGCAGCAGCAGCAGCGCCACGCCGGAAAACCAGCCGACCAATTGCTGCCGGAAGCTCGCGATCTGCGCGCGATAGGTCTCGAGATTCGACGCAACGCTGAAGGTGAAGCGCGCCGACTGACCGTGCAGGTTTTCCCAGACGATGCCGCGACTGGCCACCGCCAGCTCCACGTCGGTGCCGGCGATCTGGGTGAAAAGGAATTGCCGTTCGCCGCCCTCGAGCGGCGGACCGAACTGCACGTCGGTGCCGGTGGTGGACTGGGAACGCCAGATCGTCTCACCGCTGGCCGAACGGATCTCCGCATACAGGCCCGAGCCCGGAGTCTCGAAGCGCGTGTCGAGCAGCGCGGTGGGCGTCACCGATTCCGGTCCGTCCGGATCCGCCGCCGCGACCAGCGCGACCATCTGCGCGTCGAGCACTTCGCGCAGGCCGCGTTCGGCCGCGCGGCGAAACAGCATGTCGAGCAGGAAGATCGTGAGCGCAAAGAAAACCACGATCACGCTGAACACGGCCAGCAGCAGGCGGCGTCTCAGCGAAGGCTGCGCCAAGCCGCTACGTGCCCTGGTTGGGCGCCATCTCTTTACGAGGGATGGCGAAGCGATAGCCGCGGCCGCGCAAGGTCTCGATGGGACGCAGGCTCTCGTCGGGATCGAGCTTGCGACGCAGTCGACCGATGAACACCTCGATGACGTTGCTGTCGCGCTCGTAGTCCTGGTCGTAGAGTCTTTCGGTGAGCTCGGTCTTCGAGATCACATCGCCGGCGCGCAGCATCATGTGTTCGAGGATGCGGTATTCGAAAGTGGTGAGCTCGATGGCCGCGTCGTTCAGCGACACCTGCTGGGCGCGTGTGTCGAGCCGGATGGGTCCGCACTCCAGGATCGGACTGGCCCAGCCGCCGGCACGCCGCATCAGCGCCTGCATGCGCGCCAGCACTTCTTCGAAGTGATAGGGCTTGGCCACGTAATCGTCGGCGCCGGCCTGCAGACCTTCGACCTTGTCCTGCCAGCGGTCGCGCGCCGTGAGAATCAGGATGGGAAACGTCTTGCCGCCGGTGCGCAGCTTGCGGATGAGCTCGAGCCCGGAAAGCTTCGGCAGCCCGAGGTCGATGACCGCGATATCGAGCGGGTATTCATTGCCTGCGAACAGGCCTTCCTCGCCGTCGGCAGCGACGTCGACCGTGAAGCCCTGCTTCACCAGCTGCTCGCGCAGCCCATCGCGCAATGCCGCTTCATCTTCCACGACCAGTGCACGCATGCTGTTATCTCATCCTTCCCGTGGCGGCATCGATGCGGACCGTCATCACGCGTCCGTTTTCGGAGAGCAGCTTGAGCACGTAGACCTTGCGGCCGTCTTCGTCCTGCACGTCGGTCCGCACCACGCGCGCGCGATACTGCGCTTCGGCGCGGCGCACCGCCTCGTCGAGCGAGATGCCGTCATGGCGCGTGTCTTCGATGTAATGGGTTTCCAGGTTGCTGCCGCTGACCACGGCGCCCGGCATGCTGTGTGCCTGCGAGAACGAGCCGAGACCTGCCGCGATCAGTGCGGCGGGAACCAGCCCTTGGCGAATCTTCTTCATGGCGGGCGCGAGTTTAACGCTTTGCGCCTGAAAGGTGATGTGGGCCGCCCACCTCAGATAAAGAAGGGCGGCCCACACCAGGACAAACAACTCGGTCATCACTCCGCCGGGCTCACGTCGACGCGCACACGGATGCGCTCACCGGGGCGATACGGCAGCTGGGTGACCTGGCGGCGACCGTGATAAACATAAGTGACACGGTAGCCATCGATGCGCTCCTGGTATTCGTCGTGGTAGCGCGTCTCGCAGCGCTGCACCGTGTACGGCCGGGGAGCAGCCACGGCACCATATCGCCGCATGCCCTGCTGGTGTCCGATGCCCGCGCCGATCACGGCGCCCGCCGCGGTGGCGGCCTTGCGACCCTGGCCGTGGCCGATCTGGTTGCCGATGACGGCACCGATCGCGGCGCCGAGCAACGTGCTGCCGCCGACCCGTGCTCCGTGCGATCCCGCCCCATTCGGACGTGAAGAATAGCCGCCCTCGTCGTAGCGCGTTTCATCCCAGCACTCACGCTGCGGCGTGCTGACTCGCACCCGCGTGGTCAGCGGCTGGACGTCGACCACCTTGGCGTAGTCGTAGGCGCCGTTGCCGTCTTCGTAAGGGCGATCGTCATAACGACCATCGCCATAGCGACCATCGTCGTAACGATCGTCATACGGGCAGGCAATGCTCCGGCGCTCGCCACGGTGAACGCGGCGGCCAGCAAACCCACCAGAACTTTCTTGCTGCTCGACATATAGCCTCCATCGGCCGCATCGCGACCTTGGGGGCAATCTACGCAGGGGTCGATGAATCGCTACTGAACGTTGGATTCGCTGTGTTTTTCGCTCTTTTTGACCTCGTTCCACAATGCGTCCCAGGTGGCGGCATCGAGTTGCGCGAGGTGCAGCGCGCGCTGCCGAGCCAGGCGTTCCATGGCGCGGAAGCGTCGCTCGAATTTCGCGTTGGCCTGTCGCAGGGCCTCTTCCGCATCCACTCCGAAATGCCGCGACCAGTTGGCGACCGCGAACATCAGGTCGCCGAGCTCGCCGGCGCGCTGCTCGGCAGTCGCGCGCAGGACTTCCTGCAGCTCCTCTTCGATCTTGGCGCGCACGCCCTGCTCGTCCGGCCAGTCGAAACCCACGCGTGCGGCACGTTTGCCCAGCTTGGCGGCGCGCGCCAGGGCCGGCAGCGCCAGCGGCACGTCGGCAAGCTCGCTGGGCGCATGGCCTGATTGGCGCGCCGCGCGTTCGCGCGCCTTGTGTTCTTCCCAGGCGCGGTTCTGTTCGCCCACCGAACCGATCTCGACGTCGCCAAACACATGCGGATGGCGCGCGGTGAGCTTGTCGGAAATGGCATCGGCCACGCTGGCGAAGTCGAACCAGCCGCGCTCGCCACCCATCTGCGCGTGGAACACCACCTGGAACAGCAGGTCGCCGAGCTCGGACTCGATGTCCCTGGGCGCGCCGCGCGCGATGGCGTCCGCGACCTCGTAGGCTTCTTCGATGGTGTACGGCGCGATGCTGGCGAAATCCTGTTCGCGGTCCCAGGGACAGCCGCCCTGCGGGTCACGCAGGCGGCGCATGATTTCCAGCAGGCGCGCCAGCGAACGTTGCGAGCGGTCCGCGGGTTCGTTCATGGCCCGCCCTCACGCAGCATGCGAACGAAGGTGAGCAGCATCCCGGCCGTGGCGCCCCAGATGTTCTGCCCCTCCCAGGGAATGTCGTACAGCAACAGGTCCTCGTCGCCGACGCGCCGCAGACTCGCCTTGTGGTTGGCGCTGTCGAGCACGTGATCCAGCGGCACCTCGAACACGCCCGCCACCTCGGCGGGGTTGAGCTCCAGCGAGAACGGCGGCGCCACCAGGCCCAGCACCGGCGTCACGCGAAAACCGCTGATCACCACGTGATCGGGTAGATAGCCGAACACCTGCACGCGCCCGGGATCGAGGCCGATCTCCTCGCGCGCTTCGCGCAACGCCGCGCTGGAAACGTCGGCGTCGGTGGGGTCCACACGCCCGCCGGGAAACGCGATCTGCGCCGCGTGCCGCGCCATTTGCGAGGAACGCTGCGTGAGCAGCACGGTGAGTCCCTGGGGCCTGTCCACCAGCGGCACCAGCACCGCCGCGGGCGCCGGGTCCTTGGGAAAATGCCGCACCAGTCGCTGGCTGCGCTCGGCGTCGATGCCCAGTACGCGCCAATCCGCGAGCTCATGTTGGGGTTGCGTCCCACCAAACCGGCGCAGGATGCGCTCGCGCAGCTCGGTTTGCGCCGGCACTTCGCTCAACCGCCGCCCCCGCCGCCGTGCAGGCCGCCATGCGTGAGCGCGCCCGGATCGAGCAGGCGCCGCAGCTCTTCCCTGGAAAGTCCGGACATCTCCAGCGCCACGTCGAACACCGGGCGCCCTTCCGCATACGCGCGCTTGGCAATCGCCGCGGCGCGTTCATAGCCGATCACCGGATTGAGCGCGGTCGCGAGAATGGGATTGCGGGCCAGTGCATCGTCGAGTCGCGCGACATTGGGCTCGGCACCGGCCAGGCATCGCTCGGCCAGCGCGCGTGCGCCGTTGGCGAGCAACTGGATCCCGGCCAGCAGGTTGCTCGCGATCAGCGGCAACATCACGTTCAACTGGAAATTGCCCGACTGGCCGGCGATGGCGATCGCGGCATCGAGACCCATGACCTGCGCGGCGATCATGGTCACGGCTTCAGGAATCACCGGATTCACCTTGCCGGGCATGATGCTGCTGCCCGGCTGCAATGCCGGCAGCTTGAGCTCGGCCAGCCCCGCCAGCGGGCCCGAGCCCATCCAGCGCAGATCGTTGCAGATCTTCATCAGCGTCACGGCCAGGGTGCGCAGCTGTCCCGAGAGTTCCACGGCCGCATCCTGCGTGCCCTGCGCAGCGAAAAAGTTGGCGGCGGTATCGAAAGGCACCGAAGTCAGCCCGCGCAGCTCTTCGATGAAGGTGGCGGCGAATTTCTCGTGCGCATTGATACCGGTGCCGATGGCCGTGCCACCCTGCGCCAGTGCCAGCAGGCGCTTCTCGCTGTCGCGCAGTCGTTCCAGGGCCAGCTCGATCTGCGCGCGCCAGCCCGACACTTCCTGGCCCAGCGACAGCGGCGTCGCATCCATGAGGTGCGTGCGGCCGGTCTTGAGGATATTGGCCCAGGCGCGCTCCTTCTCCGCGAGCACGCCGCGCAGCGCGTCCAGCGCCGGCACCAGTTCGCGGCGCATGACCAGCACCGCGCTCACATGGATCGCGCTCGGAATGCAGTCATTGCTGCTCTGGCACATGTTCACGTGATCGTTGGCGTGAACCGGTCTGCCAAGGGCGTTGCTTGCCAGGCGAGCGATCACCTCGTTGGCATTCATGTTGGTGCTGGTGCCGCTGCCGGTCTGGTAAACATCGAGCGGAAACTGTGCATCGTGCGCGCCGCGCGCCACGGCAAGCGCCGCCTCGCTGACCGCCGCGGCCACCTCCGCCGGCAGCAGTCCCAACCGGGAATTGGCGCGCGCCGCGGCCGCCTTGATCAGGGCCAGTGCGGCGATGAAATCCGCCGGCAGCGTCGTGCCGCTGAGCTGAAAGTTGCGCCGCGCGCGCTCGGTCTGCGCACCCCACAGCGCGCCGGCCGGCACTTCGATCTCGCCGAAGCTGTCGTGCTCTTTGCGGCTGCCGTCATTGTCCTGCGATATCATGCGCGGCCAGTCTAGCAGCAGTGATTTCGAGGCAGTTTCTTCATGGACCCCGCAGCCCTTTCCGCGCTCTCCCCCATCGATGGACGATATCGCAAGGCTGCCGATGGGCTGCGTGCGGTGCTGTCGGAAAGTGGATTGATCCGCGAGCGAATCCGCATCGAGGCCGCCTGGCTGCTGGGACTCGCCGAGTCCGTGCCCCAGCTGCTGGCGCAGCCGCTCACCGACCCGGTGCGCCAGCTGGCCGCCGGCCTGGCGCTGGAGCCGGGTGAAGAAGCGCCCGCCGCCGTCAAGGCCATCGAAGGCCGCATCAACCACGACGTCAAGGCGGTGGAATATTTCGTGCGCGAGAAGCTCGCGCAGAGCGGTGCCACGCCCGCCGTGCTCGAGCTGGTGCATTTCGGCTGCACCTCCGAGGACATCAACAACCTGGCGTATGCGCGCATGCTGCGCGCCGGGCGCACGCTGCTGTCCGCCGAGCTCGAGAAGCTCGTCGAACGCCTGCGGGGCTTCGCGCACGAACACGCCGCGCTGCCGATGCTGTCGCGCACGCACGGCCAGACGGCCAGTCCCACCACGCTCGGCAAGGAGTTCGCCAACGTGGTCGCGCGGCTGAAGCGCGCGCGCGCTCGTTTCGACGAGGTGGAGATCCTCGCCAAGTGGAACGGTGCCGTGGGCAACTACAACGCGCACGTGGCCGCGCTTCCCAGCGTCGACTGGCCGGCCGTGAGCCGCCGCTTCGTCGAATCACAGGGCTTCACCTGGAACGAATACTCGACGCAAATCGAGCCGCACGACTGGATCGGCGAATACTGCGACGCGCTGGCGGCGATCAACGTGATCCTGGTCGATTTCGCGCGCGATGCCTGGGGCTACATCTCGCTCGGTTACCTGCGCCAGCGCGCCGTGGCCGGCGAAGTGGGCTCGTCCACGATGCCGCACAAGGTCAACCCGATCGATTTCGAGAATGCCGAGGGCAATCTCGGCATCGCGAACGCCCTGCTGCATCATTTCGCCAGCAAACTACCCATCTCGCGCTGGCAGCGCGATCTCACCGATTCCACGGTGCTGCGCAACATCGGCGTGGCCCTGGCGCATTCGCTGGTGGCCTGGAACGCGCTGCAGCGCGGGCTGGGCAAGATCGCGGCCGATCCGCGCACCATCGCTGCCGACATCGACGCGGCGCACGAAGTGCTGGGCGAGGCGCTGCAGACCGCGCTGCGCGCCGCCGGCGTGCCGAACGGCTACGAGCTGCTCAAGGATTTCACGCGCGGCGCACAGGTCGACGCCGCCGGCCTCGCGGCCTTCATCGACAAACTACCGCTGCCGCCGGCCGATCGTGCGCGACTGCGCGCGCTGACGCCGGCGCAATACGTGGGCCTCGCGGCCAGCCTCGCACGGGCTATCTAGAGCCCTTGCCGACACTTACCGGTTTCCCCTGATGCAGTGCGCCGAAACCCGCGCGTAAAGTGCGACCCAGCACACGTTTTTCGGGCGGTTGCGCTGCAAACCCGGTGAAAGCGTGACGCATTTGGCACTGCCATTGGTCCTTGCCACCTAGGCTTTCGCGGGCAACAGGTCACACTGCCTTTGTCCATGAAGTCCGGGGAGTAGTCGTCACCCATGACGGCCGGGGAATTCGATTTCAACAGAATGGTGCGTGCGCCGTCGGCGCCGGGGGCCGCTTTGCCGCCCGCTCCGGCCGGTCGCGCCGAGAATCACGTGCGCGTGATCGGCTCGCTCGAGGAAATGCGCGCCGCGGTCGACGCCGTGGCCGCCAGCGCGCAGCGCCTCATGTCTATCTACACTCCCGACCTCGAGCCCGACCTGTACGACCAGAACGGCTTCCTCGAGATCGTCAAACGCTTCGTGCTGGCACGCCGTTTCGCCAAGGTGCGCGTGCTGTTGTCGGACTCCGGGCGGCTGCTGCGCGACAACAACCGCTTCATCGCCATGGGACGTCGTCTCACGAGCTGCATCGACATCCGGCCCGCCGTCGGCGACGCGAAGCAGCGCGCGTACGCTTATCTGATCGCCGACGATCGCGCCATCGTCTACCGTGTGCATCCGGATCGCTGGGACGGTGTGGCGGACCTCAACAATCCGCCGATCGCGCGCCAGTATCTCGACGAATTCGACGAGATCTGGCAAGCCAGCGCCACCGACGAGCTCTCCCGCCGCGCCACACGTTGAGGCCGATTCGATGCGCTGGAATCCCGATGTCACCGTTGCCGCGGTCGTGATGCGCGATGGCCGCTTTCTGGTGGTCGAGGAACGCATCGCCGGACGCCTGGTGTTGAATCAGCCCGCCGGCCATCTCGAAGAACACGAAACCCTGCTCGAAGCCGTGATTCGCGAAACCCGCGAAGAGACTGCCTGGCGCTTCGAGCCCCGGGCGCTGGTCGGGACCTACCTGTGGCGCAACCCGGTCGACGGCCGCGGTTTCCTGCGCTTTGCGTTTCACGGTGAGGTCGACGATCACCGCGCCCACCAGCCACTCGACAAGGGCATCGTGCGATCCCTGTGGCTGTCGCCGGCCGAGTTGCACGCGCAGCCGGCGCGACTGCGCTCGCCGCTGGTCATGCGCTGCATCGACGACTTCCTGCTCGGCAAGCGCCAGCCGCTGGATTCAGTGGCCTGCCTGGATCTCGAAACGGCCCTGACAGTTCCCTCGGTGGTCAACCTCTAGCAGGCTGGAAAAGGCGCCGCGGCGTACAATTCGCGCCGTGAATTCGAGTTCTCCTGGCGAAAGAATCGTCGTCGGCATGTCCGGCGGAGTCGACTCCGCGGTGGCTGCGCTGCTGCTGAGGCGCGCCGGCTTCGACGTCCATGGGCTCTACATGAGCAACTGGGACGACGACGATGACTACTGCACCGGCGCCCAGGATTTCCAGGACGCGCGCGCCACCGCGGCCGAGCTCGGCATTCCGCTGCATCGCGTGAGTTTCGCCGCGGCCTATCGCGCGCGGGTGTTCGAATATTTCCTCACCGAGTACCGCGCCGGCCGCACGCCGAATCCCGACGTGCTTTGCAACCGCGAGATCAAGTTTGGCCTGTGCCTCGACTACGCGACCCGGCTGGGCGCGCGGCGTTTTGCCACTGGTCACTATGCGCGGCTCGTGCAGGGCCCGGACGGCCCGCAACTCCTCAAGGCCGTCGATGCCGACAAGGACCAGTCCTATTTTCTGCACGCCGTCGATGCAGAGCACTTCGAGCGCGTGCTGTTCCCGCTCGGCGAGTTGCGCAAGCCCGAAGTGCGCGCGCTGGCGCGCGAGTCCGGACTGCCGGTCTTCGACAAGCCCGACAGCACCGGCATCTGCTTCATCGGCGAGCGGCCGTTCCGCGAATTCCTGGCGCGCTACATCCCCACTTCACCCGGCGACATCGTCACCGAACAGGGCGAGGTGATCGGGCGTCACCGCGGACTTGCCTTCTACACACTGGGTCAGCGCGGTGGACTCGAGATCGGCGGCCGCGCCGGCAAATCCGAAGACGCCTGGTACGTCGCCGCCAAGAATCTGCCGCGTAATGAACTGGTCGCCGTGCAGGGCAACGATCATCCCCTGCTCGTGAGTCGCGCGCTGGCCACCGGCCCTTGCAACTGGCTGGTGCAACCCGCAGGAATCGAGTTCGTATCGCAGATCAAGGTGCGCTATCGGCAGCCGGACCAGGATTGCCGCGTCGCGCTGCGCGCCGGTGGCGCGCTCGACGTGCGCTTCGAGCAGCCGCAACGCGCCGTGACCCCGGGACAATTTGCCGTGCTGTATGACGGCGAGCGCTGCCTGGGTGGCGGTGTCATCGAAGGCACGGGGCCTGCTTGACGCTGTAGAATACGGCGCTTTTTTCGTTAAGGAGCAGGATTCATGACCGGCAGTTCCAGCAACCGTTCGACTTTGACCGTGGGCAGGCGCAGCTATGACTACTGGAGCTTCGCAAACCTGCCGCAGGACAAGGTCGCGCGCCTGCCGTATTCACTGAAAATCCTGCTGGAAAACCTGTTGCGTTACGAAGACGGCGTCAACGTCACCGCGGACGACATCAATGCCGTGCTGGGCTGGGACGCGAAGGCGGCGCCGTCCTACGAAATCGACTTCACGCCCGCGCGCGTGATCATGCAGGACTTCACCGGCGTGCCCTGTGTCGTCGACCTCGCCGCGATGCGCGAGGCCGTACAGAAACTCGGCGGCAATCCGGAGCGCATCAATCCGCTGAACCCCGCCGAACTGGTCATCGACCACTCCGTGCAGGTGGACGACTACGGCCACGCGAGCTCGCTGGCCACCAACAACCGGATCGAATTCGAGCGCAATGGTGAGCGCTATGCGTTCCTGCGCTGGGGCCAGACGGCGTTCAACAACTTCAAGGTGGTGCCACCCAACACCGGCATCGTCCACCAGGTGAACCTCGAGTACCTGGGCCGAGTGGTTTTCCACAACGACACCGCCGGCAAGAACGAGGCCTATCCCGATACGGTGGTTGGCACGGACTCGCACACCACGATGATCAATGGCCTGGGCGTGCTGGGCTGGGGCGTGGGCGGCATCGAGGCCGAGGCCGCGATGCTCGGCCAGCCGATTCCGATGCTCATCCCGCAGGTCATCGGCTTCAAGATGATCGGCGCGATGAAGCCGGGCTGCACGGCCACCGACCTGGTCCTCACCGTCACCGAGATGCTGCGCAAGAAAGGCGTGGTCGACAAATTCGTCGAGTTCTTCGGCGACGGCCTCGCGAACCTGCCGCTGGCCGATCGCGCGACCATCGCCAACATGGCGCCGGAGTACGGCAGTACCTGCGGCATCTTCCCGATCGACGAGGAAACGCTGCGCTATCTCGAGCTCTCGGGCCGTCCGCCCGAGCAGATCGCGCTGGTGGAGGCGTACGCCAAGGCGCAGGGCATGTGGCGCGTGAACGGCGCCAAGCCGGCCGACTACACCGACGTGCTCGAGCTCGACCTCGCGACCGTGGAACCCAGCCTCGCGGGTCCCAAGCGACCGCAGGATCGCGTGCCGCTGTCCAAGGCCAAGAGCATTTATGCAGCTTCGCTGAAGCCCATGGCCGAGGAACGCAAGAAGAAATTCCCGGATGCCACCGGTTGCGCGGAGATCAAGCTCGGCGAGCAGAAGATCGAGCTGCGCGACGGCGCCGTGATGATCGCGGCGATCACCAGCTGCACGAACACCTCGAACCCGTACGTGCTCATGGCCGCCGGCCTGCTGGCGCGCAACGCGGCGAAGCTCGGTCTCAAGGCCAAGCCCTGGGTCAAGACCAGCCTCGCGCCGGGCTCACGCGTGGTCACCGACTACCTGACCAAGGCTGGCTTGTTGGGCCCGCTCGAATCCATCGGCTTCAATGTCGTCGGCTACGGTTGCACCACCTGCATCGGCAATTCGGGTCCGCTCAAACCGGAGATCTCGGCGGGCATCAAGGCGGGCGACATCGTCGCGACGTCGGTGCTGTCCGGCAATCGCAACTTCGAAGGCCGCGTGCATCCTGAAATCAAGATGAACTTCCTCGCGTCGCCGCCGCTCGTGGTGGCCTATGCGCTGGCCGGCACCATGGACGTCGACCTGCAGAGCGACGTGCTCGGCACGGGACCCGACGGCAAGCCGGTGCTGCTCGCCAACATCTGGCCGTCCGACAAGGAAGTCGCCGAAGCCGTGCACCAGACACTCGACTCGAACATGTTCCGCAAGAGTTACGCCAACGTGTTCACCGGCGATGCCAACTGGTCCGCCATCAAGGTGCCGGGCGGCAAGATCTACGCGTGGGAAGAAGCGTCCACCTACGTGCGCAATCCGCCCTACTTCGAAGGCATGACGATGACGCCCAAGGCCGTCACCGACGTCACCGGCGCGCGCTGTCTCGCGCTGCTGGGCGACTCGGTGACCACCGACCACATTTCTCCGGCCGGTGACATCTCGAAGACCAGTCCCGCCGCGAAATACCTGGTGTCGCAGGGCGTACAGCCCATCGATTTCAATTCCTACGGCGCGCGCCGCGGCAACCACGAAGTCATGATGCGCGGCACCTTCGCCAACATCCGGCTGCGGAACCTGCTGGCGCCCGGTACCGAGGGTGGCGTGACCGTGCACGTGCCCAGCGGCGAGCAGATGTCCATCTTCGACGCCGCCATGCGCTACAAGCAGGAAGGCACGCCGCTGGTCATCCTCGCGGGCAAGGAATACGGCACCGGATCCTCGCGCGACTGGGCCGCCAAGGGCACGATGTTGTTAGGCGTGCGCGCCGTGATCGCCGAGAGCTTCGAGCGCATTCACCGTTCGAATCTCATCGGCATGGGAGTGCTGCCGCTGATGTTCCCGGCCGGCAAGACCGCCGCGATGCTCGGACTGACCGGCCAGGAAGTGTTCGAGATCACCGGTCTCAACAATGCCGAAGCCAAGACGGTGAAAGTGGTCGCGACGCCGCCCAAGGGCACACCCATCGCCTTCGAGGCGCGCGTGCGCATCGATACGCCGAAGGAGCGGGACTACTACCGGCACGGCGGCATCCTGCAGTACGTGCTCCGACAGCTCGCCGCCAAGGCCGCGTAGGGGTCTGGCTCCATTTTCGTCTTCGAAAATGGGGCCTGACCCCATTTCCCCGCGCGCCACTATTCAACCAACTGGTTGACTATTGCTGAAAGCCTGGCGTACATTCAACCTCATGGTTGAATTAAACGCCGCGCGCCTCGACCGCGTATTTCATGCCCTGGGCGATACCACGCGCCGCGACATGCTGCGGCGGCTGGCCCTGCGCGAACACACCGTGAGCGAGCTGGCAGAGCCCTTTCACATGTCGCTGGCCGCCGCCTCCAAGCACATTCGCACGCTCGAGGACGCCGGGCTGATCCACCGCACCGTGGAAGGCCGCACGCATCGCTGCCGCATCGAGCCCGGTCCGCTGGCCGGCATTGGTCGCTGGCTGCGGCACTACGAGCGGTTCTGGACGCAGCGCCTCGATGCCCTCGAACGCGCGCTGAAGGAGTGAGTCATGCACCAGTACGCCGATCGCATTGCCCCCGATACCGTGCGCCTCGAGCGCCTGCTGCCCGGGCCGGTGGAGCGCGTCTGGTCGTTTCTGACCGAGTCGGACCAACGCGCGCGCTGGCTGGCCGCGGGCGACATGGAACTCGAGGCCGGCGGCAAGGTTGAGCTGCATTTCGCGCACCACACGCTCTCGAACGAACCCACGCCGGAAAAATACCGCGGCATGCCGATGAGTTTCACCGGTGAGGTGCTGCGCTGCGAACCACCGCGACTGCTGGCGTTCACGTGGATGGAGTCTCAGGGCGTGCATTCCGAGGTCACCTTCGAACTCGCAGCGCGCGGCGAACAGGTGCTGCTCACCATCACGCATCGCAAACTTCCGGATCGTCCCTCGCTGGTCAGCGTGGCCGGAGGCTGGGATGCGCACGTCGGCATCCTCGAAGACGTGCTCATGCAACGCCCGCCACGAGGGTTCTGGTCCACGCACGCGCAGCTGGAAGCCGAGTACGGGCGGCGCATTCCCGGATAGCCACCCGGCACTTGCTACGCCTCCTGGCGGAGCCGCGCGACACCGCCCCAGTCGACGCGGCGCGTGGCCAGCATCAGCACGGTGAGCACGCCGAAGAGCAGCAGCGAGCCCATCAGCAGCGAGTAGTCCTCGGAGCGCAATATCCAGTAGAGCATGGTGTACAGCGTGGCCAGCCCCGCGCCGACACCCAGCGCCAGCCTGCGACTGCGCAGCGCGCCGCTCAGGTAGACGGTGATGAGCGCCACCAGGGCGCTGGCCGACGCGACGTACGCCAGCTCGAAGCTCAGGTGCTCGGACAGGGCCAGCAGCAGTAGATAGAACAGCGCCAGCGCCAGCCCCACCATCAGGTACTGCATGGCGTGAATGGCGAGGCCGCTGACGTGTTCCCACAGGAAGAACGTCAGGAACGTGATCACGATGAGCAACGAGGCGTAGTGCACCGCGCGGTAGTTGCGCTGGTAGATGTCGACCGGCTCGTAGAAAGTCACGCCGACGCTGCTTTGCTGCAGGGCCCGCTGCAGCTGGCAGGTCGCTGCGCACCTGTTCGTCGATCCAGCTCTGCCCGAAATTGCGATTGATCTCGAGCACGGACCAGCGGGCCTTGAACCCCTGCTTGCCGATGGTCGGGGACAGCGGCGCCGGCGCGCCTTCGAACTTCGGATGCTCCCAGGTGGACGTGAGCTCGATATCCGCCTTGCGCGCCAGCGGCAGGAAATTCAGCCGGCGGCTGCCGGCGAGCGTCAGCGTGACATGAAACGGAACACTGGCCGCGTCGCGCAGCGGCGCTGCCCGGCACCGGCGTGGAAATTCCCGCGAATCCGGCGTAGCCGCCGGCGGAGACCGCCGTGTCCTCGCCCGCGACCCGAAGATCGTCCACCGCGCGCAGCGCGCTGGCTTCGGAGTTGAGCACCAGCAGGCGCGCCTCGTCCCAGCGCACGGTGCGGCCCTCCTTCTGCTCGAACCATTGCGCGAAGTCGCGGCCCGCGAACTCACCCGACAATGCGACGTGCGCGAGGTATACCGGCGTGCGATACAGACCGACGGTGCGATAGCTGGGCTCGGAGCGCGCGTCGACCTTGAGCGTGTCAGGCAGCACGTAGACCGTGCGTCGCTCGGTTTCGGTGCGTGAGCCGTAGATCACGCGCGTCTTATCGACCGGGATCGCGAGCAGCACGCCGGCGGTGGTCTGCGGGCCGCCCCAGGACTCGGCCACGCGCGCCGCGGCATTCTCCCGCATGCCGACGCGCTCGCTGACCAGGTCGTCCACCTGCGCAATGGGCACGAGCAGCACGATGATCAGCGCGCCGACCAGCAGGGCCTTGCCGAGCAGCGGCGGAATGAGTCCACGAAGTATCGGCATCTGCGTCTCCCGGGTTGATTCGCCGGGAGTCGTCGGCGCGCAAAGTGGCGACGGCGTGTCGCAATTGTGGCGAATCGTGGCAATGCGCGCGGATGCGATAAGATCGCCGCCGAATGCCCATCGCCATCTTCGATCTCGACGGCACCATCACTCACCGCGACACGTTGTTCCCGCTGGTGCTGCGCCAGCTCGCGCGCCGCCCGTGGCAGCTGCTGCGGTTGCTGGGGGTGCTGCCGGCCGCGCTGCGCTTCCTCGTCGATCACGACCGCGCCGCGCTCAAGCAATCGCTGCTGCGCGCCACGCTGCGCGGCACGCCGCGCGCCGAGCTGACGGCGCTTCTCGCGCGAATTCGTGCGCGACACGATCGAGGGCGGCTGCTTTCGCGAGGCGCTCGCCGCGACCTTCCGCCGCCATCGCGACGCGGGCCATCACCTCGTGCTGATGTCGGCGAGCGTCGATTTCTACGTGCCGGAGTTCGGACGCCAGCTCGGCTTCGACCAGGTGATCTCCACCGAGCGTGCGCTGGGACGGCGATCGGCTCGACGGCACGCTGACCACTGCCAATCGTCGCGGCGAGGAGAAGGCGCGCTGCCTGCGCGCCCTCTCGCCGAGCGCCACGACGGCGAGACCTTCGCCTACGGCAACAGCGAGTCGGACCTGCCGCATCTGCAGCTGGTCAGGTACGGCATGCTCGTCAACGGCAGCCTGGCCGCGCGGCGCGCGGCCGCCGAGCTGGGCGTCGCCTGCGTCGAATGGGTCTAAATCGAGTTCCCCGCCAAGCGTGACGCCGATCACAGATTCGCGATCGGTAGCGCGATCCTGCGGCGCAGCGTGGCCGGCGCATCGGACGCCAGTCACATAGCGATTCCGGCGCCGCAACTACGATGTGGCGCTGGAGTCGTCCGCAGCCGCACAAAATGCCTATAACGCGGGGAAAAATCGGGCCGATGAACTCATGGAAGAGTGCCGCGCTGGCGGTGATCGTCACGCTTGCCTGCTTGCCGGCGCTGGCGCACTCCCCCGCTCAGCGTGCAGCGTTACAGCCTCGAAGAAGGGCTGTCGCAGCAGGCGGTCGATGCCATCGTGCAGGACGCCGAAGGCTTCATGTGGTTCGGCACCGAGGACGGCCTCAATCGCTTCGACGGCTACGAATTCCGCCAGCTGCGCCACGATCGCGGCGACCAGCAATCGCTGCCCAACGGCTGGATCTCCTCGCTGGTCGCAAGCGACGACGGCCTGTGGATCGCGACCGACGGCGGCGGCATCGTGTTCCGCAGCGCGCGCACCGGCAAGCTCGAGGCACCGGCCGTGCTGCGCGAGGCGCCCGACCTGCAGAACGCGCGCACGGTGTCGCGCGACCGCCTCGGCCGGATCTGGATCGCCTCGCGCGACGCCGGCGTCGCCATCTTCGACTCGCGCACCGGTGAGCTGCAGCGCCTGCGGCATTCGCCCACCGAGCCGAACTCGCTGTCCGACAACTCGGTGTTCACCATCCTGCACCTGCGCAGCGGCGACACGCTGATCGGCACTGCCAGCGGCCTCGACCGTCTGCCCGCCACCAATCTCGACGTCACTCGCGTGTGCGCTGCCGCCGGAGCTGGCGCTGCCGGGCCAGGGCCACTGCGCGTGCGCGCGCTCACCGAGTCCGCGGACGGCATGGTCTGGGTGGGCACCGACGCCGGCCTCGGTCGCTACGATCCGCGCAATGAGCGCTGGCGCGTGTATCGCGCGGATGCGACGAGCAGCACGCGCGCTGCCCGGACAACCGCGTGCAGTCACTGCTCATCGACAGCCAGGGCCGCCTGTGGCTGGGCCTCATCCAGCGGCCTGGCGTGGTTCGACTCCGCCACCGAGACCTTCTCGAGCTATCGGCGCGACCCGGCCGAGCCGCGCTCGCTGCCCGACGACTACGTGGTCTCGCTGTTCGAGGATCGCGGCGGCTCCTTGTGGATCGGCACCAAGTCCGGCGGCCTCGCGAAATGGAATCCGCGCACCTGGTCGTTCGGTCACACGCGCGCCAGCGCCGAGGAAGGCTTCACCGACCGCAACATCACCTCGTTCGCCGAAGACAAGCTGGGCCGGCTGTGGATCGGCACCTTCGGCAGCGGCATCAATCTGCTCGACCGCACCACCGGCCGAGGTCACCGCGCTGCGCCGCGCCGAGCGGCTCGCGCGGCAGCGCTGAGCGACGACCGCGTCATGGCCATGCTCGAAGGCAGCGACGGCGAGCATGTGGGTTGGCACGATGGGCGGCGGCCTGAATCGCTTCGACCCGCAGACGCTGCGCGCGGAAGTCTTCCTGCACGATCCCGCCGTTCCGACCACGCTCGGCGCCAGCGGGCGTCATGAGCCTGCTCGAGGTCGACAAACAACTGTGGGTGGGCACGTTCGGCGGCGGCGTCTCGCGCTTCGACGCGCGCACGCGCCGCTTCGAGAATCTGCGCGCCGGCCCCGAGGACGGCCTGCATCTTTCCAGCGGGCGCGTCACCGCGCTGGCGCGCGACCGCACCGGCCACGTGTGGATCGGCACCGATGGCGGCGGCCTCAACGTCTGGGACGTGCAAGACGCGCCGGCTGCACTACTACAAGCGCGACGCCAAGCAGCTCGATTCGCTGCAGCTCCGACACGCATCTTTCGCATCCTGGTCGACGACGCCGGCGGCGTGTGGATCGGCACGCGCGGCGGCGGCCTCGACCGCGTGCTGAATCCCGGCCGACGCGCCCGCGCATCTGCGCTTCGCCAACATCTCCGAAGCCGCAGGGCCTGCCCAACAACACCGTCTACGGCCTGCGCGCCGACGGCACGGGCAACATCTGGATCAGCACCAACTTCGGCCTGGCGCGCCTCGATCCGAAGATCGACGCGCCATCCAGCGCTTCCATCGCCTGCATGGCCTGCAGGCCGAGGAATTCAATTTCGGCGCGCACTACCGCGACCGCAGCGGCAAGTTGTTCTTCGGCGGCGCCGCCGGCTTCAACTCCTTCTACCCCGAGGTGCTGGAATTCAACGAGCGCCCGCCGCGCGTGGTGCTCACGCAATTCCTGAAGCTCAACGACGCCCGGCGTCCCCGGCGTTCCCGAAGAACGCATCGAGCGCCTGTCGTCTGAGCGCACAAGGAAGACGTCATCACTCTGCAAGTTCGCCGCGCTCGACTTCGCCGATCCGCGCGCCAACCGCTACGAATACAAGCTGGACGGCTTCGACAGCGACTGGGTCAAGGCCGACGAACGCCGCGCCGCCACCTACACCAACCTGCCCGGTGGCCAATACGTGTTCCGCGTGCGCGCCAGCAACAGCGACGGCGTGTGGAGCACGCAGGACCTGGCGTTGCCGATCGACGTGGCGCCGTCTCCCTGGCTCTCGCCCTGGGCCTACGCCGGCTACGCGCTGCTCGCCGCGCTCGATGCTGCTGGCCGTGTGGTACGCGCAGCAGCGCCGCATCGCGCGCGCCGCCACGTAGCGCCTCGAGCTCGAGCAGCAGGTCAGCGACCGCACCTACGAGCTCGGCGCAGCGCAACCGCGAGCTCGAAGACGCCAATCGCCAGCCTCGAAATGGCGAGCCTCACCGACACGCTCACCGGCCTCGCGAACCGCCGCTACCTGATGCAGCAGTTCCCGCGCCTGATCGACCGAAAACAAGGGCAGCCAGGGCCTCGCCATCATGATCATCGATCTCGATGCGCTGAAACCCATCAACGACCAGCACGGTCACGCCGCCGGCGACGAAGTCATCATCGAAGTCGCGAAGACGCTGCGCCAGGCCATCCGTCCCGACGACGTGCTGGCGCGCTGGGGCGGCGACGAATTCGTGGTGGTCGCGCACGCCCAGCATGTCGAACACGCCACCATGCTGGCCGAGCGGATCCGCGAGCGCGTCGCCAAGATGAAATGCGTGCTGCCGCGCGGCGCCGTGGTGCGCACCAGCTGTTCGATCGGCCTTACCTGCCTGCCCTTCGTGCCGGGCCAGCCCGAGTGCCGTGAGCTGGGAACACGCCATCAAGATCGCCGATCTGGCGCTGTACCGCGCCAAGCGCGGCCGCAACGCCTGGCGCGGCTGGTTCGGCACCGAATCGGTGGCCACGCTGCAGTCGGTCATCGCCGCCGTCGAATCCAACGTCGACGGCCTGATCGCCAACGGCGTCATCATCGAACATTCATGTCGACGCGCGGCAGCGACGACACGGTCAATGCGCTGCGCGTCTTGCGCGAGGCCCGCTAGGAAGCTGCTGAAGTCATGGATACTGAGATTCGCGACGCCATTGCCAGATCACTGCCCGACCTCGCCCTCATCGTGCGCCGCGATGGCGTCATCCTCTCCTGCGTCGGCGGCAACGCCGTGCGCGGCCTCGACTCCGGACGAGGAAGAAATTCCCGGCCGCGCGATCGACACGACTTGTGGCCGGAATCCATCGCCACGCACGTGCTGCAGACCGTGCGCCGCATCCTGAAGACCCGCAAGCCCGCGCAGCAGCGCTACCAGGAAGGCGAGCTCAACCTGGAGATGCGTTTCCAGGTGCAGGGCTTCGACCGCGTGCTGGTGGTGTGCCGCGATCTCGGCCAGGGCGCCACGTCGAACGACTCCGGCCTTTATCCGAAACAGAGCAGCGAGCGCCATGCTGCCGCATCGCGACGGCTTCGAGAAATCCCTGCGCATGGCGCTCGACATGGCGGCGCTGCGCGAAGACACCGTCGGCGTCGCGCTCATCCACATCGGCGGCTACTCCACCTATCAGCGCGTGTTCGACTCGGCGCTGGCCAATCGCCTGCTCGAATCCGCCGCCAAGGTCATTCGTCGAAAAACTTCCCGAAGGCCGCACCAGCCTGCCGCGCCTCGCGCGCGTCTCCGACGACGTCATCGGCGTGGTGCTCACCGATATCCGTTCGCGCGGCGACGCGGACGTGGCCATCGAAGCCATCATGAAGGCGCTGCGCCATCCGGTCGATCTCGACGGACAGATCTTCCAGCTCGCGCCGCAGTGCGGCGTCACGCTGTCGGGCACCGACGGCGATACGCGCCAGCGAACTCATCGAGCGCGCGCTCACCACGCTCGACGCGGGCCGCCGCCAGGGCGAGGACCGGCTGGTCACGTTCTATTCCGACACGCTGCGCCTGGCCTCGCTGACGCGCCTCGACTGGCAGCAGGAGCTCACGCAGGCCATCCAGAAAGACGAGCTGGAGCTGCACTACCAGCCGCGGCTGCTGCTTGTCGACGCGCGAGATCATCGCCGTGGAAGCCTTCCTGCGCTGGCCGCACAAGATTCGCGGCCTGGTGCCCACTTCCGAATTCCTGCCCATCGCCGAGCTGTCGGGTCTGTCCGTGCAGCTCGGCCGCTGGGTGTTGCGTCGTGCCTGCCGCGATCTCGCGACGCTGGCCGCGCGCGGTTATCCCCAGCTGCGCGTGTCGGTGAACGTCGCGTCGCCAGTACCTGTCGGCCGAGAGCCTGGCCGAGGACGTCGCCGATGCGGCGCGCGAGGCCGGCATCGAACCCTCGCATCTCGATCTCGAGATCACCGAGCAGATGTTGTCCTCGGGACGCAGTGGCCTGTCCGCGCTGCACCAGCTGCGTGGCCAGGGCGTGCGCGTGCTGATCGACGACTTCGGCACGGGCTATTTCTCGCTGGGCAAACTGCGCAACAGCCCGCTCGACGGCATCATGATCGACCGTTCCTTCGTCGAGGAGGTCGGCCACGATCACGAGGCGCGTGCCGTGTGCCGCGCGGCCATCGCGCTGGGCCTGGCCTTCGGCCTGCGCATCGTCGCCGAGGGCATCGAGACCGAGGCCCAGGCGCAGTTCCTGGTGGCCGAGCAATGCCATGAAGGCCAGGGTCATCTGTTCTGCCGCGGCGACGCCGCTGGCGAACTCTGCTGGACAAGATCCTGCCTGCCGGGAAAACCGCGCCAGCTTCTGTCACACGCACCGCCCAGCGGTGAATCTGGGCTGACATAGCTCACGATTTAACGGGCCCTTATTAGACGCCCGTCACATTTTTCCCGAGAGCCGCGTCACACACGCACGCTCTGAAATTGCCTCTCCCGCCTTTAATGGTGCCGTTCGCGAAAGCGGACTGGGGCCACTAAGAGGCGATTGCAGATGACGATTGACGGTAAAAGAGGCGGCCGCTCGAGTCCTGGGAGCGGCGATGTTGGCGACGCTGGTGGGCTGCTCCGCGGCCACTTCCAGCACGCCGGCTACGCACATGGCCGCCTCCGGCGCCGCGCACAGCTACATCGTCGAGGCGCAAAGCACGGATGCTGCGGCCACGGCGGTGGCTGCCGCCGGCGGCGAAGTCGTTTCCCGCCTGAACGTCATCGACGCCGTCGAGGCCAAACTCACCGATGCCCAGCATGCGCGCGTGCTCGCCGCCGCCGGCATCAAGCAGATCACCACCAACACGCTCGTGACCACGCAGGCGGCCGCGAACGTGCGCGACAATTTCGAAACGGGCTCGTTCGCCAACAACGACGGCACGCACCGCTGGTACGGCGACTGGGTCGAGCAAGGCGACGACAACAGTCCGCATGGCGGCGACGTCACCATCGGCTGGCAGGACCGCGGCAGCGGCCGCCTGATCCTGCAGATGGCACGGCGCCGTCTACCGCCGCGCCGCCACGCCGTCGAGCTCGCCGAACGTCACGCTCAAGTTCAAGGCGCTGCGCGACGGTCTCGAAAGCCGGCGAATACGTGTCCGTGCAGGCCAGCGGCAATGGCGGCACGACGTGGACGGAAGCTCGGCCGCATATCCGGCGCCGGCCAATGACTACTCGTTCGACAGCTACAGCTACAACATCACGGCCTATCGCG
The DNA here is from genome assembly GCA_963711635.1 of uncultured Pseudomonadota bacterium. Taxonomy (GTDB): domain Bacteria; phylum Pseudomonadota; class Gammaproteobacteria; order Steroidobacterales; family Steroidobacteraceae; genus CADEED01. The sequence continues at coordinate 944,339 of CAVQEZ010000005.1, forward strand.
GCCGCAACACCGCCATCCGCTTCGTCGCCTCGATGAACAGCCGCTTCGGCGACGACAACGTCGACATCGACGAACTCGAAATCGCCTACACGCACCAGTTTCGGCGAAGGCGATCCGATGCCCGTCGACGTGAACGCGCGCGACCTGCACTCCGTCGGCATCAAGGGCCGCGACGTGGGCGTCGCCGTCATCGACACCGGCTACTGGAAGCTCGACTCGCTCGACAAGGACTCGGGCGGCAATGGCCGCGTGGCGGCGCAGTACGACGCGATCAACAATGTGGTGCAGACCACCTGGTCGTCCGATGTCCACCGATACCAGCGGCCACGGCACGCACATCACCAGCCTGATCGCCAGCAGCCGCAAAGACGGCAGCGGCCGCTACTTCGGCGTTGCGCCGGACGCGCGCATCATCTCGATCAAGGCATTCGGCGAAGACGGCTCGAGCAGCTACGCCACCGTCATTCGCGGCATCGATTGGGTACTCACCAATCGCACGCAGTACGCCATTCGAGTTCTGAATCTGTCGCTAGGGGCCCCGGCGCGTTCGCGCTACTGGGACGATCCGCTCAATAAAGCCGTGATGCGCGCCTGGCAATCCGGCATCGTCGTCGTCGTATCAGCGGGAAATAGCGGACCGCTGCCGCAGACCGTGGGTGTCCCGGGCAACGTCCCGTACGTCATCACGGTCGGCGCGATGACGGACAACTGGACCAACAACAAAAACGATGACCGCCTCGCCTCATTCTCGGCAGCCGGTCCCACATTCGAAGGCTTCGTGAAGCCCGACCTGGTCGCCCCCGGCGGTCATGTCTGGGGTTTCATGGCCACGTATCAGAAGATCGCGGTGGACCATCCCACCTACATGAACAACGGCGACTTCTTCCAGATGTCCGGCACGTCGCAGTCGGCGGCCGTGGTCTCGGGCGTGGCCGCGCTGGTGCTGGCCGCGAACCCGGGCCTCACGCCCGACCAGGTGAAGTGCCGCATCATCGCCAGTGGCAAGCCCGCCGTGAAAAGCGACGGCAGCCCCGCTTACAGCGTGCTGCAGCAGGGCACGGGCCTGGTCGACGCCAAGGCCGCGGTGTACGGCACGCAGAACAACTGCGCCAACCGGGGGCTGAATGTCGCCGCCGATCTCGCCGGCACGCAGCACTTCAAGGGCTATGTGAGACAGCTCCCCGATGGCACCTTCGCGGTCACCCAGCCGAACGGCATGTTGTGGCCCGACGGCATGCTGTGGAGCGACGGCATGCTGTGGCCTGACGGCATGCTGTGGCCTCACGGCATGCTGTGGAGCGACGGCATGCTGTGGCCCGACGGCTTCTCGTGGACGGGCGCAGCGAACTACTCGGGTGACATTCCGTGGGTGAACGGCTACCCCTCGCCGATCGGCAGCTCGGTCGGCAACACCAGCGCGATGTCCGTCAACGCCTGGGTCGCTCAGGAATAATCAGTCGGATAACAAGAAGAAAGATGCGGGCGTGCTGGTGGTTCCCCTGCCAGCACGCCCGTAGTCTTTCCGGCGTTCAGTGGCGGCGGTGCCTGACCACCTTCCCGGATCGTTATGCGCCGACTACGTATACGGGAGCGAAGCCGCCGCCGGTGGTCCGGAAGTTAGTCGTCTGGCCCTGATAGAGGCGCGCGGCCATCAACTGGATGGCTCCCCCATAGGCATAACAACGGATGTCGACCTTGAACATCTCGTTCCCATGAATCGAGGAACGACGGCGCTCGCTCGGCGGCGTCAATCGCTGCGCCAGGTAGTTTCCTTGCATCAGTTCCGCAAATACGCGCCGGGTGAGCTTCTCGCCCCGGTATGCCCCGCGGCTGCCGAAGCCCTGCCGGGGCTTGAAGAACCAATCCTTGCGGTTACGCCACCAGCAGCTCGGCTTCGCCCGCCACCTCACGCGTCGCCGGTATGCAGCGGGCCAGGACTCCGGCTGCCTCCCTGGAAGCGCCCAGCGAATGCATGAGTTCCCCGTCGCCCATCAGCGCCAGATTGCCCTTGTTCGCATACAGCGCATGGGCGCGCGGATGGGGCGTGATGACCGCGAGGTCTCGCAGATAAGCAGTGCGCAACGCATCGCCGTCGTCGAAGTAGAAATCCGTGAGGCGGTTGTATACGAGATCGACGGGCACGCCGCGTGCGTGCAATCGTTCACCACGAATCTCGAGATCATCGGGATCCACGATCTCGGTGCCGATTCCGCGCGCCGCAAAGAGTTTCCGGGCCAGCAGGAACTCCGGATGGAGAAACTGCTCCTGCGGTCGTCGATCGACGATCGCGATGGAATGCAACGGCACGTCGCCGCGCGCCAGCCGCCATTCGTGCAGGAACATCTCGAAAATATGCGCTTCGAGCGCCGGCTCATCCGGAAGGGTCGCGAGGTAGCGGTCCGCGGCCCCGCAGCAGGAGACACGCGCCGCCCGTGCCGCGATGTTGAGGAAAGCACCGCCGGCATTGGTGTTGATCTCGATGAGCTTCGGACCTTCGGGCGACAGGTGGAAATCGAAACCCAGAAAAACCCCGCGCGCGCGCTGCCCGGGTTGCGCAATGGCCGGAGCCGTGTCGAGCACCGCACGCTGGTACCGGGGAAGATCGACGATGGATTCCACCGCCTCCACCACCGCCTGCATCTCCGACACCTGCGCGGGATCCAGGAACACCGGGGTGTCGGCGAACAGCTGCGGGCTCACCTCCGCGCCGAGCGACTGGTCCAGTTGACGATGCAATTGCGGCAGGTCGACGACGCTGCAGTTGCAGTCGCGGTTGTATCTGTCGGCGAGAGTCAGGCTCATGTCACACGCGTCCCGGTATCGCGCGCGGCCAATGCGCGCAACAGGACGACACCGGCAATGGCGCCTGCAACCTGCGCGCCGATGAAACCTGGTGAATCCGCGGGCCGGATACCTGCAAAAGTGTCGCTCAACGATCTGCCGATGGTGATTGCCGGATTCGCGAACGAAGTGGAGGCCGTGAACCAGTAGGCCGCGCCGATCCACAGCGACACGCGCCAGGCCGCCACGTCGAAGGTAGGCGAACGAAATGCCACCAGGACCAGTCCGGCCGTGGCCACGAGCTCCGACAGCCATTGCGCGCCGCCGCTGCGCATGTGCGTGGAAACTTGCAGTGGTGGCAACTCGAACATGGTGTTCGCCAGCACCGCGCCCGCGCAGCATGCGACGAACTGCGTCATCGAGTAGGCCGCGGCGGTCTTCGCGTCGATCTGCCGCTGGAAGAACGCCACGGCCGTGATCACGGGATTGAAATGCGCGCCGCTGACGGGCCCAAGGGTGGCGATCAGCGTGGCCAGCACGGCCACGGTCGCCGCTGTGTTCGCCAGCAATGCCAGTGCCGTGTTTCCGCCGGCCAGGCGCTCGGCCATGATTCCCGAGCCGACGACGCAGGCCGCGAGCAGCAGTGCACCGAGCGCCTCGGCGAGAATCTTCTTCGTCATCTATGCCACTTCGTCGGAGGCTCTCGACTTGCCGATCTCCACGAGGCGTTGCTGCAGTCTGGCCCGATCGAGAGTCCTGAGCGGCAGGCTGGTGAATATCTTGATGCGATTTTCCAGTTCGCGAAAGCATTGCGAAACGCCAGCCATTTCGCGGTCTCGGAGCCCTCGACGGCCGCCGGATCTTCGACTCCCCAGTGCGCCGTCATCGGCTGGCCCGGCCAGACGGGGCACATTTCACCCGCGGCGTTGTCGCAGACCGTGAAGACGAAATCGAGTTGCGGTGCACCGGGTTGCGCGAACTCATCCCAGCTCTTCGAGCGCATGTCGCTGGCCGGCAGCTTCATCTGCCGCAGCAATTCGAGCGCGATGGGATGCACCTGGCCTTTCGGCGCGCTGCCGGCGCTGTAACCGATGAACTTTCCCCGGCCCCAGTGGTTGACCAGGCTTTCGGCAAGAATGCTGCGCGCCGAATTGCCGGTGCACAGGAACAGTACGTTGAAGGGTCTGTCGTTCATGGTGCCTCCTAGGCCGCGCGCCGGCGTTTCGCGGGCTTTGCCGCCGGAACGCACGTCGCACCGCAGCCGGATTGACTCGCGCCACAGCAATTGTCGGTGAGGTAACCGACCAGCTCGTTCATCACGCCGAAGTCGGCGCTGTAAATCAGCTGGCGGCTGGCACGTACCTGCTTGATGAGACCCGCGCGTTGCAGCGCCTGAAGATGAAATGTCAGTGACGACGGCACCAGGCCGACACGCTCACCGATGAGGCCGGCCGGCAGTCCTTCCGGCCCGCGCTCGACCAGCAGTCGATAGATGGCGAGCCGGTGCTCATGCGCCAGCGCACCCAGCGCGTCGATCACTTCGGGGGTTCTCATGGGGCCGTACGATATTACGGCTATTCTCGAAATGTCAACGAAATGGTGCGCCCTACATCGATGTGCGCACCTGCCAGAGCTCGGGGAAGAACTTGAGCTCGAGCGCCTTCGCGAGATAGGAAACACCGCCGGTGCCGCCGGTGCCCGGCTTGTAGCCGATGACGCGTTCGACGGTCTTCAGGTGATGGAAACGCCAGAGCTGGAACTTCTGGTCGAGATCGACCAGTCGCTCGGCCATCTCGTAGAGGTCCCAGTCCTTCTCGGCGTTGTGATAGACGCCCAGCCACGCGGCGGTGACCGCCTTGTGCGCCGTGTAAGGCTCGGCGAAATCCCGCTCGATGAGCTCGTCGGGAATGCCGTAGCCGCGGCGCGAGAGCAGCGCGCAGCACTTCGTCGTAGATGGAAGGCGCATGCAGCGCGCGCTCCAGCCTCTCGTAGCCTGCGGCGTCGCGCTTGTGAACGGCGATGACGTCGCGATTCTTGTTGCCGAGCTTGAACTCGAGCAGCCGGTACTGCAGCGACTGGAATCCGGAGGAACGGCCCAGCGTATTGCGGAACGAGGAGTACTCGAACGGCGTGAGCGTCGACAGCACGCTCCAGGCGCCCAGCAGCTCTTCCTGCAGCCGCGAGATGCGCGCCAGCATCTTGAACGAGGGATCGAGGTTGTCGCGCCGCACGCACTCGAACACATGGACGAGCTCGTGCAGGAACAGGCGCATCCACAGCTCCGACACCTGGTGGACGATGATGAACAGCATCTCGTCCTGCTCGATGGAGTTCGGTTTCTGCGCGTCGAGCAGCTTGTCGAGCTGCAGGTATTCGCCGTAGGACTGCGAGGTGCCCAGGTCCCAGTGCACGCCCTCGTTCTTCAGATCGAGCGTTGTTGTCGCGCATTGTCGTCGTTCATGTCAACTTTCTGAGAAAACCCAGTGCGGGACGTGACGCCAGCCCTGCAGCAGCTCGCGATCGAGCGCGCGCCAGCCGGCGCAGTGATTTTCCACCGCCTGCCAGAAGCGCGCCGAGTGGTTCATGTGCTTGACGTGCATGAGCTCGTGGACGATGAGGTAGTCGACCACTTCGGGCCGCTGGAACAGCAGGCAGGCAGTTGAGGCTGATGGTACCGCGCACCGAACAACTTCCCCAGCGCGAACGCTGCCGGCGGATGGAAACCCGCGAGTATGTCACGCCGGTGGCCGCTGCCAGCGCCGCGACGCGCGGCGCGAGCCGCGCGGCGCGCCGCGCGCAGCAGCCAGGCACGCAGCGCGCGCGCGCAGGCTTGCCGGCGTGGCCGTGACCCCGACACTTCGCAGGCATGCCGCCGCCGGTGTCGCGCGACACGCGCAGTCTTCCCGGTGCCGCCCGCCACGTGCAGGCGCCAGCGTTCGCCGGTCAGCGCGAAACTCGAGCGCTCGCGGGCGGAAACGGTTCCGGCGCCGGCCGGTTGCGCAACGCCTGGGCGCGCTTCGCTCTCTATCCACTCGCGATGCGCGGCGACGAAATGCTCGACTTCGCGCGGCCGCGCGCGCGGCGGCACCACGACCTCGACGCGCGCATCCGGATACACGCGGATCGAGAGGCGGCGGGCGCGGCGGCTGACGCTGATGCCGGGTGCATCGCTGCGGGGACTGTCCCCATTTTCCCGGAGCCTTCGCAGGCTCAGGAGGTCCATCTGAAAATGGGGACTGTCCCCATTACCTGCCTGTTTCGTGGGTCGTCCCTCATAACCTCGCCGCCAGTTCCGTCCCTTCGCGAATCGCCCGCTCCGCATCGAGCTCGGCCGCCAGCAACGCACCGCCGATCACGTGCACGGCCGTCCGCCGGAGCCCGCGAGCTCGGCGGCCAGCGCGTTCACCGACTCCTGCCCGGCGCAGATGATGACGTTGTCGACCGGCCAGCACTTCCGGCGCCCTTCTCGGTGCGGATGTGCAGACCCCGCGTCGTCGATGCGCTCGTACGGCACGCCATTGCGCATGACCACGCCGCGCGTCTTGAGCGCCGTGCGATGAATCCAGCCCGTGGTCTTGCCGAGCGTCGCACCGGGCTTGCCCGCCTTGCGCTGCAGTAGATAGACGCGGCGCGGCGACGACGACGCGGCCGCGGCGGCAGCAGCCCGCCGCGCGTCGACAGGCTGCGGTCGATGCCCCACTCCGCGAAGTAGTCCTCGTCCGGCCGATGCGTGAGATAGGTGGCCACGTCGAACCCGATGCCGCCCGCGCCGATGATCGCCACGCTGTCGCCGGCCTGGCGCGCGCCCGACAGCAGCTCCGGGTACGTGATGGCCTTGGGATGATCGATGCCGGGAATGGCGGGAATACGCGCGCAGCGACGCCGCTCGCAGATCACGATTTCGTCGAAGCCACGCCGAGCAGTTGCGCGGCATCCGCGCGCGGTGTTGAGCGCGCAGCGTGCACGCCGGTGAGCTCGATGCGCCGCGCGAAGTAGCGCAGCGTGTCGTGAAAGTCTTCCTTGCCCGGGCACCTCGCGCGCATAGCGGAACTGGCCGCCGATTTCGTGCGCGCCGCTCGAACAGCGTCACGCGATGTCCGCGCTCGGCGAGCGCCGTCGCGCAGGCCAGGCCCGCGGGTCCGGCACCGACGACCGCGATGCGTCTTCGGCGTCGCGGCGGGCGGCAGCACCAGCTCGGTCTCGTACGCCGCGCGCGGATTCACCAGGCAGGTGGCGCGCTTGTTTTCGAAAACGCGATCGAGGCAGCCCTGGTTGCAGGCGATGCAGGTGTTGATCTCGTCTTCGCGGCCCTCGCGCGCCTTGCGCGGCAGGTCCGGGTCGGCGAGCAGCGGCCGCGCCATCGACACGAGGTCCGCAGCGCCGCTCGCGAGCAGCGCCTCGGCGCCGTGCGGCGTCGTTGAATCGATTCGTGGCGATGACGGGCAGCCGGGTCGCCGCCTTGATGCGCGCCGAGACCCAGCCGAAGGCGCCGCGCGGCACCATGCCCGCGATGGTCGGCACGCGTGCTTCGTGCCAGCCGATGCCGGTGTTGAGCATGCGTGGCGCCCGCGCCTTCCATCTGCGAGGCCAGCCACTCGACTTCCGCGCCCGTGCCGCCGCCTTCCACGAGATCGAGCCCCGAGATGCGGAAGATGATGATGAACTCGCGACCCACGGCGGCGCGCGTCTGGCGCACGATCTCGAGCGCGAGCCGCGCGCGGTTCTCCAGCGATCCGCCCCACTCGTCCGTGCGCGGGTTGGTGCGCGGCGCGAGGAACTCGTTGATGAAGTAGCCTTCCGAACCCATGATCTCGACGCCGTCGTAGCCGGCCTCGCTGGGCGAGCGCCGCGCAGTTGACGAAGTCGGCGATCTGGTCGCGCACGCCATCCGAAGACAGCTCGCGCGGCTTGAAGCGATTGATCGGCGCGCGCAGCGCGCTCGGCGCCACGGGAAACGGGTGATAGGCGTAGCGACCGGTGTGCAGGATCTGCATGCAGATCTTGCCGCCCGCCTCGTGCACGGCGTCCGTCACGAGGCGGTGGCGCGCCACCTCGCGCGGGCTGGAGAGTTTGCCGGCGAAAGGCTTGGCCCAACCGGCGCGATTCGGCGCGATGCCGCCGGTCACCAGCAGCCCCGCCCCGCCGCGCGCCCGCGCCGCGAAATAAGCCGCGAGCTTGGGGAAGTCGCGCGCGCGATCTTCGAGGCCCGGTGTGCATCGAGCCCATGACGATGCGATTGGCGAGGCGCGTGAACCCGAGATCGAGCGGGGCAAACAAGTGCCCGTATTTCATCGCCGGAGTGTATCCACCTAGCGCGTGATCTGCGCCATGAGACGGCGCGCAAAACCATAGTCCGGCGCGATCAGCAGCGCGCGCTCCAGCGCCTCGCGCGCCCCGACGACGTCGCGCTGGTCGAACAAGGCGCGGCCCAGGAAAGCATAGGCTTCGGCGGCACCCCACTCCGGCGTGGTCGACGCGCCGGCGCGCGCCGCTTCGAACATCGTGGTGACGGCACGCAGCTTCTGCACGGCCGCCGCCTTCGCCGTCGCGTCCTTGCCGGCGCGCTCGAATGCCACCAGCGCTTCGACCAGCCGAACGCGCGGATTCTTGGGCTCGAGCTTCACCGCCTCGTCGATACGCGAGCCGATGCGCCCGCCTCCGAAAGGCATCGAGCTCATCTCCCGACCGGCGAGCGTGCAGGCGGTGCCGAGCGCATAGCTTCGGCGCGCTGATGACTCGCGTCCGGCGGTTTCGTCGAGGCCGAGCGGCACCTTGGGCAGGGCCTCGACGGCATGGTCCACTTCCTCGCCGCAATCGTCGATGGCATCGCTGGCCTGGGACTTCTTCGCGACGCTGAGCACCTGCGCGAGCCGGTAGTGCGCCAGTGCCCGGAAGTACGAGCGCGTGATGCAGATCGTCACCCGCGGATTCGGCTTCGCCCTCGACAGGCTTTGGCTTCAGCGAATTCAACACGCCGTTGAGCGCGCGCGCGTCATCCGTGTAGTAGGCGTACTGGATGCGGCCTTCGATGTCGCTCCAATCGGACCGGGAAGTCGCCGGCATGGATTGCGCCATCGCCGCGGGCGCGAGGCCGGCGGCAATCAGAACCGCAATGCAAACCCCGAGAATCCTTCCCCGGTCCCATTGATTCATCACAATTCGCGCAAGCCCGCCGTGATGGGCAGCCGTGCCGCCCGGATGCCCGGCAGTATGCCAGCGATGAAGCAGAGGATGAGTCCGTAAATGATGCCGGTGACCATCAGCTGCGGCGTCACCGTGAAGGCGAAGGTCATCTGGCTGAACGAGGACCAGTTCATGGTCGAACTGTGCATTCCGTTCAGGAAAACCAGCGCCAGCACGCCGCCGATGAGGCCGCCCACGGCGCCGAGGATCATGGCTTCCACGAGCACGGAAACGACCACCGGGAATCCGCCGAAGCCCAGTGCGCGCAGGGTGGCGATCTCGCGCACGCGGTTCGCGACCGCGTTGTAGAGCGTGTTCAACGCCGCGAACAGCGCCGCGATGCCCATCATGACGGCCAGCGTCCAGCCCACGTAGTTGATGATGGTGGACATGAGTTTCTGCTGGTCGACATAGAACGCGCGCTCGGATTTCACGTCCACGCGCACGCGCGGATCTTTGGTCAGCGCGTCCTTGAGCGTCTTGAGCGCGGCCGGATTTTCGAGCTTCACGCGGATCGACTGGAAACTGTTGCCGCGCCGCCAGGCCTGCTGCACGACACGCGTGTCGCCCCAGACTTCCGACTCCGCGATGCCGGCCTTGTCGGTGAAGCGGCCCACGACCGTCCAGTTGGCGCCGCCCCAGCGCACCGTCTTGCCGACGTCGAGACCATCGTAACTCTGCACCACGCCGTTGCCGACCACGACCTCGTTGGTGCCTTCCTTGAACATGCGCCCTTCGACCAGGTCGAAGCTCTTGCGCACCAGCGGCGCCATCGGGCTCACGCCGCGCAGCGGTAGATTGGTGCTGGCGTCCTTGCCCTTCATCTTGCCGTCGACCAGCACGTAGAGCTCCGGCGAGAGGATCGGCTTGCCCACCTGGCCGGCGTCGGCATTCTTGCCGGCGGCGGCCTTGCGGATACCGGGTGCATCGCTCACCACGGTCACGGTGTCACTGCCGAAGCCGCCCGACAATTCATTGGTCGATCCGGCGCGCATGATGATGGCCACGTCGTCGGACCCGCTGCCTTCGAGCGCGGCCTGGAACCCCGCCGCGATGGACAGCAACGCGATCAGCACCAGCGTCACGCCGCCGATGCCGAGCACCGCCACCAGCGACGAGGACCAGCGCTGCGGAATGTTTCGCAGGTTCATGCCGGTGACGGCGACGATTTGCGCGAGGGGGTTAGCCATATTTACCTCAGGTACGGCGAAGGGCGTCGACGATCTTCAGACGCATCGCGGTGAGAGCCGGCCACGCGCCGGTGATGAGACCGAACGCCAGCATCAACGCGATGCCGACGATGAAGGTGGCAGCGCCAATATGAAATGCAGGGAAATAGTCCTTGATCGCCACACCGACACCGCCGGCGAGCAACCACGCCAGGATCAACCCCGCGAGGCCGCCGGTGATCGTCAGGAACAGGGACTCGAGCAGCACCAACACGAGAATGGACCTGCCGCCAAATCCGAGGGTCTTGAGCACGCCGATTTCATTGGTGCGTTCACGGACGGACTGCGCCATGGTGTTCGCGGTCACCAGCAACATGGTGAAGAACACGGCGGCAGTCACCGAGACCAGAATCGATCCGATGTCGCCGACCTGCTCGAGCAGGCGCTTGACGAACTCGCGTTCGGTCGAGGTCTTGGTTTCGAAGGGCGAATTCTCGAACTGCGCGTCGATGCGCTTCGCGATGGCGTCGGCATGCGCGGGATCGTCCACCTTGATCGCAATCGAACCCGCCATGTCCCTGCCGAACTGCAGCGACTCGTTGAAGTACGCATACTGGAAGAAGGCGCTGGCGGGATTCATGCCACTGCCCTTCACGTCGTAGATGCCGACGATGTTGAATTGCCAGGTGTCGGAGCCGTCGAGCTTGCGCCATATCTGGGAGCGGATCGGCACGCGGTCACCGATCTTCCAGCCATTGGTATCGGCCAACATGCGCCCGACGATCATGCCCTGGCGGTCGTGCTGCCACGCGGCGACTTCCTCCGGCGTGAGTTTGACTTCCGGATACACCGTGAGGAATGCCTCGGGTTCGGTGGCCTGCATCTGGATAGGCCGCTTGGCATCTTTGAACATGCCGCCGAACCAGTTGAACGATGCCGCGGCCTTGACGCCCGGAACCGCCTTCACTTTCTCATAGTGCGCGCGCGGCATCGGCACGGTCAGATTGACCTTGCTCATGGTGAGCATGCGATCGGCACCGACCACGTTGACGACACCCGCGAGACTGGTGCGCAGCGCGTCCAGCATGCCGAACATCAGGAAGGCCAGCAGGATCGACACGAACGTGAACACCAGGCGCAACTTGCGCCGTATCAGGTTCGCCCACACGATCGGCAGCCAGCGCAACATCCGGTGCCCTCAGACGCGCCGCAACGCGTCGACGATCTTGAGACGCATGGCAGTCAACGCCGGCCACATGCCCGTGATGATGCCGAAGGCCAGCATCATCAGCAGCCCCACGATGACCGTGCCAGTGCTGAGCTCGAACACCGGGAAGTAGTCCTTGATGGCCTCGCCCATGCCGCCGGCAAGGAACCAGGCCAGGAACAATCCCACCAGCCCTCCCGCGAAAGTCAGAATCAAGGATTCGAGCAGGATCAGCGTGAGGATGGAGCGGCCGCTGAAACCCAGCGTCTTCAGCACGCCGATTTCGTTGGTGCGCTCGCTCACCGACTGCGCCATGGTATTGGCGGTGACGAGCAGCATGGTGAAGAACACGGCCGTGGTCACCGAGACCAGGATCAGTCCGATGTTGCCCACCTGCTCGAGGAACTGCTTGATCATCACGCGTTCGGTCGAAGTCTTGGTCTCGAAGGGCGAGTTGGCGAACATCGAATCGACGCGCGCGGCCAGCGCATCCGACTGCGCCGGGTCGGCGACGCGCACCACCATCCAGCCCACCTGGTCCTTGCCGTACTGCAGCGACTCGTTGAAATAGTCGTAGTGGAAGTACACCGTGGCCTTGTCGACACCCGAGCCGGTGGCGTCGTAGATGCCGACAATGTTGAACTCCCAGGTATCGCTGCCATCCGCCTTGCGCCAGATGTCGGAGCGGATCGGAATCCGGTCGCCAACCTTCCAGCTATACAGATTCGCCAGCGTCGGTCCGACGATCACGCCCTGCCGGTCTCGCTTCCAGGCTTCGAATTCCTGCGGCTTGACCTTCAGCTCGGGGTATACGGCGACGATCTGTTCCGGGTTGGTCGCCAGCACCTGGATCTGCGCCTTGCTGTCCTTGTAGACGCCGCCAAACCAGTTGAAACCCGCGACGGCACGCACTCCCGGCACGGCCTTCACTTTTTCGTAGTAGCCGCGGGGCAGCGAAACCGTGATGTTCACCTTGCTCATGCACATCAGGCGATCCGCACCGGCGAGATTCACCGCCTGCGACAGACTGGTGCGCAGCGCATCCAGCATGCCGAACATCAGGAAGGCCAGCATGATGGAGATGAAGGTGAACGCGAAGCGCAGCTTGCGACGCTTCAGGTTCGCCCAGACCAGCGGCAACCAGCGGAACATCAGCTGGTCTCCCGTTCGAGACGGCCTTTCTCCAGGTGCAGCGTGCGATTCGCGCGCTCGGCGGCACGCGGATCGTGCGTGACCATGACGATGGTCTTGCCGTGTTGTTTGTTCAGTGCCTGCAGCAGGTCGAGGATTTCATCGCCCGACTTGCGGTCGAGGTCACCCGTCGGCTCGTCGCAGAGCAGCAGGGTCGGATCCGTGACGATGGCGCGCGCGATGCCGACGCGCTGTTCCTGTCCGCCCGACAGCTCGCGCGGCTTGTGTTTCATGCGATCGCCGAGTCCCACCAGCGACAGCGCCGTATGCACGCGCTTGAGGCGGTCTGCCTTGCCCAGCTTGGTCAGCAGCAGCGGCAGTTCCACGTTGCGCTCGGCGGTGAGCACGGGCAGCAGGTTGTACATCTGGAATACGAAGCCCACGTTGTCGGCGCGCCAGCGGCCCAGCGCTCCATCGGACAGGCGGTCGATGGCCAGGCCTTCCACCTCGATGCTGCCGGTGGTCGGACGATCGAGTCCGCCGAGCAGGTTCAGCAACGTGGTCTTGCCCGAGCCCGAAGGGCCCATGAGCGCGACGAAATCGCCGCGCGGCAGATCGAGGTCCAGTTTCTCCAATACCGGCACCACTTCGGCGCCGCGCTGGTACTGCTTGGCCACGCCGCGGAGGCGGGCAACAACCGGATCGGACTTGTTCTGTTCCACTGCGGCCATGATTGAGTCCTCTGACGCTGATTACTAACTATTGCCTTCGGCGAGCTTGATCTTGCCACCATCTTCGAGGCCGGCCACCACGGGCGAGACCAGTTCTTCACCGGAGGTCACGCCGGCCAGCACTTCCACCGAGCCCTCACTCTCGGGCCCGAGCGTGACCGCGCGCCGTTCGACGCGCCCCTCGCTCACGATCCACACGAAGGCGCTGCCGTCGACGCGCTGCACCGCCACCGCGGGCACGCGGATGCGCGGACCCTGCGTCGCACTGGCCTGCACGGGCTGGTCGTCGAGGAAGCGCACCTTGATGCCCATGTCCGGCAGGATCTGCGCCTCGAGTTTGTCGAAGCCGATGCGCACGCGCACGGTCGCCTTGGTGCGATCCGCGGTGGGCACGATGTTGATGACGTGGGCGGCCAGAGTCTGATCCGGATAAGCATCGAGAGTGGCCTCGACGCGCTGATTCGGTTTGACGCGGTTGATATAGGCTTCGTTGACATCGACTTCGACTTCGCGCGAGTCCATGTCGACGATGGTCGCGATGCCGGTGCGCGTGAAGCCACCGCCCGCCGACATCGGCGAGACGATTTCGCCCGGCTGCGCGTCCTTGGAGATGACGACGCCGGCGAACGGCGCGCGCACCTGCAGGTCGTTGTAGTCGATCTGGCGCATGTCGAGCTGGCTCTCGGCCACCTTCACCTGGGCCCGCGACGCCTCGAGGCGCGCTGCGAGCGCATTGACTTCGGCGCGCGAGGTGTCGAGCGCCGACTGGCTGACCAGCTGCTGCTTCACCAGCGACTCATTGCGCTCCAGCGTGCGGCGCGCGTCCGCCAGGCGCACTTCGATCTCGGCGAGATTGCGGCGCGAGGCTTCGAGCTCGCGCTGCGCCATCGTCAATATGGTCTGCAGGTTGACGGGATCCAGTTTCGCCAGCACCTGGTCCTTCTTCACCGTCATGCCTTCTTCGACCAGGATTTCCTCGATCTTGCCCGTCACCTTGGACGACACCGTGGCCATGCGCCGCGCCACCACGTAGCCCGAAGCGTTCAGCACCGAATTTCCCAGACTCGGGCCGGTGCTGTCCGCTTCCGCAACGACAGTGGTGACCTCGGTGGTCTTGCCGCCCAGCCACTTCCACAGCCCAAAGCCCGCGGCAGCGACCAGGACCACGGTCAGGCCTATATAGATGAGTGGCTTGTCGGACCCGCCGCCGGATGCGGGCGCCGAGCGATCGATGCGCAGAGAACCGAGTGAATCTGAATCCAGAGGCATGCGATGTAAGTTCCTGAGTTCCCTTATGATTCAAGCCGACATTCATCGGCCTGAATCGAAGCAGGCGGGAAGAGTAAAGGAAAACGGAAAGCGGTACATCTGTGATGTGTCATGCGGCACGAGTGAGACTTTTGCATGACGGCCGGGGAATCCCGAATGGCCTACCTACCAGCACGGCCTGACGGCCTTCAGTCACGGAAAATCGCTCTAACAAGAGCCAGCTAGAATGCCCGCCCTCCGGCAGGAAATGTTCATGGACTTGATCGACATCGGCGTCAACCTCGCGCACGACAGCTTCGACGCCGATCGCGACGCAGTGATGCGGCGGGCCGCCGCGGCCGGCGTGCAGCAGATGATCGTCACGGGCGCCAGCGTGGAAGGCAGCCGGAAAGCCATCGAGCTCGCGCGCGCGCACCCTGGCCGATTGTTTGCCACTGCCGGCGTGCACCCGCATCATGCCGCCGATCTGACCGAGGGGGCGCTCGCGCAGTTGCAAGACCTGGCCCGGGAAAACGAAGTGGTCGCGGCCGGCGAATGCGGCCTCGACTATTTTCGCGACTTCTCCCCGCGGGATCTGCAACGCCGTGCCTTCGGCTGGCAGCTCGAGGTCGCGGCCGCCACCGGCAAGCCCGTGTTCCTGCATCAGCGCGACGCGCACGACGATTTTCTCGCCATCCTGAACGAGCACAGGGCGGGCCTCGCCGGCGGCGTGGCGCATTGCTTCACGGCGGGCCCGAAGGAACGCGACGCGTACCTCGAGCTCGGCCTGCACATCGGCATCACCGGATGGATCTGCGACGAACGCCGCGGCACGCACCTGCGCGAAGTCGTCCGGGGCCTTCCGGCCGACCGCATCCTGCTCGAGACCGACGCCCCCTATCTACTGCCGCGCGACCTGAAGCCCGCACCGAAGTCGCGCCGCAATGAGCCGCACTTTCTTCCGCACATCGCCGCCGCGGTCGCGGCGGCGCGCGGCGAATCGACGGAAACCCTCGCCAGGACGGCCACCGAAAACGCGCGCCGGTTGTTCCGGCTGATTTGAGGAGCCCAATGGCCACATCAACCGTCCGCTGGGATGCGCTCGACGTATTCCGCGGCCTCACCATCATGCTGATGTTGTTGAACCTGAGCCCGGGATCCTGGGAGTTCAACTACGGCTTCCTGGTGCATGCCAGGTGGGAGGGATGGACGCTCATCGACACGGTCGCGCCTGCCTTCCTGTTCTGCATCGGCGCCGCCATGCCGCTGTCGTTCGAACGCCGCGCCGCGCGTGGCGCCAGGCCGCAGGCGCTGATGAGCCACGTGTTCCTGCGCAGCCTGATGCTCATCGCCATCGGCCTGTTCCTGAACCTGTATCCGAAGTTCGATTTCGACACGGTACGCATTCCCGGCGTGCTGCAACGTATCGGCCTGTGCTACGGCCTGGCCGGCATTTTCATGATCGCCACCGCGCAAAGGCGCGCGGACTTCAAGCTGCGCGCACGTCCCATCGCCATCGCGGCCTTCGTCGTGCTGCTGAGCTACTGGGCGTTGCTGTATTTCGTGCCCGTGCCGGGGTTCGGCGCGCCGCGCTTCGATCCCGTAGGCAGCTGGCCCCCGGTGGTCGATCGCGCCGTCATCGGCGTCGAACACTTCTTCCCGTACTGGCCGGTGGACGGCAAGGTGGTCTTCGATCCCGAGGGCATCCTTTCGACCTGGCCGGCCTGCTTCAACGTGCTGTTCGGCGCGCTGGTCGGTCTGGGCTTTTCGCGCGGACGTTTTGGTTTTCCCGCGCTCACGTTCGTCATCGTGGGCGTCGTGATGATGGCGGTGGCGCTGGCGTTGCAGGGCCTCTGCCGCTCATCAAGAACATCTGGACCAGCACCTTCGCACTGTTCAGCACCGGCTTCTCGCTGGCCTTGCTGGGGTTGCTGATGCCCGTGTCGCAGGCGCCCGGTGTGCGGCCGCTGTTCGCGCCCACGCGCATCTTCGGCGAGAACCCGCTGCTGGCCTACATCCTGTGTTTCCTGATCGCGCCGCTCATCGACTACGCGTGGTCAAACACCGCGCTGGGTAGCGGCGCGCAGCCAGTGTCGCTGCGCGCCGCTGGTCAGGCGTGGTTCGCCCAGTTCCTCGAACCACGCGCCGCCTCTCTGGCCTTCGGCCTCTGCGGCCTGGCGGTGATCTTTGCCGTGCTCCTGGTCTGTCACCGGAAGCGGTGGATCCTCAAGCTCTGATGGCTCGAACTCCTCGGGCGCTGATGACTCTTGCAACTGTTGTGGACCTTGAAGAGCTTGTAGCCCGGGTACTTCTGCGTGCCCGAGGGCAGCGGGGCCAGCTGCGCAATGACCTGGGAGACCAGGGTGCGCAAAGGCGCCGCGTCGGCCGCAGTGATCTGGCGGAACTGCACCAGCAGGTCCAGCTCGAGCAACACGACCTTCAGCACCGAGATCGCCTGGCCATTCTTGCCCTGGTTGATGTAGCTCTGCGCCGCAGAGACCTGCGACTTCATCAGGTTGCCGAAGTCGCGCGAGATCTTGCGATTGGCGACCAGCTGATCGATCAGCGCATGGGCTTGCGACAGATCCGGCCCGGGCGCCGGCGGCTGGGTGACCGTCACGGTATGGACCGTGCTGGTCGAGGTGTCGTCGTCCGCGATGGTGACGGTGACCGTAAATGTTCCCGCCGTCGCATAGACATGCACCAGCGAGAAATTCTGGCCACTGAGCATCGCCTGGCTGGGCGACGAACCGTCGCCCCAGTTCACCGTCGCGACCCAGCTGTCCGCACCGGGGTCGCTGAACGTCCCTTCGACCGTGTATGCGTCGCCGGTCTCGAGGCTGATGTCGTCGAACTCGCCCAGCGCCGGCGCCACGTTGGCTACCGTGACACTGAGGCTCGCGGTATCCGTCAGGCCATCGTTGTCGGTGACCGTGGCGGTCACGACGTAGACGCCATCCTGCGCGAACACATGCGAGGCGGAGCTGCCCGATGCCGACGCGCCATCGCCGAAATTCCACTCGACGGATGCGATGGAGCCATTCGGATCGATCGACGAGGCGGCACTGAAGGTTCCGGCGTCGCCTTCATTGAGCGCCGCGGGGCCCACCACGGCCGCCAGCGGCGGCTGCGTATTGCTCTCGACCGCACCCTCGACATCGTCCGGCAGCAGCGCCAGCAAGTCGTAGCCAGTGAGCGTCTCGATGGCGTCCACCGTGGTGAGATAGGTATTCCAGTCGACCTCGCGCACGCCGGGCTCGTTCGGCATGTTCACCGCCATCACTTCGAGATCGCGGTAGTCGCGAATCGAATTGAGCCCCTGGTCGCGCGGCAGCAGTACCGCGACCTTCCACGTGGACGTGGGGATCACCACCCGCCCCTGGTCTTTCAGCGTCCCCTTGTTACCGGCCACACCGGTAATGATGTACACCTCGCGGCCGTTGAAACGCGCTTCGTCGCCGAGGAAGTTCTCGAACCGGGCCCACGGGCCCTGGTTGAGGTCCGCGGCTTGCGGCACGATGTTGTCGAATAGATAGGTATAGGCGTTGTCGAGGCTGCCCGTGGTGCGATCGAACGATCGCACCATGTGACCGCGATCGATGCCGTAGCCATGGAAGGCGCCGGCGTCGGTGTAGTCGGCGGTGGTCAGCTGCGGGAAGTTCGCCGGCAGCATCGGGTCCATGGTGAAGCAGTCGCAGCGGTCCTCGGTACCGAAATGCGTGGCGTCCAGATTGTAGGCCACCCAGTTCGGCGTGCCGCGATTCGGGTTGTAAGACGCCGTGTACTGCGGATATCGCACGAGGTAGTCGTCGCTCGCGTCCGCGTCGGCCGGCTCGCCGAATTCGGTGTTGCCACCGTACTGCGCCGTGGTGCCCGCCTCCGCGACGTGCGTGGGCAGCGTGATCGTGCGCGTCGTGCCGTCCGCCGCGGTGGCACGCAGAATCGCCGAACCCGCGGACAGCGCCGTGAACACCCCGTTCTGTTCGATGCTCGCGACGGTGGGCGTCTCCGAGCTCCACACGAAGGTGCTCGGAATGGTCTGGTTCTGGAAATCCACCAGCCGCGCGAACAGCTGATCCTGGAATCCCACCGGCAGTGGCACGATCGGAAGCCGTGCGACCGCTCAGGATGATCGAGTTCTCGGTGTTGGTCGGCTCCTCGGCATTGCACGCGCCGAAGGTCGCCAGTGCCGAGATCCACGCGCCGCTCGAATTGCGCTGCAGCGACAGCCCCACCGGCGTCGAGTTCGATTCCTCGGCACCGATGTCCACCGACGTAACGCTGGCGGCAGGCCCATTGCTCGCGGCGAACGTGCCTTCATAGGAGCGGAATTCGATCAGGCCCCCGGCGCCGTCGAACAGCGCCATGCCATCGGGCGCACCGTTCTGCAGGCCGTCCTGCGGAAAAGTCACGAACGCCACGCCGCGTGTTCCACAACTCGCGGTCAGCGTGCCACTCAACGGCACCACGTCGCCGTAAGTCACACCCATGTTGCCGTTGTAGAGCACGATGCTGTAGCCCGTGAGGTCAGTCCCCACAGGGCCTTCGACCTCGATGGCCTCCCCGGTGTCGAGGCCGGCATTGTCGTAATGAATCTCGTTGAAGCGAACCGGCGAACTGGAGATCGGCGGACCCACGGCATTCACGTGTACCGCCGCGGTCGCGAACGCGCCGCTGGCGGCCGTCGCGGTGATGATCGTGTCGCCCGACGTCACGCCGGTCACGAGTCCGGCAGCATTGACGGTGGCCACTGCGGGCACCGAGCTGACCCAGGTAAACGTTGCACCCGCGACCGGTTGGCCGCCAGCATCCAGGCCCGTGGCGACCAGGGTCTGGGTCGCGCCGACATTGAGCGTGGCACTCGCCGGTGCGATCGAGACACTAACTACGGCGGGCGTGGAGGTGGTGTCCTGGTCGTTGCAGATGCCGGAGTTTTGCGCCGAGGCATTCCAGGTGCCATTCGGCGCGCGTGCCAGCGACCGGGCCGATCGTCTCCTGGCCGTTTTCGGACCTGAGGATGTCAACAGAAAGCAGTCCGCTTGCCGGGCCGTCGCCGGCCACAAAGGTGCCTTCATACGACAGGAATTCGACCACGGTCCCGCTGGCATCGACCAGCGCCATTCCATCCGGCGAACCGTTCTGAATGCCGTCGGCCGGATAGCAGAGGACCACGACTCCGCGCGTGCCGCAGGTAGCAGGAATGGTGCCGCTCAGGGCGTCGTTGTCGTACTGGAGGCCGTTGGCGCCGTTGTAGAGCACCACGCGCCAGCCGGTGAGATCGGTGCCGGCAGGCCCCGCAATCTCGATGGCCTCGGACCCGTCCTGACCGAAGTTGTCGTAATGGAATTCGCTGAAGCGGACGCCCTGTGCGGCGGCGACTGCGCTACCGACCAGGCCCAAGCAAGCGAGCAAAAACCTGGCGATGCCTTTCGTGCGCATGAGTTCCGTCCCTCGCGTTTGAAATTGGTCGCGAGCATACCCCCATGTCTGTGACAAGCGACGTATGAGGTTACTTAGTGCAATTTTGAGCAGTATTCACGGTGTTTATGTAACGCCGGGACCCAACTACTCCCGAAAAGTACTAGGCGGGCAGCCCAGCCCTTTTTGTGCGTCCGCGGCAATCGCGCCGGTAACGCGCGGGCGGGACCGCGAATTTGCGCTTGAATGCGCGATTGAAGGCCGCCTCCGATTCGTATCCCACGTCGAGCGCCACGCTCTGCACGCTGCGGCTGGTGCTGCGCAGGCTTTCCGCGCCGAGCTCGAGCCGCCAGTCGGTCAGATAACTCATGGGCGCGACACCCAGGTATTTCGTGAACCGCTCGGCCAGGGCGGAGCGCGACACTCCGGCTTCGCGCGCCAGTTCATCGAGCGTCCACGCATGCGCGGGTTTGCGGTGCAGCGCGCCGAGCGCACGTCCGACCGCCGGATCGCCCGCGCCTGCCAGCCAGCCGGTGCGACCATCGGGCAGTGAGGCGAGATAGCGGCGCAACACATCGGCAAACAGCGCCTCGGCGAGGTGCGCGAGAAATACATCGCTGCCCGGACGTGCTGCCGTGGCCTGTTCCACGGCGTGACGCAGCGTGTTCTCGAACCACTCGCCGCCCTTGTCGCTGCGCAGGTTGACGCGCAGCACGCGCGGCAGGCTGTTGAGCACGGGCTTGATGAGCCGGACGTCACAGGCCAGGTAACCACAGACCAGGCCGGTTTCCTCGCCACCTCCGCCGAAGGCAGCCAGCTCCACGCGCCCCGACATCAACGCCGGCAACGCGGCCGAGCCATCGATGGCCTTGCCACCGACGCCATTGCCCATCTGGTGTGGATCGCCATGCGGCATCATCACCACGTCCCCGGCCTCCAGCGGCGTGGTCTCTTCGCCCACGCGCACGTAGGCGCGTCCCGAGCTGATGTGGTGGAACTCGATGATGTGCGTGGCCTGGGGCGCGACGAACGGCGCAAAGGCGCTGGAAGCGGGCGCATTCAGGCACCAGGGCGCGGAACAGCGCGAGTTGTAGAAAAGCGCGCCGGAAAGCTTCACGGCGCGCAGCAGTTCGGACAAGGCGTCCATCGGCAAACTTCCGCGGTAGCTGGATCAAGTCACGGGCGCCCGGCGGTGCCCCGGTCAAGATCGTCCGGACGCGCTGCAAAGCCTGGGCCGCATGGTGCCCGCAAGATCGCGCCCCTCGCAACTGGAGGACTCGACATGCACGCACAAGCACACGCTCAAGCGCCCGCCCCCGCCCCGGCCATCGACGAAAACAGGCTCAACGAGCTGTTAGGCCGCGCCATCAATGATGTCGGCGCCACCTCGCTCGCCACGCTGGTCATGGTCGGTGACGAACTGGGACTCTATCGAGGCCTGGCCGACGGCGGCGCGCAGACCTCGGCCGAGCTCGCGCGCCGCACGCTCACCCACGAGCGTTACATCCGTGAGTGGCTCAATGCGCACGCGGCTTCCGGTTTCATCGAGTATCACGCGGACAGCGGTCGCTACGAGCTGAGCGCCGAACAGGCCATGATGTTCGCCGACGAGGAAAGCCCGGCCTTCGTGGTCGGCGGCTTTCAGATCGCGCTCTCCGCCGGCCGCATCATCGATCGGCTGCTGAAGGCCTTCCGCACCGGTGAAGGCATCGGCTGGCACGAGCACGACTTCGGCGTGTTCCATGGCTGCGCGCGTTTCTTCCGGCCCGGCTACATCGGCAACCTGGTGCAGAAATGGATCCCGTCGCTGGACGGCGTCGCGGCGCGCCTCGAGTCCGGCATCCGCGTCGCGGACGTGGGTTGCGGCTTCGGCTACTCGACCATCCTGATGGCGCAGGCCTTCCCGAATTCCCGCTTCGTCGGCTTCGACTATCACGAGGACTCGATCAAGGCGGCGCGCCAGCGAGCCCGCAAGGCCGGTGTGTCGGATCGTTGCAGCTTCGAAGTGGGTGGAGCCAAGGATTTCGCCGGCGCGGCCTTTGACTTCATCACCGTGTTCGATGCGCTGCACGACATGGGCGATCCGGCCGGCGCTTCGCGGTACATCCTGTCGAAGCTCGCGCCGGGCGGCACCTGGATGATCGTGGAGCCGTATGCCGGCGATCGCGTCGAGGAGAACCTGAACCCGATCGGCCGCGCGTACTACGCGGGCTCGACGCTGATGTGCACACCCTGCTCCCTGTCGCAGGAAGTGGGCCTGGCGCTGGGCGCCCAGGCCGGCGAAGCGCGCGTGCGCGCGGTGGTCATGGGAGCCGGATTCAGCCACTTCCGGCGCGCCATGCAGTCACCGGTGAACCTGGTGTTCGAAGCGCGCCGCTAGGAGGAACCCATGGGGTTGGAGTCACGCTCGACGCTGAATGGGCCGCGACAGCGACTGCGCTGGTCGGGCGCCGGCCGCGATTACGCATTGTGGACCGAGACCATCGCCGGTCGCTGGCAACACGGGGCGCGATGCGCAACTTGCCGCGGACTCAAGCCGGCTCCCGTCAGTGGTTGTCCCGAAACCACCGCAAGCAGCTTGCGATGAGCAAGTCGCGAGCAATTGCCATGGCCGTGGCACTCGGGCTGACCGCACTTGTTCCGGTGGCGCAGGCCGCGCGGGTCAACACCGGCTGGGTGAAATTCGGCATGCGCATGGACAATGGCACCACGTACGTCTATCCCAGGCTTGCTGATGGATCCTGGAGCTACGCTCTTGCCGGCAACTGCCAATCCAACGGGCTGGTCCTCACGGACGCCGATGGAAAGCATCTGTAGGAAATGTTGCTGACCGCGAAGGAGCAGGGATTGCGGGTCAACCTGGGATACGACGACACCGATGGGCCGGCGTGCCGCCTGGCGCATCTCCTCATCGAGTGGGCCGACTAGGCCGGGAAAAATCACGCAACTGCCACCGGGCTCGCACGAAAGTGCGGGCTCGGTTTGCAGACTTCCTTGATGCGTGCCCAGCCGGGGCGGTATTTCGAAACCGCGATTTCCAGCTCGGCGGCGCCCAGCCTGGGGAATTCAGCGGCCACGGAGTCCAGCATCACCGTGAAGCGCGGCAGGCCCTTGGGAAACTTGGCGCTCTTCGTGAATACAATCCGCCCTTCGATCGGAACGTCCTGTGCGATGGCCTTGACGCTGGCGATGCGGTCGTAGAGTCCGGATTGCGGATTCGCGAAGGTGCTGCGGCGCGCGCCTTCTATCAGCGTCCAGTCGGTCATCTGATCGCCACCGAACACATTGCCGATGATGTCGCGCATGTCGATGATCACCACGCCGCGGCTGGTGAGCAGCACGAAGTCGAGGTGGTAGTCGCCGCCGTTGCCGTCGGGCACCAGCACGTTGCGCAGGAAGTCGGCCGCACCGCTGGTCACGCGCGCGACACGGCGCGCATCACGGCGGCGCAGCATCCAGGCGCGACCACCGAGAAAGGCGATGAGCGCGAGCGCGACTGCGCCCACCGCGATCATGGCGAACTGGATCTGGGTGAGTCCGAAAGGCGGATTCAAATCTTGCTCACTGTTGTATCTAGCGCCCGGGTCAACGCGGCGAGATCGGGCTGAAGCTCAGTCGCGTACACGGGGCGCGAGAACAGTTTAGCAAGGCTTTCCGGCATTTCGATTCGCCGCCCTATGAGCGGCTCCACGATTTCGTGAAATTTGGCCGGGTGAGCGGTCGAGACCATGATCCAACGCGCGTCCGCGCGCTCAACCGGGCTCATGCGGGCGTAAGCCTCGGCCGCCGTGGCGGTGTGCGGACACCAGACTTTCCCGTAATTGTCGAAATCGGACTTGATACGCCCCTGGATCTCGGTATCCGAAACGCTTTCCGCACGAACGGCGCCGCGCACGGCGTCGATATCCGGAAACAGGGCGCGCATGCGCTCCATGTTGCTGGGCGCACCCACGTCCATGGCCGAAGCCAGCGTGGGCACGCTGGGGCGTGGTTTCCAGTCGCCGGTCTTCAGGAAGTCCGGCACCGTGCGGTTGGCATTGTGCGCCAGCACGATGCGACCGATGGGCAGGCCCAGCTTGCGGGCCCAGACGCAGGCCACGGAATTGCCCAGGTTGCCGCTGGGAATGATGAAGTTAGGCACCACGCCGTGCTGGCGATACACCGCAAGACTGGTCGCGGCGTAGTACACCGCCTGGGGCAGCAGCCTCCCGAGATTGATGGAGTTCGCCGAGGACAGATCGAAGCGGGCCTGGAGGCCTGGATTGAGGAAGGCATCCTTCACCAGGCGCTGGCAGTCATCGAAGCTGCCGCCGACGCGAAAGGCATGCACATTGTCGCCCCAGCAGGTGAGCTGGCGCTCCTGGGTGGGCGATACCAGACCCTTGGGGAACAACACCGAGACGACGATGCCGGGACGCCGGTGGAACGCAGCGGCCACCGCGCCGCCCGTATCGCCCGACGTGGCCACCAGGATGTTCAGCGGCCGGGACGCGCCGGCTCGCAGCCGCTGCATCGTCGCGGCCAGAAAACGCGCACCGAAGTCCTTGAATGCCGCCGTGGGCCCGTGAAACAGCTCGAGCACGGACAGGCGGCCATCGGCCGTGACTTCTTGCAGCGGCGCCGGAAAATTGAACGCGTCGCGCGTGATGTTCGCGACCTCGGCGGCGATGGCATCGCCTGCGACGAACGGCCGCAGCATGACGTTCGCAACGTCGGCCAGCTCTTGCACGCCATCGAAAGCCGACAGCGGCACGGACGGCCAGGCCTCGGGCATGTACAGCCCACCGTCCGGCGCCAGGCCCTGGGTCAGTGCGGATCCGAAAGTCACAGCGGGAGCGCTCCCGCGGGTGCTGATGAACTTCATGGCATCAAGCGACGACGCGGGCGCCGGTCGCCTCGATGGGCACGTTCCAGTCGTCGACGGCGAGGCCCGTGGACCTGAACGCCGCCACCATGGCGGAGCGCACGGCCTCGGCTTCGCTTTCCAGCGCCCACGCGAACATGGTCGGACCCGCGCCGGAAATCGTGCAGCCCAGCGCGCCCGCGGCCAGCGCGCCGGCGCGTACGGCCTGGAAGCCCGGGATGAGCTGCGAACGCTGCTTCTCGATGACCACGTCTTCGAACGAGGCGCGGATCATGTCGAGATCGTTGGTGTAACAGCCGGAAATGAAGCCGGCGAGATTGGCGGTCTGCCAGATGAAGTCCGACATGGTGACGTCACGCTTGAGAATGCCGCGCGCCTGCTTGGTGGAAAGGAACAGGTGCGGATGCACGAGGATGGCACGAATGCCATCCGGCACCGGGATCTGCTTCACGCGTGGGTTGTCGATGCCGACCGTGAGTACCAGGCCGCCGAACAGGCTGGGTGAAATGTTGTCGACGTGCAGCGAGCCCGACGATACCGCCTCACCCAGCATCGCGAACTTGAGCAGCTCGATCTTGCTGAGCGGTTTCGACAGCAACGCGTTCGCGGCGACCACCGCGGCCACCGCGGACGCTGCCGAACCACCGAGACCGCTGCCCAGCGGGATGCCCTTGTGAATGGACACCGAAAACCCGAAGCCGGGGTTCAACGCCTGCTGCATGGCCAGCAACGCCCGGCCCGCGGTGTTCCGCTCCGGATCGCGTGGAATGTCGCTGACCACACCGGTGGATCCGGTGATCACGACGCCCGGCTTCTCCATGCGCTCGACGGTGACCTTGTCGCCCAGCACGTCCACCGAGAAGCCCAGGATGTCGAAACCGATGGCGACGTTCGCCGCCGAGGCCGGCGCGAACGCCGTTGCTTTCGTCAGGTTCACAGGTGCGCGCCTAGATAACTGCAGACACGCAGCAGGTCCGCGAACACACCGGCCGCGGTCACCTCGGGACCGGCGCCCGGACCCTGCACGATCAGCGGATTGGTGTTGTAGCGCGCGGTGGCGTATCGCACCACGTTGTCGGTCAGCGCGATGTTCGCGAACGCATGCGACTTGTCCAGCTCGGCCACGCCTACGACGGCCTTGCCATCGGCCGTGAGCCGGCCCATGTAGCGCAGCACCTTGCCCCGGGCCGCGGCCGCGTCGAAGCGTTGTTTCATGGCGCCATCGAACTGCGGGAGCTTCGCGAGGAAGTCATCGGGCGTGCCCTTGTCGAGACCGGGCGGGATCAGGCTCTCCACCTGCACGTCCTTCATCTCGAGCTTCAGGCCCATCTCGCGGCCCAGGATGATGACCTTGCGCACGAAGTCCGTGCCCGAGAGGTCGTCGCGCGGATCCGGCTCGGTGTAGCCCTTTGCCTTGGCATCCTTGACGATGTCGGAGAACGGCCGCTTGCCATCGTAGACGTTGAATAGATAGGCCAGCGTGCCCGAGAAGATGCCCTCGACGCTCGACAGCTTGTCGCCAGTCTCGCGCAGATCGCGCAGCGTGGAGATCACCGGCAGGCCGGCGCCCACGGTGGCTTCGTAAAGATAAGAGGAACCGCCCGCCTTGCGCGCGTCCTTCAGGGATTCGTAGTACGCCAGCGGGCCGGAGTTGGCCTTCTTGTTCGGCGTGACCACGTGTATTCCGGCTTTCAGCCATTCGGCGTAGTGATTCGCCACGGTCTGGTCCGCCGTGCAATCGATGATGATGGTGTGCGGCAGGTGATCGACGTGCAGGTGCTCCGTGAATTTCGCGATATCGGCGGGAATCGAGCTGGCCTCCAGCGCCGGCCGCCATCCATCTCCCGGGCCATCGAGCGGCACACCGGCCTCGGACAGCAGCATCTTCTTGCTGGTCATGAGGCCGCGCACGCGCAGGTCGAGCTTGAAGTCGCGCAACAACCGATCGCGTTCGGCGGCGATCTGCTGCAACAGCACGCGACCCACGGCACCGGGCCCGATCAGGCCGATGGAAATCGTGTGCGGCGACAGGTAGAAACCGGAGTGCACCGCGCGCAGCGCCCGCGTCGCATCCTTCTGATCGACGACCACCGAGATGTTGCGCTCCGAAGCGCCCTGCGCAATGGCGTGCACGTTCACGCTGGCGGATCCCAGCGCGTTGAACACCTGGCCGGAAATACCCGGGAGTCCCGCCATGCCATCGCCGACCACGGCCAGGATGGCGAGCCCTTCGTCCACCTGGATGCTCTGGATCTGTCCTTCCTTGACCTCGCGATCGAAGGCCGCGGCCACCACGCGCGCCGCGCGCTCGGCCTCGTTGCCGGGAATCGCGCAGCAGATGGAATGCTCCGAGCTGCCCTGCGAGATGAGGATCACGGAGATGCGCTCCTCGCGCAGCGCGCCGAACAGCCGATGCGCGGTGCCGGGCACGCCGATCATGCCGGCGCCTTCGACATTCACCATCGCGATGTTCTCGATCGAGGTGATGCCCTTGACCGGTAGTTTGGAGTTGGGCTGGGCGCAGATGAGCGAGCCCTGCTTGTCGGGCGCGAACGTATTGCGGATCCAGATCGGGATGCCGCGCCCCACGGCCGGCGCCATGGTCTGCGGGTGGATGACCTTGGCGCCGAAGTACGCCAGCTCCATGGCCTCGTTGTACGACAGCGCATCGATGACCTTGGCGTCCGGCACGCGGCGCGGATCGGCCGACAACACGCCATCGACGTCGGTCCAGATGTGGATTTCGGCGGCATCCAGCAGCGACCCGAAGATCGATCCGGAAAAGTCGCTGCCGTTTCGCCCCAGCGTGGTCTGTACGCCGCGCCGGTCGCTCGCAATGAACCCCGTGATGATCAGCGTGCCCTGGAAACTGGCGGGAACCAGCGCGCGCAGCTTGGCGCGCGACTCATCCCATTGCACGGCCGGCCCCAGCGGACCCCATTCCACGACCACGGCCTCGCGCGCGTCTATCCACTGCGTCTCGCCGAAACGTTTGCCACGCGTGGCGAAGAATTCGCGAAACAGCTTGGTGGACCAGATCTCGCCATAGCCCGCGATCAGGTCGCGCACGTTCTGCGCCGCCGAACGCGTCAGCTTGACGGTGTGCAGGATGCCTTCGATGTCGTGCCGGTCGCGGTCGAAGCCCGCCATGTACAGCTGTGCCGCCGCCGGCGTCAGCAGCGACTGCGCAATGGTGGCGTGGCGTGTGCGCAGCGCGTCGAGCTCGCCGCGATAGCCGTCGTCCTGCGCCTCGGCCTGCGCGACCAGGCCCAGCAGCGCATCGGTGACGCCGCGACAGGCAGAAAGCACGACTCCCAGCCGCCCGGGAGGCAGTGTTTCGAGGATGTTGGCGACGCGGCGAAAACAATCTGCGTCAGCGACCGACGACCCGCCGAATTTGTGTACGACCCAGGCGGATGGGTCAGAGGCTGGCATTGAGAATCTACGACTCTGAAGAACGGATGAGCGGCAAAAAAGCCCGGCAAATCTACTGGTTGGACCGCATGACACGCAAGCGCGGGCGCGCCATATGTGGCATATATTCCGTCCTCGAATGTCGTTGCACCGCCTAATCCCGCTGTTTGAGCGCGCCCGCCTGTCCGATGAGCCATTGGTGCTGGCCACGGTCATTCGCACCGGCGGGTCGACCTACGCCAAGCCGGGCGCCCAGATGCTGATCGCGCGCGATGGTGAATACGCCGGATTGTTGTCCGGTGGTTGTCTCGAAGGTGATCTTCGCGAGCATGCGCGTGGCGTGATCGAGTCCGGCGAGGCCCGCATCGTCAGCTACGACCTGCGCAGCAAGGACGACCAACTCTTCGGGCTGGGTGCCGGCTGCGAAGGTGCCATGGACATCCTGCTGACGGGCCACGGCCCGCGCACCGAGGGCTGGCAACCCCTGACCCTCATGGAAGCCGCTTACCGGCGAGGTGATGAGATGCGCCTGGCCATGGTGACGGCCACGGCTCATCCGAAGATTCCCCTGGGCATCAGCTTTCCCGCGGATGGCGAGTTCCCCGACTACCTGGTGACCGATGACACCTTGCGCATGCTGCATGCGGCGGCATCGCGTGCCGCCGGCAACTCCCTGGTGCGCGTCGACGGCACGACCATCGAACTGTTCGTCGCCGCCATCCCCGCCCCGCCACGCCTGTTGTTGCTGGGCGGCGGGCCGGACGCGCGCCCGGTGGCCACGCTGGCCGCCTTCCTCGGATGGCGCGCGACCGTGGTCGACCATCGCGCCGCCTATCTCGACCCGGCGCGTTTTCCGGAGGGCACGAAACTCGTGGAAACGCTGGCCGCCGACGTCGCGGATGCCGTGGCGCTGGACGATTTCTCCGCGGCGATCGTCATGAGTCACCATCTGGATTCCGACCTGCACTACCTGCGCGCGCTGGCATCCTCCTCGATACCCTACGTGGGCTTGTTAGGCCCCGCGGCGCGACGCGAGAAACTGCTCGGCGACCTGGGCGATCCCGCGCCGTCATTGCGCGCGCGCCTGCGCGCACCCGTGGGCCTGGATATCGGCGGGCGCACGCCGGAAGCGATCGCGTTGTCCATCGTCGGCGAGGTGCAGGCCGCGCTCGCCGGTCGCGGTGGCCGGCCGTTCAGCGAAACTTTGAAGGGCGACACTTCCAACCTCACCGGCAGTTGCGAGCGGTAGCGTGGAAGAGCTGCTGCCGCTGATCGCCATCCTGGCCGTCTCGGGCGTGCTCGCGGGCTTCGTTGCCGGCCTGCTGGGCGTGGGCGGCGGCATCGTCACGGTGCCGGTGCTCGAATACTCACTGCGCTTCGCGGGCGTGCCCGAGGAATACCGCATGCACGTCGCGGTCGCGACTTCGCTGGCGGCCATCATTCCCACCTCGATCAGCTCCGCCCGCACGCATCATGCGCGCGGCGCCGTGGACTGGGCGCTGGCGAAGAGCTGGGGCGTCGCCGTGGTGCTGGGCGCGGCGCTCGGCAGCGTGCTGGCGTCCCGCGCGCCGGTCAGCGTGCTGGCCGGCGTGTTCGGCAGCGTGGCGCTGCTGATCGCCGCGAAAATGTTGCTGCCACTCGACGAGTTGCGCATGGCGCGTGATGTGCCGCGCGGCGCCGGCGGTGCGTTGCTGGCGGCCTGCATCGGCGGCGTTTCGTCCGTGATGGGAATCGGCGGCGGCACGTTGACCGTGCCGACGTTGAACCTTTGCGGCTACCCGATACACCGCGCCGTGGGCACGGCGGCCTTCTTCGGCATCTTCATCAGCATCCCGGGCACGGCGGGCTATCTACTGGCGCGTCCGCCGGTGGAATTGCCCTGGGCCACCGTGGGATTCGTGAGCCTGGTGGGACTGGCCATCATCGCGCCGGGATCGATGCTGACCGCGGCGCTCGGTGCGCGCGTCGCGCATTCGCTGAGCCGCCGGCGGCTGTCGCAGGCCTTCGGGGTGTTCCTGCTGCTGGTGGGCTGTCGAATGGTCTATCGCGCCTTCGCCTGAGCTGCGGCGCTGGGCAGCGCGTTCTCGTCGAACACCACGTCCACGGGCAATACCGGCACCGGGCAATCGATGATCATGCAGGCCGCGCGCAGCAGGTCCACCTGCGGCACCGTGAGCTTGCCGCCGACGGCGATGACGCGCGCCATGCCTTCGGACAAGGAGCGCTTGCCCGTGGGATGCACTTGCGCCAAGCCGGCCAGAGACGCATCCAGCGCCGCAGGTGTCACCGGTGCCTCCGGGTACGGAGCTCCATTTCTGCGGTGTCAGCAGGCCCATGAGGCCGGCGCGATAGGCATTCTGTCCCTGCTTGTCCATGCCAAAGCGGCACTGCGCCAGCGCCGCGTACAACTCGCACACGGCCGGCGCGCGCTCGGGCAGCGGCACCGGCGGAATGTCATCGACCGCCTTGGCGAGGCGCTTTTCCAACATGCGTGTCACCGCGAAGCGCAGCATGTCGCCGCGCGACACGGTGGCCGCGAAGGCGCGCGCCACGGCACGCAGGCGTTTGCGATCGGCCGCATCCATGCCGTCGAGCGCGAACAGCAGATCCGAGAGCAGCGGCAACCGCGCCGGTGCCGCCAGCGCGGCAATGCGTCCGACCTGCGTCTGTGTTTCCTTCATGAGCTCGATGCCCAGCAGCGGAGCGAGCTTGGTCAGCTGCGTGCGCCACTTGGCGGGTTCCGATGCCAGCATGGTGGCAACGAAAGCCGCCTGCACCGCGATCGGGGATTTCTCCACCTGCGCCAGGAAAATCCCGATCGACTGCTGCTGTTCCTGGCTCAGTCGATTGCGCAGCACATCGGGCGGCAGCACCTTTCCACCGATCATGCGCACGCCTGACGGCAGCGTTTCCTCGAGCGCCAGGCGTGTCACGGTCATCGAACGATCGGAAGCATGCGATTCAGAGGTAGCCAAGCGGGGTCTCGTCGTGGAAATTGCGGTAGTTGGGGTGGCCATGGCCACGGGCATGCCTTGCATCGCGACCATGGCCAGGGCGGGCGAATCGGTCGCGGCCGGCAGCCTCGGCCGGGCCTTCCGCCGTCGTGCCATCCGTTTCCTGCTTGGCGCGCGCTGCGAGCTTGCGGCGCTCGTCGCTGACCAGCGAGCGGAACTTGACCGAGCGAGACGCGCGCGTCGAGCGCACGCACGCGCTCTTCCAGCGGCGGATGCGTGGAGAACCACGCGGTCGCCGAGCTTGTTCGCCCACGACGGCGTGGTGCCGGCGAAGAACATATGCGCCACGTTGACGGAATTCTCGTGCTGCAGCTGCGAGCCTTCGGCCGTGGCCGCCATGGTGATGAATGCGCCCTGCAGCGCGCTCGGGTTGCGCGTGAACTGCACGGCGGAGGCATCGGCAAGATGCTCGCGGCGTCGCGACACCGCGGCCTGCAACAGCCGGCCGGCCAGCAAGCCGACGCTGCCGGCGATGAACACGCCCAAGGCCACGATCTTGATGCGCCCGGCGCCTTTGCCGCGGCTGCGGCCGCGCATGATGCGCATGGCAAGGTCGGTGATCACGAACAGGCCGAAGATCCACGCGGTGAGCCGCATGTTGATGCGCATGTCGCCGTTGAGGATGTGACTGAACTCGTGCCCGATGACGGCCTGCAGTTGCTCGCGATCGAGCTTGTCGAGCGCGCCCTGGGTGACCGCGACCGCGGCTTCATCAGGCGAATGGCCGGCGGCGAACGCGTTGATGCCCTGCTCTTCGGGCAAGCACGTAGACCTGCGGTTTGCGGATGCGCGCCGCGATCGCCATCTCCTCGACGATGTTGAGCAAGCGCTTGCGCTTGAGATCGCTCTCCTGCGCGGTGATCGCCACGCCACCCAGCGAACGGGCGACGACGCTGCCGCCGGCACGCAGCTGCGAGCTCTTGTGCCAGCAGGCGATCAGCATGGTGCCGAGCACGATCGATCGTGGTCCACACGATGAACTCGGGGTGATGCCGCAGCGCATAGAGCGGATGGCCCACGAGCCCCACCGTAACGACCAGGTTGATGACCAGCGTCACCAGCAGCATGGCGAAGATGAAGCCCACGACCAGCCAGCGCGTGTGGCTGCGCTGGGTTTCCTGGCGTTCGAAAAACTGGGTGTTCACGGCCGCAAACTACCGCCAAATCATCGGTTTGGACGTGCGCTGGCGCACGCCGGTCGATGATAGTCCGCCGGCAAGTGCGACCGGTTTAACGGTTGCGCGCTTTTGCCCGGGGCCGCCCGCCCTCGTCCGGGGTAATATCGCGCCCCATGAATCTCGAGCCAGAGAAGACCTCGGAAGTCCGCAATGTCAGCGGCACGGCGCGCCTGTTGGCCACCTTGACCATCCTGGGATTGGCCACGATTGCCATTCTCGTGGTGCTCGACGTGATCCCGCGCGAAGCCTTCGGCGAAGTCGCGGCCAAGACCGGCATGATCGTCGGCATCTGCGCCGTGTCCGCAGTCGCGATCGGATTCCTTTCGAAGCGCTGAATCCGTGGATAGCACGTCCGAGACCAGCCATATCCACGTCGTGGTGCTGGCGGCGGGCGCTTCCACGCGATTCGGTTCGACCAAGCAGCTGGTGCGCGTCAATGGCCGGCCGCTCATGCACACCGTCGTCAGCCGCGCCTGCGAGCTTGCCGGTCACTCGGTAACCGTGGTGCTCGGGGCGCATGCCGGCGAGCTCGCTCCCCTGCTCAAGCACAGTCCGGGATCGGTGACCGTGAACCGCGAGTGGGCCGAAGGCATTGCCAGCTCCATCCGCGAAGGCCTCGCACACACGCCATCCACCTCCGACGGCGTGTTGATCATGCTCGCCGACCAGGCGGCGGTGACCACCGACGACCTGCGAAGACTCGCCGGTACCTGGCGTCGCAATCCCACCTCCATTGTTGCTGCACAGTACGCGGGCGGCGTGGGTGTTCCGGCGATATTCCCACGCTGGTGTTTTCGCGAGCTGCTCGAGTTGCGTGGCGACCGCGGCGCGCAGACGCTGCTGCAGCGGCACGTGGACCGACTGGTGCGGCTGGCCATGCCCAGCGCCGAGCTCGACATCGACCGACCCGAGGACCTGCTCGCGCTTGAAGTAGGCACGCAGGTCAAGCGCCAGCAGCTCGCCGACAGCTAGTCGAACACCAGCGCCAGAAGCTGGGCCACCGGAAACGCGAGCACCAGCAGCGTGCACGGCGCGATGCACAACATCAACGTGGCCCAGAGCTTGAGCGGCGCGGCGCGCGCCAGGCGTTCCGCGCGTGCGAATCGCGAGGCCGCCGCCTGACGCGCCCGCTCGCGCAGCACCGCGCCGGCGTCCACGCCCGCGCGCTCCGCGCTGCGCAGGGCCAGTACCGCCGCGCTGAGCGGACGAAGCGCCACGCGCTGCTCGAGCTCCCGCAGCACCTCCTGGACTTCCGCACCTGCGTGAATATCGAGCACGGCGCGTGCCCAGGCGCGCCGCAGCGGGCCGTCCGGCGCTCGCTCGGCGCAGGCGTTGAGCGCCGAGGTCAAACTACTGCCCGCCTCGACGGCCAGCGCGATGAGATCGAGATGCACCGCCAGCTCGTCGAGCAGCGCCTGCTCCGCACGGCGCCGCAGACTCGCCAGAAACAATGGCGCAACGGCGAAACCCAGCGCACCGGTAGCCAGCGCGGCACCC
Source organism: uncultured Pseudomonadota bacterium (assembly GCA_963711635.1). Classification (GTDB taxonomy): domain Bacteria; phylum Pseudomonadota; class Gammaproteobacteria; order Steroidobacterales; family Steroidobacteraceae; genus CADEED01. Next base: position 978,174 of record CAVQEZ010000005.1, read on the forward strand.
AGCGCCCCGAAGCCCAGCGAGGCGGTCGTCAGGAACACGGGTATGGCGGCCACGAAGCCGAGAAAGGCGCGCGTCGCAACCCAATGTCGCGGCGCGGACAGGCGTTCGAGCTCAGCACGCTGCAGCGCGTCCCCGATGTCCAGCAACCCGCGAAATCCCGGCACCGCGAGCGCGCCACCGACCAGCACCAGCAGTAAAGGGAGCAGTTCGGGCATGCTCACACCTCGACCCGCGCCACGCGCCACAACAACCAGCAGCCGAAGGCCTCCACGGCGATCAGCAATGTGAGCGCCGGCATCGGAGTCACCACACCCGCCATGCGGAGGCTCAGTATCGCGATTCCGGGGACGGCGGCGGCGATGGCTCCGCGTCGCCGCCCGGGCGCGGTGCGCGCCAGCATCTTGCGCTCGAAGGCCACGCGGCGCTTGAGCCGCAGGGCAAGTCGTTGCGCGGTATCCGCGAGCAATTGTGGATCGGGCTGCGGCAGATGCTGCGCAAACTCGAAGGTGATGACTTCAGGAATCCGCAGCTGGCGCGCGCGTGCCAGCAGGCTCTCGTCGAGCGGCAAGCCGCGCTGCCCGCGCCGCACGACGCTCGCATAGTCGATCAAGCCGCTGGCTACTTCACTGCACTCGCGGCTGGTACGGCGGCGATGTACAGCCTGCAGGGCGGGCAACGCCGCGAGACTCGCGATCAACGAGCAGGCCGCGATCAGCGCCACATCAAGGTCCATGCGAAACCGCCGCGCCGAACAGTCCGGCGCCATAGCCCTGCCACAGTCCCGACACCAACAGCATGATCAGCACGCCGAGCGCGAGCCTGGCGATTGCCGGGCGGGGGCGATGATTCTTTTCATTCGCATCCATGACGGTATTGAAGACCATCAGGCGACCAAGGTCGCCTCGCCTAACTCACGTGAATGTCGCGGTTTGCCGCTTGTCGCGCCTCAGGCGCGCACAACGACAATGTGGCCGGCCTGGATGGCCTGGAAGATTGGCCTGCGTGAACACATTGAGATAATCCGGGTTGGTGAACGCCAGCTTCATGAACACCACCTGCCCCGGTCCGCTCATGATTCCCGCGAACTGCACGTTAGCCACCTTGACGCGCACCGGCTGGTAGAAACTGGTCTTTGGCGGCTTCGCACGTCGCAGGCGATAGAACGCGATGGCGAACGCGAGGCCGAGCACCACGCTGATGACGAACATGTGATCGGAAATCCACAGCGGCCAGGCGATGTAGGAGCCGAGCGCAATCAAGACGAGGAAACACACGCACACCAGCACGCCGGACACCAGCAGCCGGCTGAAGAATCCGGCCGGCCGGCGGCGCGTGGATGTCCGGCAGGCCGCACATACGGGCACCGGAAGCTGGAACGTGGTTTCGGTGCCGCCAATGCCGAAGTAGCGCGTGACACGCGTGTCCTGCACTTCGTTCACGCAGTTGGTGTCGCCGCAGTTGCAGCAGAAAGTCGTTGGAAAAACCAGCGCAGGACTCTGGACTTCGATTGCCATTGCTCCTGGCTACTTCATCGTCGGCATGACGAACTCGGCACTGCCCTGCTCGCTGCCCGGCCAGCGGCTGGTCACGGTCTTGAGGCGCGTGTAGAAGCGCACGCCTTCCATGCCGTGCATGGCGTGATCCGCGAAACTCGAGCGACGCCAGCCGCCGAAACTCATGAACGCCATGGGCACCGGGATGGGCACGTTGACGCCCACCATGCCGACCTCTATCGACTGCACGAAGGCGCGCGCCGCGCCGCCGTCTTTGGTGAAAATGGCGGTGCCATTCGCATACTCATGCGCGTTCACGAGCTCGATGGCGGCCTTGAGCGTGGGTACGCGCAGCACCACCAGCACCGGGCCGAAGATCTCCTCGCGGTAGATCTTCATCGACGGCGTCACGCGATCGAACAAACTACCGCCGAGGAAGAAACCCTTCTCGTAACCCTTCACCTGGTGACGGCGTCCGTCGACCACCAGGCTGGCACCTTCGCCGATGCCGGCCTCGATATATCCGCTGACTCGCTCGCGGTGCGCGGCGGTGATCAGCGGACCCATGTCGGCATCGCCGTTCTGCGAGTGATCGATGCGCAATGCGCTCACTCTCCTGGCCAGCGCCTCCACCAGCCGATCGGCCGTGCTCTCACCCACGGCCACGGCCGCCGAGATGGCCATGCAGCGTTCGCCCGCGGAACCATAGGCCGCACCCAACAGGGCATCGACCGTGAGATTCACGTCGGCATCCGGCAGCATCACCAGGTGGTTCTTCGCGCCGCCCAACGCCTGCACACGCTTGCCATGCGCGGTTCCTTCGCGCTGCACGTATTCGGCAATGGGCGTCGAGCCCACGAAACTCACTGCATTCACGCCCGGATGGCGCAGCAACGCGTCGACCGCGACCTTGTCGCCGTTCAGCACGTTGAACACGCCGGGCGGCAGGCCTGCTTCCTCGAGCCACTGCGCTAACAACAACGAGGGCCCCGGGTCGCGCTCCGAGGGCTTGAGCAGAAACGTGTTTCCGCAGACCAGCGCCACCGGGAACATCCACAGCGGCACCATGGCGGGGAAATTGAATGGCGTGATGCCCGCGGCGACCCCGAGTGGTTGTCGCAGGGAGTAACTGTCGACGCCCGTGCCGACGTTCTCGGCGAATTCGCCCTTGGTCAGGTGCGGCGCGCCGCAGGCGAACTCGACGACTTCCAAGCCCCGGGTTACTTCACCGGCGGCGTCGCTGACCAGCTTGCCGTGTTCGGAGGCGATGAGCCGCGCCAGCTCGGCACGCCGCGACTCGATGATCTCCTTGAACTTGAACAGCACACGGGCGCGCTTGAGCGCCGGCGTCGCCGCCCAGGCCGGGAAGGCTTCCCGGGCCGCGCGCACCGCCGCATCGACCTCGGCCTCGGAGGCAAACGCCACGCGCGCCGCGACCACGCCCAGGGAAGGATTGAACACGTCGCCCACACGCCCGGAGGTGCCGGTGACGGCGCGTCCACCAATCCAATGCGGATAGTTGCTTACGCGATCCTGGGTCATTGGGCCGGGAGTGTACCCCTATACTGTGCGCGATGAACCAGCCGACCGGAGAGCTGCAGAAGCTGCTGCAGCATATCGATCAATTGATCGCGCAAGCCCCGGATGACGCCACGCGCGCGGACCTGCAGCGCATGCGCGCGCGCCTCGACACGCCCGAGATGCTCGACATGGCGCGCGACCTCGCCGGCAGCCGGCCCAAGAAACCCGAAGAACTGGTGCTGGAGTTTCACGACCCGCTGCTGCCCACGGTGCTGACCGCGGCTGGCTGCGTCATCGCCACCGCCGTATGCCTGTTCGCCGTCATCGATGGGTTCAAGAGCAACACGGGCTTCGTGGCCGGCGCCCCGGTGAACCTCTGGGTGGTCGCCGCATTCGCGGGCGCCTTTTCGGTCATGTTCAGCGCGCTGTCGTTCATGCGCACGTTCTCGGTCCGCTTCGATACGCTCGGCATGGCCTCGCGCGTCAGCGGATCGCGCTGGCGCCGGCTGCGCGTGGGCGCCATGTTGTGGAAGGACATCCGCTCGCTGCGCGAACGCGATGCCGAGCGCATCCTCGAAGTGCGCGCGGCGGATGGCGCCGTGTTCGAGATTCCGATGCGGGTGGGGAACTACCCGATCCTGCGCCAGCACCTGGAGAACATGGTGCGGCTGTATGGCGATCGCACCTGACGCGCAGAATCATGCCGGCGGCAACAGCTGCCTCTCGCCCCACGCCTCTTCGAGGCGCCGCGCGGAAACCCGGGTGCGGGTGCCTAACTGCTGGGCAAACAGGGACACACGGAACTCCTCGAGCAACCAGCGGAATTCATCTTCGCCCGGCGGTCTCAGGCCGCGCTCGGCCCTGACGCGCTCGCGGTAGCGGGCCTCGAGCGGCGCTATCTCCGCGGCGAGCTGCGCGTCGCGCCGCGGATTCACATTGACCTTTTCGAGGCGCTGTTCGATGGCCTGCAGGTAGCGCGGGAATTCCTTCAGCCGCTCCCACGGCGTGGTGAGCAGGAAGCCGGCGGGCATCAGCCATGCCAGCTGCGCGCGGATGTCGGCAGCCGCGGGCGTCGCGACTTTCGGAAGCTGGGCCTGGATGCGCGCCAGTCGTTCCAGGATCGACTGCGTGCTGCGCGAGATTTCCTGCGCCGGCAGCCCGATGCCGCCACGCCGCGCGGCGACGCGCGCGTCGAACGCGGCCTCGGTGCGAATCGTTTCCTGTCCCTCGATGAACACCGTCATCACGATGCGATCGAGCAGGTCGTCGCGCAGATCGCGCCCGGCCACCAGATCGGGATTCAGCTGGGGATGGGCCGCCAGGCCCTTGTAGACCATTTCGCCCTGCACATTGACGGCGAGGTCGCGACGCAAGGGCTTCAGGTCGCGCGCCTGCACCAGCCGGATGAGCCGCGCAACTCCACGCTCGTGGCCCATGCGCGCCTCTGGCGGCGTTGCGAAAGCCCGCAACCCGACGGTGGCGCCCTCGTCCACCAGCGCCGTGTAGCCAATTTGCCGACGGCCTCCCGGCTCCGCTTCCTGGCGCTCCGCGAGATCGCCGAACACCCAGCTCCTGGCGCCCGTGGTGAGCTGCGACTGCTTCGCATATTCCTGCTGGGAGGCGCCCGCGTGTCGCGTGCGCAGCTCACGCAGGCTGCGCGAACGCGCGATGACTTTGTCCGCGTCGTCCAGCAGCAGGAAGTTCATGCGCAGATGGGGCGGCAGCAGGTCTTCCCGGAAGGAATCGCGCGGCACTTCGACGCCACCGGTGCGCCACAGTGCGTTGGCGAGCTGCGCATGCAGCGAGCCGCGGCCGCGATCGAGCAGTGGCAGCGCCTTGGAGACCGCGTCCGGCACGGGCACGAAGTGCACGCGCAGATTCTTGGGCAGCGAACGCACCAGCGCCTCTATCTTCTCGTCCAGCAAGCCGGGGACCAGCCACTCGAACGCTTCCTCGGGCAGCTGATTCAACACTTGCAGCGGTACCAGCGCGGACACGCCGTCGTCCTCGTGGCCGGGCTCGAAGCGGTATCGCAATTGCACGACCAGCGGGCCCGCCGAGAGATGATCGGGAAAGCGTGTGGCATCCAGCTCCGCGTCGCCCGGCGCGACATCGCGCTCGGTCAGCCACAGCAGCTTGGGATCCTGCGCCTCGGCCTTGCGCCGCCATTGCTCGAAGGCCACGCCGGTTGAAATACCCTGCGGCACGCGCGCGTCGAAAAATTCGTAGAGCTGCTGCTCGTCTCCGAGCAGGTCGACGCGCCGCCCTTTCTGCTGCAGGTACTCCATGTCCTCTAGCAGCTTCATGTTGTGAGCGAAAAATGGAGCGCGCGAGTCGTACTCCATCAGCACCAGCGCGTGACGGATGAACATCTCGCGCGCGGCCTTGGGATCAACCTGTTCATACGGTACGCCGCGCCCCGCGGACAAGGTGAGTCCGAACAAGGTCACGCGTTCGTAGATCGCGGCGCGCGCGCCGCGGCGCTCCCAGTGCGGCTCATAGTGCTGGCGCTTCACCAGGTGCGCACCGACCTCCTCGACCCACCTGGGGTCGACGCGGGCCACGGTGCGCGCATAGACCTTGGTGGTCTGCACCTGTTCGGCACTGACTATCCACAGCGGCCGTACCTTGAACTGTCCGGATCCCGGGTGGATGAAAAGCTTGCCGCCATTGGCGCCGAGATACTCGCCCTGTTCACGACGCTCGGCCACCTGCGACAGCAGGCCGGCCAGCAAGGCGCGATGGATCGAGGCATATTCCGCCGGCTTCGCATTCAGTTTCAGCGCAAGCTCGCCTTTGACGACTTCCATGACCTGGCCGTGCACGTCATGCCATTCGGTGAGCCGCAGGTAGGATAGAAAATTCTCCTTGCACCAGGCGCGCAACTTGGCCCTTGAAAGCTGTTCACGCTGTTCGTTCCACACGCGCCACAATTTCAGCAGCGACAGGAAGTCCGACTGCTCGTCGCGCAGCGGCGCGTGTTTCTGGTCGGCCTGGGTTTGCTTGTCCGCCGGGCGATCGCGCGGGTCCGGCACCGAGAGCGCCGCGGCGATGATGGCGACCTCTTCCAGGCAGTGCTCCCCGGCACCTGCCAGCAGGATGCGGCCGAGACGCGGGTCCAGCGGTAGTTTGGCGAGGCGCCGGCCTATCTCGGTGAGGTTGCCGTCTTCAGCCTCTTCTTTTGAAGAGAGGGCCCCCAGCTCGCGCAGCGTGCGCTGGCCATCCCGTACCAATCTGCCGTCGGGTGGCTCGACGAACGGAAAGGCCTCGATGTCGCCCAGCTTCAGCGCATGCATCTGCAGGATGACGGCGGCCAGGTTGGTGCGCTGGATCTCCGGCTCGGTGAATTCGGGGCGCGCGAGAAAATCCTCCTCGGAGTACAGCCGGATCGCGACGCCCGGACCCACGCGACCGCAACGGCCTGCGCGCTGGCTGGCGGAAGCCTGCGAGATCTTCTCGATGGGCAGGCGCTGCAACCGGCTGCGATGACTGTAACGGCTGATTCGCGCCACGCCGGTGTCGATGACGGCGCGGATCCCGGGCACCGTCAGCGAGGTCTCGGCCACGTTGGTGGCGAGCACGATGCGCCGGCGGCCGGATGGCTTGAAAACGCGTTGCTGCTCGTCCTGGCCGAGGCGCGAATAGAGCGGCAACACTTCGCAATGCTGGGGGTGATGTTTGCGCAGCGATTCGGCCGTCTCGCGGATCTCGCGTTCGCCGCTCAGGAAGATGAGGATGTCGCCGGATCGTTCGCCCCACAACTCGTCGACGGCGGCCAGGATGGCATCCTGCTCGCCCGCGGCGGTCTCGTCTTCTTCGTCGAGCTGCACGGCACGGTAGCGAGTCTCGACCGGGTAGCTGCGGCCCGACACGTTGATGATGGGCGCATCGTTGAAGTGCTTCGAGAAGCGCTCCGGATCGATGGTCGCCGACGTGATGACGACCTTGAGGTCGGGCCGCTTCGGCAACAGCCACTTGAGATAGCCGAGCAGGAAGTCGATGTTCAGCGAGCGTTCGTGCGCCTCGTCGACGATGAGCGTGTCGTAGCTGTCGAGGAAGCGATCGCCCTGCGTCTCGGCCAGCAGGATGCCGTCGGTCATCAGCTTGATGAGCCCGTGCGGGCTGGTGCGATCCTGGAAGCGCAACTTGTAACCGACCAGTTGACCGAGCTCGACGCCTAACTCCTCGGCGATACGCGCCGCCACCGCGCGCGCCGCGATGCGCCGCGGCTGCGTGTGGCCGATGGCACCGGCAATGCCACGTCCCGCCTCGAGGCAGATCTTGGGCAACTGCGTGGTCTTGCCCGAGCCGGTCTCGCCGCAGACGATGACCACCGGGTGCTGCTCGATGGCCTTGCGGATCTGCTCGCGATTGGCCGAGATCGGCAGCTCTTCCGGATAGGAGATCTTCGGCACGCTGGCGGCGCGCGCGGCACGCACCGCCGCCGATGCGGCGATCTTGTCCGCGAGCGCCACCTCCGCGGCGGCCACGTCGTTGCCGCGCAGCTTCTGCTCGCGCAGGCGATCGCGTTCGCGTCGCAAGCGGAAATGGTCGCGGCGAAGTACGGCGTCGAGCGGATGGTCAGGTGACGGGTTGGGCGGATTCATGAGCGCGGGCGATTTGCCCTGGCGCGCGGAAAAGTGGAAGGGCGCGAGTCTACTCCGATCGACGGCCGTTTTCGGCCGCGATCTTCAGGGGCGCGAAGCTCGGCACCCGTACATCAGATGAGCCTCAGCTGTTCCAGTCGAGCTTCGAGCTCCGCGATCGAGGCCCACGGGAGAATGGGCGAGTTCTTGCGCTCATCCGGCGGATTCGTTGGCAGGCCATCCGACCAGCCGCCGCATCCGACCAGCGGCAGCAACGGGCGCTTGTGCAGCCACGCCAGGCAGACCTCGGAGATGGTGCCGGCCCGGCCGCCGATCACGATGCAGGCATCTCCCGAAAGGGCCATCAACAGGTTGCGCGCATCGCCCATGCCGGAAGGAATCACCACGGTCGCGGGCCAGTCCGCCGGCGGCATCACGTCCGGCGGAACGATGCTGAGCACCAGGCCGCCGGCGCCGATGGCTCGTTCGGCGGCCACGCGCGTGGCCGGACTGCCGCAACCGCTAACTACCGTGATGCCGTGCCGCGCGAGCAGCGCGCCCGCCTCCCCGGCCAGCTCGTAAGCGGCGGATCCCGGCTCGGCGCTGCCGAGCACGCAGACCTGCGGCTTGCGAATCGAGGCATCGCGAGTCATACGGTGGCGGGAAGCGTGCGCATTTCGCGATTACTCCTTGGATGTCTCGCGACGAAAGAAGACCACACTCCAGACCGGCCCAAAAACGAACCACAGGATGACCGAACCGAAAGCAATGCGAAACCAGAGATAAAGCTCCCGCGTGTCAGTGACATCGTCCACCCAGGCGATCAGGCCGACCAGCAGCAGGAGCGTGATGACCCAGGCGACGATGGAACGCAGCCACAACGCGAGTTCGTAGCGAACCGCACGCCAACCGCGCGTCGGCGCGGGAACCGGAACCGGACCGCTCGCGAAGCGATGCGCGAAGTGTTGATCCGCCCAGTCGACCATGATTCCGCCGAAGGCAACGGTGAAACCCACATAGGCCGTGGCCAGTCCGTGGGCGAATGCGGCGGGAGTTCCCGAGCGCAGGTCGAGCGCCGTGAACGCCAGCAGCAGCAGGTCCACCACGGGCAATGAAAGCAGCAGCACGCGACTGAGTCGCACGTGCTTGAGCAGGTAGCGCGCGGCCAATGCCGCGACCAGCACCACCCAGAAGGCGGCTTCGCAGGCAATGATCAGACCGTAGAGATAGACAGATTGCTGGGGCATCGATGCGTGCATCTTGCCCGGCCACGTGGTGCGCGCAAGCCCGTCTGCGCTACCCTGCCGGCCATGCGGGTCCTGCTCGTCACACCTCCCATGATTCAACTGAATACGCCGTACCCGGCGACGGCGTATCTGACGGGTTTCCTGCGCCTGCATGCGGCCGACCTGGGACTCACCGTCACTCAGGCCGACGCTTCGATCGAGCTGTTCCTGCGCCTGTTCTCGGCACCGCAGGTCACGCGCATGGCCGACGAGCTGCGCGCCCGGGCCCGGAGCGCACGGCAGGCGGCCAGCATGCCGCCATCGATCGCCCATTTCCTGAAGCACGCAGGACGCTACGCCGACACGGTGGAGCCCGTGATCCGCTTCCTGCAACGCCGCGATCCCAGCCTGGCGTTCCGTATCGTGGGTCGCGCATATCTTCCCGAAGGCCCGCGGTTCGAGCAGGCCTTCGAAGAACAGATCCATTCGGCATTCGGAAACCTCGGGACCACGGAGCAGGCGCGCTATCTCGCCAGCCTGTACGTCGACGACCTCGCCGATGTCTGGCGCCTCGGAATCGATCCGCGCTTCGAGCTGGCGCGCTACGGTGAGCGCCTGGCCGCGAGCGCCGCGTCCTTCGATCCGCTGCACGAGGCGCTCACGGGCGAGCCCACGCTGGTCGATCAATCTCTCGACGAAATCTCGCGCGAGCTGATCAGTCACAAACCCGATGTGGTCGCCATCACGGCGCCCTTCCCCGGCAACGTCTACGGTGCTTTCCGCATGGCGCAGACCATTCGTGCGACGGCACCCAAGGCCACGCTGGTGCTGGGCGGCGGCTGGGTCAACACGCGAGCTGCGCAATCTGCGCGATCCGCGCGTGTTCGATTTCTTCGACTACGTGACGCTCGACGACGGCGAGCGTCCGCTGCTCAATCTGCTCACGCGACTCGCCGGCCGCGAAGCGCCGCTGGTGCGGACCTATGTGCGCAAGGGCGGCGCAGTCGTGCTCGAGCATGACGCGACGCAGCCGGACTTCCCCGCGCGCGACACGGGCGTTCCGACTTACGACGGTCTGCGACTCGATCGATACGTCTCGCTCATGGAGATGCTGAACCCCATGCACCGCTTCTGGTCGGACGGCCGCTGGAACAAGATCACCCTGGCGCATGGCTGCTACTGGAAGAAATGTTCGTTCTGCGACGTCTCGCTGGACTACATCGGCCGCTACGACAAGCCGGGTACCGACATCGTCATGGAACGCATTCGCGCCCTGGTAAAGGAAACCGGCGAGACCGGCTTTCACCTGGTGGACGAGGCGGCGCCGCCGGCGGGAATGAAGTCGCTGGCCAGGCGCCTGATCGACGAGAAGTTCAGCATCACCTGGTGGGGCAACATCCGTTTCGAGAAAACCTTCACGCCCGAGCTCTGCAAACTACTCTCCGAAGCCGGCTGCGTGGCCGTGAGCGGCGGGCTCGAGGTGGCATCGGATCGATTGCTGGAGCTCATGAAGAAAGGTGTCACCGTCGAACAAGTGGCGCGCGTGACACGTGCATTCACCGATGCGGGCATCATGGTGCACGCCTACCTGATGTACGGATTCCCGACGGAAACCGAGCAGGACACCATCGACGCACTGGAACGCGTACGGCAGCTGTTCGCGTCCGGGTGCATCCAGTCCGCGTACTGGCATCGCTTTGCGGCCACGGCGCACTCGCCCATTGGCCTGCACCCCGAGAAGTACGGCATCACGCTCAATCCACCGCGCGAGATCCGCTTTGCGCACAACGACGTCGAATTCCACGATCCCACCGGCACCGACCACGATTTCCTGGGGTCAGGCCTGCGCAAGGCGCTTTATAACTACATGCACGGCATTGGCCTGGATGCCGACGTGCGCGAGTGGTTTGGACCCAGGCCTGGCAACCGTGCCGGCAACGGCCGCAAGCACGGACGCCGCGGCGTGCGCGGCGTCCCCGCCACCACCGTGCCGCCGGACCTGATCGAGAGTTTTCTCGGCTGAGGCGCGTCAATCGCGCCCGAAGAAGCGCCGCGGATTCTCGACCGTCATGATCCGGATTTGTCCGGGCGACACGCCGATCTGCTGCAGATGCGGAATCAGCGTGCGGGTGTTGAAGAACCATCCATCCGGATTGGTCTTTTCCCGCTCTCCCTGCAGCTCAGGCGGATACATCGCCGTGCCGAGCACGGTGTCCTGCGAGAGAAACAGCCGGTCGACGAAACCCATGTCGATGAGTTGTTTGATCTGCTGCGCTCGCATCTTCCACGAAACTCGCGCGTCCGGCTTCAGACCGCGATTGATGTGGTCCATGCCGAGCGTGTATCCACGCCTGGCCAGGTCCGCGAGGTAGCCGATGTCACCGCTGTCGTCGCTGTGCCCCAGGCTGACCCGGGCAGGACTGATTCCCTCGGTTTCGAAGATTTCAGCCTGCTTTTCCCCGCCGCGCAGCCGCGCATGAGTATGTGTCGCGATGCGGACGCCCGTGGCCCTGCTGGCGCGCGCGGCGGCGCGCAAGGCTCTTTCTTCGGGCGCGGTCACGACATCATTCGCCGTCGCCACCTTGATGACTCCGGCCTTGATGCCCGTGCCGTCGATGCCCTGCTCGATTTCGCGGATGAAGAACTCGGTGAGCGCCTCGGTCGGCCGGTCGACCAAGGATGGCGGAGCAAACAGGTGTTGCCCGGTACAGGCCACGATCTGTATTCCGGACTTGCGCGAGACCTCCTCGATGAGACGGATGTCGCGCCCCACATCGTAGGGAGTGAGATCGATGAGGGTGTCGACCCCAGCCGCCTCGAGCTCTTTCAACTGCTCGACAGCGCGCGAGATCAGACCTTGCCTGCCGCCGGCGGATTTTGGCCACTTCTCCCAGAACCCCGGCGTACAGTTGCAAATGTGTTCATGGCTCAACGTGAAGCCGAGTTTCGACACGTCGATCGGGCCGCGCACGGTTTGAACCAGCCGGGCATCGATGGCGGTGGCCGGCGCGGCGCCCATTGCCGCCACCTGGAAGAGAAACTGCCGCCGACTCGTGCTCATGTTGGTCCGTATCATTGCCGATAATCGAGTCCCGCCGACAGGCTTCATTCTCCATCCATGACGTGCTGATCGCGTTCAACAAACCCTTTGGCGTGGCCTGCAAGTTCTCGCCGGAACCCGGCAAGCAGACGCTGGCCGACTTCATCAAGGTTCCCGCGGTGTATCCCGCCGGCCGGCTCGACACGGACAGCGAAGGGCTGCTGCTGCTGACGGACGACGGCGTCTTGCAGGCCCGCATCTCGAGCCCGAAATTCAAACTCGCAAAGGTCTATTGGGCACAGGTCGAGGGTGTGCCGACCGAGGATGCGCTGGCGGTGCTGCGCGAAGGAGTCGACCTGGGCGACTTCGTGACCCAGCCGGCCGGCGCGCGACTCATCGGTGAGCCCGCGGATCTCTGGCCGCGCGATCCACCGATTCGCTATCGCGCGAAAATTCCGACGGCATGGATCGAGCTGACGTTGCGCGAGGGCAAGAACCGCCAGGTCCGGCGCATGACGGCGCGGGTGGGATTTCCGACGCTGCGCCTGGTGCGCGCGGCCATTGGTGGTGTCGGCGTTGGAAACTTGAAGCTGGGCGAGTGGCGCGAGATCGATGCGACGGCGCCGTGGAGCGGCTGAACGCTCAGGTGGTACGAGTCCGCCGCTTCGCCCACTCGCTGAGCATCCCAATAATGGCTGCGGAAATACCTGCCATCGCACCGACGATTCCAAGACTGCGGAAGGTGTCCTCCAAAGATGCCCCGGTCAGGTAGCCGAAGCCAATGCCCATGAGGGCGCAGGCAACCCCGAGACCCCAACCTATCCAGCCCCACTTCCGGCCAAATGCGACCGCGGGTTCTGCAGAGCATCGCGACGCCTCGCCTGACATGAGTGCATGGGCGGGAACGCTGAGGGCGGCTGCCAGCGCCAGGCGGGTTTCGGGCAAGGATGTGCCCTCGGCCTCGACGCGCTGGATGGTCCGCACACTCAGCCCCGATGCGCTCGCCAGATGCTCCTGCGACCAGGAATTCCGCTCCCGCAGAGCACGAACCTTCTGACCATCGATCTTCATTGAGGCTTCCATCGCTGCAGGTTGGGGGTGTACGGCCCCTTCATACCACGACAGTTGCCCGCCAGGCACGCGTCAGGGGCGCGTCACCATCATGACGCCACATATCGCGATGGCGCCACCGATCAACATCGATGGCAGCAGCGGCTCCCCGAGCACGAGCACGCTGATCGCGACGCCGAACACCGGCACCAGGTTGTTGAAGATGCTGGCGATCGCGGCGCCGCAGCGCTTGATCGAGATGTAGTACCAGACGAAGGCGACCGCGGTCCCGAGCACTCCGAGGTACAGCAGCGCGCTCACCATGCGCCAGTCGAACTGTGATGCCTGCAGTTCACCCAACTGCGGCGCGGCAGCCACCCCCAGCATGACGGTGCCCCAAAGAGCGGCGTAGTTGGTCGAGGCAATGGGTGTCAGCCCGCCGGCGAGCACCCGCCGGCCGATGATGGTGTACAACGCCCAGGAAGTGACCGCGCCGAACATGAAAAGCTCGCCGACACCGATGCCGGCAGACGCCAGGTGCACCAGGTCGCCATGCGAGATCACGATCCACACGCCGAGCAGCGCGATCACCACTCCGAGCCAGCGCCGCGCGCTCAGGCGCTCCTTGAGCACCAATGCCGATATCGCGATGGTGACGATGGGGTTGAGCGCAATGATCAGTGCGGCGCGGCTGGCGGGCAGGCGCTCCAACGCGCCCATGAAAAACAGGTTGTAGGCGAAGATCCCCAGCGCGCCGAGCACGAACGTGGCCGCCGCCTGTTGTCGCGTGATGCGTGGCAAGCCGCGCTCGATCACGAAGGCCGCCACCACCAGGGCCACGCAGGCGACCACGTAGCGCGCGAACGAGCCCATGAGCGGCGAGAACGTGGCGACCACGTGCTTGCCGGCCACGAAAGTGCCGCCCCAGATCGCGGGAACGGCCACCAGCCGTGCGTAGTCGGCGGGACGCGCGGCTTCCGCCACCACTAACTACGGCCCCAGGCGATGAAGTGGCCGTTGCGGAAGCCCGGCTTGCCATAGGTGAACGGCTCGCCTTCCAGGGTCGTGACGCGACCGCCGGCGGCCGCCAACACCGCATGTCCGGCCGCGGTGTCCCACTCCATGGTGGTACCGAGGCGCGGATAGATATCGGCATCGCCGCTCGCCACCAGGCAGAACTTGAGCGAGGAGCCGATGGAGCGGAACTCCGTGACAGGGTAGTTAGCGAGAAAGGTATCGGTTTCGGGCGAGCGATGCGAACGCGAGGCCACCGCGACCAGGCCCTCGGCGGGCAGCCGGCGCGCGCTGATGGCCGTGCCCAGGGATGGCATGGTGCCGTCGGGGTCGGCATCGATGCGCCCCGCCTTGCCGGCGCGCACGTCACCCCAGTACAGCTCGTGGCGCGCGGGCGCGAATACCACGCCCATCACGGGCTGGCCGGCCTCGATGAGCGCCACGTTCACCGTGAACTCGTCGCGGTGGGCGATGAACTCCTTCGTGCCGTCGAGCGGATCCACCAGGAAGAACTGATCAGCGACTATCGGCACCTTGCCGGCGGACACGGCCTCCTCGGCCACCACCGGCGTCGACGGCGCGATCCGGGCCAGATCCGCCAGGATGATCTTCTCCGCCGCCTCGTCGGCGAGGGTCACCGGTGAGCTGTCGGCCTTGGCCTGCACGGAAAAGTCCGTGGCGTACACGGCCATGATGGCGCCACCGGCGCGCTGCGCGGTGTAGATCAGGGACTGCAACAGGGCACTGTCAATGTTCACGTCGGGCCTCGGTAACCGCGGTGGCCAGCGCACGCACGTCGGCACGTGCGAAGATTTCCGTGGCGCTCGCCGTCATGCGCCGCGTCCAGTTGGAATACTCGCTGCTGGTCCCCGGAACGTTGACGGGCTCCAGCATGCCGATCATGTCCTCGAGCTGCACGGTCACCAGCGCGGCCTCGCTCCTGGCGAGATAGACGTGCACGGCGCGCGCGAGTTCAGCGGAGAACTCGGGTACACCGTCCCCGGCCCACAGTCCCACGCGCCGCAGCGCGCGCAGCAGCCGCTCGCGATCGTCGCGCCGCTGGGCGCGCACCTGGGCAGCCTGGTCCTGGTCCGCATAGAAGCCGAGCCTTTCCCACAGGTCGATATCGTGACCGCTCCACCAGCCATGCAGCGTGGGCAGATCGTGAGTCGTCACCGTTGCCAGCGCGTGACGCACATAGTCGGCGGGCGCGACGAACTCGCCGTTCTTCTGTTCGAACATGACGACCTTGTAGTGGTAGACGCCGAACTGCGGCAGCGCGCGGCGAATTTCATCGGGCACGACGCCCAGGTCTTCGCCGACCACCAGGCATTGCTGTCGCTGGCTTTCGAGCGCGACCACGCCTAACAATTCTTCCAGTGGGTAGTGCACGTAGCCGCCTTCCGCCGACTTGAAGCCGCGCGGCACCCACCACTGGCGAAACAGCGCCATCACGTGGTCCAGCCGCAGTGCTCCGCAGTTGCGCATGCTGGCGCGGATCAGCGCCACGAAGGGTGCATAGGCGGCGCGCTTGAGCGCGCGCGGATCCTGCGGCGGTATACCCCACTCCTGCCCGCCCAGGCCGATGGGATCGGGCGGCGCACCGATGGCGGCGCCCGAGCAGTACAGCGACTGGTCCGACCAGGTCTCCGAGCCCGAGGCATTCACGCCCACGGCGTAATCGCCGTACAGGCCGACATTCAACGACAATTGGCGCGCCACGTGGCGCACCGCGGCCAGCTGCTCGGCCGCGAGCCACTGCAGGTAGCCGTGGAAATCCACCGCGTCCGCATGAGTCTCGGCGAATTTTTTCACGGCGGCACTCGCCGGATGGCGGTACTCCTCCGGCCAGTTGTGCCAACCCGCGCCCGTGCCATGGGTTCGTCGCAGGTGCGCGTCGATGGCGTCGAAGAGTGTGTGCAGGCGCATCGCCTCGCCGCGCTCGCGCAGGAAGGCGCGGCATGCCGCGGCGCGCGCCGTGTGACGCGCGAGATGCTCGGTGCGGAAACGTTCGAAAGCCGCCTCGAGCACCGGCATCTTGAGACTGGCCACGGCCGGATAATCCACCTGGGTCGCGGCGCGCACCTTGCCGAGGCGCGCGCGGAAACCCGGGTCGGACATGATGGCCTGCGCACGGCGCGAGCCCTGCACTTCGAGGACCGCGGACACGTCGATGTAGAAGACATTCAACGCATGGCGGCTGGAGGCGCTATACGGCGAGTACAGCGTCGGATCCGACGGAAACAGCGCGTGCACCGGGCTGATGCCGACGAAGTCCGCGCCCTGCGCCGCCGCCAGCCGCAGCACTTCCATGAGATCCGTGAAATCGCCTATGCCCCAGTTGTGCTCCGAGCGCAGCGTGTACAGCTGCACCGCCACGCCCCAGAGCTTGCCACCCGCGGTCAGTGCGGCCGGCTCGTGGCACTTGTCGGGCGCGACGATCAACGGGCAAGTCTCGGCTCCGGCGAACTCGAGCTCGACTCGCAAGCGGTGATATCCGGGCGGAAGATCCGGCAGCGCCAGATCGCGCAGCACGAACCAGCGCCCGTCCAGCTGATGCGAGCCGCGTTCCGGCAGATCCCAGGCGCGGTTCTCGCCGCTGCGCTCGCCGCCGCCCTCGAGCTCCACGGTCCAGCGCAGCAGCGCATTGTGCTCGATGGCCGGTGTATTCAGGCGGGCGGCGCGCGCGCCACTGCGCAACACCACCACGTCGCCTAACAAGCCATTCGGATGCGCCGCTTCCGACTCGCGAATCTGCTCGTCGAGGATGACTGCATCGTCCAGCCGGCAATGCATCGCGCCCAGGATGGCCGACTTGGTCTTCAGCGAGAATTGTTTGAGCTCGCCCTGGTACGAGTGGTACGCGTCGCCGATGCCGCGTGCACGGGCCAGGCGCTCGATCAGCGGGCGCAGTTTCTCGCTGGAATGAGGCTCAGCGGACACGCTGCAGCGCCAGGGTCTGGTATGGACCCACTTTGACCGGTCCTTCCGGCAGGCGGAATCCCGACAGCACGCCGACCGGATGCGCGGTGTCGATGACCACATCCCAGCCGCTGCTGCCCTTGAACGACGGCAGCTGGAATTCGCATTCCGACTCGGTGGGATTCAACAGCAGCAACATGTCGGGCGAGGATGCCGTGCCGCCGAGCCCGACGGCCAGCGTGCGCAGTTCGGCATCGTTCCATTCCTGGTCGGCCATCTCGTGACCGCCCGCATGCCACCAGGAGATGTCGCGCGCGTGACTGGCGTGCAACGCGCCTTTCAGGAAGGTGTCGCGTCGCAGCTCGGGACGCGCACGGCGCAGCGCGGCGAGTCCGCGCACGAATTGCAGCAGCGAGTCGTCCGCCGTGAGACCGCCCCAGTCTATCCAGCTGGTCTCATTGTCCTGGCAATACGCGTTGTTGTTGCCGCGCTGGCTGCGATACAGCTCGTCGCCCGCCAGCAGCATGGGCACGCCCTGCGCGAAGAACAGCGTCGTCAGCAGATTGCGCACCTGCCGGCGGCGCAAGGCGTTGACGTGCACGTCGCTGGTCTCGCCTTCGACGCCGCAATTCCAGCTCTGGTTGTTCGAGTGGCCGTCGTGATTGCTCTCGAGATTGGCGTCGTTGTGACGTTCGTTGTAGGTCACCGTGTCGCGCAGCGTGAAACCATCGTGCGCCGCGACGAAGTTGATGCTGGCCGTGGGTTTGCGGCCATTACGGCGGAACAGGTCCGAGGAACCCGCGAAGCGCTCGGCGAAACCGCCCAGCATGCGCCGCCCGCCGTGCCAGAACGCGCGCATGGTGTCGCGGTACCGGTCATTCCATTCGCTCCAGCCGGCGGGAAAGTTGCCCAGCTGGTAACCGCCCAGTCCCACGTCCCAGGGCTCGGCGATGAGCTTGACGTAGGCCAGCACCGGGTCGGCGCGCAACGCGGCGAAAAACGGCGAGTTGGAATTGAAACCGGAACGGTCGCGTCCCAAGACTGTGGCCAGGTCGAAACGGAATCCATCGACGCGGAATTCCTCGGCGAAATAGCGCAGCGAGGCCAGGATGTCGGCCTGCACGATGGGGTGGTCGCAGGCCACGGTGTTGCCCGTGCCGGTGACGTCGTCGTACAGCCGCCGGTCGGTGGCACGATGGAAGTAATAGGCGCGGTTGTCGATGGCCTTGTACGAATAGGTAGGCCCTTTCTCGTTGCCCTCGACCGTGTGGTTGTAGACCACGTCGAGAATCACCTCGATGCCGGCCTTGTGCAGCGCTTTGACCGCCTGCTTGAGCTCCACCACCGGGTCCTCGACCGCGTAACGATGCGTGGGCGCGAACCACGCCAGCGTGCTGTAGCCCCAGTAGTTGCTGAGACCACGCTCGCGCAGGAAGCCTTCGTCGGTGAAGGCGTGCACCGGCATGAGCTCCACCGCGGTGACGCCCAGCGACTTCAGGTGATCGATCACGGCCGGCACGGTCAGCGCGAGATACTTGCCGCGCCAGTGCGGCGGTACGTCCGGGTGCAGCTGCGTGAAACCTTTCACGTGCAACTCGTAGATCAGCGTATCGCGCCAGGGCACCGCGGGCTGGCGGTCGCCTTCCCAGTCGAAGGCACCGTCGATGACGCGGCAGCGTGGCATGGCGTCGGCACTGTCGACGAGGCTGGGACCCAGGCCTTCGAGATCCGCGGCGTCGTAGCCGAAGACGCTCGGGTGCCACTTCGGCTCGCCGACGATGTCGCGCGCCCAGGGATCCAGCAGCAGCTTGTTCGAATTGAAGCGGTACCCTTCGCGTGGATCGTAGGCGCCGTGCACGCGGATGCCGTACAAGGTGCCCACGCGCGCCAGCTCGCGCTCGACGAAGCCGTGATGCACCGGGCCGGTTCGGCTCGACAGGGTCAGCCGCGCGGTCTCGCGCGCGCCGCTCGAGTCGTACAGACACACGTCCACACGCGTGGCGGCGCGCGAGCGGATCGCGAAGTTGACGCCTTCTCCGGTCCAGGTGGCGCCCAAGGGTTCGGGCGACCCTGCCTTCACGTAGTTCGCCTCAGGAACACCGCCGCCAGCGGCGGAAGCTTGATGCGCAGCGCGTAGGGATAGCCGTGCACGACGTGCTCGAAGGCGTCGTAGCCGGCGACACCGGCAAAACCGGCGCCGCCGAAGCCCGGGAAGTCCGAATCGAGTACCACTTCGTAACGGCCCGGATCCGGAACGCCGAGCCAGTAGTCCTCGCGCGGCACCGGCGTCGCATTGAACACGCACACGATGGGCACGTGGCCGTGTTCCTGGCGCAGGAAGGCGAACACGCTCTCGTCGGAATTGTGCAGGTCGATCCAGCGGAAGCCGCTGGCTTCACAGTCGCTCAGGTAGAACTGCGGAGTGTTGCGATAGAGCCTCGCCAGCTCACGGCTCAGGTCGCGCAGACCCTGGTGCTTCGCGTCCTTCAGCAGCGGCCAGTCGAGCTGTTCGTGGTCGCGCCACTCGTGCCACTGCCCGAACTCGGATCCCATGAACATGAGCTTCTTGCCGGGATGCGCCGTCATGTAACTCATGAACAGGCGGTAGTTGGCCCGCTTCTGCCATTCGTCGCCGGGCATCTTGTCGAGCAGCGAGCGCTTGCCGTGCACCACTTCGTCGTGCGAGATCGGCAGGATGAAGTTCTCGGTCCAGGCGTACATGAACGAGAAGGTGATCTTGTTGTGCTCGTGGCGCCGGTAGACGGGATCCTTCTCGAAATAGTGGAGCGTGTCGTTCATCCAGCCCATGTTCCACTTGAAGGAGAAGCCCACTCCGCCCAGGTGCACGGGACGCGATACACCGGGGAATGCCGTCGATTCTTCGGCAATCGTCAGGACTCCCGGATGCTCGCGGTGTGCGACGACGTTGAACTCGCGCAGGAACTCCAGCGCCTCGAGATTTTCGCGGCCGCCGTACCGGTTGGGGACCCACTCGCCCGGGTTGCGGCTGTAGTCGAGGTACAGCATCGAGGCCACGGCGTCCACGCGCACGCCGTCGACGTGGTAGCGCTCCATCCAGTACAGCGCATTCGCCACCAGGAAGTTCTTCACCTCGTGGCGTCCGAAGTTGAAGATCTTCGTGCCCCAGTCCATGTGCTCGCCGAGCCGCTTGTCCTCGTGCTCGTACAGCGCCGAACCGTCGAACTCGGCCAGGCCGTGCGCGTCTTTCGGAAAGTGTGCCGGCACCCAGTCCAGCAACACGCCGATGCCGGCCTGGTGGCACTTGTCGACGAAGGCCATGAAATCCTTCGGCGAGCCGTAACGCGACGTGGGCGCGTAGTAGCCCGCCACCTGGTAACCCCAGGAGCCGTCGAAGGGATGCTCGGCCACGCCCATGAGCTCGATGTGCGTGTAGCCCATGTCGACCACGTACGGAATCAGGTGCTCCACCGCCTCGGACCAGCTGTAGAACGGCGGCTTGCGATCCCAGGCATGGCGCCAGCTGGACAGATGCACTTCGTAGACATTGATGGGCGAGCGGCGCCAGTCGGTGGTTGCACGCTGCCGGATCCAGGCTTCGTCGCTCCAGGTGTAGCCGTCGAGGTCCGCGACGATCGATGCCGTGTCCGGGCGCAACTGCATGCGGAAGCCGAAGGGATCGGACTTGAGCAGGATGTCGCCGCGCTGCGAGCGGAGCTCGTACTTGTAGCTGGCACCCTCGCCGATGCCCGGCACGAACAACTCCCACACGCCCGAGCTGCCGCGCGCCTGCATGGCGTGCTTGCGCCCGTCCCACATGTTGAAGTCGCCGACCACGCTGACGCGCTTGGCATTCGGTGCCCACACCGCGAAGTGCACGCCGGAGACGCCGTCGCGCACGCGCGGATGCGCGCCGAACTTGTGGTACAGCGCGTAGTGCCGGCCCTGCCCGAATAGATAGAGGTCGAAATCCGAGAGCTCGTGCGAGAAGAAATACGTGTCGTGCCTGGTGACTTCGTGCCCGCCGGGAAAGCGCACGCGCAGTCGATACGGCATCAACGGGCGGCGATACGGGATGCTGCCTTCGAAGATGCCGGCTTCGTGCACGCGCTTGAGGTCGTGCGCATCCTCGGCGGCGTCGTCTTCCCAGAACACCGCGACCGACTCCGCGTCCGGCTCGAACACGCGCACCATGGCGAGCGGCGTGCCTTCGGCGCGCGGAAATTCGTGGTAGCCGAGCAGCGAGCGCGGCTCGTGGTGCGCCGCCTGCAGCAGCGAACCGATTTCGGCCTTGGTCAACTTGCCGGATTTGCTGGCCATCAGAGAAGAATGGGGTCAGACCCCATTTCCTGAAAATGGTGCCAGACCTCGCCATGAAGCATCTTGTGATTCATTACCATCGTTTAAGGTCTGGCACCATTTTCTAGCAAATGGGGTCTGACCCCATACCTATATTACTGACCGGATGTTCCAGATCCTGTCGGCGTACTCGCGCACGCTGCGATCGCTGGAGAAAGGCCCCATGCCCACCGTGTTGAGCACCGCGCGCCGGCTCCACTCCTCGGGCGTCCGGTACAACTCATCGACGCGGTCCTGCGCCGCGCAGTACGCGGCGAAATCGGCCAGCACCAGGAACGGCTCGCCGTCGGAAGTCAGTCGATCCACGATCATGCGTGCGTATTCACTGTCGCCGCGCGAGAAGGCGCCGCTGCGAATCATTTCCAGCGTATTTGCGAGCTCCGGATTGGCGGCGACGATCTCGCGCGGCCGATAGCCGTTGGCGCGCAACGAAGACGCCTGGTCCGCGGTGAGTCCGAAGATGAAGATGTTCTGCTCGCCCACCGAGTCGCGGATCTCGATGTTCGCGCCGTCCAGGGTGCCGATGGTGAGCGCGCCATTGAGCGCCAGCTTCATGTTGCCCGTGCCCGAGGCCTCCATGCCGGCCGTGGAGATCTGCTCGGAGAGATCGGCCGCCGGCATGATCATCTGCGCCAGCGAGACATCGTAGTCCGGCAGGAATACGCACTTGAGCTTCGCCAACGTGAGCGGATCCTGGTTGATCGTGGTCGACACATTGTTGATGAGCCGGATGATGGCCTTGGCCATCACGTAGCCGGGCGCGGCCTTGCCGGCAAACATCACGGTGCGCGGGATGCAGTGCTCGTCGGGTTTTGCCTTGATGCGGTTGTAGCGCGTGACCACGTAGAGAATGTTCAGCAGCTGCCGCTTGTATTCGTGGATGCGCTTCACCTGCACGTCGAACAGCGAATCCACGGACACGTCGATGCCGGTGCGCCGATCCACTTCTTCCGCCAGCGCGATCTTGTTGGCCCGCTTGATGTCGCGGAACTGCGCGCGGAAACCCGGGTCGTCGGCCGCCCAGCGCAGGCGCTCGAGCTCTTCGAGATCGTTTTCCCACGCGGACCCCAGCCGCTCGGTCAGCAGGCGCGACAGGCGCACATTCGATTGCTTGAGCCAGCGGCGCACGGTGATGCCGTTGGTGACGTTGATGAAGCGGTCCGGAAACATGCGCGCGAAGCCCGAGAAGATGGTCTTCTGCATGAGCTCGGAGTGCAGCTTGGCGACACCGTTGACCTTGTGGCTGCCCACGACGGCCAGATGCGACATGCGCACGCGCCGGCCGTACGACTCCGCGATGATGCTCAGCGTGGTCTTGGCGGCGCCGTCACCCTTGAAGCGCTTTTCCACCTCCAGCAGGAATTCCTCGTTGATGCGATAGATGATCTCGAGGTGGCGCGGCAGGAAGCGTTCGAAGAACTGCACCGGCCAGGTTTCCAGCGCCTCCGGCAGCAGCGTGTGATTGGTGTAGCCGAACACCTGCCTGCAGATATCCCAGGCCGCGGCCCAGGCCATGTCGTACTGGTCCATGAGCAGGCGCATGAGCTCGGGAATCGCCAGCGTCGGATGCGTGTCGTTCAACTGGATCGCGAGTGCGCCGGGCAATTGTTCCAGCGAGCGCTCTTCGGCGAGATGGGTTGCCAGGATGTCCTGGATGCTGGCGCTCACGAAGAAATACTGCTGCTTGAAACGCAGCTCCTTGCCCTGCGGCGTGGAATCGTCCGGATACAGAACGCGCGAAAGATTCTTCGCTTCGACCTGGTCCTCGACGGCGGCCGGATAATTTCCGGCATTGAAATCCTCGATGTGAAACGGCTGCAGCGCGCGTCCCGACCACAGCCGCAGATGATTCACCGTGGGGCTGCGATTTCCCGGCACCAGATGATCGAAGCCCACCGCGAGGATGTCCTGCGTCTCGACCCAGCGCGAGCGCTGCGCTCCTCCCACGTCATGCGTCGTCAATACGCGTCCCCCGAAGCGCACGATGTAACGCGCGTCGGATCTGGGTGTTTCCCATACGTTGTGCAGCCGCAGCCAGGTGCTGGCCGACTCGCGCTGCGCGCCTTCGGTGTCGATGGACTGCGTGAAAATGCCGTAGTCGTAGCGGATGCCGTAGCCGGTCGCGGGGAATTGCAACGTGGCGAGCGAATCGAGGAAACAGGCCGCGAGCCGGCCGAGACCGCCATTTCCGAGGCCCGGGTCCACCTCGAGCTGCACCACCGAATCGAAATCGTGTCCCATGCTGGCAACAGCCGCCCGTGCCTCCTCGATCAGTTCGGAATCGAGGCTCGCGAGAGCATTCACCAGTGAACGTCCCGGCAGAAATTCCACCGAGAGATAACAAAGCCGCTTGACGCGCGCCCGTGCGACACGCCGCTGAGTCGCAAGCCAACGTGCGGACAATTCCTCGTGTATGCCGAGCGATAACGCGTCGTATATGTCGCGTGGCGTCGCGGTCTCCGGCTCCTTGCCCAGGCTGCGTGTCAGGCGGTCGTAAATCACGGCACGCAGACTGCCGCGCCTGAGAATCGATCCAGCCGTCAGCGTGGGCTCATTCAGCACTCGAACTACCTTTCTCTCTGCAACGAGACATTTCAGGACAATTCTTTTTGACTGCCCGACATTGCCTGCAAGAACTATGACGGGCGCCGGGTACCGCTATCATATGCACCTTCGCGTACCGGGGCACGGAGACTGCAAGCAGGTGCATACTCCGCGGCGCGTTGCACCAACATTGTTGCGGGAAATTGCGGAATGCACCGACAAGCAATCGGGATCGATATCGGCGGTTCATCCATCAAGGCGGCTATTGTCGACTTGAGCAAGGGATGCCTCGTGGGCGAACGCCGCTCAGTACCCTCGCCCGCCATGTCCGCGGTCAGCGAGATGATGCATGCCATGGTGGAGGCCGTGCCCGACGGCACCGAAAACCTCCCGGCCGGCGTGACTTTTCCCGGTGTCGTCGTGGCGGGCACCGTGTACACCGCCGCCAATGTCGCCAAGAGCTGGATCGGGCAACCGCTGTCCGAGCCCGCCGCCATGAAACTCAAACGCAAGGTCGTGGCCATCAATGACGCCGATGCCGCCGGACTGGCCGAGGTTCATTTCGGCGCCGCGCGCGACGTGATGGGCACGGTGCTGGTGTTGAGCCTGGGTACCGGCATCGGCAGCGCACTGTTCGTCGATGGCAAGCTGGTGCCTAACACCGAGTTCGGTCATCTCGAGTTCGACGGCATGGAGGCCGAGGCGCGCGCCTCCGGGCGCGCGCGCATGGAGCGCAAGCTCGACTGGGATGCCTACGTGACCGAGCTCAACTACGTGCTGAACCGCATGCACGGGCTGATCTGGCCGGACCTCATCGTGCTGTGCGGCGGCATCACCGCCGATCATCCGCACCTGTGCGAGGACCTGAAGGTTCCCACCAAGATCAAGCTGGGCGCACTGCGCGCCGACGCCGGCATCGTCGGCGCGGCCTTCGCGACCACGCTCGCGCAAGGCGTGTGGATCAAGCCGGCCAAGGTCGCCGGCGAGTAGACCCTTACTTCGGCCGGCCGGAAAATCCGGCCGCGCTCCGCAACGCATCCGCGTCGAGTAGTTTGCCGTCGAGCATGATCACGCGCGTCTGGCGCAGGTCGCCGATGCGCTTCGACGGATCGCCCTCGACCAGCACCAGGTCCGCGGTCTTGCCCACCGCGATCGAGCCGGTCTGCTTGTCCATGCCGACCAGCCTGGCCGGCACGATGGTGGCGGCGGCAATGGCCTCCGCCGGCGTGAAGCCCGCCTGCTGGTAGATCTCGAGCTCGTGGATGATCTCGATGCCCGCGCCGTCGGTGCCCGCCACGATGGGCACGCCGGCCTTGTGCATCATGCCGAGCAGCTCGACCATCTTCGCCCAGCTCCTGCGATAGTCGGCACGCGTCAGATCCTTCGGCACGGCGAAACCGCCGCTGCGGAAACCGCGCTCGGTGGTCGGCGGCAAGGTGCCGACGAACGGCGCGTATGACGGCGACAGATCGCCGTTCTCGGGATAGTAGAGCCCTTCGAACGCGACCATGGTCGGGTCGCTGTAGATGCCCTTCTGCGCCATGGTCGCGATGATCTGCTGGACGCCGGCGTTGGTCTTGAGATCGAGATCCTTCGCGTAACGCCCCGGCCCTTCGAATCGCATGATGCCGTTCGACGCCTTGATCACGTCATCGGGCATCGCCTGCATGATGATCCAGTTGATGTGCGTGATCTCGTCGTAACCGGCGTCGATGGCGGCGAGCGGACGCATGCCCTGCGGAATGTGGCCGTGCACGTGCAGACCCTGCTTGTGCGCCTCGCCCGCGGCCGCCGGCAACCACGCCGGATTCAACGTGCCGTAGAACTTCACGCCCGTGAAGCCATTGGCCTTGGCCTTGTCGACCAGCGCCACCGCCTCCGCTTCGCTGGTCGCGACATTCGCCACCTGCGCCGTGTTAGGACCCTTGCCGTCGATGAGCGACGAGGGATACACATGCGGCATCAGCAGCTCGCCCCTGGCGACGCGCTCGCGTCGCGAGATGGTGAGCGAGTCGTCATTGCCCGGGTCGCGCAGCGACGTCACACCCATCGAAAGTTCCTGGATGCCGGTGAAGTCGTCGGCCACGTGCATGTGGCAGTCCCACAGGCCGGGCAGCAGCGTCTTGCCCTTGCCGTCGATGAGCTTCACGTTCGAGGCCAGGCGCATGGTCGCCGACGCACCCACCGCCGTGATCTTGCCCTGGTCGACGAGCACGGTCTGATCCGGCAGGAATTTCTTCGCGTCCGCATCGAAAACCTGCACGTTCGTGAAGGCCACCGGTGTGGTCGGCGTGCTGACCAGCGACTTCGCGAGTGCCGGCCCGCGCGCCGCCATCGCGATCGATTGCGCCTCGTTGAGGCGCACGTGCTCCGTCGCATATTGCTCCGGCAACCACGACAGGAAGAACACGAAGCCAAAGAACCTGCCCTTGGCGTCCGCCCAGATCGGAATGGGCGAAGTGCCCACACCCGTGATCGCCCAGGCCGTCACCGTCTGCTTGTTCGCGCCGCTACCTACTTCGAGAGTGGTCAGCTTCTCGGCGCGGGCCTGCCCACCCGGCAGCAACTTCATCGTGTGATCCGGGCTCGCGAGAACGCGTTCCAGGAACCAGGCGGTGTTGTCGATGGGTCCACCCTGCGTCGAATAGAAAGCCGGCGTCGCATAGGCCGCGCTGCCCGCGTCCACCTGGCTTTTCCAGGTCGCCTTGCCCTGCGCGACGTTGAAGGACTCCGCCGCGTCACCCGTGGGCGAGAAGCCGCGGACCTGCAGCTGTGCCGGCATGCCGTCCTTGCCGGGCTTTCCGGCCGAATCGAACTCGAACACCTGGCCGCGCAGGATCCAGCTCTCGCGCGCCATGCGCGTGCCGTCCGCCGTCGTCCACAGCCACGAGTCACCGTGTTTGCTGCCCGTGGACTGGATGACGTAATGCGTCGCCGTCGCCGGCGGCTTGGCCAGCTCCGCGACCGGGACCTGCGCGGCTGCCATCGAGCTCAGCGCCACGCTCATCACGCCTGCCAGGAATTTTCGAATCACGGTGATCTCCCAGAAATCGGTTGTCGCGAGGATATGCGCTTCGATCGGCCGTTTCACGCCCGGCCGCCGCGGCGCGGCGCGCGTTTGACTCGGCTCGCCGGGAAAGCGGGAGTTGCCCCACTTTCCGCCACAATTGCCGCACGCCATCGACAACTTCCGGCCTTGTACTGAGCTTGCCTCGCTCACCCCTTCCCCGCCGGAGTTTTCATGATTCGCAAGTTGCTCGCTGCCTTCACGGCCTCGGCGGTGTTTCTCACCGCGAGCTGCACGGATGGCACCATCAAAACCAGCGCGCGCACCAGCCGCCCGGATCCTTCGTGGGTCACGGCCGTCAGCCTGCACAGCAATGGCGCCATCTCGCGTCACTCGCCGATTCGCGTGCTGTTCACCAACGACGTCATCGCCGACGCGAACGCGTCGGTGCCGACGCCTCGGCGCAACATCCGCATCCACCCCGCGGTGAAGTCGCGCGCCGTGTTCGCGAGCCGGCGCGAAATCGTGCTGCGGCCCGAAACCGAGTTCACGCCCGGGACGCCTATCGCATCGAAGTGCTGGCCCCGGGGTCTGACCGGCGTGGCTGCCGCCGCCAAGCCCTTCGAATTCCTAGTGACCACGCTGGGCGTGAACTTCGACGTGCGCACGGACGGCCTCGACGTCGAGCACCAGCGCAACGAGTTGATGACGCTCCGCGGCGGGGTCATGACCGCCGACTCCGAAAAACGCGAGCTGGTCGAGAAGATCCTGCGCGGCGACGCTGGATGGCAAACCGGTTGCGGTCGAGCTGGCAGGGCGGCGAGCGCGACTACGACTTCGCCATCCGCGACATCGCGAGGAAGAAAGTGGAGCAGGAGCTGATCGTTTCCTGGGATGGCGCGCCGCTCGGCCTCCAGACCACCGGCTCGAAGTCCTGGCGCATCCCGGCGCTGGACGAGTTCGCCGTGACGCAGACGCAGGCCGTCGAAGTCAACGACCAGCGCCAGATCCAGGTGCAGCTTCTCCGACGCGCTCGATGCACGCCAGGATCTGAAGGGCCTGGTCCGGCTTTCAAAGGGCGAATTCACCACCAGCATCGATCGCAACCTGCTCACGCTGTACGTGAACCAGGATCTGAACGGCGAAGTCACGCTGACGCTCGAGCCCGGGATCCGCAGCCGCTCCGGCCAGCCGCTGATCGGCGAACGCGAGTTCAAGCTCGAATTCCCGAACACCAAGCCGCAGGTGCGTTTCATCGGCCGCGGCGTGATCCTGCCCGATGCGCAGACACTGTCCGTTCCGTTCGAGGCGGTGAGCGCGCGTGCCGTGCGCGTGACCGCGCTGCAGGTTTTCGAGACCAACATTCCGCAGTTCCTGCAGGTGAACTGCGCTCGGCGGCACGCGCGAGCTCGGCCGCGTGGGCCGCGTGTTGTGGCGCAAGACCATCCCGCTCGCCTCGCCCGTACCCGGCACGCTGGACGCGTTACGACCTCGACGTCACCGAGCTCATGCGCAAACACCCCGGCGGCCTCTTCCAGCTGAGCTTGTCGCTGACGCCGGAGGACGCGCTCTACGACTGCCCGGGAGGTGCCACGGAAACCTCGAGCGTGGACGAGTCCGAGCTCAACAACCAGGAGACGGCGAGCAAGGCCCGCTATCAATCTGGGACTACTGAGGAAGAGTACTACGAGTACGGCGACGTGCAACTGGAACGAGCGCGACGATCCCTGCAAGCCGGCTTACTACCGCTACGGCCAGAACATCCGCGCACAGCGCAACCTGCTGGCGTCGAACATCGGCCTGATCGCCAAGCGCGGCGCGCGCGGCAAACTACTCGCCGTCGCCACGGCGCTGGACTCGGCGAAGCCGCTGGCGGGCGTGAAGATCAACGCGATCAACTACCAGAACCAGGTCCTCGCCAGCGGCAGCACCCATGCCGACGGCATGCTGGAGCTGGACGTGCGCAGGCCAGCCCTTCGCGCTGATCGCCGAGCAGGATGGCCGCAAGGGCTATCTGCGCGTGGCGCCGGCCGTGGCGCTGCCCGTGAGCCACTTCGACGTCGGTGGCGAAACCGTCGTCGCTCGGCCTCAAGGGCTATCTCTACGGCGACCGCGGCGTCTGGCGACCCGGCGATTCCATCTACCTGACGTTCGCGCTCGAGGACAAGACCCAGACGCTGCCGCGCGAACCACCCGGTCACGCTCGAGCTGCGCAATCCGCGCGGCCAGCTCGTCCAGACGCTGACGAACTCCACGACCCGTGGGCCAGTTCTACGCCTTCGAGCTGAAGACCGCGGCCGACGCGCCCACGGGCAACTGGAACGCCACCGCGCATCGTCGGCGGCGCCACTTTTCAGCAAGTCGCTGAAGGTCGAAACGGTGATGCCGAACCGGCTCAAGATCGAGCTCGGACCTCGGCGACAAGCCGGTCATCGAAAGCTCGCCGTTGAAAGGCATGCGTGAGCTCCGCAGTGGCTCTCGGGCGCCACGGCCGCCGGCCTGCGCGCCAACATCGAAGTGCGACTTGACGCCCACCGCCACCGCGTTCACGCGACACGCCGATTTCATGTTCGACGATCCGGCGCGCACCTTCAACGGCGCGCCCGATCACGGTGTTCGACGGCACGCTCGACGCCGACGGCAAGGCCTCATTCGAAAAGGACCTCGACCTGCCGCGCGACGTGCCGGGCATGCTGAATGCCACGTTCATCACGCGCGTGTTCGAGCGCGGCGGCGCCTTCAGCATCAACAGCGAGACGCGCACGGTGGCGGCGTTCGATCGCTACGTGGGCCTGAAGCTGCCCAAGGGCGATGCGGCGCGCGACATGTTGCTCACCGACACCAGGCACACGGTGGAATTCGCCAGCGTCGACGTCGAGGGCGCAGCCGGTGTCCATCCCGCGCCTGCAGGTCTCGCTCTACAAGGTGCAGTGGCGCTGGTGGTGGGACCAGAGCGGCGATTCGCTGGCGCAATACGCGCAGAGCGAGAGCACCGGCCTCATCCAGAAGCAGGTGATCTCGACCAGCGACGGCCGCGGCCAGATGGAGCTTCGAGATCAAGTATCCCGAGTGGGGCCGCTACCTCGTGCGCGCCTGCGATCTCGACGGCGGACATTGCACGGGCCGCGTGTTCTACATCGACTGGCCGAGCTGGGCCGGCGCGCACGCGCGAGCAGTCCGGCCCGGCGGCGAACGTCCTCACGCTCACTTCGGACAAGCAGGAATACAAGGTCGGCGAGACGGCGGTGGTGCAGCTGCCCGAGGCCTCGCAGGGCCGCGCGTTGCTCACGCTCGAGAACGGCAGCGCCGATCCTCGAGCAGCGCTGGCTCGAGGCGCAGCCGGGCGCGAACCGCGTGACAGATCCCGATCACCGCGGACATGGCGCCGGTGCGTGTACGTCGCCGTGACCATGGTGCAGCCGCATGCCGGCAAGACCAACGACCGGCCGATCCGGCTCTATGGCGTGATCCCGCTCAAGGTGACCGACCCGCAGACGCAAGCTCGCGCCCGTGGTCGCCACGGCCGCCGAATGGGCGCCGCAGTCGAAGGCGTCGCTCACGGTCAGCGAAACCTCGGGCCGCGCGATGGACTACACCATCGCCGTGGTCGACGAAGGGTTGTTAGGCCTCACGAACTTCAAGACACCCGAACCTGCACGCGGAGTTCTACAAGCGCGAGGCGCTCGGCGTCTCGACCTGGGACCTGTTCGACGAAGTCGCCGGCGCCTACGGCGGCCAGCTCGATCGCCTGCTCGCGCTCGGCGGCTCGCGACGCGGGCTCGGCCGACCAACCCCGACGAAGGCAAGTCGCGCTTCCCGCCGGTGGTGAAGTTCCTCGGGCCGTTCTCGCTCAAGGCCGGCGAGAAGAAAGCGCACAGCGTGGAGCTGCCGCAGTACGTGGGCGCGGTGCGCGTCATGGTGGTGGCGGGCAACGGCGGCGCCTATGGCTCCGCGGACAAGTCCGTGTTCGTGCGCCAGGCGCTGATGATCCTGCCGACCTTGCCGCGCGTCATCGGCCCGGCCGAGCAGTTCTCGCTGCCGGTGTCGGTGTTCACGAGCGAGGCGTCCATCAAGGACGTGAAGCTCGAGGTGCAGACGGATCCGCGCTTCGCGCGCGGTGGGTGACGCCGTCGGCCACGCTCACGTTCACGAAGCCCGAGGAGAAGCTCGGCTTCCTGACGCTGAAATCCGGCAGCGCTGCTCGGCAAGGGCAAGATCCGCGTGATCGCCACCAGCGGCAAGTACCGCGCGGTGAGCGACGTGTGGCTCGAGGTGCGCACGCCGAACGTGCCGATCATCGCGCTTCCAGCGCGCGAACCTTGCGCCCGGCGAGAGCTGGAAGTACCACGCTGCCGGCTTCGGCCTCGCGGGCACGCAGATGGCGCACGCTCGAAGTCTCGGCGCTGCCGCCGGTGAACCTCGACGCGGCGCCTGGATTATCTCGTCCACTATCCGCACGGCTGCCTCGAGCAGACGACGTCGAGCGTGTTCCCGCAGCTCTATCTACCGGCGCTGATCAGGATGGACCAGAACCGGCGGCTGGAGATCGAGAACAACATCCGCGCGGGCCTCGCGCGGCTGCGCAGCCTGCAGCACCCGAGCGGCGGCTTCGCCTACTGGCCGGGCGTCTGGAACACGGACCCGAACCACGACTGGCGCAGCGACTGGGGCACGACCTACGCGGGCCACTTCTTCCTCGAGGCCGAGAAGGCCGGCTACACGCTGCCCGGCGACATGAAGGCGGCGTGGCTGCGCTACCAGAAAGCGCCGCGCAGCAGTGGAGCCCGAACTAGCGGCGACGTGCCACCGGAGTACGAGCTACAGCGGCAGGACCTGGCTCGAGGCCGGTCGCGTTATGCGCAGGCGTATCGCCTGTACACGCTGGCGCTGGCGGGGCGCCGGAGATCGGCGCGATGAACCGGCTGCGCGAAACGGAGCTCGATGCGCTGGGCGAACGCTGGATGCTGGCCTCCGCCTATAAGCTCGCGGGCAAGCCCGAAGTGGCGCAGGTCGCTGGCCGACAACGGCGGCAGCGTGCAGGCGTTCGTGTTCACCGACGCGAATCCGTACACCTTCGGCTCGCTGCTGCGCGACCGCGCGGTGGTGCTGCATGGGCATGACACTGCTGGGCCGCGACGCCGAGACGGGCGCCGCTGCTCGACGACATCGCGGCGCAGCTGTCGAGTGGCGAGTGGTACAGCACGCAGTCGGTGGCGTTCGCGCTGGTGGCGGTGGCGCAGAACACGGGCACGAAGCCGTTCAAGGGCTTCAGCTTCGACTATGCACGGCGCAGGCAGCAGGCGCAAGCCGCAGACGGTCAAGGGCGAGTCGCCGGTGGCGAAGCTCGAACTACCGCCGCCGCCCGCGGCCGGGAATGCCGCTGGCGGTGAAGAACACCTCGGATCGCAAGCTGTATCGTGACCGCCGCGGTGCGCGCCACGCCCGCGAGCGGCGAGGAAGACGTCGTCCGCCAACGGCCTTGTCCATCGAGATCGCCTACAGGACGCCGACGGCAAGCCCGTGGACGTGCGCAAGCTGGCGCAGGGCAGCGACCTGCATCGCGCAGATCGCGCTGAAGAACACCGGCAAGCGGCCGCTCGACAACCTCGCGCTGACGCAGCTCGTGCCGGCGGGCTGGGAGATCCGCAACGATCGCCTGGAGGACGTGGCGACCGAGGGCGAACGCACGCTGGACGCGCCGCAGCGTGCAGCGCTTCTGGTGGGTGCCGGCGCCGTGGCGCAACCAGTCGATGCGCACGGCCGAGTACACCGACATCCGCGACGACCGCGTGCAGCGCTACTTCAGCCTGGCGGCCGGAGGAGTCCATCTTCTTCGAGACGCGGCTGAACGCGGCCTACCTCGGGCGGTTCTATCTGCCGGGCGCGGGCATCGAGGCCATGTACGACGCCAAGCAGCACGCGCGGCAGAAGGGCCAGTGGGTCGAAGTGGTGCCGGCGGGCAAATGATGATCGGCGCCGCGCTGCACGTGCATGGCGCAGTGCGCTGGCGGCAGGTGCGCCGCGCGTGCGCCGGCGCCTGCTGCGCGACGCTGCCGTGCGTGATCGCCGGCGCGGTGGTGTGGTGGCGCATGCTGCCCGAGCCGCTTGTTCGCGACGCCGCGTTCGTACGTGCTCGAGGCGCGCGACGGCACGCTGCTGTCGCGCGCGCATCGCCGCGCGATGGGCAATGGCGGTTTCCCGCCGCCGGCGCAAGTGCCCGACGAAATTCCGGCGCGCGCTGCTCGTGTACGAGGACAAGCGGTTCGAGCAGCACCTGGGCGTGGATCCGCTGGCGATCGCGCGCGCGATGAGCTGAACGTCGCGACGGGCGCGTCGTGAGCGGTGGCAGCACGCTGACGATGCAGCTGGCGCGCGCTCGCGCGAAGGACCGCGAGGGCCGCAGCGTATCTGCGAGAAGCTCGGCGAGATGCTGCTGGCGCTGCGGCTCGAGTGCACTTACGACAAGGACGAGCTGCTGGCGCTGTATGCCGGCGAACGCGCCGTTCGGCGGAAACGTGGTGGGGCTGGAGGCCGCGTCGTGGCGATATTTCGGACGCGGGCCGCAGCGATCTGTCCTGGGCCGAGGCCGCGACGCTCGCGGTGCTGCCCAACAATCCCTCGCTGGTGCACGTCTCGCGCAATCGCGAGCGGCTGCGGCCAAGCGCGATCAGCTGCTGCAGCCGGCTGCGGATGCCGGCGACCTGACGGCGCTGGACCTCGACCTGGCGCTGGCCGAGCCGCTGGTCGCCGAGCCGCACGAGCTGCCGGATCTCGCGCCGCACCTGCTCGAGACGCTGCGCGCTGCAGTATCCCGGCGCGGCACCGGCTGCGCACCACGCTCGATGCGCGGCTGCAGGCGAACGCGGCACGCGCAGCTCGAACGAGCACTCGGCGATGCTGGCGCGCCAGCAGGTCAACAACGCCGCGGCGATCGTCATCGACAACCAGACGCTTCGAAGTGCTCGCCTACGTCGGCAATGCAAATGGGGACATTCCTGTTTCCTAGAAAAAGGGGACAGCTCAAGGAGCCTCGTCCCCTTCCCGAACGGGCATGCGCCGTCGACATCATCCGCCGGCCGCGCAGCACCGGCAGCATCCTCAAGCCGCTGCTCTACGCCGCCATGCTCGAGGACGGCTCGCTCACGCCGCGCATGCTGCTGCCCGACGTTCCGACGCACTACGAAGGATTCTCGCCCGAAAACTTCGACCGGCAGTATCGCGGCGCCGTGCGCGCCGACGAAGCGCTGGCGCACTCGCTCAACGTGCCCGCGGTGCGCATGCTCAAGACCTACGGCGTGGCGCGCTTCGCCGACCTGCTGCGCGACGCGGGCATGACGCACGCTGACGCGTCCCGCCGACGACTACGGCCTCACGCTGATCCTGGGCGGCGCCGAAGGCAATCTCTGGGACATCGCCGCGCATGTACGCGAGCCTGGCCGCGATCGCGCGCGCCGGCGCCGCCGACACGCGCGCCGCGCTTCCGCGAGCCCAGCGCGCTGCTCCCGGTGCGCCGGGTCCGGCGCCGCGGCGACACGCCCATCAGCACCGGCAGCGCCTGGCTCACGCTCGATGCCTTGCTCGAGGTGCCGCGTCCCGGCGAGGAAGGCGCACTGGCGCAGCTTCGCGTCAGCCGCGCGCATCGCCTGGAAAACCGGCACGAGCTTCGGCCTGCGCGACGGCTGGGCCGTGGGCACGCACCTCGCGCTACACGGTCGGCGTGTGGGTCGGCAATGCGAGTGGCGAAGGCCGCCCGGGCCTCACCGGTTCCGACCATGGCCGCGCCCCTGATGTTCGGACTGTTCAACGGTCTGCCGCGCGAGCGCCTGGTTCGACCTGCCCGACGCACGCGCTGCGCGCGATCGAGTCTGCGCCAACGACGGCTACCTGCGCTGCCGCGGATTGCGAAACCACGAGCGCGCTGGGTACCGAAGCGACAGCCACTTCGACTGCGCTCTCGCCTCACAACCTGCGCGTGCATCTCGACTGCCGGCGCGGCGCGCGTGCGACGGCGATTGCGAATCGCCCGGCCGCATGCGCACGCCAGCTGGTTCGTGCTGCCGCCGGCGCAGGAGTTCTACTACCGCCGCGTGCACGCGGAATACCGCCCGCTGCCGCGCGTGCGCGCCAGGATTGTCCGGCCGCAGCGCGACGCGGCCGCGCGGCGCTCGCGCTGCTCTATCCCGAGCCCAACGCGCGCGTCCTGATCCCGCGCGAGCTCGACGGCAAGCGCGGCCGCACGGTTTTCGAGGCCGTCGCGCGCCGCCGCGGATGCCACGCTCTACTGGCATCTCGATGGCCAATACCTGGGAGAAACGCACACTTTTCACCAGCAGTCGTTGGACATCGACCCCGGCGAGCACATACTGACCCTCGTCGATGACGAGGGTGAACGCGTCGCGCGACGCTTCCAGGTCCTCGCCACACGAAGATCAGTCGAGGGTGCCGTGTTCGATGGATTTGAGCTCAAACACGTAGAGACCGACGAAGTCACCATCCGCCTGCGCCAGGGCGGCTCCGGTCCGCCGCTGCTGCTGCTGCACGGTTTCCCCCAGACCCACGCCATGTGGTCGAAGGTCGCGCCGCGGCTCGCCGAGCACTACACGGTTGTTTGCCCGGACCTGCGCGGCTACGGCGGCAGCAGCAAGCCCGAGTCCAGCGCCAATCACGAGACCTATTCGAAGCGCGCGATGGCGCGCGACCAGATCGAGGTCATGAAGAAGCTCGGCTTCGAAAAATTCCTCGTCGCCGGCCACGACCGCGGCGGGCGCGTGTGCGTATCGCCTGGCGCTCGATTCACCGGCCGCGGTGAGCAAGCTCGCGGTGCTCGACATCGTGCCCACGGGCGACACGCTGCGACGCGCCGACTGGCGCTTCGGCATGGGCTACTGGCACTGGTTCTTCCTCGCGCAGGCGCATCCGCTGCCCGAGCGCATGATCAGCGCCGATCCCATCTGCGTTCCTGTTCCGCCATGGGCAGGGCTCCTCGGACTTCGAGGCGTACGAAGACTTCCTGCAGAACGCGCGCGACCCGGCCGCGATCCACGCCATGTGCGAGGACTACCGCGCGGCGGTCAGCGTCGATTTCCAGCAGGACCAGGCGGATCGCGGCACGCGCAAGATCGAATGCCCGACGCTCGTGATGTGGGGCGACAAGGGCGTCATCCCGAAGTGGTACGACGCCTCGCGCATCTGGAAGGAATGGGCCAGCGACGTGCGCGGCGAGGAAATCGACAGCGGGCACATGCTGGCCGAAGAAGCGCCTGACGCCACCTACCAGGCGCTGCGCAAGTTCTTCGGCTGAGGCGGCAGCCCCCGTTAACTAGTTAGTGGCGGGAACTCTTGCCGCGCGTCGACGGCTCGACACGCGGCGCGGCTCGCCGGCGCAGCGCCGGATCCTCGCCCTTCGCACGCTTCTTGCCGGCCGCCTCGGCCGCTTCCATGTCCTCGGCTTCCTTCGCGAGTCGCCGGCGCGGCGCGCACCGCCGCCTTCTCCACGTCGTTGTTCTTCAGGAATTCTTCGGTGCGCTTGCGATAGCGGCGCGTGGCCTCGTAATCGCCCTCGCCCTGGACCTTCTGTCCTTTCGCTTTCCTGGCCATGTGGCACCTCCGGTTGACGTAATTAGACCCGATTCAGCAGCGGCGAAATACCGCAGCTGCGGCGCCGTCCTACGACACAATCAGCGCGGGTGAAGCGGCTTTGCGGAGGCCATCTTGTGCACACTGGCACCAGCCATGGCCAGAACCATGACCGGAACGCCGCGCGTGCATGCCTTCGAGCGACGCTCGTCGCGTCCGCGCTGATCGCCCGCCGGCCTGGAGCAGTATCAAGCTCGAGCGGCTGCGTCGAACTGCGGGCCGTCATCGACTCGCATGCGCGCCGAACGCGGGCGTGGAGTGGCTGCGGCGAGGCCTGGGCCGAACGAGCCACCGCCACTCCTGGACGCTGCGGTAATCGGCGCCGCGACAGCCAGGGTACGACCCGGCAATCGCGCTGGCCGATTGAATTCGCGGTCCCGTCGTGCGCCTGCGACAATAGCCGCCCTTCGCTCAACGCAGGTACTCTTCACGCGTCATGAGCGCGCACCCCATTCGAGTCCTGGTCGCCGAAGACAACGATGACCTGCGTGACCTGCTGGTCACGCTGATCTCCGCGGAGCCGGACCTGAAATGCGTGGGCACGGCGTCCGATGTCGACGCGGTCATCGCGAGCACCGCCGAACACAAGGCCGACGTCATCGTGCTCGACCTCGAGCTGCAGGGCCGTTCCAGCATCGACGTGCTGAAGACCGTGCGCGGCAACGGCAGCAAGATCACCATCATCGTGTTCTCCGGGCATTCGCATCCGGAGATGATCCGTCACACGCTGGCCGCGGGTGCGGATGCCTATGTGCCCAAGACCGGCGACTTCGAGCTGTTGCTCGACGCCATCCGCGACAAGCGCGTCTGACAGTCCGCGGACGCCGGGATACTCGAAGAGGGGCCGCGTCGGTGAAGCGCCCCTCTCGTTTGTGACAGGTCGTGGGCGGAGTTATCCCGGTTTCCCGACCCGGCACCGCCTTAGAAGCGCCAGGCGGCCGTTCAGCCACAGCGCGTCGGCATCATCCAGGCCCTTCGAGGTCGAACTTCTCGTACTCGAAGCGGACGTTGAACTTCTCGCCGATGTTCGCGCCGATGCCAGCGCCATACACGAGAGTCCTCCGACTCCTCGTCGAACTCCACGCGGCCGTCGAGCGTCGTCTTCCACGCCGCGGGTCGCGTCGTAGAAGTAGTAGCCGGCCGGCCGAAAGACCTCGAAGTACGGGCCCGAGCGGAATCGTGCCCACGACGTACGGCGCGAAACCGTCGACCGCGGCATCCACGTTGAACCCCGGCACCACGGCGCCCGAGGGCTCACCCAGGTTGATGTAATCGAGCTCGAACGCCGAGGAAGCGATTCAGGCGATAACCGCGCGAAGAACTTGTACGCGGTGTCGTCTTCATCCCAGTCATCGACCGTGGCGTCGACGTCGTCGACGTCGTCGATCCCGGCATTGAACTGGCCCACGCCGCCGCCGATGTAGAAGCCGGAGATCTCATCTGCTCTTGGGCAAAAGCGGCCGGCACCAGTGCGACCGAGCGAGATGCGGCGAGTGCTGCCGTGATTTGAGACTTCATGAGTCACGTCCTTGAGTTGACCTAACAACGTGCGCCAAGTTACGTGGTCGCCCCGTGGCGGCAGCACTCGGTGGCGTCCACGCATCGCTGTAGTCCCTCTCCGTCGGAGCCCTGTGGGTGTTCTCTGTCGGTGCAGGCGAAAAGCGTTGTTTGCGGCCCACGCCGCAGCGAGCGCCGGCGCGGAAAGGTCTTACCTGATCAGTGCGTCGTCGGCTGACACTGTCGAAGTCATGCCGAGATGTCCCTACGCTACTCACTGAGGCTCACGTTCAGCCCAGGTGCAGCAACGTGCCCACCGACGTTTCCCGCCAGACATATCCATTCACGCCTGCCCGACCTGCCGTATGCCTACGACGCGCTCGAGCCGCACATCGACCAGAAGACATTGCAGCTGCATCACCGCGAGCACCACGCGACCTACGTGAAGAAGCTCAACGAGGCGCTGCGGCGAAGCACTCCGGGCTGCATCGACGACGCTCGCGGACCTGCTGCGCGACTCCGCCAAACTACCCGAGGCCATCCGCACCGCCGTGACGAACAACGGCGGCGGCCATCTGAACCACGACTTCTTCTGGAACTCGATGGCGCCGCCGGGCGCGGCGCGCGCGCCGCGCGGCACGCTCGCGGATGCGATCGATGCGGCCTTCGGCTCGTTCGAGGCATTTCCGCAAGAAGTTCAGCGATGTCGCCGCGAAGACAATTCGCGAGCGGCTGGGTCGCGCTGGCGCTCGATCCGAAGACCCGCGAAGATGCGAGATCGTCGAGCTCAAGGATCATGAAACCCTGCTTGCCACGTGGCCACATGCGGCGCTGCTGATCCTCGACCTCTGGGAGCACGCGTACTACCTGAAATATCAGAACCGGCGGCCCGAATTCATCGAGGCGTTCTGGAACGTGGTCGACTGGGCGCACGGCCGAGGAAAGGTTCGGCGAACGGCGCCGCCGCGTGAAGACACAGGCTGGCGCGAAGCGCACCCGAGTGTAGGACACTTCTGACGCAGGTATGGCCGCTACGCCGGACAGGCGGCGTACCTCACACGGAAGTATACTTTGAGCAATGCAAGAGAGAACTCAACAAGTTGTGGAGACGTCCCGGTCCATGAATCGCACCAGAGTCATGATTGTGGACGACCACCAGGTTGTCCGCGCCGGCCTTAAAACCCTGATCAACG
The DNA here is from genome assembly GCA_963711635.1 of uncultured Pseudomonadota bacterium. Lineage (GTDB taxonomy): Bacteria > Pseudomonadota > Gammaproteobacteria > Steroidobacterales > Steroidobacteraceae > CADEED01. Next base: position 1,017,241 of record CAVQEZ010000005.1, read on the forward strand.
GACAACCGGACCTCGCCGTGGTGGCGGAAGCGAGCTCTGGCCGTGAAGCGATGGAACAGCTCCGGCAGCACACGATCGAGGTGCTGCTGCTGGACCTCTCGCTTCCCGACGTGTCCGGCCTCGACGTGCTCAAACACGCCAAGGCGCATTACGAATCGGTGGGCGTGCTCATCCTGTCGCCTTTCCCGAAGCGCAATACGGCTTCAACGTACTGCGCGGCGGAGCCAGCGGCTTCGTAGGAAAGGGCACCGAGGAATCCGAGCTGTTCCGTGCCATCCGCACGGTGGCGCGCGGCGGACGTTACGTAGGACCCGACCTCGCAGACCTGCTGGTTGCCGGCGTGCGCGGCGATCCGAACGCCCCGCTGCACAGCATCCTCTCGGAACGCGAATTCCAGATCTTCTGCAAGCTCGCGCAGGGCGAATCGGTGTCGGAAATCGCGAATCGGCTGTTCCTGTCGCGTAAAGACGGTGAGCACCTACCGCAGCCGCATCCTCGAGAAGATGTCCATGAAGAGCAATGCCGACATCACTACCTATGCGCTGCGGAATAACCTCGTCCAGTAGTTAGTTCGCTCTCCGGACTCATGGACGAGGTCATGCAGCACAACCGACGACCACCGCAACGCACGCCCTCCGCCGGCTGCAAGCGCCGGCGCCGGCGGCGCGGTGCGCAAGAACGGCGCGCCCGGGCAAACCGCTGCGCATCCTGCTGGTGGAGGATTCTCCGCTGCTGCGCGGCCGGCTCGAAAACATGCTCTCGCAGCATGCCGCGTTCAAGGTCACGGGACTTGCCGCCGCCGAGGCCGAGGCCGTCGAGAAGCTCGATCACGGTCCCCTACGACGTCGATCGTGGTGGACGTGGAGCTGCGCCCCGGCTGCGGCATCGGCGTCATCCGCCAGGCCCGCGCCCGCAACAAGGACGCGAAGGACGGCGGCCACGTCTGGATCATCGTGCTGACGAACTACGACCTGCCGACGGTGCGCGAGCGCTGCATGCAGGCCGGCGCCGACCACTTCCTCGACAAGATGCGCGAGATCGACCAGCTCATCCCGATTTTGCTGGGGATCGCGGGACGTAAACCCTGATCCGGTTGCCCTGCCCGGCACGCGACTTCCGCTTCGAAGGTTCCGCCCGGCTCGTCCACGCGGTGGCGCATGCCCGACCAGCGCGCGCTGCTGGCCTGCATCCATCGCGCCGCCGTCGTCGCCCACGATCATCTGAGTAGCCCTCGCATCGCTCTCGCTGGCTCGATGACCAGCTCGATGTGTTTCGCGTGACCCGCGCGCCAGCACGACTCGCCAGCGCCTCCTGCGCGACGCGGAACAGCGTGAGCTGCGCCGCGGGCTCCAGATCCAGGGTTTCGTCCGGCAGCGTCGTGACGTATTCGAGGCCCGCGCGGCCGCAGTTCTCGTCGAAATGGCTGCGCAACGCCACCGGCAATCCGAAGTGATCCAGCAGCGACGGCCGCAGCGATTCCACCACGCGGCGCTTGAGCGTCATCGCCTGGTTGAGCATCTGCACCACCGAGTGGAATTTTTCGTCGCTCGCCGGATCGAGCGAGGCGCCGATGTGCGCCTGCAGCCAGGCCATGTCCATCTTCGCCGCGGTGATCAGGCCGCCGAGCTCGTCGTGCAGTTCCTTGGCGAGCGCCGAACGCTCGGCTTCCATCGATTCTCAACAGGTGCGTCGAGAGCGACGACAGTTCCTCGGTGCGCTCGGCCACGCGCGCCTCGAAAGTCGCGTCGTGCTTGACACCGTCCGGGCTGCGCCCGGCTGTTTCAGCGATTTCATGGTCGTCTCGAGAGTATGCGACGTGATCAATCTTTCGGCACGTCTTCGAGCAGATCGACGAGATCTTCGGCATGCTCTTCTTCCTGCGCGAGGATGGACTCCAGCAGCCGCCGCGACGTCGGATCGCGCGGACCGATGAAGTTGATCATCTCCCGATAGCTCTCGATGGCGATGCGTTCGGCCACCAGATCGGCCTCGAGCATCTTCCGCAACGAGGTCTCCTCGTCGTACTCGGAGTGACTGCGCGAGAGCAGCGTGGCCGGATTGAGATCCGGATCCTCGCCGAGCTGCACGATGCGTTCGGCGATCTGGTCCGCGTGCGCCTGCTCCTCGTTGGCATGCTCGAGGAATTCCGCGAGACGAACTTCGCGCGGATGCCGTGCGTCGCGTAGTAGTGCCGCTTGTAGCGCAGCACGCAGACGATTTCCGTCGCCAGCGCAGTGTTCAGCAGCCCGACGATGGCCTGGCGATCGGCCTCGGGAAAGCTCGGCGTGACCGCCCCCTTCATGATCTGTTCGCGTGCGCGCGTGCGCAGCGCCTTCAGATCGAGATGACGCGGTCGCCGACACAGGCACCTCTTCACATTGGCGTTCACGATCTTCTCCTTGTTTGCATGGCGCCGGTACAGGTTGATCAGCAGGCTGACTGCCGCGAGCCACAGCGACCGGTGCTTGAGCATCGACATTCCGAGCGGTTGCCGAGCTTCAACGCGTTGAGCTCGACCAGGGCGACTGGCGCGCGGCGTGCGACAGGTCGCGCAAGTTGATAACTCGAGCCACGCGCGTTGCAGCTGCATCTCCGCGTCGAGCAGTCGCGCACGATCAGGCGGCGTCACTGACTGACTCCGCTCGGGTCGGGCTCCGGCTCCGGCGCGGGCGGCACCTGCGGCTGCACTTGCGGCTGCGCCAGGCTGCGCGCCAGCACTTCGAGATCGAGTTTCAGACTGTCGAGGAACCAGCGCAGCGAACCCACCTCGGTTGCCCGCCATCATGCGTGCGCGCGCGCAGCAGGGCCCAGACGGCGGCGAGCACGAAGGCCAGCGATCACGACCTGACAGCACCGGGATCCGCGGTACGGTGGCAAGGCAATGGCGAGCAGCACGATGCCGCCCCAGATGGCGATGAAGCGCGCGGCCAGCCGCCAGCAGCGTGCAGCTGCAGCCGGCTCAGCCGAACCGCTGCATCTCGGACTGCAGCGCGATGCCGGCGGCATCCATGCGCGTCTCGAGCATGCGCAGCAGGTGCAACGATAGCGCGCGCGCCGGATGCGACGCGGCCTCTTCGATGCCGGTGACCTGTGGCCTGCGGGTCCGATTTTCTGGCGCGCCGTGTTCCATCAGTTGCGATGCGACCTCGGATAAGAGAAAGGTCACCACGCCGCCTAACAAGTGCGGCGATGGCCACCGCCTGCCAGGGATTGCGACGCACATAGTCATCGGCGCGATCCGGCGAGCTTGACGGCCACCTCTTCGGCCTCGGACGCCGTGGTGGCCAGGCGCGCCTGCGCCTGCTGCAGGGTCTGGGTGACCCGTTCGCGCACGGCCTCGGCCGCGTCGCTGGTCTCGCGCCCAGCGAACGCAGCAGCGCCTCGGCCTGCTCGACGATGCGATTGAGCTCTTCAATCTGCCGGGTCCACGGATGGCTTGAAGTCCGGCTGATTGGCGGGGGCGTGCATGGCTTTCTCCTTTTATATGCACCGCAGGATGGACCCGAGCGGTCATGACCTCACACTCGGATTTGCTGCGCACGGCAGTAGGACACCGACCGACGCACCAGTTCGGCGCGCCCAACTGCGCGCAGCGGCGCGCGGGCTTTGCGGATACTCGGCCCAGTCTAGTGGAGAGAAGTGGAAGAGTGACGCGACGAGCCCCTCCCCTCGAAATCATTTCGCGTAACTCGACCACGGAGCGGCCCGCCCACCGGCCTCACAGCCGGTGGGCGGCCACCCTTCTGGCAAACCTCCTGGCGCTCTGCGGCATCGCAACGCTGACCGGTTGTCAGGTACTCCCCGAAGTGCAATTCGCACGCAGCCTGCCGCTGTCGCGATCCACTACTCCCATCGAGCTCGTCGGCCCCAATGGCGTGGTCAGTCGCGCGGCCAGCCTGCGCATCACGCGCCAGCTCGGCGACCACCGGGGACACCGCGCTGCTGGACTACCACCTGGCCGCCATGCGCGACCTGGGCGCGCCGCCATTGCTCACCGGCAATGGCGTGGAGTTGCTCATTGACGGGCCGCGCACCTACCGCGCCATGTTTGCCGCCCTCGAAAAGGCGCGCAGTTACATCCTGATCGAGAGCTTCATCTTCGAGGAAGCGGTCGAAGGCGACCGCAAGCTCAGCCTGCTGTTGCAGCAGGCGGCGGCACGCGGCGTGCGCATTTTCGTGATCTACGATGCCATCGGTTCGCTGACCACGGAAAAGGAATTCCTCGCGGAACTGCAGCAGGCCGAGGTGGCACTGTGCGTCTTCAATCCGCTGAATCCACTCGATGACCGCTTCGCCGGACTGAACCAGCGCGACCACCGCAAGATCGTGGTGGTTGACGGCGTGGAATCATTCGCCGGCGGCGTGAACTTCAGTCACGCCTACCGGATCGCCTCGAACGCAGGCCAGGCGCGGCGGTTTCTCGAAGCAGGAGGCCCTCGACGAGGGCTGGCGCGACACGCACATCGCCTTGCGCGGCACCGCGGCCAAGGAACTCGAGAAGCTGTTTCGCGACACCTGGTCGCGCGCCCAGTGCGAGGCGAAGCTGCCGCCATTTGTGGATCTGGCCGTGCGCGGCGGCGACACGCTGGTGCAGATCGTCGCGAGCACGCCGGCGGATGACGTCAACGTGATCTACGCGACCATGCTCTCGGTGATCACGTACGCGCAGAAGAGCATCGACATCACCATGGCGTATTTCGTGCCGGACGATGCGCTCGAGAATGCGTTGCGGGATGCGGCCGGCCGCGGCGTGAAGGTGCGCCTGATCCTGCCCGCGTACAGCGATTTTTCCGGCGTTTTCTACGCCGGCCGCGCGCACTACGACGAGCTGCTGGAGAGCGGCGTCGAGATCTACGAGCTCGACAGCGCGTTCCTGCATTCCAAGAGCATCGTGGTCGACGGCGTGTGGTCCTCGATCGGCTCGACCAACTTCGACTGGCGCAGCTTCGTCCACAACGACGAAATCAGCGTGTGCGTGATCGATGAAGGCTTTGCACGGCAGATGAACGCCGCATTCGATGCGGACCTGGCCGACTCGCGCGTCATCACGCTCGAGAGCTGGAAGAAGCGCGGCTTCACCGAGCGCTTCAAGGAACTGATGTGGCTTCCCATCCAGTACTGGCTGTAAATGGGGACTGTCCCCATTTCCACTAGAATCAGCAGCCGCTAACAAACATCGCCATTCCGGGAGCTTCCATGACCGACCGCGTGCGCGTGCTGGGGATTGCCACGTCCCTGCGCAAGGGTTCCTTCAATGCCTTGCTGCTGGATGCCATGGCGGTTCGCGCTCCGGCCGGACTGGCCGTCACGGTTCACCGCGACCTCACGTCGATCCCCGTCTTCAGCGAGGACCTCGAAGAGGGTGGCGGGCCCCAATCCGTGCTGGAGCTGCGCGCCGCCGTGGCGGCAGCGCATGGGCTGATCATCGTGACGCCGGAGTACAACCAGTCGATACCCGGTGCGACCAAGAACATCGTCGACTGGCTGTCACGAGGCGACGAGAGAGTCCTCGACGGCAGGCCGGTTGCGATCGCCGGCGCGACGCCTGGTCCCTGGGGCACACGCCTCGCGCAGGCGACGCTGCGTCACACGCTGACGGCGTGCGGATCGCTGGTGATGCCACTGCCGCAGATCTACGTGCGCAGCGCGGCGGACATGTTTGGTCCAGACCGCGCCCTGCGGGACGAGCGGCTCGACGCCTCGCTGCGCAAGTTCATGCTTGCATTCGCGGCGTGGATGGAAAAAGTCACCGGGGTCTGACCCCATTTATCGGAACCTAGGGTCAGACCCCGATTGCTGGAAATGGGGTCTGACCCCATTTCCCCGTTCCCTACCGTCCGTCGCGGTCCGAGTCGCCGGGCAGCGCGCGCTCGATGCTGTTCCAGGCCGAACGCATCGCCTGCTTGGCATCCGCCCAGGCGAGCTTGGACTTGCCCTTGGCGATGTCCCAGCCGGCCTCCAGCCGCTCCTCGATGTCGTCGAAGCGGGTTTGCGGATTCTCTTCGTAAGACTTGTACGCATAGCGATACGCCGGGTCGTAGTCATCCCAGGAATATCGCGAGCTGTAGTACGGCTCCTTGGTGAAGTTCTCCTGCCAGTGCGTGCTGAAGCGCTCGATGCGGTTTTCTCGTTTCATGGCAATGCTCCTTTTGCAATTGAAAAGGCCGCGAGAGTTAGCTCCCGCGGCCCCATGTCAACTTCGTCTGAAGCTCACTTCTTGACGTCGATCTCGTTGTCAACGCTCTTCACGTTGTCGACCGAACGGGCAAGCTCCTCGGCCGTCGACTTCGCTTCCGAGTTGTCGACGAAGCCCGAGAGCTGCACCACGCCCTCACGTACCTCGACATTCACCTGGTGCGCCTTGGTACGCGGATCGCCGGCGAGCGCCGACTTCACCTTCGCTGTGATGGCGCTGTCGTCGGTCAGCGAGCTGTCGTCCGTCTTGACGGTCAGATTGTTGCGCACGGCGGTCACGCCCTTCTGCTTGCGGGCAACTTCCGTGGCGCGCTCCTTGCCCGCCGATGAGTCGACGAAGCCGTTCAGCTGAACGGTACCCTTGAAGGTCTCGACGTCGATCTGGTGAGCCTTGGTGACCGGATCGGCAATCAGCGCCGACTTCACGGCAGCCGTGGTGACGGTGTCATCGACTTGCTCACCGGCTGATTTCTGCGTGCGCGTGGACGCGCAAGCAACCATGGCGAGCGTCATGACGAACATGACGGCGCTGACAAAACCTTTGGACTTCTGCATAGGTACCCCTTATCTCCTGGCCGTATTGGCGATGAAACTGACTACCGCGAGGATCAGAAAGACGAAGAACAGGATCTTCGCGATTCCCGCTGCGCCCGCGGCGATGCCGGCAAAGCCGAACACGGCTGCAATGAGCGCGATGACGAAAAAGATGACTGCGTAATGAAGCATCGATATCTCCGCCCAAGAAAGTTGACGAACTTGGCACCGTATCCAGTGCCGGCTGGGGCGCATCATGGCCGTTGCCCCGGGGCTGCAATGCCGGTTTGCGGGCGCATGCCACGTAGGCGCGTGCCGACAATGCTGATCGGCCGCGCGGACTACAGGCGTGGGAAGAACGGGTGCAGTTTGTTAGTCGTCGGAGAGTTCGAGCGACTTCGTCGCACTGGCGCGTGATTTTCGGATCGACGTGCGCGCGGTCGTCGGCGCAGATCACCACGATGCCGTCGTATGATTCGATGCGCTGCGCGCAGCTGCGCGACGTCGAGACGTCGGAAAGCGGCCGGAATCCTCGACTGTCGGCGCGGACCCGAACAGGTGATCCGTGTCGTCGAACATCAGCACCGCATCCGACGCCTCGGCCGCCTTGAACAGCGCGTCGAGATTCTTCTCGGTGTCGCCGCTGTACCTGGCTGACGATGCGGCTGCAGATCGATCTGGTACAGGTCGACCGACAGCTCGTGCGCGAACAGCTGCGCGGCCAGCAGGCTGATTCTTGCCCGATTGGCCAGTGAACAACACGCGCAACCCCCGGCGCGCGCCGGATTGCGCTGCCTTCAACCTTGGCGCGACGTGTCGCGAGCAATCGCTCGACCACCGGCCGCAAGTGCTTCGTCGTGCATCAGTCGAATCCCCGGCCGGGAAACTGCGCCTAGGATCGGCCGCCAGCAAATCCTGCGCCAGCCGGCGGAATCCCGTGCCGCTCGGATGGATTTCGTCGGCCCAGTGCACAGTCGTCGGCCGGCAGCGCGCTGCGCATGTCGACCACGATGAAGCGTTTGCGGTGCGCCGCCAGCGCCTGCAGGCGCGCATGCAATTCGTCGATCAGGTAACGCGCCAAGTCGCGGCCCCTCGGTCATCCGGGTCGATGCCCCTGGCCTTCAGCACCGGACGCATCCACGGCCCGGCGCTGCCCAGGCCGAACGGCCCGGTGGCCTTGCGGCCGGTAGGCTGGAAGTAGCAGTAACTGTGCGCGACCACCACGCAGTTCGGGCCGCAGCGAGTCGCGCGCATCCAGCAGCCGCCCGTACGAGGCGACGATGTCGTCCAGCACGGTAGTTAGCGTCGCGAGCTTGACGGCGCTCTGCCAGGTGGCACCGGCGGTGCTGCTCGTCGAGGACTGCGCTGAGCTCCCGGCCGCCAGGTCGTTGCCGCCGGCGCTCATCAGCAACGCCTCGACCGGATAGTTCTTGAGGTAGTACTTGAGCTTCTTGAGCTGCTCGCTGCCGGCAGCCGAGGATGTCTCGCGCGTCGTCGCCATCGTGCTCGAGCCGCAGCATCGAGAAATCGCTCATCATCTCGATGTAGTCGGCGATGTGGCGTTCAGCGGATAACTGAACCAGGAGTCCCCTTCGCTGATCAGGACACCAGCCGCTTGGGGAATTGCTTGATGCTGGCCGCGAAAACAGCGTGTTTCGGCCGCACCTCGGAAACCCGTTGCACCGGTTTCGGCATGTCATTGCACTCCCTGTCGATTTTCGCGCTGGCGCGCCGGAACTATACTCCGGCAAGGCCCACAACACTTGAAGCTCGCGCAGGAGTTCGCCTTGATCGACGTCTATTTCTGGCCCACGGGCAATGGCAAGAAGGTCACCATCATGCTCGAGGAGACCGGGCTGCAATACCGCATCCTGCCGGTGAACATCAACAAGGGTGACCAGTTCAAGCCGGAATTCCTGGCGATAAGTCCTAACAACAAGATGCCCGCGATCGTCGACGATCGACGGATCTTCGGTGGACGGCGGCCTGGCCATGTTCGAATCGGGCGCCATCCTGCAGTACCTTGCGGAAAAGACCGGGAAACTCCTGCCCGCGGACACGGCCGGGAAGTACCGCGTGCTGCAATGGGTGTACTGGCAGGTCGGCGGCCTCGGGCCCGATGGCCGGCCAGGCGCATCACTTCTTGAAGTACTCGCCGCAGAAAGTCGAGTACGCCATGCACCGCTTCCAGACCGAGGTGGCGCGGCTCTACAAGGTGCTCGACACGCAGCTGGGCAAGGCCGAGTACATCGCCGGGGAATACTCCATCGCCGACATCGCCGCCTGGCCCTGGGTGGTGCGATACGACTGGCAGGGACAGAAGTTAGAGGACTTCCCCCATGTGAAGCGCTGGTTCGAGACCGTCGGCGCGCGCCCGGCGGTGCAACGCGGCGCGGCCGTCGGGGCCGACCTCATGGCGGCGGCACCCGCACCCACCGACGAGGACAAGAAGCGGTTGTTCGGTTTTCGCGACAAGGATTTAAAGTAGTCGGACGACGCCCCCGTCTTTCAAAGAAGGGGCGGCGCCAAGAGTGGCCGGAGGCCTGAGGATCGTAACAATGCGAAGTTTTATGGCACTGCTGATGCTCGTCAGCGGCGTGGCCTTGGCCGCGCCCAGCATCAAGGCTCCGCCCACCGCGAAGGTGGGCAGCATTCTCACGCTCGAGGCCATGGGCAACGGCGACGGCCACGATTTCGTCACCGTGGTGAAGAAAGGCAGCCGCGAAGGGTCGTACAACGCCTATGTCTATGTCAGGCCAGGCAAGCTGCAGCTGCAGTTGCCTGGCGAACCCGGCGAATACGAACTTCGGGTCTGCGCCGCCGCCAGCCCCTACACCACACTGGCGCGCCAGCCGCTCGTCATCGAAGGTTCGAAGGCCACCGTCAGCGCGGCGACGGCTCTCGAGGCGGGTGCGGAATTCGAAGTGGCCTGGACCGGACCCAACAATCCGCGCGACTACATCACCATCGGCGATGCCACGCAGAAATATCTCAACTACAAGTACACGAGCAATGGGAGTCCGCTGAAACTCTCGGCGCCTGAGAAACCTGGCGAATACGAGGTCCGTTACATCCTCGGCCAGGGCGACACCATCATCGCGACCCAGAAAGTGACCGTGGGTGCCATGTCCGCTTCCCTGACCGCACCGGCGCAGGTGGCGGCCGGCGCAAAACTCGAAGTGAAGTGGCAAGGCCCCGGCAATCCGCGCGACTACCTCACGGTGGTCAAGGCCGGCGCCGCGGAGCGAACCTGGGGCCGCTACGAATACGTGTCGAAGGGCAACCCGGTCGCGCTGATCGCACCCGACGCGCCGGGCGAATACGAAGTGCGCTACCTCAGCGCGCAGAACAATACGGTGGCTCGCGCGACGATCACCGTGGGCCCGGTCAGCGGCACGATCACGGGACCGGCGCAGGCGGTCGCCGGTGAAGGCTTCAAGGTGTCGTGGAAGGGTCCTGACAACCCGCGCAATTTCATCACCGTCGTGCCCAAGGGCGCGCGCGAGGGTGAGTACAGCGCGCTGTATGCGTACACCAGGCCGCAGGCCAACCCGGTGAATCTGCTGGCTCCCATCGAGCCCGGCGACTATGAACTGCGCTATTCGACCGCGGAGTCGTACTACACGATCGCCCGCGCATCTCTCAAGGTGGTTCCCGGCAAGCAGGAGCCCGGCAAGATCGCGGTCACACTGGCGCCCGGCGCGAAGACCACGGGTGGCGCCGTCGAGCTCATCCTCGACGCCTCGGGCAGCATGCTGCAGAAGTTAGGCTCGGTGCGACGCATCGACATCGCCAAGCAGACACTGACCAAGCTCACCTCGACCACCATTCCAGCCGGCACGCCCTTCGCCATGCGCGTGTTCGGCCGTGAGGTGGATTCCTGTCAGACCGATCTGGATGTTCCCGTGGGTCCACTGAATGCCGCTGCCGTCGGCCGGCGTATCGCGGGCCTGAACGCTATGAACGGTGCCAAGACACCCATCGGCGCGTCGCTGGCCAAGGTCACCGACGATCTCAAGTCGGTCACCGGCGAGAAGCTCATCGTGCTCATCACCGACGGCGAGGAGACCTGTGGCGGGGATCCGGCGGGCGAAATCGAAAAGCTGCGCAAGGCCGGCATCGGCACACGCGTCAGCATCGTGGGCTTCGCGCTCGACGATCAGAACCTGGCCGCGACGTTTCGCCGCTGGTCGGACCTGGGCGGCGGTGCCTTCTTCGACGCCAAGGATGCCGCGGGGCTCGAGAAATCCCTGGCCGCCGCGTTGCGACCCGGTTTCGAGGTGGTGAACGCGCAAGGACAGGTCATCGCCAGCGGCATCGTCGGCGGCAGACGCCGTTGCGGCGCCGGCGGGCAATCACACGGTGCGCATCAAGGGAGGCACGGCCGTGTCGAAACCCGTCGTCGTGAAGCCGAAGGAAACCGCAAACCTCGTGCTGTAGGCCTTACGCCACCGCGCGTGCCTGCGACTCGAGCAGCTCGGTCTCGCGCGTGCAGGGATCCGGCGGATTCACGTAACCGGTGCGCGCCGCGACGGTGTAGTGGAATGAGTCCTCATGCTTCGGCTCGCGCGGCCTGCTCAGGATCTTGTCGAAGTTCGCGCCGACCTTGCCGTTCACGTCGATGCGCTTGCAGCTGGTGCCGACGCAGTCCGTGGTCATGGGCAGGCCGGTGGCGATGGCCTTGTGCAACATCCAGCGCAGCGAGATGTCGTTGAGGGCGTGGTTGTTGTTGCCGCCGCCCACGTCCGAGTGCACACCGCGGAACCACACCTCGCACGCCGACTTGACCCGCGTCGGGCGGAAGGCCTTGCGCGACTCGTCGAGCGCCAGCGCGTGATAACAGTGTTTCACCGCCTTCGACAAGCCCAGCCGGTAGCCGAGATTGATGCGGTTGAAATTGATGCCGATGTCGATGGGAATGCCGAAGGCCGCGACGATGTCGAACACGCCCAGGAAGCGGATCGCCGGTATCTGCTTGACGCCGTTCACGACGACGCCGTCGCCGATCACATTGCAGAAGTGCACGGCCAGCGCCGCGCCGCGGCTGAAGCCGACCACGTCGACATCACGGTCCCCGGCCGCGAATTGACGTTCGACGTCGCGCTGCGCGCCACCGATGCGATCGTGTCCACCGACACCGAATGCGCCACCGAAGATCTTGCCGGCAAGACCGTGTTTCGTGCCGACACCCTGGTAGAAGAACCTGGTGCCGGCATACAGGTCCTTGAACCTGACTACATTGGTGTTCTGGTCGTAGCGACCGGCGTCCTTTTCGGAGTTCCAGGTCCCATCGAATGCATACAGTGCCATGCAGCGCCGCCTCCCAACAGCGTGCCGAGATTAATGGGGACATTCCTGATTTGCTAGCAAACGGGGACGGACCTGCAGGGTAGCGGTGGCGGAGGCGTGCCGTGCGGTCTTCGGGCAAACGGGGACATCGAGGTTTTCCGATACGCCTGCCCACGGCTGACTCTCTTTGCTCCCTCAAGGTCGCGCGCGCTTCGAAAATTTCCGGACGGAAATTTTCGGCGGTCGCTCGTCGGAAGCGGACCGCCTTCAGGTTTGCAGAAATGGCTGCGCGGAAATGCAACACGGCGGCGGTCGGGCGCTTCCTCCTCGCCGCGCTCCATTCGGTCGCAAAGAGAGTCAGCCATGGACAGGCGTACCACCCGAGGCGGTCCGTCCCCGTTTGCCCGAAGACCGCACCGCACGCCTCCGCCGCCACGATCTGCAGCTCCGTTCCCGGTTCCGAGCCATCGCGCTGGGTCCCCGAGGGTGGAAAAGATCGCAAGACTCGGTGTTCGGGTTCTTGCCGGGCCCTGGAGTCGCGCACTCTTCTCCCAGCAGCGGCAAATGGCGACGCGCTGTCTCGCTAGCACGCGGGAGACCATGCGGTGCCGGTGGGCGCGCCTTTCGAGGGTTGACCCGCTATGCGACCGAATGGAGCGCGGCGAGGAGGAAGCCAATACGGCCGCCGCAATGCATTCCAGCGCAGCCATTTCTGCAGACCTGCAGGCCGTAGGCTTCCGACGAGCGAACGCCGAAAATTTCCGTCCGGAAATTTTCGAAGCGCGCGCGACCTTGAGGGAGCAGAGCGGGTCAACCCTCGGAAGGCGCGTCGACGCCCCAGTCCGTCCCCGTTTGCTAGGAATCGAGGAGTGTCCCCATTACTGCGCGACGAGCATGTCGCACAGCGTCGCCGGATCCACCGGCTTCACGAGGTGCATGTCGAAGCCCGCCTCGCGCGAGCGGCGGCGGTCGATTTCCTGGCCCCAGCCGGTGAGCGCGACCAGCACCGCACCGCGACCCCAGCTTTCCGCGCGAATGCGCCGCGCCACTTCGCAGCCATCGAGCTTGGGCATGCCGACATCCAGCACCACGATCTCGGGTCTGCGCAGCCCGGCCAGCAAAAGCGCCTCTTCGCCGTCCGAGGCGCAATGCACCTCATGGCCTTCCATGCGCAGCATCAGCGCCAGGCTTTCGAGCGCATCCTGGTTGTCGTCCGCGATCAGGATGTTCCGGCGCACGGGCAACGGAGACTCCGATTTCTCCGCCGCAACCTTGGATTCGCTCGCATGTTCGCTGGCGCCCAGCAGCGGCAGCCGCACGGTGAACTCGCTGCCCAGGTCGACCCCGGCACTGGCGACGCGGATCTCGCCGCCATGCAACTCCACCAGCGCACGCACCAGCGCCAGGCCGATGCCCAGGCCGCCGGTGGTCGAAACGCGTTCGCTCGGAATCTGCGTGAACAGTTCGAAGATGCGCGGCATGGCCTCCGATGCAATGCCAATGCCGGTGTCGCGCACCAGGATTTCCGCACGGCGATCCGTGAGCACGCGCCGCGAGCACGATATTGCCGCCCTCGCCCGTGTACTTCGCGGCGTTGTGCAGCAGGTTGCCGACCACCTGCGCCAGCCGCACCGGGTCGCCGCGCACCGTGAGCTCCGGATCCGCCGCGTCGATCTCCAGGTGCTGGCGTCTTCTGCTCCAGCAGCGGCTGCACGGTCTCGACGGCCGCGGCCAGCACGTCCGCGATCCTCACCGGCTCGCTCACGCAGCACGATCTTGCCGCGCGCGATGCGCGACACGTCGAGCAGATCGTCGACCAGGCGGATCATGTGCTTCAGCTGGCGCGCGATCACGCCGCGCGACCAGATGATCTTCGGATCCTGCGTCTCGCCCTGCATGAGCATGTGCGAGGCATTGCGCAGCGGGGACAATGGATTGCGCAGCTCATGCGAGAGCATGGCCAGGAACTCGTCGCGCTTGACCACCGCTTCCTTGAGCGAGTTCTCGGCGCGGATGCGCTCGCGGACTTCGGTCTCGAGCGACTCGTTGGAGCGCGACAGCTCGTCGTTGGCCTTGCTCAGGTGCGCGTTGATCTCCTCGAGCTCGCGCGTCTTCTCCGACTGCAGCGCGTAGTTGGCTTCCTCGAGACGCTTGATGGAGTCGGCCAGCTCCTTGTTCACGCTTTGCAGCGCGCGCCGCTGGCGGTCGAGCTCGATCGAGCACCGCGACCTTGCTGCGCAGGATCTCGGGTACCACCGGGATGTAGACGTAGTCGATGGCGCCGGCCTTGTAGCCCTTGAGGCGATCGAACTCGGTGACGTGCACGCCGGTCACGAAGATGATCGGCATGGTTTCGAACCGCGGGTGGTCGTGAATCAGCGCGGCGGTTTCGAAGCCGTCCATGCCCGGCATCTTCACGTCGAGCAGCACCACCGCGAAATCCTGCTTCATGAGCGCTTCCAGCGCCTCGAGGCCGGAATTCACCGCCACCAGGTTGTGACCCAGCGGCTCGAGAATGGCGCGGTAGGTCAGCAGGCGCGCCGGCTGATCGTCCACCAGCAGGATGTTGGCGGCATCGTGCCCGTGCGGAATGGGAGCCGGATCAGTGCTCATATCGGCCTCACGGGTGCAGCCACATGCGCACCAGGGACAACAGCTGATCGGTGTTCACGGGCTTGGCCACATAGTCGGAGGCGCCCGCCTGCAGGCATTTCTCGCGGTCGCCCTTCATGGCCTTGGCGGTCAGCGAAATGATGGGCAGGCGGCGGAAGGTGGGAATATCGCGGATGCGACGCATGGTCTCGTAGCCGTCCATCTCCGGCATCATCACGTCCATCAGGATCAGCGACAGATCGGGATTGCTGTCCAGTAGTTTGATGGCGTCGTGTCCGTTGGTGGCGGTGATGACGTTCATGCCATGCCGCTCCAGCAGGCTGTTCAACGCGAAGATGTTGCGCACGTCGTCGTCGACCACCAGCACCTTGCGCTCGCGCAGCGGTTCGTCGCTGTCGTGCAGCTTCTCCATCATGCGCTGCTTGGCTTCCGGCAGCCTGGAGACCGGCCGGTGCAGGAACAGCGCAGTCTCGTCGAGCAGGCGCTCCGGGCTCTGCACGCCCTTCAGCACGATGCTCTTGGCGCGCCGGCGCAGCTCGGACTCCTCGTCGAGCGACAGCTCGCGTCCGGTGAACACGACGATGGGCACTTCGCGCAGCCGCTCGTCCCGCTGGATCTCGCTCAGCAGATCGAAGCCGGAGATGTCCGGCAGCTTCAGGTCCAGGATGACGCAGTCGAACTTGCGTGCGCGCAGCAACTTCAGCGCCTCGGCGCCGCTCGCGGCCCGCGTGATGTGGATGTCGTCGCCGCCGATCAGCGCCTCGATGCTCAGCTGCTCGGCCTCGTCGTCCTCGATCACCAGCAGCTCGCGCACGCGCGGCTCGATGAAGGCCCGCATGCGCTCGAATACGCCGGCCAGGCCCTCGGTGGAGTTGGGCTTGGTCATGAAGGAGAACGCGCCGCGCTCGAGTCCGTACTGGCGCTCCTCTTCCACGGTCAGCACCTGCACGGGGATGTGGCGCGTGGCCGGATCGTGCTTGAGCTGGTTGAGCACCGTCCAGCCCAGCATGTCGGGCAGGAATACATCGAGCGTGACCGCGGCCAGGTCGTACTTGCGCGCCATCGACAGGGCCTCGGCGCCATTCGTGGGCTATCAGCGCCTTGAATCCCTTGGCGTGCGCTGCCTCCAACAGGCTGCGCGAGTAGTTGCGGTCGTCCTCGACGATGAGCACGGGTCGCTCGCCCTCGGCCAGCGAGTCCCGATCGTCCTCGACGTGTTCGGCCGGCGGGGCCGCCATCGAGCTGGCCAGCGCGGCCGCCGAAGGCGGCCGGGTGTAGGCCGGCGTGGCGCTGCGATAGGCCGCGCCCTGGTAGTTCAGCGGTAGATAGAGCGCGAAGGTGCTGCCCTGCCCCGGCACGCTCTTCAGGCGGATCTCGCCGCCGAGCAGGTGGGCCAGTTCTCGCGAGATGGCGAGGCCGAGGCCGGTGCCGCCGTACTTGCGTGCCGTGCCGGCGTCGGCCTGCTGGAAGGCCTCGAAGATGATCTTCTGCTTCTCCGGCGAGATGCCGATGCCGGTATCGGTGACCGAGAACTCCACCACCTGCTTGGCCTGCGACAGCACGGGGTGATCGGCCGACCAGCCCAGCATGGCGGGACCGACGTGCAACCGCACGCTGCCCTGCGCCGTGAACTTCATGGCGTTGGACAGCAGGTTCTTCACGATCTGCATGAGGCGCTTCGCGTCCGTGACCATGGTGCGGCCCAGGCGCGGATCGAAGTCCGTCGTGAACGTGAGATGACGCGACTCGGCCTCGTGGCGGAAATTGCGCTCGATGGTCTCGCGCAGCTGCGTGAACGTCAGCTCCTCGCTCTCCACCGTCACCGTGCCCGACTCGATCTTGGACAGGTCGAGGATGTCGCTGATGAGATTCAGCAGATCGGTGCCGGCACCGTGGATGGTCTTGGCGAATTCCACCTGGCGCGCGGACAGGTTGCTCTCCGGGTTTTCGGACAGCTGCTGGCCCAGGATCAGGATGCTGTTGAGCGGCGTGCGCAGCTCGTGCGACATGTTGGCCAGGAATTCGGTCTTGTAGCGCGAGGTGAGCGCGAGCTCCGCGGCCTTTTCTTCCAGCGCCTTGCGGGCCTGCTCGATTTCCTGGTTCTTGCGTTCCACCTCGACGTTCTGCTCGGCGAGCAGCTTGGCCTTGGTGGCCATTTCCTCGTTCGTCTGCTGCAGCTCGGTCTGCTGCGACTGCAGTTCGCCGGCCAGCTCCTGGGACTGCTTGAGCAGGCCCTCGGTGCGCATCGTGGCCTCGATGGTGTTGAGCACCACGCCGATGGAACCGGTGAGCTGCTCGAGGAAGGCCAGGTGCGGCGCCGTGAATTCGTACAGCGAGGCCAGCTCGATGACGGCCTTGATCTCGCCCTCGTACAGCACCGGCAGCACGATGACATTGCGCGGCGGCGCCTCGACCAGTCCCGAGCCCAGGCGGATGGATTCGACCGGTACGCGCGCCAGCAACATGCGCTGGCGCTGCACGGCGCATTCACCCACGAAACCTTCACCGAAACGGTAGCGACGCGGCGCGGCGCTCTCGCGCATGTCGGCGTAGCTGGCGAGCTGCTTGAGGAAACGCTCGCCCTGCTCGTAATCGACGATGTAGATCACGCCCTGGTGCGCATTGACCAGCGGTGCGAATTCGGCCAGCAGCGTGTTGCCCAGCGTCACCAGGTCGCGCTGGCCCTGCATCATGCGGCTGAACTTGGCGAGGTTGGTCTTGAGCCAGTCCTGCTCGGTCTGGCGCTCCGTCGTGTGACGGAGGTTGTGGATCATGGCGTTGATGTTGTCCTTGAGGTCGGACACTTCGCCGCGCGCCTGGACCTGGATCGAACGCGTCAGGTCGCCCTTGGTCACCGCGGTGGCCACCTCGGCAATCGCGCGCACCTGCGTGGTGAGATTCGCCGCCAGCATGTTCACGTTGGCCACCAGGTCCTTCCAGGTACCGGCCGCGCCTTCCACGTGCGCCTGTCCGCCCAGGCGCCCTTCCACACCCACCTCGCGGGCCACCGAGGTCACCTGGTCGGCGAAAATCGCGAGCGTGGTCGTCATCGAGTTGATGGTGTCGCCGAGCGCGGCGACTTCACCCTTGGATTCCACCGTCAGGCGCTGGCGCAGATCGCCGTCGGCCACCGCGGTCACCACCTTCACGATGCCGCGCACCTGCTCGGTCAGGTTGTTGGCCATGACGTTGACGTTTTCGGTCAGGTCTTTCCAGACGCCGGACACGTCCTTCACATTGGCCTGGCCGCCCAGCTTGCCCTCCGTACCCACCTCGCGCGCCACGCGCGTCACTTCGGCGGCGAAGGAGTTGAGCTGGTCCACCATGGTGTTGATGGTTTCCTTCAACTGCAGGATCTCGCCGCGCACGTCCACCGTGATCTTGCGCGACAGGTCGCCTCGGGCTACCGCAGTCGTTACCTCTGCAATATTGCGAACCTGGAAGTCAGGTTGGTGGCCATGGCGTTCACGGAGTCGGTGAGGTCCTTCCACGTGCCCGCGACGCCAGTCACGACGGCCTGACCGCCCAGTTTGCCTTCCGTGCCCACTTCGCGCGCCACGCGCGTCACTTCGGCCGCGAAGCCGTTGAGCTGGTCCACCATCGTATTGATGGTTTCCTTCAGCAGCAGGATTTCGCCGCGCACGTCCACCGTGATCTTGCGCGACAGGTCGCCGCGCGCCACCGCGGTGGTCACCTCGGCGATGTTGCGCACCTGGTTGGTGAGGTTGGAGGCCATGGAGTTCACGTTGTCGGTGAGGTCCTTCCACACACCCGACACGCCGCTCACTTCGGCCTGACCACCGAGCTTGCCTTCGCTGCCCACTTCGCGCGCCACGCGCGTCACTTCGGAGGCGAACGAACGCAGCTGGTCCACCATGGTGTTCATGGCTTCCTTCAGCTGCAGGATTTCGCCGCGCACGTCCACCGTGATCTTGCGCGACAGGTCGCCGTTCGCGACCGCGGTGGTCACCTCGGCGATGTTGCGCACCTGGCCGGTGAGGTTCGCGGCCATGGAGTTCACGTTCTCGGTGAGATCCTTCCAGGTGCCCGCGACGCCGGGCACGATGGCCTGGCCGCCGAGCTTTCCTTCGGTACCCACTTCGCGCGCCACGCGCGTCACTTCGGAGGCGAACGAGCGCAGCTGGTCCACCATGGTGTTGATGGTTTCCTTCAACTGCAGGATTTCGCCGCGCACGTCCACCGTGATCTTGCGCGACAGGTCGCCGCTGGCCACGGCGATGGTCACTTCGGCGATGTTGCGCACTTGGCCGGTGAGGTTTCCGGCCATGAAGTTCACGTTGTCGGTGAGGTCCTTCCAGGTGCCGGCCACGCCGGGCACGATGGCCTGACCGCCCAGCTTTCCTTCGGTACCCACTTCGCGCGCCACGCGCGTCACTTCGGAAGCGAAGGATCGCAGCTGGTCCACCATGGTGTTGATGGTTTCCTTCAGCTGCAGGATCTCGCCGCGCACGTCGACGGTGATCTTTCTCGACAAGTCGCCGTTGGCGACCGCAGTCGTCACCTCGGCGATGTTGCGCACCTGGCCGGTGAGGTTGCCGGCCATGAAGTTCACGTTGTCGGTGAGGTCTTTCCAGGTGCCGGCGACGCCGGGCACGATGGCCTGGCCGCCCAGCTTTCCTTCGGTACCCACTTCGCGCGCCACGCGCGTCACTTCGGAAGCGAAGGATCGCAGCTGGTCCACCATGGTGTTGATGGCTTCTTTCAGCTGCAGGATTTCGCCGCGCACGTCCACCGTGATCTTGCGCGACAGGTCGCCGGTCGCGACGGCGATGGTCACCTCTGAGATGTTGCGCACCTGCGCGGTGAGGTTGGACGCCATCGAATTGACGTTGTCCGTGAGGTCTTTCCACACGCCGCTGGCGCCCAGCACCAGTGCCTGGCCGCCCAGCTTTCCCTCGGTACCCACTTCGCGCGCCACGCGCGTCACTTCCGAGGTGAACACGCCCATCTGCGCGATCATCTCGTTGACCACGTTGGCCGATCGCAGGAACTCGCCCTTCAACGGACGGCCATCGGCTTCGAGCCGCACGGTCTGCGTGAGGTCGCCCTTGGCGACGGCCGTGATGGTGCGGGTCACTTCCGCCGTGGGCCACAGCAGGTCGTCGATGAGCGTGTTGACCGACGACTCCATCGCGCCCCACGCGCCGGCACGACGTTCGCTGCTGACACGCACGCGTGTCTTGCCTTCCTTGCCGACCATCTGGCCGGCGCGCTCGAGCTCCTGCGCCAGGCGCTCGTTGCAGCTGACCAGCTCGTTGAAGGTGTCGGCTATCTTGCCGGCAAGACCGGTCTGGTCCGTGGCCAGGCGCACGCTGAAATCGCCGTCGCGCACCGACTGCAGTGCACGCAAGAGTTTCTTGAGGTCGAGATCGGGAGCCGCCACATGCCCGCTGCCACTGCCATTGGCGGTCTTGAGCTTTGCTGCGGCCGGCGTGCGGCGGCGCGGCGCAGCACGGCCACGTGCGGAAATTTCCATGAATTGCCCAACTCCTACGAGGTCGTCGGAGTCTAAAGCCACTCATATTGAGACTGCTCCGCACAGTCGCGTAGGAAAAGCCCTACATGCGGCGATTCCACCGGGGTAAGCGCGGACCGGGACCTCAGCGCTGCGCGCGCGCGGCCTTGGGCGCGAAGGCATCGCCGAAGTAGTCGCCCGAGTACCACAGCGGTGGCGTCGGTGAGTCGGCCATGGCGCGCGTGATGCGGTAGTTCGCTTCGGCAAATTTCGCGCCCGCCTTCCAATCGATCTTCTGCGACATATCGTCGCGCGGTGAATGATAGAAGCCGGTCTGGAATTCGCCCCAGGCCTTTTCGCCGCCATTGGCGTAGCCAGTCATGAGAAACACCGCGGGCACACCCTGGCGTACGAACTGGTAGTGATCCGAGCGCGTGAAGATGCCCTGCTCGGGCATGGGGTCGGGCATCAGCTTGACGTTCATGGGTGCCACCGCCTGCTCCACGAACTTGGCGATGTTGGAATGGTTGGCGCCGAATGCGACGACATCCGTGAACTCATAGGTCAGCAGCGGCATGTCGAGATCGACGTTGCCCACGATCTGGCCGATGGGCACCGTCGGGTTGTGCGCGTAGTAGTCCGCGCCCACCAGTCCTTTTTCCTCCGCGGTCGTCGCCAGGAAGATCATGGACCGGCGCGGTCTGTCGGTGGCCTCGGCGGCGGCACGCGCAACCTCGAGCAGGGTGGCGATGCCGGCGCCGTTGTCCATGGCGCCGTTGTAGATGCGATCGTCACCGGGCTTTGCGTTGGGAACGTCCTTGATGCCCAGGTGATCCAGGTGCGCCGACAGCACGATGTATTGCTTCGACAACTCAGGATCGCTGCCCGGCAGAATGGCGATGACGTTCGGACTGGAGACTCGCTCCCACTGGCCCTCGCCCTGGATACGCGCCCTGGTCTTCAGCGCGAAGCCCTTCGGCGCGCCCTTGTCCTTGTCTGCTTCGGCGCGCACGTCGGCGAAGGAGCGCTCGGCACCGGCAAACAACAACTCGGCGGCGGGCGCGTTCAGGAAAGCTCCGCCGCGCAGCAGCGGCGACTCCGAATGCGCCTTGCCATCCGCCTCGACCCAGTCAAAGTCCGGATCGCTGGAATACTCCAGCATCTTCTCCCACGGGAAGGCCTTTTCGAACTGCAACGTGGCGACCACGATGACGCCGAGCGCACCGTGCTTCTGTGCAACCTTGCCCTTCTGCGCACTGACGTGCGCGCCTTCTTCAGTGGGCAGGCCCTTCGGATAGCCGCGCAGCGCGACGACGATGCAGTCCTTGACGTCCAGATCCTTGTAGTCGTCGAGGCCCAGGCGCTCGTCCTCGATTCCGTAGCCGACGAACACCAGCGGCGCCGAGAGATCCACCTTGCTCTGTCGTGGACTGATGCCGACCATGACGTTGTCCGCGTGCTTGAAACGCTTCTCGCCGCCCGGCCCCGTGATGGTGAATGAGCCCTTGTCCGGGCCGTGCGTGGTTTTCTGGAACGGCACCTGCTGAAACCAGCTGCCCTCGGTACCGCCCGGCGTCAGGCCGTAGGAATCGAACTCGGCGGCGACGTAGCGCGCGGCGATCTCGTACCCGCGCGAACCGGTATCCCGGCCTTCGAGCAGGTCGTCCGCGAGGAAGGCCACGTGCGCGCGAAAGCGCTCGGGCGTGAATGACGGCGCCGCCGTGGGTGGCGGCTGATCCGCCGAGCAACCGGCAACCAGCGTGAAGATGACCGCAAGAGTTAGTGTTCGCATGCGCGCATGATCGGCGCCCGCTCCTAACAAGTCCAGCGCACCGCCTTTCGTCGCGTCCCCGATTCGGCCCGGCGAAAAACCGGGATTCCCTTGGTGACAGCGACGCCGGAATCTGCTCCGCAGGCGGCGCGAATCAGCTGCGAATCACGAGATCCAGCTTGCCTTCGCGCCGTTCGACACTGGCACTCACGGACCCGGCGTGACGCCGCACGGTGAAGTCCACGGAGGCTTCGCCCACCGACAGATTGCGTACGTGGATTTCCTCGAATCCTTCGGGCATGACCGGGTGTGCCAGCACGATCTGCCGGTCGAGGGCATCGATGGCGATGCCGAGCACGCTCTGCAGCAGCAGGAATGTCGAGGCCGAGGATGCCGTCTGGGGTGAGCAGGCCACCGGCGACATCAGCGGCAGCTCGCGCCCGCGCCGGCGGAAACCACAGAACAGCTCCGGCAGCCGCAGCAGGTCGAAATTCTGCGCGGCCTCGAACTGCGCATTGAGGATGCGCAGCGCAAAGGCCTTGTCGTCGTAGCGAGCGGCGCCCGCGGCCAGCAGCGAGTTGTCATGCGGCCAGATCGCGCCGTTGTGATAGGACATGGGGTTGAAGCGCAGTTCGCTCTCCGCCACCGTGCGCACGCCCCAGCCCGAGAACATCTGCTCGTCGCCGAATCCCGCGATCAACTGGCGCCCGTGCTCCGCATGCGCGATGCCGGTGAACAGGCAGTGCCCGGGGTTCGAGGTGCGCACGCGGCAGGGTTGCTTGTCGGCGTCCAGCGCCAGCGCGAAGGACTCGATGTCCGAGCACCAGAAGGCGCTGTTGAAACGCGCCTGCAGCGCCTGCGCCGCCTCGACCAGCGCGATGGCGCGCGGCATCTCGCCCAGGGATCTGGCGATCCGGGCAGCGCCGAGCTTGGCGCCATAGACGTAAGCCTGCACCTCGCACAAGGCCAGCGGCCCCTGCGCCAGCCGGCCGTCCGCATGGAACACCGAATCCGGCGAGCTCTTCCAGCCATGCAGCATCGGCCCGGCGGCGCGCGACCGCGCCTCGACGAAACCGTCGCCGTCGGTGTCGCCGTACACGTCGATCCAGGACAGCGCCTGGCAGACGGCCGGCCACAATTCCGCGATGAAATCGAGATCCGCGGTGCGCGCATAGTAGGCACCGGCCAGCATCACGAACAACGGCGTGGTATCCACGCCGAAGTAGTTTGGCGCGATGTCGCCGCCGCGCGCCTCGTTGAGGATCTTGCCCGGCTCGGCCCCATTGGCCGCAAAGGTGTCCGAGCTCTGGGTCGCCGCGAGATATCGCAGCACGTTGCGCGCGATACCCGGCCACAGCCACAGGGTCTGCAGCGCCACGATCACGGCATCGCGCCCGAACAGCGCGTCCAGCCACGGCAGGCCCGCGGCCGGGACGCGTCCATGCGGAGTGGCCGTGAGCATCATGCCGATGTCGGCCGCGGAGCGCTGCAGCCAGGCGTTGAACGTGGCGTCGCTCGATTCGACCTGGCAGGGTGGGCGGCTCTCGTTGCGCGCCAGTTCCTCGGCCGCCGCCAGCGATCGCGTGTAGGTGGTGATCTGCACCGGCTGGTTCGCCGAGCGACAACCGATGGCCAGCGCGATGGTCTTTTCGCCGCGGCTGCCGATCTGCAACCGGTAACGCAATGCATCCGACGAAATCGCGTCAGGCGCCGTGTGGCAGTCGACCACGGTTTCGCGCACCAGCTCGTCCGCGCCGAGGTATCCCTGCGTCACGCTGTCGCGTTCCACGCGCTCGAAGCGTGCGCGTCCGGCGTCCACGCGCCGCTGCGCGCGCACGTCGATGATGTGCTCGAAGTCGGAGCCGAAGCGGATCACCAGCTCGACGGCAACCGTGGTCAGCGCGAAGTTGCGCACCTTGATCATCTCGTGGCACACGCCGCCCCAGATGAATCTCGAGCGCGTGATGTGCAGAGTGCCGCGCGGCAACACGATGCGGCCGCCCTCGCCGCGCACATCGGGGTTGGTCAGGTGCACGCTGAGCAGCACGTTGTCCTCGCGCGGGCTCGCGGCCAGCAGCAAGGGACGCAGTCCGGCGACCGTCAGCGTGAGACGCGAGAGATGCCGCACGCCGGCGCGATACAGCCCGGCCTCGGTGCGCGCCTCGGCATCGATGTCGCCGATTTCATTGAACAGGCCGAAGCAGTCGTCGTGCCGGAGCGTGTGCGTGCGTTCCGCGCTGGCAACGTCGGCCGTGACCACCTGGTGCGGTGCGTCCAGCGAAATGGCCCGTTCAGAGGACACCAGGACGTGACCTCGTGTAAGTAATGCGGGTGCGGAGCACCGTATCACCGGCGATACGCGAGTGCCACAAGACTGTGGTGGTTGGCTGCTTGCAGCCGAAGGAACGCGAAATCCACCCGCCCTGCGCCGGCGTACCGCCGCGATGGATCTCCACGCGCTCCAGGGGCTCGAGCGGCTCCATGTGCACCTGCGTAAAACCGTTGACGATGCGCAGGCCCGCGCCATCACGCTCCACCTGGCAGCCTTCCGCGAAGTGCCAGGCGCGGCGTGCCGAGTGCTCGCCTTCACAGCGCAACAGATCGGCGACCTGGATGACTTGCTGGTGGGCATCGAACAGGATCTCGCGGCGGTGGACCACCGGATCCTCGAGCCGCTCATAGCCGTAATGCTCGCCGATGAAGCGCTGGATGGAGTTGCCAGCCTCGAATTCGATGCAGCGTGCGCGCGCGTGGTCGGTCCACATGAAATTGCCGGCCTGCAGCGACTGGTCCTGCTCGTCGATGCCCACGGTGTTGTGGGCCAGCGTGCTGCGGAAATAACGCCGCCACCCGGGATCGGTGTGATACGCATACGTACCCGGGTCCACCAGGATCTCGCGGTCGCCGATGTTGAGCACGAAGGACAACGCATCGGCGTGGCCGTGCGCGGCGATGCTCAGGTAACCCAGCGGCCCCGCGTCGACCAGCAGCCGCACCTCGTCCGGCGTGTCGAAAGCCGCGCCGAGCAGGTAGTAGCCGGATTCGGAAAACTGCATGCGCGGACGGAAGCCGGCGCGCCCGCGTTGCTTGAGTCGTGCCAGCGTGCGCACCGCACTCACGCCCAGCAGGGTGACGGTCTTGCTGTCAGCGGTGCCGGCCTTGGCCGCGAGATCCGGCCGGTCGAACAGCACCGCGCCCGTGGCGATCAGCGAACCATGCGGCGAAAAACCCGCCTCGGGTGCGAGTCGAACCACGTAGCCATCGTCCGCGTCGCCGATCATGGGCAGCGCCCCCGCGACACTGGTCAGCGACGCGAGGAAATCGATCATGACCTCGAGGCGGCGCCAGTAGACAGGCGAGAAATCCTCCCCGCGCGTGCGCGCCGCGAGACCCGCCAGCAGCAGGAAATCCAGCACGAAGGTCTGGTAGCCGAATGCCTGCTCGCGATTGCCGCCGTCGGGCGCGTTCTGGCGATGGCATTCCGCTTCGAGGATGCCGCGGCACCGCTCGCCCCACTCACGCATCTGCGGCCACAGCGGCCAGGTGGAAGCCGCGATGTACACGCCCGCCGCTTCACCGATCAGGTGATTGTTAGCCGAGGAGAATCGCGACAGGTTGCCCACGATCATGCGCGCCTGCTCGTAGATGGCCTTGAGCCAGCGTTCGCGGAACGCCGCGCCGTCTTCGTCGGCGAACAGACGGGAGCGCGAACCGCCGATCAGCTGCCAGGCGATGCTCCAGTTGATCAGGCGGATGCCCAGCTCCAGTGCGCTGACCCAGTTGGGTCCACGTCCCACCGGGCATTGCTCGATCCACGAATCGACCTGCGCACGAATGCCGAGCGCGTAGCGCGGGTCGCCGGTGAGCGCGCTGGCCTGCGCGAGCGTGACCAGGTGCAGATGCCGGTTGGCCTCCCACAGGTACTTGATGTTGCCGACCACGCGCTCATCGCGATAGTCGATGGCAGTGGCGCGTCGCGTCCCGGCGACGCGATGCGTGAGCGGGTCACGGTTCCACTGCGGGGGATCCCCGAGATCGCAATCCACGAGGTCGAAGAACGAGTAGCGGCCCGCGAGCACCCGCTCCGCGGCCGCGATCAGCGCGTCGGGCGACAGCGACACGAACGGCGGCAGGAAGCGCAGATCCGTCGCGAACGCGTCGCGCGCCGGCAACGTCTGTTGCGTGAATGGCGACGACACCGTGCGCACGGTGCGCGCGAGACGATATGCCACCTCGGCGCCGGACATGCGCCGCAGGCGCCTCAAATACCAACCGGGTTGCTGCATGCAGGAACCTGAAGACTCAATGGGTGAGCATTGGTTCCACGCCGGCACGCCTGAGTGCTTCGTGAACCGGCGGCCGATGCACGATGAGCGGCGTCTTGCCGCGTGGTGTGCGCTCGAGGTATTGCGCGACTTCGACTTCGAGCCGCATGTCGGGGGGAACCTTGGCGCGCGCGTTTTCCAGCAGGCGCGCGGCGTCGTCCGCGCAGAAGCCGGGCGCGGGCACGACGCGGATGCGCGCCGAATCCAGTGTCTCCTGTACCACCTGGATGCGCAGCACGTGTTCGACGTCGTGTGGAATGGACTCCAGCCCCGTAAGGCGAATGCCCGTCGGACAGGCGATCACTTCCTGTTCGCGCCCGAGGAATCCACGGAAGCTGCGCAATCCGAGCGCCAGCTCCTGCAGCTCGCGGATGCCCCAGTCCGCCGGCAGCCGGATCAGGTCGCCGGTGCGATAACGCACCAGCGGCATCATGCTGTTCCAGAACGTCGTGCCGACCACTTCGTAAAGTTTGTCGCGCCCGCCGGGCGGCAGTAGTTTGGAGTCGTAGGGAACGAATTCCACGTGCGAGTAACCGGCCAGGAAGCGGTATTGGCGCGGTGCGAACGCATAGGCGAAGGCCACGCGCTCGGACTGCCCGTAGTAATCGGCGATGCGGGCACCCAGCACCTCTTGGACCAGCGCCCAGGCTTCGGGCTTGAGTACTTCCGAGGAGGTGAGCACCGCCTGCACCTTGAGCGTGCGGCCATTTTCCTGCAGCAGCTTGCAGAGCGCTTCCAGCGCGCTGGGATATGCGCACAACAGTTGCGGTGCGAAATTTTCGAGCGAATCGGCGATGCGTTCGATGTTCTTGGGCGACACCGCGCGCGCGCAGAAGATGCGCGAGCGCCCGCCGTTCGCACTGACTCCATCCGGCGCGATCAGCGTGCGCGGATCCTGCAGGTTGTCGCCGCGCAGCACCGCGGTGCGCACCGTGCGCGGATGCAGGCCCAGCTGCACCACCAGGCGGTCGATGCAGGCCTGCTCGAACACGATGCCATCGAGCGATCGCACCAGCTTGAGCGGAACGCCGGCGGTGCCACCGGTGTTGGCCGGCGCCGAGAACCATTCGTTGCCGGTGGTGAACACACGCAGCCGGTTGCGCAGCAGCTCCTTGTCGAGCAACGGCCAGCTGGTGACCTCCTCGCCACCGCGCACGATGCTGCCGTAGTCCGTGCGCATCGCGGCCGCGAGCGTGCGTGCGAGCTGCTCACGCGACCATGCGAGGCGGCCCTCCAGGTCCTGGCCTTCGAGCCGATCCAGCAGTTTCCGTGACCGTTCGTAATAAAACGGATTGCGTCTGACGAAACTCTCGCCGACCACGTGCCGTTTGAGGCGATCGACGACGAATGCCAGGGTTGCACTCATGCGATTTCCCTGATTTCCGCGACCGGTGCGATGCGCTGGTAGATGTCCGCGAGGCGGCGCGCGTACACGTGCACGTCGAAGGCACGTGCGCGCTCGCGCGCCGTGCGCCCCGCCGCCTGGCGTGCCGGGTCATCGGCAATGAGCCGCGCCATGGCGGCGCGGATCTGCTCGATATCGCCGGGGGTCACCAGGATGCCGTCCAGGCCATTGCGGAAAACGTCCGGGATGCCGCCCACCGGCGAGGTGATCGACGGCAGGCCGTTGGCCATGGCTTCGAGCAGCGCCATGGGCACGCCCTCGGCGCGCGACGGCAGCGCAAACACGTCGCTCTGCGCCAGCAGGCGATCGCGTTCAGCGGTATTGATCCAGGAGTGGACCTCGACCTGGCTGCCCAGCGGCTCGGCCAGTTTGCGCACGCCCTCGACGTCACCGTCGCCCGCGAGCACCAGGCGCGCCCGGTTGCGCAGGCCTTCCGGCAGTCCCGCGAATGCGTTCACGAGGTCGTAGCTTCCCTTGCGTTCTCCCAGCCGGCCGAGATGCAGGAACTGCACTGTCTCGCGACCGGCACGGTCGGGCACCTCGGCGGGGACCCGTACCGGGTTCGGCAGCACCACGATCTGCGACGGCGAGATCTCGCATTCCTCGACGTAGAAGTCGCGCCACTGCGTCGACAGCGTGATGAACACGTTGGCCCGCTGCAGCGTGCGGTTCACGTTGCGGCGCACCGCGGCCGGCAGCTTGCGATGAAACAGGTCGAACTCCGAACCGTGGGCATGCAGCACCAGCGGTCGGCCGGCGCGCGCCACCATCTCGGCCAGGATCACCTTGCGCAGCGTGCTGCCGCGCGATGCGATATGGATGTGCACGATGGTGGGATCGAGCGATTCCAGCGAGCGCCGCAGCACCTGCACGGCGCGCGCGAACACCGAAGCCTTGGCGATTGCCGAGCCGTCCTCCATGGTCGGCACGTGCCGTATGGACACGTACGGCGGAAGGTAGTCGCAGATCAGCTGCTCCACCGAGCTGATGCCGCCGCGCACCTGGAGCGACGGCCCGAATTGCAACACGCGCACGCGACCGTCCGGCGGCAGCGGCGCGAGTCGCGCCGGAAAAGGCTGGAACTCGCGGTTCACGGGCTTGAGGTCAGCATTCATTCCGGCGCTCCATGCAACAAACCGCGATAGCCCGCCACCATGGCCGGCACCGAGAAACAGGTCACCGCGCGATTGCGCGCCGCCGCGCCCATCTGCAGGCGCTTGCGGCGATCGGCGTACAGCGCGGCGATCATGGCGGGCAGCCGCGCCGACAGCTCGGTGGGCGAAACCACGTAGCCCTCCACGCCGTCGGTGATCATTTCGCGCGCGCCGCCGATGTCCGAGAGAATCACCGGCCGTCCCATGGACATGGCCTCGAGCGCGGCATTGGAAAACGACTCGACGGCGATCGACGGCAGCATGAACACGTCGAGCGCCGCGAGCACGGGCCGCACGTCTTCGACGGCGCCGATGAAGTGCACGCGGTCCAGGATCTCGAGCTGCGCGGCGCGCTGCTTGAGCCGTGGCAGCAGCGGTCCATCTCCGGCGATCACCAGGTGCGCATCGACGCGCGCCACGCGCAGGCGGCGCAGCGTGGTCAGCAGCACTTCCTGGTTTTTCTCCGGCCGGCACATGCCCACCGTGCCCAGCAGCAGCGACTCGGGCTTGACGCCCAGTGTCGTGCGCAGCCGCTTGCCGGCCTCGAAGGATTCGATGAACTCGAAATGTTCGGAGTCGACACCGTTGTAGACCACGGTGGAATTCTTCCAGCCCCGGCTGTTAGGTTTGAACCAGAAGTGACGCTGCGCCTCCGAGCCATGCACGATGAGATCGAAGCGCCCGAGCACCGACTGGTACACGCGCTTCCACATGTGATACCCGCGGAAGGTCGAGGTGTTCACCAGCGCCACGGTGCGCGGCCGGTATGGCAGCAGTAACGTCGCGAGCGCGACGTACAAGGCCTGGTAGAGATTCAGCGCGAGTACGGTGGCGGGCCGCTCGGTGGCCAGGATCTGCCGCAGGCGCCAGAGCGTGGCGAAGGAGAACTTGCCCTTGCGCTCGAGCTTGGTGCAGCCCACGTCGCGGCGCAGGCCGGACTCGATGGTGTAAGGCCCGTTCAGGCACACGAGCTTCACGTGTACGCCATCGTCCTTGAGCCAGTTGGCGAGCCGGACGATCTTGCGCTCCGAACCGCCGATGCCGAGGTTGTTGACCACGAACAATGCGTCGGGCCGGGTCGCCGCCACCTCCTGTGCCGCGCTCTTCGCCGGCGCCAGATCTCTCAAGGTGGCTTCCGCATATGCGGGTGTATTCATGGAACGGTTCCTCCGTCGGCCGCGCCCATGCGCACGCGCACCGATCTGGTTTCCAGTAGTTCGATGTAACGCGAAGCAGCGGCGCTGGTGAATTCGCGCGACACGAAATCGCGCGCGCGGCGGCCGATGTTCTCGCGGTAGACGTCGACGTCGAGCAGCCCGCGGATCGACTCGCGCATGTCGTCGATGGTCGTCGCCACGTGGCCGAGCTGCAGCCGGCGGATCAGGCCGTCCGGGTCGAAGAAGCTCACCACGGGCACGCCACGGATCCACGCCTGCAGGAAGGTATTGGGGAAACCTTCGATGCTGGACGTGTTGAGAAAAATCCTGGCGCGATCGAACCACTCGCCGGATTCGGTGTAACGCACGCCACCGGGCATCGACACATTAGGCAGCCGCGAGGCCGCGGCTTTCACGTCGTCAAAGTACGTATATCCCCAGCCGTAAGGGCAAGGCCCGCCGGCCAGCGTGAAATTCACGTGCGGCAGCTGCCGGGCGAGCTCGAGCACCAGTTCGGGGCGCTTCAATGAACGCAGGTTGCTCAGCCATAACACGTCGATGTCCTTCTCGACGGCAGCCCCGCGACGCGGCGGCTCGACCAGCATGTTCACGACGCTGGATTCGAGGCCGTGATGCTGGCGCAGCAATCCCGCCTGGTATTCGGTCTGCACTGCAATGAGATCGGCGTGCCTGAGGCCGTACTCGTACAGCTTGCGGTCGCGCCACAGCTCGATGCGGCCATGCTCCTTCTCGCAGTCGCTGTCCGATGCGACGCGGAAAATGAACTTGCGCCCCGTCATGCTGCAGAACCACGCGGTGATGCCGGTGAACGCGCCGGCCGGCGACTGGTAGTAGACGTCGGCGTCCGCGGCCATGAGCGCGGAGAATAGTTTGGAGGCGCGCGGGTGGAAGAAACGCAGGCCCGGGAGGCCGCCAGTGCGCTTGTGCGCCGCGATCACGGTGATGCCGTCGACCACGCGTCTGGCGCCCTGCCCGTCGTCGAACACGATCATCGAGACCTCGTGGCCGAGATCGCGCCAGGCGCGCGCCAGCAGCACGTGCTGCACGGTCTCGCCACCGATGTACTTGAGATCGCCCTCGCCCGACAGCAGGCCGTA
>CAVQEZ010000006.1:0-179371 GCA_963711635.1 uncultured Pseudomonadota bacterium
GCGGCGGCGCCGGCGGGGGGATCTGGCGCCGGGCCGAGAGCGACCACCGCAGGTGGAGCTCGACGCCGTCGTGGGTACCACCGAACCGTAGGGGGAAGCGGCATGGGGGAGACCGAGCAGGTCGGGACGCAGCTGCGCGCGGGAGCTGCGCGCGTTCATCGAGGAGAACTTCCTCTACCTGCAGCCCGATCTCGTGCTCGGCGACGACGACCGCTGCTCGACCTCGGCGTGATCGACTCGCTCGGGTTCGTCGAGCTCGTCGAGGAGGTCCAGACCCGCTACGGCATCGCCATCGAGGACGTCGAGATCACCGAGGAGAACTTCGGCTCCATCGCCGCGATCGCCGAGTTCGTCGAGCGCAAGCGACCGGCGTGAGCCCCGCACCCTCCCCGAGGATCTGCGCGCCGCCGCGGCGGGCCGGGGCGAGAAGCTCGCGCTCGCCGCGGGCGAGGAGCGACTGACCTACGCCGAGCTCGACCGCGCCGTCGACGGCGTCGCCGCGGGCCTCGCGCGCTCGGCGTGCGAGCGCGGCGACCGCGTCGCGGTCGTGCTGCCCAACGGCGCCGAGGCGGCGATCGCGATCTACGGCGTGCTGCGCGCCGGCGCCGCGTTCCTGCCCATGAACCCGACGATCAAGGCCGACAAGCTCGGCCTACGTGCTGCGGCGACTCGGGCGCCGAGACGGTGATCTGCTCGACGACCTCGCGCCCTGGCGGCCGAGGCGCGGCGAGGCCGCCCCGTCGCTGCAGCGCGTGATCGGCTGGGCGGGCGCGTCGGCGACCTGCTCTCGCTCGAGGAGCTCGCCGCCGGCCCCGCCGAGCCGCCGGCGCCGGCGCTCACCGTCGACCTGGCCGCGGTCATCTACACCTCGGGATCGACCGGCCGCCCCAAGGGCGTCACGCTCACCACGCCAACATGGCGTTCGCGTGCGGGTCGATCGTCGAGTACCTCGGGCTGCGCGGCGACGACCGCCTGCTGTGCGTGCTGCCGCTGTCCTTCGACTACGGCCTCTACCAGCTGCTGATGTCGTCCGCGTCGGCGCGACGCTCGTTCCTCGAGCCCGGCTTCGCGTTCGCCGGCCGCGTGGTCGAGCTGCTCGAGCGCGAGCGGATCACCGTGCTGCCCGGCGTGCCGACGCTCTTCCAGGTCGCTGACCGCGCTGCGCGGGCTGCGCCGAGCGCGAGCTGCCCGACCTGCGCCTGCTCACGAACACGGGCGCCGCGCTGTCGGCCGCGACGATCGAAGGGATCCGGCGCACCTTCCCGAAGGCACCGCTGTTCTCCATGTACGGCCTCACGGAGTGCAAGCGCGTGTCCTACCTGCCGCCCGACCAGCTCGACGCGCGCCCGACGTCGGTCGGCGTGCCGATCCCGGGCACCGAGGCGTGGATCGTGGACGAGCACGGCGATGAGGTCGGCCCGGGCGAGGTCGGCGAGCTCGTCGTGCGCGGCGGCCACGTGATGCAGGGCTACTGGAACGACCCCGAGGCGACGGCCGAGCGGCTGCGCCCGGGCCGCTGGCCGTGGGAGCGCGTGCTCGCCACCGGCGACCTCTTCCGCCGTGACGAGGAGGGCTACCTGTTCTTCGTCGGGCGCCGGGACGACATCATCAAGTCGCGCGGCGAGAAGGTCGCGCCGCGCGAGGTCGAGGAGGTGCTCGCACGCCGCCGGGCGTCGGCGACGTCGCCGTCATCGGGGTCGCCGACCGCCTGCTCGGCCAGGCCATCCACGCGCACGTCGCGCCCGCCGACGGCGAGGAGCTCGATCCGGCGGCGCTGCGCCGCCACTGCGCCGAGCGCCTCGAGGAGTACATGGTCCCCAAGCGCGTCGTCGTGCACGAGGCGCTGCCGAAGAGCCCAACGGCAAGATCGACAAGCGCGCGCTCGCGGACGAGGGACACTGATGGCGGACTCGACGAGGCGTCGGAGGCCGCGCCGCAGGCGACGTCCGTGCGCACGTCATACGCTCACGCTCGTCGCCCTGCTCGTCGTCGTCGGCTGCGGCGCCGAGGAGCGCAGCAACGCGACCGCGGCGAGCGGGACGAGCGCGCGCGGCTGATGGGCCTGGGCGCGCGCGTCTTCGCCGAGCACTGCCAGACGTGCCATCCACTGCTCGGCGGCCGAACGACGTCCACAGGGACGCGCCGCCACTCGACCTCGAGCAGGTGGTGGCGGCGACATCCTCGGTGGGCGAGACGGTGAACATCGGCAGCATCGGGATGGGCGGCTACGAGAGAATGTCTGAGCGACGCCGAGCGCCGCACCGTCGTCGCGTACGTGCTCGCGTCGCAGGTCGCAACGTGACCGTCCCCCGCAACACCGCTGACGCCGTGCTCGTGCGCGGGCAACGGCTCTGCGACAGCACTGCCAGCGCTGCCACGCGATCGCGGCCGCCCAGCAACGCATCCCAACCCGATATGGAGGGCACCGACTTCGGGACGTCGCAACATCCTCTACGTCGAGCAGAAGATGCGCGAAGGCCAGCGCCAGGCGATGCCTTCGTTCCGCGAGCGCCTGGCGCGGAGCAGATCCGCGCCGTCGCGCTCTACGTCAACGCCGGCGCGCGCTGACTACGCCGCGCGCGAGGAGCGCGCAGCAGGCCGCGCTCATGCAGCGGCTCGACGAGCTGGACCACATTCGTCGCGGCGCCCTTGCGCAGGGTCTCGGCAACGATCCACAGGTCGAGCGCGCGCTCGTTGCCCGGGTCGCGGCGGAGCGCGCCTTCGAGGCCGCGCCGACCTCGATGCGCATCCCGGTCGCTCTTCGCAACGATCAGGATGGCGCCATCATCGGTGCCGCTCCCTTCCCACCTTCCACGCTTCGGCGACCGGATTCCGAACTGTTCGATGGTTTCGGGCTGGTCGTGGGCAGCATGAGCACGGCGACCTGCGCGCCCTTGCGGGCCTGAAAGGCGGCGAGCTTCTCTTCGAGCGAGGCCTGCTGCTGCGCCGTCAGCGTGCCGGTGAGGTCGGTGACCAGCGCTTCGAATTTCGGTACTGGCATCTGTGCCTGAGCACGCAGCGCGAAGCCCGCGATCAGCGCGAACGCGAGCGACAACAGCGCCTCTTTCACGTCGACTAGTTCTTTGGCGGGTCAGCGGCGGGCGGCGTCGCCGGCGCCTGCTTCGGCGGGCGCTGCCGGCTGCGCAGGTGTCGAGGTATCGAAATTCACCGTGGGCGCGGTGGAAATCTCCGCTTCGTTCTGCACCGTGAAGTTCGGCTTCACTTCGAAATCGAACCACTTGGCGGTGAGATTCGACGGGAACTAGCGCACCGTGACGTTGTAGTCACGTACCGCATCGATGTACCGGTTGCGCGCCACGGTGATACGGTTTTCCGTGCCCTCGACCTGGGATTGCAGATCGCGGAAATTCTGGTCGGCCTTCAGGTCCGGATAACGCTCCACGGTGACCAGCAGGCTCTTCAGCGCCTGTGTCAACTGGCCCTGTGCCGCCTGGAATTGCTGGAAGGCCTGCGGGGTTGTTGATGAGCTCCGGCGTGAGCTGAATCGAGGTGGCCCTGGCGCGCGCTTCGGTAACTCCGACCAGCACCTCTCTTCGTGCGCGGCGTAGCCCTTCACGATGGCCACCAAGTTCGGGATCAGGTCGGCGCGTCGCTGGTATTGATTGACGACATCCGACCAAGCGGCCTTTACGGATTCATCCTGGGTCTGCAGTTTGTTGTAGCCGCAGCCACTGAGGTAGGCACTCGCCAACATGACGGCGAGGATCAGCAATGGCCTGCGCATGAAATTCTCCTTCGACCCGGTGCTTCCGGGTGTCACCAGATTTTGACACGCTCGTTCGGCGGTCGATACATGCGATCGCCAGCCTTCACGCCGAATGCATCGTAGAAAGCGTCGATGTTGCTGGTCGGTCCATTCGTACGAAACTCGCTCGGGCTGTGCGGATCGGTCACCAGGCGCTTGAGCAGCTCTTCGTCGCGGTACTTGCGGCGCCAGACCTGCGCCCAGCCGATGAAGAAGCGCTGATCGCCGGAAAAGCCGTCGATGACCGGTGACTCCTTGCCAGCCAGCGACACCCTGAACGCCTTGTACGCGACCGCGATTCCCGACAGGTCGCCGATGTTTTCGCCCAGCGTCAGCTTGCCGTTGATGTGGCGGTTGTCGAGCACCGAGTAACCGTCGAATTGCGCGGCCAGCGCGTCGGCGCGCTGCTTGAACTTGGCGGCGTCCTCCGCCGTCCACCAGTCGCGCAGGTTGCCGTCGCCATCGAACTGCCGCCCGGAATCATCGAAGCCGTGGCTGATCTCGTGGCCGATCACCGAACCGATGCCGCCGTAGTTCACCGCGTCGTCCGCGTTCATGTCGAAGAACGGCGGCCGCAGGATGGCCGCGGGAAAGGTGATCTCGTTCGTGGTCGGGTTGTAGTACGCGTTCACGGTCTGCGGCGTCATCAGCCATTCGCCCTTGTCGACCGGGCCGCCGGCGCGCGCGATCTGCCGCTGCGTCTCGAACTCCGCGCCGCGAATCACGTTGCCGACCAGGTCGTCGCTCTTCACGGTCAGGGCCGAGTAGTCACGCCACTTGTCGGGATAACCGATCTTCACGGTGATTTTCGACAGTTTCTTTTTCGCCTCGGCACGAGTGCCGGGGCTCATCCACTCGAGACTGTCGATCGAGGTGTCGAATGCCTTCAGCAGGTTGTTGACCAGGCCCAGCATGCGCTGTTTGGCCTCGGGCGGAAATTGCGCCTCGACGAACATGCGGCCGATGATTTCGCCCATGTGGTTGTCCATCGAATCCACGGCGCGGCGCCAGCGCGGACGCGGCTCCTGTACGCCGTTCAGCGTGCGCTGGTGGAAATCGAATTCCAGGTCGGCGAACTGCGCCGAGAGCATGGGCGCGTAGTCGTCGAGCAGGTGGAACTTGAAATACAGACGCCAGTCGGCGACCGGCACGGTCTTGACCAGCTGGCCCACGCCCTTGATGAAGCTCGGTTGCCCGATGTCCATTTTCTGCACCGGCGCGCCCAGGCCTTCGAAGAAAGCGAGCCAGTCGAAGTTCGGCGCCAGTTTTTGATACTCCGGCAGCGTCATCGGGTTGTAGGTCTTCACCGGGTCGCGGTTCTGGACCTTGGTCCATTGCTCGTTGGCCAGGCGCGTTTCCAGCGCGGCAATGCGCGCTGCCGCAGACTTCGCATTGCGCTCGCCGGCGCGCGCCAGCATCTTCTCGACGTACTCGCCGAACCTGGCACGGAACTGCGCGTACTTCGCGTCCGGACTCAGGTAGTAGTCACGATCCGGCATCGTCAGCCCGTTCTGGAATATCGAGCCGATGTACGCCGTCGAGTTCTTGTTGTCGGGGCTCGAGAACCAGAAGAACGGCTGCGCGACGCCGATGCGCTGTGCATGGCCGATGTAGCGCGCCACGTCACGCGGCGTCGCGATCGATTCGATGCGCGCCAGCTCATCGCGCAGCGGCGCCAGGCCGCGACTCTCGACCCGCGCCGTATCCATGAATGCGAGGTAGAAATCGCCGACCTTCTGCGCATCGGATCCTGGAACACGGTTCGGCTGCTGCGAGGCCGCGACGATGAGGTTCTTCACCTCTTCCTGCGCCTGGTCGTCGAGGATGATGAAGGAGCCGTAGTTCGAGCGATCCGCCGGGATCTCGGTATGCGCCAGCCAGGTGCCGCCGACGAAACGGTACAGGTCATCCTGCGGCCGCACTGCACGGTCGAAACCGGTGAGCTCGAGGCCGGACTTGGGTGGTGGCGGGGCGGGCTGGGCCGAGGCGGCGGGCGGCACCGGAGAGGTGGGAGCTCGAGTGGCGCACGCTGCCAGCACGGCTGCCGTGAGTGCCGCCGCGGCGGACGCGACGAAAATGCGCTGGATCATGAAGAATCCCCGTTGGAAACCCTGCGATGCGCCAGAGTATAAAAAAAGCCCCAAGCTTTGGGGGCTCGGGGCTGGAAGGCGGACTTTCGATGAAGGGAAAGAAGTCCGCTAGGGGATTTGGGCCAGTGTCGAAAGAGTCAGTGCAGTCTGGCGACCTGCAAGATCTTGATGTCCTCGGCGTCGATCTCGAAATTCGCGGCCAGCAAGCGGCGCAGTTCCTTCGAATCGCGGCGCTCGCCGAGCGGATGCGTGAGCTCGATGACCCCACTCCATTCGCTCGAGTGCGCGGGTTCGGCGCTCGTGACAAAGTGCGTGTAGTAGCGGGCTGCCATGGGTACAAAGCGTAGGCTTGGGCCTGCAAATCGGCTGTGAGCCGCTGCACAGAACCCCCGGGCTGCCATTGCCTTTGTTTGAGACGTTCATCACATAAACTCGACGGCGTGAGTCGCTACCGAGCAGCAGAGAAACCCGGGTCACAATTCATCACCACCGCAGGTGCAGCACGCCTCAAACAGGAGCTGGACGAGCTGTGGAAAGTGGAGCGCCCGAGAGTCACACAGGCGGTGTCCGAGGCGGCCGCCCAGGGTGATCGTTCCGAAAATGCCGAATACACCTACGGCAAACGCCGGCTGCGCGAGATCGATCGGCGCGTGCGTTTCCTGCGCAAACGGCTCGATGGCATGACGGTGGTGGACAAGCCGCCCACGGATCGCGGCCGGGTGTATTTCGGCGCCTGGGTCACACTCGAGGACGACGACGGCAAACAAATGCGTCATCGCATCGTCGGTCCCGACGAATTCGACATGAACGCCGGGTACATCAGCATGGACGCCCC
Organism: uncultured Pseudomonadota bacterium; assembly: GCA_963711635.1. Classification (GTDB taxonomy): domain Bacteria; phylum Pseudomonadota; class Gammaproteobacteria; order Steroidobacterales; family Steroidobacteraceae; genus CADEED01. The sequence goes on from CAVQEZ010000006.1 coordinate 6,692, forward strand.
GCTGGCGCGGGCCCTGATGCGCAAGGCGCTGGACGAGGAAGTAAAGGTGCAGCTTCCGGGCGGCGAACGGGTGTTCACCGTGGTGGCGATCAGCTACGAGGGCTGATTTCTTTCGGCGATAGGTAAAAACAGGGTTGCCGGCGCGTGGCGCGCGTCTATAATTTCTGTGAATACAGAAATTACGGGCGAAACGATATGCAGCTCACCGCAACCATGCAGCGCTACGTGGTCCACTGGGGCGAAATGGGCAGCCGCTGGGGCATGAACCGCTCCGTGGCGCAGATCCATGCCCTGCTCTACCTGTCCGAGAAACCGTTGAACGCCGACGAGATCGGCGAAACACTCGGCATCGCGCGCTCCAACATCAGCACCGGGCTCAAGGAATTGCTGGCCTGGGAGCTGGTGCACGTGACGCACGTGCTCGGCGACCGCCGCGATTTCTTCAGCGCGCAACACGACACCTGGGAGGTGATCCGCGCCATTCTCGAGGGCCGCAAGCGCCGCGAAATAGATCCCACGCTGGCGGCGCTGCGCGAATGCGCGGCCCAGCTGGAGCGCGACCGCGAGACTCCCGCGGTGGTGCGCGAGCGCATCGTCAGCCAGCTCGAGTTCCTCGAGACGGTCACGCGCTGGTTCGACGCCATGAAGCGCATGCCACGCAAGACGGTGCTCAAGATGATGCGCATGGGCGAGCGTATCGCCAAGCTCATCGGCGACTGAGCGCGCACATGAACGAAGCCACCACCCGCAGCCTGGTCGGAACCGTAGCCGGACGCGAATCCGATTCGGGCAACCACGGGTTGCGCGGCGTGCTCGGAGCGGCCGCCTGGCGACGCCTGCCCGAGGCCGTGCGCGAACGCTTCGCGGAAAACGCGGCCGACGTGAGCTACGCGGGGGCTTTCGAGATCGTGCGTGCCAGCGTGCTTGGACGGCTGTTCGCCTGGCTGGGCAAGCTCTTCGGCAGGCCGGTGGCGACCCGGGTCGGCACCGATGTCGAGGCGCGTGTGCACGTGCGCCACCACGGGCACGGCGTGGACTGGATTCGTGAATATCGCTGGCCCGGTGGCACGGACGTGGTCCGATCCACCAAGGTGGTCGACGCCGACGCCAGGCTCATCGAGAAATTGCCGGCCCGGCTGTGCATGCCGCTGCTGACCTATGAGGAACAGGGTGCGCTGCATTTCGTGAGCCAGGGCTATTACTTCGACCTGGGGATGAAGCTGCGGCTGCCCGACTTCTTCACACCCGGTGTCACGCACGTCGAGCACATCGACCTCGGCCACGGCTGGTTTCGCTTTACGATGGCGGTGACGCACCCGGTATTCGGCGAGATGTTCTTCCAGACCGGTCGGTTCTGCGCCACGGAGGATGGCGAATGAGCATGCGCGGCGTTCTGATCACCGGAGCCAGCGGCTTCATCGGCCGTCACGTGGTCCGCCTGTGCGCCGCGCGCGGCTGGCGCGCCTGGGCCTGGACGCGTGACGTTGCACGCACGCGGGCGCGTCTGGGTGCCCAGGCCCAGGTAGTTTCGAAACTCGAGGAAATTCCGGCCGACGCGCCGATCGACGCCATCGTGAATCTCGCCGGCGCGCAGGTGATCGGTCCGCCCTGGACGCAAGCCAGGCGTCGCCTGTTGATCGACAGCCGAGTGAAAAGCACCGACGCGGCCATCGTCTGGAGCGGGCGGCGCGCATCACGGCCGAGCGTGATCATCAGTGCCAGCGCCATCGGCTTCTACGGTCCGGCGCAGGACGAATGGCTCGACGAATCCTCGCCCCCGCAGCCGCAGACGTTTCAATCGCAGCTGTGCATTGCGCGCGAGGAAGCGGCGAATGCCGCAAGGCATCTCGACATGCGCGTGGTGAATCTGCGCCTCGGCCTGGTCATGGGCGCCGACGGCGGCATCTTGCCGCGTCTCGCGTTTCCCGCAAGGCTCGGAATGGCGGCGGTGATCGGCGATGGGCAGCAATGGATGTCGTGGATCCACCTCGACGACCTGATGCGCATCATCGAGCTGGCGCTGACCGACGAGTCCGTCGAGGGCGCGGTCAACGCGGTGGCGCCGGCACCGGTGCGTCAGCGCGAATTCCAGCGCGCGCTCACGCAGTTGCTGCATCGTCCGTTGTGGCTGCGCGTGCCCGCTTTCGCGCTGCGGGCAGCGCTCGGCGAAATGGCCGAGCTATTGGTGCGTGGCCAGCGCGTGAAACCCCGGCGACTTTCCGAGCGGGGCTTCGAGTTCCGTCATCCGGCGCTCGAAGGCGCGCTCGCAGACCTGCTCAAACCCGCACGTTCTTGAACTGCCAGGGATCGGTCTTGTCGAGATCCTCGGGAAACAGCCGCTCGCGATCGTGCAGCGGCGTCCAGTCGGTGTAGGCGCCGGTCATCGTGCCGAGATAGGGCATGCAAATTTCGAGGTTGCGCTTGTAGTCCATCTCGTCGGGCTCGACCAGGCCGACGTTCGGGTTTTCCATCGCCCAGATCATTCCCGCGAGGCACGACACCGTGACCTGCAGGCTGGTGGCGTTGTTGTGCGGGCAGAGCTTGCGCGCTTCCTCGATGCTCAGCTGCGAGCCATACCAGTACGCGTTCTTCTTGTGACCGGCGAGCAGCACGCCCAGCTCGTCGATGCCCGAGATGATCTCATCCATGAGGATGCGCTGGCGATCCTGCAGGTGCCAGTTGCGCCCGGCGAACTCATGCACCGAGACCACCGCGGAATCGCTCGGGTGATAGGCGTAGTGGCAGGTCGGCCGGTACACGACCTCGGAGCTCTGGCGCACCGACAGGTAGTCGGCGATCGAGATCGCCTCGCCGTGCGTGATCAGGAAGCCGTGGAAATGACCCGCCTTCGGCGTCCAGGTGCGCACGCGCGTGGCCGCGCCCGGCTGCATCAGGTAGATAGACGCGCCGTTGCCGAAGTCGTAGCGCTTGCCGTCGCGCGGAAAATTCTTTTCGTGGGTGCCCCAGCCCAGTTCGGCGGGCTGCTGGCCCTCGCTGACGAAGCCGTCCACCGACCAGGTATTGACGAATTCGTTGACTTCCTTCGGCCGCGAAGCGAGCTGCGTGTCGCGCTCGGCGATGTGAATGACCTTGATGCCGAGCTTGCGTGCGAGCTGGCCCCAGTCCTCGCGCGAGTTCGGCGTGCCCGCATCGACGCCCGTGTCACCCGCGACGTTCATCAGCGCCTGTTTGACGAAGTGGGACACCAGGCCCGGATTCGCGCCATGCGTCAGCACGGCGGTGGGCGCCCGCCCATTCTCCTTGCGCAGTGCCAGCGCCTCCTCGCGCAGCGCGTAGTTGGTGCGCCTGGAGTGCGGAATGGTGGCGTCGGTGTAGCCGCCCGGCCATGGCTCGATGCAGGTATCGAGGTACATCGCGCCCTTCGACCAGCAGAACTTGACCAGCGCGATCGACGATACGTCCACCGACACGTTGAGCACGAAGTCGCCGCGGCCGATGTGCGGATCGAGCTCACGCCGATAGTTGTCGCGGGTCAGCGTCACTTTTACGACCTTGATGCCGTAGTCCTCGGCCTCCTTCTTGCCGCGATCGTCGGACGTGACGATGGTGACGCGCTCTTTCGGGATTCCGATGTGACGCAGAACGAGCGGCAGCGTTCCCTGACCGATGCTGCCAAAGCCGATGAAAACGATGCGCCCCGGAAACTCGATGTGAACCTTGTGTGTCATTACAACCCCGTGCAAATCAGGGCGAGAGGGTATCAACCATCATCCGGTGTTGCCACCCAATGAGATGAAGAAGAAGACGCGTGAAATCGACGTCAGGAAGTGACGGCGCGCCAGTGCGGAGGAAAGGTGCGCTCGTAGCCGGGCAGCGCTTCGACTCGCTGCAGCCAGCGGCCTAACGCGGGATAGTTCGCGTCCACCGGCAGAAAACGCGATGACAGTTCGCGCGCCTCCGGCGCCGCGAGCGCGCGCAGCAACAGTTTGATGCCGGGAAAAATCATGTAGTCCGCGGCGCCGGGCTTGTCACCCACGATCCACGAACCCTTCGACAACCGACCTTCGATGGTGCGCGCCTCGCCGGCGATCATGTGCATGGCGTAGGTGCTCTCGTCCGAGTACGGATCGCCCTGGCGATTGAGCAGCGCGCGCGTAATGCGCGTCACGTACGGCTCGATGTAAGCCTGGTACTCGCAGCACACACGCATGATCACCGCGCCCTCTTCGGCCGAATCGCCGAACAGCGGCTTCTGCGGATACTTGCGCTCCAGGTAATAGAGGACGGCGAGCGATTCGAACACCACGTATTCGCCGTCCTTGAGCACCGGCACGCGCCCGCGCGGATTCAGCGCCAGCATGTGCGGCGCCTTGTGCTCCTGCATCGCCAGCTGCAAAAGGTGGCTGTTGTAGGCCAGGCCCTTGTGCTCGAGCGCCAGCAACACGCGCCACGAGTAGGGACTGCCGCTGCCCCAGTAAACCTCGATTGTCATATGAGGAGCGCCATGAGTGCGGCCGATTGTAAAATGCGGCATGCGCGCTTACACAACATTAATTGACGCGACCACGCTCGCCTCACAACTCGAACGCGATGACGTGGCGATCTTCGACTGTCGATTCGAGCTCGGGAACCCGGGCTGGGGAGGATCCGAATACGCGCGCGAGCACATTCCCGGCGCGCAATACCTGCATCTCGACCGCGATCTCGCCGGTCCCATCACGCCGCAGAGCGGTCGCCACCCGCTGCCGGATCCGCAGGAATTCGCGCGGCGCATCGGTGCGCTCGGCGCCGGCCCGGGCATGCAGCTCATCGCCTATGACCTCGGCAACGGCGCCTACGCGGCGCGCTTCTGGTGGCTGGCGCGCTGGATCGGCGTGCGCAGCGTTGCCGTGCTCGACGGTGGCATCACGGCGTGGCGCGCAACGGGATTGCCGCTGGAGCGAACGTCGCGCACGCCGCAAGCGCGCCAGATGCCGGTGACGCTCGCCAATGATGCGGCGCTCGACAGCGCGGCGGTGGCCGAGCTCACCAAGCGACCGGGCAACCTGCTGGTCGACGCCCGCGGCGCGGATCGCTTTGCCGGCCGCAATGAGACCATCGACCCGATCGCCGGTCACGTGCCCGGCGCGCGCAACCTGCCCTTCACCGGGAACCTGGGTACGGACGGAAAATTCCTGCCGGTCGAGCTGCTGCGCCGGCGCTGGACGACGTTGCTGGGATCACAGCCGCCGGGCGCGGTCATCGCCATGTGCGGCTCCGGAGTCACCGCCTGCCAGAATCTGCTCGCGCTCGAACACGCGGGCCTGGGCGGCGCGCGGCTGTATCCGGGTTCCTGGAGCGAGTGGATCCGCGATCCGCGGCGCCCGATCGCCACCGGGGGTTTTTGAGTGCTGCCGCACGAAATCAATCGCCGCCCCTTTCAGGGGCGTCGTACATGAATTGCAAGAGAAAGACGAAATCAGGTGGGCGATCCCCGCACAGCAGCGGCGTGCGCCGACGTTTACTTGCAGGACCTATTTGATATCGTGCGCGCCAACGTGGCAGCCGATCCCAACCAGACTCTCGTCAACACTCAGGGCAATGGGCAGGAGTCGGCGCGGCGCGCCGACCGTCCCATCGCCTGGTCCGTCGAAGATTCCTCCGAGCTCTACCAGGTCAATGCCTGGGGCAAGGGCTACTTCTGCGTGAACCCCGCGGGCCACCTGGTGGTTCGTCCCGACATGAATGCCGCGCGCGAGATCGACCTGTTCGACGTCGTGCAGGGCCTCAAGGAGCGCGAGCTCACCACGCCGGTGGTGGTGCGCTTCTCGGATATCCTCGCGCACCGCCTCAAGCACCTGTACGACTCATTCGCGCAGGCCATCGCGGAAAACGACTACCAGAACCGCTACACCGCCGTTTTCCCGATCAAGGTCAACCAGCAGCGCCTGGTGGTCGAAGAGGTCTATCGCTACGGACAACCATTCGGCTTCGGCCTGGAAGTCGGCAGCAAGCCCGAGTTGCTCTCGGTGATGACCATGACCGCCGATTCGCCGGAGCGCCTCATCGTCTGCAACGGATTCAAGGACGACAGTTACCTGGAAGCGGTGATCATCGCCACCAAGCTGGGGCGCACCATCATCCCGGTGGTCGAGAACTTCAGCGAGCTGCCGGCCATCCTGCGCATCGCCGAGAAATACAACGTGCGCCCGCGCATCGGCGTGCGCGTCAAGCTGGCCAGCGAAGGCTCGGGCAAGTGGCGCGATTCCGCGGGCGACAAGTCGAAGTTCGGCCTGTTCATCACCGAGATCCTCGAGGCGGTCGAGATCCTGCGCGAGAAGAACATGCTCGACTGCCTGCAGCTCGTGCATTGCCACCCGGGCAGCCAGCTGCAGGACATCCGCCGCGTCAAGGACGCGATCAACGAGCTGGCGCATGTCTACGCGGAGCTGAAATTGCTGGGCGCCGGCCTGCAGTACATCGACGTGGGCGGCGGACTCGGCGTCGACTACGACGGCAGCGGCACGAACTTCTCCTCGTCGATGAACTACACGCTCAACGAGTACGCCAACGACGTCGTCTACCGCATCGCGAACGTGTGCAACACGCGCAAGATCGCCCACCCGATGATCGTCAGCGAGTCGGGGCGCGCGATCGCCGCGCACCACAGCGTGCTCATCTTCAATACGCTGGGCAGCCAGGCGCTGGACCAGTTCCGCGTCACCGGCAAGGAAGACCAGGAGCACGGCGGCGAACTGCCGCAGCCGGTGCGCGACCTGCTCGATGCCTACCGCACCGTCACCGAACGTCGCGTGGTCGAGTGTTACCACGACGCGCAGACCGCGCGTGACCAGGTGCTGCAGATGTTCAACCTCGGCCTGCTGACGCTGGCACAGCGCGGCCTGGCCGAGCGGCTCTACTGGGCGACCTGCGCGAAGGTCCGCGACCTCACGCGCAAGCTCGACGAGGTGCCGGAGGAGCTCGAGGACATCGAGTCCATCCTCTCGGACATCTACTTCTGCAACTTCTCGGTATTCCAGTCGCTGCCGGACAGCTGGGCCATCGACCAGCTGTTCCCCATCATGCCCATCCACCGCCTGAACGAGCGGCCCACCCGCAAGGGCGTGCTGGCCGACATCACCTGCGACTCGGACGGGAAGATAGACCGCTTCGTCAGCCAGCGTGACGTCAAGAAAACGCTCGAACTGCACGCGATCACCGCACAGGACGAGTACTACCTGGCGGCCTTCCTGGTGGGCGCCTACCAGGAAACGCTCGGCGACCTGCACAACCTGTTCGGCGACACACACGTGGTGCACGTGCGCTTCCACGACGACGGCGGTTGGTGGATAGAAGAGGTCGTGAAGGGCGATACCGCGAACAAAGTCCTGGAATACATGGAATACGACGTCGCCGACCTGCACCCGGCCCTGGCAAGGGACTGCGAGCGCGCGGTTCGGGAGGGCCGCATGTCGGTGGCCGAGTCCCAGGGCATCAAGCGCTTTTACGAAGGCGAGCTCAACGGATACGCCTATCTAGAATAAGTGTCATCGAATGAGCGAGTGCTCCAGAAGTGAGCGCTACCATTTCGTCGGGGCACACACCTGATTTCGCTGAAATTCCCGCAAATTGCTGCATTTGCACGCAGCGGGCTATCCACAGCACGCCCGTTATTTACAGCTTCTCGAAGCGAGGAGTAGCATCCGACGCGTTCGATGCGTCTAACGGTATTTCCCTGAGGAGTGCACGAACAACGGTGCAGGCCGCTGAGCCCAAGAGCTACGGATCGACCCTTTAACGTGTGCCCTGAAGCCTTGACCTGTTTTTAATCGACCGCGGTCATGCAGGGGGCCGCATCCCTGCCGCTGTCCGCTTTTTTGAGCGAGAAGTCTGGGATGACGACGATCTATGTGGGCAATCTGCCCTTCTCCGCAACCGAGCAAGACATCAAGGTGCTGTTCGAGCGCCATGGCAAGGTTGATTCCGTAAAACTGATCAACGACCGCGAGACGGGCAAGCCCCGCGGCTTCGGATTCGTTGAGATGGGCTCGGGCGAGGCGCAAGCCGCGATCCAGGGCCTGAACGGCTATCAGATGAACGGTCGTCCACTGCGCGTCAACGAGGCGCAGGAACGTCCGCCGCGCCCGCGCCAGGGCGGTGGTGGTCCATTCCGCCGCTAGTCCTCGCGACAGCGGCGCACAAGGCTATCTACTAGCGAACCAACTTCGATTCGAACCCCGCCTTGCGGGGTGCCGCTTTCTTTTGCCCGGAGTCCGATGTTGCCGCTCATGCGATTTGCCCTGCTGGCGGCATTGGCCGTGCACCTCGCCGCGTGCGCAAGCGCACCGGCTGCGCCGCCGGCGCCCACGTCCACTCCCCCCGCGCCACCGCGCGACCTGGTCACGGCGGCCGCGATCGAACGCGTGCTGGGCGGCGAACATCGCCCGGCAGACCACCGCGCCCGCGACCTCCATCGGCATCCGCTCGATACCCTGCTGTTCTTCGGCATCAAGCCCGACATGACCGTGGCCGAAGCCTGGCCCGGGGCGGACGGCTGGTACACGGAAATCCTCGCGCCACTGCTGTCCGACGCCGGCAAGTTGTACGTCGCGCAGATGCCCGCGAGCGCGGGCAATGAATATGTCGCCGCCAGCCTCGCGCGCTTCTCGGCGAAGCTCGCCGGCCGGCCGGACCTGTACGGCAAGGTGACCGTCACCACGCTGGGTGCGGATGGCGCCAATATCGCACCGCCGGGAAGCTGCGACCTCGTGGTTTCTTTCCGCAACATGCACAACTGGATGAATCTCGGCCATGCGTCGCAGGCTTTCAGCGCCATGCACCGCGCGTTGAAGCCGGGCGGCATTCTCGGCGTGGTCGAGCATCGTGCCGCGCCGTCACAGCCGCAGGATCCGCGTGCCACCAACGGCTACGTGAACGAGGAATATGCGATTCAGTTGATCGAGGCGGCCGGCTTCGAGCTGGTGGAACGTTCGCAGATCAATGCCAACCCGAAGGACACCAAGGACTACGAGCAGGGAGTGTGGGCGCTGCCGCCCAGCCTCAGGCAGGGTAATCGCGAGCGCGCCAGGTTCGAGGGGATCGGCGAGAGTGACCGTTTCACTTTGAAATTTCGCAAGCGATGAGCAGGAATCCTTCAAGCGCCCTGTTGCTTCCTGACTTCCGCGCTCGCCTGCGCGATGAGCTCGCGCGCCGGCGGCGCGTCAACCGGCGTTACTCAGTACGCGCTTTCGGCGAGTTTCTCGGCGTCGACCACTCGACCCTGTCGCAGGTGTTGAGGGGTGTGCGGGCCGTGCCCGCGGGATGCCTGCGCAAATGGGCGGCGCGCCTCAAGGTAGGCGCGGAAGAAATCGAGCTTTACGCAGCCGCCGATTGCGGCAACGATTTCGAGACGCTGGCGAAGCAGCTGCACCACATGCAGTGGATGGCCGAAGCGTCCGCGCTGATGACGAGATCCGCGCACTGGCGGCTGCTCCAATTGCTGCGGGCGCCCGATTGGCGTCCCGACATGCGATGGGCGGCCCGGCGCCTCGACGTCGAGGTGGATGACCTCAACGAGGCGTTGTCGCGCCTGTTGCGTCTCGGGTTGTTGAGCATTGACGGCGAGTGGCGCGATCTCAGCGGGCTCGAACAACCCCGTGCGGAACGCATCGTCGAGCTGGCGCTGGCCCGCCTGCGCGGCGCGATGTCAGCTGCCTGAGCGCAGCGTCGTCAAGGCAAATGCCATGCCCTGCGGGTCCAGCAACACGGCCATCTGATCTCCGTCGGGCAGCGTGGTGGCGGGAATGATCACCTTCGCGCCCAGTCCGGCAGCCTGCGCCAACGCGGCAGCCACGTCGGAAACGCCTATGAACAGTTGCACGAAGTTGGGCGCATGCGGCGGCGCCGGCCAGATACCGCCCTGGATGCCCTGAGTGCTGCCGGTGTCGATGCGCCGGTAACCGAGCGCGTTGTCCGCGTCGATCCTCCAGCCAAACAACCTGCCGTAGAAGGCCGCGGTCTCCTCGGGAGACTTCGCGAGGATCTGGAACTGCACGACGGGATGACTCATGCAGCGAGGGTAAGGGATGCGACCAGCGTCGCGACAGGTACCCGGCGCAAGTTCCGGGGCAGCTATTCGCCCCGGATCACCACATCTGCTTCAGGCGCGACGCCACGTCGATGGCGCCGGAGTCGGCCGATGCCTCTTCGATCTTCACTTCGACGTTGGAGCCCTGGAAGGTCTGCTCGTCGAAACACTTCACGACTTTCTCGGTGAGGAAGCGGCTGCGCGCTCCGTAGACGTGGCCGTCCGAGGTCTTGGGCTGGCTGGTGATCTGGAAGCGCAGCGGCACCACGCAGGTCAGGTCATTGCGTGCGCGGGTCATCGCCACGTACAGCAGGCGGCGCTCCTCCTCGAGAATCTCGGCCTTGCCGGCCGCGAATTCGTTCGGAAAACTGCCCTCGACGACGTTGAGAACGTAGACGCTGTCCCACTCCATGCCCTTCGCCGAGTGGATGGTCGAGAGCACCAGGTAATCCTCGTCGAAGTTCGCCTGTGCGCCCATGTCACCGGTTGCCTGCGGCGGGTCGAGCGTCAGCTCGGTGATGAATCGCTCACGCGTCGGGTACTGTGACGACAGCAGCTCGAGCTGATCGAGATCGCCGACACGCATGTGCACGTGTTCATACATGCGTTCCATCTGCGGCCGGTAGAACTCGCGCGCCAGCGCAATCTGGCCGCGCCATTCGCGGTTCGGCTCGGCCAGCAGCGTGAAGATCTCGAGGAACTTCTTCCACGCGACACGCGTTTCGTTCGGCGGCTCGAACTTCTCGAAACACGTCCACAGACAGTCGTTGGCCATGAAATGGTCGAGTGCGCGCTTCGCATTGGCCGGGCCCATGCCGGGCATGAATTGCAGCACGCGGAACGCGGCCAGCTGATTGCGCGGGTTGTCGGCCCAACGCAGCATGGCCAGCAGATCCTTGACGTGCGCGGCCTCGAGGAACTTGAGCCCGCCGTACTTCACGAATGGAATCTTCGCCTTGGCGAGCTCGATCTCGAGCATGTCGCTGTGCGCCGCCGTGCGGAACAACACCGCCTGGCGCCTGAGCTGCACACCCGCCTCGCGCTGCGCGAGCACGCGGGTGCAGATGAATTCCGCCTGCGTCGGCAGATCGTCGACCGTCACGAGCCGCGGTCGCGGACCCTGGCCGCGCATCGACAGCAGGTGTTTGCGATGCTGGCGCGGCGCGTCGGCCATCAGGGCATTGGCGGCATCCAGGATGCTCTGGCTCGAACGGAAGTTCTGCGCCAGCGTGATCACCTCGGCCTTGGGCCGGTAGCGATCGGGAAATCCGAGAATGTTCTCGACCGCCGCGGCGCGGAACGAGTAGATAGCCTGGGCGTCGTCGCCGACCACGGTCACGCCCTGCCCGTCGGCCTTGAGCGCGTGCAGGATGTCGCCCTGCAGCTTGTTGGTGTCCTGGTATTCGTCCACCAGCACGTGGTCGAACAGCGCCGACACCGACTTGGCGATGCGCTCCTCGCTCATCATCGCGTGCCAGTACAGCAGCAGGTCGTCGAAATCGAGCACGCGGTACTGCGACTTGCGCTCGACGTAGCCGCGCAGCAGCTTGCCGATGTCCTCTTCGAAGTGGGAGCACCAGGAATACTGGCCGTCGAGAGTCTCCTTCAGCGACTTCTGCGTGTTCACGCGATAGGAATAGATTCCGTAACAGGTGTCCTTGCGCGGGAAGCGCTGGCCCTTGCCCGAATAACCGAGCTCGGTGCGCACCGTGTCGACCAGGTCGGCGGCGTCGGAGCGATCCATGACCGTGAAGGCGGGATCGAGCCCCACGTGTTTGGCGTAGTGCCGCAGCAGCCGGTTGCCGATCGAATGAAAGGTGCCGGCCCAGGTCAGGCGCTGCGAAACCGCCGATGCCTTGCCGCCGAGTTTGTCATTGAACGCCTCGCGCATGATCTCGTTGGTGCGACGCTTCATCTCGACGGCCGCGCGGCGCGTGAACGTCAGCATGAGGATGCGGGCCGGATCGACGCCACTCATGGCGAGGTGCGCGACACGATGCGCGAGCGTGTTGGTCTTGCCCGTGCCCGCGCCGGCGACGATCAGCAGCGGACCCGCGCGAAAACCTTTCCCACCGGGAAGCGGTTCGCCAAAGGTCACTGCGCGCTTTTGCGGCGCGTTGAGACTTCCGAGTTGTTCGGGCGAGGGTGTGGACATCGATACAACAATATAAGAGAGGCATCCAAAAACAGGCTCAAGTCCCAAGGCGAGCCGTGACGTCCGTCACGTCGCAACACGCCGGAATGTGACGGCTTTTTGATCTCGAGTTGGGTCGCACGGCTCGACGCGGCCGGCAGCCAGTGCGGGGGATTATGAGCGCGGCGCCGCGCGCCGGACAAGCACCATTCGGATGTTGCGTGAACGCACCGCATGCACCGGGCACAGTATCTGCACGCACACGACACTGGATACACTGCCGCGATGTCGATCGAAAGAAAAATGATCTACGAAGGTCGCGTCATCAAGGTGAGCGTGGATACCGTGGAATTGCCGAATGGCATGCGCGTCCCGCTCGAGATCGTGCGCCATCCCGGCGGCGCCGCGGCGGTGGCTGTCGACGCCGATCACCGGGTCTGCATGCTGCGGCAGTACCGTCACGCCGCCGGCGGTTACATCTACGAGCTTCCCGCCGGCAAACTCGAGCCGGACGAACCGCCCGAAATCACCGCACGCCGCGAGCTGGTCGAAGAAGGCGCGATGCATGCCGCTCGCTGGACTTCGCTGGGCGCGTACTTCAGCTCGCCCGGCGTATTCACCGAGGTCATCCATCTGTATCTCGCCACGGAGCTCACGCCAGCCACCGCGGCGCCGGAGGCGGACGAGGTTTTCCAGGTGGAATGGTGGCCCCTGGAGCAGGCCGTCGAGCGCGCCCACGACGGGGAACTCACCGATGCCAAGACGGTCATTGGCGTCCTGCGAGCCGCAGCCCGCTTAAAAATTGCGTGAAACGGCTCACAGGCTGCGATTCGCGACCCCCGGAATGTTGGCTATGTCAAACAATAAAAAAGGCCCGTCGGTCATACTTCGCCCGTGACAGACAACAATTCAAACGGCAACCCGCCGCAGAACGGTAACCGGCGTCGTGCTTCTCAGATCGTGCACGACGATCGTGGTAACGCTCGCGTGGAGTGGATAGACGCCGGCTATGCAGGGGTCCCGCTGGAGCGGGCGCCGCTCAGCATCGAGCCGACACCGGCCCGCGGCGACAGCGCCAAGCTTGCGGTCGAACGCACTCGTTCTTCGGGGTTCGATCCGTATGCGCGCGTCGGCGGCGCTCACGTGCCCGAGCCGAAGAAGCCGATGGGAAAGCGCGATCTGCGCAAGCTCGGCGAGTGGATCAAGCTGAAGCGCGAGATGGAAGCGCGCAAGTCTTCAGGCGAACCCGAGCCCGAACCCGAAGCCGAATAGTCGGAGTCCGCGCTACGCGAAGCGCTCTATGTGGCGCAGCTTGCGCGCATTACCCCAGCGATAAAAACGCCGCAGCTCCGTGAGCAGCTCGCGGGTCGCGCCGCGCGTTCCGCGGGCGAGGCTGGCGGCGACGCGCCGGCAGAAGCGCCCGCCGTACGAGGATGCGGTGTGATACAGCCGCGTGCGGCCCGCCGCCGCGCTGGGATCGATGCGCGAGCGTTCGAAAAGCGCGCGGTGCAGCTCGCCCGGAAAGCGGCCGGCGCCCTGTTCGCGCAGCAGCCAGGCGCACAACACGTACTTGTCCACTTCGGCCTGCAGTTCGAGCTCCAGCAGCGTGACCGGCTTGTCGAAGCCGGCATTCCACGCCACGTAGACGAAATGGCTGACGCCCTCGGCGGCCGTCAGGTAGTCGCCGAGATTCTCGGCGTCGAGAACCGCGAAAGGATCGCGACGCCCCAGGCGTTCCAATACTTCCGCATCGATGTACAGGGCCAGCGACAGCGCGTCTTCGTCCTGCGCCACGAGGAGCTGCTCTTCACTATTACGCGCGCCCTGAAAGCGCGCGACGCTGGCGCGGTCCGTCATCAGGAACTGGACGACATCGGGCGTGGCCGCCAGGTCGTAGATCTCGGCAAGCGCACCCTGCAGAGAAGCCAGAGTGGCGGCGCTCATGGCTGCCTCAGTGCTCGAGCACGCTGCGCGCCGCGGGCGCAGGTTCGATGCCCAGCTTGCGCAACAGCGTGCGCGAACGCTCGCTGCCGGTCTTGACCCACAGCTCGTAGAGCCGCAGCCGATCACGATCCGAATGCTGGTAGGAGCTCTCGCTGATTTCATTGAGCGCGTCCACCATGGGCGTGAACTTCGCCGCCAGCTCGGCGAATACCTGGCGCAGCGTGCGGGCGCGCGCCGGACCGCAATTTTCCGCCAGCGTGCCATAAGCGCGTCCGCCCATGGCGATGTGGTAGTCGACATCGACCAGCTTGCGTGCGAAGCCGGCGGAGAAGAATCCCGCGATGAACAGCGAGACGTCGCCGAGCCGCTGCAATCCGCGGAAACGCGCCTCGTGGGTGGGTGCATCGAGCGCCTCGCCCAGCATGATGGCCAGCGGCTTGAGGCGTGTACGGGACTCGTTGGCGCTCGCATCGCGCTCGTACAGCGCATCGGCGTCCGAAAACAGCGTCAGCAGATTCACCACGTAGTGCTCGGTCTGGTCTTCGACCGCCACGTGTTGATGCGAAAGCGCGTCGTGCAACGCTTCGCGGAAGAATTCCTTGAGACTCGCTACCGGCTGAATAGTCATCGCGTACCCCGATCGAACGACCTCATCGAACATATCGGCACTGCGCCTCTAACAATTGAGCGCCTGCGCGGAGCCGGGTTCCGTGACGCAGCAGCCGTTTTCCGCAGGCCGCGTACCTGCCCGCTGGCAGCCGACGTCGCACAGTGCTGACTGTCCGTCGAACGGCGACCCGGTTCACAGTTCGCGCGTGAGCAGCGTCACGAGTTCGTGGAAGTCGGCGACCACATGGTCGGCGGCCGGCACATCGCCCGGCCACGCGCTTCCGCCGCGATTTACCCATACCGTTTGCATGCCCGCGTTGCGGGGGCCGGCGACATCGGCCTGGGGTTCGTCCCCTACAAACAGGATTTCCGCCGGCGGTAGTGTCAGTGCGTCTGCGAGTGCCCTGTAGGCGCGCACATCGGGCTTGGCGACTCCGAGCTCGGCGGCGTGCAGCGTGACTTCGAAGTGTTGCGCGATACCGATCGTCCCGAGATCGGCATTGCCATTGGAGAGCGTGGCGAGCCGGTAATGCGCCCCGAGCTTCGCCAGTGCCGGCACGACGTCGGCATATGGCACGCACTGGTTGCGAGCCGCGTGCCACAGCACGAACGCCTCGTGAGCCACGCTCCTTTCGTAACCCACGGCCTCGGCCAGCCGCGCGAATGTCTCGCGCCGGAGATACGTGAGGTCGTGGGCCTGGTGCGGCTGCTCGCGCAGCAGAGAGGCGCGCACCTCGAAGATGTCCGCCGGCGAGAAACGCTGGGGGATCCGCGGGTACCGGGCTTCGAGCCAATCGGTGAGAATACGATCCGCGCGTTCCAGCACCGGCTCGATGGCCCACAGGGTGTTGTCCAGATCGAAGCAGACCGCGCGAATGACACCAGTACTCATGGTGTCGATGGTAGCGGGGGAAATTTTCTGGAGAAGCAAATGAAGTCATGGTTGCGCGTCGCCGCGACGCTTGCCTGTGCATTGACCGTTCACGTTGCGGGCGCGGCGGACGCGCCGGGCACGTTCACGGCCACCGACCTCAATTCGATGGCGAGGATCAGCGACCCACAGGTGTCACCCAGCGGCCGCTACCTGGTCTACGTGCAGCGCGAAACGGATTTCGACGCCAACCGCGGGCGCAACGATCTCTGGCTGGTCGACCTGAGCTTCCCGTCGCCGCGGCCGCGGCGCCTGACGCAGAACTCTGCGAACGATACGCATCCGCGCTGGTCGGTGGACGGCACCAACATCTACTTCCTGTCGTCGCGCACCGGCTCGACGCAGATCTGGCGCCTGCCCATGTCCGGCGGCGAAGCCGTGCAGATCACCGACTATCCGCTGGACGTCGGCACCTTCAAGTTTTCGTCGGGCGGCGGGCGCATCGCGCTGGGCATGGATGTCTTTCCGGATTGTGCCGACCTCAAGTGCACACGCTCGCGCCTCGACGCGGCCGCGGCAAACAAGGTCGTGGCACGCAACTTCGACAGCCTGTTCGTGCGGCACTGGGATACCTGGCGCGATCACACGCGCTCCAATCTGTTCGTGGCGGCGGTCAACTCCGATGGTCGCGCCGGCACGCCGGTGAACGTCAGCCGCGCGCTGCAGGCCGATGTTCCCTCCAAGCCCGATGGCGGCGACGAGGAATTCACCTTCACCGAGGACGGCGTGCGCGTGGTGTTCAGTGCGCGCGTCGCGGGCCGCGCGGAACCGTGGTCCACGAACTTCGATCTCTACGAAGTCCCGTCGGACGGCAGCGCGGCGCCGAAGAACCTGACGCCGGACAACCCGGCCTGGGATACGCAGCCGGTGTTCCTGAGGAATGGGGATCTCGCCTGGATCGCGATGAAGCGGCCGGGCTTCGAAGCCGATCGCTTCGGCATCAAGCTGCGCCAGGGCAACACGATTCGCGACGTGGCCGCGCGCTGGGATCGCTCGGTCATTCACCTCGACGTGGCACGCGACGGCAAGACGCTGCTGGCCACGGCCAATGACATCGGCCAGACGCCGCTGTTCGCCATCGATCCCGGCAGCGGCCGCGTCTCCAACCTCTCCGGCGACGGCACCGTCTCGGAATTTGCACCGGCGACGCGCGGCAACGTGGTGGTCTGGCACGACCTCGGCACTCCGCCCGATCTGTACCTGGTGTCGCCGAAGGGCGAGCGCCAGCGGCTGACGAATGCCAATGCCGAGCGTCTCGCGTCCCGTGTGCTCGGCGCGTTCGAACACTTCAACTTCAAGGGATGGAACGACGAGACGGTGTATGCCTACGTCGTGAAGCCACCCGGGCTGGCCGCCGGGGCCAAGGCGCCCATCGCCTTCATCGTGCACGGGGGTCCGCAGTCCAGCCTGCAGAATCAGTGGAACTGGCGCTGGAATGCGCAGGCATTCGCGGCGCGCGGCTACGGCACGGTGCTCATCGACTTCCACGGCTCGCCGGGCTACGGACAGGCATTCACGGACTCGATCAGCCAGCACTGGGGCGATCGGCCCTTCGAGGATCTGAAAAAGGGGCTGGCTACCGCGCTCGAAAAATACCCCTGGCTGGACGGCAAACGTGCCTGCTCGTTAGGCGCGTCCTACGGCGGCTACATGCAGAACTGGATTGCCGGCAACTGGCCGGACGGGTTCCGCTGCATCGTCAATCACGACGGCATCTTCGACATGCGTTCCATGTACTACACCACCGAGGAACTGTGGTTCGTCGAGTGGGAGAACGGCGGCCCGTACTTCGAGCATCCCGAGATCCACGAACGTTTCAATCCGGCCAACCACGTCGCGCAATGGAAGACGCCGATGCTCATCATCCACGGCGAGAAGGATTTCCGCGTGCCCTATGTGCAGGGCCTGGCCACGTTCACGGCGCTGCAGCGGCGCGGTATCGAGAGCCGCCTGGTGGTGTTCCCGGACGAGAATCACTGGGTGCTCAAGCCTAACAACAGCATCTACTGGTATGGCGAAGTGCTCGGCTGGCTGGACGCGCATACTCGTAGCGGCGCGCCATAGGCGCGACGTAGCGGCGCGCCATAGGCGCGACCGGGCTACGGATCGATCTCGTGCTGCACCCGCTTGTAGTTCAGCGGCGGGCTGCCACCGCAGGAATAGCTGAGCGTGTTCAGGTCTTCGGTCAGCTTGATGTCGCAGGTGCCCGCCGGTCGCACGTCATTGGGCTGCAGGGCCGACAGCAACTCGGGGTGCTGGCGCACTTCGCGCCATTGGGCTGGCTGCGTGAAGGCGTAGCTGAACTGCATGAGCTTTTCACCATCGGGTGAAGCTTCCAGCGCCACCAGTCTCTGCGACGGCCCTCGCGCGGTGCCGCGCTCGAGGTAGAAGGTATCGAAGCCGATCATGCGCGCGTACACCGGCGCGATGAACAGCAGTTCACCCGCCTCGTTGGTGTATTCGCCGGTCGAGTTCTGCAGGAATTGTTTGGCGTCGCGCTTGCGCATCTCGGTCTCGTTGACGCACGCAACGACGGCCAGCGACGACAGCAGCAGAACACAGGGTTTCATCCAGCGGCGCATCGAATTCCGCCTCATCCGTAATAGGCGCGCCACTCTGCCTGATATCCGGCACCCAGTGCGAGCAGTTTTTCGAGCAGCTCCGCGTAGGCGACATCGGCGGCCTTCGCGGATTGCGCGAAGTCTTCGTCCGCCGCGAGGTTGGGATTCGGGTTCGCCTCGATGACGTAGATCTGTCCGTCGGCGTTCATGCGGTAGTCGATGCGCGCACAGCCCGAGAGCCCGAGCGACCGGTATACGCGCCGCGAGAGCTTGTCGAGCCGCGCGACCACGGCCGGCGGCAGATCCCTGGCTTCGTGCGTGTCGATGCCGTGTTTCTTCTGGTACTTCTTGTCCCACTTCACGCGGCGCGTTGCGATGCCGGCCGAAGTTTCCGACAGCGAGCCGAACTTCATCTCCCACACGGGCAGGCGCGTCAGGCGATCGTTGCCCATCACGCCCACGTACAGCTCGCGGCCCTCGATGTATTCCTCCACCAGCGCGTCGGTCTGCACCTGGTCGTGAACGAACTCGATGCGCTGCTTGAGCTGCGCCTTGTCGGTGACGATGGAAGCCTGCGAGATGCCGAGCGAGGCATCCTCGGTGGTCGACTTCACGAACAGCGGGTACTTGATCTTGCGCGGCAGGCGCACCTTGATACCGCGCCGGAATACGGCGAACTGCGGTGACGGAATGCGGTGGTAGCTGAGCAGCTGCTTGCACAGCGGCTTGTCGCGCGACAGCAGCAGGCCGCGCGGGTTGCAGCCCGTGTAGGGCTGGCGCAGCAGCTCGAGAAACGCGACGACGTGCTGGTCGTAGGTGACGATGCCGTCAAACTCCTCCAGCAGATTGAAGACGATCTCGGGCTTCCACTCGGTGATGACGGCGCGCAACTCTTCGAGCGAGTCGGAGATACCCAGGCAGCGCACTTCGTGGCCGGCCTTCTTGAGCGTCGAGACGACGTCGAACTCGGTGCGCCACTCTTCGATGTCTTTGGGGCTGTGACCTTCGAGACTGTCGGGCGGGACCAGCGTGGAATGCATCACGACCAGCGTGCGCAGTCGCTTCATAGTGCGAGGCGCGGACTTTCACCCTGCGCATACAGGCGCGTGAGATGGACCAGCATGCGACGGGACTGGCGCAGTGCGAGCCGGCGATTGCCGCGCAGCCACAGGCCGAGCTTCTCGGCGCGGTCGACGAGCAGCTTCAGGATCTGTTCGATGCTGTAGCGCTCCGCCACCTGCACGCGCGCTGCGAATGCAATCAGTGCCGGCGTATTCGCGCGCAGGAAGGTGCTCGCGCGCTGCGCGCGCGCGGTGGGACGCTCGGCCGTGAACACGCGCTCGAGCATGTGATCGGTGACGTTGCGGCGATAGCGCGCATGGCGGGCCAGCTTGCGCCGGTAGTGATCCGCCAGCGTGCGCGTGTTCTCGCGCAGCGGCTCGACCACTTCGCGGTTGCGCACCGGCGCGCGTCCGCCGCGCACCTCGCCCAGCAATCCGTCGACGAATTCGATTTTCTTGAATGCCGGCCATTGCGCGTATTCACGCCGCCACGAGGAATTCGGCTTCAGCCATACCGCGAAGGTCTCGGCGAAGTCTTCGCAGGGATGTGCCTGCGCATACCAGTCGCCGAGATGCTGCACATAGCGACGGCTGCCGGGACGCGCGGTGTAACTGTCGGGATACGGTTGCGACGCGGGACCGAACACTTCGCGCCAGCGGCGGCGGCGCCGCAGCCGGTACGCGGTATCGATGGCGTGACCCGCTTCGTGCCGGAGGATGCGCATGGCGCTCTCGGAACTGGCGCCTTCCACGTGACGCATCATGCGACGCTCGAGGCGTTCGAGGCGCGGATGCGCCAGATAGAACGGCGCGGCGATGCCGGGCACGCCATCCGGCGAAAACCATTCTTCCGACAGCCACACGTGCGGACGAAACCCGATCTGCCGCTTGTCGAGCTCGCGATAGAGCCGGCGCACGCGCCGTGCGAGCGGCGTGCGCTCGATGCGCAGTTTCAGGTCGCAGAAACGCATGCCGAGCAATTGCTCGTCGGACATTCGGGTCCACGAGCGCGCGGCCCGCCGGACGCGGGATACACGCGTTGACGCCATGGTGCGTAATCTAAGCGACCCGGGGCCTGTGCGGAATCAGTCTCCGAGGGTCACGATTGCGTGAGTGAGAAGTCGATCCGCGGTGTCGATGACCACTTCTTGCCTCATCAGGCTGTTACGCCAGATTCCGGGAATCGCACTCACGCCATGGTAGGCGCCGGCGATTTGGCCGTAGGTGGCGGCGACCACATCGCAGTCACGGCCGAGGTTGGCCGCGAGCAAGGCGCCCTCCCTGAAGGTCTCGCCACGGTGAAACGCCCACAACGCCGCTTCCAGCGCCTGTACCACGTGGCCGCCGCCGGTGATTTCCGGCGGCATGCGGCGCTGATACGAGCCGTCGTAGAGCGCCAGCACTTCCGGCCGGGTATTCATCGACTCCCAGGACTCGCGCGGCGGCCGCAGAATCGCCGCCTTGTCACGGCCGGCGAGCGCCTGGCGCAGCATGGCCGCCAGCAACCGGACGCAATCCAGCACCATCGGAGCCTGCGCCGTGATACGGGCAGCATCGGCGGCACGCGCGACGGCAACAGTGGGGTCGGAGAAGAAATACATGACCACCGGCGCCACGCGCGACAGGGGATCCTTGTCGAGCTGCGCGGGGTCGTGGGAGCCGGCAAAGGGTTGTCGCCGGTACAGCGCGGTTGCCAGCGCGCGCGCCACGCTGGCCGAAATCCCCACGCATTGCCCGGTGGCACTGCCATAGCCCTCGCGCTGCCAGCGGACGTAGCGATTCACCTGGTCCTGACCATCGAACCCGGCACGCTCCAGCAGGCTCTCGCCCAGCAACAGGGCCATGGCGGTATCGTCGCTCCAGGCACCGCGCGGCAGGTCGAAAGGACCGCCGCCCAGCAGGTCGCCCACGACAGCAAAACTGCCCGGCTTGCGAAATTGAGTGTGAGCGGCCAGCGCGTCGCCCACCGCCAGGCCCAGCAGTGCGCCCTGGAAACGTTCGCGCAAGGTGCGCGCGGCGTCCATGACCTCCACGGCGCGGGTCGGATCCGCGCCCGGAACATAAGCGAGAATGAAGTCGCGCTGCTGGTCGGTTTCCGGCACCTCGGGCCAGGTATCCGAACGATCGCTGCCCTGCCAGAGCTCATTGAGGCGCGCCAGCGCCGCCGCGGGTGTCAGGCCCTGCTCGATCAGGTGGCAGGCCACCACGGTGCCGGTGCGCCCGATGCCGGCGCGGCAATGCACGTATACGCGCCGTCCGGCCTCGAGCAACTCGTCGAGCGCCGCCAGGATCTCGCCCATGTAGGCCGCGTCACGCGGCACGCCGTGGTCGGTGACGGCCTTGCGCACATAACGGACGCTCTCGGGTAGATAGTTCTCGTAAGGGGGCACCTCGCCGGCCTCGGTGAGATCCAGGAAACCGTCGAAACCCGCGTCGAGCAACGGCCCGAGGCGGCGTTCCATTTCCTGGAGATTTTTTCCGCCCGGATATTTTCCGGCGAGCAGCCTTCCCGGAATGACCCAGTACGACTCAGCGAGCGGTTTGGGCGCCATCCAGTCCCTTGAAATCGAAATTTTGTGGGTCCGCGAGGTGCGCAGGCTCGACGTTGCGCAGCGCCGAGAAGATCGATTCGGTGCGCCCCGGGAATTCGAGCTCCCACGCCGCCAGCATCTGCTTCACCTGCCGTCGTTGTGCGTTTTCATTCGAGCCGCACAGCTTGCAGGGAATGATGGGGAACTGGCGCGCGCGCGCGTAGCGCTCGATCTGCGCCTCGCCGACATAGGCCAGCGGCCGGATCACGATGTGGCGCCCATCCTCGGACTTGAGCTTCGGCGCCATGGCCTTGAGCCGCCCGCCGAAGAACATGTTGAGGAACAGCGTTTCGACGATGTCGTCGCGATGGTGGCCCAGTGCGATCTTGGTGATGCCGTTTTCCGCGGCATAGCGATACAGGGCGCCACGCCGCAGTCGCGAGCACAGGCCGCACATGGTCTTGCCCTCCGGAATCACGCGCTTGACCACGCTGTAGGTGTCCTGCTCGATGACGTGGAAGGGAACACCGATGCTGCGCATGTAGTTGGGCAGCACCTCTTGAGGAAAGTCCGGCTGCTTCTGGTCGAGGTTGACCGCGATGAGCTCGAAATCGATGGGCGCGCTGCGCTTCAGCGAAACGAGGATATCCAGCAGCGTGTATGAATCCTTGCCACCCGAGAGACACACCATGACCCGATCGCCCGCGGCGATCATGCGGTAGTCCTCGATCGCCTTGCCCACCAGGCCGCGCAGTTGCGCGCCGAGCTTGCGGGCGGTCTGGGACGGCCATTCGGGAGTGCCGGCCATACTCTCGGACAAGGTGCTGTCGGTGCTGGCGTTCATGCGGGGGTCGTCAGTGTAGTTGCTGGAAAAGACTGGCGCAGCCGCAACTGCCTGACGATGGCGAACACCGCCCCCGACGCCAGCAGATGTTTGATGGTGTGACCGCTCATCCAGCCGCCGCTGAGGCGATACACACCGACATCATATGTCTCGAAGATCTTGGCGAGCCCATACCAGACCGCCGCCCAGATGAGCAGGTGACCGTGGTCATAGCGACGCGCGGGAAACAACGCGATCAGCAGCACGATGGCGAGGATGGACCAGCCCTGGTAGGCGGCATACGGAATGATGTTGCCGTGGCCCATGCGCTCGGTGGCGTACCAATAGACGACGGTGCCTGCCCCGACTGCCAGCAGGGGCCACAGGGCGCGCAGTCCGAACCCTGCGTCCAGTCGCTCGGCCAGCGCCGCGGAAACCAGTCCCGCGAACCCCAGCGTCATTGGAAGCCGATCCCAGACGAGACGCGGATTGTCGGGCGCCAGGTGGTAGTACGCCGAACCAAGACTGGTCAGCAGCGCGCCCAGGAAGAACACCAGGTACGGCAGCTGTTCGCGCCGGTCGATGAACCGTCCGCCACCGTTCCAGATGACCGCGAGACCGGCGACACCGCCGACCAGGAACGGCAGGTTCGAGATCACATTGAAGAAGTTAGGGATGGACCAGATCGCCCGGCAGTCGGCGAACGCGTGGTAGGACAGGGGTTGCGGCATGGCCGGCACGAACACGGCTGCCAAGCCAAACGCCAGCGCGGAACCCGGCAGCAGCCAGCGCCGCCAGCCTCCCTGGGGGATCATGCAGCGGCGCTGCCGACCACCGACTCGGGCTCGAGATACTTGCTTTCGAGATAACGCAACGCGGCGGCCGCGGACAGCGGCTTGCCGGTGGAGAGTTTCAGCAATTCCTGCGCGCTGACCCGCGCGCCCTGGCCGTGTACGTTCTGGCGCAACCAGCCCATGAGTCCGGAAAATTCACCGCGCGCAATCTGCTGGTCCACGTCCGGCACGGCTTCCCGCAGCGCGTCGAAGAACTGCGCGGCCATGACCGCGCCCAGCGCATAAGAAGGGAAGTAACCGAACGAGCCCACGGCCCAGTGCACGTCCTGCAGCACGCCCTCGACATCGTTCTGCGGCTTGATTCCGAGCCGTTGCTCCATGCTGCGAATTCCAGGCATCGCGCAGGTTGCGCACCGCGAGCTCGCCGGTCAGCAGCTGGTTTTCCAGCTCGTAGCGCAGCTGGATGTGCAGCGTGTAGGTGAGCTCGTCGGCATCGACGCGGATGGGTCCGCGCTTCACGCGGGTCAGGTGCGCGTAGAGATTTTCTTCCGACCACTCGGGCCCGCTGACGCCGAAGTGCTTCTCCAGCAGCGGCCGCAGATAACTCACGAACGCGCGACTGCGGCATACGATCATTTCCATGAGCAGCGACTGGCTTTCTTCCAGCGCCATGCCGCGGTCGCGGCCCACGGGCTGATCCGCAAATTCCAGCGGCAGGCCCACGTCGTACATGGCGTGGCCGGTCTCGTGCAGCGCACCCAGCAGGCCGGAGAACGGCTCGGTGGTATCGAAGCGCGTGGTGACGCGCACGTCGCCAGGCACGCCCTCGGTAAACGGATGTTCGCTTTCGTCGAGACGTCCGCGATCGAACGGGAAGCCGACGGCCTTCATGATCTCCACGGCCAGCGCGCGCTGCTTGGCGGCGCTGAACTTGCCGACGATGGGCAGCAGCGGGCGTTGTTCCTGGCGGGCCAGCACGTCGCGGATCAGGCCGGGCAGTCGGCGCGCCAGCGCCTTGAACATGGCGTCGATTTCCGCCGACGTGAGTCCCGGGCTGAATTCATCCACCAGCGCGTCGTAGGGCGAGAGATTGCGTGACTGTCCCAGCAGCTGCGCCTTGTCGCGCACCAGGTGGACGACTTCTTCGAGATAGGGCGCGAAGTCCTCGAACTTGCCGGTCTCGCGCGCGTACAGCCACTTCGCCTCGGCCTTGGAGGCCGCCTTGGCGAGGCGCGACACCAGTGCCACCGGCGTTGCGATGGCGAAGTCGCGCTGCCGGCGCATCTCGCGCAGGTTCGCGATCTGCCAGTCCTCGAGACTGGTGGGGCTGGCCTGCGCGCGATCCAGCAGCCGGGTGATCCGCGGAGCGGTGACCAGCGCGTGATATTCGGTTTCGAGTGCCGCCAGCTGTTCGCCGCGAACGTCCGCGCTGCCGCGCGGCATCATCACCGCCGCGTCCCAGCGCAGAATGGCCATGGCCCCGCGGAAGGCATGCAGGCGTTTCCATTCCTGCTCGAGTTGCTTGTAGGGGGTCTGGGCCATGTGAGATCGGGAGGCGGGAAGAAATGACGGGCACAAGTCTACCAGCGAGCCCCTCACCGACCGCCCCGGATGCGCAAAAACCCACTGTTGATCAATGAGTTAATCGGCCAGGTCGCGGTTGACAACCCAGCCGCCTAGGGGCTGAAAAAATTGCACTTATGTCAAGCGCGGCTGTGGCTTTTTAGCCGTCGTGACGCGCGCATGACGGCGCGGAGTCGGTCAGCCAGCGTCGGATGTCGAGCTGCTCGCCGTTGTGGGAACACCACGCGGCTCGCGCCGCCCGCGCAGGCCGTCGATCAGCTTGGTCATGTACTCGGGCGAGCGGGTATTCCGGGCGATCAGCAGGTACAGCGCTGGCACCACGTATAGCGTCATACCGAGCGATACGACGGTACCGAAGAACACCGTGGCGCCGATGGATTCCCGGCTCTCCGCGCCCGCGCCGTGGGCCAGCATGAGCGGCACGGCGCCAAAGGCGGTGCACAGGCTGGTCATGAGCACGGGCCGCAGGCGCGTGGCGGAGGCCTGGATGATGGCATCCACGAATTCCACGCCACGGTCGCGCAACTGGTTGGCGAACTCGACGATCAGGATGCCGTTCTTGCAGGCGATGCCGATCAGCATGATGCAGCCGATCTGGCTGAAGATGTTGATGGTGGAATTGAACAGGAACAGCCCGAGCAGCGCGCCGGTGATGGCCAGCGGCACCGTCACCAGGATCACGACGGGATGAATGAAGCTTTCGAACTGCGCGGCCAGAACCAGGTAAACCACCAGCAGCGCGAACGCGAAGGTGATCCAGAGCGTGTCGCCGGATTTCTTGAGTTGGTAGGTCTCGCCGTTGTAGATGATCTGCGCCTCGGGCGCCTCCTCGTGGATCACCTGCTCCATGTAGCTCACGGCCTCGCCGAGCGTGTAGCCGGGAGCCAGTGAGCCGGCCAGCTCGATGGCGCGCATGCGATCCGTGCGGCGCAGTTCGGTGGGACCGGCGCGCTCCTCGATGCGCACCAGCGCCGAGAGCGGGATCAGCGCGTCGTTCTTGTCGGAGCGCACGTACAGGTTGTCGAGATCGCCCACCGAGGCGCGCTGCGTTTCGCGCGCCTGCAGCATGACGTCGTACTCCTCGCCGGCGCGCTCGAACGTGGTGACGATGCGCGAGCCCATCATGGTCTCGAGGGTGCGGCCCACGGTCTGCAACGAAACGCCGAGATCCGCCGCCTTGTTGCGGTCGATCTGCACGATGACGCGCGGCTGGCGTTCCAGGTAGTCGGACTCGAGGTTCAGGATCCGCGGATTCTCCGCCGCGACGCGCTGCATGATCTTGTCGCGCCACTGCACGATCTGCCCGTAGTCGCCGCCGCCGAGCGCAATGGCCAGCGGGCGCGTGCTGTTGCGCGTCAAGCGGGCTGCCGACCTGATTGACGTTGACGCGTGCGCCGGAGATGCCCTGCGTGCGCTGCCGCAGGCGATCGGCGATTTCGCCGGCGCTCTCTTCGCGCACATCCCAGAGATTCAGCGGCATGAACACCATGCCGGTGTTCGCGTCTGCGCTGCGACCGAACCCGCCGCTGCGCACATTGACGCGCCGCGCATTGCCGCTGTCCACCTCGTCCATGGCGATGGCTTCGACCTGGCGAAGCTGCCGGTCGAGGTAATGGATGCTGGAGCCCTCGGGCGCGGTGATGAATATGCGGATCATCGCGCGATCTTCCTGCGGCGCGAGCTCGCTCGGAATGCGCAGCCCGGAGAATGGCCAGCCCATCACCAGCACCATGAGCAGCACGCCGAACAGCGCCAGCGCACCGCCGACGATGAACATCGGCCGCCGTCCGTGCAGGACGCGGCGCAAGACCTGGCGTATAGCGGTCATCGAGATTGTGGAACAGCCGGTCGATGCCACCCGCCATGCGCGAGCGCGGCATGCCGTTGGTGAACAATTTGGACGCCATCATGGGCGTGAGGCTCAGCGCGACGAACGCCGAGAAACCCACCGCGGCCGCCACCGTCACGCCGAACTCGCCGAACAATCTGCCCGGTATCGCCGGCCATGAACGACACAGGCACGAACACCGCCATGAGCACCAGCGTGGTGGCGATCACGGCGAAGCCGATTTCCCGCGAGCCGCTCATCGAGGCCAACACGGCGTCCTCGCCGCCCTCGATACGCCGCACGATGTTTTCGAGCACCACGATGGCGTCATCCACGACCAGTCCGATGGCAAGCACCGCGGCCAGCATCGTCAGCGTGTTGATCGAGTAATCGAGCGCCAGCATCACGATGCCGGCGGCGATGATGGACACCGGAATCGTGACAGCGGGAATCAGCGTGGCGCGGAAGGTTCCGAGGAACAGGAAGATGACGACCAGCACCAGGATCAGCGTCTCGGACAGCGCCCATACCACGTTCTTGAGGGACGCCTCGATGTACACGCCGTTGTCGATGTTGATCTCGACGGTGATGTCCTTGGGCAGCGACGGCTGGATCTGCGCCAAGTCGTTCCTTCACCAGGGCCGAGGTCGTCAGCACGTTGGCCTTGGACTGCGGAATGATGGCCATCGACAGACCGATGGTGCCGTTGGAACGCGCGATGCTGCGATCGTCGTCGGAGGCCAGGC
The DNA here is from genome assembly GCA_963711635.1 of uncultured Pseudomonadota bacterium. Taxonomy (GTDB): domain Bacteria; phylum Pseudomonadota; class Gammaproteobacteria; order Steroidobacterales; family Steroidobacteraceae; genus CADEED01. Next base: position 34,265 of record CAVQEZ010000006.1, read on the forward strand.
GCACCTCGGCTACTTCGCCGAGACGTACCAGGTAGCCGTCCGGACCGCGGCCGACGACCAGGTTGCGGAAGTCCTCCTCGGTGCGCAGGTTGGTGTCCGTGCGCAACGCGAACTCGCGTTCGCGCGATTCGAGGCGGCCGGCGGGAATCTCCACGTTTTCGCGCAGCAGCGAATTTTCCACGTCGGCCACGGTGAGCTGGCGCGCGGCCAGGTTCTCGCGCGACAGCCAGACGCGCATGGCGTAGCGGCGCGCGCCATTCAGCCGCACGCTGGCCACGCCTTCGAGCGTGGCGAACTGGTCGACTGGAGATAACGCTCCATGTAATCGGTGATCTCGAGCATGTTCCGCTGCGTGCTCGCCACGTTCAGCCAGATGATGGGATCCGTGCCGCTGTCCACCTTGGTGATCTGCGGCGGATCGGCTTCGAGCGGCAGGCGTCCCGCCACGCGCGACAGGCGCTCGCGCACGTCGTTGGCGGCGCTGTCGAGATCGCGCTCCAGCGTTGAACTCCACGTTGATCTGCGAGCGCTCGTCGCGGCTCGAGGAATTCAGGCGCTCGACGCCTTCGATGCCCGAGATCTCGTCTTCGATGACCTGCGTGATGCGCGACTCGACCACGTCCGATGAGGCGCCGCGATAACGCGTCTCGACGTTCACGACGGGGCGGTCGACGTCGGGGAATTCGCGCAGGCTGAAGCCGCGTGACGGCGCCCAGCCCGAGGATGAACAGCAGCAACGACATCACCGTCGCGAACACCGGGCGGCGCACCGACAGGTCGGAGATCAACATTGCGGAATCCCGCTCATTGGCGCACGCCCGCGGGCATGGCGGTGTTGGCCTCGTGCGAGGGCGCCGGCTCGGCGCCGAGCTCCGCATCCGCAGCGATCTCGGTGGCGCGTACCGGCGACGCCGTCGCGCACCTTCTGCGTGCCTTCGACGATGACCTGCTCGCCGGCCGTGAGGCCGGCGAGTACCTCGACGCTGCCCGGCCGGCGCCCGCCGATGCGCACCTCGCGCCGCTGCGCCTTGCCGTCGGCAACCACGAACACGAACTGCCGCTCGGCCTCGGGAGTCAGCGCCTCCTCGGGAATGACCAGCGACTCGCGCTCGTCGTTGGCGAGCGCGACGTTGAGGAACATGCCGGGCTTGAGCGCGCCGTCTTCGTTGGCCAGCAGGGCGCGCACGATGACCGCGCGGGTGTTCATGTCGACGCGCGAATCGATGCTGGCGACCTTGCCCGCGAAGGTGCGGCCGGAAACGCCGGCGCGGTGGCGCGCACCGACAGACCCTCGCGCAGAGTCGACAGGAAATTTTCGGGCACGGAGAAGTCGAGCTTGATGACGCTGGTGTCGTCGAGCGTGGTGATCACGTCGCCCGGGCTGATGAGCGTGCCCACGCTGACGCGTCGCAGGCCCACACGGCCGGAGAAAGGCGCGCGGATCACGGTGTCTTCGAGCCGCGCCTGTGCGGACGCCGAGCCGCGCGCGATTGGCCTTGAGCGTGGCGTCGAGCTGGTCGAAGCTGCGACTTGGACAGTGCCTGCGTGGCGAGCAGCTCGCGGCTGCGGTTGTAGTGGCTCTCGCTCTCGGTGACCGCGGCCTCGGCCGCGGCGACGTCGGCGCGCGCCTGGGCGTCGTCGAGCTGCACCAGCACCTGGCCGCGCTTCACGCGTTCGCCATCGCGGAACCGCACGGCCGTGACGACGTTGGAAATCTTGGAGCTGATGTCGACGGACTCGTTGGCGCGCGCATTGCCCAGCGCCTCGAGCTTCTGGCGATACGCTCGCTGCGAACCGGCGCCAGCGGTCACCGCGGCCGGCGCGTTGCTTCGCGCCGCACCGCCCGCCCGCGCGGAGCCGCGCCGGGCCCGCCGGTTCGTGTTGCGTGGCATAGATCGCCCACGCGGCGCAAATGACGGCGAAGGCAGATGCTGATCGGGGTAACGAGATTGCGCTGTTGCGGCATCGTGTGCGGCGTGAAACGTCGTTGGCGGAGCGGCAAGTATGGCACCGCGAACAAGCCGACACACGAGGGGAATCAAAAAGTTATGACACCCCGGCGCGCCTTTCTTCCCAGCGGCGAATCATCTGTTTGCGGGCCGCGCCCCAGCGATAACCGCCGAGCTTCCCGCCCGCTCGCAATACGCGATGGCAGGGAATGACCCAGGCAATCGGATTCGCGCCCACCGCACTACCAACGGCTCGCGCAGCCTTCCGGTTTACCGAGTTTCCTCGCCAACGCGCCGTATGTGACCGACTCCGCCGGCATCTAGTTCGAGCAAGGCGCGCCAAACCTGCACCTGGAAGTTCGTGCCGCACGACGGCCAGCGGCAATGTCGCGGCTTCCGCGTCCCCAGATGATGTCCACCAGCTCCGCCGCCCGCGCGTCGTCGCGCACGAACTTCGCCTTCGGCCAATGTGTCGCGCAGGCGTGAGAGCTCGCTGCGCTCCGCGCCACGCCTCGATGAACGCCAGGCGACATAAACCCCGCGGCAGTCTCGGCCATGAACGCCGTTCCGAACGGCGTGTCTGGCCACGCCGTGGCGGATCACGACGCCCTCGCCCGCCGGCGCGAATTTCGCCCGGCGTCATGGCCTCGAGCGTCACTGTCAGATCATGCAACCGCCCGCCTCCCGAAAGTCCTACAGAGTGGGCGGCGTCCATGCACCGAGGGCTCGGCGCGCAAGCGCCGCGCCGGCCGCGCGGCTCGTGACCTCGGCGAGATATTGCTTGGGTGTGAGGCCGGTCCAGCGCCGGAACAGCCGGTTGAAATGGAACTCCGACAGGCCGACGTGCCGCGCGATCTCGGCGAGCCTCGGCTGGCGCTGATATTCGCGCTCGATGAATTCGATGGCGCGGGTCATGCGCGCGAATTCCCGGCTGTCGAGGAAGGCGTCGCTGGGCGTGGTCGACTTGCATATCCATGGACCGCATTCTGCGACGCCGGGCCGCGCGGACCGCGACCCGATACTTGCGCCGTCACGGTTCGCGACGGCGCCTAGACCCGCATCAGCAGCGCCGGCAGCTCCGGCAGGCGTCGAACCGCCGGTCCGTGACGATGTTGACGATGGTGAGCCGACGCTGCGGAATCACCCAGAAGGCGCTGCCATTGTCGTCGGTCACGCCGAGCGACCTCGCGCCCCCGAGCGTCGAGCGCGCGCACCTGCAGGCCGGTTTCGGCATTCACGCGCGACGGCCGCGCCATCTCGCTGAACCCAGCCCTCGGGCAATACGCGCGTTCGCCGTGATGCGTGCCATCGGTGGCCAGCAGGCCGAGGATGCGCAGCATGTCGCGCGCGGTCGCGCGCCAGCAGCAATGCGCCGCGGGCATGCCGGCGCGCCGGTCGAGCTTGCAGCTCGCGCGCTGCCCGGCGCCGACCGCGCGCCACAGGCGCTCGTCGACGATATTTCTCGTACGGCATGCCGGTGGCGCGCTCGACGATGACCGCGGCGAGCTGCGTGTTGGCCGGCGAGACGTTGTAGAAACCGCCGGGCTCGTGCTCGCAGCTTGAAACCGAGCGCGCTCGACTCGAAATCGTTGCCTAACAACATTCGCACGCCCCTGCGCGGTGGCGAACGCCGGCAAGCCGCGCCAGGTCGTCCCAGGGCGAGCGGTGCAGCAGGCCATGCGATGTCGCCGCCGGTCTTCGAGACCGCTGGTTTCCTCGAGCAGCTGGCGCAGCGTGATGCGGCCGCGCGGCTCGTCTTCCCATTCGGTCAGGTAGCGCGACACCGGCGCATCGAGCGAGTCGATGCGGCCCTCGGCGAGCGCCAGGCCGACCGCCATGGCGGCCATCGGCCGCGCGATGAGCCCGGCGGGCAGCAGCGTGCGCTGCATCGTCGGCGCGCGAAGTAGCGCTCGACTGCGAGCGTCGCCGCGATGCATGACTAACAAGGCACGCGAGCCGGCGTCGCGCGCACGGTTCGCGGCTCCTCGACCACCAGCGCGTCGAAGGCGGGCGCATCCGGCGCGACGGCGCGCGGCGCGCGGCGGCTGCCCGGCGCCGATGCTGGCCACCGGTAGGTAGGCGCCGTCCGGGCGGCAGCGGCAACTGCAGGGCGCGCTGCCAGAACGGCAGGTCGGCGGTGAACACGCCGACGCCGAGTGACACCAGCACCAGCGCGGCGGCCGTCAGGAATGTGAGTACGCGGCGCATGGGAATGGAGACCTGGAATCGCCGCAATGCTACCAGTGCGAATCGGGATCGCTAGAATGCCCGCCGCCGTGAAACTCTCCATCTGCGCCATCGCATCCGAAGTCGTACCGCTCGCCAAGAGCGGCGGGCTCGCCGACGTGGCCAGCGCCCTGTCGCGCCAGCTGACCGCGCGCCGGCCACGACGTGCGGCTGTTCATGCCGTTCTATTCGCAGATCAAGCGCGACAAGCTCGACGCCACGCGGGTCGAGTCGCTGCAGGGCCTGCCGGTCGTCACCGGCAGCCACGAGTACCTGCGTCGACATCTGGCGCGCGCACCTGCCCGGCTCGGCGACGCCGGTATACCTGGTGGAGTCCGACGCGCTGTACGCGCGTCCCACGCTCTACACCGGCGACCCGGACGAGCACCGGCGCTTCCTGGTGCTCACGCGCGCGGCGCTCGAGTGCTGCCGGCGCATGAATTTCCGCCCGCACATCGTGCATTCGCACGACTGGCACGCGGCCTTCGCGCCGTTGTGGCTGCGTTCGAACTACAAGCGACGATCCGGTGTTCGCCGGCACCAAGTCGGTGATGACCATCCACAACATCGGCTACCAGGGCGTGTTCGGCGCGGCCGACGTCGGCCGATCTCGATCTCGGCGCCGACGCCTATCTACTGCACCAGGACGATCTCAAGGCCGGGCACATCAACGCGCTCAAGCACGGCATCCTGCACGCCGATTGCGTGACCACGGTGAGCCCGACCTACGCGCGCGAGATCACCACGCCGCTCTACGGCATGGGCATGGAGCAGGCGCTGGCGGCGCGCGGCAGCGCCGTGCGCGGCATCCTGAACGGCGTCGACTACGAGGAATGGGATCCGCGCCGCGACCGGTACCTGCCGATCCATTTCGGCGCCGCAGCGAAATCGTCAACGCAAGGCCGAGCTCAAGCGCAATTTCCTGCTGCGCCAGAACATGCAGGCCCACGCACGGACGCGTGCCGCTGTTCGGCATCGTGAGCCGGCTCACGCTCGCAGAAGGGCTTCGACCTGCTCACCGATACGCTGCCGCAGATCTGCTCACGAACCACGACGTGCGCGCTGGCGGTCGTGGGCACGCGGCGATGCCGATGCTACGAGAAATTCTTCGCCGGCCTGGCCGAACGCAATCCGCGGCCGCGCATGGTTTTTCGCCGGCTACGACGAAGCGCTCGCGCACTGGATCGAGGGCGCGAGCGACATCTTCCTCATGCCGTCGCAGTACGAGCCCTGCGGTCTCAACCAGATGTACAGCCTGCGCTACGGCACGATTCCCATCGTGCGCGGACCGGCGGCCTGGCCGATTCGGTCACGCATTTCGATCCGGCGACCGGCACCGGCACCGGCATCGTGTTCAACGATTTCGACGCCACCGCGATGAGCTGGGCGCTGGATACCGCGATGCAGTGGTATCGCAGACCCGACGCTGTGGGAGCGCATCGTGCAGAACGCCATGCGCTGCGATTTCTCCTGGGAGACGCAGTGCAACGAGTACCTGAAGCTGTTCGCCGAACTACTTCAGCTTGACGCTGCCGCGCTCATCAAAGGGAATGCGCCGCAGAAAGCCGCTGGATAGCGCGACGCTGCCGACCAGCCGGTAGTCCAGCGTATCCGAGGAGCCGCGGCGCGAGCAGGTACTGCGCCAGCGCGCCGGCGAGGTTCGCGGTGACCTGCACGTCGAACTCCGCCTCGCCCATGGCCGGCACCACGAAGGGCGTGTCGGTCAGGCCCTGCGCGAGCTCCGCGTCGTTGACCTCGATGCGGTAGCTGATGCCCTTGATGGGCAATTCGCGCGCATTCGGATTCATGCACGCGCATGCGCACCTGCAGGCGCTGCGAAAAAATGTCGGCGCTCTGCATCTTCATCGAGATCACCGAGAGTTTCGGCGCCTCGAGCTGCAGCGTCGACGCGCAGCCTGCCAACGAACCCAGCAATGCGCTCAGCAGCGCGGCGGCCAGCGCGGCGCGCCGGACGTCAGGGATGCCCATGCGCCAGCATGTCCGGCGTGACGAGCACGACGCCCTTCTCGGTGACGAGGAATCGCTTCGCGTCCTCGTTGCGATCGAAGCCGATGCGCGTGCCGGGCGCGAGCATCGCAGTCCTCGTCGATGATGGCGTTGCGGATCTCGCAGTTCGGCCCGATGCGCACGTCGGGCAGGATCACCGAGCGCTCGACGACCGAGCGCTCCTCGACGCGCACGCCGGAGAACAGCAGCGACTCGCGCACCATCGCGCCGGAGATGATGCAGCCGCCGGACACCAGCGAGTTGATCGCGATGCCGCGCCGGCCGTCTTCATCGAGCACGAATTTCGCCGGCGGCGTCTGCGCCTGGTAGGTCCAGATGGGCCAGTCCTCGTCGTAGATGTTGAGCTCGGGATTGCACCCAGACCAGCTCGAGGTTCGCCTCGTAAAACGCATCGATTGTTCCAACATCGCGCCAATAGGACTGCGCACGCGTCTTCACGTCCCGGAAAGGGTAGGCAAACACCTGCAGCTTCTCGATGGCGTTCGGCAGGATGTTCTTGCCGAAATCGTGCGTGGAGTTCTCGTCCGCGGCGTCTTCGATCAGCAGCCGCTCGAGCAGCTCCGGGTTGAAGACGTAGATGCCCATCGAGGCCAGCGCCGACGTCGGGGCGGCCCGGCATGTGATCGGGCGTCGGCGGCTTCTCGACGAAGCGCGTGACGCGATTCCATTCGGTGACCGTGAGCACGCCGAATTCCTTGGCCTCGACGATCGGGCACCTCGACCACGCCCACGGTGATGTCCGCGCCCTTCTCCACGTGGTAGGCGATCATCGGACCGTAGTCCATCTTGTAGATGTGATCGCCCGCCAGCACCAGCACGTGCTTCGGCCGGTGCGAGTGCATCACGTCGATGTTCTGGTACACGGCGTCGGCCGTGCCGCGATACCAGTGGCTGCCGGTCTTCTGCTGCGCCGGGATCACTTCGACGAACTCGCCGAACTCGCCGCGCATGTAGCCCCAGCCGCGCTGGACGTGCTGGATCAGCGACTGCGCCTTGTACTGCGTGAGCACGGTGATCTGGCGGATGCCGGAGTTCACGCAGTTCGACAGCACGAAATCGATGATGCGGAACTTGCCGCCGAACGGCGTGGCGGGTTTGGCGCGATGCTCGGTGAGGCCCTTGAGACGTTCGCCGCGCCCGCCCGCCATGATGACGGCGAGCGTGCCGCTGGTGAGCCGGCTGACGTAGCGACCGGATGTTGCGCGTGCTGGGCGTTTGGCCATTGGGTCCTCGTTTTTTTGAAGTATAGGGCGCGTGCTACCGTAGACGCATGCCTCATCGAGCCTGCGTCGCGCGTCGCCTGTGCCGCGATGCTGTCATTCACGCACGTCGCCTTGGCCGCTGGGCCTACAAACCAAAGCGCCGATCGCGCACCGGGCTGTTTCGCCGCGGGCGGGGGATACCTGCGCGCGCGCATGCGCGGTGCGCTCGACCTGGATCTCGACTGGAAGAACGCGGAGATGCAATGCGAGGGCGGGCCGCGCCCATCCGGCAACGGCGTGCGCGTCAGCATCGGCGGGCCGCTGCGCGGCGAAGCGCGCATCCGCCTGGTCTTCGGCATCGCGGGCGTGGGCGAAGGCCGCGGCGGCAAGGCGCTGCCCACCAATGTCACCGTTTTGTTCGAAGGCGAGAGCCGCGTCTTCGCGACCCAGGGCGACGACAAGTGCACGGTGGATTCACTGACCCAGCAACGCGTGGAAACCCTGGGTGCCGGACGGGCCATCTACCGCGTGGTGGCGCGCGGATTCTGCCTCGGGCCGGCGACCAGCCTGACGCGCGAGCGAGCGCATGATCCTCACCAGCTTCGATTTTGCAGGCCGCGTCGAATTCGGCGACGATGACCGCCATGCATCGAACTAGTCCCGCAATCTGCGCGCCTGCTCGGTCGCGTGGCCTGGCATGCGCAGCATGGCCCACGCGCAGATCGGTCCCGCTCGAGGACCTGGCCGCTTTCCCGAGCGCCAAGCTCGAGATCAGCCGACGGAAAGAAGGTCAGGCACATGTTCGACGTCTGGCTCGCGGACACGCCGCGGCGCCAGGCTCAAGGGCTCATGTTCGTGCGCTCGCTGCCGGACCTGCGCGGCATGCTGTTCGTGCACGAAAGCCCTAAGCCGATCAGCATGTGGATGAAGAACACCTACATTCCGCTCGACATGGTGTTCATCGACGCGCACGGCCGCATCCAGCAGATCGTCGAGCAAACTACACCGCATTCGCTCGACATCGTTCGCAGCAAGGAACCGGCGCTCGCGGTGCTGGAAATCGCCGGCGGCGAAGCGCAAGCGGCTCGGCATCCGGCCCGGCCAGCGCGTGAGCCATCCCGCGTTGGCGGCAGCACCCATAGGGTCCCGTCGGCTATGATCCCCGGCACTTGCTAGGGAGAAAGCCCCATGAAAAGAATCGGCACCCTGGTGCTCGCGGCTTGCGCGTGCATTCGCGGCATTTACGGAGCGGCCGCGTTCGGCGGGCGCCGCCGAAGGCAGCTGGTACATCGCGCCCCAGGTCAACGCACTGTGGCTCGACGATGCGCGTGAGCGCCGACGACGACGTCGGCGTCACGCTGGCCGTTCGGCCGCATGCTCAACCCCAACTGGGACGCCGCAGATCGCCGTATTTCGGGTCCGAGCACGATCGCGCCGGCGGCGATAGTCGAATTGCAGGGCTTTCGGTCTGTCGGTCAATCGCGTGTTCTATCGCGAAGGGCGCGTCAATCCGTTCCTGAGCCTCGGCGTTGCGCGCATCACGACCATTCTCAAGCCCGGCGAGTCGACGAATCGAGATCTCGCCGCGCTGTACGGCGTGGGCCTGCTGATCGACGTCGGCGGCACGCGCGACGACGGCAGCGCCATGCAGCTGCGCGCCGATCTCGGCGCGCGCCGCGTGTTCAACAGCGGCGACAATCCCGTGCAGGACCCCATCGACTACGTCGGCAGGCATCGGGTTCCAGTATTCCTGGGGCGGCACCGTGCGCGGCGCATGGTCGAACACTCGACGGCGACGGCGTCACCGACGATCTCGACAAGTGCCCGGGCACACCGGCCGGCACGCCGGTGGATGCCAACGGTTGCCCGCTGCCGCTGGATGACGATGGCGACGGCGTGACCAACGACATCGACAAGTGCCCCGGCACTCCGGCCGGCGCCAAGGTCGACGCCAGCGGCTGCGAGCTCGACAGCGACGGTGATGGGGTCGGCGACAGCCGCGACCAGTGCCCGAACACGCCCGGCCGGCGCCAAGGTCGATGAGAAGGGTTGCGAGCTCGACAGCGACGGCGACGGCGTCGTCGACAGCGCAGACAAGTGCCCGGACACGCCCAAGGGAGATCGCGTGGATGCCATGGGCTGCTCGTTCAAGGAAGAGATCAAACTACCCGGCGTGTGTGTTCGAAACCGGCAGCGCCGAGCTCATGCCCGAGAGCATGCCGGTGCTCGAAGGTGCCATCTCGACGCTCAAGCGTTATCCCGAGCTCAACGTCGAAGTCGCGGGCCACACCGACAGCCGCGGCTCGGACGCCTCAACCTCGACCTGTCGGCGCGGCGCGCCGAGAGCGGTGCTCAAGTACCTGCAAGCGACGGTGGCGTGACGCAACACGATGACTTCGCGCGGATACGGCGAGCGGCAGCCCGTCGCCAGCAACAACACCGAAGATGGCCGGCAGCAGAACCGCCGCGTCGTGTTGCGCGTCCTGAACTGACGCGGTTGTCTGCGCACGACGAAACGTTAAGGAATCTGATCCAGCAGGCCGAACGGGCCCAGGCTGCTGGACAGCGCGAAGAAGCGCAGCGCCTGCTGCTGCGGGCCGAGGCGCAGGCGCCCGACCACCCGCTGGTGCTCAATGCGCGCGCCATCGACCTGCTGCAGACCGGCGATGCCGCGCGCGCGCGAGTTGCTCGAGCGCGCGACCCGGGCCGATGCGCGCAATCCGGCGCTGTGGATGAACCTCGCGACCACGTTGCGCGTCCTCGGGCAACGCGCCGAGGAGGAGAGCGCGCTCGAAAACGTGCTCAAGCTCGAGCCGCGCCAGTTGCTCGCGCTGCTGAAGAAGGCGGAGCTGTTCGATCTCAACGGCAAACCGAAGGCCGCGGCGCGGGTGTATCAGCGCGCGCTGCAGACCATTCCGCCGGGTACGCGCCTGCCGGCCGCGCTGCGCGAGGTGGTCACGCGCGCCATCGACGCGGTACGCAACAATGATGCGGCCATCGCCGCGCACATCGATGCGCGCGTGCAGCCGGTACGTGCCGGGCATCCCGCCGCCGAGCTGGAGCGCGCCGAGCATGGAATCGCAGCCTTTCTCGGCAGGCGCCGCATCTTCCAGCCGCAGCCGACATTCCTGCAGATCCCGAAGCTGCCCGCCTGTGAGTTCTACGCACGCGAGGACTTTCCCTGGCTCGATGAGTTCGAAGCCGCCACGGCGCAGATCCGCGCCGAATGCGAGCGGGTGCTGCGCGAGGATGCGGGCCTGGTGCCCTACATCGATCTTGCCGAAGGTCTGCCCGTGGATCAGTGGGCCGAGTTGAACCGGTCACGCCGCTGGAGCGCGTTTTTCCTGTGGCGCGACGGCGTGCGGATCGACGCGCATGCGGAGCGCTGTCCAACAACCGCGGCGCTGCTCGCGCGTGCGCCCATGGCCGACGTGCCCGGATATGCGCCCACGGCCTTCTTTTCGATTCTCGAGCGCAATTCGCATATCCCGCCGCACACCGGGGTCACGAACTCACGCCTCATCGTGCACCTGCCGCTGGTGGTTCCCGGCCAGTGCCGCTTCCGCGTGGGCTCGGAAACGCGCGAATGGCGCGCGGGCAGCGCGTGGGTTTTCGACGACACCATCGAGCACGAAGCCTGGAACGACAGCGACTTGCCGCGGGGCATGCTGATTTTCGACACCTGGCATCCTGCGCTGACCCGCGCGGAACGCGAGTTGATCCGTACCGCCGTGCCCGCCATCAAGGACTACTATCGCGACGAGGTACCCGGCATCGGCAGCGAGCAATGAGATCGACGATTTACGCGGCGCTGATTTTCATGACGACCGCCGGCGGGCCTGGCGCCGCCGGGCTGCCGGAACCGCTCAAGGCCTGCGTGGACATGCGCCGCGATTCCGAGAGGCTGGCCTGCTATGACCGTGCAGTGGCCGCGATCGAATCGGGCGCGACCGCACCGACCCCTTCTCCGGAAAACATGTTCGGTGCGAATGTCGACACCGAAGACTCCCCGGAGGATTCCGACAACAAACGCGACGAACTGAGGCAGATCAGCGGCGCTGTCACCTCCACGCGCCACGCCGACGATGGGATGATTGTGGTGACGCTCGACAATGGCCAGGTGTGGCGCCAGCAGGACGGCAATGTCACCTTGACCATCGACTCGGGTGACACCGTGACGGTGGTGCGGGCCAGCATGGGCACCTTCCGCATCACCGACAAGAGAGGCCGGTCCGCGCGCTTCAAGCGCCTGCGATGAGAGGTGGGAAAGTCATGACATCCCGCGCATGGTTTTCGACGATGGCGGCAGCGCTGTTCACGGCCTGCGCGTCGCAGCCGGACGCGCCACCGGCCGCCGAAGCGGCGCAATCCGCGCCGCTGCCCGCGGTGCAGACCGAGGCCGAAGCCGCACAACAACTCGAGAAAAAATTCCAGGAAGCCGCCAGGGGCTACAAGATCGTGGAGCGCGACGGCAGGACGCTGTACTGCAAGCGCGAGAAGGTCCTGGGCAGCACCATCCCCACCCTGCAATGCATGACCGAGCCGCAGCTGCGGCTGCAGGTCGAGAACATGGAAGAGCTGCGCGGCCGCATGCGCAACAGCGCCAAGTGCACCATGGGGCGCAGCGGGGGCGGCGGCGGCGCCTGCGGCGGCAGTTGAAAAGGCGAGCGGCGGGCACGAAGCCCGCCGCTCCCTATCTACTAGAAGTCGATGGTCAGCGTGGCGAAGACCTGGCGACCCATGGAGTCGTAGACCTGCGCCCAGGTATTGCCATTGCACGGACCCGCGGGGCAGTCGTTGACGCCGCCCGACGGGATGATGGGCGGTGTCTTGTCGAACAGATTGTTCGCGCCCACGCGGAACGTGAACCTCTCGGCGAAGGACATGCTCGCCGTCAGGTCGAAGTAGTTATAGGCCGGAACGCCATTGGCAATGCCATTTTCGTTGAACGGACCGGATAACTGTTCGCTGGGATTCAGGCGCTCGGTCTTCGCATCGCCGTAGTAGCGCCACGTGGCCGCCACATCCAGGCCCATCCACGGCGTACGCCAGTTGGTGCGCAGTGAATGACGCCACTCCGGCGCGGGCACGGTGCAGGTGCCACCGTAGTAGCCCACGCAGTCGTACGACGGGAAGCCCGTGATGGGCGCGGAACTCAACTCGTTGAGCCAGGTACCGACCAGGTTGAAGCCCAGGCGATGCTCGCCCAGGTTCAGCGTGTAACTGGTCTGCAGATCGACGCCGCTGGTGGCCAGCTCGCCGATGTTCTCGCTGACGTCATCGATGTACCCGTTCAGCGTGCGCCACAACGAACCGCTGCTGTCGCGATGAATGCGATTGCAGAATTCGGGCAGCGCCGTCGCGATGCAATTGTTGATGTAGGCGTCGGCATTGCCGCCGGTGGTCTGGCTGATGGTGTCTTCGATGCTGATGTCGAAGTAGTCGACCGCGATGCTCAGGTCGCCGATGTTCGGGCGCAGCACGAAACCGGCGGAGATCGTGTCCGAGCTCTCGGCAGTCACCGTCGGGTTGCCACCCAGCAGGCCGTTGTATTGGCCGGCGGGGTTCTCCGCGATGTTGCCGTACTGCCCCGCTGTCATGCCCGTGAGCGCGCACTCCTCCGGCGTCACATCGAGATCTTCGGCAGCACCGGCGCAGGGATCCTGCGAGCCATCGAGCGCCACGGACGGCGGCTGGAAGAGTTCGCCGATGTTCGGTGCCCGCACCGCGCGCTGGAAGCTGGCGCGCAGGCGCAGCATGTCCATCGGCGCCCAGTCGACGCCGAACTTGTACGTGTCCGTGGTGAATCCCGAGCTGTAGTCCGAATAGCGGTAGCCCGCTTCCAGCGACAGCGTCTGCATGCCGGTCTTGCCTTCGACCAGCGGCAGGCGTCCCTCGAAAAAGACTTCCGACACGTCGAATCGTCCCGAGACCGGCAGCTCGGCACCGCCCTGTCCGGCCAGATCGCCGCTCGAGAACGCGACGTCGGTCTCGAATTCGGTTTTCTCGTCGCGGTATTCGGCGCCGAAGTTCAGCACCAGTCCGGTCTCGGCGCTCGGTAGTTTGACCGAATTGCCGAGGTCGGCCGTGAAGTCCGCGTGCAGCGATCTGCTGGCGCGCGTTGGCGCGCTGGAAGCCCGGGGTCTGCAGGTAGCCGAGCGCCGCTCGTTCACGCCGCCCGGCTGCCAGATGTTCCACGGTACGCAGTACGGATCGTCGTTGGCCGGATCGGCATCCGCGTTCACCAGGCAGACGAACTGCCCCGTGCGCATCGGCGCTGGCATTGACGGCCAGGCCCGTGCGCCGGATCGAGAAGTCGTTGAAGTAGGTGCTGTTGCGCTTGGTTTCACCGTGCTGGAAATACACGTCGTAGCTCAGCATTTCATTGATGTCGCCACGCACGCCGGCGATCACGCGATACGACTCGTGGCCGATGTCGTCCCTGCGCCCGCCTCCTTCGGTGTTGCGGCGCCCGATCAGCACGGTGCCGAAGTCGTCCGGCCCGAGCCCGAACTGCGCCGCAGAACTGGTCGAACATCGACTGCGACCAATACGGGTTGTCGCAGTTGACGTCGTACTGGCCGAAGAACGAACCCGACGGCGCAATCTGGGCCACCGAGCGGTCGTCCATGAACATCAGTTCGCCGTACACGTCGGCCTGGTCGCTCATCTTGAAGTTGGCGAACACGCCGGCCGTGTAACGCTCATCCGGCCGCTGGTAGAAGTTCACCGGACCGAAGTTGTACTGGTCCGTGTCGACGAACGGACGCAGCGTGCCATCCGGATTGAACGTGCATCCGTCGAGCGCCGGGCAGGCTGCCGGTCCGAGATCGTCCGTGCCGGCCGGTGTGCCCGGCGGATCAGGATGTAGAACGCCGCCGGATCGGACGTCTGCGAACCACCGCAGGTGAAATCGTTGCCGGTCGCAGCCAGGTTCAGCGTGCACGCGCTGTAGTCGAACTGTGACTGCAGCACCGGATCGACTTCGCGATAGCGTGGCGTAGAAGGTCGCGTGGCCGCGTCCCTCGGCGCCGCCGATACCGACCGCGATGGAGAAGTCCTTCGCATAACCTCCCGTGAAACGTGCCGCTCGGGCAGATCGTAGCTGCGCGCCTTCGACCACGTTCTGGATGCGGTCGCTGATCGTTGCTGTGCTGGTAGAAGCTGTAGTTAGAGTCGATGCGCACGCCTTCGAAGTCCGTGTCCATCACGAAATTCACGACGCCGGCGACGGCGTCGGCGCCGTACACCGACGAGGCGCCGCCGGTGAGCACATCGACCCGCTTCACCAGCGACAGCGGAATCTGGTTCAGGTCGGCGGCACTGCCACCGTCCGGATCGCCAGGCATGAGGCGCCGGCCGTTGACGAGTACCAGGGTGCGTTGCGAACCCAGCCCTCGAAGGTCCACGGAGGCGGTGCCATCGGAATCATTGGAAATATTGCCGCCCTGGGCCGCGAAGGCCTGGGGCAGCTGGTTGAGAACGTCCTCGATTCGCGTCTTGCCCGTCAGGCTCAATTCTTCAGAACCGATCGCGGTGATCGGGCTGATGCTTTGAAGGTTTGGGGAGACGATTCGCGAACCTGTGACGACCACTTCATCCATCGTTTCGCTCGAGTCCTGCTCCTGTGCAAGCGCCGGCGATATGAGAATCGCCGGAGCCGTACTCATCAGGAGGGCGAGTCGAACGGCCTGCCGCACTGATTGGTGTTTAGCCATGACTATCACCTGGTTGGGTTGAGGATCGGTACGCCGACCTCCACACCGGAAGTGGCGACGGGGACGGTCCGATGCAGTGCGCGAGATCTGCGTCCCGACTTCAGGGTCCTGAAGCAGCCGGCCTGGCTTTTATCGACATGTCTCGGATCTGACCCAGCGGCCCGAAGCTACGTCCGCGTCCGCGCCAGAGACAACACGCGTGCGACAAGGCGTTTCCATTGCTGGAAATCGCCAAAAGACTTTTAAAACAATCGGTTGTGCATACGAAGATCGTTCGCTGCAGGCCACTCGTTGCGCCAATGCGACCGGACTTCAACAAGTCGTGTCGGATTCCGACAACCGCGGCGCGGCCGCGCTGACGGAGGGCTCCCATCGCCGGCAAGAAATCGCGGGCAAAAAAAAGGGCGGCCCTCGCGGGCCGCCCCAATCTTTCTTCTGGATCGTTGTTAGTTAGAAGTCGAGTTTCACACCGACGCGGAAGTAGCGACCCATGACGTTGGGACCCTGCCAGGCCGGGTTGTAGTTGAACAGGCCATACGCCGCCGACGGGTCAAAGTCCGCTTCGATGCCGAACACGTTCAGGACATCGAGATAGACCGTGTACTTGTCGTTGAACGTGTGGCGAGCCGTGAGGTCCGCGTTCCACACCGCCGGCTGCGTGCAGTTGACCGGGTCACCGTTGACATAGGTCAGTGTCGAAGCATGTCCGGCCGCATTGCCCGCGCAATCACCCTCGATGCCACCGAAGTCGATCGACGCCGTGTCGTAACCGCTGGTGTAGTACGCAGTCAGCGAAACGGACGTCGCACCGAACTCCATCGTGTTCTGCCAGGAGCCGCGATACTTCGGCGCACCCGAGCAGGAGGTGATGTTGCAGGGGCTCAACGTGCCGTCGTAACGCAGCGTGGCACCCGCATCGGTGATCAGCTCGAACTTCTGGAGGTACGACACGTCCAGCGAACTGCGCCACGTCATCGTGTCGCCGATCGGCAGGCTCAGGTTGGCACCGAAGTCGATGCCGCTGACCTTCTGGCTGTCCTGGTTGGTGAACGAGGACTCGATGAAGCCCAGCAGCGGCAGCGCATTCGGGAACGCCGCATCCGGAACAGCCGGTGTCACGGTGAAGCCCGGAATGTTGACCACGCCATCGTTCAGGTAGTACGCGTCTTCCACCGGTGTCGTATCGGTCACGCCGACGATCAGGTTCTCGACCTCGATGTTCCAGTAGTCCAGCGTGAAGCTGAGGTTGGACATCGGCTCGAACACGATGCCGGCCGTGAACGACGTCGACTCCTCGGGATCGAGCTCAGGATTGCCGGTCTGCGTCAGACCCATGCTGTACTGCGTCGTCGCGTAACCGTTGTTGCCGTGCTCCGCGCAGAACGCCGCGTAAGCGACGCAGTCCACCGTGCGGTTCACGTAGCCGGTGGTCGGCAGACCGAACGACTCGTTGAAGCTCGGAATGCGATAGCCCTGCGACCAGGTGCCGCGCACCGCGAGCATCTCCACCGGCGTGATCTTCAAGCCGAACTTCGGAGAGAAGTTTGACTGGCCAGTGGAGTACTTGTCGTAACGACCCGACGCGTTCAACTCCAGCATCTCGACGATCGGAGCGCTGACTTCGAAGAACGCCGACTTCACGTCGCGTTCACCCGCAGTGCCGACCGCGTTGATCGAGTAGTAGCGCGTGTACGGCGCCGTGGTGTTGGCCGGGTTGCCGCTGGGCGCGTCGATCGACTCTTCGCGATACGCCACACCGACGGCCGCCTGCAGCGAGCCACCGGGCAGGTCCACGATTTCCTTGCTGACGTTGCCCTGCACCTGCCACAGGCGCGCTGGCGAGTACTTGCTGTTGGTCGGGGCGATGTAATCCCAGGTTTCCTCGTCCGTGGCAGCCGGGTCCGCGAAGTTGAAGGTACCGCGGGCCGCAGCGTCCCAGACGCGTTGCGGGATCATGTAGTTGCCTTCCGTGCGGGTCAGTCCCACCTCGGAGGCGGTGAAGTCGGCCGCGTAGCGCCAGCCCTCACCGAAGCTGCCTTCGAGACCCGCCACGCCACGCAGTGCGCGCGAGCTGGTTTCGACGGTGCGGCCGCGCGGCGAACGCGCGAAGATCTGCGCGCGCTGGCCGGCTGCCGCGTACGGGTTGTACGGGTTCAGCTGGCCGTTGGCCGCCGTACAGCCGGTGTTTTCGCCGTTGAACGTGCCGACACCGCCCGGGCAAACGTAAACCGGAAGGATGACGTTCGCGGCCGCGAGACCCGCCGGATTCGGCGGCGGCAGCGCGCCATTCATGCCCAGCGGCGTGAACGACGCGAACGTGTCGCGTCTTGTAGAAGTTCGCCATCGCGTAGAACTGGGTGTTCTCGCCGATGTTGGTCGTGAAGCGCAGCGACAGGCCGGTACGCTCGGATTTCCGGCTGCAGCATGATGTACTTGTTCTGGAAATCGACTTCGCAGACGCCATCCAGCGGCGCGGTCGTCGCACCAGCGATTCCGTTTGCCGGGTCGCCGTTGAGCTGCTCGGCGGTGAGAATGTTGCGGCGAACCCGCGGCATCCCGCCGGATTCAGGTACGAGTAACGGCCGTTACCGAGCGGCAGCACCGGCCGCGACCGGCCGTACCAGGGCGACGCCCGGAACGCTGACCATCGTGCCGAAGCCGTCGAGCCGTCGATGTCGTTCGCGGTGTTCTGCTGCTCCGCGGTGACGCCGTTCCAGTTGAGATTCGTCATGCAGCTGCCGGCTGTCGCCGCAGATGCGCTGCAAATTCTGTGTGTTGAACGGGAAGTCGCGGTCGCGCGCCCAGAGCGCATCCTGCTTCTGGTACTCGGCGCTGATGTAGAAGTTGTAGCCCTCGCTCTCGAGGTTGCCGTGACCCCAGGTCAGGTCGAAGCGGTTTTCGTCACCGCCGCCTTCCTGCGGACATCGCGGTCGCACCGCCGAAATGCAGGCCCTGGATCTCTTTCTTGGTGATGATGTTGACCACGCCGGCAATGGCGTCGGCGCCGTAGGTCGAGGACGCGCCGTCACGCAGGACTTCGATTCTCTCGACGATGGCACTCGGGATGGTGTTGAGGTCGACGAAGTTGCGCTGGCCGTCGTCCGCGAGCGGATACGGAGCAATGCGCAGGCCGTCCGCCACCGACAGCGTGGACTGGACCGTCAGGCCGCGCAGTGCCGGCGCGTTGGCGCCGCTGGCGAAGTTGAAGCCTGTATTCCAACCCTGCTGGATGGTGCCGGCATTGTTGGCAGAGAGACGTTGGATCGCCTCTGAGACGGTGTTGATGCCACGCTCTTCCAGTGTTTCCGCGCTGAGCACGGTTACTGGAGAGGGGGTTTCCGCGTCAGTACGCCGAAGGATGGAGCCGGTAACGACGACTTCTTCCAGCGGCTGATCGGACCCTTTGGGCGCTTCCTGGGCGAGCGCGACGGTGGTCGGCATGACCGCGCCGGCAGCAATTGCCGCGGCGAGCAGCGTACGACGAACCGCGGTGCTGACCAGGCTTTCACGTGAGTGACCTGACTTCAGACTCATATTTTTTGTCCCCGCAAATGGTGTTCCCGGTGCGCACCGCGCATCGGGTTACAGAGGGTTGGGCGCCGTCAGATGCCGAGATTTACGAGCACGCAATAGCTCGCGGTCGGGTCCACGCCATAGGGTGACCCGCCAATACGGCGAATACGAAACGCTTCAAACTCCTGCAATGCGGGGAGCCTACCACGGCTTGTACCCAAAACAACACAGAGGGCGTTAATTTGCGGCGAAACGAAGGCCAGACCCGTGGTAATCACGCGACGGATGAGGGACGGCGTCAGAGTAAACCGGACAAGGGACTAGAATTGCCGGCCCGCCCTATGGTCCCACCCAAATCAGTCACCCGAACCGCCATTGGCGCCCCGGTCGTCGACCATTCTGACGCCAGGCTGCGTGCGCTCACCGAGTACGCGCTCGAGATCATCACCGTACAGGACGCCGCCGGGATGTTCACTTACGCGAACGAAGCGGTGATGCGATACCTCGGCCATTCAGTGGCGGAGTTGTTAGGGCGCAATGCCGCGGAGTTCCTGCACCCCGATGACGTGGATGCCATGCGCGAGCGCTTTCGCGGCGTGCTCGCCTCGGAGCTCACGCCCGAGGAACTGAACCGCTTCGAGTACCGCTTCCGCCACAGTGACGGCAGCTGGTGCTGGCTGGAGAGCGTGGCCGTCAACGCGCTCGCCAATCCCGCGGTGCTGCGGCATCATCGCCCACTCGCGCGACATCAGCCGGCGCAAGGCCAACGAGACGCAGCCTCTCGCTGAATCACGCGCGTTACCGCACGGTCGCCGATCTGTCCGAAGGCGCCGTGTACGAATACCTCATGAATGCCGAGCGGCATCTACGAGCTCGAATGGACGCTCGGGCACCGAGCGCGTCTATGGCTGCAGCGAAGAAGAATATCCGGCGCCGCGGCTGGCAGAGCTTCCTCGTCGGCGACGGCTGGCGAAGAAGCCAGGCTCGCGCGCAGAGCGTTATCTGCGTGGCGAGACCGTGGAGTTCACCGCGCAGATTCGCTGCGACCGATGGCGCGTTGCGCTGGATCGAAGTCAAGAATCGCCCGATCGCCGATCCGACCACGGGCAGGTTCACGCGCCTGGTCGGCGTCGCGATCGACATCACCGAACGCAAGCAGGCCGCCGATGCCCTGCGCGAGAGCGAATTCCGCTATCGCACCGTGGCCGAGCTCACCTCGGGCTTCGTCTACGAAGCCACGGTCGACGAGCACGGCGAAGCGCAGGTGGTCTGGGCGAGCCCGGGGTGGTCGAGAATTCTTCGGCTGCACTTTCGAGGAACTGAACCGCATCGGCTGGCGGCAGGTGTTCTTTCCCGCCGACCATGCCGGTGCCATCCAGCGCCGCCAACGGCTGCGTCGCGGTGAACGCACCGAAATGGAGCTGGCGCTGCGGACCATGCGCGGCGAAACGCGCTGGGTTCATCTTGCCAACCAGCCGTTGGTCGCCCTCGACGGCAAGGTCGACCGCTACATCGGCGTGGTGCACGACATCACGGACCGCAAGGTGAACGAAGAGGTGCTGCGCAGCCAGGCGCTGGCCATCGAGGTGATGCACGAAGGCGTCGTGCTGTCGGATAGCGGCGGCATCATCCGCATGACGAATCCGGCCTTCGATCGCATGTTCGGCATCGTCGCCGGCGCGCTGATCGGCAAGCACCTCGAGCGACCTGCCCTGCGATCCGCCTCTCGACCGGCGCATCGCCGAATCCGCCGACGAGGCCGCGGCGCGCGCCGGCGCGCCGCTGGTGAGCGAGCTCACGGTGCGCGGCTCGCAGGAAGGCGACGCCACGCTGTTCGTCGAAGCGGCCATCACCTCGCTGGTGCTGCGCGGCGAACGTTTCTGGCTGACGATGCTTCAGGACGCCACCGCGCGCCGGCAGCTGGAGCGCGAAGTGCTCGAGGCCAGCAACCGCGAGCAGCAACGCATCGGCAACGACCTGCACGACGGACTGGGCCAGGAGCTGACGGGCATCGCGCTGCTGCTGCGCGGCCTCGAGAATCGCGCCGAACGCGAGGCGCCGGCGCTGTCGCCGTCCATCGAGGAAGTCGCGCTGCTGGTCAACGACGCCATCTTCACCACGCGCGCGCTGGCGCGCGGGCTCTCGCCGGTGACGTTCGATCGCGGCGGCCTCGCGCTGGCGCTCGAAGAACTGGCGCGCCGGCTCTCGGCGATGTTTCACATCGACGTGCGCTGCGAGGCGGACGACACGCTGGATCGCGGACTCGAATCGGTGAACGCGCTGCACCTGTACCGCATCGCGCAGGAAGCGGTGACCAACGCCGCGCAGCATGGCACGGCCGGCAAAGTGCAGATCGAGCTGCGCTGCGACGGAGAACGCGGCCTGCTGCGCATCGAGGACAACGGCAGCGGGTTCAACCCGGCCATGCAGCAGTCGAAAGGGCTCGGCCTGCGCATCATGCACTACCGGGCGCAGATGATGGCCGGCTCCCTGCGCGTCGAGAGCACGCGCGACCCGGCACCGTCGTCAGCTGCTGGTTCCCGCGGGGCAGTCACGTCCTAGCGAAGGAGTGACGCGCCTCGATGAGCGCACCATGTTGCGGCGACAATGAGGTCACGTCCCCTTTCCGCTGGACTAGCGGCGGACTTTGATCCCGGCCGCGATCTTCTGGCTCCACTCCGCGGGACCGGTCTGGTGCACCGAGGTGCCGTTGGCATCCACGGCCACGGTCACCGGCATGTCTGCCACGGTGAACTCGTAGATGGCTTCCATGCCGAGGTCCTCGAAGGCCACGACGCGTGAAGCCTTGATGGCCTTGGATACCAGGTAGGCCGCGCCGCCCACGGCCATGAGATAGGCCGCGCGGTGCTTGCGAATGGCTTCGATGCCCGCGGGGCCGCGCTCGGCCTTGCCCACCATGGCGATGAGGCCGGTCTTCTCGAGCATCATCTCGGTGAATTTGTCCATGCGCGTGGCGGTCGTCGGGCCCGCGGGCCCGACCACTTCGCCGCGCACCGGGTCCACCGGGCCGACGTAGTAGATGACGCGGTTGCGGAAATCGACGCCCGGCGGCAGGGCCTCGCCCTTCGCGAACAGATCCGCGATGCGTTTGTGCGCGGCATCGCGCCCCGTGAGCATGCGCCCGTTCAGCAGCAGCGATTCGCCCGGCTTCCAGCTCGCGACTTCCGCCGGCGTGAGCGTGTCGAGGTTCACGCGGCGCGCGTCCGCCGCCGGTGCCCAGTCGATCTTCGGCCAGTCGGAGAGCTTCGGCGGCTCGAGCACGCGCCGGTCCGCTGCCATCCAGCGTGAAATGCACGTGCCGCGTGGCCGCGCAGTTCGGAATCATGGCCACGGGCTTGGACGCCGCGTGCGTCGGGTACTCGAAGATCTTCACGTCGAGCACGGTAGACAGGCCGCCGAGGCCCTGCGCGCCGATGCCGAGCGCGTTGACCTTGTCGTACAGCTCGATGCGCAGCTCTTCGGTCTTCGATCTGCGGGCCGCGCGCCTTGAGCTCCGCCATGTCGATGGGCTCCATGAGCGCTTCCTTGGCGAGCAGCATCGCCTTCTCGGCGGAACCGCCGATGCCGATGCCCAACATCCCCGGCGGGCACCAGCCCGCGCCCATGAGCGGCACGGTCTTCAGCACCCAGTCGACCAGCGAGTCCGACGGATTCAGCATCACGAATTTCGACTTGTTCTCCGAGCCGCCGCCCTTGGCGGCCACGGTGATCTCGAGCTCGTCGCCGGGCACCAGCCGCGTGTGGATCACCGCCGGCGTGTTGTCGCTGCGTGTTCCTGCGCGAGAAGTTCGGGTCGGCAACGATGGACGCGCGCAGCTTGTTGTCGGGATGTAGATAGGCGCGGCGCACGCCTTCGTTGATCATGTCCTCGAAGCCCATGCTGCGCTTCCCAGCGCACGTTCATGCCCACTTTGGCGAACACCATGACGATGCCGGTGTCCTGGCAGATCGGGCCGGCGCCCCTCGGCGCACATGCGCGAATTGGTGAGGATCTGCGCGATGGCGTCGCGCGCCGCCGGCGATTGCTTCGAGCTCGTAGGCCCGGCCGAGCGCGCGGATGTAATCCGGCGGATGGAAGTACGAGATGTACTGCAACGCGTCGGCGACGCTGGCGATCAGGTCCTGCTGCTTGATGGTGTTCATAACTTCAGCTTAAGGGCTGACAACATTTTAGCGCGGCGATGCGCGCGCGTTTCGGTTAAGTTTTCCGCATATGAGCGACGACAAGAAAGATCGTCGTCATCGGCGGCGGATTCGCCGGATTGTGGGCGGTGCGGCAGCTGCGCGCGCGCGCCGGTCGAAATCACGCTCATCGATCGCAGCAATCATCACCTGTTCCAGCCGCTGCTGTACCAGGTTGCGACCGCGGGGCTCGCGGCGCCGTCGATCGCCGCGCCGCTGCGCTACATCCTGCGCGAGCAGCGCAACGTCACCGTGCTCATGGGCGAGGTGCTCGCGCATCGATGCCGGCGGCGCGGCAGCGTGTACCTGGACGGCCGCAGCATCGACCTACGACTACCTGCTGGTCGCCAGCGGTGCCACGCATGCCTACTTCGGTCACGATCAGTGGGCGCGCTTCGCGCCCGGGCTCAAGAACCTGGACGACGCGTTCGTCATCCGGCGCCGCATCCTGGCCGCCTTCGAAGACGCCGAGGTCCACCACCGACCCGTCGAGCGCGATGCCTGCCTCACGTTCGCGGTGGTCGGCGGCGGCCCCACCGGCGTGGAGCTCGCGGGCACGCTGGCGGAGATCGCGCGCCACACGCTGGCCAACGAATTCCGGCACATCGATTCGCGCAAGGCGCGCGTGCTGCTGATCGAGGCAGGTCCGCGCGTGCTGGCCACTTTCACCGAAGAGCTGTCGGAAAAGGCGCGCGCGCAACTCGTGCGCCTCGGCGTCGAGGTGCACACCGGCGCGCCGGTCACCGAGATCGGCGCCGACTTCCTGGTCTTCGGCGGACAACGCATCGCGGCACGCACCATTCTCTGGGCCGCCGGCGTCGCCGCGTCGCCACTCGGCAAACAATTGGGCGCCGAGCTCGATCGCGCCGGGCGCGTGCGCGTGCAGCCGGATCTGTCGGCCTCGCGGCGCATCCGGAAGTATTCGTCGCCGGCGACCTGGCCAGCCTGCAACAGGACGGCAAGCCCGTGCCGGGAGTCGCGCCCGCCGCCAAACAGATGGGGGCCTGGGTGGCGCGCAACATGCTCGCGCGCATCGCGGGCCGGCCGACCAAGCCTTTCCATTACACGGACTTGGGAGCGCTCGCCACCATCGGCAGGCACTCGGCGGTGGCGCAATTGCCGAATCTGCGCTTCTCGGGATTTTTCGCGTGGTGGTTCTGGCTGCTGCTGCACATATATTTCCTGATCGGTTTCCGCAGCCGGCTCATCGTGCTCATCAACTGGGCCTGGGCCTATTTCACCTACGCGCGCGCGGCGCGCATCATCCTCGGCAACAACCAGCAGGACGAACATGGCCGCAAAGAAAAAGTCGGCAGCCAAGAAGAAGGCGGGCGGTAAACGCGCGCCCAAGCTGGCGCCCAACGCGGTCAAGCGCGGGCTGTCTGCCACCGAAGTTGCATTGGCCATCGATCACGCCGATATCGCGGCAGTGGTCGAACTGGTGCGGCAGGCCGGCGGCGCCCCGCTGGGCGCGTACCGTGAACCGCTCGGCGGAAGGCCGTTGCTGTTGGCCTCGTTGCCATTCAATGCAGTGCAGCCCACGCCGTTCCAGCGCGACCTGTCACCGACGCATGCCAAGCGCCTTGCCGACGCCATCGAGGCCACGGCCGCATTTCTCGATCCGCTGATCGTCGTGCGCGGCGAAGATGGACGCTTCTGGACGCCGAACGGACGCCACCGTCTCGCCGCCGCCAAGATGCTGGGACTGAAACAGATCACCGTGCTGATCTCGCCGGACGAATCGCTGTCCTATCGCATCCTGGCGTTGAACACCGAGAAGGCGCACAACCTCAAGGACAAGTCGCTGGAAGTCATGCGCATGGCGCGCAATCTCGCCAAGCGCGAGCCGACGCGCACCGAAGCGTCGCTGGCCGCGGAGTTCGAAGCGGCCGAACTGCTCACGCTCGGCCTGGTCTACGAAGAGAACCTGCGCTTCGGCGGCGGCGCCTACAGCCCGGTGCTCAAGAAGGTAGATAGGCTGACCACCAAACCGCTGCCGGCCGCCCTGCGCGAGCGCGCCGGCTACGCCGCGCGCCTGCAGGAGATCGACACCGAGGTGAAGCGCATCGTCACCGAGTTGCAGGCGCGCGGCATGAAATCGCCCTACCTGCGCAGCTACGTGGTGGCGCGCATCAATCCCGTGCGATTCCACAAGGCCAAGCCCGGCGACAGGAAACCGGCCATGCCCATCGCGCAGGCGCTGCTGCGCATGGTGTCGGCGGCCAAGAAGTTCGACCTCGCCAAAGTAAACATGAGCGACCTGGCGTTCGTGGCCGCCGGCGCCGAATCGGTCGAGTAGCCTTCTCAGGCGCAAGCGCCACATCGGAAATCGCCGCCGAAGCGGCGTCGTACATGAAAGTGTCCGGAATGTGTCCGCTGAGTGTCCGCGGCGCAGCGTGAATCTTTGATTACTCATTGCAACCGTTTCGGCGGGTCGCGCGTCTATACAAGCGTACCGATCGACACGTTTCGGGCTCACGACTAACGCCGGCAAGCGTAGTCAGACACGCGTCATCGGCTGGGTTCCCATCATTGAGGAGGATCAGCCATGACTCGCACGAATGTTTCTTTCCTGATGCGCCGCGCCTTCGAGCGCCTGGTCGCCAGTGTCGCCGCCATCACCCTCACCGCAATGCTGCTGGTGAGCGTGGATGCGCGTGCCGCGACGCACCGCACGCTGACACCCAGTGTCACCGTACTGGTGCCCACGGTCACGGTGCTGGTGCCCACCGTCACCATCGAGGCCCTGGACTGAGCAATCGAGAGCGAGGCGTGGCCTCGCTTTCGATTCCGTCCACATCTCACCGCTCGCGAACCTCGGCTCGGCGAATAACCGCCACGATTCATGCAACGGATTGCGGGTATCCGACGTCCTATCTACGACTTCGACGCACCTTTACGCCATGGAGGACCGATCATGAATTCCATTTCACAGAAGATTTCCACCGGTGGCGCCGCGTTGCTGATGGCGCTGATGTTCGCCACCAATGCCGGCGCCGCGGATCGCACCGCCACCGCCGGTGACATCGCGGTCAAATATTCAGGCGAGCAGCTCGGCAACGAGGCTGACGCCCAGGCGCTCTACAAGAAGCTGAAGTCCGCTGCACGCGCCGTGTGCGACGACAATGCGGGCGGCCATCGCACGATGGAGGTGCGCAATCGCACCGACAAGTGCGTCAAGCAGGTGCTCGCGGATGCGGTGCGCAAGATCGACAAGCCGCTGCTGACCACGGTGCACGAGTCGAAAACCAGCAAATCGAGCGAGGTAGGCTGAGCGCAGGCGTCCGGCGGGGCCGGGACGTGTCCCCGCCCCGAGTCTCGCCGGACATTTTTCAGCGATAGAGCAGGATGTCGGCGCGCTGCTCGGCCCACTCCGCTTCGTCGCGCGCGGCCAGCTTGTCGAGATCGGCCGGCGTCGACGCCGGATCTTCGACCCACTCGCGCAGCAACTCGCTGCCATTGATGAGGTCGATGGCCAGCCGCGACCGTTCGTACTCGTACGGAAAATCGCGCCACAGCGGATATTCGCCACGCAGCCGGCGGATGCATTTGAACGCGCCGGCGACCAGGCGCCACGGCTGGAACTCGCCGTGCGCGTAGGCGCCGTCCTCGACGTGGATCTGGAATCCCGAGCACAACTTGCCGGCGTGTTTCTGGAACGTGGGCTCGAACCAGCATGGCCGCAGACGGCAGCCGCGCAGCCATGCCGGCATGATGCGATTCATGGTGGTCAGCAGCGAGCGCGGGTCGAGGCCCGGCGCGCCTAACAACTCCAGCGGCCGCGTGGTGCCGCGGCCCTCGGACAGCGTCGTGCCCTCGAGCATCACCGTGCCGGCGTAGGCCCGCGCCATGGACAGGTTGGCCGCGTTCGGGCTGGGGTTCACCCAGTTGCGCTCGCCCACCGGCCAGCCGAAACCCGGGCTCGATTCGGGATCCCAGCCGCGCATCGGAATCACGCGATAATCCACCGCGAGATGGAAGTGGCTCACGAACCAGATTCCCAGCTCGCCGACCGTCAGTCCGTGGCGCATGGGCATGGGGCCCGCGCCCACGAAACTCTCCCAGCCTTCGCGCAGCTTCAGGCCCTCGATGGGACGCCCGGCCGGATTCGGCCGGTCCAGGACCCACACGGTCTTGCCGTGCTGTGCCGCCGCCTCGAGCACGTACAGCAGCGTGGTGATGAATGTGTAGATGCGGCAGCCGAGATCCTGCAGGTCGACCAGCAGCACGTCGAAGTGGTCGAGCATTTCTTCGCTGGGCCGGCGCACGTCGCCATACAGGCTGAACACCGGGATGCCGTGCACCGGGTCGCGAAAATCCGGCGACTCGATCATGTTGTCCTGCTTGTCGCCGCGCAATCCATGCTGGGGGCCGAAAGCCGCGGTGATGTCGAGGCCGCGCACCGCGCGCAGCGCGTCCAGCGAGTGTTCGAACTCGGCGGTCATCGAGGCTGGATGCGCCAGCAGCGCGACCCGGCGTCCTTCCAGCTCACGCTGCAGCTTGATGTCGGTGAGCAGGCGATCGATGCCGAACTGGATCACGCGTCTAACCTAGAGATCGAGGACGAAGCCATCGGCATGGTGGAAATCGGGTTTCCCGGCGGGATGTCTGAGGGCCCAGTATGACAGCTTGCCCGACCGATCCTCGATGACGGCCGTCACGCCGAGGCGCACCGTGTCGCCGTCCCGATGCGACAGCGGTTCGAGGTCCAGGTGCGCGGCGAGTACCAGCGCGCCGTCCTGCAGGTCGAAGGAAAAGGTCGGCGTGCCTCCTCCCTTGAGCGGCTGCATGTCGGCGCGATAACCGCTGAAGTGATAGGCCGCCCATGCCCCCGACGGCGAGAAGTTGTACTCGCAATATTCGCCGGACGCGGAATCGCCGACGAACGCCTCGAAGCAGGTGTGGCGCCACAGCTCGTCGGTGTGAACCGGGGGACGCAGCTCGGGCATGCGTACCGCGCCGAGCTCGCCCACCACGCGGTAGTTGAGCAGCAGGGAATCTTCGTGGCGGGTCGCTCCGACCATGATCTCCTGTACCGGAGAACGCGGTGAAGCGGGGTGCGGCACGAGTTTGCGACGCGGGATATTCGAGGGCGCGCTCATGGGCGCGCAAGCATACGCGATGCGGCTAGGGCGTGTCGTTCAGGGACTCGAGGAAGCTCAGCAGGCTGGCGCGCTCCCCGGTAGTTAGTGGCGCGCGCCGCAGGCGGCTGTCGGCCGCGGGATCCGCGGCCAGGCGCTCGTAGTGATCCAGCACGGCGGCGAGGCTGGCGAAACGGCCGTCGTGCATGTAGGGCGCGGTGGCCGCGAGATTGCGCAGCGTGGGCACGCGCACCGCCTGCCCGGTGCCGGTATCCGCGAATATGGCGCTGGCCCGCGGCTGCTCCCGATCCACCCAGGGTCCTGAGAAGTTGATGCCGCCATGACAGCCGGCGCAGCCGCCGCGCACAGAAAAGAACAGCTGCATGCCGCGCTTCTGCGCGGCATCGAGCGCCGCGTGCTCGCCGCCGAACACATAGCGATCGAAGGGCGCGCCGCCCGCGAACAGCGTGCGCTCGTAGGCGGCGATGGCCCGGATGACGTTGTCCATCGAGACCGCGCGCCCGGACTCCGGAAATGCCTCGGCAAACTCGAGTACCAGCCCGGGGTCGCCCGCGAGCGCCTGCTCGACCGCGGCTTCACGTCCCGCCAGGCCCAACTCCTGTGGATGCTGGTTGAACAGCGGGCCGCGCATCTGCTGCTCCAGCGTGTGCACCCCGTGATCCTTCCATCCCAGCGAGGGGTTGTATGCGGCGTTCAGCAAGGTGGGCGCGTTCAGCGGCAATTGTTCGCCGGTCGCCCCTATCGAAAGTGCCCGGCCGTCGGTGAAGGCGCGTTGCGGCGCGTGACAGCTCTGGCAGGAGTAATCGCCGGTGGCGGACAGGCGCGGATCGGCAAACAGCCTGGCCCCCAGCGCCACCTTGGCCGCGTTCATCGGATTGTCGGCGGGCACCGCGGGCTCCGGGAACCCGCGCGGCAGTTTCCAGGCATACGGAGTCGCAGCCGCGGCCGCCGTGGCCAGCAGCGCAACGATCGATGCAAACGCGCGCGCGCGGCGCCGCATCACGCTTACCAGGAGGCGCCGGCGCCTTCGCGCGTGAGGCCGGCCGTCTGGCTGGCGATGGTGCTGCGCTCGCTCACCCAGGATGCGAACGCATCGAGCGAGGGACCATCGACCCCGGAAGGATTGCCGCGATGCTCGCCCACCCAGGCCTGCATGGCCGTGAGCAACTGCGCGGCCAGCTTGCGATTGCTGCCGAACAGCGCCAGGTACGCTTCCTTCGCTTCGCTCAGGCGATTCAGGCCGAGATAGGCGTGCCCGCGGTACTCGATGGCCTCGGGGTAACCGGGCTTGAGCTTCAGCGCGCGATCGTAGGCCGTGAGCGCGGCTTCATAGTTGCCGAGCTTGCGATTGGTGTAGCCGACGTAGTTCCAGGCCTCGTGCATGGACGGATTGAGCTCGGTGGCTCGCGTGAACTTCTTGAGCGCGCTGGCGTAGTTGTCCTTGGCCTTGGCGGACGCCTTCGCCTGGCGCTTTGGATCCGTCTGACGCGCCGCATCAAGAGAAAGCTCGTCGGCCTTCTCCACGGTGCGCACGGCGGCGTTGTACGCGCTGCGCGCCTGCTCCTCGGGGGAAGCCACCGGCTTGTAGTCGCCGCCCATCGGGCGGCTGGGCATTTCACCGCCACCCGCCCCGAAGGCGGTACACGCCGCGGCCAAGAGCAGGGTCATGGCCAGGGGTCTGAAGAGAATTCGCATGCTGCCTCCTTTACCGCGAAATATCCGGTCGATTGGTCCGGTCGCCCAGATGAGTACCCGTTGCGGTGGATGCGGTTCCAGCCGCGGCGGGCCGTTCTCATAATGCGCGCCAAGGAGATCCTCCATGAAAAGAATATTGCTCACCAGCCTGCTAGCTCTCGCCGTTCCCGTACTGGCCGCCGACCCGGCCATCGAAATGGCCGTCGCCAGCCCGGAACGCACCGCGGCCGACCGGGAGCGCGACGCGCGCGACAAGCCCGCCGAAGTCATGGCCTTCGCCGGCGTCAAGCCCGGCATGACGGTCGCAGACATCTTTTCGGCCGGCGGTTACTACACCGAGTTGTTAGCGGGCGCAGTGGGCCCGGGCGGCAAGGTGCTGGCCATCAACAACATGTCCTATGCGAATTTCGCCAAGGACGACATGAAGGCCCGCTTTACCGAGGGACGCCTGAAAAACGTCGAGCGCCGGCTGGTCGAAGCCAGCTACATGAATCCCGGCCCGAAGAGCGTCGACCTCGCCGTGATCGTGATGGCGTACCACGATGCGTACTGGATCGGCGAGAAGGAAGGCTGGCCGGAGATCAACACCGACGGCTTCATCGACTCTGTCAAGCGCATGCTCAAGCCCGGCGGCAAACTACTCATCGTCGATCACAATGCCGCGGCCGGCACCGGCAAGGAAACCGCGAGCAAGCTGCATCGGCTGAACGAGGACTGGGCGCGCAAGAGCCTGGAGGCGCGCGGGTTCGTGTTCGAGAAGTCGTACGATGGCCTGCGCAACAAGAGCGATCAGCTCGACAAGATGGTTTATGACCCGGCGGTCAAGGGCAAGACCGATCGCTACGTGCACCTGTACCGGTTGAAATAGGTCTGGCGGGTGAGCATCAGGACGGCGGCAGTGTGGCGCGCGCCTCGGCCACTTCTGCCGGCGTCACCGCCGAGGCGCCGTCGCCGAACTTCTGCGCGGATGTAGGTGAGGATGCCCGGCGAGGTCCTCGTCGGCAAGCTGGCGGAAAGGCGGCATCACGTTGTGCGATGTCGCGCCCTCCTTGCGCTGCGCGCTGTCGAAGCCGCCGGTCATCACGAACAAGGCCAGTGCCTTCGGCATCGCCCTTGACCCAGGTGCCGCCGACGATGGCGCGGCTGCATGTTGGGCACGCCCCAGCCATCGGCCTGGTGGCAGCTCAGGCAGTGGCGCGCGTACAGCTGCTGCCCCGAGAGGCCGCGAATCCACGCGGGCTACCGCGGTTTTCCTGTGGCGTCGCGGCGGACGGCGCCTCGCCGGCCATCGCGCAGCCGGCGAGAGCACGACGCCTAACACGCGATGCGCGCGCATCGGCTCATTTCTTGCCGTAGCGAGATGCGCCAGACGCGACCCTTCTGCGAGTCCGCCACGTACAGCGATCCATCCGGACCCACCGCCAGGCCCACCGGGCGGTACTTGCGCATTGCGCGGATTGTTGTCCTTCATCTCGCCCGCGAATCCATCGGCGAATACTTCATAGGCACCGCTGGGCTTGCCGTCCTTCATGGGCTGGAACACGACCTTGTATCCGGCCTGCGGCTCGGGCGCGCGGTTCCAGCTTCCATGGAACGCGATGAAAGCGCCATCCTGGTACTTCGCGCGGGAAATTCTTGCCCGAATAGAACAGCAGGTCGTTAGGCGCCCAGTGCGCCGGGATAGGCCACGAGCGGATCCGGGAAATTTGCCCGGCCTCGGGCTCCTTCTTCGCATCGCCGCCGTACTCGGGCGCAAGCACGCGCTTGCTTGAGCTTGGTGTCGAAGAACGTGTATGGCCAGCCGTAGTTGCCGCCGTCGACGATCTGGTGGAATTCCTCGGCCTGGCGCGTGGCGTTGTCCTCGGCGTTGTACAGCGCCGGGAACAAGGTATCCAGCGAATCGCGGCCGTGAATGACGGAGTACAGCGCCTTCTGCGCGGCATTCCATTCGATGGCCACGGCGTTGCGCATGCCGGTCGCGAATCGCCGGCCGTCGGCCGGCGTTCTGGTTCGAGCTTGTTGCCGTCGAACACCCAGACGCCGCCGTACTTCTCGAGGATCGGGCACGGGTTCAGGCCCAGCGAACCCTCCTGCCGATCCTTCTCCTGGCAGGAGTTCGAGGGCGCGCCCACGTTGATATACAGAGTGCCCTTCGGATCGAGCGCGAAAGTCTTGTCCGCAGTGCTGGCGCTCCTTCGGAAAGCCCGCGACCACCACCTGGCGCGCGACCGGTGGGCGCGAGCTCGCCCTTCTTGAGTGGATAGCGGTACACGCCGACGTTGTCGGAGACGTACAGCCAGTTCTTGAACAGGCGCACGCTCGGTGCCTTTCACGTCGCCGAACGGCGTGGTGTCGTCGACCTTGCCGTCGCCGTTGCTTGTCGCGCATGGCGGACGAGGCCATTGCGGCTCGGCGAGATAGATGTCGCCGTTGGCGGCCACGTCGAGGTGGCGGGCCGTGCCCTGGCCTTCCTGCACCACCATCGCGGAAAATCCTTCCGGCAGCGTCAGGCCGTCATTGCCGGCCGCCGAGGCCGCGCCGGCAGCAATGCAGAGAGACACCGATACTAACTACCTCGGCGAAGCACGCAGTGCGCATGTTCCATTCCTTGACGTATGTTGTTCGAGGTGCCGCGCACGACGAAGGTCGAGCATCCGGCGGCACGCCCATCCGGTTTCGGACGGGATAGTGCGGGCGAATCTGCGGCAACGCAACGCGTCAAGTCGCTCCGCGGCCGGCCGCTGTCCGACGATCCGCCCCATCCGCTGCTGCATGCGGAGAGTACTTCCGAGCGGCTAGCATGCTCCGCCGGATTCCGTGTCGCCCCGTGGATGACGAACCTCAGGTGATACAAACTCCGGAGCCGTATCGCCAGAAGATGCGCGTGTCACAAAATCCGCGGCCGTGACTAGGCCGCGGGCTCGCCAATCCGCGCGGCCAACCGATGCACTATTCGCCCGATTTCCGCGACCTGTGCTCGCCAGGATCCTCGATGCCGCTCGTCGATCCGGTCATCGAACGTGTGCTCGCCGACTTCGAACGCCGCGCCGAAGAAGAACAACGGCGCACCAGGCTTCCCGGCGCCCGGCACCAATCTCGACGAGCTGCTGCTGTCGGTGGGCCGCGAGGCAGGCATGCTGCTCTATCTACTGGCCACGGGCGCGCAATCCAAGCGCATCCTCGAGCTCGGCACCTCGTATGGCTACTCCACCGTCTGGCTGGGCGCCGCCGCACGCGCCACCGGCGGCAAGGTGCTGTCGCTCGAGCTGCAAGGAATTCAAGATCGAGCATGCGCGCCAGGCGCTGACGCGCGCCGGACTCTCGACCCGCGTGGAGTTCCACGCCGGCGACTGCCTGGAGACCCTGAAGACACTGCCCGGCCCGTTCGACTTCGTGCTGCTCGACGTGTGGAAGGATCTGTACCTGCCCTGCTTCGAGCTGGTGCATCCCAAGCTCGCGCCGGGCGCCATCATCGCGGCCGACAACATGCTGCTGCCGGAGATCGTGCGGCCGCAGGCCGAGGCCTATCGCGCGCGCGTGCGCCAGGCCGGCGACATGGACTCGGTGCTGGTCGAGGTCGGCAACGGGATCGAGATCAGCCGCAAGCGATGAGGCGGCGTCAGCTTCTCGGCTATAGAACGAGCGCGCCACCAGCACCACGAAGAAACGCGTAGAACAGCGCCATGCCCACCAGCGCCACGCGGCGCCACGTCGGCGGCCGCAGCGCCGCCGGCAACACGCGCGTGTTCAGGTACAACAGGTGCAGCGACGCGATCACGAAGATCACGCCTGCGATGTTCGCGCCGATCTGCAGCAGCATCACGGGCTGCGCGAGTTTGAGCGCGATGATTCCCCACACCACGACCACCGCGAGCACGCTGTAGTACACGGCGCGCACGTCGCCACCGCGCCAGGCGCGTACACGCTTGCTGCCGGTCCACAGGATGTCGGTGATCGACCGCGTCATGCCTTCGACGCAATCGAGCTGCGTCTTGAAGAGAATCCACACGCCGAGCACCGCGACGCAGCAGCCCCAGCCACGGGCCGGCGCTCGGCGCCAATGGTGTCGCGCCAGCACCGCGCTGATCGCCAGTCCCTTGATGTCGGTGCCCGCCGCCACGAAGGTCACGTACAGCAGCGCGGGCAGCATCATGCCGAGCAGCGCACCGACGAAGAAGATGCCCCACTGGTCGACGCGCACGATGCGCCACCAGCCGCGCCAGCGGCTCATGTTGGCGGCATCGGGCTCGAACATGAAGCCGGTGTCGGCGAGCTGGACTGTTTCGCCGCCCACCGCGCCCGCGATGTGTCCCACGCGGCTGCCCATGCCGTAGCCCTTGTCGCGCGCCCAGTTGGACAGCGTGAGGTTGAGCACGCCGCCGCCGCCGGAATAACCCACGAGCGCGCCCAGCAGCAGGATGTCGACGTGTTCGGGCAGAAAGTTGAAGCCGCCGCTGTGCGCGGATCGAAGCCGAAGAATCCCACCACCGCCGAGAGCCCAGGTGCTCGAGCGGGCACGTAGATCGAGGCCAGCACCAGGAAGCTGCCGAGGATGCAGGCCACCAGCACCCAGTTGAGCATTTCCAGCGTGCGCGCGATGCGTTTGCCGAGCAGCAGCACGCCACGCAGGCGAGGAAGGTGGCGATGCCGATCAGGTAGATAGTCGCCGAATCCGCGGGCGGCGCGGCCAGGCGGCCCAGCGAACAGGAAGAAGATGGCGCCGGCCGCGGTCGCGGCCCACGCCGGCCAGCCGATCTGCAGGAAATACAGCACCGCGTAGAACCAGGCCCAGAAAGTCTTGCCGGGGCGCGTGCGCATGAATCCCGTCACCACCGGCTCGCCGGTGGCCACGGTGTAGCGCATGAGCTCGGTGTTGAACACGGTCTGGAAGAACACGGCGACCAGCGTCACCCACAGCAGCGACAGCCCGTGTTTCACGAAGGTGGCGGGGCCTAACAGGAACTCGCCGCTGCCGATGGACACGCCGAGCACGATGACGCCGGGACCGCATACGCCGATCCATGACAGGCCGCGCGGCATCGGCGGTTCCGGCAGATCGGCCCTGACCCAGGGCGCAAGATCGCCGCGCGTAGCCGATATATCGTTCACCGCCGCTCCCCCGATGACTCAAAGCGCGCGCAAGCATGCGCCGCGGAGCTGATATACGCAAAGCCCCGGGTACACTGCGCGCGTGCCACTGCAGAACCGGGTCACGCCTTTCGGCGAAATCGTCGCCATCGAACAGCGCGGACTGTTCATGGGCAATCGCGGCATCATCCACGATGCGGCGACGCGCACGCTGCTCACGCGCCGCTGGACTAACAAGGCCTGGATCATCTGCCGCTGCGACTTCCGCGGCGTGCGCCGCCAGGTCATGCGCCGGCGCAGCTGGACGGAGCTGTTCTTCCTCGACGAGGCAACCGCGTTGTCCGCCGGCCACCGGCCCTGTTACTACTGCCGGCGCGAAGCGGCGCTGGCGTTTGCCGACGCCTGGGCGCGCGCGCACCGCGGGGCGCGGCCAAGTGCCGCGCAGATCGACGCGAAACTGCACGAGCAACGATTGCAAAACGGTGCGAAGCGGATTCATCCGCTGCGCGGCTCGCCGGGCGAATTGCCGGACGGCGCGACGATCGAGTTGTCGGGCGATGCCTACGTGATGGTGAAAGGCATGGCGTATCGCTGGCGCGAATGCGGCTACGCGGCACCGCGACGGCTGAAGCGCGCGGACGGTCTGCTCACGCCACCATCGACAGTCGCGGCGCTGCGCGCGGGATTCCGTTGCGTGCTGCATCCGAGCCTGTCCGACGTCCCCGATCGGCGACCCGCAAGTGATTGTTTGTAGTTAGATCCGGCCGCGCTGTCGCCGCGCTGCGCCGCACGCAATCGACATTGTCGTGGCGCGGCGACCGCCCGGACGTCGATTCGCCCATTCACGCGCCCGCACGCGGCATTTGCGCCTGGCATGGTGCTTGCACCTTCTTTTCCAGGTGTCTGGGCGCCGAAAACACTTCGGGCGTCACAGCCACTCAATACCTTCCATTGAGCGCAAGGAGCCAGGAAATGAAAGTAAGCAACAGGACGATAATTGCCGTCGCGATCGCCGCACTGATTCCCATGGGCGCGGCAGTTGCCGGCGACGACGGCAACAAGGACAAGATGGGGTCCTCGAGCTTCACGAAGCTCGACACCAACAAGGACGGCAGGATTTCGCAGGCTGAAGCCGCGGTGGATTCCACCATCGTGTTCTCGACGGCCGATGCCAATGGCGACGGCTATCTCGACAACGATGAGTGGAAGGCCAGCGCGAAGAGCGGCAGCAGCAAGCCGCAGTCGACGACACCCAGCGAGCCGGATTCGACCATGCCCGAAAGCACCGAACCTACTGGTCAGCCGGCACCCGACACTGAAACCCCGCGGCAATAAAGAAATTCCGCGATCACAGTGTCACGCCCGCGCGGTCGATCGACCGCGCGGGCTTTTTGTTGCCACGCTGCGCGGCGAGCATGACCGTCGTCTCAGGAACGCAGAGCCGGCAGGTCACGCCATCGTTTCGCTCAGTTCATGCGCGAGAAGCCGCCTGAACTGCCGCCGCTGGAACCGCCACCACTGCCGCCGCCTGATCCGCCGCGGTTGGTACCACCCGACGACCGCGCGCCACGCGCGAAGCCGCTTCGTTGACCGCGGCTCGCGCCGCGCGCCGCGCCATTGCGATCGCCGCGGGGCGCACCGTGGCCGTTGCCGCCACCTTGATGCCCGCCTTTGTGGCCGCCTTGGTGCTGGCCGGAGCTGCGCTGCTGCCCGCCGCCCTGGCGGCGCGGCGCGTGCGGACGCTTGTTACCCTCCGGATTTCGTTCGGTACCGGGCTGCTGCGGACGGTCGCCCGATGCCGCGCTCGCGCCGGCGTCACGTAGATAGGCATCGTGCGTGGCCGTACCCGGCTTGTGACGCTGGCCGCCATGCCCGCCGCGCCCACCTTGCTGGCCGCGCGGTCGTCGATGCTCGGAGCGCCGACGTGGATCCTGGTGCGGCTGGTGCTCGCGCGGCTCGCCATCGCGTTCGGCACGAGTCGGGTGCGATCCTTCCTTGATCTCGAACTTCGGCGTCGGCACGAACTCCACCTGGCGCTTCAGCAACTTTTCGATGTCCCTGAGGTACGACATTTCGTCCGGCGACACCAGCGAGATGGCGGCGCCGGTGGAACCGGCCCGCGCCGTGCGGCCGATGCGGTGCACGTAATCCTCGGGCACGTTGGGCAGCTCGTAGTTCACGACGTGCGGCAGCTCCTTGATGTCGAGCCCGCGAGCCGCGACTTCGGTGGCCACCAGCGCCGTGATCTTGTTGTCCTTGAAGTCCTGCAGCGCCTTCACGCGCGCGTTCTGGCTCTTGTTGCCGTGGATGGCCATGGCGTTGACGCCGGCGCGCTCCAGCTGCTGCGTGAGGCGGTTCGCGCCGTGCTTGGTGCGCGTGAACACCAGTACCTGGTGCCAGTTGCCCTCGTTGATGAGATGCGCGAGCAGGTGGCGCTTGTGTTCTTTCGGCACGCGGTACGCGCTCTGCTCCACTTTCTCCGCCGTCGCGTTGCGCGGCGTGACCTGCACGCTCACCGGGTTCTTCACGAAGCGGCTTGCGAGGTCGCGGATGTCGTCGGAGTAGGTCGCCGAGAACATGAGGTTCTGGCGCTGCGCCGGCAACATCTTGAGCACGCGCTTGATGTCGTGGATGAAGCCCATGTCGAGCATGCGGTCGGCTTCGTCGAGCACGAAGATCTGCACCTCGGAGAGCGAGACGGCGCGCTGTTCGCACAGGTCCAGCAGGCGGCCCGGCGTCGCCACCAGGATGTCGCAGCCGTGCCGCGCCTTGTCGATCTGCGGCCGTTCGGAGACGCCGCCGAAGATGGCCTGCGAGCGCAGGTCGACGTACTTGCCGTAGTCCTTGACGCTCTGCTCGACCTGGGCGGCCAGCTCGCGCGTCGGGGTGAGAACCAGCGCGCGCGGATTGCGCGCGCCGCGACTGCCTAGCTTCTGCAGCATGGGCAGCACGAAGCCGGCGGTCTTGCCGGTGCCGGTCTGCGCGCCGGCGAGTACGTCGCGGCCCGCGAGCACGGCGGGAATCGCCTCGAGCTGGATGGGAGTGGGAGTCGTGTAGCCCTTGTCGGCCACGGCACGCAGCAGCTCGGGCTTGAGCCCGAGAGTTTCGAATGACATGAAATACCTATGTAAAAGATTGTATGAAGCGACTCGCAGTGCCCTGGCCGAAGCCGGGCAGCGGTCATTAGCGAGGAGAGTTTGCTAAGTGGTGCGTCCAGCGACGCCTTCAGACTTGCGAGCTTTAGGGGGCGATGACCGCGCGACCCTGATAAGCGGGCGCGACTATACAGACCGGGCCAGCGCCGCGCAAAGCCAATTGTGAAAAAAATTCAAAACGGCCCGCGGCCGGGCCCGGCCGCTCCGGGAACGTGAACTGCGTCGCCTTTTCCGAGGGTTATGTCGGCGTCCGCGAAGCTGCGTACGGCGCTTCTAACTAATCGGAATCGACACATCGTATTTGCACGTAGGCAGCCGCCGACGCATCTCGGAAAAATTTTCGCGCTCGCGTGGTGCTGTGTGTCTGCATTCAGAGACCCACGCGCTCCGTAGTCTTACGACGCACGGACTCATTCTCACAAAGGGATCTCTATGACTACGCCTCGTGTTGGCCGCAACCTACTTGCGACCTCGCTGATCGTTTCGGTGCTCACCGCCTGCGGGGGCGGCGGTGGGGGTGGGAGCTCTCCGACGCCATCGCCGTCGCCCTCGCCTGCACCTGCGCCGGCACCCGCCCCTGCACCGGCACCAGCACCAGCACCGGCACCAGCACCCGCGCCTGCTCCGACGCCGACGCCGACGCCGGCACCGGTTCCGCCTCCGGGCGCCGGGGTCACTTCGGGCAATACCCTCGGCGTGACCAGCACCGGCCGACTCGTGACTTTCGATCGCGAAGATCCCGCCCTGGATACGGCCATCGCCATCACCGGCCTGCAGTCCGGCGAAACCGTGCTGGGCATCGACATCCGCGCGGGCGGCGCAACGCCCGGCCAGTTGTACGCGCTCGGCAGCACCGGTCGCGTCTACACGGTCGATACCACCACCGGCGTGGCCACGCAGAAATCCACGCTGACGGCCGATGCGGGCGATTCCACCGATGCGTTCACGCAGCTCAGCGGCACGGAATTCGGCGTCGACTTCAACGACGCCGCCGACCGGCTGCGCGTAGTCAGCGACACCGGTCAGAATCTGCGCATCGACGTCGACAGCGGCGCCACCATCACCGATGCGGCACTGAGCCGCACCGGCGTGAATGGCGCGGCATACACGAACGCATTCGCGGCAGCCTGCCGTGCGACGGCGTACTACATCGATTCGACCACCGACGAGCTGCTCACCACCACGGATCCGAACGGCGGCGTGCTCACAGCGGTCGGTCCGCTGGGTGTGGATGCCAGCGCGGTCAGTGACTTCGAGATCGCCTCCGACGCGACCGGCAATACCGGCTACGCCGTGCTGGTAGTGGGCAACGCGGCAACTTCGTACGAGATCGACCTCGCCACCGGTACGGCCGCGACTGCGGGCCCCGTCACGCGTCTCGACGCGGGCGAGCTGGTGCGCGACACCACGATCGCATCGACTGCGGGTCCTGCGCAGGATCCCGGCGATCTGTACGCGGTCACCGAATCGGGCAGATTGGTATCGTTCGCCTCCACGGCACCGCAGAAGGTCTGCACGTCGGTGCAGTTGTCCGGTCAGCAGTCGGGCGAGACCATCCTGAGTGTGGACGTGCGACCCGCGGATCAGAACCTGTACGCGCTGGGCAGCACCGGACGCCTGTACAACCTCGATGAGGGAACGGGTGCGCTCACGCTCAAGGGCACGCTGATTGCGGGGGGCGGCGTCAACGATCCTTACCTGGGCATCGAGGGCACGGAACACGGCGTCGACTTCAACCCGGGCAACGACCTGCTGCGCATCGTGGGCGACAATGGCTTCAACGCACGCGTGCTGAATCTCGACGCGGTCGGCGGCACCACCGTGACTACCGACCCGGACCTGAATCCGGCGGGTAGAGTGATTGGTGCGGCCGCCTACGGCAATGGAGTCGCGGGTACCAACATCTCGACGTTCTTCATGGTCGACTCGGCAAGCGATGCCTTGTATTCATTGGGCGGCCTCACGGGAACCGTCACGCAGATCGGGACCACGCTCGGCCTCGGCGATGTGAGCGGCGTGGGTGGCTTCGACATCTACGGCACCAACAATCGCGGAATCGCGGCCCTGAGCGTCGGGGCTGAGACGGGTTCGACGCTGTACAACGTGCAGCTCAACACCGGCGTGGCAACGGCGATCGGCGCGATCGGGACGGGTGAACGTGTGCGCTCGCTCACGTACGCCATGGCGCCGGTCGCGACGCTGTGGGGACTCACATCCACCGGGCGCCTGGTGAGCTTCACGCTCCAGGCTCCGGCCACGTTCCTGACCGACACGGCCGTGACCGGTCTGCAGGGCGGCGAATCGCTGGTGGCCATCGACGTCCGGCCGGCGGACGGTCAGCTCTACGGATTGACCAGCGCCGGGCGGCTGGTGCCAGTCGATCCGACGACGGGAGTCGCCGGCGCGGGCATCACGCTCACGGCGAATCCGGCCGACACGGCGGCGCCTGTTTATGCCGGACTCAGCGGCACGCGCTTCGGCATGGACTTCCACGCCTTCGATGACCTGCTGCGAATCCACAGCAACACCGGTCAAAGCCTGCGCGTGATCACAGCTGACGGCACGGTGTCGCAGGACACCGATCTGCAGGCCCCGGGCGGACTCAATCCTCCCCAGGTCTTCGGCACGGCATACGCCAACAACTACGTGGGTGGGGGTTCGACGGTGTCGTACGTGGTCGATGCGGGCAACAACCGCGTGCTGCGCCATTCGTCGATCGCCGGAACGATGGAATTCATCGGCGCGGGTATCGGCGTGGATATCGTGGCAGGAGGCATCCAGGCCGAAGGTGACATGGACATAGCCGGTGGCGAGAACGGCCTCATGCTGGCCGCCTTGCTGCCCACGGGTGCAACGCAGTCCATTCTGTATCGCATCGCGCCAGCCACCGGGACGGGCGCGTCGTTGGGTGCCATCGGCCCGGCCGGCACCGTCCTCACGGACTTCGCGATTCAGCTGCAATGAGCACGGGGATGAGGGCTATCGCGGCGCGTTCGCAATAGCCGGTGAGTGAATGAGGCGGCAGCCTGTTAGGCTGCCGCCTCATGTCTTTTCCCCGAAGTGCCGGATGAAATGGATCGGGATCGGCCTTGCGGCCATCATCGCCGTGGCGGTGGGCGCCTGGTGGTACGAGTACCACCGCGCCGGATCCGCGCTGTTGCAGCAGCCCATCTACCGCGTGCTCAAGAAACACGAACGCTCGCTGTACGACGAGCTGCTCGAGGAGTACCGCGTCTACCAGCGCGGTGAAGTGGGGCCGGAGAAATTCGCGAACCTCGCGAATTCGCAGATCAGCCTGGCCGCGACCCAGCGGCTCGCACATGCCTCCGAAGAATCCGTACTGGCACTGATGCGCGACATGCTGGCTACGGCCAAAAAGCTGCAGGGCAAATCCGGGGATGCCTGTTTTCGCTACTGGTTTCCCCAGGTGGCGGGGCCGCCGGACATCGCGCAATCGATCGAGCCCGCCGCGCAGGCGCACACGCTGGAGCTCATGGGTGAGGTGATCCGCAGCGCCGCGGAGAATCCTGCGCCGCTGCCCGAACCCGCATCCGTCAAGGACAACCTCGCCAGTGTCATCAACGCGACCTACGAACAGTTCGGCACCGACGCACAGATGCTGGCGCATGCCGAAGATGCACGCGTCGACCGCGGCAAGGTGTGCGCGATCACGATCTCGGTGTACGAACGCATCCTGAGATTTCCGCCGGCCCAGGCCAGCGCGTTGCTGCGTGCGATGACCCAAGTCAGGTAATGGGGACAGTCCCCGATTCACCGCGCCTGATCGACGAGGAACAGGTCGGTCAGCAGCGCACGCAGGTGAATGGTGGCATTCAGATTGTCCACCAGCAGCGAGCCGAGGGCCGGCGCATCGAGCACCAGGCCGATGGCGCCCTGCGCAATGACGGCGTCCTCCCGGACCGCGTCGACAAACCTGCGCGTGCTGGCTGCATGCGTCGCGCCGGCACGCGACACCGCGGCTTCAACCTCGTGCCCCAGTCCTTCGAGCGCGGCATGCATGCGTTCCAGCATCTGCCGGATCTGCGAGCCGGATTCGTCGGTACGGCCCTGCGCCGCATAGGCCAGTGAGAATTCGTATCCCGCCTCGATGGCCTCGAGGCGCTCGGTCAACGTCATTTGTTCTGTCTTCCTTCTTCTTACGGCCCGTTTTCTTTCGGATCGTCTTTGCGCTGGCCGGACCAGCGTGCGGGGTCATGAAATACCGCCGCTTCCTCGCGCGTCATCTGTCCGCCGATCATGGCACGCAGGTAGGCGCGCTTCTCGGGCAGCAACGAGAAATAGATGTGCCACATGGTGAGCACCAGGATCAGCAGCGCCGACGCGCCATGCAGCACGTAGACGACACCCCAGGTGGATGCGTCCAGTAGATAGGGATCGCGCTTCCAGAACGGCGTGTCCACCTTGGCGAGCATGATGACGCCGGTCACCGTCGCCACCAGCACCGCGAATCCGAGCACCGCGTGCATGAGCTTCTGCGGCAGCGTGTACTTGGCCGCCTTCTTTCCCTGCGCGAACTCGCGCAGATGTCGTGGCCAGATCAGCATGCAGCGCAGGCGCTGGAAGAAAGTGGCGCGCACGGTGTGAAACAGCACGGCAACCGTCAGCACCACGCCCGTGATCCAGTGCAGCGGCACCCACGAGAACTTCAGGCCGAGGATGGGCAGGAAGGCGCTGGCCAGCAGCAACAGCACGGCCAGCGCGGTCACCCAGTGGAACGCGCGGTCGATGGGCGCGTGCCGCGTGATCAGCGTTTGCGCAGGGTCCGCCATGCCAGGTGACCCATGATGACAGCCAGGCCGAGGCCGAACGCCCAGGGCAAGAGGTCCCAGGACATGCCTTCCAGTGTTTCCTGGTTCCAGGCGTTACGGGTGGTGCGGAGTAATTCCATGAGTAGTGGTTGAGGAATGGGGTCAAGGAAATGGGGTCAGGCACCATTTCCGGGGACGGAAATGGAGCCAGACCCCCTAACTATCGCGCACTGCGCGCCGGACGAGGTTCTCCATCAGCGGAATCTTGTAGTCGTTGTACTGCACCGCAGTCGCGCCCTGGCTGGCGGTGCGCCCGGCGATCAGCGCGGTGTCGTCGTTCTGCGGCTGGCCGATCACGGCCTGCTCGACGGCTTTGAGTCGCCGCGGCACGCACTCGACCGCGCCGCAGGCGATACGGATGTTCTTGATGATGTTGCCGTCGATGTGCATCGCCGCCGCCACGCTGACGAGCGCGAAATCCCAGCGTGGCGCGGTCCGTGACCTTCTCGAAGTAGAACTTCGCACCGGCCCATTTCTTCGGGAAGCGCACCGCGGTGAGCACTTCACCGGGCTTCAGCGACGGTCATGCGCGTGATGTCCATCGCCGGGCCGATGAAGAATTCCTCGGCCGGCACGACGCGCTCGCCCTCGCCGGGCCGCGATGACCATCTGTGCGCGTCGAGCGCCACGCACGCGGTGCGCCATGTCCGATGGCGTCACCGCGATGCAGCGGCGCGCGCCAAACAGGCAATGCTCGCGGTTCTGGCCCTGCGGCGTGTCGGCGTAGCAGGTGTTGCCACCCGCGCGATAACAGTTCACGCCCGTCGCGGTAGTACCAGCAGCGCGCGTCCTGGCAGAGATTGCCGCCCAGCGTGCCGGCGTTGCGGATCTGCGGGCTGGCGACGCGGCCGGCGGCCGCGGCGAGCAGACCGTACTTCTCGCGCACGCACCGGCGCATTCTGCTGCGATCTCGGTGAGCGTGGTCAGCGCGC
Organism: uncultured Pseudomonadota bacterium; assembly: GCA_963711635.1. GTDB lineage: Bacteria > Pseudomonadota > Gammaproteobacteria > Steroidobacterales > Steroidobacteraceae > CADEED01. Next base: position 77,905 of record CAVQEZ010000006.1, read on the forward strand.
CGATCTCGAGGCCATCGGCGGTTTCGCGCATGCCCGTGAGCTCCGTGATGCCCGTGATGTCGATGACGCGCCTCGGGCCGCTTGGCGCGGTCCTTGAACCAGTCGAAGCTGTCTTGCCCGCCGGCCAGGAGCCAGCGCCTTCGCCGATCGTCCTTCGCGAGGTCGATGCGCGCCTGTCCACGCGTGTCCGGCTGGTACAGCTCGAAGTGCGGCATCATGTCTCGGGGCATTCGTGCAGCTCCTCATGCTGTGTTGATCTGCAGCGGCTTGTGCGCCTGCGGCCGCCCCGCCACGGCGATTGATGATCATGTCCGGCTGCACCGGCGTGCGATTGAAGACGTGGCCGCCGAGCGCATCCGAGATCGCGCACAGCAGCGCCGCCGCCGCGGCGCCCAGCGGCGGCTCGCCGATGCCCTTCGTGCCCATCGGGCTCGTGGGATCGGGCTTGTCCACCCAGTCCGCCTGACATCTCGGTGGGCACGATCCAGATAGGTCGGCGGCTTCGCCTGATGCAAGCCGACGTTCGCCGGCAAGCCGTTCTGCGGGTCGTAGATCATGCCGCTCCAGCACCGCGACGCCGAAGCCCTGCACCGCGCCGCCCTTGATCTGCGTCTCCAGGCCCATCGGATGGATCACCGTGCCGCAGTCGCCGACGTTCGAGGCAGTCGACGATGCGATGCTTGCCGGTCTCGACGTCCAGCTCGATCTCGATGAACAGCGCGGCGAAGGCCGCGGTCTCGTCCGCTGACCGGCAGCGTGTCTTTGGCCACGCCGATCAGGCCGCGTGCCCGCGAGCGCCGTGGCGGAAGCCTGGGTCATCGGGTTGATGTCCGCGGGCAGTTCCTGGCCGCTGAACTTGCCGCCCAGCTCGATCGCGCGCTGCGCCGCCGTCGGCGTAGCGTCAGCGCACGTCCGAGGATTCGCTCTTCGAGAACACCTTGCTGCCGTCGATGTCGTAGTCGTCGGGCTTGCCGCCCAGATCCTGCGCCGCGATTTCCTTGATCTTGTGCCAGCGCGTCCATGCGCGGCGACGTAGTTCGTGCGCGCCATGGTGTACGAGGTGTTGCTGCCGAACTGGCCGATGTTCCACGGCAGATGCTTGCGCGAGTCACCGCGCTCGACGACGCACTTCTCCCAGTCGTACTTCAGCACTTCGGCGGCGATGCGCGCCGTACCCGAGTGCGAGAACGTGCCGAGATTGCCGACGCCGGTGTGGATGTGCAGCTTGCCGTCCGGCGTGATGCGCACGAGGCCGTCGAAGCCGGAGAAGCCGGCCGGGTGAAACGCCTGGCCGATGCCGACGCCGGTGACCTTCGAGCCGTTGCGCTGGCCGCTGCGCTTCATGCGCTCGGCCCAATTGAAGCGCGCCGCGCCCTTCGTCCAGCGCCTCCTTGAGGTAGCAGCTGCGTGACGGGGCTGCTTGCGCTCGGCGCCGACCGGTCAGCGAGCCATTCTCCGGCGTGTTGAGCTTGCGGATCTCGAGCGCGATCGATCTTCAGCTCACGCGCCGCGCGATCGAGCAGCGGCTCCATGATGCAGGCGATCTGGTTGTAGCCCGGGTCCGCGCTGCGCCGTGCGCGTGGGCGTGTTGCAGAACACGGGCACGCCGCGCCAGCGCATGGCTTCGGGTTGATAGACGAGCGACAGCGCATCGCCGAGCGTTGCGGAAATCCCAGAAGCCGATGTGCGCGCCGCCTTCCTGCACGACGTACATGTCGGCCGCGAGCAGCTTGCCGTCGCCGTCGAAGCCCAGCTTGACGCGGCCCTGGAAGCCGTTGCGCGCGGAGCCGAGGGAGTACTCCTCGGCGCGGCTGATGCGCATCATCACCGGCTTGCCGATCTTCTTCGACATCAGCGCCGGGATCGCCATCGCACGGATAGGCGCCGACCCTTGGAGCCGAAACCGCCGCCGCAGAACTCCGCGATGTAGCACCAGCTCATCCGGCTTGATGCCGATGGACTGCGCCAGGCCGCGGCACGACGAACGACTGGCTCTGCGTCGAGCCGTGCACGAAGCACTTGCCGTTCTGCCAGTACGCCATGCAGCGTGCGTGGCTCCATGCTGTGATGGCGAGTTGCTGGCGGTGACGAAGCGACTCGTCGTACACCACCTTGCACTTGCTTGAACTGCGTCTCGACGTCGCCGTAGGTCCATTCCTCGGCGGGCTTGCCCATGGGCAGCTCTGCCCTCGCTTCGCGTTTCGCAAAGTCGGCCGCGCGTCCACTTGATGCGTCTGGAGCTTCAGGCCCTGCAGCGTGCCGACGTTGCCGTCGCTGCGCGCGTCCGGCCCGCCCGGGAACAGGCTCTCCAGCGGATCGACGGTGAACGGCAGCGGCTCGAAGTCGATCTTGATCTTCTCGATGGCGTCCTGCGCCGTTGTCTCGTCAACCGCGGCGACCGCGAGTATGGGCTCGCCGACGTAGACGCGGCTCCTTGGTGAGAATCGGCGGCGCCGAGCGCCGGCGGTTCCTCGGAATGTCGTCGGCCGTGAGCATGCCGAGCACGCCTTCCATCTTCAGCGCTTCGGCGGCGTCGATGTTCTTGACGCGCGCGTGCGGCATCGGGCTGGTCAGCAGCCGGCAGAACACCATGCCTTCGGCGCGAAAGTCTTCGGCGTACTTGGCCTGCGCCCGTGACCTTGGCCACCACGTCGTGCGGAATGAAGTTCTTGCCGATGAGTTTGTAGTTGTTCATGCGGCAGCCTCCCGCGCCGTCAGCCGCCGCGCGCATGACGCCGTTCAGGTAGTTGTCGTAGGCGCCGCAGCGGCACAGATTGCCGGACATGCGCCAGGCGCGCCTGGTCGCGCGTGGGTTTGGGATTGTGTTTGAGCAGCGCGCACGGCCGACATCACCTGCCCTGGCGTGCAGAAGCCGCATTGCGGCGCGAGCTCGTCGACGAATGCCTGCTGCACCGGATGCAGCTCGCCGTTCGGTCCGGCGAGGCCTTCGATGGTCAGCACCTTGCGCGCGCGCACGGTGTGCGTGAGCGTCGAGCAGGAGTTGTACGTGACGTCGTCGATGATGCACGGTGCAGGCGCCGCACTCGGCGCGGTCGCAGCCGAGCTTGGTGCCGGTGAGCCCCAGCTTGTAGCGCAGCGTCATCGCCAGCGTTTCCTGCGGCAGCACGTCCACGCGCCGCACCTGGCCATTCACGTTGAGGGGAATCAGCCGCTCGACGCCGCCGGCGGCAGCGGCCCTTGCGCGCTGCAGCCGGCAGGCCGCCGTACATGTAGGTCGCGGCGGATACCGACGGCTCCCGAGGCGATGACACGCTTGATGAATTCGCGCCGCGAATAGCCCGTGAACTGGTCTGCGGTTGGCTCGCTCATGCCTGCTCCCTGACTTCGCTCGGATCGCTGTTTTCGCGGCGTGATTATAGATGTTAATTTTTCGTAAGCCTGCAAACTCAACCGCCCGTGCTACCTTGGATTCCGCATGCATCTGCTGCTGATCGAGGACGATGCGGAGGCCGCGAGGTTCCTGGCCAAGGGGCTGCGCGAAAGCGGCTACGTGGTGGATATCGCGTCCGACGGGCGCGAGGGGCTGTTTCGCACCACCGAGGGCAGCTACGACCTGATCATCGCCGACCGCCAGCTGCCGCATTTCGACGGCCTCTCCATCGTGGCCATGCTGCGCAAGAACGGCAAGCGCACGCCGGTGCTGATCCTCTCGGCGCTGGGCTCGGTGGACGACCGCATCGAGGGCCTGCGCGCCGGCGGCGACGACTACCTGACCAAGCCCTTCGCGTTCGGCGAGCTGCTGGCGCGCATCGAGGCCCTGCTCCGCCGCGGCAGCCAGCCGGAAACCACCACCCGCCTGCGCATCGCGGACCTGGAGCTCGACCTGCTCGGCCGCAAGGTAGTGCGTGCCGGCAAGGCCATCGACGTGACCTCGAAGGAATTCCAGCTGCTGGAATTCCTGGCGCGGCGCGCCGGCCAGGTGGTGACACGCACCATGCTGCTCGAGGCCGTGTGGGACCTGCACTTCGATCCGCAGACGAACGTCATCGACGTGCACATCAGCCGGCTGCGTGCCGCCATCGACAAGGGTTTCGAACGCCCCCTGCTGCACACCGTGCGTGGCGCCGGCTACGTGCTGCGCGATGCCGGCTGAGGGACCCGCCCGCGGCCCGTCCATGCGCATGTCGTCGGCGCGCCTGGCGCTGTTCTATACGGCGCTGATGGCCGTGCTGACCAGCGCTCTGCTGGTGAGCGTCTATCTACTGACGCGCAGCGTGCTGGAACGCGAGATCGCCATGGTGATACGCGCCGAGGTCGAGGACCTGGCCGACGACCTGCGGCTCGGCGGCGTGGAGCGCGTCGCGGCCACGCTGCACCTGCGCACCGACAGCTGGGGACGCACCGGCGCGGTCTTCCTGCTGGCCGACGCGCAGTTGCGGCCGGTGGCCGGGAATCTCTCCGAATGGCCGCGTGACGCCACGCCCGACGATGCGTCGATGGTGGAATTCGACATCATCGCGCGCGAACGCGGCGCCTCGGTGCTGCACCCTGTCAAGGCGCGCATCGAACGGCTGTCGAACGGTTACTGGCTGCTGGTGGGTGCCGATACCAGCGAGCGGCAGAAAGTGCTGCGCCGTTTCGGGTTGGCCACGCTCTGGGGCACGCTGCTCACGGCGCTGTGCGTATGGCTGCTGGGCGCGGCGTACGCGCGCCGCACCGCACGGCGCGTGCGCGAGTACGCCACCACCTGCGAAACCATCATGCATGGCGACCTCACGCAGCGGCTGCGCGTCGATGGTTCGCGCGATGAGTTCGACGCGCTGGCGGGCGCGGTCAACGCCATGCTGGATCGCATCGAGGAACAGACCACCACGCTGCGCACCGCCTTCGACAGCATCGCGCACGACCTGCGTACGCCGTTGTACCGGCTGCGCGTGCGGCTCGAAGAGGCGCAGCTGCGTCCCGGCGCGCCGGATGAAGAGATCATCGGCCCGGCGCTCGGCGAGCTGGATCGCGTGCAGCGCACGCTGGCGACGCTGCTCGAAATTGCGCGCGCCGAGGCACAGGGCGTCGCCACGCACGGCGACCAGGTGGATCTCGCCGCGCTGGCCGCCAACATGGTGGAGCTGTATGCGCCGGGCATGCGGGCCGCGGGACTCGAGGTCACGCTGGAGGCGCCGGAGCCGGCCGTGCTCATCGGCAATCGCCAGTTGCTGGCGCAGCTCATCACGAACCTGCTGGAGAACGCGTTGAAATACGTGCCGGCAGGTGGACATGTCCGAGTGCGCGTGCGCAACACCCCGGCCGGGATTTCCTTGAGCGTCGCCGACGACGGCCCGGGCATCTCGGCCGGCGAGCGCCCGGCGGCGCTGCGGCCTTTCGTGCGTGTGGGCGATGCCGCATCGAAGGCCAGCGGCAGCGGGCTGGGACTGTCGCTGGCCACGGCGGTGGCGCGGCTGCATGGGGCCCAGCTCACGCTCGGCGATAACGCGCCGGGGTTGATCGTGCACTGCGAGTTCCCCACGAAAATGGGGACTGAAAATGCCCCTGCCCGGCGCGAAATGAGGAATGCGCTCGCACAGGTCCCATGCTGACGCCGCCCGGCGGTAGCGGCGCATCGCGCCGGCGCAGCCCTGGAAACTCAGTTGGCCTTGTTGCCTGCTTTGCACTCCTTGACGAACTTGTCCTTCTCGTCGCCCGTCAGTTTCTTCTCCTTCGCCTGCCTTTCGCAGTGCATGGAGGATTCGTGCTTCGCGGGCTTGGCGGCTGGTGTGGCGCTGGCGGCCGGCGTGGCGGTGGGCGTGGACGCGGCGAAAGCGGCGCCGGCGGTCATCAGCGCCGCCAGGGTGAGGCTCGTTAACAATTTCATGGGCGTTTCCGATAGGGCGCTGCCAATTGCAGCGAGGTTGATTCTGGAACCGCGGCCGTGAGCCACCGATGGCGTCGGCGTTAAGAATGCGTCATTTCGCTGCGAGTCGAGTCGCCTCGGGAGGATGGCGCTGAAATCGGCCTCAACGGAGGTCCCATGTCGGTCGTTCTCTATCACGGCGGCGCTGCCGCCAATTCGCTGAAGGCCCTGCTGCCGCTGTTCGAGAAGAAGGTGGACTTCAAGAGCCACCTCATGGCGCTGATCAACTTCGAGCAGCACGAACCGTGGTTCGTGAAGATCAACCCGCGCGGCCAGGTGCCGGTGCTGGTGCATGGCGACCTCGTGCTCGATGAGTCCACGCTCATCAACGAATACGTCGACGACACGTTCCCGGGGATGCCGCTCAAGCCCTCCGATGCCTACGGCCGTCACCAGATGCGCATCTGGACCAAGTTCGTGGACGAGTACTTCTGCCCCGCGCTGTCCTTCCTCGGCTGGCACGCCATGATCAAGAACGCCACGGCGCACCTGTCGAAGGATGAGCTGGAAGCCAAGATCGCGCGCATCCCGCTCAAGGAACAGCAGGACAAGTGGCGCGAGAGCGCCGCGCAGGTCTGGACACCGGAGCAGCTCGCCGACTGGCGCCGCAAGGTGGTGGTCTCCATCCAGCGCATCGAGACGGGCATGCTGGGCCCGTGGATGATGGGCGAGCAGTTCACGCTGGCCGACGTCAGCTGCTTCTCCATGTTGATCAACATGCCGGTGCGCTATGCCGACATCGTCAACGAAAAGGAAAGCCCGAAGGTGATTGCCTGGTACGCGCGCATGCTGGAGCGCGACTCGGTGAAGCAGGCGCTGGCCATCGGGCATCCCGGCTCGCGCTTCGTCGCCAAGGCCAGTTGACCGCGCGCGTCATCGACGGCAGGGCCGTCGCCGCGAAACTTCGCGGGGAATACAAGCAGCGCATCCTGAAGATGCGCTCCGAACACGGTGTCACTCCCGGACTCACGGTGGTGCTGGTCGGCGAGGACCCCGCCTCGCAGGTCTACGTACGCAACAAGATTCGCGACTGCGCCGAGGTCGGCATCCGCTCGCAGCTCATCGAACTACCCGCGACAGTGGCGGAGGCCGAGCTGCTGGCGCGCATCGATGCGCTCAACGCCGACACCGCGGTTCACGGCATTCTCATCCAGTTGCCGCTGCCGCCGCACGTGCAGATCCGCAGGGTGCTGGAGCGCATCTCGGTGGACAAGGACGTCGACGGCTTTCATCTCTATAACGTCGGTGGCCTGGTCACCGGCCATCAGGTGTTCCCGCCCTGCACGCCGTACGGCGTCCAGAAGCTGCTGGAGCACGAGAACATCGAGCTCGACGGTCGCAACGTGGTGGTGGTCGGTGCCAGCAACATCGTCGGCAAACCCACCGCCATGATGCTGATGCAACAGGACGCGACGGTCTCGATCTGCCACAAGAAGACGCGCGATCTCGCGCAGTACACCTTGTTAGCCGACATCCTCGTGGTCGCCGCCGGCGTGCCCGGGCTGATCATTCCGCAGATGGTGCGCACCGGCGCGGTGGTCATCGATGTCGGCATCAACCGGCTGCCCGACGGACGCATCGTCGGCGACGTGGACTTCGAAGGCGTTCGCAAGAAGGCGTCGTTCATCTCGCCGGTCCCCGGCGGCGTGGGCCCGATGACGCGCGCCATGCTGCTGCACAACACGCTGGTGTCGGCGGAGCGGCAAGGTGCCGGGTGGGGAAAGTGGGGAAAAAATGGGGCATTCCTGATTTGCCCGCATCGCGGGCAAACAGGGACGTACCTGCTGCAGGTGCGTCCCCGTTTGCTAGCAAATCAGGAATGTCCCCATTTTTTTCCCCACTTTCCCCACCCGGCACCATGATGGCCACGACGCGCGCCATCGACGAACAAACTGACGGCGCGTCAATGGTGCAGAGCGAATAAGAACATGCACTTACGCCATTTCCACCAGTGGCACGCAGCTTGCTTTACTCCCGGCATCGCAGCTTGTGGCTGAGTCAACAGGTGTTCCAATGGGATGCGTACCCCCTCGCTGAAGGCCATCAAGACCTTTCAGATCGCCGCCAAACATTCGAGCTTCGCCGTCGCGGCCGATGAGCTTTGCATCACGCCGTCGGCGGTGAGCCACCAGATCAAGACGCTGGAAACGCAGCTGGGCCTGCCGCTGTTTTCGCGTAGTGCCCGCGCTCTGGCGCTCACCGACGCCGGTGCGCGCTACCTCGAGCAGATAGACGATCTGTTCATGCGGCTGGAAGCGGTCACCGAACAGCTGCGTGCGCGCTTCGGCCGCAACAGCGTGCGGCTGCACGTGCCGGCGTACTTCGCCAGCGAGATGCTGCTGCCCAGGCTGTCGGAGTTCTCGCAGTTGCACGCGGGTATCGACCTGCGCATCGAGACGCAGGGCGTGCATGGACGCGCGCACGCCGCCGAGGCGGACATCTCGGTGGTGGTGGGTTCGGGTCCCTGGAACGGACTGATCGCGCATCCGCTGTTCGCGCAGACCATGGTGCCGGCGTGTTCACCCGAATTGCTCGCGGAAAGACCCGTGCTGCGCTACGAGGACCTCAATGCGCACACCTTGCTGGTGCACGAGGCGCGGCGCGACGACTGGGATCGCTGGGCGAGCGCCGTGGGCATGAAGAACCTGCAGCCCGCGCAGATCGTGCGCATCGACTCGATGTCCGCCGCGACGCGCGCCGCCGAGAAGAAGATAGGCATCGCGCTGCTGCCGGCCGAGCTGTCGCGCCGCAAGTTCGCGCAGGGCCGCCTGGCGCGCGTGTTCGATGACGAACTCGTGACACAGGAGAACTACACCCTGCTGGTGCGCACCGAGGACGAAAACCGTGACGACATTCGCGCCCTGTGCGCGTGGCTGATCGATTCCTGCCGCGCCGTTGAGGAAAACTGATGGCAGCGACTAAACATCTCGTTTGTTGGCGCGCCGCTGCGCGGGTAGTTTGACGATCGTGGAATTCACCTTGTCAGGAGTGTGCAACATGATTCGTCCAAACTCGAAATACCTCGCCAGGAATTTGATGATCGCCGCCATGATCGCCTTCGCCGCCAACGGCAATGCCGGCACCACCATGGTGTCGCCGGCACTGGCCGCGTGCAGCAAGGCGCTGGTGGAAAGCATCCGTGCCGAGCCGCTGCCGGTCTACACCGTGAAGGCGCCGGGCGGCTTCGTATCCGATCTCGTGGACAAGAACTCGTTCACGGTGCTCGCGCACAGCAAGAAGACCAGGGCGCTGCTCGCCAAGGCTTCGTGCAAGGCGACCGCCGATGGCGAGATCGTGTCCTTCAAGGCATTACCGGTGAAGAGCTGAACTTCGAGAGCTGAGGAGCTAACTATCGTTGACTAGTCAAAACGGCGAGGAGCGGACACCGAACCCCCTATCCCCCCTCTTTGGGGGAACGGTGTCCGCCTCTCGACCCGTTGATTCCCGGCTCCAGTTACCTCGGGCCGGCGCGCCCCCTACAATCGCGCCATGTCCACCCAGATCCTCATCCTCAGCGTTTCGGCGGGCGCCGGACATGTACGCGCCGCCCAGGCGCTGGAAGCCGCCGCGAAGGCAGCGAACCCTCCGCTGCAGGCAACCCACCTCGACCTGCTCGCGCTGGTGCCGAAGGAATTCCGCAAACTCTACGCCGAGCAATACATCAAGCTGGTCGACAGGCTGCCGCAGCTCTGGTCTTTCCTGTATGCGAAGTCCGACCGGCCCAGCCGCGATTCGGTGCTCGGCAATCTGAAGCGCGCCGCCGAAAAGCTCAACACGCGCAAGCTGCAAGCGGAGATCGCACGCCTGCGGCCGGACGCGATCCTCTGCACGCATTTCCTGCCGGCCGAGCTCTTGTCGAGGCAGAAGGCCAGGGGCGCGACGCTTCCGCCACTGTGGGTGCAGGTGACCGACTTCGACGTGCATGCGCTCTGGGTGCATCCGCACGTGGACCGGTATTGCGTGGCCAGCGATGAGGTGGCATTCCGCCTCGCGGATCGCGGCGTGCCGCGCGCCAGGGTCTCGGTCACGGGAATTCCGGTGATGCCGCAATTTTCGGTACCGTTGGATCGGCGTGAATGTGCCCTGGAATTGGGACTGGCGCCCGAGCGCTTCACCGTGGCGCTGATGGCCGGCGGCGCCGGCGTGGGCTCTCTCGATGAGCTCGCCGGGCGACTGTTGCGCGCCTCGGACGAGCTGCAGCTGATCGCGCTCGCCGGCCGCAACGCCGAGCTGCTGGCGAGGCTGCGCAAACTGGCGAAATCGCATCCCGGGCGACTGTTCCCGCTGGGATTCACGACCACCGTCGAGCGCGTCATGAGCGCCTCGGACCTGGTGGTCACCAAGCCCGGCGGACTGACGGTGTCCGAGTGCCTGGCCAAGCACAAGCCCATGCTGCTGGTGTCCCCCATCCCCGGCCAGGAGGAGCGCAATGCCGACTATCTACTCGAAGCCGGCGCGGCCCTCAAGGCCGCCGATGCCGCCACGCTCGAATACAAGCTCGGCCTGCTGCTGGCGAACCCGGCGCGCCTGCGCGCCATGAGTGAGGCGGCGCACAGAATCGGCAGGCCGCACGCGGCGCAGGACGTCATCGCGCTAGTATCTTCCTCATGAAGAGGCTCGTGACATGAAGGCAATCGCCGCAGGAATTCTGTTCTTGACCCTCGCCTCGGGCGCCGGCGCGGCCGAACCGGCGGCCGACCCGGCAGTCACCGCGCCGGTGGCCGCGCGCTCCGAGCGCTGGGCGGTGCCCATCGCGCTCGAGGGCGTGCCCAACCTGCACCAGATCACCTCGACGCTGTATCGCAGCGAGCAGCCGACGGCGCTGGGCTTCAGGAATCTCGAAAAGCTCGGCATTCGCACGGTGATCAACCTGCGTGCCTTCAACAGCGACGATGACGAGGTGCGCGGCACGAACCTGCGGACCGCGCGCGTCAAGATCCTGACCTGGAACATCGACGATGATCACGTCGTCGACGTGATGCGCATGCTGAGAAACGCGGAGAACGGGCCGTACCTGATTCACTGCCAGCACGGCGCCGATCGCACCGGCCTGATGAGCGCGATGTATCGCATCCTGGAACAGGGCTGGAGCGTGGATGACGCGCTGGCCGAGCTCACCGGCGGAGGCTACGGCTACCACGCGGTGTGGAAGAACATCCTGCGCTACGTGCGCTCGGCCGACGTGGAAGGATTGCGCGCGGCTATTGCCATGGCATCTTCGCCGATGGGTTCCACGGCCACCGTCACCGACAACTGATGCCGGCCGCCACCGAGGATCACGCCGCGCAGCGGTGACACGTCGCCGAAATCCCGCCCCCAGGCCACGGCCACATGGTCTGTGCCCGCGAAGCAGCCATTGGTGGGATCGAACTCGATCCAGCCGTAGGGTGGACTCCACACGGAAACCCAGGCGTGCGAGGCGCCATCGCCGACCAGCTTCTTCTCCGCGGACTCGGGCGCGTTGGTGCGTAGATAGCCGCTGACATAGCGTGCCGGCAGGCCGCGCGAACGCAGGCAGGCGATCATCAGGTGCGCGAAGTCCTGGCAGACGCCGCGGCGCGTCTCGAGAACTTCGGTGGCGGCGGTGCCGATGCCGGTCTCACCGGGGGCATACGTGATCTCGGCCTGCAGCTTGCTGGTCAGCGCCTCGGCGCAGGCGAGGACGGGCCGGCCGGCCGGGAAGCATTCCACCGAATAATCAGTGAAGGCCTGCTTGAGGCGCACGTGCGGAGACTCGTGGCGAAAGCGCGCCGCTTCGAGTTGCTCGCGCGACGGCCACGCCCCGTGATACGAGAACGAGTCGCGTACTTTTTCCCAGGGCTCGGCGGTCTCGACCGGCACCGCTGGCCGTGGGTGCACCTCGATCTGCATCTGCGACACCACGGCCAGCTCGCGGTGGGGCTGCGCCATCTCGATACGCAGCACGGGATTTCCGAAGGCGTCGAACTCGCTGGTGCGCCGTTGGGCGGCAGGTTCGATTGCGATCTCGTGTTCCAGGCACTGCTGGTATGGCGCGGGCCGTGGCACCAGGTGCAGCAGGTGATGCGAGTGCACCACGTCGGCGGCATAGCGATAGCGGGTCTCGTGGCGGATGAGGTATCTGCGGGTCATGTGCGTCACGTGGCCAGAGCGTGCGCGTCGGAATCGATGAGCGCGAAATAGCGCCGCGACAGCCGGTCGGAAAGTGCGCTGGCGTCCGCCGCCAGCTCGCCGAGCTGCTGCGCCAGTGCGGCGCGCGCCGCGCTGCCGGCCCCGTCGTTGCTGTCGAGCAGCTCGGCCGTGCCGGCGGGCAGCAGCGGCAGATCGGGCACGCCGCGCTCGCGTTCGCCGCCCAGGGTACGCGCCAGGTCATCGAGGTCGCGGTCGATGGAGCGGCGATGGAAGGCCAGCGCCATGGGATGGTCGCGGTCGTACAGCAGCAGGTTCAGCGTGGGCGCGAGCCTCGCCGTGCCTGCGTAGCGCGCGCGGTAGATAGGTGTGCTGTCGCAGACTTCGAGCAGCCACTCGATGGTTTCCGGTCGCGTGGCCTGGTCGCCCGTGAGCTGCTGCACCAGGATGCCGGCCACGAACTGCATGCGTTCGATGCGGCGCCCCAGCCGCATCACGCGCCAGCCGGCATCGTGCATCATGTCCTCTTCGGAAAATCCCGTCAGCGCCGCGAGCGACAGCAACAGGCGTTCATAGACCTCGCGGCTGCTGCCGCGCGTCGCCGCGGCTTCCTGCATCTGGCGCTGCAGTGCCACGACCCCGCGCCAGTAGCGCGCCGACAGTCGATTGCGCACCTGCGACGCGGACCAGGCGAGATGCCGCACGTCGGCGTGCGGCCCGGGCGCATTCGGCGCGCGCAGCGCGTCGAGCACCTCGCCTTCCGGCGCGATGGTCCCGAGATTGCGGCACACCTGCTGCGCATGCGGAAAAACACGCGAGTCGCTGCGTGCCGCGACGGTCCGCAGCAGCAGGCGCGCGGTGTTCTCGCAGCGCACGGTGTAGCGGCCCAGCCAGTAGAGATTCTCGACCAGGCGCGCCGGTACGTAATCCTGGCGCGCCTGCGTCCGCCGGTCCGGTTGAGCATCACCGGCCACGGGGCCGGGATCGTCCGGAGGCACACCCAGCACCCAGATGTCCTTGGCACCGCCGCCACGCTGGGTCGACACCACGTCGGCCGCGGTCTCGTTGGCGACGCGCGCCAACCCGCCGGGCATGACGCGCACGCCGTCGGGCGTGTTCACCGCGTACACACGAATCGTGAGCGCGCGCGCGGCCAGATCGGTGGAGCTCGCCGACTTCCACACCGGCGCCTGCGACAACCGCACGTGCTCCTGCGCCACATAGGCATAGGGCCGGTTGCGCATGCGCGCGATCAGCGCCTCGCGTTCCGCACCCTGGTAGTCGCGGCCGAACATGGGCTCGAAGCGCTGATTGGGATAGGCGGGCTTGATGACCAGCCGATCCAGGTTCGCGAGCACGTATTCGAGCGCGGGCTTCTCGCCCAGCCACCAGGTGGCCACCTCGGGCAGCAGCAGCCGCTCACCGATCAATCTCTCGGCAATCGGCGGCAGGAATCCCAGCCACGCGGCCGACTCGATCACTCCCGTGCCGAGCGCGTTGGCCACCATGACGCGCCCGGCGCGCAGCGCACCCAACAACCCTGGAATGCCCAGCGCCGAGTCGCTGCGCAGCTCGAGCGGGTCGCAGAAATCGTCGTCGAGGCGCCTGAAGATGGAGTGCACGCGCCGCAGTCCGCCCAGCGTCTTCAGGAACACCGTGTCGCCGCGCACCGTGAGGTCGTGGCCTTCGACCAGCGGCACGCCGAGCTGGCGCGCGAGGAAGGCATGCTCGAAGTAGGTCTCGTTGTACGGGCCGGGCGTGAGGATGACGGCCAGCGGCTCCTCGTCTTCTCCCGTGCTCAGCAACGCGGCGCGCAGGCCGCCGAAGAAGCCGCGCACGCGCCGCACCGACATGTCGCCGATGGCTTCGGGGTGCACCTGCTCGAGGATCTCGCGGTTCTCGAGCGCGTAACCCGCGCCCGATGGCGCCTGCGTGCGGTCGGCCAGCAGCCACCAGCGCCCGTCGGGCGCCCGTGCCAGGTCCGCGGCGTAAACGTGCAGCCAGGTGCCGTCGAGCGGCCGCAGGCCCTGGCAGGGCCACAAGTAGTTAGGGTGACCGAACGGCAGCTCGGCCGGCACGTGACCTTCGGCCAGCAGGCGTTGCGGACCGTACAGGTCGGCGAGCAACGCGTTCAGCAGCCGCGCGCGCTGCGCGACGCCGGCTTCGATGACCTGCCACTCGGCGGCCGGCAACACGAAGGGCAGCGGGTCGAGGGCCCAGGGCCGATCCGTGCCCTGCGGATCCGCGTACACGTTGTAGGTGACGCCGTTTTCGACGATGAGCCGGCGCGTCAGCTCCAGCGAGCGGCGTACCGCGTCGGGGGATTCATCGGCGCGCAGCCGGTCGATGAGCGGCCGCCAGTGCGCGCGCATCGCGCCCTGTGAATCGTTCAGCTCGTCGTAGCGTCGCAGGTCGGCCGGTTCGAGGACTGCTCGCATTTCAGAGATCCGCTCAGACACCCGTCAGACTTTACGCAGGTCCAGCGTGAACGGGAATTCCGGATTCGTGGTCTCGGGCAATGCCGTGACCCGGTTGGGCGTGTGACCCATTCTGACAAATCGCGTCAGGCGCCGGCCTTCCGACTCGAAGGCGTTCACGGGGAAGGTGGCGTAGCTGAGGCCGCCGGGATGCGCCACGTGATACTGGCAGCCGCCCATCGAGCGGTTCATCCAGGTGTCCACGAGGTCGAAGGTCAGCGGTGCGTTGGAAGGAATCAGCGGATGCAGCGCCGACGGCGGCGACCAGGCCTTGTAGCGCACGCCGGCGACGAATTCGCCCACCGTGCCCGTGGGCCGCAGCGGGATCTGCCGGCCATTGCAGGTGAGCGTGTAGCGATCCGGCGCCAGCCCGCTCACCTTCACCTGCAGGCGCTCGACCGAGGAATCCACGTAGCGCACCGCGCCGCCGGCCGCGCCCTCTTCACCCATGACATGCCAGGGCTCGAGCGCCTGGCGCAATTCCACGTCGACGCCGAAGACCGAGAAGTCACCGTACTTGGGAAAACGGAATTCGAAATGCGGATCGAACCACTGCGGCTCGAGTGGAAATCCCGCCAGTCCCTGCTCGGCCAGGACGTCGGTGAGATCGCGTCCAATGAAGTACGGCAGCATGAAACGGTCGTGCAGCTCGGTGCCCCAGCGCGCGAGACGCGCGGGCTCATACGGTTCGCGCCAGAAGCGCGCGATCAGCGAGCGCAGCAGGAGCTGCTGCGTCAGGCTCATGCGCTCGTGCGGCGGCATCTCGAAGGCGCGCATCTCGAGCAGGCCGAGCCGGCCGGTGTTGCCATCGGGCGAGAACATCTTGTCGATGCAGAACTCGGCGCGATGCGTATTGCCGGTGGAATCGATGAGCAGATTGCGGAACAGGCGATCGACCACCCAGGGGGCCGCAGCCTGTCCCGGCGGCGGCAGTTGCTTGAATGCCAGCTCCAGCTCGTACAGCGAGTCGTTGCGCGCCTCGTCGATGCGCGGCGCCTGCGAAGTCGGCCCCACGAACAGGCCGGAGAACAGATAGGACAGCGACGGGTGGTTGTGCCAGTACGCCAGCAGGCTGCGCAGCAGGTCCGGCCGGCGCAGGAAGGGCGAATCGGCCGGCGTCGCACCGCCCAGCACGAAGTGGTTGCCGCCGCCGGTACCGGTGTGGCGCCCGTCGAGCATGAACTTCTCGGTAGTTAGCCGCGACCGGCGCGCGACGTCGTAGAGGTGGGTGGTGCGGTCGACCAGCTCATCCCAGCTGCCGGAGGGATGGATGTTCACCTCGATGACGCCCGGATCCGGAGTCACGCGAAAGCTGTTGAGGCGCGGGTCCTTGGGCGGCTCGTACCCTTCCAGCACCACCGGCGTGTCCAGCTCCGCGGCCGTGGCTTCGATGGCGGCCACCAGCTCGAGATAGTCCTCGAGCTCCGGGGTGGGCGGCATGAATATATAAAGAGTGCCGTTCCTGGGCTCGGCGCACATGGCGGTGCGCGTGATGTCGGCCGAAGACTCCAACAAACCCGGCGCGCCGCCCGGCGCGACGACTCCATCACGCGGTCGCGCAACCTTGCCCGTGTCGCGGCCAACGGCTCCCGCGCCAGTTCCGGCGAGACCGTATTCCGGATCGCCATCGCGGGAATCGCCGAAAAACTGCCGGCGGATATCGGCGGCGCGCGGCAGCGGTCGCGGCGGCGCCATCGGATCGGGATCCGACATGAACGGGTAATCGCTCTCCTTTACCCAGGGCTGCGAATCCAGCGGCAGGCGATAACCCACCGGTGAATCGCCGGGAATCAGGTAACAGCGCTCGCGCCGCAGGAACCAGGAACCGGTGCGCCAGCGCCCGGAAGGGTCGCGCGCCACCGGCAACACATGACCGATGACGGCATCGAGACCTCGCTCGAAGACCTTCGCGAGCCGCGCGCGCTCCATCGGGTCCTTGAGCTTCGAATTGAATGGGTCGACGTTCGAAGGCAGCTGCCGCTCGCGCCACAGGTAATAGAACGCGTCTTCGTAGGTCGCGAAGATGTGTTCGGGCGCCAGGCCCAGCCGCCCGGCGACACCGGCCAGGAACTGCCCGGCGATCTCCGGCGTGACGCCGCGATCGCTGCTCTCGTTATCGAGCAATGCGGGGTTCTGCCAGATCGGTTCGCCGTCGCGGCGCCAGAAGCAGTTGAGCGACCAGCGCGGCAGCTGCTCGCCCGGATACCACTTGCCCTGGCCGAAGTGCGACAGGCCCTGCGGTGCGTACTTCTCCTTGAGCCGGTTGTAGACCTCGACTGCGAGCCTGCGTTTGTTGGGCCCCAAGGCAGTTGTATTCCATTCAGCGCCATCCGGGTCGTCCACCGACACGAAGGTCGGCTCGCCGCCCATGGTGAGCCGCACGTCGCCGGCCAGCAGCTGCGCGTCGATGGCGTGGCCCAGCTTCTCGATCTCCGCCCACTGCTCCTCGGTGTAGGGCTTGGTGACGCGCGGTGCTTCCCAGACGCGCTCCACTTTCATGTGGTGCTCGAAATTCACCTCGGCCTTTTCCACCGCGCCGGTGATCGGCGCCGCGGCGCCGGGTTCCGGCGTGCAGGCCAGCGGAATGTGCCCTTCGCCCGCGAACAGGCCCGAGGTCGGATCGAGTCCCACCCATCCCGCACCAGGTAGATAGACCTCGCACCAGGCGTGCAAATCGGTGAAATCCTTCTCCGGCCCCGACGGGCCGTCCAGCGATTTCATGTCGGCCGTGAGCTGGATCAGGTAACCGGAGACGAAGCGCGCCGCCAGGCCCATGTGCCGCAGCAGCTGCACCAGCAACCAGGTGGAGTCACGGCACGAGCCGGACCGCTTGCGCAGCGTGAGCTCGGGCGTCTGCACGCCGGGCTCCATGCGGATCAGGTACTTGATGTCTTGCGACAACTTGAGGTTGAGCGCGACCAGCCAGTCGATGGTGCGCATGCGCTCGCGCGGAATGCTGCTGAGGTATTCCTTGAACAGCGGCTCGCCGCGGAACATGACCAGGTACGGCGCCAGGTCGCGCTTCTCCGCGCCCACGTAGCCGAACGGATAGGTCTCCGCGTACGGCTCGAGGAAGAAGTCGAACGGGTTGAGCACCGCCATCTCGGCGACCAGGTCAACCTCGATGCGCAGCTCGTCGGTCTTGTCCGGGAACACCAGTCGCGCGAGGTAGTTAGATTCCGGGTCCTGCTGCCAGTTGACGAAGTGCTCTTCCGGCGTGACCTTCAGCGAATAGGACAGGATGCGCGTACGGCAGTGCGGAGCGGGCCGCAGGCGCACCAGCTGTGGTCCGAGCGCCACGGGGCGGTCGTAGCGGTAGTGGGTGAGGTGATTGAGCGCAACGTGGATGGACACGGGGGCATTCTACACAGCGCCTAACACCGCGTTTTCGCACCAAATTGCGCCAGCGGGGCCCGGATAGCACCATGGCGATGCGCGCCGGCCCGTGCGCTGCACTTTTTCGAACATGCGCCGGACGCTCTGGTATTTTTGGGTCGCGCATTGCGTAACGAATGAAAACTGACTGGTCCTCATACCCCTCGCCCGGATGCCACGACGAGCTCGTGGGGCCGGGTGGCGGCGCCCGCGCCGCGGGCCGTGCGCTCATGCGTTACCTGACGGACATCGACGGCGACGAGATCGCCGTGCGCCAGCAGGCCGCGGAACTGGCCATCAAGGCCATGGGCATCACCTTCACCGTCTACCACGAGCAGGACGGCTCGATCGATCGCTCCTGGCCGCTGGACATCATCCCGCGCACGATTTCGCGCCGCGAGTGGCAGCGTATCGAGGCCGGCCTGATCCAGCGCGCCGCGGCATTGAATCTGTTCATCGACGATGTCTACCACAAGCAGAAGTTCCTCAAGGACGGGTTGATGCCCGCGTCGATCATCTCGACGTCGAAGAACTTCCGCGCCAACGTGTGTGGCATCAATCCACCGCTCGGCACCTGGGCGCACGTCTGCGGCTCGGACCTGATCCGCGACAAGGATGGCACCGTCTACGTGCTCGAGGACAACCTGCGCGTGCCCTCGGGCGTGTCGTACATGCTCGAGAACCGGCAGGTGGTGAAGCGCGTTTTTCCCGAATTGTTCGAGAGCGCTGCCATCCTGCCCGTCGACGACTACCCCTCGCAGCTCTACGACATGCTGAGCGCGCTCAGCCCGCGCAAGCAGGGGCGGCCCGAGGTCGTGGTGCTCACGCCCGGCATCTACAACTCGGCCTACTTCGAGCACGCCTACCTGGCGCGGCAGATGGGCTGCGAGCTGGTCGAGGGACCGGATCTCGCGGTAGATAGCGACGACTGCGTCTACATGCAGACGGTGCGCGGCTGGACGCGGGTGGACGTGATCTACCGGCGCATCGACGACGACTTCCTGGACCCGGAAGTGTTCCGCAAGGATTCTTCATTGGGCGTGCCGGGACTGATGCGCGCCTGGGCCGCCGGCAATGTGGCGCTGGCGAATGCGCCAGGCGCCGGCGTGGCCGACGACAAGCTGGTCTATACGTACGTTCCCGACATGATCAAGTACTACCTGGACGAGGATGCGATCCTGCCCAACGTGCCGTCGTGGCGTTGCGGCGAGCAGCAGCAGCTCTCGCACGTGCTCGATCACCTCGATCAGCTCGTGGTCAAGCCGGTCGACGGCTCGGGCGGTTACGGCATGCTCATGGGACCGATGTCCAGCAAGGCCGAGCGCGGCAAGTTCGCCGATTCGCTCAAGGCCGATCCGCGCAGCTTCATCGCGCAGCCGGTGGTGACTCTATCTACCGTGCCGACACTGGTGAAGGACCGGCTCGAGCCGCGGCACGTGGACCTGCGCCCTTTCATCCTGAGCGGCCGCGAGACCAACGTGACCACCGGTGGGCTGACGCGCGTGGCGCTGCGCAAGGGATCGCTGGTGGTGAACTCCTCGCAAGGCGGCGGGAGCAAAGACACTTGGATTGTCGACACGGATGGTGCCGGGTGAGGAAAGTGGGGAGAAGAAGTGGTGTCAGGCAGGGAAAACGCACCTGCGCGGGCGCCACTGATTTGCTCGTCCCGTTTTCCCTGCCTGACGCCATTTCTTCCGGCACCCGTTCAACATGTTAGCCAGGGTCGTGGAAAGCGTTTACTGGCTGTCGCGCTACCTGGAACGCGCGGAGAACACCGCGCGCATCATCGGCGTGAACACCAACCTGTTGCTGGATCTTCCGGTCGGTATCGCCCCGGGCTGGCTGCCGCTCGTCGACATCTCGGGCAACCGCGCCGAATTCGACAAGCTCTCCGAAGGCAAGGCCACGCGCGGCGAGGAGCGGGATGTCGTCGCCTTTCTCATTGCCGACAAGAGCAATCCCGGCTCGATCTGCTCGTCGCTGCATTCTGCGCGCGAGAACGCGCGCACGCTGCGCGAAATCCTGCCCACCGAGGCCTGGGAGCTGCTCAACCAGTTCTTCGCGGAATTCACGCAGGACCTGGCCACCGGCCTCAACAAGCGCACGCGCTTCGAATTCCTGAAGCGCATCGTGGTCACGCTGCAAACCATCGCCGGCATGCTGGACGGCACGATGAATCGCAATGACGCGTACATCTTCAGCCAGCTGGGCCGCAATCTAGAACGCGCCGACATGACCAGCCGCATCGTCGACGTGCGCTCGGCGCAATTGCTGCCGGCCGAGACGCCCGAGCTGCGCCCCTTCGAGACCGTGCAGTGGATGAGCGTGCTGAAGAGCCTGTCGGGCTACCAGATGTACCGGTTGCGCATGCGCACGCGCGTGAAACGCACCGACGTGCTCCAGTTCCTGCTGCGCGACGATCAGTTCCCGCGCTCCTGCCAGTTCTGCCTGATGCAGCTCGAACGCTCGCTCAACGAGCTGCCGCGCAGCGAGGGCGTGCTCGACGTGCTGGGCGGCGCGGCGCGCTTCATCGAACGGGCACCGCTGGCCACGCTCGATCAACCCGGCCTGCACGAGCTCATCGACAGGCTGCAGCTGCACATCAACAACGTGCACAACATGATTGCGGAGATCTATTTTCCGTCCAGCGACGTGGGTGGCGCCCGCCGCATGCCCAGCCAGACGCAGAGCCAGAGCCAGTCGCAGCGACAAAGCTCCCTGTCATTTGGAGAAACCGTCAAGGCGTAGGCGGATTGCGCGCCCGCGCGGGCGCGTGCTATTTGACCCGCCATGCCACAATCCCTGAGCGAATGGGCGCTGCCCGAGGAAGCCGCCGCCATCCTGGTGGCGCTCGGGGCCGGCCTGCTGATCGGCGTCGAACGCGAACGCCGCATGACCAAGGACAAGGTCGCGGCGGCCGCCGGCGTCCGCACCTTCTCGATCACCGCCTTGTTAGGCGTGCTGGCGGCACTGAGCGGCTCGCACATCGTGCTGGGCGCGATCGCGCTCGGCGTCATCGTGCTCACGGCATTGTCCTACCAGCGTTCGCACGACGGCGACCCCGGCCTCACCTCGGAAATCGCCCTGCTCGCGACCTTCCTCACCGGCGTGCTGGCCGCCTCACAACCCGTGCTGGCCGCGGCGGCCGGCGTGTTGATCGTGCTGCTGCTGGTATTGCGCGCCCCACTGCACTCCTTCGCGCGCGCGCAGCTATCCGACCAGGAGCTGCGCGACGCGGTGCTGCTGGCCGCGGCCGCGATCCTGGTGCTGCCCATCCTGCCCGACCATCCCATCGATCCCTGGCAGGTGGTCAACCCGCGCCTGGTCTGGAAACTCACCGTGTTGATCATGCTCGTGGATGCCGCCGGTTACGTGGCGCAGCGACTGGTCGGGGCGCGTGCGGGACTGCCCATATCCGGCTTGTTAGGCGGCTTCGTGTCGAGCACGGCCGTGGTCGCCACCATGGGCAAGCGTGCGAAGGAGGAACCGAAGGTGCTGTCGGCCGCGGTTGCCGGCGCCGCGCTGTCGCAGATCGCGACCGTGATCCAGCTCGCGCTGGTGCTGGCCGTGAGCGACGCCGCGCTGCTCGGCCAGCTGCGCTGGGTGCTGCTGGCGATGGGCCTGGCCATGGCTGCGTATGGGGCACTCATGCTGTTTGTCACCAAGGGCACGGCCGCACCACCGCCGCCGTCCGGGCGCGCGTTCCAGCTGCGCACGGCGCTGATCTTTGCCGGCGCCTTCGTGCTGATCATGCTGCTGGTCGCCTGGCTGCAGCGCTCCTTCGGCCCGACCTGGGCGCTCGCCGGTGTGGTCGTCGGTGGATTCGCCGATGCGCATTCCACCGCGGCGTCGGTGGGCTCCCTGACCACCCAGGGCCAACTGCCGCCGGAGCTCGCGATCATCGCGATAGGTCTCATCGTGACCACCAACACATTGTCGAAGCTCGGCTTTGCCTGGGCGGGCGGTGGCGCCTATTTCTGGCGATTGGCGCCGGGCCTGATCCTGCTCATCGCCGCCTACTGGGCGGCCTGGTGGCTGCTGCTGCGGTGATCGCAGTGGCGCTATGCTTGGGTCGTCATGAGCGAGCGTATCGGCAAGTCGTTTCCCGGCGTCGTCGCCGCGATCACACTATGCGGCGTCCTCGTGATCGCCGGCGCGCTGTTGCTGATTTCCCGCGGCCAGGTCATCGATGGCGCCTTGTTAGGCGGCGCCGTCGCCCTGCTCTTGCGCTGGTACTGGCGCACGACCGGCAGGCAACGCGCGCTGCTGCGTCACGGGTTTTACACCGGCCGGCGCATCGGCACGAACTGGGTCTACGAAGAGCTGCACGAAGGCATCGTGGTGTCGCTGGAGCTGCCCCTCGAGTACGCGGGGCGCGGCGAATACGACATCCACATCCCCTCCGAGCGCGACTGGCAGGTCGGCATGCCGGCATGGGCGCATGGACGGCGCGCGGAAATCGTCGAGCGCCTTCAGACCGTATTCAAACGCAGCCAAATGCATTTTGACGCGGACAAATCGCTTGAACCCGGGTGACATCATCGTCGAGCAGCGCGATGAATTCGAACGATTCCCCGTGAATTGAAGTCGTGCAGCAGAGGATCGCCGTACTTTCCGGGTCAGGACTCTCCGCCGAGAGCGGACTGCCCACATTCCGCGACGCCGCCGGGCTGTGGCGGCAGTATTCCTGGGTCGAGCTCGCCAGCCCCGAGGGCTGGGCCAGACAACCCGAGCTGGTGCTGGCCTTCTACAACGAACGGCGCGCCAAGGCCTGGGGCGCGCAACCCAATGCCGCGCATCTCGCCATTGCGTCGCTGGAACGGAAGTTCGACGTCGTGGTGATCACGCAGAACGTGGACAACCTGCACGAACGTGCGGGCTCGAAACACGTGCTGCACGTGCATGGAGAGCTGTGTTTCGCGCGCGGTACCGGCCGTTCGCGCAAGCGCTATCGCATCGACGGCGCGCCCATCGAGCTCGGACAGAAATGCGAGGAAGGCACGCAGCTCCGGCCCGACATCGTGTGGTTCGGCGAGGAAACGCAACACATGGGGGAGGCCGCTGAGCACGTAGCCGCGGCCGACAAGGTGCTGGTGGTCGGCACTTCGCTGTCGGTGTACCCCGCCGCGTCGCTGGTTGAATACGCGCGCCCGGAGGCGGAGAAAGTCCTGAATTCGCTGGAGATGGAATCGCTGCCCGCGGGTTTCGAATTCCTGCCGGGCCGCGCGACAGCCATCGTGCCGCAGCTCACCGCTCGGTGGTTAGAGGCTCCGGCGTGAGGCTCCACACGCAGGCGCTGTACGAGTCCAGAACGCGGCGCAGCCTCGCGCGCTGGTTTCCGTCTGTCGCACGCTTCCACTCGTGCGCCAGCAGCGCGTCACGAAAACGGCCCAGCGACTCGTAGGCATGCAGGGACTCCGGCACTTCACGGCCGGACTTTCGGTACAGGCTCGACAACGGGCCCTTGGTTGCCAACCCGTCGACGATCACCGAGCGATCCTGCACGTAGAGCGGAACCGCGGGAATCGATGCTTCCGGCAGCGCCTGCAATTTCGCCAGCATGGCGCGCTGGTGCGCGCTCACGAGCTCCACTCTACCTACCATGACGCGCGTGACATCCGCCGGCGTGGAAATGGACAGCGGCAGGTGCGCGTCGGTCCAGCCCTGCGGCAACAGGAAGAAGGCGCGCAGTCCGTGGCTTTGGAAATAGGACAGCTTCCAGGTTTCGAGCATGGCAGCAGCCTCATCGGCGTACAGCCCTTGTCCCGTCAATGCATCCGCCAGCTCACGGTGCAAACCTTCCAGACTGCTTTTCATTCCGGCTGCGGCCGGCGCAAACGGCGCGGCGCTGATCGACCGTCCGCCGGCCTGCAGCGCCTGGTAGCGCACACGACCATCGGGCAGTACCTCGACCAACCAGATACCGGGCAGCGTAGTTAGCTGAGCCGCCCCTTCCCGCAGCGCGATGTCGATCGTGCCGTTCCGCTCCCTGAAAGTCAGCGGCGCGTCCAGGTGTCCCACGCCGCGATAGAACAGATATTTTTCGGCTTCCTTGGTCTCCGGGTTCGAGACTACGGTCGCCTTGACCTCGCGTGGCGCCAGCCAGACCCGGTAGGTCGTATCGTGAAGCAGCGTTTTCGCATCCGGGTCGAGTCGCACCTGTCTCCAGAGCAACGAACCACGCGCCTGCGCGTCCAGCGTCTTGGGAAATTTTCCCCGATCGGCGGTTGCCGCAGGAAAATATTCGGTGAGCCAGCCTCCCGCGAAAGTTGCCTGTACGTCGAAGGCGGCAGCCGGCCAGCCCGAGGGTGGATAGAAATAGAGCACCGGTGTTTCGAGGCGCATCGTGACTTCGGGATGACAGCTCGGAGCGCCCTGCGACCACCTGGCGGGCAGGTTGCCCGGGCCGGTCGCTGGCACGCTGCCCAGCCGGTGAACGAACCAAGGCACGGGCTCGTCGTCCACGTTGATGCCCGCGATGGTCGCGCCGTTCGCATCCTGGTACGAAGTGAACGTTCCCCATTCGTGCACCACCAGCGGCGCCGCGGCGGTAATGTCATTCGCGCTGCAAACCGAGGCCAGGCAAAGGGCGGCGAGCAATCCTGTTCTCATACGTGAACTCCGACACGGCACGGACGGTTCGGTTCTGCGCCTCGAAGCGGTAGCTAGCGCCTCACTTTCTCGACGCCTTGCGTCCGCCGCGCTCGATGGACGCGTGCGTCATCTCGCGCTCCAGCAGGCACTTGGCCATCTCGGCACTGCGGTTCACCAGCTCGCGCGCGCCGGCCCTGAGTGAATCGCTGTTCGCGACGAACTCCACGTTGCGATCCATCTCCTCGAACTCCCAGCCCAGCGAGTGCGCGATGAACGGAAACTGCGGCACCAGGAAACCGATTTCGCTGAAGAACATCATCATCTGCCCGGCCACCGCCTGGATGCCGTCCTGCCCGCCGGTGATGATGAAGGCCGCGACTTTGTTCCGGATCAGCACCTTGTTGTTCAGCGTGATCTGGTTCTGGATGCAGTTCATGCGCTCGACCATCTTGTAGTAGAGCGAGCTGGCCGCGCCCCAGCGGATGGGCGTGGCGATCAACAGGATGTCCGCCCAGTGCACCGCCATCTCGTACACCTGTTCGAGCTGGTCGGTCTTGTCCATCGAGGTGATGGAACAGGGCCAGGTGCAGGCCTTGGCGTGCTTGGAATAGAACCCTTCGCAGTTGCGAAATTTCAGGTCGTTGAGGCGGATCATCCTGGCTTCGGCACCCAGCGCCGTGCGCGCGTGCTCGAGCGCCGTGCCTAACAAATGCTCGGAGGTGGAGAAACGCGGGTACTTCGGATCCATGGCCGTGGTCGAAATGCCGCCCACGCGCAGCGGGCCCGGCGCACGATCCGCAACGCGTGTCAGTGGATGAGGCTCGTGCGGCAGATGGCCGCGCTTGCTGACGGGTTTCGCGCTGACCAACAAGCGGCCGCCTTCTTCCCTGACGCCGTAGCTGGGCACCTTGTCCGCCTCGTATCCCGGCTCGCCCTCGCCGGTGCAGCGGTGAAAGCGGTACTGATGCCAGGGGCAGACAACCATTTCGCCTTCCAGCGTGCCCTTGCCCAGCGGCCCGCCGACGTGGTTGCAGATATTCGCGATCACGCCGAACTTGCCGTCCTTGAACGAGATGGCCACCAGCCGCTCGCCCAACTTCGCTTCGCGCAGTGTCGTGCGTTTGAAATCATCCGCCGGACCGACGTCGATCCATTCCCCGGGTTCGTTCATGGGCGCAATGATATGCCTTGCCCTACACTCCCGCGATGACTGAACTGGAACGGACCACGATGGCGCGCGTCACCTGGCGCCTGCTGCCTTTCCTGCTGCTGCTGTACATCATCTCGTGGCTGGACCGCGTCAACGTCGGCTTCGCCAAGCTGCAGATGAATGCCGATCTCGGGCTGAGCGAGACCGCGTACGGTTTCGGCGCCGGCATTTTCTTCGTGGCGTATGCGGCCTGCGAAATCCCGAGCAATCTGCTGCTGGCGCGTTTCGGGGCACGCGTGTGGATCGCGCGCATCATGATCACCTGGGGCCTGATCTCGGCGGCGATGATGTTCGTGCAGGGCACCACCAGCTTCTATGTGCTGCGATTCCTGTTAGGCGCGGCCGAGGCCGGATTCCTGCCCGGCATCATCTACTACCTGAGCCACTGGTTCCCGCGCGAGCACCGCGCGCGCGCCGTGTCGTGGTTCATGATCGGCATTCCGCTGTCGCTGGTGTTCGGCGGGCCGTTGTCCGGCTGGCTCATGCAGGATCTCGACGAATATCTCGGGCTGCATGGCTGGCAATGGATGTTCCTGCTCGAGGGAATTCCGGCGGTGCTGCTCGGCTTCGTGGTCCTCGGTTTCCTCACCGAAAAACCCGCCGAGGCGCGCTGGCTCAGCAGCGAGCAGCGCACCTGGCTCACCGAGCGCATCGCGAGCGAGCATCGCGAGGCGCATACGCGTCATGGCCTGAATCTGCGTGCGGCGCTCACGCATCCCACGGTGTGGCTGCTGGCCGTCGTGATGTTCTGCTGCCAGACCGGCAGCTACGGCCTCTCTTTCTGGGTGCCATCCATCGTGAAGGGCTTGACCGGATACTCCGAGTTCGGGGTGGGCATGGCCACGGCCATTCCGTACATCGCCGCCGCGCTGGCCATGGTGTTCGTGGGCATGAGCTCGGACCGCACCGGCGAGCGCTTCATGCACGTGGCAATTCCATCGCTGATCGGCGCGGCCGGTTTCCTCGCGGTGGGATACATGCAGTCGCCTGTGTTGGCGCTGATCGCGCTGTCGATTGCCGCGGCCGGCGACTACTGCACGCGCGGCCCGTTCTGGGCCCTGCCGGGAAAGTTTCTCACGGGCAGCGCCGCGGCCGGCGCCATCGCGTTGATCAATTCCATGGGCGCGGCCGGAGGATTCTTCGGACCGCTGGCCGTCGGCTGGCTCAAGGATGAAACCAAGGACTTCCTGGCGCCCATGATCCTGCTGTCGGCGATCCTGGTCGTGGGCGCCGCGCTGACCCTCGTGCTGAAGCGAGCACCGCAGTTCCGTGACTGAAATGGGGACACTCCCCATTTGCTAGCAAACGGGGACGAGCTGAGGGGTTGGCGTCCGCGCCTTCCGAGGGTTGACCCGCTCTGCTCCCTCAAGGTCGCGCGCGCTTCGAAAATTTCCGGACGGAAATTTTCGGCGTTCGCTCGTCGGAAGCCTACGGCCTGCAGGTCTGCAGAAATGGCTGCGCTGGAATGCATCGCGGCGGCCGTATTGGCTTCCTCCTCGCCGCCGCTCCATTCGGTCGCATAGCGGGTCAACCCTCGAAAGGCGCGCCCACCGGCATCGCACGGTCCCCGCGTGCTAGCGAAGCAGCGCGTCGCCATTTGCCGCTGCTGGGAGAAGAGTGCACGACTCCAGTGCCCGGCAAGAACCGGAACACCGAGTCTTGCGATCTTTTCCACCCTCGGGGACGCCCGCATGGCTCGGCAACAGGGAACGAAGCTGCGGATCGTGGCGGCGGAGGCGTGCGGTGCGGTCTGCGGGCAAACGGGGACGGACCGCCTCGGGTGGTACGCCTGTCCATGGCTGACAAAAAAAAAATCTCTTTGCGACCGAATGGAGCGCGGCGAGGAGGAAGCGCCCGACCGCCGCCGTGTTGCATCTCCGCGCAACCATTTCTGCAAATCTGAAGGCGGTCCGCTTCCGACGAGCGACCGCCGAAAATTTCCGTCCGGAAATTTTCGAAGCGCGCGCGACCTTGAGGGAGCAAAGAGAGTCAGCCGTGGGCAGGCGTAGCGCCGCACCTCAACCGTCCCCGTTTGCCCGCAGACCGCACCGCACGCCTCCGCCACCCCAACACCTCAGGTCCGTCCCTGTTTGCTAAGAATCGAGGAATGTCCCCATTACACATAGCTGAGCCACCACGCGCGGCTGCGCGCCTTCACGCCCGCCATGAAGTGCACCCACGGGTACAGCAGCACGAGAACCAACAACCACACCAGGTAGACGCCCAAGAGCGGCAGTCCGTAACCCTTGGGATAGAAGTACGACAGCGTGAAGAAATCCGCGGCCGGGAATCCCTGCAACACCCCGCACAGCACGCTCAGCGCGTGGATCAGGAAGAAATGCACTACGTAGAACGCGAAGGGCACGCGGCCGAACATCAGCAGCGTGTCCTTGGCGACGCCACGCCAGCGCTCCGCGTACGCGCAGACGATGGCCGCGGGCCCGAGCGTCATGAGCAGGTACAGCAGGCTCGGCGGATATTTCGTGGTGTTGAGGAAATCGAGAACTGTCCGTAACGATCCCTGCGCCTGCCAGTGATTCGGATCGCCGTACACGTCCAGTGCGCGCAGCAGCAGGAAGCCGAGCACCAGTCCAACGCCCCATCGCAGCAGCGCCCGGTCGCGCTGCGCGGCCGGCCTCTCGAACAACAGCGACGCGCCGAAGCCGCACAACATCACGCCGATCCATGGGATCACCGGGTAATTGAACGCGACCGCGAACGGTCCGATGGTTCCCCTCATCCGGGCATGCAACGCCACCCAGAGCGGCGCGCCAGCCTCGCCGAAGGATTCCGGAGTGGGCCAGATCCCGTCGAGCGCATTGTGGCCTAGCAAGATGAAGGCACCCAGGCCCAAGCACCAGCGCCGTCCCAGAAATTGCGCGGCGGCCAGCACCATCATGCTGGCACCGATGGCCCAGATCACCTGGAACACCACGAAGGTCTTGCCGCCCAGCTCGGCGAGTCCCAGTGGCGCGAAGCTCTGCGCCGTGGAAATCACGAACCATTCCACCAGCAGCAGCCAGATACCGCGGGTCAGCAGGAAGAGTCCCAGGCTCGCCGATGTCTTGCGCGCCGCCATGAGTCCGGCGCTGGTGCCGGCCAGGAACACGAACACTGGCGCGCAAAAGTGCGTGATCCAGCGCGTGAGGTACAAGGCCGGACTCACATCGGGATCGTTCATGAAATCCGGCCTGATGCCCGCCATGAATGAGCCGCGCACGTGATCGAGCGCCATGATGATGATCACCAGGCCGCGCAGCATGTCGATGGAAGTCAGTCGATAGCCGCGCTGATCGGGCGCGTGCGCGACGCCGGGCACGGAAATTCCACTGGAACTGGACAAAGGCCACCCCTCGAGAGCTGCAAGAGTGGCGTTGAGTTGCGCGGGCGGGCCCGCAAGTTTCAGCGAAAAAAATTCAGTTCGGCGGTGTCCGGATTGGAGCCAGGATCCCGTCCGTGATCAATCAAACGTAGCTCAGCCACCAGGCGCGATTGCGTGCCTTGACTCCCGCCATCCAGCGGCAGAGCGGATACAGCAACAAGATGACCCCGGCCCAGACTCCATACACGGCCAGCAGCGATACGCCGTATCCCCGCGGATAGAACGGCGGAAACGTCATGAGCTGCCGCGCCTCGAAGCCCTGCATGACGCCCAGCAACACGCTCAAGGCGTGCAATAGATAGAAGTGCGCGACGTAGAACGCGAATGGCACGCGCCCGAAGGTCACGAACATCTCCTTGAGAAAGCCGCGCATGCGCTCTGCATAGGCGCAGAAGATGGCCGCGGGCCCGAGCGTCATGGCGAGGAATTCGAGACTGGGCGGGTACTTCGTGGTGTTCAGGAAGTCGATGAGCGTGCCCGCGCCGTGCGCCTGCACCTGCCAGTGATTGGGTTCGCCGTAGACGTCGGCAAAGCGCAGCGCCAGGAACGCCGCCGTGATGCCCAATCCCCAGCCTAACAACGCACGATCGCGGGCGGGGGGCGCGCGCTCGAACAGCATCGACGCGCCGAAACCCAGCAGCATCACGCCGAACCAGGGCAGCAGCGGATACAGGAAGAGAAAGTGAAAGGGACCGGCGGCCTTGGACATGACGCTGTGCAGCGATGCCCACAATGGCAGGCTGGTGTCGAGCAGGCCCTTCGCCTCGGGCCAATGACCGTCGAGCAGGTTGTGGCCGAGCACGATGACGGCGCCGAGGATCAGGCAGGCCTTGCGGCCCAGGAACTGCGCGCCCGCCAGCAACACCATGCTGGCGCCGATGGCCCAGATCACCTGCATGAAGGCCAGCGTGCGTCCGCCCAACGGCTCGATGCCGCCGGGCGCGAACGTGGTGGCCGTGGAGATCACGAAGATCTCGATGAGGATGAGCCATACGCCGCGCGTGAACAGGAACCAGGCCAGCTCGCGCGGCGATCTTGCGCGCCGCCATGAGCCCGGCACTGGTGCCGGACAGGAACACGAACACCGGCGCGCAGAAGTGCGTGATCCAGCGCGTGAGCGCCAGCGACCAGCGGCACGTTCGGATCTCCCATGGGATCGATGGCCGCGCCGGCATGAAAGAAGTCGCGCGTGTGATCGATCGCCATGATGACGATGACCAGGCCGCGCAGCATGTCGATGGATGTCAGGCGGTAGGCGCGCTGGTCGTTCACGAGAACCTCTCGTCCTCAAAGTCGGGCAGGATATTGAATGTAATCGGCAACTAGGGCAATTCCCGTCCTATGAAGACAGTCATCTACGGCATCAAGAACTGCGACACCATGAAAAAGGCGCGCGCCTGGCTCGACGCGCACCGACGTCGAGCACGAGTTTCACGACTACAAGGTTGCGGGGATAGATCGCACGAAGCTCGTTGAGGTGGGCAAAGGCCGTGGGCTGGGAGCCCCTGCTGAATCGCGCCGGCACCACGTTCCGAAAACTTCCCGACGCGGCCAAGGCGAATCTCGACGGAAGCCAGGGCCGTGAAGCTCATGCTCGAGCAACCGTCGATGATCAAGCGCCCGGTGCTCGAGCGCGGCAAGGAGCTGCTGGTGGGCTTCAGCCCGGAGAAGTACTCGGCGCTGAAGTGAATTCGAAATGAAAAAGGCGCCGTCCAGTCCGCGTGAACGGCGCCTTTGCCCGGGGATACTGATCGCCCCTCTCGGGGTGTGTCCCCTCTCCCATCCCCCTCTCTAACTCGTCGTCAGAATCCGTACTTCGCCGTCACCGCCCAGAACATGCCGGGCAGGTCATAGGTGCCGGCGTCGTATCCGTTCAGCGAGCAGGTGTAGCAAATCGGCGGATCTTCATCGAAGACGTTGTTGACGCCGAGCCCCAGCTTGAAGCCTTCCACGTTGAAGGCCTTGGTCCACGCCACCTGCACGTCGTTGTAGATGGTCGAGCCCAGCTCGTGGAAGGTCTCGCCGCTGTCGCAACCCGGCACCGCGGCCGTCAGTGCATTGCCGCAGTACTCGTTCACCGAATCGATGTAACGCGTCGTGAAGCTCACTTCCCACGGACCCTTGCCCCAACCCAGCAGCAGGTTGGCCTGCAGCTTGGGGATGGCGCTGTCGCTGACCTCGATGCCCTCGGCGCGCTGCGCGACGATGCCCAGGGTGTCCACGGCGGTGTAATCCATCACGCGCGTCGCCTGCAGGCCGGCCGAGAGCGTGCCAAATGACATCTCGGTGCTGCGCCAGTCGATCTTGAAATCGAAGCCGTCGGTTTCGATCGATCCCAGGTTCTCCAGGAAGTTGTTAGGCGGACTCAGGTCGCCGCTGCTGATGCGCGTGAACGGCGCGCACAGCTCGGCATCCGTGCCGCCGGCCTCGAGACAGGCGTTGAGCAGCGCCTGGATGTCGAGCGCCTGGATGGCGCCGTCGATCTGGTGGTTGTAGTAAGTCAGCTCGAAGGTCAATCGATCGGCGAACCCCTCGGCCCACGTGGCATCGTGCACGATGCCCACGGTGTAGCTGTCCGAGTCCTCGGGATCCAGATCGGGATTGCCACCGGTGAACGTGGTGATCTGCGTGTTGGCTTGCTCGAAGCCCGAAGGCACGCCCTGCGCGCGGCACGCGGTTTCCAGCGGCGTGGTGTTGGGACCATCGGCGTCATTCACGACGTTGCCGCCGGTCGGGCCGCAGGGATCGGTCAGCGTCGCGGCGAATTGCGTGAGACCAAACAACTCACCGAGGTTCGGCGCACGGAAACCCTTCGAATACGTGCCGCGGAACGCCAGCGCCTGGATGGGCTGCCAGCGCAGGCCCGACCTTGCCGGTGGTCTCGCTGCCGAAGGTGGAGTAGTCGGACTAGCGCACCGCGGCACTGAGGTCCAGCGACTCGAGCACCGGGAAGCTGAACTCGGCGTACAGCTCGTTCACGTCGTAGCTGGCCGACACCGGCGCGGCGAACGAGTCCTGCGATTCGCCGTTCTGGCGCAGCGGATCCGGCAGGAAATCGCCCGCGTACTTGCGATGCTCGGCGCCCACGGCAAAGCCCGCGGCGCGGTCACCGATGTTGAACAGGTCGCCGGTCAGGTTGGCCGAGAACAGCGTCAGGACTTGTTTGCTCGAATCGATCTGCGTGGTGCGGATGTAGTCGATCATCTCCTGCGTGAACGGCCGGCCCTGGCCACCGAAGATGTCGAGCGGCACGCAACCCGGCACCTGCGCGCAAACCGCCGGATCGCCGAGCGCGATGCCCATTTTCGCGACGTTGTAGCCGTTCGTGAAAACCTGCGAAGCGTAGTTCTCCGAAGTACACCGCGTTCACATCCCAGTGATAGCGGCTGCTGCGATCCGAAGGTGCCTTCGACTCCGAGATTCGAGTACCAGGTGTCGACGTCCTGCGTGAACAGGCGCGGGCCGACTTCGACGCGGGCGGCGCGTGAACACCAGCAGGTTGCTGTCGGCGTCGAGATCGATGCCGAACGGGTTGAACGGATTGAGCGCCGAGATGTTGATGGTGTCGGCGAGGCCTCCGGTGCCCGCGCCCGGGCCGACGAAGATGGGCTCGGGCGCCGCGCGGTTGGTCGACTCGCGGTTGTTGAACAGGCCCTTGGCGTACACGCGTCACGTCGTCGGAGACGTCGAAGTCCACGCGCGCGAACATCGACTTGCGCTTCGGACGGCGTCAGCAGCAGGTTGAACGGCGCGAAGTTGAAGCGATCGCTGCCGCCGAAGGCGTGGTAGGTGCCCGCGGCTGGATCGGCCGGGTTCCACACCGGCGTCGTGGTGCCGTTATTCAGCGTGAGGTCGTAGCGCATGATCGGGCGTCGGTGCAGGAACCGAGCGTGCCCGCGGGACGCGCCGGATCGCAGAAGCGGAAGCGGCCCTGCGGAAGTGCCCGAGCTGCCGGCCGCGCAGGCCGGCGCGCGGCTGCGGGAAACGACGACTGCTCCCACTCGGCCGAACCGATCTCGTCCTGCTCGTAAAAGCTCGCGACGAACAGGCCGAGAAACGACTCGCCGCCGCCGCCGAGCGTGATGCTGGCATCGGTGGTGGCGCCGCCGAGCTCGAATTCGCCGCGATAGGCGTTGAGCTCGACGCCTTCGAAATTCTTGCGCGTGATGATGTTGACCACGCCGGCGATGGCGTCGGAGCCATAGATCGCCGAGGCGCCGTCTTCCAGCACTTCGATGCGATCGATGATGCTCAGCGGGATGGTGTTGAGGTCGGCCGCGCCGGAGACGCCGGACGCGGAGGATTCGTTGACCCAGCGGATGCCGTCGACGAGCACCAGCACGCGCTTGGAGCCCAGGTTGCGCAGGTCGACCTGCGCCGAGCCCGCGCCGATGCCGCCGCCATCGGCCGGGTAGCCGAAGTTGCCCGAGGAATTGAACTTGGCGTTGAGCGCCTTGCCGCCGGCGGTCACCTGCTGCAGCAGGTCGCCGACGCTGGCGAGTCCGGTGCGGTCGATTGCGTTGCGGTCGATGATGGAGATGGGTTGTTGCGCGTTCGCGCTGGTTTGAATGATGCGGGAGCCGGTGATCACGACTTCCTGCATCTCGGTTTCGTCGGGGGCGGTCTGGCCATACGCCGCGCCGGCGGCTAACAAGAACGGGAAATAACCAATAGGCTTTTTCATGCGTTCACCCTTCCTGGTGGTTTGATCGCCGTCCCCCATCCCTGCGGCGAAGTGCCCGCATATCTACGCCTGCGTCCCTGAAAAGGGAAGCTCCTTGTGGTACGTGCGCGACCAGTGAAGGTCCTGATGCGCCGGCCCGAAGTTGCATATGTTGTTCATATGCAACGCCCATTCGGAGCTGCGGATGGGGAAAGCGGCTGATTGAAGCCGCGCGCGGCGGCTGGTAAACCACGTACAAACAGGAACATCGAGGTTCCATGACAGCTGGACGTGCGCTGACGCATCGCCGCGATTTGCTTTGCCGCTTCGACGCCGCCAGCCGTGCCGCCGAGGGCGGTCGTTTCTACGGCATGCTGCGCTCGCGGGATCTCACGCCTTTCGGATTCCTGCGCCTGGACATGCGCCCGGCGCATGCGATCAGCATCGAGCCGCACACCTTCGCGTTCGAGACCGAGCTCGGCTACCAGAACACCTGGGCATTGAGTCCCAACGTCGAAAAGTACTTGACCAGCTCGAGTCCGAAGGCCGGCATGAGATCGGCCCCGCGGAGGTCCAGGCCATCCAGGATCTGCCCGGCGAGAACTATCTAGCTCGACGTCGAGACGGCGACACTGGACTTCGCGGTGCACTACAAGATCTCGAGCCAGTGGACCGCCTACGCCATCGCCACCGCGGTGTCGTATCAGGGCGGCTTCATGGACTCCAGCATCGAGCAATTTCCACGACTTCCTCGGCTTCAGCAGCTTCGGGCGGCCGGCGGTCGACGCGCAACGACGCCAACTTGATCTACGACCTCAAGGGCGGCCAGGCGGTGCTGCTCAATGCGCCGCGCACGGATGGATTCATGGATCCGGTGTTCGGCCTGCGCTACTCGGGTATCCACCTGCCGAAGCACTGGCAGATGTCGGTCGAGGCCGCGATCAAGGTGCCGCTCGAAGGGGAGCGCCTGCTGCTGTCCACCGGACGCACCGACTACGGCATGCAGGCTTCGCTGCGTCACCTGGGCGGACGCAACGCGTTCCACATGGACTTCGCCGCCGTGTACTACGCGGGCGAACGTGTTCCGGTGCCGCACGAGGCGCAGATCATTCCGACGATCGTCATCGGCTGGGAGCGGCGGCTCACCGCGACGCACCAACGTCAACCTGCAGGGATATGCGAGCCAGCAGCGTCTATCGGCGCGAGCAGACCGATCTCGAAGAGCTGCTGAGCGACAAGTTCCAGCTCAGCCTGGGCGTCCGCCATCGCTTCGACTGACGTGCTGATGTCGTTCGCGATCACCGAGAACCTGCAGAACCTCAACAACACGCCGGACATCGGCTTCCAGATCGGGATTGCGTGGGTGCCGAGCATCATGCCCGAGGTGCGTTAGCGCTTTTGCTGGCGCAGGGTTCGAATCCCGGCAATCCCTGCCTGACACCACTTCCGCTTCTCGAGCGTAGCGCCGTAATGATGGTGGTGTCGCCGGCCGTGAGCATGGCGGTGGCATTGAACTCCGCGATCCAGGCCAGGCACTTGTCTGGCCGGAAGCGCGCGCGGAGTAGCGATATCCCTGCGCGTAGTCGTAACCCGGCCGCGGCGAGGAATTGCGCGTCCCACTCGCTTTCCACGCCCTCGGCCACCAGCTCGAGGCGCAAGGCATGCGCCATCTGCGCGGTGGACTCGACGATGATGCGGTCGTCGGTGTTGTTGCGCATGCCAAGCACGAAGGACTTGTCGAGCTTGAGCGCATGCACCGGCAGGTCGCGCAGATAACCCAGCGAGGAATAGCCGGTGCCGAAATCGTCGATGGAAATCAGCACGCCCAGCTTGTGAATTTCCTGGATCACACGCAGCGCGCGCGCCGGGTCGAGCATCATCGCGCTCTCGGTGATCTCCAGCTCCAGTGACGGAGCCGAGACGCCGGATTGCTCCAGTAGTTTCTGCAGGTGCGCGGGGAAGGCGGTGTCCTGCAGCAGGCGCGCCGAGAGATTCACCGCGATACGCACGTGCACGCCACGCTCGCGCCAGCCGCGCACCTGCGACAGCGCGCCGCTCAGCGTCCACTCGGTGAGCGGCCGGATGAGGTCGGTGGACTCGGCGATCGCGACGAACTCGGCCGGCGAAATCGCGCCCTGCGTGGGATGGAACCAGCGCACCAGCGCCTCGGCGCTGTCCACCATGCCGGTGCGCAGGTTCACCTGCGGCTGGAAGTGCAGCTCGAGCTGTCCACCGGCGATGGCCGAACGCAACTCGCCGCCGATGGCCAGTTTGCGCACGCTGTTCTCATCCAGAGCGGCATCGTAGTACTCGAAAGGTGAACCGCGTTTCTTGGCCAGGTACATGGCCACGTCGGCGTGACGCAGCAGCGTCTGCGCCTCGCTGGCATCCTGCGGAAACCGCGCGATGCCGATGCTGACGCCGACTTCGATGGAAATGCCGGCCACGTCGATCGGCGCGCGCAGGCAGTCAGCCAGCGACTGCGAGGTGCTGGCGATGGTCTCGGCGGAATGTGGCTGGTCGAGCACCACGGTGAATTCGTCGCCGCCGATACGGGCGATGAAACCGCGGTCGCCCAGCGCCTGCTGGAAGCGATGCGCAACCTCGCACAACACGCGATCGCCGACGTTGTGGCCCAGCGTGTCGTTGACTTCCTTGAAGCGGCACAGGTCCAGCATCAGCAGGGTAATCGAGGGCTGCGAACGGTCCGGCGCGAGTCCGCGCTCGAGTTGCGCCAGCAGCGCGGCCCGGTTCGGCAGCGAAGTCAGCGAATCATGCGTGGCCTGGTGCTGCAGGCGGCGCGTCTGAGCGCGGCGCTCGCGGATGTCGCGCACGATGGCGGTGTGCAGCCGCTCGGTGTTGAGGCGCACGCGACTCAAGGAGATCTCCACCGGGAACACTTCACCGTCACGGGTGCGCGCGTCGCACTCGCGGATCGCGCCGTGCATTGCGCCGAGGCGCGCGCTGGCGCCATCACCCGCGAACAGCGTGATGAACTTCGAGATGGGCTCGTCGACCAGATCGTAGGCGGCGCAGTTGAACAGACGCGCCGCGGCCGGATTGGCCGTCTTGATGATGCCGTCGTCGTCGATGCACACGATGCAGTCGGTGGACGACTGCACCACGCTCTTCAGCAACGCGTCGCGACGCCGCATGCCGATGGCGTACGAGATGGCGCGCCAGGTCTGTATCTCGAGCGAGCGCACGGCCGCCGCCACGAACAGCAGCGCGATGATCAGCATGGGCGCGGCACAGTCGATCACCAGGCGATGGGCGCTGTACGCATAGGCCGAGATGCCCACAGCCGCGACCAGCAGCAACGCCAGCACACCGAGATTGCGGCGCCACCTCGCGTCGAACAGCATCGCCGCGAGCGCCGTCCAGAGCGCCAGCAGCAGCGCCGCGCCCCAACCCGGGATCTGCCTGGGCGCGCCCAGGTTCACGGTCTCGGTCGCCAGCGCCTGCACCACGATGCCCGGCAGGTTGCCGTACACCGGCACGGCAATGATGTCGTTCAGCTCGAGCGCCGTGGCACCGACGAATACCGATCTGCCGTTGAACAACTCGCGCGACACGCGGCCATTGACCACGTCCGCGTACGAGACATAGCTGAACGAGCCGGGTGAAATGGAAAAGTCGATGGCCACCGGCTGTTCTTCGGGCAGCAGCCGGCCCGGGTCGATGACACTGGCCAGGCGTTCGCCCTCCAGCGTCCAGAAGTTGCGCCATTCGCGCGTCAGGCCGTCGGGTCCGGGAATCCCGTTGACGCCGGCGAGATCGACGCTGCGCGCGAAGCGCGGCAACGGACGGCTCACGATGAGGTGCTGATCCGCGCTGCTCGCGTACTGGAAGAAGGTGGGCAGCAGCACCGGAAAATCGCGGCGCCGCGCCAGCGCGGAGTCGAACACCGCGTCACCGACATCGTTCGACGGAGAGCTGAAATCGATGTCGAGAAATACGCGCCGCGGACTGGCGAGGCTCAGCTGCTTGATGAGATTGGCGTGATGCTCGCGCGGCCAGGGCCAGCTTTCCAGCTCCTTCAGGCTGGCCGCATCGATGCCGACGATGACGACATTCGAAGAGACTTCTCGTCGCAGCAGGCGGGCACGCGCATCGGTGGCCGCATTCTCGAGCGGCCGCAACTGGTCCGTGACTTCGAGCCCGCCGACGATCAGCAACGTCGTGAGCGCGATCAACCACCAGATCTGACGGCGCCCGATACGAATCATTTCTTGCCTGGTTTGCGCAACAAGCCATTGAGCAGACCATCGACGGTGTCGACGACGTCGTTCACGACGTTACCCGGCGTGGCCGGTGCACTCGTGGTGTTGCCCGTGTCCTGCCCCTGGTCGTTGTCGTCGAGACCGAGGTCGACGCCGACTCCGAGATCCACGCCCGCCACGCTGACGCCCAGGTCCACGTTGCCGGCGCCCACGTCGACACCCGCGGTCACCGCGGTATCCACGCCTGCGACACTGGCGCCCACGTCGGCGGCCACGGCCACATCAGCGCCGGGGCCCACATCCACGGCGGCGCCGACTCCGGCATCGACGGCGACCGCGTTGCCGACATCGGCCGC
Organism: uncultured Pseudomonadota bacterium; assembly: GCA_963711635.1. Taxonomy (GTDB): domain Bacteria; phylum Pseudomonadota; class Gammaproteobacteria; order Steroidobacterales; family Steroidobacteraceae; genus CADEED01. Next base: position 116,162 of record CAVQEZ010000006.1, read on the forward strand.
GACCCCGAGATCCACGTTGGCCGCGCCCTGGCCGTTTCCAAGGTCTACCGCGGCACCCGCCCCCACGTCGGTAGATAGGGGACCGGCATCCACGCCGGCGTTCACATCGACGCTCGCGGCATGTCCGGCGCCGAGACCGACCGCCGCGTCCGCGCCCACGTCCACCGCGGCGCTGCCCAGATCCACACTGGTCGAGGCGCCCACGTCGACGCTGGCCGCGCCGGAGCCGATATCCACGGCCGCGCCGGCATCGACGTCCACCGCGGCCGCACTGCCCACGTCCACGCTGGTCGAGGCGGACACATCCACGCTGGCCGCGCCCTGCCCCAGGTCGACGCCGGCGCTCACCGCCGTGTCCACGCTGGCCGGGCCCGCGGCAAGCGCCGCGCCGGCGCCCAGGTCGACGCTGCCCGCGCCCAGATCCACATTCGTTGCCGTACTGACATCGACGCTCGCGGGACCGGCGCTCACATTCGCACCAGCCGCCACGTCCACGGCAGGATCCGGCGCCCAGGGATACATCGACCGCGGCATTGGTCGCGTCCGTGCCGACGCTGGCCGACACTTCGGCCGCGGCTGTATCAGTTACCGCCGCAACGCTGCCGCCCACGTCGGCGCTGCTTCCAGTAGTCACGGCGATTTCGCTCGAGGAGTCGACCACAGGAGCGCTGGCCACCGGCGCATCGCCCGCGGGCCGCGTGATTTCGTCGCGCCCGGAAAATGAAGAATCATGGTCACTGCTCACCGGAGCCGGACGCGGCGTCGTTGGCCCGGTACCGGCCCCGGCCGGTGCACGCGGCGGAGGCGCCTTGCCGGAATCCATCTTCAACACGCCAATGCCCTGGTCGCCGCGCCGGCGCGAGGCGATCTCGCCGGCCTTGATGTCGACCACCGAGCTGTCGTCGCTCGCGCGAATTTCGAGCAGGCCTTCGAACAGGGAAATCGTGGTGGAGTCGTCCTGGGCGGCGACGTTGAATTGCGTGCCCTTGACCACTCCGACCAGGTACGGCGTTTCCACGCGCAGCTTGCGCCCTGCGCGCTTGCCGATGTCGTAGAACGCATTGCCGCGCGGCTGCACGATGCGATCGATGGCACCGCCGCGCGTCTCCGGAGCCGGGAATTCCAGCAAGGTATCCGGGCCGACGCTCACGGAAGTCTTGCCCTGCCGGAGCTCGATGGCGCCGCCGCGGCCGGTACGCACCGTCGCGGGCAGCTCGAGCACGGAGCCGGCGCGCACCGCGCGCTCGGCGCCTATCATGGTGACGTGCACTTCGCCCTTCACGCTCGCGACCACGATGTCGCCGGTGTCGAGCGCCTGCGCCGCGGGCGCGCCGAACAGCGCCGCGCAGGCCAGCACGGTCGAAAGCCAATACCTAACTACATGAGTCATCGAGAACTCATTATGGTTATAACGGGTCATTGCCCATCCCCTTATTCGTATGCGGCGAATCCTACTAGGGGAGCACCCGTCACAATGTGAGTCGCATCTCATCACTTCGCGCGGGTTGCGCGGAGAATGCGCGCCCGAACTCCCGACGCACCGGTACAGGCGCGCGCAAATGACAATAACTGCCAGGGGCACTGTGAAAATGCATTCGCGACGGCTCGCGGCCGCCGCGCTTGTCATAATTGCCACGGGCATATCGGGGCGCGGCGCGCAGGCGCAAACACCGCTCCCGGCCGCCAAACTAACTACTGCGCCCGCGCCCGCTCCGGCGACACCAATGCTCACGACCGTGGTCGTCGACGGCAGCAGTGCCTACGACGCGGCGCGCCTGTTCGCGGCCTACCGCGAGCAGCTCGGACAACCGATCTCGCGCGAGGGTGCACGAGCCATCGTCGACGCCTTGCTGGCGCTCTACGAGCAGGACGGATTCGTACGGCCCGAGATCAAGCTGGACGACTCGCTGACCGGCCGCGGCGTGCTGCGCGTGCGGCTGTTCGAGGCACAGGTGAGCGCCGTGGTTTTCGAGGGCGACAGCGGCCGATATGGCGCGCAGCTCGAACAGATCGGCGCACGCCTCGAGGGTGCGCGCCCGCTGCGCAAGAACGACGTACCGGACGCGCTGCGCGCGATGCGGCAGATCGCGGGCCTGGCGATCACGGCCAGCACGCGCCGCGTAGAGCAGCGCAATGCATTCGAGCTGGTGGTGAAATCCGATTTCTCACCCGTCGACGGCGTGGTGCGCATGAACAATCGTGGCACCGACCAGGTCGGGCCGGCCTTCGTACTCGGCCAGTTTTTTGCCAACGGGCTGCTCGGGCGACAGGACAAGCTCGGCCTGATCTTCGCGGCCGCCACCGATCCCGGTGAGTACCTGGGCGGTGGGCTGTATGCCGACGTCGGGCTGGGACAGGCGGGTACTCATGCCAACGCGCTGCTGTTCCGTTCGCGCTCGGCACCGAACGAGGCCCCGCTGAACCTCGACGACGAATACCTGCGCGAACGCGCCACGCTGCGCGTCTCGCATCCGCTGCATCAGGACTCGACTTCCTCGCTCAGCGTCGGCGCCGCCTTCGATGCCGACGACCTCATGATCGACCGCGGCGGCGTGGCCATTCGCGAAGACCGGCTGCGCATCGTCGAAACCGCGCTGCGCGGCAGCTGGCGCAGCGCGGGCGCGACGCAATATTCGGCCGGCCTGGTGCTGCGCAAGGGTCTGGATGCGTTCGGCGCCGGACTGCAGGCCGAAGACCTGGTCAACGACCCGCGGCGCGTGGACTTCCTGCTGGCCCAACTCACCGGCACGCTCTATCGCCGCTTCGCCACTGACTGGTCGGCGCGCGTCGACGCCTTCGCGCAACACACGGGCTATGTGTTGCCGGACAGTGAACGGTTCAAGATCGGCGGCGACCGCCTGGGCCGCGGCTTCGAGGTTACCGAGATCGCCGGCGATCGCGGCGTGGGCGCCAAACTCGAGTTGCGCCGCGATCTGCTCAACACCGACGGCATGTTCGGGCGCCTCTCGGCCTACGGCTTCTATGATTTCGGCGCCGCCTGGAAGCAGGATCGTCCGGGCCGCGAGTCCGCGACCACGGCCGGAACCGGTTTTGCACTGCAAGGGTCCAGCCTGACCGGCTATCTCGAAGTGGCCGCGCCGCTCACCGGCGCGGACATCGAAGGCAAGCGCCGCGCCTCGGTGTTTGCCGAGCTCAGCTATCGCTTCTAACAACATGCCCCAATAGGGTGCGCTCGCGCATGCGCCTTTGGATGCATGGCTATCGTCACAGCGGAACGCTATAACACGCCCCAGAACAATCACGGGGATGTGTGATGTCTGACACCTATAAAGAAGAGTCACTCACCGGCGTGGGTGGACTCAAGATCTTCAATCGTTCGTGGCGGCCGGAAGGCACCCCTCGCGCAGTCGTCGTGCTGTCGCATGGCTTCAACTCGCACAGCGGCTACTACCTCTGGGCCGCTGAGCAGTTGTTAGCCAGCCGCCTGGCCGTGTACGCGCTCGACTATCGCGGCCGCGGCAAGTCCGACGGCGAGCGCTACTACGTCGAGCAGTTCTCCGAATACCAGAGCGATCTCGACATGACCGTGAAACTCGCGCGAGCGCGCGAGCCCGGACTACCGATTTTCGTCCTGGGCCACAGTGCCGGCGGCGTGATCGCCTGCAACTACGTGCTCGACAACCAGAAGGACATCGCGGGCCTGATCTGCGAGAGTTTTGCGTACCGCGTGCCCGCGCCGGATTTCGCGCTGGCCGTGCTCAAGGGGCTTTCGCACCTGGCACCGCACGCGCACGTGCTGAACCTGCCGAAGAAAGAGTTCTCGCGCGATCCCAAGGTGGTGCAGGCATTGATCGACGATCCGCTGCTCGCGAACGAAGTCCAGCCCACCAAGACCGTGGCCGAAATGGTGCGCGCCGACGAGCGCCTCAAGCGCGACTTCCCGCAGTTCACACTGCCGCTGCTCATCATTCATGGCACCAAGGACACCGTGACGCGTCCCGAGGGCAGCCAGGAGTTCTATGCGCGCGCCAGCTCGGCGGACAAGACGCTGAAGCTGTACGAAGGCTTCTTCCACGATCCGCTGAATGACATCGGCAAGGAAACCGTCATGGCGGACATCCGCGCCTGGATCGAGAAGCAAATGGGGACACTCCCCCCAAATCTCTCTTGAAAACAGGCTAGCAAACGGGGACGCACCTGCTGCTCGAGAACATTGCCTCCCTAGACCGCGTGCTGGAGGCGCACGCGGCCGAGTTGGGCGAAGATTTCACCGCCTATCGCAATCATGCTTACCGGGTTGCGAATCTGTGCGCGGCATTGAGTCCCTGCGACGCGCAGACCTTCGAGAAGGTCGCGCTTGCAGCCGCGTTTCACGATCTCGGCATCTGGACTGCGCACACCTTCGACTACCTGGCACCGTCCATCGACCTCGCCTGCCAGCATCTCGCCTGCGCCGGCCACGAAGACTGGCAGGCCGGAATCTCCGGCATGATCCGCGAGCATCACAAGGTGCGCGCGTATCGCGGCACCGACACGGAGCTCATCGAACCCTTTCGCCGTGCCGACTGGATAGACGTCTCGCTCGGACTGCTCACATTCGGCTTGCCGCGCACGCGCCTCCGCGCGATCGTCACGCGATGGCCGAACGCGGGATTTCACAGGCGACTGATTCAGCTCACGCTACGCCAGGCGCGCACACACCCGTTGCGACCGCTGCCGGTCCTCAAGTGGTGAGGGCGCGCTGGGTCTTGCTGTGCTGCGCGGTGGCATTGTCAGCAGGTGCGCGAGCCGAACCACGTAGCCGGTACGACGTGCGCGAATTGTCTGCCAGATACCAGCGCGCCGGCATGACCAATACGCTGCTGTTCGACCTGCCCAACTTCAGCCACGAATATCCGGGCGCGAAGGTACTCGAGCGGGCGCTCGACTATCTGCAGGAAGTCACGCCGCCGGCTGTCCAGCCCTGACGCTCAGGCGCTTGATCACGAGGGCGATGACGATGACAGCCAGGCACGCCAGGCTGGCCCACATCTCCGGTTGTTTGCTGGGCATGACGGTCATCGCGATCAACACCGCCAGCATGGCCAGCGCGGCACCGCCCGCCATCAGCGGAGCACCGTTCGCGGTGCGCAGCTCGGGCTTCGAGTACGGAAACCTGAAGTGCGCGACCGCCACGAACATGTAGGTGAACATCATCAGCGCGCCGCAGGAGTTCAGCAGGAAGCTGAACAGCTTCTCGGGAGCGATGTCGCGCATGAGCATCACCACGAAGCCGAACGCGCTGCCCAGCAGGATGGCGCGCGCCGGCACCTGGCGCTTGTTCACCGCCGTCAGCCAGCGCGGCGCGTCACCTTTGTCCGCCATCGCGAACAGCACGCGCGCGGTGACGTACACGCCGGAGTTCAGGCAGGAGAGCACCGCGGTGAGCACGATGACGTTCATGATCGTGGCCGCGCCCGGAATGCCGATGTGTTGCAGCGCCAGCGCGAACGAGGAATCGCCGGACTTGAACTGCGTCCACGGCACGATGCAGAGGATCAGCGCGATCGAGAGCACGTAGAACAGCAGGATGCGCAGCACGACGGTGGCGGCCAGCCGCGACATGGTGCGGTTCGATTCCGCGGATTCCGCGGCGGCCACCGTCACGATCTCGGCGCCGACCATCGAGAAGATCACGGTGGTGACGCCGGTCAGGATCGCGGCCCAGCCGAACGGCGCGAAACCCTGGTGTGCGCTGAGATTCGCCAGGCCGGGCGAAGACGGGTTGCCGACGCCCAGCAACCAGGACGCGGCCACCACGATGAATACGACGATCGCGGCGACCTTGATGGACGCGAACCAGAATTCGAACTCGCCGTAGGAACGCGCCGAAGTCAGGTTCACGGCGGTGAGCACGCGCCATCAACCCGAGGCCGATCTGCCAGACGTCGAGCATCGGCAGCCAGGCATGGATGGTCTGCGCGCCGGCGATCGCTTCGATCGCAACCACCACCACCCAGAACCACCAGTACAGCCAGCCGGCGATGAAGCCCGCGCCATTGCCCAGTCCGGCGCGCACGTACTCGGTGAACGAGCCCAGGCCCGGCTGATCCATGGCCATGCGCGCCAGGATGCGGATCACGGCGTAAACCACGATGCCCGCGGACACGTAACTGAGGATGACGGCCGGGCCGATGGTGGCGATGGCCGCGCTGCTGCCGACGAACACCCCGGCGCCGATGATTCCGCCGATGGAAATCATCACCAGGTGTCGCGCGAGCAGGGTTTTGGAGAGTTTGTCGGAGGCGGATCCGGTGACGGCGGCTTCGTTGGCGTTCAAGCTGGCTCGCTCTGGTTGCGTGGCGCGGCAAAAATACGCCGAATCTCGGCCAGCGTCGAACTCGCTGTCGATTTGCCCCATTGCCGTTCGACCAACAGGTAACCGTCAACAACTGTTACCCAAGGAGCAAACATGAAATTTCTCGCAGCGGCGGTGCTGGCCCTGACGGCCTGCACCACGGCGCAGGGCGCCACCAAGACCGGCTACGTGAAGGCCAATGGCCTCAACTATTACTACGAGATCAGCGGCAAGGGCGAACCCCTGCTGTTGCTGCACGGCGGACTGGGCTCCACCGACATGTATCGTCCCATCCTGCCGCGCTTCGCCGATCACCGACAGGTCATTGCCATCGACCTGCAGGGTCACGGCCGCACCGGGCTCGGCACGCGCAAATTCGATCTCGTCGACATGGGCGACGACATCGCCACCGTCGTCGACGAGCTCGGCTACGAAGCAAGTGGACGTGCTCGGCTACTCGTTCGGCGGCGGCGTCGGATTTCGCTTCGCCGTCCAGCACCCGGACAAGGTGCGCCGCCTGGTGCTGGTGTCGGCGGGATTTTCCGATGAAGCGTTCTATCCCGACATCCGCGAGCAGCAGAAGCAGATCGGTGCCGCCGAGCATGGAGTTCATGAAGGAGACGCCGATGTACAAGTCGTACGTCGCCGTCGCACCCAAACCCGATGATTTCCCGCGCCTGCTGCAGGCCATCGGCGATTTCATGCGCGGCCACTACGACTATTCGGCCGACGTGAAGAAACTCACCATGCCCACCATGCTGGTGTTCGGCGACGGCGACATGTACCGGCCCGAGCACATCGTGGAGTTCTACAAGTTGTTAGGCGGCGGTCTGCGCGACGCCGGCTGGCAGCGCGAGAACCTGTCGAAGAACCGCCTGGCCATCCTGCCGGACCAGACGCACTACGACATCTTCTTCTCGCCCAAGCTGGTGGATGCGGCGCTGCCCTTCCTCGACGGCGTCAGCGGCTCGAAGAGCTGGGACGAATCGATCGGCAATTCGAAGGACGTCGCCAGCAAATAGCGCGTCGCGGCGATCATCCGTAGCGCAGCTTCAGCGCGAGGATGGTCGCCGCCAGCCCCAGGGTCACGGTGTTGGCCAGGATCATCGGCCAGGACTCGAGCGCGATGCCGTACACCAGCCACAGCGCCACGCCGACGGTGAAGAACACGTACATGGCCAGCGAAATGCCGCGGGTATTGCGGGACCGGATGGTCATGACGGCCTGCGGCACGAAGGACCCAGTGGTAAGGATTGCGGCGAGGTAGCCAAACCATTCGAGATTCATGGCGTGCATAGTAGAGGTGCTGTTACCTTCCCGTAAGCTGAAGATTCCAAGAATCGGTATCCGAGCCGACGGAGCACGTCCCATGATACGAAGAGACTTTCTGCGCAGCTCGCTGGCGCTTGCGGCGGCAGGCGCTCTCGGAAGACCGCGCTGGGCGCGCGCCAATGAATCAACTGACATACCCGCCGTCTCGCGCACCGGCGGCGCCATCGTCCTCAAGGCCGTCCGACATCGGAGATTTCCGCGCGCAGCAGCGCGGCGCCGTGCTCACGCGCGCGAGCGATGGCTACGAAGCCGCGCGGCGCGTCTGGAATGGGGCCTTCGACCAACATCCGGCGGTGATCGCGCGCTGCGCCAGCACCGCCGACGTCATCGGCGCGGTGCAGTTCGCCGCTTGCCAGGATCTGCTGGTGGCCGTGCGCGGCGGCGGCCACAGCCTGCCGGGGTTATTCGGTGTGCGAAGGCGGCATCATGATCGACCTGGCGCCCATGCAGGGCGTGCGCGTCGATCCGCGCACTCGCAGCGTGCGCACGCGAACCCGGCGTGTTGTTAGGTGCGCTGGATCGCGAGACCCAGGCCTTCGGACTGGTGGTGCCGGCCGGCACCGTCTCGCATACCGGCGTCGCGGGCCTCACGCTGGGCGGCGGCTCGGGCCGCCTGCAGCGAAAATTCGGTCTCACCATCGACAGCTTCATCTCGGCCGACGTGGTCACGGCCGGATGGCAAACGGTTCAGTCGCCAGCGCCGAGGAGAACCCGGAGCTGCTGTGGGCACTGCAGGGCGGCGGCGGCAATTTCGGCGTCGTGACCTCGTTCGAGTTCCGCGCGCACGAATTCAGCCGGCAAGGCGCATCGCCGGTGACATCGTGTTCCCGATCGAGCAGGCGCGCCGCGTACTGGATGCCTTCGCCGATTACTGCGACAAGGCGTCGGACGAGCTGTGGATGGATCCCGTGCTCGAGTGCGATGACGCCGGCAATCGGCAGCTCAACTTCACGCTCTGCCATTGCGGAGATGCGGCGAGCGCCGCGCGCGACATCGCCGCCATCCGCAAGTTCGGCAAGCCGATGCGCGACACGCGTCGCGGAAAAACCCTGGGTGATCGTGCAGTCGGAACACGACGGCGAATCGCCGCATGGCCGCGGCTACTACATGTCGGGCGGCAAGATCACGAAGCTGTTGCCCGCCATGCTCGACCACGCGGTCGAGAGCATCAAACAACCCGGCGCGGAACTCGGCAAGATCAGCCTGACCCAGCATGGCGGTGCCGCAGGTCGCCGGCCCTCCAGTGCGACGGCGTACCCCTCGCGGGATGCCAGCCACAACTTCGTGGTGCGCGCGTCCTGGGACGATCCGAAGCAGGCCGCCGCGCGCACCGCCTGGCAGAAGCAGACCTGGGCTGGGTTCGCGCCCTATTCACAGGGGCTGTACGCGAACCTCAATGCCGGTGACGCCAATGTGAAGGCGCGCTCCGCCTACGGCGAGAATCTCGAGCGGCTGGTCGAGGTCAAGACCAAGTACGACCCGAAGAACCTCTTCCACCTGAATCCCAATATCGTTCCGCGCAGCTGAGCTACGGCACGCGCGTATCGACTGCGATCCAGTTGACCTCCCAGGTCTTGCCGCCGTCGGCCGAGAAGGCCTGCTCGAAGCGCGCCGAGTCGGGCTTCACGTCCGAGATCACGAAGCGCACCAGGATGTCGCGGCCGTCGAACGTGTCGGTGGAATAGAACTCACCGCGACCCTGGCTGAAGCCGCCCAACGTGGGCGTGGTCATCGTGCCGCCGCGCGCGTTGGCGAAGTTCAGGCTCCACTGGCGTGTCTCGGGGTTGAACAGCCGCAGGCTCAAGCCTTCGATATGGCCCGCGGGTCCCTTGACGTCGAGCTCGACCAGGTTCGCGCGCCCGTTCCAGACCGGGCGAACCAGCGTCGTGCCCTGGTATTCCACCCACTTGCCTTCTTGCCCCGAAAGCGGATTGGTCAGACGCTTGAGCTGCGTCTTCCATTTGCCGATTTCGAAGTCGAAGTCCTGCGGGCTGCCCTGGCGCATGAGTGCCGCCGGCAGCTCCTGGTCAGCCGCCTGTGATGGCGGAATGCTGGCAATCGCGATCAGCAGCAATATTCCAATGCGTCCGGACACTTTCATCCTTCCTCCTGAATAGGTCGCCCTGCTTGGAGCAAAACTTTCCCGGGAAATTCCACTCGGAATCATCATGACAATGCGAATCCTGCTGCTGCTTTGCATGCCGGCCATGGCACTGGCCGCGGACGACGCGCGCGTCACGCGCCTGGAACAGGACGTCCGCACGCTTCGAATAGAACTGCAGACGTTGTCGCGCCAGATTGAGCAATTGCGCCTGCAGGCCACGCGACCGGACATGGACGGCCGCCCGCCCCCGCCGGCGCTGAACCTGGAGACACCAACTGCTCACGCCTGGCTCGACGCCGCCAAGTGGCAGCGGCTACGTCCCGGCATGAGCGAGCTCGAGGTGATCACGGCCCTCGGCCCGCCGTCATCGATTCGCGAGCAGAGCGGCACGCGCGAGTTGCTTTATGCGATGGAGATCGGCTCTTCGACATTCCTGGGCGGCAGCGTCCGGCTGCGTGATCGCGCGGTGATCGAGGTGCGCATCCCGACGCTCAAGTAGCGGACTCGCCACTTGTGACCGAGTCGTCGGCGCGGGCACCCGCGTCCGGGCAAAAATTGCATCGCCTTACACAAACCTGAGGAGATGCTCGTGAAACCTCGCGCCTGGAGCGCCCTGCTGGTGGCTGCGTCGATGATCTGCGCCGCCCCGTCGCTGGCCGACATCAAGAAGGGTGACAAGCTGCAAACCCTGGCCAATCTGCACCCGGACATGCACCGCCGGGTACTGTTCACGCTGAACTATCAGTTGCCCGGCCTCATTCCCGTTTGTTCCGACGTGACCGTCACGAAGGTGGGCAAGAAGAAGCTGGCGTTCGAGTACAACGGCCAGCCTTTCGAGATCGGCTACGAAGGCTTCACGGCGGGCGCCGGCGTGTCATTCCAGCAGGCCGTGCAGACCATCTACTTTGGAGCCACCTGCGACAAGGCGAAAATGCAGTCGCTGAACAAGGTGGACCAGGAAGGCATTCGCAGCGGCCAGCCCCAGGTGGGCATGACGCGCGAAGGTGTGCTGTTCGCGATGGGACGCCCACCGTTTCACGCCACTCCGGATCTGAAGTCATCGTCATGGCGCTACTGGAAAAACCGCTTCTCGCAGATGGTCGTCAACTTCGGCGACAACGGCAAAGTGAGCAGCATTCAATAGCCGGGTAAACCGCCCGCTCGCGCAGCGAGCGTAAAAAAGTGGCCAGGGTTGGGTTCGGCCGGTGCCTTCAGCGAGCACACTTAACGTGTGCTCGCCCGGCCGAACGCGCTCGCGAAGCGAGCGCAGGCATTACGACCCTGGCCACCACTTCGAGAAATGGGGACATTCCTCATTTCCTCCGCAGCCTCTTTATCCGTGCGGGTGCGCGAAAAGCAAAAGGGGACGCACCTCTTTGAGGTGCGTCCCCTTTTGCTAGGAAATGAGGAATGTCCCCATTTCTCGAAGTGGTGGCCAGGGTCGGAATCGAACCAACGACACGCGGATTTTCAGTCCGCTGCTCTACCAACTGAGCTACCTGGCCGCCGTTGGAGTGACCCCCGAATGAGGGGCGCGTATTAGAACGGCCGGCTGCGGGCTCGTCAAGCAAGCCGGGACCCAACTCCTTGATTTTGCGACCCAAGAGCGCCGTTCCGTGGCGCCGACCTCAGTCGTTTTCCGTTGCCGGGCGTCCCGGGTTCCTACAGCCGCCGGCCGGGCGCTAACGGATGATCGCGGCGCATAACAAGGACCCACAAGAATGAGCGCCGTCCTCGAGAGTAACGACCCCCGTCCTGGCCAGGCATCGACACCGTTCTACCGGTTGCTCGACAAGCTGCTGCCACGCCTGCGTCGTCACCTGCCGCACACGCGCTTCTTCGACAACCTGTATCACCGGTTGCTGTTCCTGAAGAAACATCATCGCTTTCCAAAGCAACAGATGATGTGGAACGACGTGTGGTTCCAGATCAAGACCTCCGGCGAAATCGAAAATCCCCTGCGCGTGTACGTCTCGGACAAGGAGCAGGTGAAGGATTACGTGCGCCAGACCATCGGTGAGAAATACAACGTGCCCACGATCGCGGTGCTGCGCAGCCCGGCGGAGGTGGACAGCTTCGATTTTCCGGCCCGCTGCGCGATCAAGCCGACTCACGCCAGCACGCATGTCTGCCTGCGGTCCAGCGGCGAACCCATCGACCGCGAACGCATCAAGAAGTGGTTTGCGCTGAACTACTATCATTCAGGGCGCGAGCGAAATTACCGTTCGCTCAAGCCGAAAGTGATCGTCGAGCCGCTGATCTTCGACACCACGAATGTGGAGGATTACAAGATCTTCTGCTGGCGCGGCACGCCCAAGTTCGTGATGGTCGATATCGACCGGCACACACATCACACGCGCAAGATCTTCGACCCGCAGTGGAACGAGCAGGATTTCTCCATGACGTATCCGCGTGCCTCTGGAGTGCTGCCGAAACCCGCCACGCTCGGCGAAATGCTGCTGGTGGCGCGGGCGCTGAGCGCGCCCTTCTCGTTCGTACGCATCGACCTGTACACCGACGGCCAGCGGGTGCTGGTGGGCGAGGTCACGAACTGCAGCGCCAATGCCAGCGCTCCGTTCCTGCCGCCTACCGCGGAGCAGCACGCCTCGAAGCTGATGTTCAGCTAGCAATTTCAACGGGTTAGTACACCGGAGCCCGGCCTTGCTTTGAGGCTGTTTGGCACCATGTACTGCGACCCATGAATGCCCAAACAAATGATGTTCTGAACACGTCCCGCGCGGTCGTCCAGACCTTGCGCGGCCAGCCTGCGTCCGACGGCGCCGGCGTCAAGCTCACGCGCGTCATCGGCCAGCCACGGCTGCCCGACCTCGATCCGTTCCTGCTGCTCGATGAGTTCGGCACCGACAAGCCCGAGGACTACATCGCCGGCTTTCCGGAGCATCCGCATCGCGGCTTCGAGACCGTGACATACATGCTGGACGGCCGCATGCGCCACAAGGACAACCATGGCCACGAGGGCGTGCTCGAGCCCGGTGCCGTGCAGTGGATGACCGCGGGCCGCGGCATCGTGCACTCGGAAATGCCCGAGCAGCGCGAGGGCCGCATGCGCGGCTTCCAGCTGTGGATGAACCTGCCGGCCAGGGACAAGATGTCGGCACCTAACTACCAGGAGTTCGACGGCGCGAAGCTGCCGGTGGTGGAGCGCCCGGGCGTGAACGTGAAGATCATCGCGGGAACGCTGGATGGCGCCGTGGGCCCGGTGCAGCAGCCGGCCACGGATCCCATCTACATGGACATCCGCCTCGACGCCGGCGTGGATTTCGCGCTGCCGGTGCCGGAGGGCCATTCGGCCTTCGTCTACGTGTACGAGGGTGGCCTGTCGGTGGGCGTGTCGCGCGACGCGGCCGTTCTCGAGCAGCAGGAGCTGGCGGTGCTGGGCGACGGCACCGAAGTGCGCCTGCAGGGCCGCGCGCCGCGCACCCGCGCCATCCTGGTGGCGGGACGCCCGCTGCGTGAACCCGTTGCGCGCTATGGCCCGTTTGTAATGAACACGCGCGAGGAGCTGCACCAGGCCTTCGCGGACTATCAGGCTGGCAGGTTCTGAGAACTCCGGGGTCAGCCTCCCCCGCTCGACCCCGCACCTGGGACGGCGTAGGTAACTACGCCGTCTATTTTTTTGCCTGAGACGACTATGATCGCGCGCATGCGCATCACCCTCGCCGCGCTCCTGCTGGCCTGTGTCGGGCAGTCCGCGGCGTTTGCCCAGTGCGCGCCGGCGCCGGACTCTCCCTACTTCTTCCGAAATCTCTCCGAACAGCGCGCCGAGGCCAAGATCGCCGACGACGCGGTGGTCTACGAAAACCTGCTCAGCGATTCCTTCCAGAGCCGTTCGGCCGATGGCAAGCCGCTGTCCAAGCGCGACTTCATCGCCGGTGAGCTGGCCGCAAAGGCGCCCAAAACCGGGCGCCGTTTCTATGCCATCAGGCACTACACGCTCATCGAGCATCGCAAGGGATACACGGTGGCGAGCTATCTGCTCACCGAGGGGATGACGGGCCCCGGCGAAACTCACCTGGTCGAGTCGCAGATGCGCGAGGTTTACGAGGTCATCGACGGGCAATGGCGGCTGGCGTCGCTCGAGATGGCGCCGGTCGCGGCCGGCGAACCGACCGGCCAGGCGCGCTGAGCGCGCAACCGCGGCGGCGTATGTTTGTCTCGCGCGCCTACGGCGTGTGTTCGTCTTGCGCGCCTACGGCGCGACGAATTCCTTCGGCTTCTCCGATCCGTCGCCGAAGAAGAACTTTTCCATCTCGTATTCCAGCCGCTTGCGATGCGCCGGCTCGATGGGCGTCAGGCGGTACTCATTGATCAGCATGACCTGGTGCTTGACCCATTGCTGCCAGGCTTCCTTCGATACGTTCTCGAAGATGCGCTTGCCGAGCTCGCCGGGATAAGGCGGCTTGTCGAGACCCGGCGCTTCCTTCTTCAACAACACGCACTGAACCATTCTGCTCATGAATTCATCTCGGTAGTCAGGTTTCCCAACAGGGTCTTGATCGGTGCCGGCAATCCTACTCGTGGCGGCCGGGTGAGGTCGTACCACAGTTGATTGGCAGGTTCGCTCACGCGCTGCGCCGCCTGGCAGCGCACCACGAGCGGGGTGATCACCAGGTCGAAATGCGTGAAGCTGTGCTCGATGTCCGGCAGCGCGCTCGTGGCGGTCGCGGGCGCGAGCTGGTGGGTGGCGAAGTGCTCGGCGGCGCCGGCGTCATTGAATTCCGGCAGGCACCACAAACCACCCCAGATACCCGTGGGCGGTCGCTGGATCAACAGGACACGCGAGTCATGCCGGGCCACCAGCATCACGGCGCGTCGCTGGCGGCGATCCGCGCGCCTGCGCCTGGGCGCCGGCAGCTGGTCCTGGCGCGATTCGTCGCGCGCTCGGCAATCAATGGCGATCGGACAGTCGGCACATCGCGGTTTGCGGGCACACAGCGTCGCGCCCAGATCCATGATGGCCTGGGTGTAGGTCGCGACATCGGCATCCGGCGTGTTTTCCTCGGCACGCTGCCACAACAGCGCCAGCGTGGCGGCCTCGTCGGGCGCGCCATCGATGCCGTAGTGACGCGACAGCACGCGTTTGACGTTGCCATCGAGGATGGCATGCCGCGCGCCATGCGCCTGCGCCAGGATCGCACCGGCCGTGGACCGCCCGATGCCCGGCAACTCGACCACCAGATCGAATTCGACTGGCAATTCACCGCCATGACTGTCGCGGATCGCCTGCGCGGCGCGATGCAGGTTGCGCGCGCGCGCGTAATAACCGAGGCCGGTCCACAGATGCAGAACTTCGTCGATGCCGGCGTCCGCCAGCGCGCGCACGTCCGGAAACTTCTGCATGAAGCGCTCGAAGTACGGGATCACCGTGGCCACCTGCGTCTGCTGCAGCATGATCTCCGAGACCCAGACTCGATAGGCGCTGCGCTCCTTCTGCCAGGGCAGATCATGCCGCCCCGCACGCGCATGCCAGTCGATGAGCCGCGGTGCCAGTGGTTGGCGCACGCTCATTTTGGCGCCTCCACGCTGCGCAGACCCTGTTCGTCGAGCAGCAGCCGCAGCGTGACGCCCTTCATGACGATGTCATCCATCGTGGCCTGCTCGAGCTCGAGCACGCCGCGAAACTTCAGCGATTCGAGCATGGCGGTGGGCAGCACGAAGGGTTCGCTGGCGGGATCGGTCGGCGGAATGTAGCGCGAGATGTTCAGGGTATCGCCGCGCAGTGCGAATTCGCCCAGCGGATCTTCGCCGGCACCACGGCGGAAGTTGCCGGTGAAATGCGTGTCATCGAGCGTGAGCTCGAGCGGATCGATGGCCAGCGCGCCGGCGTCGAGCTTCCAGACCGTATCGAGCTGCAGTTGCGTGAGCGCCTTCGGATCGGTGGTCTTGGGCGCCTCGATGCCCACGGAAGTCAGCAACGCGCGCAGGTCGAAGGTATTGCTCGCGATGTTGCCAGACAGGTTCACGACGTCGCCGAAGTCTCCGTTCACGGCACCTTCGGCCTCGAACCCGCCGAAAGCCAGCGAAAACTCGCGCACCGCGAGGTTCGAGTAGTCCTTGGTGAGCGCGACATGTGGCGCCTCGAGCCGGAAGGGCACGCCCCCGGCGGCAAAGCCGTCCATGTGCAGGTTGCCCGCGATCGCGGTATCGGTGAACGGCTCGTCGGGCGCGATCTCGTCCGTAGTTAGACTGAACGCGGTGATCTCGATGCGGCGCGCGGGCGGAGCTTCATCCACGAACAGCAGGCGGCTTTCAACGATTTCGACGCCGTCGACGCTGATCTGCCGGGTCTTCGCATTGGGATCGGCCGGCTGGTCGCCGCCAATGCCCTCCCAATTGCCCCTGCCATCCGCGCGCCGCACCAGCCGCAGGTCGGCTCCCTTGAGCCGCACGCGATCGACCACCAGCTCACTGCGCAACAGCGGGAACAGCCTGGCGCCGAGCTGCGCGCTCTGCCAGCTCACCATGGGCTCGGCGGGAAAACCGGGAGGATTGCCGAACTGGCCAGGCCCGGTGCGCAGGGCCAGCCAGGGATAGAAGCCGACCTCGATGTCTCCCACCAGCGTGAAGTCGCGGCCGGTGGCCTTCCTCACCTCGGCTTCGATGCGCGGCTTGAACGTGTTCGGGTCGACCACCCACACCAGCACCGCGAGGGTCAGCAGCACCAGCACCACGAGTGCCGCGAAGGCCCAGGAAATCCATTTGAGAATGCGCACGCGGCCGACATTGTAGCGATGTCGGCCGCGGCGGAAGGCACGGAGATGTCAGCGGTTGCAGATCTCGATGTCGCCGGACAGCGTCTTGGCGCGCACCCGCGCACTGCCGTCGCCGGTGCGCGTGTTCAACCGCACGCCGGGTCCGTACTTGCTGACACGTTCGGCCCCGCCCGCGAGGCAACCGGTGATGTCGCCGCTGAAGGATTCGATCTCGAGCGTGAGCCCGGGCACGTCGTCCAGGTCCAGGCTGATGTCGCCGCTCACGCCCTCGACGCTGACGCGCGCGTCGCGCAACAGCTTGGCATGCAGCTCGAGGGTTCCGGAGGTGGTGCGGGCGTTCACCTCGCTGGTGTCTCCCATGTGCACGCGGGCGTCGCCGCTGACCGTGACCACGTCGAGCTTGCCGGCGCTGTTGGTGAGCTCGAGGCTGCCGCTCACCGAGCTGACGCGCAGGCTGCCGGGCTTGCCATTGCCTTTCACCGTGAGATCGCCGCTGACGGAGCGGACTTCGGAATCGTCACCGCTGATTTCGGCGGTGATCTCGCCGCTCACGGTCTTGAGGCGCTGCGTGCCGAGCACGCCGCGCGAGGAAATGTCGGCACTGACCGCGCTCACTTCCAGCGTGCTGCCGCGCGGCACCTGGATCTCGAGCATGGCATCGCCGCCGTTGTGGCTGTTGCGCGGCAGGATCACCTTGATGGTGGTGCGACCGCCGCTGGTATCCACGTCGACGCGCTCCACGTCCTCGTCGAGCTGTCCCGTCACCTGGACTTCATTGCGGTCCCAGCCGCGCACGTCCACGCTGCCGGACACGTTCGAAATCAGCACGTCTCCCTTGGGATCCGCGTTGACCTTGCGGTCGACGGAGCCTTCGCCCGCCGAGCAGGCCAGTGGCGCGGCGGCCAGCGCACACAGCGCCCACAGGGAATGAATACGGGAAACTCTCATGGTCAGATCTCCTGGTGGCCGGAATCACGCACCGCGGTCAGGGCGCGCATTTCTTCCTGGCACGAACTCACTAACAAGTCTTGCAGCAGCGCATTGGCGGGATCGCGTCCCAGCGCTGCTTCGATTTCCTGGATCGAGCGCTTCAGCGTGGCGAGACTGGCGCCCACCTTTTCGCGCTCGGCCGGTGACATGGTGTCGAGCCTGGCCTGCACCTCGACCCAGCAGCTGGTCGCGCTGCTTCTGGTACTCGGCCTCGCGCAGCGCCGCGGGCATCAGGCCCGCGTTGCTTGCCGGAATGGTTGTGTTGGCCACCTCGGGTTTGCCGGGAGTGCCGAACTGCATGCCGATCACGACGCCCAGCGCGACCAGCGCCACCGAGGCGGCCAGGCCCAGGGCGGGCATCCAGCCCACGCGCCGGCGGGTGGGAACGGCCTTCATCGACAGGTCGACCTGGATGGCCTGGGCAATGGCCGGCCACAGATCGCGCGTCGGGGGAATGTCCCGCGCCAGCTCGTCGATTCGTTTCACGCCTCGAGTGGTCATCGCACACCTCGTTCCAATCTGTCTTTCAGCAGGCCGCGGGCCCGGTGCAACTGCGCCTTGCAGGTGCCGACGGCGATGCCCAGCATCGACGCGGCCTCCTGGTGTTCGTAGCCGTACACGCCACACAGCACCAGTGCGTCGCGCGCGCCCTGCGGCAGCGATTCGATCGCGGCCTCGAGCTCCTCTTCTTCCACCGGCGAGTCGAAAACCATCGTCGGCTCCTCGAATTCACCCGGGTCTTCGACCAGCACCTCGGCCTTGGAAGGACCCCGGCGTCTTTCGAGCACGGTGTTCACGGCAATCCGGTGCAGCCAGGTGGAGAAGCTCGCGCGCGCCTCGAAGCGCGGCAGGGCTTTCCAGGCCTTGATGAAGGCGTCCTGGACACAGTCGGCGGCGGCGTCCGGATCGCGCGTCATGCGCAGGCACAATCCGTTCACGCGTCCCACGTGCTCGCGGTAGAGACGTTCAAAGGCCTTGGCATCGCCCCGGCGAGCGCGCTCGATGAGCGCCACGTCGAAATCTACGACTGTGTCGGGTTTCGTCATCCGGGCTGTCGCACCATCTGCCAAACGTCTCTCCCTCGTATGCACCTTAGAGGGAGATTCGCCGTCATGGGTTTGAAAAGTGGCATTTTCCCCGGGGAAAACGCGGGGTTACGAGAGTGGTGTCAGGCAGGGAAAACCGGGATTGGGACGGGGTGTCAGGCAGGGATTGTGGCTTCCACAATCCCTGCCTGACACCACGTCTTCCGTCAGCTGCGCTGGGTGCCGCCGGAAAACCACTTCATGGCGTACTGAAGCAGCTGGCTGTTGGTGGCGAGGCCGAGCTTGTGTTTGATGGTCTGGCGGTGTGATTCGATGGTTTTGACCGACAGCGTGAACTCCTGCGCGATTTCGCGCGAGCTCATGCCGCGGCCGATCATGTTCAGGATCTGCACTTCGCGATTCGAAAGCCGCGCCACCGGATCGTTGGTCTCGGAGCGGCTCTCGCCGGCGCGCTGGTCGAGCGAGCGCTGGACGGTCTCGCTGACATAGGTACGGCCATCGAGCACGCGACGCACCGCGATGAGCAGCTGGTCGGAAGCAGCCTGCTTCATGATGTAGCCCATGGCGCCGGCGGCCAGCAGCCGCTCCGCGTAGATGGTCTCGTCATGCATGGACAGAACCAGCATGCGCAGCTCCGGCATCTCGGCGTGCATCTGCCTAACAAGCTCGATGCCGTCGCCGCGCTCGAGCGACAGGTCGACGACCACGATGTCGGGTTTGCGGGCGCGGATCGCCTCGCGCGCCACCGGTTCGCTGTCGGCCTCGCCGCAGACGGCCAGGTCGGGCTCCGCTTCGAACATGCGCCGGAGTCCCTGCCGAACGATCGGGTGATCATCGACAATCAGGATTTGGCGCTTGGTAGCCATGGCTGCGGTCATGTTCGCTCCCCTACGCGCAATTATTAGGAATAGGAACGAATCATACGGCGATGTGGCGGAGCGTCAATCCTTAGTCTTACGCCCGCGCCTATAGTTAGACCGAATTCAATGGGCCTTTGGTCCTTTGAAATCAGTCTTTGAGCGGGAACCCGCCACGCGGCGCGGCTTCGCCGCCACGCGGCGCGCGATGCGGGCAACTGCAGCGGACGGTCACGCCGCCACCGGGATTGTTAACTATCGAAACATCCCCGCCCAGCATCTGCGCACGGTAACGCATGAGCTTCATTCCCATGCCATTGCTGGCGTTTCGCTCATCGAAACCCCTACCGTTGTCCTGGACGGACAACGTCAGGGTGCCGTCCGCCGTGGCCAGGTCGATCGATACCTGCGTGACGCGCCCATGGCGGATGGCATTGGTAAATGCCTCCTGGGCGATGCGATATAGATGCGTCGCAGCACCGTCTTCGAGGGTCAAGGGCTCCTTGAGCGAGGTATTGAAGTGCGCGCGCACTCCATAGCGCTCCATGCCGCGGACCGCCATGGACTGCAGGCCCGCGATCAGGCCGCCGCGGTCCGCGCCCACCGGCGCCAGGCCGCGCGCCATGGCGCGCGTGCTCTCGATGGCGCCATTCACCAGGCTGATGATGTCCTCGACGTCAGCACGCGCTGACGAGCTCTCCTTCCGCAACTGCGCCACCACG
Organism: uncultured Pseudomonadota bacterium; assembly: GCA_963711635.1. Classification (GTDB taxonomy): domain Bacteria; phylum Pseudomonadota; class Gammaproteobacteria; order Steroidobacterales; family Steroidobacteraceae; genus CADEED01. The sequence goes on from CAVQEZ010000006.1 coordinate 136,245, forward strand.
CTGCGTAGCATCAGGGCCACGCCCGTGAGGTCCTGTCCCAGGCCGTCGTGCAGGTCGGAACCGATACGCAGCTGCTCGCGCCCGGCGATCTCCAGGATTTCGCGCTCCAGCCCGCGGCGCTCGGTCACGTCGGTGATGACCGCCAGCCGGTGGGTGGCGCCGTCCAGGTGGGTGATGGTGGCCACGCAGGCGGCCTCGAAGGTCGAACCGTCGCGCCGCCGGCACTTGAACTCCACCGGCGTGGGGCCGCGGCTCTCGCCGGCCGCGCCTAACAACTGCTGCACGACCTGTTCGCGCTGCGCGCCGGACGGCTGCGCGATCAGGTCGTCGATGGCCGTGTCGACGGCAGTTCCCGGCGCGAAGCCGAACATGCGCTCGAACGCCGGGTTGGCCATGCGGATCATGCTGTCGGAATCGATTACCACCACGCCTTCGTGCAGCAGCTCGAACATGCGCGCCTGGGTCTCGCGCAGGTGCTGGACCGCCTGCCGGTCGGTGATCTCGGTGATGTTGATGACCGCGCCGGAAATGCCGCGGACCGAGAGCACGGCGCGGATGCGCGAATCGAAGCAGCGTCCGCCATAGGGCGCACCCGAGGAGGCCAGCTGCAGGTCGACGGATTCACCGGTGGTCAGCACCTGCGTCAGCGCGGCGTGGATGCGGGCGCGATCCTCGGGCACGGCGATCTCATCCAGCCGCTGGCCGACCAGGCTTTCGCGCGTATGCGAACGGATACCGCGATTGATGAACTGCACGCGCCTTTCAGTATCGACCAGGATCAGCCAGTCGCTGGTGCCCGCGGCCACCATCTGCAGCAGTTCCTGCGAGCTGCGCAGCGCCTCCTGGGCGCGCGCCTGCTCGCTGAAGTCGATGGCCACGCCGACGATGCGCACCACGTTTCCGGCCGCGTCGCACACCGCGCAGGACGAATCGAGCAGCGTGACGTAATGGCCGTCGCGATGACGTATCCGATACTGGAACGCCACCATCGATTTGGTATCGCGGTCGAACCATTGCTTCAGCAGCGGCTGATCTTCGGGATGCACGAGCGAAGCCCAGTCCGTGGCCTTCGGCCGGTCGGCGGGGGGATACCCGAGTACGCGGTCGCTGCCTTCAGTCGTCAGGAAATTCGAGTCGGAGTCGATTTCATAGACGATGCAGCGCAGCTCGCGCGCGATGGCGCGGAAACGCTGGTCCGCGGCCGACAACGCCGTCTCGCGCAGCTTGCGCGCGGTGATGTCCACCACCAGGCCGAGCACGCGCTTGGTGGCGCCATCCGGTGAACGTTCCACCACGAAGGCGCGGTCCAGCGCCCAGTGCCAGCTGCCATCGGTGTGCCGGAAGCGATACTCGGTTTCCAGCACGTGCGCGTCCGGATCCACGCGTTGCAGGCGGCGCCGGAACTGGTCGATGGCCTGGTCGGGATCGGTGCCGATCAGTTGCCGCCAGTTCATGTGATTGGCGTTGCCGAAGGCCGGATCGACGCCGAACACGCGGTAGTAGCCGTCGGTGTTGTGCGTGATTCCGTTCTCGACGTCCCAGTCCCACACGCCCGCGGTAGTTAGCTGCAGCGCCTCCTCGACGCGCTCGTTGCGCGCGTTGGCGGTACGCTCGGCGACCTTGCGGTCGTCGAGATCCATGCATACGCCCAGCATGCGCACGGCCCTGCCGTGGGCATCGCGCTCCACGACGCGGCCGCGCTCGAACACCCAGCGCCAGGCGCCGCCGCGCGTGCGGATGCGGTATTCGGCGTCGTAGTACTCGGCCTTGCCGGCCACGTGTTCCGAGAAGCGGCGCGTGGCCTCGGGACCCTCGTCCGGATGCAGGTTCTCGTCCCAGCGCGTGACGTGCTCGCCGCCGTCGCAGGGATCGATGTCGTGGCGCTGGCACCAGTCGTTGAACCAGCGCGTGGTGTCGGTGAGGAAATTCGTCTCCCACAGACCGATGCCCGCGCCCCAGGCCGCGGTCTCCAGCATGTGTTCGCTCGAGGCCAGGTGCGCCTCGGCGCGTTTCGCGGCGTCGATGTCCAGCGTGACGCCGATGACCAGCACCGGACGGCCGCTGAGATCCCATTCGACGGCGCGGCCACGATCCTGCATCCAGCGGTACTCGCCGGAAGCGGTCTTGAAGCGGTACTCGAATTCGACGGAATCGCGCTCGGCCTGGGCGTGCTCGCGCAGCTGCCGGTCGACCAGCTCGCGGTCCTCGGAATGCAGATTGCTGAACCAGGGATTCGGCGTCGCATCCCACTGCGCGCGCGAATAGCCTGTCATTGCCAGCCACAGAGGACTGGCGGTGCGCGCATTGCTCGGCACGTGCCACTGCCAGAACGCGGCGCGCGCGCCCCACAGCGCCGTGGCCAGGCGCGACTCGCTGTCGCTGCGCGCCACCTCCTCGCTCTTGCGCCGGTCGATGTCGAGCAGCAGGCCGGCGATGCGCGCGGCGGCGCCGTCGCGCTCGCGTTGCACGACCCGGCCGCGATGCAGGACCCAGAGCCAACGGTGCCCCGCGGCCAGCAGCCGGTATTCGCACTCGAAGCGGTCGCCACCGTGCTGGCAGGAATCGGCTGCCGCATTGAAGGCACCCAGATCGTCGGGATGGATGCGCCGCTGCCATTCGCGCACTGCCATGGGTCCGGCAGCGACGTCCACGCCAAAGGCGCGCAACCAGGCCTCGTCGACCTGGAAATGGTCGATCGACAGCTGCCAGTCCCAGACGGCTGCCTGGGCCAGTTGCAGGGCCGAACGGAATTCGGCCGGCAACGGCGCATCGGAAGCCGCTTGCGCGTTTTCGGGACGGGCATTCATGGGCCGATTATTGTTACCTGCACGGGGCTTCCTCCACTTTGATCCATCTCCGGTTTCCGACCTGTTGGCCGAAAGGGTTTCCCTGATTTTCCCGATAGTTCCGAGCGGCGGCTAGGTGTTCCTGTAAGGGACGTACGGCTACTGGACCGCTGGCTACGTAAGTATTCTCTGACACAAGGGTTTGACAAAACCCAGGGTCGAAAAACTAACGGACTAGCGCGGGGAGTGTGGCTGTGGTGGACGGAAGCTCGACTCGAAATCCCTTGGTCGCCGATTACTCCGAATGGAGAGCCCGCGACTACTTTCAAACTTACTACAGCGAGGTCGTGCTCCCGGATGAGCAGGCCGTCCTCGCCTACCAGATCGACGTGCTGCGCGCCGCACGTGCGCACTTCGGCCGCGGACTCGAATACGGCTGCGGTCCCACGATGCACCGCGCGATCGCCGCGGCCAAGTACGCCTTCCGCATCGACATGGCCGACTGGCTGGCGGACAACCTCGCCGAGGCGCGCGAATGGCTGTGCGCGGACGATGCCGCTCCGGAGTGGAAGCGCTTCACGCGCTACGTGCTGGCCTGCGAGGGAAAATCGCAAGCTAACAACTCGCAGGTGCTCAAGCGCGAGGCGCTGACCCGCAAGGTGGTGCGCGGCCTGTACGTGAGCGACGCGCGACTGCGCCAGCCGCTGGGGCCCGCGCGCGACGCTTTCTACGATCTCATCATCACCGGCTTCTGCATCGACGCGATCTCCAGCGATCCGCGCGTGTTCCGCCGCTGCCTGCGCAACGTCAGCTCGATGCTGCAGCCCGACGGCACGTTCATCATCCACGCGCTGCACCAGTGCAAGGCCTACAAGTGCGGCGACCGCATGTTCCCGGGTTCGAACCTGACCATCGACGACGTGCAGTCGGCGATGCTCGAGAACGGGTTCGCGCCGGCAAGCATCGACGTGCAGGTGATTCCTTGCCGCGAGAACTCGATGTACGGGTACGCCGGGATTCTCACCGCGTCGGGCCGCAAGGCCCGCCGAAGATAACGGCCGCAAGGCCCGCCGCCGCTAGAGACGCTGCAGTAGCCAGACGATTCCGGCGGCACCGAGCGCACACGAACCCAGCGGCATCACGCCCGAGGCATACCAGCGCGTACCACGCGCCAGGTAGATAGCCGGCAGCACCGCCGCCACGATGGCCAGCTGCGCGATCTCCACGCCGATGTTGAATCCCGCCAGCAGCGGCAGCAGGGCCGTGCCCGCGGCATCGATCTCGCTGAGCGCATTGGCAAAGCCGAAACCGTGTATGAACCCGAAACCGAAGGCCAGCGGCAATCGCAGGCGCGACAGCCGCGGCAACAGGTTGAGCCCGCCGGCCATGGCAATGGACGCCGCGATCGCCACCTCGATGGGTTGCGTCGGCAGGTGCACGACGCCCGTGACCGCCAGCGCCAGCGTGGTCGAATGCGCGAGCGTGAATGCCGTGATGATGGTGAAAATATCGCGCGCCACCTGCGACAGTCGCTGCGCGCCCTGCCACTGGCCGTTCACCGGCCGCAACACCGACGGCAGCAGCAACAACAGCACGAAGGCGATGTGGTCGTAGCCGATTAGCACGTGCCAGACGCCCTCGCCCACGAAGCGCACGAAGCTGTCCCAGGCCGAGACGCGCGCGGGCTCGGTCCAGCCCGGCGAGTCGGGGCTGATGACTCCCGCGAATTGTTGTTTGCCGCGCGTGGAACTGATGAGAACGCGCTGCGAGGCATCGCCGGTCATGAACAGCGAACCGCTCACCGTGAGCAGGCCGGACTTCGGGCAGGCCGCGTTCAGCGCGATCGAGAGATGGTTCTGGCCCGCGCGCTCGGCCAGCGCGAGGTCCTTGAAATCGACCGCGCAGGCCGCGCCGCCACGCGCGACGCCGATCTCGCGCAACACGGCGGGTTCGATGTAGCGGGCGCGCGCATCGACGACCTCCTGCCAGGTGATGACCCCGTCATAGTCCTGGTCGATGAACACCGACCACATGATGTCGTGCGTGGCCAGGTCCCAGCGCAGTGCGACCGGTTCTTCGCCGCGCGGCAGATCGATCAGCAGGTAACTGGTGCTGGTCGCGTGCGCCAGCGCCGGACGCGCGGCACCCAGCGCGCCAAGACCCAGAACCAATGCAAGCAGGATGCGATTCACGGCCACACTCTAACCGCGCCGCGTGATGCCAAGAATGTTTTCACTGAAAGCATCGCGGAATCCCGTGGCCAGCATCCATTCCGTCAGTTTGCGGCGCGCGGCCTGATCGCCGGCCGCGACGGCGGCTCGCGCCAGCACGCGTACGTCGGCGAGCTCTTTCTGCGTGGCGAAATTCTTTTCCGCCGACTGCAATGCTCGGGCGTCGTCGCCCATTGCCAGCGCCAGCATCGCGGCTTCACGATGGTGAAGCGCATCGCCGCGCGCGGCCTCGAGATCCAGCCAGCCGGCGGCCAGCGCGCGCAGACGCTCGCGCTGCGCGCCTCGCGTGCAACTCACACGCCGCACCAGCAGCGCCAGGCTCGGTCGCTCGATGTCCAGCAATGCGTTGGCGTCCTCGAGGTCGCCGCGCGCGATGAGTGCATCCGCCAGTGCCGCGCGGATCGAATCTTCGCGCGGCATCGCGGTGAGCGCGGCGCTGTAGTCGGCGATGGCCCGATCGATCGATTGCGCGCGCTCCTGCAGCTCGGCGCGCACGGTCAGGAAGTACGCGCGTGCCGCCGCGTCTTCACCGGGATTCAGTGGATAGGCCGCGAGCAGCGCCCGCGCCTGTTCGAAGCGCCCCGACCCCGCATGGCTTTCCGCGAGGCAAGCCAGCGCCACCGACTGGTTCGAGGCGGTGACCAGCAGCTGAGCGCAATCGCCGCGCGCGCCGGCGAAATCACCGCGCACCAGGCGCACCGAGGCGCGCTGCGTGCGTGCCGCGATGTCGAGCGGCGCCTGCCGCAGGATCGCGTCGAGCAGGTTCTCGGCGGCCGCGAATTCATGCCGATATTGCAGGGTCTCGGCAAACAGCCGGCGCGTCTGGAATGACGCATCCGGACGTGCCGCGGCCGCGGCCAGCACCGCTTCGGCGCGGCCCATGTACATGGGTTCGCGCAGCGCATGCGCGCGCTCGAGAAAGGCCGTGGCCAGCGCGACGCTGGCGGTATCCGCGGGAGCTGCGCGCCATTGCGCGATCAGGTCCCGCAGGCCGGGGTCCGGGACCGCTTGCCGCACGTTGGCGACGATGAAATCCGGATCGGCGGGCACGAAACGATCGGTGGCCGCCGCGGCTGGTGCCGCGGCGGCTATTGTCATCAAGAGGGCCAGCACGACCCTGAAACGTGCCAGCCCCCCCATCATGGCTCTTCCGCCGGGATCAGGCCTGCGAACGCCGCCGGGTCGTCCGCATCCTGCTGGATGGTCCAGCCGTTCAGCGTCGTCGGCGTATCGTTCTCGGCCTTGGCGAAGGTCTCGAGCGCCATGGCGCGCAACGAGTTGTTCTTCGCGTTCACCGCGACGGCGAAGCTGCGCGTGGTGGCGGCTCCGTCGGGATCGACGACCCGGATCGCGATGTTCGCGGTGCCGGTCGTGGCCTCGAGCGGCGTCAACGTCAGCGTGCGCGTCGCGCCGCTTCCGGAGAGCACCACACCGTCGGCGGGAAACACCGCCGTCCCGTCCGCCATCGCCGTCACGGCCAGACTACCGGCACCGGACTCGCGGTCGTCGACACCGAAGTCGATCGACAGCATGGTGTCCTGGTCGGTCGCGCGGTCGGTGATCGTCGACACCGCCGGCGCGCTGTTGGCCGGCGGCGGCGTGTAACCGCTGTCGCCATCGCCGCCCCCGCCACAGGCGGCGACCACCAGGGTGGTCGCCGCGAGCGCGGCAAGACGGATATTGCTGATCTTGCGCGAGTTCATCTCAGCCTCCCGCGCCGGGCAGCGGCGTCGTCAGGTAGGGGAAGGTCTGGTCGAAGTCGGCGGCCGAGACCGGCGCACCGTCCGTGAACGGCACCTGTCCCAGCGGCGCGTTCTCCGGCTTGCAGAGCTTGAGGTCGACGCTGTTGCCGCCAATCGTCAGCGGATAACACAGCGCTCCCATGACCACGCGCAGCGCGATGTCGACGGTGTCATCGCCCGGACGGCGGCCGTTCGGGAAGCCCGCCAGGTCGCCACCGGCTACACCGAAGTTGCTCTGGCTGGCGGCCGGCACGGCCGGAATGCCCGTGTTGAGCCGCGTCATCTCCGACGGCGTGACCTTCGACATCTGGTTCACGCCCTCGAAACCCGTGAGGAACGCGGTGGCGAGGTCGTTGCGCGGAATGTTGTTAGGCGCGATGTTCGTGAACGCGGTGCCCAGCGTCTGGTTCACCGGCGTCCGGAACAGCGCGTCCAGCAGGGCCGGCAGCGTCGGGTTGGTCACGTAGGTGCCGAACTGACCGTCGAAGCGCGGTTCGCTGGCGCTGAAGCGGTCCTTGTCCGGAAGTCCGATGACCAGCTCGTTGACCAGCGGCATGCCGAGTCGCGAGACCTGCACCCACGGGCCGCCATCCACATCGGGACGCGAGAACGTGGGCACCGGGTTCAGCAGGCGGGCCTGGCGCAGGCTCGCGCTGGTCCAGCCACCGATGACGCCGTTGCCATTGCCGACCAGGCAATTCTTGTGCACTTCGAGCGCGATGGTGGTGACGTTGGCGTAGTCCACCTGGTTGTTGGCGCGCTTCTGGGTGATGCCGCCCGGGAAGCCCTTGCCGTCGCCGGCGCCGGGGGCGCTGTCGCCCTCGACCGGCACGAAGTTCACCAGGTCGAATACCGGGCCCAGGTTGACCGCGAAGCCTTCCTTGCGCTGTCCCACGAACACACGGCCGGGCTGGTTGCAGCCCGGGATGTTCACCGTGTGGATGAACGAGCCCGCGTAGGCCTTGTAGTTGGCCACGCTGCCGAAGGTCTTGGTGCCGACGAAGTCATAGGGCTTGCCGAACACCGACCCGCCGTTGCTGCCGGTGAGCTGCGAGGTATTGCCGAAGCGACGGTCGCCACGGGTCACCCATACCTGGTAGCTCTCGCGGAAGTTCAGGTTGGAGTTGTCGGCCGCGCTCACGCCGCCGATGTTCTTGAGCGGCACAGCAACATTGGGGCCGGCGATGTTGAGCCGGAGGCCGCGGTTGTCGTTGGCCAGCCGGTTGTTGAAGCGGAACTGGAAGGTGAGGTTTTCCTTCGCGTCGCCGTCGTTGTCGACGTGGATCTCGTACAGCGCCGACGAGTTCAAGGCGAAATAGTTAGGACCGCCGTACGGCTGCTGCAGCGGGATGTAGTTGGCGAGCAGCGTGACGTAGCCGTCCCGGCCGGCCTCGTAGCTGTTGAAGAGATAGAAGTCGGTCGAGTCCTCGCGCGGGTTGCCCGCGATATTGGGCGCTTCCCGATGGCTGGACCCCGACGCTGCGAATGGCAGCAGGCCCGCCACCGCGGCCGCCACCAGGCAGGATTTCCTGACGTTCATGAGATTCCCCTTGGCCTCCGTGGAGGCGGTTGATGAGTACGCGAGGGAATACGGGGGCGAGCCCGGGCAGATGCATGCTTCGCACCGCACACGACAATATTTTTGACCGCTGCATCCAGTGGGGCGAGCGGCACGTACGGTAAGATCCGGCCCCGATGAAAGCCCCTGCTGCCGCCCCCAAATTCGCCGCGGACAAGTTGATTGCCCTGGCGCGCCTGATCGGCGGCACGCCGCTGCTCGAAATCCACTGCCGCTACCGCGGGCGCGAGCAGCGCATCTACGCCAAGCACGAGGCCTACAACTTCACCGGCAGCATCAAGGACCGCATGGCGCTGTACATCCTGCAGCGCGCCTATGCCTCGGGAGAGATCGCGCCCGGCGACGTGATCGCCGAGGCCACCAGCGGCAACACCGGTATCTCATTCGCGGCCATCGGCCGCGCGCTGGGCCACCCGGTACGCATCTACATGCCGGACTGGATGTCACGCGAACGCGTGCTGGTCATCCAGAGTCTCGGTGCGGCGGTGATCCCGGTGTCGGCGGAGCTGGGTGGATTCCTGGGATCCATCCGCATGACCGACGATTTCGCGCGCGAGACTGCCCACGTGTTCCGGCCGCAGCAATTCGACAACTCCGCCAACGTGCAGGCGCATTACGAAACCACCGGTCCCGAGGTCACCGCGCAACTGGCCACTATCGGACGCAAGCCCACGGCATTCGTCGCCGGCGTCGGCACCGGCGGCACGGTCATGGGCCTCGCGCGACATCTGCGTGAAAATTTTCCGGGTGTGGCCGCACATCCGCTCGAACCCGCGAATTCGCCCACGCTGCGCACCGGTCACAAGGTCGGCCGGCATCGCATCCAGGGCATCAGCGATGAATTCGTGCCCTCCATCGTCAAGCTGGGCGAGCTGGGCCGCATCCTCGACGTGTGGGACGGCGACGCCCTGGTGATGGCGCAGCGCCTCGCCGGCGAGCTCGGCATCGCGGTTGGAATAAGCTCGGGCGCCAATCTGCTCGGGGCGCTGGAAATCGCGCATGAACAGGGTGATGGCGCCTGCGTGGCCACCGTGTTCTGCGACGACAACAAGAAATATCTGTCCACCGATCTGTGCAGCGACGAAGAGTGCAAGGACCACTACCAGGTGAATCACGTGGAGCTGCTCGATTTCCGCGTCATACCCCCGGTATCCGTGATGTAGACCTGATCGTGGGGACGCGGGTGACGTGGCAGGAAAAACCCGGCGCCACCCGCGCTCCCGACTTTTCTTACTTGGGCATCAGCACTCGATCGACGGAGTGAATGACACCGTTCGACTGCAGCACGTCGTAGATGCTGATGTCGGCGGTGGCGCCGGCTTCGTCCTTGATCGTGATGTTGCGGTCTCCGTTCTTCATGACCCACAACTTGCCGCCGCTCGCCGTGGTGAGCTCTGCCGTGCCGTTACCCTTCTTGATCAGGAGGTCGAGCTCGGCAGCCGTCAGGCGGCCTGGCACCACGTGATAAGTCAGCACCTTGGTCAGGGTGGCCTTGTTCTCGGGCTTGAGCAGCGTGTCGACGGTGCCGGCCGGCAGTGCGTCGAAGGCCGCATTCACGGGTGCGAATACGGTGAACGGCCCTTTGCCTTGCAATGTATCGACCAGGCCAGCGGCCTTGACCGCCGCGACCAGCGTGGTGTGGTCCTTGGAATTCACGGCGTTCTGCACGATGTTCTTCTGCGGGAGCATCGCGCTACCGCCGACCATGACGTCGGCATGGGCGGAAACGGCCGCGAGTCCAAGCGCGATGGCGCACGCGGCGCCGATGAGACGATTGACTGACATGTAACTTCCTTCAGTAGATTTTGACGGGCTGGCGACACGTCCGCGCCGCGAACGCATTCGCTGTACAGCGGGCAATACGCCGATCGACCCATTGCAGATGCAAGCCGCGTGCTGCATCCAGATGGAGCATCGCTCCGTAATTGCGATATCGAATTCGTTATGGGCAGCGAATGCTGCGCCGCTAGAATCACCAGCCTCGACGGGTAGATCTATGAATCAGCTCATGTCACGCATCGGCATTTCCGCTTTGGCGATTGCCGCACCCGCCACGTTTGCCGCCGGCTTGCCCACCGATGATCTCGACGAGGTCGTGGTCACGGCACAGCGCCGCGGCCTCGTCGGTCGCGTCGAGTCGTCGACTCAGGGCACGGTCACGCGCGCGCAACTCGAGACGCGCCCCGTGATGCGCACCGGCGAGTTGCTCGAAACCGTGCCCGGACTCGTGGTCACTCAGCACGCGGGTGATGGCAAGGCCAATCAGTATTTCCTGCGCGGCTTCAACCTGGATCACGGCACCGACCTGGCCACCAGTGTCGATGGCATTCCCGTGAACATGCACACGCACGGCCACGGGCAGGGCTACACCGACATCAACTTCGTGATCCCCGAGCTACTCGATCGCATCGAGTACAAGAAGGGCACGTATTACGCAGATGAGGGCAATTTTTCGGCGGCCGGCGCCGTCGATCTCATCTATCGACGCACGCTCGATGGAATCGGTGCTGTCGCTCACCGTGGGTGAAGACTCGTATGCGCGCGGGTTGTTTGCGGGCTCGGCCGCGCTGGGCGGCGGCGACCTGCTCTGGGCGCTCGACTATGGCCAGACCGATGGGCCCTGGGACCTCGACGAAGACCTGCAGCGGTCGAACGCGTTACTCAAGTACTCGGCGGGTGAGCGTCGCGATGGTTATTCGATCACCGCGTCACTGTACGACGGCGAGTGGACCTCCACCGATCAGATACCCGAACGCGCGGTGTCTGCCGGCGTGCTCGACCGTTTCGGTTTCGTCGACCCGACCAACGGTGGCGACTCGCATCGCCATGCGTTGAACCTGGAGGTCGGCAAGCCGCTCGGGGACTGGGCCTTCCTCGGCAATGTCTACGCGCTCGATTACCAGCTCGATCTTTTCTCCAACTTCACGTATGCGCTTGATCCAGACGATGGCGATCAGTTCGAGCAGTTCGACGATCGCAATGCATACGGGTTGCACGCGGAGCTCGCGCGCGACACCAACTTTGGTGGTATCGCCGGCACGCTGCGTCTTGGCGTCGACTCGCGCTTCGATGACATCGGCAAAGTGGGTCTCTATCTCACCGACGACCGCGAGCGGCTGTCGACGGTGCGTGAGGATTCGGTGCAGCGCTTCGGTGTCGGATTCTTCGTCGAGCAGCAGCTGCAGGCCACCGACTGGCTGCGACTGATCGCGGGGTTGCGTTACGACCGTGCCGACTTCGACGTCGACAGCGACCTCGAAGCGAACAGCGGCTCGGCCGAAGACAGCATCGTCAGCCCCAAGGCATCGATGGTGTTCGGCCCATGGGCGGACACCGAGTTCTTCGTGAACTACGGGCGTGGTTTTCACGAAAACGACGCTCGGGGCACCACCATCACGGTGGAGCCGGTCGACGGCGTCACCCCCGCCGCACGTGTGAATCCGATGGTTCGTGCCACTGGCGCGGAGATCGGCATGCGCACCGCAGCGCTGCCGTACACGCAGGTGGCGCTGACCGCCTGGTCGCTGGACCTGGATTCCGAACTCATCTACGTGGGCGATGCCGGCGCCACCGAACCCAGCCGCGCGACCGAGCGCTACGGCGTGGAGCTCGGCGTGTACGTCACGCCGCGCGACTGGCTGACGCTGGACGCGGACCTGGCCTGGTCGCACGGCCGCTTCAGCGAATACGACCCTGCAGGCGATCGCATTCCGGGTGCAGTGGAAAGCGTGGCGTCGCTGGGCGTGGCCGTGCAGCATCCCACCGGCTGGTTTGGTGGCGCGCGCTTCCGCCACTTCGGCGAGGCGCCGCTCATCGAAGACGACAGCGCGCGTTCGGATCCCACCACCGTGGTCAACTTCGAAGTCGGCCGCCGCTTCGGCAAGCGTTTCTCGGTGGCGCTGGCCGCATACAACGTGTTCGGCTCGAACGACAACGACATCACATATTTCTACGAGAGCCAGCTCCCCGGCGAGGCGCAGGCGGTTGCAGACCGTCATTTCCACCCCGTGGAGCCACGCACGCTGCGTTTGACGGTCGAAACCCGTTACTGAGTGTTTGTGAGGATGGGCGTGGGCACGCGTAGAATCGCCACCCATGCTTGCTTCATTGACGCGTGCCCTGGTCGTGGCCGCCGCGTTCGCGGTGGTGTGCGCTCCTCTTTCCGGCATGGCCGCCGAGCCCACGCCTGCCAAGCCCGCGCCTGCGAAGCCCGCGGCGAAAAAGCCGTCCAGCGGTAGTTCGAAGCCCAAGGCCGGCACGACCGCGAAGAAGAAGCCCGCAGCCAAAAAACCTGTGCCGCCTCCCCCGCCGCCGCCGCCACCCCCGGTGGAGCTCATCGGCTACGTCATCATGCCGCCGGGCGCGTTTCGCGCCGGGCCGCCCTCCGGTCAGTACGACGGCGACGGCCGCCGCGCCGCGGCGCCGCGCTTCGAGTCGCAGGCCGTGCAGGGCGTGAGCTCCATCAAGCCCGGCCCCACGGCCGGCGCCTGGTGGGCGCTCTCGGACAATGGTTTCGGCCGCAAGTGGAACAGCCCGGACTATCGTCTGTGTGTCTATCTATTCGACGTGCGCCCGCGCACCGAGGCCGGCACGGACTCGCGCACCGCGCTGCAGGCCGTGGTGGAGTTGTCCGATCCGGCCAAGTTCTTTCCCTGGCGTCTCGCGGATGAGAACGATCCGGAGCGCCCGCTGACGGGTGCCGACGCCGACCCCGAGTCGCTGGTGGCCATGCCCGACGGCACTTTCTGGATGGGCGACGAGCTCGGCCCGTGGCTGCTGCATTTCTCGATCGACGGTGATCTGCTCGAGGCGCCGGTGGAACTGCCCGACAACGTGCGCTCGCCCGATCATCCGCTGGTGCTGGCGGGAAGCGCACCCGCCACCCTGGCGCGCACGCGCGGTTATGAGGCGATGGATCTCGCGGGCGACAACAAGACGCTGGTGACCATCCTCGAAGGCGCGGTCACCGGCGAGCCTCCGCAGAAGAGGCGCCTGCAACGCTTCGACACCACCACCCGCAAGTGGCTGCCCTTCACTCTTATATATGAGCTGGATGCGGACACCATGTCGGTCACCGACATGTCGCGCATCGAAGGCAATCGCTTCGTGGTCATCGAGCGCGACGACTTTGCGGGCACCGCCGCCAAGGCCAAGCGCGTGTATTCCATCGATCTCGACAAGGCCATGCCCGGCAAGCCGCTCGCCAAGAAGCTGGTCATCGACCTGCTGTCCATCGGCAATGCGCGCGGACTGGCCGAAACCGCGACGCCCGGCGCGCCGTTCCGCTATCCCTTTCTCACCATCGAGTCCGTCCAGGTGCTCGATCGCAAGCACGTCGTGCTGGTCAATGACAACAACTATCCGTCGGCCGGCGGGCGCGGCGTCGCCGTGGCCGACGCCACGGAATGGATCTGGCTGGAACTCGCCACTCCTTTGTAGATTGCGCTCTAATGTCGACGTGACACCCCCTTGACGATAATCGCACTGAAGGACGCGGAGCTCGCGTTCGGCCTGACTCCGCTGCTCGACCGCGCTTCGCTGGCCATGGACAACGGCGATCGTGTCGGGCTCATCGGGCGCAACGGCACCGGCAAGTCCTCCTTGTTAGGCGTGCTCGCGGGCACACTGGCGCTCGACGACGGCGAGGTGCAGCGCAAGCCCGGATTGCGCGTGGCGCTGGTGGAGCAGGAACCCGTGTTGCCCGCCGCACCCACGGTGCGCGAGTCGCTGCTGGCGCGCGGCAGGTTGCATGACATCGCCGACGAGCGCGACCGGCATGCCGCCGAAACCCGGCTGGTCGAATACCTGCACCGCTTCTCGGTCAACGAAGACGCATCGCCGGGTGCGAGCTCGGGGGGAGAACGCAAGCGCGCGGCGCTGGCGCTGGCGTTCGCGCTGGACCCCGAACTGCTGCTGCTCGATGAGCCCACCAACCACCTGGACGTCGACGGCATCGAGACCCTGGAAGAACTGCTGCAGAGGAACGTCACCTGCGTGGTCATCACGCATGACCGGCGTTTTCTCGACCGCGTGGCCTCGAACATCGCCGAACTGGATCGCGGGCGGCTGCGCGTATTCCCGGGCAACTACTCGGTCTACGAACAACGCAAGGCGGAGATCGACGCGGCCGAGGATCTGGAGAACCGGCGCTTCGACAAGTTCTGGGCGCAGGAGGAAGTCTGGATCCGCAAGGGCGTCGAGGCGCGCCGCACCCGCAACGAGGGCCGCGTCAAACGACTCGAACACCTGCGCGAGGAACGCGCCGCGCGTCGCGAACGGCTGGGCTCCATCAAACTCACGGTGGACACTGGCGAGCGATCGGGCAAGCTGGTGGCCGAGCTGGAGCATGTCGACAAGAGCTTCGGCGGACGCAAGATTCTCGATGACGTCAGCCTGCGCGTGATGCGCGGCGATCGTGTCGGCATCCTGGGACCGAACGGCGCCGGCAAGACCACGCTGATCCGGCTCATCGTCGGCACGCTGGAACCGGATGCAGGGAAAATCCGCCGCGGCACCAATCTGCAAGTGGCCTACTTCGACCAGCTGCGCGAACAGCTCGATCCGGAGAAGACCCTGTCCGAGACCGTGAGTCCCGGCTCCGACTGGATCGAGATCGCGGGGCAACGCAAACACGTCACGAGTTATCTCGGCGATTTCCTGTTTCCGACGCGGCGCGCCAACGCGCCGATCCGCATGCTTTCCGGCGGCGAACGCAACCGGTTGCTGCTGGCGCGGCTGTTCGCACGTCCCGCGAACGTGCTGGTACTCGACGAGCCCACCAACGATCTCGACATCGATTCACTGGAGTTGCTCGAGAACCTGCTGCAGGACTACGGGGGCACGCTGCTGCTGGTGAGCCACGACCGCGCCTTCCTCGACAACGTGGTCACGCAGACGGTGGCGGCCGAAGGCGAAGGCCAGTGGCGCGAGTACGTGGGCGGCTACACCGACTGGTTGCGGCAGCGGCCGCAGGCGCGCGTCGCCGCTGCGTCGAAGCCTTCCCTGACGCCAGCCGCCGCGGAACCGGTGGCGACGCCGAAGCGCAAGTTGAGTTACAAGGAGCAACGCGAGCTCGAGTCGTTGCCGGGCGAGATCGAAAGGCTGGAGACCGAGCAGCGATTGCTGACGCAGAAAATGTGCGCGGATGACTATCATCGCATCGCGCCCGACGAGATGCGCCGCGACGGCGAACGTGCCGTCGAGCTGGAGAGCCTCATCGCCGAGCGCATGGAACGCTGGATCAACCTCGAAGAAAGAACATGAAACCCGCAACACCTGGCAGGCCGCCGGCCATTCGCATCTGGAAGGAAACCGCGCATCGGGGTGGCAAGGGTGTGAGCGCCATTCACGGCATGCCGCTGCCCGGTCCGCAGCTCGAGGAGTTGTGCAGCGCGCTCAAGAAGAAGTGCGGCACCGGCGGCACGGTCAAGAATGGCGTCATCGAAATCCAGGGCGATCACCGCGATCGCCTGGTCGATGAGCTGAAGAAACTCGGCTACGTCGACGTGAAGAAGGCCGGCGGATAGCGAATTTCTCCGCGGTGCGCGCATCCACCGCCGCTCGCGTTACGTAATCCTGGAAGACGCGCGCCGTACACA
This sequence comes from uncultured Pseudomonadota bacterium, assembly GCA_963711635.1. Lineage (GTDB taxonomy): Bacteria > Pseudomonadota > Gammaproteobacteria > Steroidobacterales > Steroidobacteraceae > CADEED01. The sequence continues at coordinate 152,181 of CAVQEZ010000006.1, forward strand.
CGGCCCGCAATTCACCTGCCACTTCACAGGAGTCCGTCATGCGGAAGAGTCCACTGCGCCCTCTCGTCTTGCTGCTGCTGCTGCCATGCACGCAAGTCTTCGCAACTGAATTCCCCGAGGTATCGACCCGGCGCCTCGACGTCGGCGCGCCCGCGCAAATCATCCGCGACACGGACGGCGTGTCGCACATCTTCGCGACGACGGAACGCGACCTCTTGTTCCTGCAGGGCTACGCGCAGGCGCGCGACCGGTTGTTCCAGATGGACACGTTGCGCCGCCAGGCCGACGGCACGCTCGCCGAGCTGCTGGGTTCGTCGGCGCTGCCCAGCGACATCCAGCTGCGCACCATCGGTATCCGGCGCGCCGCGGAGGCTTCAGTGCCGGCGCTTTCGGCGGCAACCCGCGCGGGATTGAAGGCCTTTGCGGAGGGCGTGAATGCGTATGCCACGTCGCAGCCGCTGCCGCCCGAATACCAGCGCATCGAAGTCACGCGCTTTCGCCCATGGACGGACGCCGATTCAGTGTCCATTTTCAAGCTGCTCACCTTTCAACTGTCGTTCGAGCTGAGCGAGTTGCAGGCGACGGTCGCGCTGCGCTCGTACCAGGCGGCGGGCGCGCAGCGCGGCTTCGATGGAACCAGACTCTTTCTCGAAGACGCGGTGCGTTTCGCACCCTTCGATACGGCGGCCACGATCCCGGACGCGATGCAGCGGCCCGTGAAGCGTCGCGATGCGCGCACCACGACCCCACTCGACTCCAGCTATCTCGAGGACGCCACGCTCAAACTCGCGCGCGACTATCTCGACAAGCTGCGCGCGGCGCCGTTCGCCGAGGGCGCCATGAAAACCGGAGACGGCGATCGCGGCAGCAACCAGTTCGTGGTCGCGGGCCGCTTCAGCGTCACCGGCCAGCCGCTCATCGCCAACGATCCACACCTGGTGTTCACCGCGCCGTCGATCCTCTACAACGTCCATCTCGACGCGCCGTTGGCCGGCATCGAAGCGGTCGGCGCGACGCTGCCAGGCGCGCCCTACATCGTGCTCGGCAACAACGAGCGCCTGAGCTGGGCGCTCACGACGAACCCGCTCGACATCACCGACGTGTACCAGGAGCGTATCGTCAGCGATTCCGCGTCACCGAGTGGCCTTTCCACTGTGTACCAGGGCACGCGCGAGCACGTGGTCGCCTTGCCGCAGGTGTTTCGCGCCAATGTCGTCGGCGACGGAGTCAACGACAACCTGAACACGGTGCCGGCGGGCGGCGCCGTGCCGCGCGGCGGTGTTGATAGTCCCACGCCGCAACATGGGTCCCATTGTGAGCTTTGATCCCGCCAACGGCGTTGCCTTCAGCGTGCAGTACGCCGGATTCGGCGCCACGCGCGAAGTCGATGCGTTCCGCGGACTCACGCGCGCGCGCAACCAGGCGGAGTTCGTGAAGGCCTTGCAGTTTTTCGACGTCGGTTCGCAGAACTTCGCGTACGCGGATGTCGAGGGCAATATCGCGTACTACTCGAGCGGCGAGTTGCCGCTGCGTGAGGATCTCGAAGCGGGCGCCGTCGTGGGCCTGCCGCCGATGTTCGTGCGCAATGGCGAAGGCGGCAACGAGTGGGTGAAGGCCAGGGGCCGCGATGACTTTCGTTCTCTGCCGTTCGAGATCCTGCCGTGGGCGGAGATGCCGCGTATCGTCAATCCACCGCGCGGATTCATCGTGAATTCCAACAACGATGTGACCGGCACCTCGCTCGACAACGATCCGTTCAACGAGCGACGTCCGAACGGCGGCATCCTGTACTTCTCGAGTGGCTACTCACCCGGCGCGCGTGCGAGTCGCATCACCGAGCTGCTCGCGGAGCGCATCGCGAAACGCGGGCGCCTCACCACCCAGGACCTCAAGGAGATCCAGGCCGACACCGTGATGCGCGACGCACGCTACTTCACGCCCGCCATCACCACGGCCTTCGCCAACGCGCGCAAGGTAGGCGCGCACCCGGCGCTGGCGCAGCTCGCGGCCGATCCGCGCATCGCCGAGGCGGTCGGGCGGCTCGCGGCCTGGGATCAATCCACGCCGACCGGCATCCGGCAGGGCTTCGACGCGAACGATTCTCCGCGCAAGCTGCGCGAACCGGACGCGCAGGAGATCCGGCACAGCGTCGCCGCGACGATCTACTCGGTGTGGCGCAACCAGTTCCTGGCCGACACGGTGGACGCAACGCTGCGCCGCAACGGCGTCACCGTGTTCAATCCCGTGGGCCGGGCGTTCGGGCGGCGCGAGATCCTGTCCGCGGCGCGCAACTTGCTGGACAACTTCGACGAGCGGCGCGGCGTCGGCGCCTCGGGCGTGAATTTCTTCGAGGTGCCGGGCATCGATGACGCCGCAACGCGTCGGGATTTCCTGCTGTTGAACAGCGTCGGCAAGGCGCTCGACAAGCTGGCGGGCGACGCGTACGCGACCGCGTTCAAACGCTCCACCAACCAGGACGACTATCGCTGGGGCATGCTGCATCGGGTCATCTTCAACCATCCGCTGGGTGCGATGTTTCCCGAGTTCAATATTCCGCCGGCCGGCGGAGCGTTCCCGGCGCCGCTCGGGCCCACACTGCCCGGCATTCCCGTGGACGGCGGCTTCGAAACCGTGGACGTCGCCAACAACGCGTTCCTGGTCGACTCGCCCGATGCCTTCATCATTCTGGGCGGGGCGTCGCAGCGGTACGTGGCGCGTGCACGGCTCACCGGCAGGGGATTCGATGCCGAGACCGCGCTGCCGGGCGGCCAGAGCGGAGTTCCCGGTAATCGCTTCTACGTGAACCTGCTGGAGGAATGGCTGACGAACGACACGCATCCGTTGCGGGAAAACCGCGTGGAGCTGCTGTTCGACAGCGCGCAGGTCGAGACCATCCTGCCGGCGAGGCGCTGAGCGATGACGAAGGGGCATTCCGAATGCGGAATGTCCCCTTCGTCGCATTTTTTCCGCACTGACACGAATCTGTCGCAGGGCTGAAGCAATCGGCTGGCGAAATCCGCCGCATGATCGCCGCCAACACACATGCGCAAGCCGAGCGCGCCGTCCCGACCATCGGAGTCGTGTTCACCACCTACAACCGCCCGCACGACCTTGCGCGCGTGCTGGCCGGATACGCGCGCCAGACCTATGGCCGCTTCGAAGTGGTGATCGCCGACGACGGTTCCGGGCAGGAGACTCGTGAATGCATCGAACGCGCACGACGCGACTGGCACCTCGACATCCGGCACGTGTGGCACGAGGACGATGGCTTTCGCAAGTGCAGGATCCTGAATCGCGCCATCGAAGAAACCCGCGCCGAGTACCTGATCTTCTCGGACGGTGACTGCATCCCGCATCCCGAATTCATTGCCGGGCACATGGAGCTGGCGCGGCCGGGCTACTTCATCTCGGGCGGCTGCGTGCGACTCGGCGAGCAGGCCACGCGCGCCGTCCAGGCCGCCGACGTGCTCGACGGCCGCGCGTTCGACGCGCGCTGGCTGCTGGCCAATGGCGAGTCGGCGATGAACCTGCGCAAGTTGCGACTCTCGGCACCGCCGTGGCACAACGTGATGAACACCATCACCACCACGCGGCCCACCTGGAACGGTCACAACTCATCGACCTGGCGCGAAGAAGTGCTGGCGGTCAATGGTTTCGACGAGCGCCTGGGTTACGGCGGCCTCGACCGTGAATTCGGCGAGCGGCTGGAACGCTGTGGCATGAAGGGCATACAGGCGCGGTACTCGCTGATCTGCCTGCACCTGGATCATCCGCGGCCGTATCGCGCGCGCGAGATCATGGACGCCAACATGAAGATCCGCCGCGACAATGCGCGCATCGCGTGCGCCGCACGGCACACGGACTGCGCGACTGAAATGGGGCCTGACCCCTTCGAGGAACTGGGGTCCGGCCCCATACCTGCCGCGCACGCCGCCGGTCAGCACGATGCGCATGGCCTGCTCGACCGACAGCTCCGTCTCGGTGACCCGGCTGCGCGGAAGGTAGACGGTGTATCCGCCGATCTGGTAACTCATGGGTAGATAGACGGCGACGAGATCGTCGCCGCCGCCTATCCCGAGCGTATTGGCATGCTCCTGGGTCACGAAGCCGATCAGCTTGCCGAAGCCGAGGTCGAGCGTGACCACGCGGTCGAGGTCGCCCTTCTTCTTCTCGGTGTTGACCAGCCGCGTCATGTCGCGGATCGCGCTGTACACGGTCTTGACCACCGGCACGCGCAGCAGCAGCTCTTCGCCGAAGCCCAGCACGCGGCGAACCAGGAAGGCGTTCACCGCGAGGCCGATGAGGAACAGCAGCACGAAGCCGGTGATCAGGCCCATGCCCAGGAAGTAGTTAGACTCACCCACCACGAACTTGATGGGTTTCGACAGCAGGCTCTCGGTGGTCACGCCCAGCCAGTACACGAAGTACACGGTCAGGCCGATGGGCAGGATGGTGACCAGCCCCTTGAGCAGGATGCTGCCGACTGACTTCATCTTATTTCTTGTCGGCTTCACGAAGCGCAGCGTCATGCGGTCGGACTCGCCGATGGCGTCGTACTTGGCGCGATCGAACGCGGGATCGGCGGGCTTGCCGCGCTTCGGATGACTGGCGCACCGGCGGCAGCGTCCACACGCCGAACGGATGATCCTTGGTGTCCTTCGGGATTGGCATTGATCTCGGACTTGCCGGCGAGCTTGAAGCCGGCCTTGTCCGCCAGCGAGATCAGGTCTTCTCGGTCGACGTAGCCGTTGAACACCGACGGATCCTGCCCGTCATTGCCGCGATGCTGCTCTACCGCGAGCACGCCACCCGGCTTCACGCTGTTGTAGATGTTCGCGAGATTGGCGTCGGCCGTGCCCTGGCGAATCCAGCCATGCATGCCACGCGCCAGCAGCACGAAGTCGAACTTGTTAGCCGGCAGTGGCTCGGCCTTGGCGCCCCAGTTCACCAGGTTCACCTTGCCGTAGACCTTTTCATCGGCCCACTTGGCGGCGTAATCGGCGCGATCCTTGCGCGCACCTTCGGAGAGGCCCGGATCGTTGAGATCCGCGGCCGTGGCGTAGAACTCGCCCTTGTTGGCGCTGGCATAGGGCGCGAGGATTTCCGTCCACCAGCCGCCACCGGGCTGGACTTCGAGGATCGTCATGCCGGGCTTGAGCCCCCAGAATGTGAGCGCGTCGACCGGGTGTCGCTGCGCGTCGCGTTCCTTGGCGTCGGCCTTGCGCCAGCTTCCGGACACGGCATACTCGATGGTCTGAACGGTTTTCTTGTCGGCGGCCGCGAAGCCGACTGCGGCGAGCATGGTGAAAGCGGCCAGCGTCATCGCTGCGGTGGTTTTCCTGAATTTCATCGAAGATCCCTCTCGATTCGCTTTGCGGGGAACGCATGCTAATGAATTCGCCCGCTGTCTGCTATTTCATTGGGGTATCGCTTCGGCGCATGCTGTGCGCGCTGAGCTGGGGGAGTGCTTGAAAACAGTGCCAGGTGAATCCTCGCTCGAGGACTTCGGCTATCGCCAGGAGCTGAAGCGCTCGCTCGGCCTCCCGGCCCTCATCATCTACGGCCTGCTGTTCATCAATCCCACCTCGCCGTTTTCAATATTCGGAATCGTCTTCAATCTCAGCCACGGCATGGTGCCGCTGGTGTACGTCATCGGCCTCGGCGCCATGCTGTTCACGGCATCGAGCTACGTGACCATGGCGCGCGCCTTTCCGGTGGCGGGCTCCGTCTATTCCTACGCCGGGCGTGGCATCGGGCCCGTGGCGGGCTTTCTGGCCGGCTGGGCGTTGCTGCTCGACTACGTGCTGATGCCGACACTTATCTATGTGTTGTGCGCCATCGCCATCGAGGCGCTGGTGCCGGGCGTGCCCCGGGCGCTTTCGATCATCGTGGTGCTGTGTTTCAACACCGGCATCAACCTGCTCGGCATCGAGGCCAATGCGCGCATGAACGCCATCATGCTGGCAATTGTCATGATCTTTCTCGCACTGTTCTTCGTGCTCGGCCTCATCGCGCTGTCGAACGGTGTTGCCGGCGCCCATCTGTCCACCACACCTTTTTATCAACCCGGGCACGTGAGCTCCGCGGTGGTATTCGGCGCGCTCTCGGTGGCCACGCTGAATTTCCTGGGCTTCGACGGCATCTCCACGCTGGTGGAGGAAGCCCGCGATGGCGCACGGGCCGTGGGCCGCGCCATGTTGTGGTCGGTGTGCCTGGCGGCCCTGCTGTTCATCGCCGCCACCTACCTCGCCTCGCTGTTCGTGCTCGATCTCGAAAGTTTTCCGCCGGGGCCGGCCACCGACGGCGCCTTCTACAGCATTGCCGCGACCATCGGCGGGCCCTGGTTCCTGGCGGCCGCGTCATCGAAGGTGCTGGTGGCCGGAGTGGCGGTGGCCGCGGCGGCGCAGGTTGCGACTGCCCGCCTGATGTACGGCATGGCGCGCGATGGACGACTGCCGCGCCTGCTGGCGCATGTGAATCCGCGCCGGCAGGTGCCGCAGCGGGCCATCCTGCTGGTGGCCTTCGTCAACCTGGTGACCGGCCTGGTGTTCGCGCAGGAATTCGAGCTGCTCACCACGCTGGTGTGTTTCGGCGCGCTGGTCGGGTTCCTGCTCCTGCACCTGTCGGTGCTGGTGCACTTCGGCTGGCGCCAGAAGAGCGGGCGCTGGATGCTGCACGTGGCGGTGCCACTGGTCGGCGCCGCGATCACGGCCTATGTGTTGTGGAACATGGCGCGCAATGCGCAGCTGGTCGGCGTGATCTGGCTGGCGATCGGCATCGCGGCGACTTTCGCGGCGCGGCTGTTCCGGCGTCCTGGTAGTTAGATCGCAATCACGGCCGGAACCAGGCGCTGCCGACCTGCAGATAGATGGCGGTCTCTCCGGAGCTGAAACCCACGTCCATACCGGCGTGCATGCCGAACAGCCGTGCCAGCTGGTAGCGGAACCCCACCGCGCCGCTCCAGACGTCGCGAGTCGCCGAGAACAGGTTGCGATCGGTATGCGCGGTGCCGTAACCCGCCGCACCCAGCAGGCTCCAGCGGCCCTTGAACTGCCAGCGTGCTTCGATTTCCGAGGACGCCATCTCGTCGCCCTGGTAGCGCATGGCCGCGACGCCGCGCAGCTTGATGTACGGCCGCAGGAAGAACGGAGTGCCATCCGACGCCCACTGGTAATCGGCGCGCATGCCGAGCGTCCACTCGTCGCCCAGCGGAATCCAGCCCATGATCACCTGCTGGAAGCGCTCGAAATCCTGGCTGGCGCCGAACGATTCGCGCGCCACGAGAACGAACGACTCCGAGTAGATGCCGCGCGTGGGCGTGAACAGGTTGTCGCGGCTGTCGTATTCGAGAATACCGCCGGGCGCGGAGATCTCGATGTCGACGCGGTCCAGCAGCCCGGGAAACAGCGCGTCATCATCCAGCTTCGGTTCCACCTTCGAATAGATGTAGCGCAGGCCGAGCGACCAGGGAGATTTCGGCTTTGGCTTCCAGTTCCCCTGCAGCATGGCCAGGGAAAATTCCAGCGAATAACTGATCGGCTGATCGAGCGACTCGCTGACGTCGCCCAGGCCGTAGAAGTCGAGGTTCAGATCTCCGTAGCCCACGGCCGCCAAGGACTGCACGCGATCACCCATCCAGTGGCTGGAGTCGCCGGCGAACGCAGCCCAGGTGCCATTCTCGGTGGCGATGCCGCCGACCAGTGACATGTTGGGACGTGCGTATCCTTCGCTGCCGGCATCCTTGCGCGGCCGCACGAACATGCCCGCGAGACCGCCGCCATAACCCACGGCCGGCTCGGTGACCACCAGCGGAATGGGCAGGAAGGCGCGCGGATGCGCGAGAAAAGCGCTGAGGTCGATCTTGCCGTCCTGGGGATCGCGGAAGCGCGAGACCGGAATCGTGGACGACTCAGACTGCGCCTGCGCGCATGCCAGGGACGGGGCGGCGAAGACGAGCGCCATGATCAGCTTGCGTAGGGCCGCTTCCATGCACGGCGATGCTCGCGCCGCCGGCAGTGCCTCTCAATAAGCCCATCGACCCACAGACTTTGGAGGGGGAATGGAGCGGGTGATGGGAATCGAACCCACGTTAGTAGCTTGGGAAGCTACAGTTCTACCATTGAACTACACCCGCGCCGAGAACCAGCGCGGCGAGAATAGCTGAGCCCTGGAGGGCTTCTCAACCGCACCGCATGAGTCATTTGAAACCGTTGATAGTCATGGCATTGCCGCAGGAGTCGCGCGGCCAGCTGGAACGCGCCGGGGCGGCCGTGCTGTACACCGGCGTCGGCAAGGTGAACGCGGCCGCGAGTCTCGCGCGCCGCCTGGCGGAGCTGCGCTGCACGCGCAGCTCGCCGGGCATGGTGGTCAATCTGGGCACGGCGGGCAGCCGCAGCGTGGCTGCGCACTCGCTCGTGGCCTGCAATCGCTTCACACAGCGCGACATGGACGTGAGCGGTCTGGGCTTTGCGCGGGGCGTCACTCCGTTCGATCCGGCTCCGGCGACGATCGAATTTCCGCCGGTGTTCGCGCAACTGCCGCAACTCATCTGCTCCACCGCGGACTCGTTCGCCACGCATCTGCACGAGGTCGATGGCGATATCGTGGACATGGAAGCCTTTGCTCTGGCGCGCGTGTGCATCGGCGAGCAGATTCCATTCGCATGTGCCAAGTACGTCACCGATGGCGCGGACAGCGACTCGGCGTCGCACTGGGAAGCCGCGCTGGAGGCGGCAGCGCACAGCTTCGCGGCGCTGTATTCAACGATGGACGTCACATGAGCGAGACCGGTCACCGCCCCATTCGCAGCTTCGTCATGCGCGCCGGACGCATGACCTCGGGCCAGGCACGTGCGCTCGAGGATCTGTGGCCGCGTTACGGAGTGGAGTTTTCGCCGGCACCGCTATCCCTGGACGCACTGTTCGGGCGTCAGGCGCCACGCACACTGGAAATCGGGTTCGGCAATGGCGAGCATCTCGCCGCGCTGGCCGCGGCGCACCCGGAACGCGATTACTTCGGCGTCGAAGTGCATCGGCCCGGGGTCGGCCACCTGTTCATGCTGGCGGCCACTAACAACCTCACGAATCTGCGCGCCAGCGCGCACGACGCTGTCGAGGTGTTGCGCGACCAGATCGCGCCGCGCGCGCTCGACGAGGTGCTGGTGCTCTTTCCCGATCCCTGGCACAAGAAGCGACATCACAAGCGGCGCCTGATCCAGCCGGCCTTCGTCGACCTGATTGCCACGCGCCTGGCGACCGGCGGCGTGTTGCGCCTCGCCACGGACTGGGAAGAGTACGCGCTGCAGATGCTCGATGTGGTCAGCGCCAGCCCGCAGTTCACCAATCTCTCACCCACGGGCGACTGGATGCCGCGCCCCGAGGAACGCGCGCCGACGCGTTTTGAAAAGCGCGGCGCGCGTCTCGGTCACGGAGTCTGGGACCTCGCGTTTCGCAGGCTCACTTCCTGATCAGCCTGTCGGCGTATCGCGTACGCCGTGAATCAGCCGCGTGGCGATCGATAGAAGTTCACCTGCACGAGGCTGCGGAAATTCTGCGTGCGAGGGTGCGTCGGATCGCGGCGAAACCAGCGGGCCTTGAGTTCCGGTGGTTGCTGGTAGCTGTTCCACTCGTCGATTGCGCGCCGCTCGATGCGGCGCGCCGCCCAGCGGCCCACGCTTTGCGCGAAGCGGTCCCGCCATCTCGGCGCGGCGGGACCGGCGTCAGCGTTTATCAGTGCGGGGTCGCGGGTTCCGACGGCGACCAGTTCTTTTTTTTTCCGGTCTCCACGTCCGGCTCGATCACCGCCCCGGACGGATCTGCGAGCGCTTCGCGGAAGGCGCGGACCCCCTCACCCAGCGCGAACTGCAGCCGCGCCGAATTGCGCGCCATGGCCGCCTGCGCGTCGCCGGCGCGCGAGCCCACCTTGCGTCCCGCACGCTGCAGGCTGTCGACCGGGTGGCTGAGCACGTCGCCGGTTTCCTCACCATTGATCTTCTTGACCGCGAACAGGCCGGCAACCGCGACAAGCGCCTCCGCCAGCAGCAACTGGCCCCCCGAGGAATTCACCAGGTCGCTGACTGGACCTTTCCGGATCGCTTTTGGAACCTTTACGCCCGCGACCCGTTTTGGAATCTTGATTCGCTTCGACATGATGTACCTCGCTCGCGTCTTCGCTCAGTAAGGAACATTGGACGCCGATCCAGGTCCTCAGGCTGCCGCGCACCGCTTCGAATCGCGGTAGGGCATGTCTCACGGGCAGTCATCAAATTCCGAAGCTGGCCCGCAGACCATCGACCACGAACTGCACCGCCAGCGCGCCGAGCACCACGCCGAACAACCGGTTCGCGACATTGGTGCCGGTCACGCCGATGACGCGCATCAATGGCCCCGCGACCCACATGGCGAACAAACAACAGGCCAGCACCAGCAGCGCGCACGCGAACATAAGCAGGAATTGCGTCGTGTGCTGGGTCACCGGAATCGGTCCGAACCAGAGCAGCATCGTGGTCAGTGCACCGGGACCAGCCATGAAGGGGAATGCAAGAGGGAAAACCGAAATGTCGGCGCGGCGCTTGCTCTCCACCTTCTCGTCGCTCGAGGTGCGTGTGCCCGATTCGCGGGCAAACACCATCTCGAGCGCGATGAGGAAAAGCAACAGCCCGCCGAAAATCCTGAACGAGTCGATGGCGATGCCCATGGCCGTGAGGAATCCGGCGCCGACCAACGCAAACAGCAGAAGTATTCCGCTTGCAACTAACACCGACTTCAGGGCCATCTTGTGTTTATAGGCGTTGCTCGCGCCTTCGGTGAGTCCGGAGAACACCGGGATCAGCGAGATCGGTTCGACCACTACGAAGAACACGATGAAAAATTTGACGGCTTGTTCGAGCATGATGCTTTGCGCAAGAAATTCGTTCTTGTACTTGCAAACTTTCGGGAGCAACATGAAGTCGCGCTTTACACAGGCAGCATAGCAGCACACGATTCGGAGGGATTCGATGAAACCCACCATCGGTAACTGGTACCGCATCCAGGGCAGCGACTCTTTCGAAGTCGTTGCCTACGACGAGGACGACGGCACCATCGAGCTGCAGTACTTCGACGGCACGGTTGAAGAGATGGATCTCGAAGACTGGGAAGCCGCGCGCGAGGCTGGCACGCTCGAAGAAGCCGAACCGCCCGAGGACTGGACGGGCTCCGTCGACGTCGACCCCGAAGAAGACGATGCGCGCGGCGCGGCCGGTTATGGCGAAGACGACGACCGCAGCCAGCGCGCCAGCAAGCTCGAAGGCCTCGATCTGTTCGAATAGGCTGTTTGAGTAGTTAGTACGCCCGCAGCTGCGGCGCGTTCGCCTTCATTCGTTTGCGATGGCCAGCGGGTCGACGCCCTCGGCCAGCAGCACGTATTCCCCCATCACTTCCACCGGCACGCGCGTCAGCGACTGCCCGGGGCATGGACCCGCGATGCACAGTCCCTCGTCGCGCGTGAACAGCGCGCCGTGCGAGGAGCACAGGATGAGGTTTCGGTCCGGCGTCAGAAACTTGTCCGGCCTGAAGTTCAGCGGGTGACCGGCGTGCGGGCAGGTGTTGACGTAGGCCGCGATGCCGTTCGTGGTTCGCACCACGAAACCGCGCAGCGGCCAGTCGCCCTCGCCCACCGCGAAACCGCGGCTGCCCGTGGCGTCGAGCTCCGCGAGCGAACAGAGCACGCGGGTGACGTCAATTTCGCGCGGCGACGACGATGTCACGGCGTGAAAGCCAGTCAGCATCAGCAGGCCCGGAATGCTCAGCATGGCGGTGTACAGGAAGAAGTCGCCGTACCCGAGCGCGTCGACCATGAATCCGGACGTGCCCATCAGCAGCTTGCCGGGCAGCGAATACAGCGACGACAACACCGCGTATTGGGTCGCCGTGTACTTCGAACTCGTCAGGCTCGACATGAACGCGATCAGCGAAGTGCCGTGCACGCCCAGCGCCAGGTTGTCGAAGCCGACGATGAACGCGAGCCCGACATCGGTGGCCGGCCCGCGCGCCTCGACGCGGCTGGGCCAGAAATCGAACAAACCGCTTTGCGCGCACTCCAGCGGCATGTGGCAGGCATAGGCGCCATAGGTCGCATAGAAGATATTGGAGATGATGATGAGCACGCTGCCGAGCAACAGGCCGCGCAGAGTCCGATCTTGGCGACGATGACCCCGCCCAGTACCGCACCCACCAGCGTCGACGGCCAGCCGAAGAATTTGGCGACCACGCCGATCTCCGTAAGCGAGAAGCCCATGTCGATATAGAACGGGTTCGTCATCGTTCCCATCACGTAGTCGGTGAGCCGGTACGTGCTGATGAACGCGAAGATCAGCAAGCCGAGGCTCAGACCGTAGCGACCGAAGAAATCCACGATGGGCCCTACGGCCGCGCCCATGAACCACGCGCCGGCTCGCTGCATCCAATGCGGCCAATGCGCGCGCCGCGAAAGCCAGTCGATAACGCGGTGTTCGCGCTCTGCGCTCGACTCGGTGACGGCGCGCACCGGCTCGTGCACCAGCAGCGTCGTCGACGACACCGATGAGCACCAGCGCCGCCATCGTGAGGTAGCTGGTGCGGAATCCGGATCGCCGGCGATGATCAGTGCGCCCGCGGAAGCCACCATGAGGGCCGTGCGGTATCCGATCTGATACGCCGCCGGCCATCGCGCCCTGCTTGTCCGCCGGCGCCGACTCGATGCGCCAGGCATCGATGGCGATGTCCTGCGTGGCGGCGAAGAACGCGACGCCGAGCGCGAACACAGCGCATGCGCGCGACGCTGTCGGCGGGATCGCTGAGCGCAAGATTGCGCCAGACACAGCGCGACGCCCAGCTGCGCCACCAGCATCCACGAGCGGCGCCGGCCTAACAATCGGTCGAGCACCGGCAAGCCGACGCGATCGACGATCGGCGCCCAGACCCACTTGAACGAGTACATCAGGCCGACCCAGGCCAGCATGCCGATGGTGGCGCGCTCGATGTGCGCGGTGCGCAGCCATGCCGAGAGCGTCGAGAACACCAGGTAGAAAGGCAGGCCCGCCGAGAACCCCAGGAACAGCATCGACAGTACCGGCCGTTCGAGATAGACGGCGAATGCCTGGCCCCAGCTGCGTTTCGCCGGCGTTTCAGCGGTCATGTTATTGTTCGATGGCTGCGGTTCGGCGGTATCATGCGCACCCCGCATCATACGGAAGACGCCGCCCGTGCAGGAGTACCAAAGAACCTTCATCGATCTCGCCATGTCGCGCACCGCGCTGCGCTTCGGTTCGTTCAAGCTGAAGTCCGGCCGCGAGAGTCCGTACTTCTTCAACGCCGGCCTGTTCAATGACGGCGAAGCCATCGCGGTGCTCGGCCAGTGTTACGCCGCCGCGCTCGCGCGTTCGGGACTCGAATTCGACATGCTGTTCGGCCCCGCCTACAAGGGCATTCCGCTGGCCACCACCACCGCGGTGGCGCTGGCCGAGCACCACCATCGCAGCGTGCCCTGGGCATTCAATCGCAAGGAGGCCAAGGATCACGGCGAAGGCGGCAATATCGTTGGCGTGCCGCTCAAGGGCCGCGTGGTCATCGTCGACGACGTGATCACCGCCGGCACGGCGATCCGCGAATCCGTGGAAATCATCCGCGCCGCGGGCGCCACGCCGGTGGGCGTCGCGCTGGCGCTGGATAGGCAGGAGCGCGGCCAGGGCAGCCAGTCGGCCGTCCAGGAGGTCTCGTCGCAGTTCGGTTTGCGCTGCGTCAGCATCCTCACCCTGGCCGACCTGATCGAGACCTTCGTCCGGGCAACCGGGTGATGCAGTTCGCATTTCTCGCGAACAGTTCGCCGCATTGCAGGCTTATCAGCGCGATTGGGGCGTCGTCGCGCGTATCGCCGGGGCGGCGAAGGCTGGGGCACAATAGGCCGCATGCGCAAAGCCATTCCTTTCCTGGCGACGGTGCTCTCCGGCCTGCTGGCCGCGACCGCCGCGCAGAAGCGCGCGAAACCCGGTCACCAAGCAGACTTACAAGTGGGTGGACGAAAAGGGCGTCACGCACTACGGCGACAGCGTCCCGTCCGAATACTCGCAGCGCGAACAGCAGCGTGCTGAATTCGCAGGGCGTCGAGGTGCAGAAGCGCCAGGCGGAGATGTCGCCGAAGGAAGCCGCGGCGCACGCCGCGAAGCAAGAAGGAAGAAGCGCGCCGCAAACAGCACGACATGTTCCTGATCTCCACCTACCCGTCGGTGAAGGAAATCGAGAACGTGCGCGACATGCGCCTCGACCAGATCAACGGCCAGATCGTCCGCCTCCGAAGCATACATCTCCAGCCTCACGACGCGCGTCGACGGACTTGAAGCAGCGCTCGATGAATTTCGCGCCCTACAACACCAAGCCGAGCGCGCGCCGCATGCCCGACGATCTCGCCGAGGAAATGGTGCGCGCCTTGAGCGAGTTGCGGACGCAGAATTCGGCGTTGGCCACCAAACGCACCGAGCTGCAGAAGTCGTGCGACCAGTTCGACGCCGACATCAAGCGGTTCAAGGAACTGCGTACCTCGGCGGCCGCGCGCGTCAACGAGGCCAACTCGCCGAAGCAGTAGCCGCGTCGCGCTCAGCGCGTGCCCGTGTGGCCGAAGCCGCCGGCGCCGCGCTGACTGACGCGGCGAAATCCTCGACGACTTCCAGCCGCACCTGCACCACGGGCACGATCACCATCTGCGCGATGCGCTCGCCGGGCTGCACGACGAAATCCGTCGCTGCCGCGATTCCAGCAGGACACCATGAGCTGGCCCTGGTAGTCGGAGTCGATGAGCCCCACCAGGTTGCCGAGCACCACGCCGTGTTTGTGGCCCAGTCCCGAGCGCGGCAGGATCACGGCCGCGAGGCCCGGGATCGTCGAGATGTATCGCGAGCCCCGTGGGAATGAGCTCCGCCTTGCCGGCCGCCAGCGTCAGCGGCGCATCCAGGCAGGCGCGCAGATCCAGACCCGCGGAACCCGCGGTTGCATACGCGGGCAGCGGGAATTCCCTGCCGATGCGCGCATCGAGAATGCGGACTTTCAGCGCGCGATCGGCGCTGACGCTGGGTGAAGCTCGGCGTTCATGCCGACACGCTGGCGAGCCGCGCTGGCTTGCGCGCTCGGCGTAACGTTCGGCGATCAGCGCGACCAGGTCGCGCGCCAGCGCCACCTTGGGCGCATGCGGCAATTCGCGGCGGCCGTCGCGCCACAACACCAGCAATGCGTTGTCGTCTTTCTCGAACACCTTGTCGTGTCCGACTTCATTGGCGGCGATCATGTCGAGGTTCTTCTTGAGGAGTTTTTGACGCGCGTATTGTTCCACGGAATCCGTCTCGGCCGCGAAGCCCACGACGAAGGGACGCTCGTTGCCGACGCGCGCCGCGACGGTGGCGAGGATGTCGACGGTGCGTTCCATCTTGAGGTCCATGGACTCCGAGGTCTTCTTGATCTTGCATTCGACCGGATCATGCCGGCCGGTAGTCGGCCACCGCGGCGGTGGCGATGAAGATGTCCACGCCGTCGATATTATTCAGCATGGCATTCAGCATGTCGGCCGCGCTTTCCACGTCGATGCGTTTCACGCCGGGCGGCGTGGCGAGGTTCACCGGCCCGGCGACGATGGTGACGTCGGCGCCGGCTTCGCGCGCGGCAGCGGCCAGCGCAAAGCCCATTTTTCCGGAACTGCGATTGCTGATGAAACGCACCGGGTCGATTCGTTCGCGCGTCGGACCCGCAGTGAGCAGCACGCGCTTGCCCGCCAGAGGGCCCGTGGGCGCATGCTGTCGGCCACGTAACCCGCGAGCTGCGTGGGCTCGAGCATGCGGCCGGCGCCCACTTCGCCGCACGCCTGGTCGCCTTCGCCCGGACCCCAGACATGGACGCCGCGCGACTTGAGCGTGGCGACGTTGGCCTGGGTCGCCGCATTCGCCCACATCACGCGATTCATGGCCGGCGCCAGCGCGATGGGCGCCGCGGTGGCCAGACACAGGGTAGTTAGGAGGTCGTCGGCCTGGCCGGTGGCGAGGCGGGCAATGAAGTCGGCAGTGGCCGGGGCGATGATCACGAAGTCCGCCCAGCGCGCCAACTCGATGTGCGACATGGCCTTCTCGGCCTCGGGATCCCACGAGATCGCTGCGCACCTCGCGACCGGACACGGCCTGGAAAGTCATCGGCGGTGACGAACTCGCGCGCGCCCGCGGTGAGCACCACCTGGACTTCGGCGCCCTGCTCGCGCAGCCGGCGGACGAGGTCGGGGCTTTTGTATGCCGCGATCCCGCCCGTGACGCCCAGAAGAATGCGTTTTCCTTGCATGGGCGCGCATTATCCGGGCCGACGGCGGCTGTGCCAGTTCGCAATGGTTCGGCTGGTAGCGCCTATGAGTCAAAATTGATTCGCGGCGCTTTGGCGGCTGCGCCCCGGCCAACCCGGTCGTCAAGATCCTGCCATGGATCAGCGGCTTCGCGGCGAAACAACCCTCGGACATCAGCGCCTGGCCGCGCCGGGGAGCGTCCGCGCGAGCGGCTGCTGGAGCGGGGCCCTCAGGCGCTGTCGGATGCTGAGCTCCTGGCCGTGGTGTTGGGCACCGGCAGCGGCGGCGCCAATGCCCTCGACATAGCCGCGGCAACTGCTGCAGCACTTCGGTGGCAGCCTGCGGCGCCTGCTGCCGGCGGCGCGGCGACACTGCTGGCGCTGCGCGGCCTGGGGCCGGCGCGTTACGCGACACTCATGGCCGCGCTCGAGCTCGCCCGCCGTCATTACTGCGAGGCGCTGCGCGCGGGTCCCGCCCTCAATGCGCCCGCGGCCACGCGGCAGTTCCTCACCGCCCAACTGCGCGACCGGCCCTACGAAGTGTTCTGCTGCCTGCATCTCGACAACCGCCACCGGCTCATCCACTTCGAAGAAGTGTTCCGCGGCACCATCGACGGCGCCAGCGTGCATCCGCGCGAAGTCGTCCGACAGGCACTGCAGTACAACGCCGCCGCTTTGATCTTCGCGCACAACCATCCGTCCGGCGTCGCCGAGGCCAGCCAGGCCGATGAGCTGATCACCCGGCGGCTGCGCGATGCGCTGGCGCTGGTGGACATCCGCGTGCTCGATCATCTCATCGTCGGCGACAACAACTGCCTGTCGTTCGCGGAAAGGGGACTTCTCTAAAATGGTGGAGTTCTGTACCCCAGACCTGCAGTCCCACGTGTAGGCATAAGTCCATTTGCGTGGCCGGGGTATTGCCGGCAGCGCGGGCCCGGATAAGACTGTCCACCGGTGTCATGAGCCGCAGAACGCTGCTGGAACTCGTTCCGTATCCGCCGGGGGATCTCATATGTTGTGCTCTACCGCGCTTCGCGCTTCCTTTTCATGGGCTCTGCTCGCGCTGCCCGCCGGCCTCGCGTACGGCAACTCGCACGAGGCTACCGGCAGCCGCGACACGATCCCGCTCAACGACGGCTGGGCATCCGTGCCTACGATGGCTCTGCCTGACGGAACAACGGGGGGCTCCATGGCCGCTCCCGAACGCACGGTCGTAGTCACCACCCGCGACGAGCTGGTGGCGGCGCTCGCCTATCCGGATGCGACACCGAAGCTGATCTACATCCAGGGCACGATCGACGCAAACGTCGACGCGACTGGCGCGCCGCTGCGCTGCGAGGACTATTACCGGCCGGATCCGGTAACGGGCGAGATGTATTCGCTGCCCTCCTTCCTTTCGGCCTTCGACCCGGCGGGACCCTGGGGTCGCGTGGCGCCGAGCGGCCCACAGGAGCGCGCGCGCGTGGCCTCGGCCGCGGCCCAGTCCGCGCGGGTACGCATTCGCATTCCGGCCAACACCACTATTTACGGCATCGGGCGCAATGCCGTGGTGCGTGGAGCGTGGTTCGATGTGCGCCCCAGCTCGACCAGCGGTAACACGCCGATGAACGTGATCATTCGCCGCGTCAACTTTCTCGATACAGCGGATTGCTTCCCGGCGTGGGATCCAAGCGATGGCGCCGCGGGAAACTGGAATGCGGCCTATGACTCGATTTCCGTGCGCAACTCGACCCATGTCTGGATCGACCACAACCGCTTCGCGGACGTGCGCACCTCCGACGAAACGCTGCCAGTGTTCTTCGGCCGGATCTACCAGGTCCACGACGGCCTCGTCGACATCACCAATGTCTCCGACTACATCACCGTGTCGTGGAATCAGTTCCTCAACCACGACAAGACCATGTTGATTGGCAGCTCCGACAGCGCGGCCGCGGATCGCGGAGCCCTGCGTGTGACCCTGCACCACAACCTGTTCGCGGACGTTGGCCAGCGCGCGCCGCGCGTCCGATTCGGTCAGGTACACGTGTACAACGACTATTACTTCGTTGGCTCGCGCACCAACTATGGATACAGCTGGGGCGTCGGGATCGAGTTCGCAAATTATGCCGAGAACAACTTCTTTGACATCCAGCAGCCATATTCGGCAGCCGACGTCATCGACCGGTTCAACGGCACTCGCATCAGCGATGTGGGCGATTGCCTGGGCATCTGGTTCGGCTGCATGCCCACTGATTTCGTGCGCCGCGTGGAATGTCGTCAACGATCCGGACCTGGTGCCCGACGCCGGGTGGACGCCGACGCTCTACGGACCTTCCGGCCGTGCCAGAAAAACCGCACGTCCGCGTGTCCGTGGTTTCGGGCAGCGGGCCCACCGGGTCAGTTGACTCCACATTTTAGATAGCCCCTTTCAGCAAGAAAGATGGGGTGCTCAACATTTTCCGTGGACGGCGGACTGCTCTGAGGTGCGTTCCCGCGGTAGGTAAAATGATCAGCGTCGCTAATGCGTGGCGACGCCATATTCCTTCGGCTGCCGGAACGGCGGAAAATTCCGGCAGGAAAATTGTTTACACGAAGGGGAACCAAAATGACGAAGGGAATTGCACGGGCGGGAGCACCCTGCCGCCTGGCTGGTTGCGGCTGCAACCTTGTAGTCGCGAGAAGCCCGCTGCGGCGGCCTCGCTCGCGGAAATCTCCGGGTTCCAACCGAACCCGACCAATTTGCGGATGCACGTTTACGCGCCCGATGTGCTCGTGTCACCGCCGCCGATCCTGGTGGCGATTCACTACTGCACGGGCTCGGGTCCTACGTTCTTCAACAACACGGAATTTCGCACGCTCGCGGATCGTTACGGATTCATCGTCATTTATCCGTCCGCCACGCGCAGCGGTCAGTGCTTCGATGTGTCCTCATCGCAGGCCTTGCGGCGTAACGGGGGCAGCGATCCGGTCGGCATCATGTCGATGGTGACCTACGTCATTCAGAGCTATGGCGCCAACGCCAATCGCGTGTATGTCACCGGCGCCTCCTCTGGAGCCATGATGACCAATGTGATGCTCGGCAATTATCCCGATGTCTTCAAAGCGGGTGCTGCGTTCATGGGCGTGCCGCACTCATGCTTCGCGACCACTGACGGCTCAATGTGGAACACGCAATGCGCGAACGGCCAGCGCATCATGACACCTCAGCAGTGGGGCGATCTCGCACGCAATGCATTCCCGGGCTATGGCGGAGCGCGCCCACGCATGCAGCTCTGGCACGGAACGAACGATACGACTTTGCGCTACCCTAACTTCGGCGAAGAGATCAAACAGTGGACCAACGTGCTGGGTCTTCGCAAACGCCGTCGTTCACTGACACGCCGCAGTCGGGTTGGACGCGCCAGCGGTTTGGCGGCACGGGTATCGGCGCACCGGTCGAGGCCATCAGCCTCAACGGCGTGGGCCACAGCCTGCCTCTTGCCGGACAGGCCGCCATGGCCATTCAGTTCTTCGGGTCGCAAAGCCCTGAAGATGTTTATGAAATGCTGGTGAGCTATCGCTCGGGCGAGCATGTGGGCGCCGCGCCTGGATGCAACCGAAGCGCTGCACACAGAAGCGCTCCACTTCATTGACTGCATTCAAAACAACAAGCAGCCGGAAACTGATGGGCAGGCAGGCTAAGATGGTTCGCATCGTGGAAGCGGCTGAACGATCCTTACGCGCGCGAGGAGAATTGGTCCAGATCGGTAAATGAGGATACGCAACGGTCGTTAATTTTTAGGGCGTCCCTCCGTGGACGCCCCTGCTGAACCCCTCCTGGGCGCCCACGGAGGGGCGCCCTACAATGCAACTCAGTTATGATTCCTTTTGTAATCTCAAAGCGCAATACCTGACGATCAAGGAGGAGATCGACATGGCGATCGTGAGGTCGTGGAGAGTTGTCAGTTTGTACTGGCGAGCAGGTTGAAGCTTTTGATCGGACTTCGCCAGGTTTTGTGGAACGGAGTATGCCGTCGGTGTGAATTCGGAACCAGTGCGCTGCATCTCGCTTTGCTCGCGGCGGGAGTGAAAACGGGCGATGAAGTTATCACTGTGAGCGACACGTTCGTGGCAACGGCAGCGGCGATTACTTATACGGGCGCGCGACCCGTGTTCGTGGACATTGATCCGCGTTCCTGCACGATGGATCCGGCTCAAATTGAAGCTGCGATTACGCCGCGCACCAAAGTTGTCGTGCCGGTCCATCTCTACGGCGGTTGCGCCGATATGGATCCGATTCGCGAAATCGCGCGCGGCACGGCTTAATTGTGATTGAAGACGCAGCGCAAGCTCACGGCGCCGAATACAAAGGCCGGCGAGCCGGCGGCCTCGGTGACATTGCCTGTTTCAGTTTTTATCCCGGAAAGAATCTGGAGCTTACGGGGAAGCCGGAGTGGTCGTGACAATAACGCAGAATTCGCGACAGCAATTAAGCGCTTACGCGACCACGGCCAAAGCGGAAGTACCATCACGACGAAGTGGGCTACAACTATCGCATGGAAGGAATTCAAGGCGCAGTCCTGCGAGTGAAGCTGCGGCACCTCGATGATTGGACAGCCGCTCGCCGGGAACTTGCCACAGCTTATCGTGGTTCTCTAGTTGAGGCGGAGGTGCGGCTGCTTAACCCGGTGCCGCATGGTAATTCGGCTTCGCACATTTTTCCGGTGTTCACGTCTCGGCGGGACGAATTGAGTGACGATCTGAAGAGCCGCGGCATCGGCACCGGCATTCCCTATCCGATTCCTGTTCACCTGCAGCGAGGCTACGCCAATCTCGGCTATAAGCGCGGCGACTTCCGATCGCCGAACAGGCTTGCAATGAAGTCTTGTCACTACCTATGTATGCAGAACTGGCGCGCGAGCAACTTATGGAAGTGGTTGCCGCGATACGAGTTTACTTCCAATTCTTCCAGCCAACTCCGGAAGCAATTCGCGCTCACTCCTGGTCTGTCCCAACGATGCGCATCGGATCTATTCCTCACTCACCGCACGTCCCTTTTTTCCCCGCTCTTGTAGATGAATTCAAAACAGGCGGACATGAGATCCAGATCACGGCGGGAGAGTTCGCCGAGACAGTGCCTTTGGCGATGGCAGCGGGGCTTGCGCCCGTTGTGATTGGCGCTCATGGGGGCCGCGAACTAACTGCCAAAGCGGAAATGTTTTCCAGCGGGCTTGGGCGCTGCGAGCCTGGGCCAGTCCGCGATCGTTCGACTGGCCGTCAGTCATAACTCTTATTCGCAAAGGCTAGCAGCGCGCGGACTCGGCCTGCCCACTGTCACTTTGATGGACTACGAACATCAGCCGGCAGATCACCTCGCATTTGGTCTGGCCTCGACGGTGATCGTGCCGCGAGCTTTCCTGATGAGCACCTCAGCCGCTATGGTGCCGGGCTAGCAAGGTTCGCGCTAGATGGGATCAAACAGGACGTATACCTGGCGGATTTTCAAAGCGATTCCACGTTCGCGAGGAAGCTGCGCGATATCGGTGTAAAACTGGAGGGTACAATCGTCATAGTGCATCCACCCGCACGTGATGCGCTCTATCATCGGTTCGAAATGATTTGTCCAGAGGGCTGTTGCGGCGACTGAGTGAGGCTCCGCAGGTGACGACTATTCTGCTGCCGCGTACGCCGCGCAAAGATCGCGTTACACAACACGCATTGGCGCGAAAGTGATTATGCCTATCGAGCCTTTAGACGGTGCAAACCTGATCGCCGCCAGCGATCTGGTGGTAAGTGCAGGCGGGACAATGAATCGCGAAGCAGCGGCCTTGGGCGTCCCTGCGGCCACGATCTATGCTGGCAGCTGGGCAGCGATTGATGAAGCATCGTCAGTGAGGGTCGACTCATCCGGCTTAGCACAGCGAATAATGTTGCCGGCTTGTCTCTGCAGAAAAAGCCACTCAGTAGGGCGAGAAATGCAGTGAATGTCAAAAAGGAAGTGGCCGATTTGATCCTTGGGTAGCTATTTAAGATCGCTGGTTGGGAAGAGGGCGGGGCGGGTATGCCGCCTTCGTTGCACGCGGTAAGTATCTGACAGATCGTTTGGTCTTTGACCTTCGGGGCGCGGGGAGTCTCTGACTTGCCGTATGGGGGTAAACGCGGATCGCGGAAGGGATTGATGTACCGGATCGTCGAGAGGGCGCCTGGGCCCGGCTCCTCGCGCTCCTCGGCGTCCTCGTCCCGCGCCCAGCGGATCTCGAGACCCACGCGTTCCCGCAGGAGGTCGCACAGATCTGCGATCGCCGAGAGGCCGCGGTTTCCCAGGAGATCGATCTTGACGAGCCCGATGTCCTCGACCGGATGCATGTCGAATTGCGTGACGGCGAGCCCCTTGGCCGACATCTGGCGCGGCACCCAGCGGTCGATGGGTCCGGGAGCGATCACGATCCCGCAGGGATGGGCGGAGATATGGCGCGGGTACATGTCGATCGCGAGCGCCAGCTCGACGACCTCGTCCCACGGCGGCCGGTCGAGCGGAAGGCCGCGACATTCCGGCAACGTCTCGCGCAGCTCATGCAGCATCTCAACGCTAGAGAAGTGCGGCACGCGCCCGGTGACGCGCGAGATCTCACGGTCGGGAACGCCCAGCGCGCGCGCCACCTCGCGCAGCGCGCCGCGCGCGCCGAGCCGGCAGAACGTAGCGATCATCGCCACCCGCTCGGCGCCGAACCGCTCGTATACGTACTCCAGAACGCGGTCGCGGCGGCGCCAGCAGAAGTCGAGATCGAAGTCGGGGCAGTCGGCGCG
Source organism: uncultured Pseudomonadota bacterium (assembly GCA_963711635.1). Taxonomy (GTDB): domain Bacteria; phylum Pseudomonadota; class Gammaproteobacteria; order Steroidobacterales; family Steroidobacteraceae; genus CADEED01. The sequence goes on from CAVQEZ010000006.1 coordinate 175,271, forward strand.
CTCGCGATTGAGAAAGCGCTCGAAGAACAGATTGTGCCTGAGCGGCTCGACGTGCGTGATCCCGAGGCAGAACGACACCAGGCTGTTGGCCGCCGACCCGCGACCCACCAGCGGGATGTGATGGGCGCGCGCCCACTCGGCGACGTCGCGAATCGCCAGGAAGTAGTCGGCGAACCCCTTCTCCTCGATGACCGAGAGCTCCTCCTGGAGCCGCCGGATCGCCTCGGTCGGGAGCGGGCGGTAGCGCTCCGCCAGCCCCTCGAAGGCGACCCGCCAGAGCATCGCGAACGCGCTCTCGCCGTTCTCGGTCGGATACTCGGGAAAGTGGAACGCGCCCCACTCGAACGCGAAGCGGCATTCCTCGGCGATCGCCCCCGCCTGAGCGAGCGCTTCGGGGCAGTCGGCGAACGCGGCGGCGAGCTCGTCTCCCGCCTGGAACCACGCGGTCGTGGCCGCGAACGGCCCGGTGTCGAGATCGCCGCGGCCGGGGGCCCGCGATCCGCGCCGCGCGCGGTCGTCGAGCGCGGCCAGCGTCTCGTTGGCGCCGATCGCCCGCAGTACGCGATGCGCGGCGCGGCCGGCGGGCGTCGCGTGCCACGCGCCGGTGGTCGCGACGGGCGGCAGCGAGAGCCGCGCCGCCCAGGCGAGCGTCTCGCGGCGGAGCGCGCGCTCGGCCGAGGACGTGGGGTCCTCGCCCGCCGGCGCGGGCCGCACCTCGGCGTAGGTGCCCGCGCGGCGTCCCGCCGCGACCGCGGCCTCGAGCAGCCGGTGGTCGCGCGCCAGGACAGTCAGGTGATCGGAGCGCGCCGCGCACAGCGTCCGCGAGCGAGAAGCCGTCGTCCAGCCAGCGCGCGGAGACGAGCGCCGAGAGCTCCTCGTAGCCGACTCGATCCTTGACCAGGAACACGGCGCGCCAGGGCCGGCGCGGATCGGTCAGCTCGGCGCCCACGATCGCGCGGACGCCCGCTTCCGCGCACGCCTTGGCGAACGGCACCGCGCCGTAGAGCCCGTCCGTGTCGGTGAGCGCGACCGCCGGCATGCCGAGCTCGGCCGCGCGGTCCGCGATCTCGACGGGCGCCCACGCGCCCGCGAGGAGCGACCAGTGGCTGTGTACGTGCAGGTGAACGAAGGGTCGGGCCATCTGGCGATCGTGAGAAGGTGGAGACGAGAAACGAACGATGCTCGTCCGGCCGCCCTGCGGGGCCGTCGGTCGTGCGGCGGGGAATCCAAGTACCGAACTTTTCCCGAAAAGCAAGGCCGATGGATCGGCTCTCTTTACGTATCAAGGAATAGCTTGAAATATTCACTTGACATTTCAAGTTAAATTTAGAAAAATGCATCGTTAAATTCAAACTACAACTTGAGGACGAGAAGATGGCCGACCGCATGCAGCAATTACGATTGCGCCAGCTCGATGCTGCGCTGCAAGCCTGGAAGAAACGAACTCCGCTTCCCCGTGAGGGATGGGTACGAACCCTTCGGACTGCGCTTGGAATGACTCTTTCCGATCTGGCAACGAGACTGGGAATCACCTTCCAGGCGGTCTCCCAGCTCGAGAAGTCCGAGCAAGAAGGCTCTGTCGCAATCTCGACACTTCAAGCGGTCGCCGATGCCCTAGAATGCGATCTGGTATACGCACTCGTTCCCAGAGAAAGCCTGGAGGCTTTCCTGGTTGGAAATGCGCGGCAACATGCCCGTAGAAGAGTCGACCGAGTTCAGCATTCCATGTCCTTGGAGGCACAGGAGATCTCGAGGAAGGAGATCGAGCATCAAATCGATGATCTGACGGAGGAGCTGCTGGCCGGTAACTGGAGGAAGATCTGGAAGAAGGCCTGACCCCATTGGATGAGACGCCCCTGGATCCCGATGAGGCAGCAGCACTGATACCCACTCATATCCAGACAAGGGATGAGTTGAATGAATGGGAGGGGGCGAACATCCTTGCCGCGGAAGAATGGGCCTTCGGCCGGACTCGTGGCCACGTCCTGTCGATCGACTTCCTGAAGCGGCTGCATGCGAGGATGTTCGACGAGATTTGGGAATGGGCAGGGACGTTTCGACGCTCGGAGAAGAATGTCGGCATCCCCTGGGAGCACATTCCCGAGGCATTGAGAAACCTCTTCGACAATGCTGAATACTGGTTGGAGAACGACATCTTTCCCTTGAAAGAGATCCGGCGCGCCTGCATCATCGGCTGACGGAAATCCACCCCTTCCCCAACGGAAACGGCAGGGTCGCGAGACTCCTGACCGATGCATTCCTCGTTTCGCGAGGCGCGGCCCGATTTACATGGGGGCAAGGCGATCTCTTCCGGAAGGGAGACGTGCGAACGCGCTATATCGCCGCTTTGAGAACCGCCGATGAGGGGGACCTCGGCCCGCTCATGGATTTCCTCGATGGAACCCACTTGACTGCCTGCATCCCATAGGTGGCGGATCCATGAGAAGGGGGGCTCGGGCTCTCGGTCGGCGAGCCCGCCGCGCGGGCGTCGACACGCCAGCACGTCGTCGACGGCGTGCGGGGGTGAGGCGGACAGGGCGATGGAGAAGCGCGCGGAGGACGACTCGCTGACCTCGCGCTGGGCCTCCCCGGTGTTCCACTCCGCAAGACGGTCGCTTGAGGATCGAAACTCCCGATGGTTGCATGAGTGAGAAGCGGCACATTATCTATCGGCTCTAACCGCCCGCGGCACGCGACAGGAACGCGAAGGAGGGGACATGACGATCATCATCATCGTCATTGCGCTGGCCCTCGCGACTTGGGTGGCGTGGGTGTTCAACCGCCTCGTGTCGCTCAGGAACCGCCTCCGCTCCGCATGGGCGGACGTGGACGCGCTTCTCAAGCGTCGCGCCGACCTTGTCCCTAACCTGGTCGCCGCCGTACGCGGTTACGCGAGCCACGAGCAGCGGACGCTCGAGGAGGTGACCGAAGCGCGCGCGGCCGCAGTCGGGGCCGGCGACGACCGCGCCGCCCGCGCCGAAGCCGAGAACGCCCTCACGCGCCGCGTGCACGGGCTGATCGCGATCGCCGAGGCGTATCCCGAGCTCCGCGCCAGCGCGAACTTCCTCCAGCTCCAGTCCGAGCTCGTCCTGACCAAGAACGACATCGCCAGCGCCCGCCGCTACTACAACGCGGTGGCCCGCGACATGAACACGAGCCGCGAGACGTTCCCCAACCTGCTGATCGCGGGCGCGCTCGGCTTCGGTCGCGCGGAGTTCTTCGAGCTCACCGACATCGACGAGCGCGCCGCGCCCGACGTGGGCGCGGAGCGGCAGGCGCGAGAGGGCCGGGCGCCCTGCTCGCGAGACGCTTGTTGCGCTTCCTGCCGCCCTCGCGGCGGGTCTACCGCCTCCGTGATCGCCCAGGACACCGGCTGGACGATCACCGACTTCCACGCCGACTACGTCGTCCATCCCGACGGCTCGCTCGGCGTCATCGAGAGGATAGTGGTCGATTTCGACGGGCTCGAGCGGCATGGCATCTACCGCACGATACCGGTGGTCTACAAGCGGCAGGTTTCGGAGGACGTGCCGATGTCGGCCGGACGGGTGCGGTTCTCGCTCGACGTTCGCGCGGTGACCGACGCCGCCGGGAATCCTCTTCCGTACGAGACATCCGGCATTCAGAACAAGGAGATAAGGATCGGGGATCCCGACCGCACGGTGAGCGGCCGGCAGGTGTACGTGATCGACTATTCGCTTTCGGGAGGCCTCGGGTTCTTCGAGGAATTCGACGAATTGTACTGGCAGGTGACCGGGACCCGCTGGCCGGTCCCGATCGAACACGCGTCCGCTACGGTGATCCTCCCGCCCGACGTGGCGACCGCGTTCGCCGACAGCGCCCCGTGGCAGGCGCGCTGTTACGCGGGAGGCCCCGAGAGCACGAGCGATGCCGGCTGCACCGCGACGTACGAGCCCCCGGGAACCTACCGGTTCGAGACCGTGGCCCCGCTCACCGCCGGCCAGGGGCTGACGCTCGGCGCCGGATGGCCCAAGGGCCTGATCCCACCGCCGCCCATCACCCAGCGCGCGCAGGACACGCTCCTCCGATGGGGACCGGCGGCCATCCCTTCCTCGTCGCCGCCGCTCTCTTCGCGTTGTG
>CAVQEZ010000007.1:0-111658 GCA_963711635.1 uncultured Pseudomonadota bacterium
TCGGTGCCGACGATGTGCAGTCCGCCGGCGGCCAAGACCTTGTTGTGGCGCTCCTGCCAGTCGCGCGCAGTCGCGCGGCCGTGGCTTCGTCGAGCCCGGCCTCGCCGGCTTCTTTCTGGCGGCTTCGAGCTCCGCCTCGAAATTTCCGCCGAGCTTGATGTCGGTGCCACGGCCGGCCATGTTGGTGGCGATGGTGACGCGGGCCGGCATGCCGGCGTTCTCGACGATGTGCGCTTCGCGCTCGTGCTGCTTCGCGTTGAGCACGTCGTGCGCGATGCCTTGCTTCCGTCAGCACGCCGGACAGCAGCTCGGAGGTTTCGATCGACGTCGTACCGACGAGCACCGGTTGTCGCGCTTCACGCAATCCTCGATGTCCTCGATGATCGCCTTGAACTTGTCGGACTGCGTCAGGTAGACGTAGTCGGGCATGTCCTTGCGGATCATCGGCCGATGCGTCGGGATCACGACGACCTCGAGTCCGTAGATCTGCAAGAACTCGGGCGCCTCGGTATCCGCGGTGCCGGTCATGCCCGAGAGCTTCTTGTAGAGCCGGAAGTAGTTCTGGAACGTGATCGACGCGACGGTCTGGTTCTCCGCGCGCACCTTCACGCCTTCCTTCGCCTCGACCGCCTGGTGCAGGCCGTCGGACCAGCGCCGGCCCGGCATCGTGCGGCCGGTGAACTCGTCGACGATGATGACTTCGCCGTTGCGGACGATGTACTCGACATCGCGCTTGTAGATCGCGTGCGCGCGCAGCGCCGCGTTCAGGTGGTGCATCAGCCGGATGTTCGCCGGGTCGTAGAGGCTCTCGCCCTCGCGCAGCAGCCCCGACTCGAGCATGAGCTGCTCGACGAGGTCGTGGCCCGCCTCGGTCAGGTGCGTCTGCTTCTGCTTCTCGTCGACGCTGTAGTCGCCGGGGCCATCCTCGACTTCCTGCTTCTTGAGGCGCGGGACGAGCGTATTGACCTTGATGTAGAGATCTTCGTTCTCTTCCGCGGGACCGGAAATGATCAGCGGCGTGCGCGCCTCGTCGATGAGGATCGAGTCGACTTCGTCGACGATCGCGAACGCGAGCCCGCGCTGCACGCGGTCGTCGAGGCTGAACGCGAGGTTGTCGCGCAGGTAGTCGAAACCGAACTCGTTGTTGGTGCCGTAGGTGATGTCGCAGCGATACGCGGCGCGCTTCTCGGCCGAGTCCTGCTGGTTGCGGATGACGCCGACGGTCAAGCCGAGGAAGGAGTAGATCGGTCCCATCCACTCGGCGTCGCGCGCCGCGAGGTATTCGTTGACCGTGACGACGTGAACGCCCTCGCCCGAGAGCGCGTTCAGATACGCGGCGAGCGTCGACATCAGCGTCTTGCCTTCGCCGGTGCGCATCTCCGCGATGCGGCCGTCGTTCAGCGTGAGACCGCCGATGAGCTGCACGTCGAAGTGGCGCATCTTCATCGTGCGAACGGAGGCTTCGCGGACGACCGCGAAGGCTTCGGGAGCGATGTCGGCGAGCGTCTCGCCCGCGGCCAGCCGCTTGCGGAATTCGTCGGTCTTGCCCTTGAGCGCATCGTCGCCCAAGGCCTGGAGAGCGGCCTCGAACGACGTGGCCTTTCGCACCGTCGCCTCGTAGCCGCGAACGATACGATCGTTGCGGCTGCCGAAGAGCCGCGTCAGAAGATTGAGCACTGGAGAAATCCTTGCAAGAAACTCTAGGGCGGACAGTTACTTAGAATGGCCGCCGGCCGGGCCGGTATTCTACGGATAGACCCGACGCCACGGAACAGGTTTCGACTGGCCCTTGGTATGGCCGCCGCACTGAAGGGCTTGCAAGGACGGATTTGGGACGACGCCCGCTTCGGCGGCGATTTCCGAGTGCGGCGCGTCGCAGTTCCGCAGGCGAGATTCTTATTATCTGCCGATGAAGGTCAGCGGATCGATCTGGCGGCCTTCCTTGAGCACTTCGAAGTGCACGTGCGGCCCGGTCGAGCGGCCCGTCGAACCCACGTAGGCGAGCGTGTCGCCGCGCGCGACGGTGCGGCCGACGACCCACCGCGAGGCCCTGGTTGTGGCCGTAGCGCGTGATCAGGCCGTTGCCGTGGCTGACCTCGACGAGGTTGCCGTAGCCGGCCTTCTCGCCCGCGAACGTCACGACACCGGCCGCGACCGCGATCACGTCCGAACCGCGCGGGCTCGCGAAGTCGATGCCCTTGTGGAACGCCTGGTGGCCGTTGAACGGATCCTGGCGCTCGCCGAAATACGAGGAGATGTGGCCTTCCTTCACCGGGCGGCCATCGGGGCGGATCTGCTCGTCGAGCTTCTTCGACAGCAGCGCGTTCTCGAGCGCGGCGAGCTGGGCGTCGCGCGAGGAGATCTTCTGCTCGAGGCCGTTCAGCAGTCGCGTTCAGATCCGGCGCCTGCATGGCGGCGCCGATGTCGGACTCGGGACCGCCGATGGCCGGGGTGCTCTCGAAATCGAATTCGCGGTTGTCGATGTTCGCCATCTGCGTGAGGCGTTTGCCCAGCGCGTCGAGACGGATGACGTGGGCATTCATCTGGCCGATGCGCATCGCGACCGCGTCGACGCGGCGCTGCAGCTCGGCCTTCAATTCCTTGATCTCGGCCTGCTGCTCGGCCAGGGTCTGCGACCAGGTGGAGACGCCGCGCGGGCCTGTGTTTTGCTCTCGCCGATCTTAAGCCCGAGGCTGAACGCCGTGGCGAGGATGGCGATCAGGACGGTCGCGAATGCCGACCGACGGCGAACGGATGGCCGAGATTCAAGTGCCGGGCACGACCTTCGCGGCGCGAAAAAAAGATGATGTTCATCGCGCCGAGCTCCGAGCACTTCAAAGCGCTTAGGTCATTTCAATGGCTTGCAGCTCGCTGGCATCCTAGTCGTCCGCTCCCTGAGAGTGTTTTGTCCGGCAAAACCGTAAGGCCCAGCAGGCGCGAAACTATGCCCAAAAGACCCTTCCGAGACAAGCAAACGGTCCGCCCCGGGGGCAAGCCCCGTACGGTCGGCGACTTAATGTCGGCCCGTCTGCCAGCTCTCGCCCAGCGTGCCCTTTCGGCGCCCGAGACGTCCGAGTGGCACGTCGCAGTAATGAAGGCATTGGGGCCGGAGCTCGGCGAATAAGGTAAATCGCTGCACCTTGAATAGCGGAAGGATTACGGTGATCGCGGAATCCTCCGCCTGGGCTGCCCGCATGCGTTTCGCGCTCGCCGAATCTCGCGCCGCGGCTCGCGGCAGATCACGCCCGGGTTTCGCGAGCTGCGGTCCGGTGCGGCCGCGCGGCCCGCCGAAGAGCGCCGGACAAGGGCTAGAAATCGCCCGAGGCGAGCCGGTCGGCGGCGTAGTTGGCCGCGCGCGCCGAGAGCGCCATGTAGGTCAGCGAGGGATTCACGGACCCCGAGGACGTCATGCACGAGCCGTCGGTGATGAACAGATTCGGGACGTCGTGGGCCTGGTTGTGGCGGTTCAGCACCGAGGTCGCCGGGTCGTGCCCCATGCGGCGGTGCCCATTTCGTGGACGCGAGTGACCGGGCGGCTTCACCTCGCCGAGCGAGCTCACGTTCTCGAAGCCTGCCGCCGTCAGCATGGCCGCGGCATCGCGGTTCGCGCGCTCGGCGAGCCGGCGCTCGTTGTCGCCGTGCGTGACAGTCGATGTGGACGAGCGGAATCCCCCATTGGTCCTTGCGCGTCTCGTGCAGGGTCACGCGGTTGTCGGCGCGCGGCAGCATCTCGCCGAAGCCGATCAGCTGCATCTCCCAGCGTCCCGGATTGCGCAGCCGCTGCTTGAGCTCGACGCCGACGCCCACTTCGTGCTCCGCGCGGGTCCAGGTGCTGCGTCCCGAGTAGCCCTGGAAAGCGAAGCCCCGCACGAAGTCGACGTCCGTTCTCGGTGAGGTTCACGTAGCGCGGAAGATAGAAGCCCGTCGGCCGGCGGCCGTAGTAGTAGCGATCGAGGAAGCCGGGATGGGTGCCGGCGGCGCCGATGCCCATGACGTGATCCATGAGATATCGGCCGACGGCGTCCGGAGCGGTTCGCGAGTCCATTCGGAGGAATACTCCGACTGTCGACGCGAGCAGGATCTGCGCGGTGCGGATCGTCGACGCGCACAGGAAGACCACGCGCGCCTGGTAGCGACCTGCCCTGCTTCGTCTTCGAGTCGATGACGCGTACGCCGGAAACGCGGCGCTTCGCATGGTCGTAGTCGAGGCGTTCGACGATGGCGTCGGTGACGACGGTGAGGTTGCCGGTCTTTCTGCGCCGCCGGCAGCGTCGCGGACAGCGATGAGAAATACGCGCCGTATCCGCAGCCGCGCTCGCAGACGTTGCGCAACTGGCAGGGTCCGCGGCCGAGCGCGATGTGTTCGGGCGTGGGCTCGGTGAGATGCGCGCAGCGGCCGATCGTCACGCGCCGCGTCGGATAGTCCGTCTCGATGCTTCTTCTTGAACGCGCACCTCGACGCAGTTCAGATCCATCGGCGGCAGGAATTGCCCGTCGGGCAGCTGCTCGAGGCCTTCGTTCGCGCCGGAGATTCCGGCGAAACTTTCGACGCGGTCGTACCACGGCGAGATGTCCGCATAGCGGATCGGCCAGTCGATGCCGATGCCCGTCCGCGGTTGGCGGTGAAGTCGACGTCGCTCATGCGATAGGTCTGGCGACCCCAGGTGATGCGAACGGCCGCCCAGGTGATAGCCGCGGAGCCAGCGATACGGCCGGTCCTTCGGGCGTCGAGTACGGATGCTCGCTGTCGCGCACCCACCATTGCTTGGTGCGCGAGTTGAACGCGTAGCACTGGCTCTGGATCGGCGTAGTGCTCGGCGATTTCGTCTTCGGCCACCATGCCGCGATTCGGCACTTCCCAGGGCGTCGCGAAATCCAGGTAGTCGGTGCTGTGCTTCGACGTGGCGGCCGCGCTCGATCACGCAGCGTCTTCAAGCCGCGCTCGCACAGCTCCTTCGCGACCCAGCCGCCGCTGATGCCCGAGCCGACGACGATGGCGTCGAAATCCATGGCTTCCAGCCGTCAGACCGCGGACGGCGCGGCCGATTTCCGTGAGCGGCAGACAGGAGCGCCAGGCGCCGGGCACGAGCTCGTAGCGCAGCTCGCTGCGTCGCGCCGATTTCGGACTGGTAGTAGCCGACGAGCACCAGATATTTGAAATTGCGGTAGGCCGGGTCGCTGGCGCGCGATGCGATTCCGCGTCGACGGTGCGCACCACGTCGAGACGGCGCTGCGGCGGGCAGCTCGAGGAACGCGGCGCCGAATCGATCCACGCCTGCTTCTCGATCGCGTCGAGCACGCCGATCAGCTCGGCGCGCGTCTCGCGCGGAGGCCCATTCGGTCGAGCATCTGGCGCATGAACGCGGGCACGCCGGCGGCGATGCGCGCCCGGCGTGTCGGTGGCGGGAATCATCGCGTCGCGAGACCTGCTCGAGCAGCGCGAATTGCTCGGCGCGACAACGCGGGCCGCCGTCGGCGCTCGAGCCGTCGACTTGCGCGAAAACCGCGTCAGCGCCGCGGCGCCGCCCACGAGGAACACCGCCCCGAGCAGCAGGGCGCGCCGATTGAGTTTTCCGCTGTTGTTTGGGTTCCGACACGTCGAGGTTCCTCCGCCCCGATATATCGGCGAAGTTGCATCGAACTGGAACGCGCGAATCGTGCGCGCGCGATCAAACTATGCGGTAGGACGGATGGAAAGTGGACTACACGGCGCGGCAAGCCATTGCCGCCCGGGCGCGGGATCGGTCTCAGATCGCCGAGCCGACCGGCGACCGGCGGCGGCTGCACGTAGGCGATCGGCGCGTCCGAGGGCTTCTCGAATACCACGGATTCCCAGGTCGAGGTGTCCGCGATGAGCTTGCGCAGCAGCTGGTTGTTGAGCTTGTGGCCGGACTTGTGGCCGCTGAACTCGCCGATGAGGCTGTGGCCGAGTAGATAGAGATCGCCGATCGCGTCGAGGATCTTGTGCTTCACGAACTCGTCTTCGTAGCGCAGGCCGTCTTCGTTGAGCACGCGGAAATCGTCGAGCACGATGGCATTGTCGAGGTTGCCGCCGAGCGCGAGATTGCGCGCGCGCAGCATCTCGAGGTCGCGCATGAAACCGAAGGTGCGCGCGCGCGAGACTTCCTTGAGGTAGGAAGTCGTGGAGAAATCCATCGACGCCTTGTTGCGCGCGGCGCTTGAACAGCGGATGATTGAACTCGATCTCGAAATTCACCTTGAAGCCGTCGAAGGGCCGGAACTCCGCCCACTTGTCGCCGTCTTCGACGCGCACGCGCTGCTTGATGCGCACGAATTTCTTCGGCGCGCGCTGCTCTTCGAATCCGGCGGACTGCAGCAGGAACACGAACGGTCCCGCGCTGCCATCCATGATCGGGCACTTCGGGCGCGCTCACGTCGACGTGCGCGTTGTCGATGCCGAGGCCCGCGAACGCCGACAGCAGGTGCTCCACCGTCGAGACGCGCGCGTCGCCATTGATAAGAGTGGTGCCGAGCTGGGTGTCGCCGACGTTTTCGGCATGGGCGCGGACTTCGGCGGGCGGATCGAGATCGGTGCGCCGGAACACGATGCCGGAGTCCGGCGGCCGCCGGGCGCAGAGTCATCAGGACTTTCTTGCCGGTGTGCATGCCGACGCCCTGGGCGCGGATGGAATTTTTGAGAGTGCGTTGTCCGAGCATCTTACCTAATCTCCCGGTGCCGTCTATCGTCGACGGTGCACGGGTAGCGCCACCTCGATAGGTGGGCAGCGGGGAGCGAAGCCGTCAATGCTGGCCTTGCAAGCCATGGCACGAGCGGCACCGAGCCCCCAAAAAGGGGCGCTACCGTAACACAGTTGCCATAGTCAGTCTTGCGACGGTCGTCCGAGTCAGTCCGCCTGGCGCCGCAGAAACGCCGGAATATCCAGCACATCCTCGGATTCGGCCGCGCGCATGCAGGCCATCACCCACAGCCCTCTGACGCTGCACCGCCGGCTTGTCCAGCGCGGCATAGTCCGCCGCCGTCAGCGGACGCCGCGGCACCACGCGCATCGGGGGTTCCTGGGCCTGCGGCCGCCTGAGGGGCAGGCCTTCGACAAGGTGGGCACTTCGCGTCCGAAGGGGAGCGACCCACGTGCCGCGACTTCGGGGCGGCCCAGCCCCGTGGCAACCACGGTAACGCGCATCTCATCGGACAGCTCCGGATCGATGACGGTTCCCACGACCACGGTGGCGTCGTCGGAGGCGAACTGCTTGACGACGTTGCCCACTTCCTGGAACTCGCCGATCGAGAGATCCATGCCCGCGGTGACGTTCACGAGGATGCCGTGCGCGCCCTGCAGGTTGATGTCTTCGAGCAACGGCGAGGACACGGCCATCTCGGCCGCTTCCTTGGCGCGGTTCTCTCCTACGGCCACTCCCGAACCCATCATCGCCATGCCGGTCTCGCTCATCACCGTGCGCACGTCGGCGAAGTCCACGTTGATGAGGCCGGGACGCGTGATCAGCTCGGCGATGCCCTGCACCGCGCCCTGCAGCACGTGATTGGCGCTCTTGAAGGCGTCTAACAAAGTCGTCTTCGCGCCGAGCACGGTGAGCAGCTTCTGGTTCGGAATCGTGATCAGCGAGTCGACGTACTTGCCGAGCTCGGCCAGTCCGTGATTCGCGACCAGCGTGCGCTTGCCGCCTTCCATCTCGAAGGGACGCGTGACCACGGCCACCGTGAGGATGCCGAGCTCCTTGGCGACCTGCGCCACCACCGGCGCCGCGCCCGTGCCCGTGCCACCGCCCATGCCGGCGGTGATGAACAGCATGTCGCAGCCCTCGATCATCTCGATGATGCGGTCGCGATCTTCCATCGCGGCCTGGCGGCCGACCTCGGGGTCGGCGCCGGCGCCGAGACCCTTGGTGATGTTGCAGCCGATCTGCAACGAGGTCTTCACCTTGGAGTGCTTGAGCGCCTGCGCATCGGTGTTGATGCACATGAACTCCACTCCCTCGATGCCGCTCGTCACCATGTGCGCGACCGCGTTGCCGCCGCCGCCGCCCACCCCTATGACCTTGATTACAGCGTTCTGGCTGTAAGCATCCATTAATTCAAACATCGTGTCGCTCCTTCACTAGTTAGTCGAAGTGTCTGTCAGCTTCGATTAGATACATCAACGTAATGGCTTCCTCGGGGCAGTCCCCCTCAGAAGTTCCCCTGAAACCAGTTCTTCATGCGCTCGGCCATGGTGCGCGCGTTGCCGGCGATCGACTTGCCGCGGTTGCCGGCCAGCGCGTTGTCGCGCGCGTACAGCAGCAGGCCCGCGCCGGTCGAGTAGATGGGATTGCGGATCACGTCGGTGAGCCCGCGGATGTGCTGTGGCTGCCCGAGCCGCACCGGCACGTGGAATACCTCCTCGGCGAGCTCGATCGCGCCTTCCATCTTGGCGCTGCCGCCGGTCAGCACGATCCCGGCGGCGATGATTTCCTCGAAGCCCGAGCGGCGCAGTTCCTCGCGCGCCAGGCCGAACAATTCTTCGTAACTCGGTTCGACGACCTCCGCCAGTGTCTGGCGGGCGAGTCGCCGCGCCGGCCGGTCGCCCACCGACGGCACTTCGATGCTCTCGTCGGGATTGGCCAGCTGCGACAGCGCACAGGCGTAACGCACCTTGATGTCCTCGGCGTACTGCGTGGGCGTGCGCATCGACACCGCGATGTCGTTGGTCACCTGGTCGCCGGCGATCGGTATCACCGCCGTATGGCGAATGGCCCCCTGCGAGAACACCGCCAGGTCCGTGGTGCCGCCGCCGATGTCGATGATGCAGACGCCGAGCTCCTTTTCGTCCTCGGTGAGGCAGGCAAAGCTGCTCGCCAGCTGCTCGAGCACGATGTCGTCGACTTCGAGGCCGCAGCGCTGGATGCACTTCTCGATGTTCTGCGCGGCGCGAATCGGCGCCGGTGACGATGTGCACCTTCGCCTCGAGGCGCACGCCCGACATGCCGATGGGATCGCGGATGCCTTCCTGGCCGTCGATGATGAATTCCTGCGGCAGCACGTGCAGGATCTTCTGGTCCGCGGGAATCGCCACGGCCTTGGCCGCGTCCACCACGTGCTCCACGTCCGCGTGGCTCACCTCGCGGTCGCGGATCGCCACCACGCCGTGCGAGTTCAGGCTGCGCACGTGGCTCCCGGCGATGCCGGCGAACACCGAACGGATCTCGCAGCCGGCCATGAGCTCGGCTTCCTCGATGGCGCGCTGGATCGACTGCACGGTCGACTCGATGTTGACCACCACGCCTTTCTTCAGGCCGCGCGAAGGCTGCACCCCGATGCCGATCACCTCGATGGAGCCGTCGGAACCGACCTCGCCCACCAGCGCGGCGATCTTCGAGGTGCCGACGTCGAGGCCGATGATCAGGTTCTTGTCCGGTCGCTTGCCCATATAGTTGATGTAGTTAGCCATCTGAGTTGTCATCCTCGGCATTACCGCTCGCGACGCGCTGGCCGCCCGCGCGCCAGCCGATCGCAAAGCCATTCGTGTAACGCATGTCGATGTAGTTGATGTCGCTGGCGTGCGCGGCGATCTGGCCGACACCCGCGGTGCACGAAGCGCGGAAGCGCTCGTCGACCTGGCGGCGCCCGAGCCGCACGGTGATGCCGTTGTCGAGATCGAATTCCCAGGCGCCGCGCAGATCCAGCCGCACGGCCGTGAGCCGCATGCCGGCCTCGATGAGCTGGCCCTGGGCGGCGAGGTAACGGCGCGCCACTTCGGCTCTCGGTGCCGCGCGGACCGGAGAGCCGCGGCAGCTCGGGCGGAATGTGCCGCGCCTCGGAAATGAACAGCTCGCCGCGCGTGTTCAGCAGGCCGTTCGCGCCCCAGCGCGCGGCGGCCACCTGCTCGGTCACGCGGATGTTCAGCGCGCGCGGCCACTGGCGCTCGACGGTCGCGCTATCCACCCAGGGGAGCTGCTCGACCGCGCGGCGCACGGCCGCCAGATCCACGCTCACCAGGCCCATGTCGCGCACCCGCGCCTTGACGGCCTGCTCCACTTCGCCGGGCGAAACGCGCTGGAACCGGCCGGTCACCGACACCTGCGTGATGTTCTGGTCGAGCGCGCCCAGCGGCCAGCGTGGCCGCGATGCCGAGCACGGCCAGCGCCAGCGCGCCGACGCCGAGACGCGCCAGCAGCGCGCCGGAGACCCGCGGCCGCGATTCGCCCGCGCGGCCCATGCGGTTGACCTTCTTGTTCCTGTTAGGAGGGCTGCCGAAGATCATGGTCGATCCGCGTGCGGCTGAAGCTGGTTTCGAGCACCTGCCACACCAGCTGCTCGAAGCTGATTTCGAGCGCGCGCGCCGCCATGGGCACCAGGCTGTGGTCGGTCATGCCCGGCACGGTGTTGATCTCCAGCAGAAGGGCGGCCGGTCTTGTCCATCATGAAGTCGGCGCGGCCCCAGCCTTCGGCGCCCACGGCACCGAACGTGGCCAGCGCCAGGCTGGCCAGGTGTTTCTCCGCTTCCGCGGACAACCCCGACGGGCAGAAATACTTCGTGTCGTTGCGGAAGTACTTGGCCTGGTAGTCGTAGAACGTGGCGGGCGTTTCGATGCGGATGGACGGCAGCGCGCGGCCCTGCAGCACCGCCACCGTGTATTCACCGCCGGTGATCCACGGCTCGGCGAACACGCTGGGCTCGAGCAATGCCGCGGCCTGGTAGGCGGCCAGCAACTGCTCGGCCTTCTCGACCTTGGTCATGCCCACGGACGAGCCCTGGGTCGCCGGCTTGACGATCATCGGCAGGCCGAGGCGTTCGATGCAGTTGTCGAGATCGGCGGGCCCGCGCAGCACCATGTAGTCGGTGGTCGGAATGCCCACGGACTGCGCCAGGCGCTTGGTGCGCAGCTTGTCCATGCCGATGGCCGAACCCATGACGCCGCTGCCGGTGTAGGGCATGCCGAGGAATTCCAGCGCGCCCTGCAGCGTGCCGTCCTCGCCGCCCGGGCCGTGCAGCGCGATGAACACGCGATCGAACTTGCGCGTCACCAGTTCGTTGAGCGGCTTGTCGCGCGGATCGAAGGCATGCGCATCGACGCCGCGCTTGAGCAGCGCCGCCAGGCAGGCGTTGCCCGACTTCAGCGAGATCTCGCGCTCGCTGGAGGTGCCGCCGAGCAGCACGGCCACGCGCCCGAATTCGTGCGCGTCGGTGACGTGGCGGGTCTTGGTGCCGTGACGCAGGCGCATCAGTGCGTCTCCCCGGCCGTGCGGAATTCCGGGGTCAGCTGCACGCCGAACTTCTCGCTGCACGTCGTGCTGGATGAGCGCGACGAGGCGCTCGACGTCGGCGGCGGTGGCAGCCCCGACGTTCACCAGGAAGTTGGCGTGCTTGGGCGAAACCATGATGTCGCCGATGCGGTAGCCCTTGAGGCCGGCCGCCTCGATGAGCCGCGCGGCGTGATCGCCCTTCGGATTGGTGAAGGTCGAGCCGCAGCTCCATTCGCCGATGGGCTGGCGTCTCCTTGCGCCTGCGCGAGCAGCTCGCGCATGCGCCTCGTCGGTGAGGCCGGGCCGGGGTTCGAATTCAGCACGGCGCCGAGGAAGAACTCGCCGGGCACCGGCGGCACGATGCGCCGGTAGCCGAATACGAATATTCGCGCGCGTCGCGGCGCCGCTCGACGGCCGCGCGCATCGCAGACGTCGACGCGCGCACGCGCGGCCAGGTTTCGCCGCCGAACGCGCCGGCGTTCATCGCAGCGCGCCACCGAGCGTGCCCGGAATGCCCGCGAGGAATTCCGCGGGTCCGAGCCCCAGGCTGATGCAGCTGGCGCGCGATGCGCGCGCAGGGCACGCCGGCTTCGCAGCGTGAGCAGGCGTGTCGCTCGATGCGCTCGAGCGGTGAGCCCGGTGGTGTCGATGACCACGCCGCGAATGCCGCCGTCGCGCACCAGCAGGTTGCTGCCGAGCCCGAGCCAGAACAGCGGCGTGCCTGCGGGCAGCACCTCGAGGAATTCGAGCAGATCGGCGCGATCGCGCGGCTGAAGAACACGTCCGCCGGTCCGCCCACGTGCCAGGAGGTGTGGCGCGACATCGGTTCGTCGCGCTTCACGCGCGGCTCGAAGCGCGGGTCGATGCGCAGCGGCGGCGCCATCACGCACGCCTCCTCGAAGTTGATGCGCCACGCGGCCGGCACGTCACGCCTGCCTCCGGGCCGCGGCGGCCCCTAACTTCCCGGGAAGCGCGTGCGACACGGCGCTGATGGAGCCGGCGCCGGCACGTCAGCAGCACATCGCCGGGCTTGAGCACGGCGCGCAGCGCCTCGTGCAGCGTCTTCGACTTTTTCGACGAACACCGGCTCGACCTTGCCGCGCGTGCGGATGGCGCGGCAGATGGCGCGGCCGTCGGCCGCGGCGAATCGGCGCCTCGCCGGCCGCGTACACCTCGGTCACGAGCAGCGCGTCGCCGGTGGACAGCACGGTGGCGAAATCGTCGAGCAGGTCGCGCGTGCGCGTGTAGCGGTGCGGCTGGAAGGCCAGCACCACGCGCCGGCCCGGCGTAGCCCTGGCGGATCGGCATCCAGCGTCGCGGCGATCTCGGTGGGGTGATGCCCGTAGTCGTCGACGATGGTCACGGCGTCGCCGCCGGCTGATCGAATAGTTTGACGTCGGCGACGTGGGTCAGGCGGCGGTCGATGCCCTGGAAGTTCGCCAGCGCCCGCTGGATGGCTTCCTGCGTGATGCCGATCTCGAGCGCCACGGCAATGGCGGCCAGCGAATTGAGCACGTTGTGCACGCCCGGCAGGTTCACGGTCACCGGAAAGTCGCAGGCCGTCGGCGCGCCGCACCACGTCGAAGTGGGTCTTCAATCCCTCGCGGCGCAGGTTCTCGGCGTGCAGGTCGGCGCCGGCGAGAAGCCGTAACCCACCACCGGGCGGTTGACCTTCGACAGGATGCTGCGCACGTGCGGATCGTCCACGCACAGCACCGCGAGCCCGTAGAACGGCAGGTTGTGCAGGAAGGCGACGAAGCTCGCCTTGAGCTGCTCGAAGTCGCCGTCGATGCGTCCCGAGGTGATCGTTGTCGATGTTGGTGACGATGGCGATCATCGGGTTCAGATGCAGGAACGAGGCGTCGCTCTCGTCGGCCTCGGCCACCAGGTACTTGCCGGCGCCGAGGCGCGCATTGGTGCCGGCGCTCTTGAGGCGGCCACCGATCACGAAGGTGGGATCCTCGCCGCCCTCGGCGAGAATCGATGAGGTGAGGCTGGTGGTCGTGGTCTTGCCATGCGTGCCGGCCACGGCGATGGCGTAGCGGAAGCGCATCAGCTCGCCGAGCATCTCGGCGCGCGGCACCACCGGGATGCGCTTGCCCAGCGCCGCCACCACTTCGGGATTCTCGTCGCGACACGGCGCTCGAGGTGACGACCACGTCGGCCTCGCCGACGTTGTCGCGCGGCGTGGCCGTAAACGATCCTTGCGCCCAGCTGCGCCAGCCGCTCGGTCACCGGGTTGGGCTTCAGATCGCTGCCCTGCACTTCGTAGCCGAGGTTCACCAGCACTTCGGCGATGCCGCTCATGCCGCTGCCGCCGATGCCGACGAAGTGGATGCGATGGATGCGGCGCATGCGATCGCTCATGCGGCCTCCATCTGCTCGTAGCAGGCATTGCGGCGAGCTGCTCGGCGGCGTGCGGCCGCGCCAGCAGCCGGGCGCGTTCGGCCATGGCCAGTAGTTTGCCGCGGTCCGCACAAAGAGTCTGGAGCTCGGACGCGAGGCGCTCGGGCGTGAGATCGCGATCCGCGATCAGCACCGCGGCGCCCTCGCGCACCAGGAATTGCGCGTTGACGGTCTGGTGATCGTCGACCGCGGCCGGGAACGGCACCAGTATCGCCGCCGACGCCCACCGCGGCCAGCTCGGAGATGGTCAAGCGCGCCGGCGCGGCAGATCACCAGGTCCGCCTCGGCGTAGGCCTGCGCCATGTCGGTCGATGAATGGCGGATACATCCGCGGCGACGCCGGCTTCGGCATAGGCCTTGCGCGCCGCCTCGATGCCGCGCTCTCCGGCCTGGTGGCGCACATTGCAGAGTGAGGCCGGCCTGTTTCAACGCGAACGGCACCACGGTATTGAGCCGCGACGGCGCCCAAACTACCGCCGACGATCAGCAGGCGCAGCGCGCCCTCGCGGCGCGCAAACCGCGTCGCCGGCGGTGGCTGCATGACGATCTCGGCGCGCACCGGGTTGCCGACCACGCGCGCGTCGATGCCGGCGGGAAAGGCATTGGGGAATGCGGCCAGCACGCGGCGCGCCAGGTGCGCGAGCATGCGGTTCGAATAACCGGCAATCGCGTTCTGCTCGTGGATCAGCAGCGGCCGGCGCATGAGCCAGGCGGCCACCCCGCCGGGGCCGGTGACGAAGCCGCCGAAGCCCAACCACCAGCGCGGGACGGCGGCGGCGCAACACGCGCAGCGCCTGCCAGATCGAATGCACCAGCTTGAACGGCGCCGCGAGCAGCGTCAGCGCGCCTTTGCCGCGCAGGCCGCTCATCGACGAGCCATTCGATGTCGATGTTTTCCGCGGGTATCACGCGCGCTTCGAGGCCGGCGCGCGTGCCCAGCCAGACCACCTCGTGCGAAGCGGCGCGCAGCAGGCGCGCCAGCGCCAGCGCGGGGAATACGTGCCCGCCGGTGCCGCCCGCCATGATGAGGATGGGACGCGCGCGCTCATGCGTCGGCTCCGGCCAGGCGCGCGGACGCGCGATTCGTCGCCGCGCGCGGTGGCCATGCCGCGGCTGTTCTGCATGGCCTCGTGGTAGACGCGCAGCAGCAGGCCCACCCAGGCCAGCGTGACGATCATGCTGGAGCGCCCATAACTCATGAGCGGCAGCGTCAGTCCCTTGGTGGGCAGCACGCCCATGTTCACGCCGATGTTGATCAGCGCCTGCGCGCCCAGCCACAGGCCGAAACCGGCGGCGAGATAGGCCTGGAACTTGAGGCCGGCGCGCGACGCGAGCTGCGCGATCCAGAAGCTGCGCCACACCAGCGCGATGAACAGCGCCAGCGTCGCCGCCACGCCCACCAGGCCGAGCTCCTCGGCCAGCACCGCGAACAGGAAGTCGGTGTGCGCCTCGGGTAGATAGAAGAGCTTCTGCACGCTCTCGCCCAGCCCGACGCCGAACCACTCGCCGCGCCCGATGGCGATCAGCGACTGCGTGAGCTGGAAGCCGCTGTTGAACGGATCGGCCCAGGGATCGAGGAACGAGGTGACGCGCGCCATGCGGTACGGCACCAGCATGACCAGCAGAGCCGCCGCACCGGCGCCCAGCACGCCCGCCGACCAGCACGTAACGCAGCCGCGCACCCGCGATGAACAGGATGCCGAAGCCGGTGATGAACAGCACCGACGCGGCGCCGAAATCCGGCTCGGCCAGCAACAGCAGCGCGACGAAGACCAGCAGCCCGATGGGCTTGACCAGCCCCAACGCGGTGCTGCGCAGCTCGTCCTCGCGGCGCACGGCGTAACTCGCGATGAAGATCAGCGTGAGCACGCGCGCCAGCTCGGAGGCCTGGAAATTGAAGCCGAGCACGCGAATCCAGCGACGGCTGCCATTGACCACGTGACCCAGGCCCGGCACCAGCACGATGAACAGCAGCACCAGCGCCGCGATCAGCAGCGGCCAGGCCATCTTCTCGAGGTACTCGGTGCGGACGCAGAAGACCATGGCCGCGAGCACGGAAGCCGATCAGGCACAAGCATGAGCTGGCGCTCGAGGAAGGCGAACGAATCGCCGCGACGTCCTTGCTGGCGATGGAGATGGACGCCGAGGTGACCATGATCAGCCCCAGCAGCACGATGGCCGCCATCAGTGCCAGCGCCACCACGTCGATGTGCAGCCGCGTGCCCGACTTCATGTCAGGTCCTTGACCGCGGCCGCGAACACGGTGCCGCGTTCGGCGTAGTCGCGAAACATGTCGAGGCTCGAGCAGGCCGGCGACAGCAGCACGGTGTCGCCCGGTTGCGCGAAACGCGCCGCGGCGCGCACCGCCTCCTGCATGCTGGCAGCGCGCGCGGTATGGCAGATTCCGGCCAGCGCGGTTTCGATGAGGCCGGCATCGCGACCCAACAGCACCGTGGTGCGCACCTTGCCGCGGAATGCCGCCGCCAGCGGCGCGAAATCCTGGCCCTTGCCGTCGCCGCCGGCGATGACCACCAGCGGACCCGACAACCCGCCGACCGCGGCCAGCGTCGCGCCGACGTTGGTGCCCTTGGAGTCGTTGATGTAGCGCACGCCCTTGAAGTCCGCGACCCACTGCGCACGGTGCGGCAGTCCCGGGAATTCACGCAGCTCCTCGAGCATGGGCGCGAGCGGCAGGCGCAGCGCATCGCCGAGCGCCAGAGTCGCCAGCGCGTTGGCCGCGTTGTGCCGGCCGGAAATCTTCAGCGCGGACAGCGGCAGCAAGGCATCGCCACGACGCGCCAGCCACGGGTCCTGCCGGCCGGGCGGCGTCATCAGGCGGAAGTCCGACTTGTCGTCGAGCAGGCTGAAGCTGAGCACGCGCTGACCCGGGCGCGGCATGCGCACCACTTCCGGCTCGTCGGCGTTGACCACCGCGGTCTCGCTGTTCGCGTAGATGCGCGCCTTGGAGGCCGCGTACGACTTGAAGCGTGGCGTAGCGGTCCATGTGATCGGCCGAGACATTGAGCACCACGCGGCCTTGAGCTTGAGCGAATGCGTGGTGTCGAGCTGGAACGAAGACAGCTCCAGCACGTAGAGATCCGTGGGACCGCGGTCGAGCAGGTCGAGCGCCGGCTGGCCGAGGTTGCCGCCGACGCGCACGCGCACGCCGGCGCGTTCGGCCATGCGGCCTAACAAGGTGGTCACCGTGCTCTTGCCATTGGTGCCGGTGATGCCGACCACCGGCGCGTCCGCGGCGCGCGCGAACAGCTCGATGTCGCCGACGATATCGAGGCCGCGGGCGCGGGCCTGCACGAAGAACGGATCGTCGAGCGGCACGCCCGGAGAAGTAACGACAATGTCGGCACGCTCCAGCAGCCTCACGTCGAAGCCGCCGGTGCGCGTGACGACGGAGGAGCCGAGCGCCTGCACGCCGGCGAGCTCGGGCGGCGCGTCGCGGCTGTCGGTCACCGCGATGCGAAAGCCGCTGCGCTGCAAGTGGCGCGCGACCGACAGCCCGGTGCGGCCCATGCCGACCATCACGGCGTTCGGTGCGGTTTGTGCCGTTTGCGGACTCATCGCAGTTTCAGCGTCGCGAGACCCGCGAGCACCAGGATGAAGGTGATGATCCAGAAGCGCACGATGACCTTGGGCTCGGCCCAGCCCTTGAGCTCGTAGTGATGATGGATCGGCGCCATGCGGAACACGCGCTTGCCCGTGGTCTTGAACGACGCCACCTGGATGATCACCGAGGCGGTCTCGACCACGAAGATGCCGCCCATGATCAGCACCACCAGTTCCTGCCGCACGATCACGGCGATCGTGCCGAGCGCGGCGCCGAGCGCCAGCGCGCCGATGTCGCCCATGAACACCTGCGCGGGATAGGTGTTGAACCACAGGAACCCGAGGCCCGCGCCCGCGAGCGCGGCGCAGAAGATCAGCAGTTCGCCCGCGCCGGGCACGGCGGGGATCACCAGGTACTGCACGAAGTTGGCGTTGCCGCTGGCGTAGGCGAATACGCCGAGCGCGCCGCCCACCATGACGGACGGCATGATGGCGAGACCGTCGAGCCCGTCGGTGAGGTTCACGGCGTTGCTCATGCCGACGATCATGAAATACGACAGCACGATGAACGAGGCGGCGCCCATGGGCACGGCGAAGTTCTTGAAGAACGGTAGATAGAGCGTGGTCTCGGCCGGGGTCTTGGCGGTGTAGAACAGGAAGATCGCGGCGGCCAGGCCGAACACCGACTGCCAGGAATACTTGTAGCGCGCGATCAGGCCCTTGGGATTCTTCTTCGCGAGCTTCAGGTAGTCGTCCCAGAAGCCGATGAGCCCGAAGAAGAACGTCACGGCGAGCACCACCCACACGAAGCGGTTGGTGAGATCGGCCCACAGCAGCGTGCTCGACGAAGATCGCGACGAGGATCAGCATGCCGCCCATGGTCGGAGTGCCGGCCTTGGAGAAATGCGATCTTCGGACCGTCGTCGCGCACCACCTGCCCGATCTGGCCGAACTTGAGCTTCTCGATCATCCACGGGCCCAGCAGCAGGCCGAGCGCCAGCGCGGTGATCACCGCGAAGATTGCACGCACCGTCAGGTACGAGAAGACGTTGAATCCCGAGAAGTGCGGCGTGAGTTGTTTGGCGAGCCAGTAGAGCATGGTTCAGTGGGTTCCGTTTTCGGGAGTCGCCGGTTTTCCGACCAGCGCATCGACCACGCGCTCGAGCCGGTTGCTGCGCGAGCCCTTCACGAGCACGCACACTTCGCGCGTGAGCTCGGCATTGACGGCGCGCGCCAGCGACTCGGTGTCGGCGAACCATTCGCCGCCCGCGCCGAAGGCCTCGACCGCGAGCGCCGACGAGCTTGCCGGTGGCGAACAGCCGGTCGATGCGGTGATTGCGCGCGAAGCGCCCGATGTCCTCATGGCTCTCATCGGCGTAATCGCCGAGCTCGCCCATGTCGCCCATGACCAGCCAGCGCCGCGCATCCACGCTCGACAAGCACTTCGATACCCGCCTTCATCGAGCTGGGGTTCGCGTTGTAAGAGTCGTCGACGATCCAGGCACCACTGGGCGCGGTTTTGAACTGCAATCGGCCAGGAACCGGGCGCATTGTGGCAAGGCCCGCGCGCACGTCATCGAGCGACGCGCCGGCCGCCGCGGCCGCCGCCGCGGCGCACAGCGCGTTCAGCACGTTGTGCTGGCCGGCCAGGTGCAGCTCGATCGGGATGGACCCCTGCGGCGCCACCAGGCGTAACGCGTGACGAAGCCGCCGGCATCGATGATGGTGTGGATGTCGCTGCGCCGAGTAATCCGCGGCATTCGCGATGCCGAAGGTGGCAATGCGCGCGCGCGTCATGCCGCGCCACAGGTCCGCGAATGCATCGTCGGCGTTGATCACCGCGGTGGCGCCGGCATCGAGGCCGGCGACCATTTCGCCTTCGGCGCGCGCCACACCTTCCAGGCTGCCGAAACCCTCCAGGTGTTCCGCGCCGGCATTGGTGATCAGGCCCACGGTGGGACGCGCGAGTTGCAGCAGACGCGGCGACTTCGCCGGCGCGATTCGCGCCGATCTCGACGACGGCGTGGCGATGCGCGGGCTCGAGCCGGTGCAGCGTGAGCGGCACGCCGATGTGATTGTTGAGATTGCCGCGCGTGGCGAGCGTCGCGCCCGCGGCGCTCGAGAATGGCGGCGATCATCTCCTTGACGGTGGTCTTGCCGTTGCTGCCGGCCACGCCGACCACGCGGCATCGAAAACTGCGCGCGCCAGGCCGCGGCGGACGCGCGTCAGCGCATCCTGGGTGTCGCGCACCACGATCTGCGGCAACGGCCGATCGATGCGCGTGTCGACCACGGCGCCCGCGGCGCCCGCGGTCTCGGCCGCTGTCGACGAAATCGTTGGCGTTGAAACGCGGCCCGCGCAACGCGACGAACAGTTCGCCGGCCTTGAGGGTGCGCGTGTCCGTGGACACGCCGGCGTAGGCGCGGTCGGCGCCGATCAGCTCGCCGCCGCAGGCACGCGCGAACTCCGCGACAGTGCGCGTTCATGCGCGCACCGCCCGGGCGCGCGGCCAAGTGCGACCGGCAACGACTTTCTGGTCGCTGAACGGCGCGGCGCTCGTTGCCGTAGATCTGGTAGTCCTCGTGACCCTTGCCCGCGATCAGCACCACGTCGCTCGGCGCGCGCGTCGTCGATCGCCTCGCGAATCGCGCGCGCCGCGATCGAGCTCGATGCGGAACGGCTTGCCCGCGCGGAATGCCCGCGGCGATGCCGGCGGCGATGGCCTGCGGCGACTCCGTGCGCGGATTGTCGTCGGTGATCACGATGTCGTCGGCGAGCTCGGCGGCAATCGCGCCCATGAGCGGACGCTTGCCCGGATCGCGATCGCCGCCGCAGCCGAACACCACGATCAGCCGGCCCGCGGCAATGCGCGCGCGCGGCGCGCCAGCGCCTTGCGCAGCGCGTCGGGCGTGTGCGCGTAGTCCACCACGGCGAGCGGCGCACGCCCGCCGCCGAAAGTTTCCATGCGTCCGGGCGCGGCGTGCACGCGCGCGTCAGCGCCTGCGATGGCCTGCTCGAGCGGCAGGTCCCAGTCGAGCAGGACGGCGATCACGGTGAGCAGGTTGTCGACGTTGAAGTCGCCGACCAGCGGACAGGTCAGCGCGCCGGTGCCCCAGCTCGAATCGAACTCGAGCTCGATGCCGCGCGTCGACAGCTCGACGTGCATGGCGCGCACGAAGCCCGGCGGCGGCTGCGCGTGTGCGACTGGTGGCCGCGGCTGGTGACGACGAGCGCGGCCGCGGCCGCGCGGATCGATGGCGAGCTGCCGGCCGAACGCGTCGTCGACGTTGATGACGCGCGACGCCAGGTCCTCGCGCGTGAACAGCCGCGCCTTGGCGGCGCCGTAGCTGTCCATGCGTGCCGTGATAGTCGAGATGGTCGCGCGTGAGGTTGGTGAACGCGGCGGTGCGGAAGCGCACCGCGCCGACGCGCGCACTGGTCGAGCGCGTGCGAGGAGACTTCCATCGCGACGCTGGCCGGCGCCGCCGGCCTCGCAGGCTGCGCCAGCGTGCGCTGCACGGTGACCGCGTCGCCGGTGGTGAGCGCGCTCGCGGCCAGCGCGCCGCGGGCGGCCGGTGCCGATGGTGCCCATGTAGGCGGCGGGCCGGCCCGCGGCCTCGAGCGCCTGCGCCAGTAGATAGGCACAGGTGGTCTTGCCGTTGGTGCCGGTGATGCCGGCCACCGACGAGCCGCGCGCGAAGGCGCGCCGAAGAAGCGGTCGGCGATCGTGCTGGCGTGCTCGCGCAGGTGCGGCACCGGCGCGACCAGGATTTCCGACGGCAGATCGGGAACCACGGCGACCGGCGCCGGCTCCCAGAGCACCGCGCGCGCGCCGTTGGCGACCGCCTGCGGCGCGTACTCGAGCCCGTGTTCGCTGCGTGCCGCGCACCGCGAGGAACGCGCAGCCGGGACGCGCGGCGCGGCCGTCCTGCGTGAGGTCGCTGACCTCGACGTCGCGCGGCAGTTCGGCGATGCCGTCGAGCAGCCGCGCGAGGCTCTGCGGGATGCGCGGGCGACGGCGCTCATCGGATGGCCACCTGCCGCTGCACCGGCGCGTTCTCGTCGCGCACCGGCGCGTCCGGCGGCACGGCGAGCAGGCGCAGCGCGCCGCCCACGACGCCGGAGAACACCGGCGCGGCGACGTCGCCGCCGTAATACTTGCCGGCGCCGGGCTCGTCGATGATCACGACGGCCGCGAGGCGCGGGTTGCTCGCCGGCGCGATGCCGCCGAACACCGCGAGGTAGCGGTCCGTGGCGTAGCCGCCGGCGGTGGCCTTCCAGGCCGTGCCGGTCTTGCCGGCGACGGTGTAGCCCGGGATCGCCGCCTGTTTGCCGCCGCCATCCGGCGCGACCACGGCTTCGAGCAGGTGGATCAGCATGCGCGCGACGCGCGCGTCGAGCGCGCGTTCGCCGCGCCGGCGGCGTCTCGACGCGCAGGAAGGAAATCGGCCGCGCGACGCCGTAGCGACGCCACGGTCGCGTACGCATGCGCGAGCTGCAGCGGCGTGATCGACAGGCCGTAGCCGCGCGACATCGAGGAGATGCCGACCGGCCGCCAGTGCGAGTAGTGAGGCAGCAGGCCGGCCGACTCGCCGGGATAACCGGACGTGGTCACCTGGCCGAAGCCGAGCGCGGTCGAGCGTGCCGTACATCTGCGCGGGTTCGAGCGCCAGCGCGACCTTGGTCATGCCGACGTTGGAGCTCTTGGCGAGGATGGTCGCGAGATTGACCGCGCCGAGGTTGTGCGGATCCTCGAGTAGTTTGGCGCCGACCTTGATGTAGCCCGGGGTTGGTGTCGATGATGCTGTGTGATCGTTGAACCTTCCCGAGGCGAGCCCCGCGGCCACGACGAACGGCTTGATCGACGAGCCCGGCTCGACGATGTCGGTGACCGCGCGATTGCGGTAGGTCTTGGCCTTGATCTGGTCGCGGTCGTTCGGGTTGTAGGCGGGCTGGTTGACCATCGCCAGCACTTCGCCGCGTGGCCACGTCGAGCACGATGACCGAACCCGACTTGGCGCGCTGATCGCGGATCGCGGCCTTCAACTCGCGGTACGCGAGGTACTGGATGCGCAGGTCGATGGACAACACGAGGTTGCGGCCCGGCCGCATCGCGCGGATCTCCTCGACGTTCTGCACGATCTTGCCGTAGCGATCCTGGATCACGCGCTTGGCGCCGTCCTCGCCCGCCAGCCAGTGATCGAACGCGAGCTCCAGGCCTTCCTGGCCTTCATCATCGACGCTGGTGAAGCCGATGATGTGGCCGGCGACTTCGCCCGCCGGGTAATAGCGCCGGTATTCGCGCATCAGGTAGACGCCGGGAATCTCGAGCGCGCGGATCTTCTGCGCGTCGCTCGGCTGCATGTGGCGCGCCAGGTACAGGAACTCGCGATCGAGGTTCGAGGTCACGCGCCGCGCGAGCTCGTTCTTGTCGCGCTTCAGCGCTTTCGCGAGCCGCGGCAGCTGATCGCTGGCGAGCGCGAGCTCCTTCGGATTCACCCACACCGAATCGACCGGCGTCGAAACCGCGAGCGGCTCGCCGTAGCGATCGGTGATCGTGCCGCGCGTCGCGGAGATCTCCGCGACGCGCGAAAAGCGCGCGTCGCCCTGGCCGGCGAGGAATTCGTGATCCTTGAGCTGCAGCTCGACCGCGCGCCACACGAGTCCGAGCGCGCCGCACACCAGCAGCGCCGAGCACGAAGTTCGCGCGCCAGCGGAAGCTGCTGCGGATCGTCGCGCGCGCCGCGGCCATCGCCGCGTGCGCTACGCGCCCGCGTGTCGCGCCGCTTGCCGGAGAAGATTTTCATGGAGGCCTTCACGGCGACACCAGCTCGATGTCTTTCGGCGGCGGCATCGCCATCTTGAGCTTGGTGCCGGCCACGTTCTCGACGAAGGCGTGCGTGGACCAGGCGCTCTGCTCGAGCTGCAGCTGGCCCCACTCGATCTCGAGGTTGTCGCGCTTCGACGTTGAGGCGCTCGAGCTCGCACGAACAGCTCGCGCGCGCGATGCTTGGAGTAGATAGCCCCGGCGGCCGACGCGAGCGCCGCGGCCCACAGCAGCGG
This sequence comes from uncultured Pseudomonadota bacterium, assembly GCA_963711635.1. Taxonomy (GTDB): domain Bacteria; phylum Pseudomonadota; class Gammaproteobacteria; order Steroidobacterales; family Steroidobacteraceae; genus CADEED01. Next base: position 23,253 of record CAVQEZ010000007.1, read on the forward strand.
GATCGCCAGCAGCAGCGTCCGGGCAGCCGTTCGTTGCGCACCTTGTGCGGATTGTTCATTCGCGCACCTTCTGTGCGACGCGCAGCACGCTCGAACGCGCGCGCGGATTCGCGGCGAGCTCCGCTTCGCCGGCGCGGATCTTGCCGCCGACGCGCCTGAGGCGCGGCTGCACCGCATCGGGAATCACCGGCAGGCCGGCGTACACCGGATCCACGGTCGAGTGCTGCCTGGATGAACTGCTTGACGATGCGGTCTTCGAGCGAGTGGAAACTGATCACCGCGAGCCGGCCGCCCACCGCCGAGCAGCTCGAGCGCGCCGGCGAGCGCCCGGCGCAGCTGGCCGAGCTCGTCGTTGACGTGCATGCGCAGCGCCTGGAACGTGCGCGTCGCGGGATTCCTGCCGGGCTCGCGCGTGCGCACGGCGCGCGCCACCAGCTCGGCCAGCTCGAGCGTGCGCGTGAGGGGCTTGCTGGAGCGTGCTGCGACGATGCCCGCCGCGATTCGCCGCGCGAAGCGCTCTTCCCCGAGTGTCGCGATCACCTCGCGAATCTCAGGCTCGCTCGCTCGCGCGAGCCATGCGGAAACCGGTTCGCCGCTCGTCGGATCCATGCGCATGTCGAGCGGGCCGTCCGCCCGGAAGCTGAAACCGCGTGCGGGGTCGTCGAGCTGCGGCGACGAAACGCCGAGGTCGAACAAGATGCCGCGCACGGCCCGCCCTTCGAGAGCTGCGGCACGCGCGCGGCGATATCGGCAAACGGCGCGCCGACGAGCGCAAGCCGCACTTCGTCGGGAAAACGGCGGTGGCCGGCCTCGATGGCCGCCGGGTCGCGGTCGAACGCGAGCACGCGCCCTTCGGGACCGAGTGCCCCGAGGATGAGTGCCGTGTGTCCGCCGCGCCCGAACGTCGCATCGATGTATAGGCCGTCCGCCTGCACAGCGAGTGCCTCGAACGCTTCCCGGGCAAGCACCGGAACATGCGCGTCCAAATCACTCACTCCTTTCAAGCGGCTGTCAGTCCGCCCCCGTGTTTCAAGCGCCGTTGCCATGGACGCCGTCGCTACGCGACCGGCGTCCCACCCCATGAACCTTCGCTCGGAACCTAACTACTACCCGCTACTGCTAGAGCGTGAGCGAATCGAGCTCTGCCGGCAGGCCGGTCTCGGCTGCTTCGTTCGCGAGCCACAGCGCGCGGCGCTCGTTCCAGCGCGCCTCGTCCCACAACTCGCAGCGATTGCCCTGTCCGATCAGCATTCCGTGCCGCTCGAGCATGCGCGAACTCGCGCAACTCCGGCGGCAGCAACAGTCGTCCGTGCCCGTCGAGGGTCAGTTCGGTCGCATGGCCCACCATCAGGCGTTGCAGCCGGCGCGCCTGCGCATGCAACGACGGCAGGCTCATCAGCTTCCGTTCGATCTGTTCCCAGTCGGGCAACGGGTACAGAAGCAGGCACTGATCCCGGTCGACCGTGGCGATGAGCCTACCCTGGCTTCTTTCGAGCGCGTGCTCGCGGTACCGGGTGGGAAAAACCATCCGGCCCTTGTCGTCCAGGGTCACTTTTGCTGCACCGCGAAACATGGATGGACAGGCTAGTCAGGCCCATTTCTCCCCACTTTTTCCCACTTGCCGCCACTATAGGAATGGCGGGCCGGCGCGGTCAAGAAATAAGTCACAGAATTTTCTCGTGGCGACAGCTACTTACGCCCGATTTGCCCAGTGGGCCGAGGTGCGACGGGGGTCGCGTGCTTATCGATCAGTGGGTTGTCACCGCAACTTCATACAGTGGGTCACAAGAGTGGGACCTGTGCGGCCGGGCGAGCGGCTCGCGCCTCCGTCAACGCGGAGGCGCGAGCTCTTTTTGTTTCTTTATTGGTCTAGTTCGTCGCAATAGGGACCAATTGATCCCGTTGCGGCTGGGGAACGCTGGCCAGCAGGATCACCGTCAGCGACTGGCCGTCGTCGGTGCGTGACACCTTCAATGAATCCAGCGTCGCGCCGACCGCGTCAGGCTTCAGCGTGTACATGGCCCCGGTGGCCGGATCGACGGCCAGCAAGCCGATGAGGCCGCCGAAAATCACGTTGCCGAAGTACCAGCCATTGACTTCGCCCCGGACCGTCACTTCGCGCGCCTGGTAGCCGTCCTTGGCGAAACGCACCGTGTAGCTCTCGGGCTTGAAGTAACCGCGGCCTTTCTTGAGCGTTACCGTTATCGGGGTGGTGCCCGAATGCACCGGCATTCCGCTCTTGTTGACGATGCTCACGCTGGCGGCATCCGGCACGCTGGTGACCGTGATGGTCTGGCTGCTCTTCGCGACGATGGTTGCGCAGCCTGACGCTGCCAGCGACGCCACTGCGCACGCGAGAATTGATCTGAATTTCATCGAGCCTCCCTAGTTAGTTCCCGGGCGGATGGCACGGGAACGTGCACAGCCTAACAATCTGCTGCCGGAGGAACCATGAACTGGCTACCAGGTTGAGAGAAAGGAGTCGGCCTGTAAGCCGGGTTCTGTCGAGGACGATCATTCCTCTGGGATCGCCGTCACCGGCGAACTCAAGCGGCCTACCCGGAAGCACGCGGGGACACGCGCTGCCACTTGCGTGGCGACTTCCCTATTTGGCCTTGCTCCAGGTGGGGTTTGCCGTGCCGCCGAATGTTGCCACCGGCGCGGTGCGCTCTTACCGCACCGTTTCACCCTTACCAGCTTCATTGCTGAAGCTTCGGCGGTTTGCTTTCTGTTGCACTTTCCGTCGGCTCACGCCGCCCAGGCGTTACCTGGCACCTCGTCCGCAAGGAGCCCGGACTTTCCTCCACATTTCGCGAGAAATGCAGCGATCGCCCGGCCGACTCCGGGGCGCACCATATCGACATGCACGGCAGGTTCTCAAGGCGAGATGCGCGCCCTGCCCGCGCGGCGCGGCGGGCGTGGTTCAGCCCTTGTCGCGCGACAGCTCCAGCGCGCGCGCATAGGCATCGTTGCGCTTGGCGCCGGTGAGCCGCGCGGCCAGCGCGGCCGCCTTGCTCGGCGCGAGTTCGGCGAGCAACACTTGCAGCGTGGCGTCGAGTTGCGCGCGGGCCGCGGTCGATGCTGGCGCGCGCCGCGCCCTCGACCACCACGCGTGATTTCGCCGCGCGTGAAATTCGCGTCGCTGCGCGCCTGAGCGCAGAGCGTCCGCCAGCGTGCCGCGATAAACCGTCTCGAAAACCTTGGTCAGCTCGCGCGCCACCGCCGCGCGCCGTGCGCCGCCGAATGCCGCCGCCATGTCTTCCAGCGCACTCGGCGATGCGATGCGGAGCCTCGAAAAACACCAGCGTGCGCGCTTCGGCGGCCAGCTCCGCGAGTCGCGTGCGCCGCTCCGCCAGCCGCGCGGGCAGAAATCCTTCGAACGAAAAACGCTCGGTGGGCAGGCCGGCGATGCTGACAGCGCGGCCGTTATCGCCGATGGGCCCGGCACCGCGACGACGCTCATGCCCTCCTGCGCCACGCGCCGCACCAGCTCGAAGCCGGGATCGGACAGCAGCGGCGTGCCGGCGTCGCTCACCAGCGCGATGCGCGCGCCGCCACGCAGTTTCTCCAGCAGCTCGTCGATGCGTTCGGTCTCGTTGTGCTCGTGCAGCGACACCAGCGGACGCGACAACCCGAGCGTTGTCAGCAATTGCCCCGTCCTGCGCGTGTCTTCGGCCGCGACCAGCTCCGCGGCGGCGAGTTCCTCGCGCGCGCGCGGCGAAAGATCGCCGAGATTGCCGATCGGCGTCGAGATCACCGCGAGGCGACCCGGGTTCGCAACCACTATACTTCTCCGCCGCGTTCCTGAAGGCTATTCGACACATGATTGCCGGAGAAAGCTTTGAACCACATCTTCGGCCTCTGCTGCCTGCTGCTCGCTGGCGCATCTGCTTGCCGGCTGCCCGTCCACGCCACGCGACGACCCCCCGAGCGTCGACCGCGCCGAGGAAGCGATCCGCAGCGGCGATCACGCCGGTGCCGCGGCCCTGTACGAGCGGCTGCGCCGAACAGACCACCGGCAGCGACAGCACCGAATTCCGGCTGCGCGCGGCACGCGCCTGGCTGGCCGCGGGCCGGGCGGCCGACGCGGATCGCGTGCTCGCCTGCCATCGGCGCGGCCGGCACGCAACAGCAGCAGCTCGAGCAGCGCCTGCTGCGCATCCAGTCGGCCTCGGCCCAGGGTCGCGGCGAGGAAGCCTGGCGTGAGGTGAGCAGCATGCCCGCCCCGACGGCGACGGCCGCGGCGGCACGTTATTACGAAACCCGACAGCAGGTGGCAATCGCCACGGGCCACCTGGTCGACGGCATCCGCGCCGAGCAGTCGCGCGAACGCGTGATTCCGCCCGGCGACGCACGCACGGTCCGTTCGGAGTTGTTAGCCCAGTTGCGCGCCGCGGCCGAACGCGGCGTGGCGCTCACCCCGCCGCCGGGCAGCGACGCGACCATCCGCGGCTGGCTCGAGGCCGCTTCGGTGGCGGCGGACAACGCGCGCAATCCCACGCTGGGGGCGACGCGGCTTTCGGCCTTCCGCAATCGTTATCCCTCGCACCCGGCGCTGGCGGCGCTTTCCGGCGAACCGGGCGTCGGCATCGAGGCGCCACCGGCCGCGCTCGAGGCAGGCGCCGCACCTGGCGCTCTTGCTGCCGCTCACGGGTCGCGCCGCCGGCCCGGCCGCGCAGATCCGCGACGGCTTCATGACGGCCTACTACCAGTTGCCGGCGAATTCGCGCCCGCGGCTGCGCCTCTACGACAGCGCCGCGGCACCCATCGCCGACACCATGGCGCAGGCCGCCGCGGCCGGCGCCGAATTCATCGTCGGACCGCTGATCCGCGAGGAAGTGGTCGCCGCCGCCGATCTGCTAACTACCCGGCCGCCGATCCTGGCGCTCAATTTCCTGCCGGCCGACCATCCGCCGCCCGAGCGCTTCTTCCAGTTCGCGCTCTCGCCCGAAGACGATGCACGCGCGGTGGCGCGTTACATCGGCAGCACGGGCAAGACGCGCGGCGTGGTGATCGTCCCCGAAGGCGACTGGGGATCGCGCGTGGCTGCGGCATTCGACGAGGAGTTGCGCGCCGCCGGCGGATACGTGCTCGGGCAGGCGACGTACAACACTGCCGACAAGCGACTACGGCGACGGCCATCATGCAGGTGCTGCGCACCGACGACAGCCGGGCGCGCCAGCAGCGCGTGCAGGCGGCCATCGGCCAGAAGCTCGAGTTCGAGCCGCGGCGCCGTCCCGACATCCAGTTCATCTTCGCGCCGAGCCAGCGGCCGACCGTGGCGCGCCTGCTGCGGCCGCAACTGCGTTTCCATCTTGCCGGCGACATTCCCACCTACACGCTCGGCGATGCCTATGAGCCGCATCCCACCGCCAACCAGGAAATCGACGGCGTGATGTTCCCGGACATGCCCTGGATGCTGGGCGTCGACGGATTGTCGGCGGAGGTGCGCGCGGCGGCGCGTGCAGGCATTCGGCGAATCGGCGGCGCGGCGCGGCCGGCTGTTCGCCTTCGGTTACGACGCGCTGCGCATCGCGGCGGCGCTGCAGCGCGGCCAGAAAATCCGCCGCAGGGGCTCACCGGCACGCTGAGCATGGATTCACAAGGACGCGTACGCCGCGAGCTCGAGTGGGTGCGCATCAAGAGCGGCGCCCCGACGCCGCTGGAAACCATCCGCGACCACGCGCCACCACTCCCTGACGCCGCCGGGGCGCTGGCATGGATCGCCGTCAGACCGGCTCGCTGCGCGGAAAACAGCGCCTGCGCATTTCTCGAATCGCAGGGCTTCTTCCATCGTCACGCGCAATTTCCTGCGCCGCGTCGGCGAGCTCGACGTGGTGGCGCGCGCCGGGGATCTGCTGGTGGTCGCCGAAGTGCGCACGCGCGCCAGCGACGCATACGGCGGCGCCGCGGCCAGCATCGGGCCGCGCAAACAACGGCGCATCGCCGCCACGGCCGGTTGCTCCTGCAGCGCTACCCCGAGCTGCGCCGCTGCCGTGTCCGATTCGACGTCATCGTGGTGCGCGACGGATCCATCGAATGGCTCAAACACGCCTTTGACGCGTAAGGTCGCGGCCACATGCGAACCCTCGACGAGCTTTTCAAGAACAACCGCGAATGGTCCGAACGCATCCATCGGCAGGACCCCGAATTCTTCGTCAAGCTCTCGCGCCAGCAGTCACCCACCTACCTGTGGATCGGCTGCGCCGACAGCCGGGTGCCGGCCAACCAGATCGTGGGACTGTTGCCCGGCGAAATCTTCGTCCATCGCAACATCGCCAACATGGTGGTGCACACCGACCTGAACTGCCTGTCGGTCATGCAGTTCGCCGTCGACATCCTCAAGGTCAAACACATCATCGTCGTCGGCCACTATGGCTGCAGCGGCGTGCAGGCGGCGATGCGCCGCACGCGCGTGGGGCTGGCGGACAACTGGCTGCGCCACGTGCAGGACGTGCACGAAAAACACGAGCATTCGCTGCGCGGCTGCGCCACCGAGTCGGCGGCGGCCGACCGGCTGTGCGAGCTCAACGTGATCGAGCAGGTGCAGAACGTCTGCCAGACCAGCATCGCGCGCGACGCCTGGGAGCGCGGCCAGGAGCTCAGCGTCCATGGCTGGATCTACGGCATCGCCGACGGCCTGGCGCGCGACCTCAGGACCACGGTCTCGGACTTTCGCGAGGCCCCGCAGGTCTACCAGGCCGCGCTGGCGTCGCTGGCGAATCCGCGGCGCGTCAAGGAAGCATGAACCATCGCGGCATCGGCGCCGCCCCGCCACATGTTCGTGAGCATGTGGATGACGCGCGATGTCGCTCACGGTCGACACCGACGGCGACGCTCGCGCGAGATCGCCACTCTCATGTGCGCAAGCGCAAGATCCGCCGCTTGCCGGTCGTCAGCGCGCCGCCCGAGCGCGGCACGCTGCTCGGCATCGTCACGCATTCGGACGTGCTGCATGCATTCCCGGCCGACATCAATCCATTCGCGGTCAATGCCGCCGAGAGCCTGGCCGCCATCGAGCGCGCGGCCAACCGCGTGCGGTCACCGCCGGGGATCTCATGGCGCGCGAGCCGCGCATCACCACGCCCGACGCGCCGCTGGAAACTGCGGCGCGGCAGATGCGCGACCACAAGATCGGCGCGCTGCCGGTGATGAGCAACCACGTCGCTGGTCGGCATCATCACCGAGTCGGACATCTTCCGCGCGCATGGTGGAAGTGTTCGAAGCGCCCGATCGCGCGGTCCGCATCACGTTCTCGTTGGAGGCGGGCGAGGATGTGCTGCCACTGGTGGCCGAAATCGCGCGGCGCCGCGCGATGCGCGTCACGAGCTTCATGGCGCTGCCGCGCCACGAGCCGCCGGTGTGCGTCGTGCAGCTGGCGGGCGCGCAGGTCGACGCGGCGCTCGATGACGTGTGGAAATCGCAGCACCGCGTGATGAACGTGGTGCAGCTCGGCTCCGGAGCGGAAGCCGGCGAAGCCAGCGGTACTTGACGACCTTGAGCTGCGGGACGGCGGCTGCCGTCTTCGGGCGGCGATGGCTTGGTCGGCGGCTCGGGACCCAGATCCTGCTCGGAGAACACCATGCCCTCGCCGGTTTCGCGCGCATAGATGCCGAGCACCGTGCTCACGGGGATGCGCACGTGATGCACGACGCCGGCGAAACGCGCCTCGAACTCGATCCAGTCATTGCCCATCACGAGCCGCTGCGTCGCGGTCGAGGACAGGTTCAGCACCACCTTGCCGTCCTTGACGTAGGCGCGCGGCACTTCGACTCCGGATTTTTCCGCATCGACGATGACATGCGGCGTCTCGCCGTTGTCCATCATCCAGCCGTGCATGGCGCGAATCAGATAGGGCCGCTTGGAGTTGCGCACCCGATCGTTCATGCGAGGCGCATCTCCCGCTCGCTCTCCGAGAGGCTGGCGCGAAACGCGGGCCGCGAAAAGATGGTGCTCGCGTACTTGAGGATCGGCTGCGCCTGCGGCGGCAGGTCGATCTCGTAACGCGGCAGGCGCCACAGGATGGGCGCGATGGTCGCGTCCACCATCGAGAATTCATCGGACAGGAAGAACGGCTTCAGCTTGAACAGGTCGGCGCTGCCAGCACGTTGTCGCGCAGCACCTTGCGCAGCTGCGGGCAGATCCTTCGTGGAGTCCGGGCGCGTCCATCTTGCGCGCGAGGTCGTACCAGTCGTGCTCGATCTGGTAGAGCGCCAGGCGCGCGCGCGCGCGCGACACCGGATCCACCGGCATCAGCGGCGGATGCGGGAAACGCTCGTCGAGATATTCCATGATCACGCGCGAATCGTAGAGCACGAGATCGCGATCGATGAGCGTCGGCGTGGTGTGATACGGATTGAGGTCGAGCAGGTCTTCGGGATACTTTCCCGGATGCGACGTCGACGATCTCGATGTCGATCGCCTTCTCGGCGATGACGATGCGCGTGCGATGACTCCATGGGTCATCGGGCGCGGAGAACAGCGTCATCGTGGCACGGCGGCTAGACACTCAGTGCCTCCCTCGCCAATTGACGCGACGGCCGCTCAGCGGACGTCCTTCCAGTATTCCTGACTTCAGCATGTACGCGATTCCGTAGAACATGAGCAGGAACAGGACCACCCAGATGCCGAGGCCTTCGCGCTCGAGCTGCGTCGGATCGCCGGCGTACTGCAGGAAATTCACGGTGTCGCGCACGAACTCGTCGTACTGCTCCGGCGTCAGGCTGCCGACGACGCCGGGTTCGAACTTTTCGAACTCGCGGGCGATCACGCGGTTTGCCGTCTTCGCCCTCGTGCTCGACATTGCGCCACACCGCGTTCTGCACGCCCTGCACGCTGGCGAGCACATGCGGCATCGCCGTGCCCGGCAGCTGCAGGTTGTTCACGCCGGTCTGGCGGCTGGCCGGATCCGCATAGAACGTGGTCAGGAAATTGAAGACCCAGTCGCTGCCGCGCGAACGCGTCACCAGCGACAGATCCGGCGGCGCCTTGCCGAACCATTCCTGCGGCGTCGGCGGCCGGCATCGACGTCTTGATGTAGTCGGTGAACTTGTCGCCCGGCCGCACCAGCAGCGACTCGCACTGCTCGTCCGGGATCTTGAGATCCTTCGCAAACGCGCGAATAACGCACGTACTTCAGCGAATGGCAGCCCGAGCAATACGCCATGAAGTTGCGCGCGCCGCGCTGCAGCGACGGCAGGTTGGCGACTTCGTTGTCGGCGGAGCGCTGCCAGCCCGCAGCGTGCCCGCCTTCGTTGGCCGAAACGAGCGCCAGCGCCGAATACCAGCGCGAGAATGGTGGCGTAGAGGCTAATGCGCATGGTAGGTCACTCGTTCGGGAACCGGGCCATTACCGTCGGCCTTGGAGACGAACGGCAGCAGGATGAAGAACGCGAAGTACAGCGCCGTGCAGATGCGCGCCAGCAGCACGTAGATGGGGATCGGCGGGCTTCAGGCCCAGCCACATCAGCACCAGGAAGTGACGAAGAACATGCCGAGCAGGAGCTTCGACAGCAGGCCGCGATAGCGGATCGACTTGTTCTTCGCGCGATCGAGCCACGGCAGGAACAGGAAGGCCGCGACCGACAGCGCCATCAGCAGCGCGCCGATGCTTCTGGTCCGGAACCGCGCGCAGGATCGCGTAGTAAGGCGTGAAGTACCACACGGGCGCGATGTGCTCAGGCGTCGACACCGGATTGGCCGGCTCGAAGTTCGGCGCTTCCATGAAGAGGCCGCCGAAAGTCGGCACGAAGAACACCACGATGGCGAACAGCGTGAGGAACAGGCCCACGCCGACGATGTCCTTGAGCGTGTAGTAGGGATGGAACGGAATGCCGTCGAGCGGCTTGCCGTCCGATCCCAGCTTTTCCTTGATCTCGATGCCGTCGGGATTGTTCGAGCCGACCTGGCGCAGCGCGACCAGGTGCAGCGTCGATCGAGCAGCGCGATGAGGAATGGCAGCGCGACCACGTGCAGCGAGAAGAAGCGCGTGAGCGTGGCATCGCCGATGCCATAGTCGCCGCGGATCCACTCGGTCAGGGGTTCACCGATGCCGGGAATGGTGCCGAAGATATTGATGATCACCTGCGCGCCCCAGTACGACATGTTGCCGTACGGCAGCACGTAGCCCATGAAGGCCTCGGCCATCAGCGCGAGGTAGATGAGCATGCCGATGATCCACAGCAACTCGCGCGGCGCCTTGTAGCTGCCGTACAGCAGCGCGCGCGCCATGTGCAGATAGACGACGATGAAGAAGAACGACGCGCCGACCGCGTGCATGGGCTGCAGCAGCCAGCTGTACGGAACTTCGCGGCACCAGGTACTGCACCGAGTTCGAATGCCGTGGCTTCGCCGGGCTTGAAGTGCATCGTGATGAAAATGCCCGTCACGATCTGCATGACGAACACCAGCAGCGCCAGCGACCCGAAGAAGTACCAGATGTTGAAGTTCTTCGGCGCGTAGTAGCCGGTCAGCTGGTCTGCGATGAACTGGTCGACCGGCAGCCGCTTGTTCAGCCAGGCGCGGAAGCCGCCCTTGCCTTCGATGACGGCGGACATCAGGCATTCCCCTTTTCAGCGGGCATCGACGCCGATGACGAGCTTGTTGTCGCCCTCGAAGGTATAGGGCGGAATTTTCGAGGTTCACCGAGGCCGGCGAACCCTTGAAAACGCGACCCGCCAGGTCGAACTTCGAGCCATGGCAGGGGCAGAAGAAGCCGCCCGGCCAGTTCGGCATGACCGTGGCGTCATTCGGCGTGAAGCGCGTCTTGGGCAGGCAACCGAGATGCGTGCAGGTGCCGATCAGCACCAGCACTTCCGGCTTGAGCGCACGCGTCGGCGTTCTTGGCATACGCCGGCTGGTCGGAATCCGCGGACTCCGGATCCTTCAGCTCATCGTTGTGATTCGGCAGCGAGGCCAGCATGTCCGGCGTGCGCTTGACCACGTAGATCTGCTGCTTGCGCCAGAAAAAGGTGGCCATCTGCCCCGGTTCGATCTTGGACAGATCGACCTCGGTGGGCAGGCCGGCGGCGCGGGCGCTTTCGGATGGATTCCACGAGGCCACGAAGGGCACCGCGGTCAGCACTGCGCCTACTGCGCCGGTACCGGCGGTGGCGGCTATCAGAAACTTGCGCCGACTCTCGTCGACTTCGGGGACGGCATCGTCAGCCGCGTGATCGCTCATTCAAAGTCCTCAGGACGTTCGTTCCCCGAGTTACGTTCAAAGCGCGCTGCGGGACCGCGGGAGGCGGCGCATTATACACATGCGGATCAGCGCTAAGGCCTTCGCCGGACGAGGAATATCCGATCCATGTCGACCCGACCGATCCTGCGAATCCTGACCTTTATCGCCGCATCGGCGATCGTCGGACTCGCGGCCGCATTCGTCGCCGTGGTAGTGCGGCCGGAGCTCATTGCGCGCCGCGCCCCGGTGCAACCCGCCCCGGCGCCGGCGCCCAAACCCGTGAATCCACCGGTCAGCACGCCGCCCGTGACCGCGCAGCCCGTGGTCATGACGCTGCCACGTGCCGCGAACTCTTACGCCGAAGCCGTGGAGCGCGCCGCGCCGGCCGTGGTCAACATCTATACGGCGCGCCTGGTGCCGAGGCCCATCCAGCCCAACCCCATCGAAGAGTTGTTTGGCGATGTCCGGCCTCGCTATCCGCGAGCGGCTCGAACAAAGCCTGGGCTCGGGCGTAATCGTCGATGACGCGGCGCACGTGATCACCAACCACCACGTGATCGCATCGGCCGACCTGATCCGCGCCCAGCTCGCCGACGGCCGCATCGCGGACGCGAAAGTCGTCGGGCGGGACCCGGACACGGACCTGGCCGTGCTGCAGCTGGACCTCAAGAAGGACATCCCGGTGATGCCGCTGGGCCACTCCGACCGGATGCGCGTGGGCGACATCGTGCTGGCCATCGGCAATCCCGTCGGACTGTCGCAGACCGTCACCCAGGGCATCGTCAGCGCCACGGGCCGTGGCCAGCTCGGTGTCGCGACCTTCGAGAATTTCATCCAGACCGACGCGCCCATCAACGTGGGCAATTCCGGTGGCGCGCTGATCAACACCAATGGCGAGCTCATCGGCATCAACACCGCCGTGCTGGCCAAGAATCTCGGCGTCGAAGGAATCGGCTTCGCCATCCCGGTGAACCTGGTGCGCGGCGTCATGACCGAGATCCTCACCAAGGGACGCGTGGTGCGCGGCTGGATCGGCATCGTGCCCGCGCGACATCGACGACCTGACGCGCGCCGCAACAATCTGCCGCAGGCGGGCGTGGTGGTGCGAACCTCTACGTGGGCAGCCCGGCGGCCGAGGCCGGCATCGAGCTGCGCGACATCATCCTCACGGTGAACGGGGTCAAGGTGGTGAGCGCGCAGGACACGCTCACGCGCATCGCCAATGCCAAGCCCGGCAGCAAGGTGAAGATCACCGGCCTGCGCGGCACGGGGACGTTTGCTACCGAGGTGCTGGTCGACCGAGCGGCCGCGGCCGCCTGCTTAGTCAGGCGCTAATTCTCAGGGGCTGCGCGCCACAACGGAAAACGCCGGCGAAGCGCCGGCGTCCGTGAAACTATATTGGGGAAACGGGCTACTGCAGGCAGACGACGACGTTCGCGGCGTAGCTGCGCCAGTTGATCGGGATCACGAAGGAGCGTCCCGTGGTCGCGGCCGCGGTGGCGGCGTTGGTGCGATCGCAGATGCTCGGCGTGCTGATGATGAAGTTGCGGCCGAAATCGCGGCGCGCATTGCCCGAGATGGTGTTGGCGACTTCGCCCACGAGGTCGCGCACGTTCTGCTCGCCCGTGTCCGTCTCGTTCATGCACATGAGCATGACGGACAACATGCCGCGCGGCGCGGTGAAGTACACCTTGCCTTCGCGGTTGCCCGAAATGCCGATGACGCCGGCGTAGTCCTGGACCACGGCCGACTTGTCGATGCACAGATACGGGCGACCCGACCGTGGCCGGATGGCCAGTCGCGGTTTCGAAGAAGTGCACGGTGCCCTGCACGAAAGTTCGAACTTCTTCAGCGTCCAACATTTCCCTTACTCCCCTATCAACTCGGCGAGAGCTTCATTGAGCTGATCGTCCGTAAAAGGCTTGCACAGAAATCCATTCGCGCCTTTCTCGATGGCTTCGACCGCCGTGGCCTTGTCCGCGAGCGCGGACACCACGAGTATAAGCACATCCGGCTTGATCTTGATGACGTGTTCGACGCATTCGATGCCGTCCATCTCCGGCATGGTCAGGTCGAGCGTCATGACGTCGGGCATCAGCTGTTTGAACTTGGTGACGGCGTCGAGGCCGTTCACCGCGGTACCGACCACTTCGAGCAGGTCATTCTGCTGTGAACGCTCGATGCGACGCCGCATCACGTTCGAGTCGTCCACGATCATCATGCGTAACTGTTGTTTCGGTTTTGGCACGGCACTCATGATCTGAAACTCTCCTCCCTAAACCTTAGGCCGCTACCACGCCGGCCGCGCTCTGCTGCGCGGGGAACGACAGTGACAGCTTCATGTTCTTGCCAATCTCGGAATTCAACGAGATGCGGCCCCCGAGGCGGGCGGCAATCTCGGCGATGACGTCCATGCCCACTCCCCGGCCGGCGTCACGCGTGACGTCCTTGGCGGTCGAGAAGCCGGAGCGGAACACCAGCATCATCGCTTCCTGGTCGGACAGCGCGGCCGCGTCGTTCTGCGAAATGATGCCCTTGGCCACCGCGGTCTTGCGCAGCTTCTCGGGCGTCAGACCGCGACCGTCGTCTTCGCACATCATGCGGAACGCGCGACCACCGTCGGTCATTTCGAAATTGATGCGGATGTGGCCCTCGACCGACTTGCCCTGCTGCTGGCGCTCGGCCGGCGTCTCGATGCCGTGCACCACGGCATTGCGAATCAGCTGGATCAACACGTCCTTGACCGGCCGGCGATACGCTTCCGGGACCTGGTCGTGACCGCGGCAGCTGACGACGACCTTCTTGCCATGGTCGTTGGCGATGCGATCGGCGAGCTGCTGCGCCGAGGCCACGAAGCCTTCACGCGCGGAGCGCTGCAGCGTGGCTTCGGCAGCCACGGCGTCCTCGCTGAGCTTCGGGGCCCGCGTGGTGCTGTCGCCGGTGCTGGCGGACGAGTTTCCGCCACCCGCCGGGGCCTGCTGATGCTTGCCGAAGCTGTCGCGGAAGCTCGCGAGCTTGGTGACCATGTCGCGCACCGAGTGCGAATGCGACACCAGGTCGTCGAACTTGGTGAGCAGCGGCAGGAAGTCGTCGCCGGTGAGATCGGTGCGCTCGCGCAGCGCGGAGAGGTCGTTCTCGAGCGCATGCGCGCGCGCTTCCATGGATCCCAGGCCGATGGCCGCAGCTTCACCCTTGATGCTGTGAATCTGGCGGAACAGCCCGTCGATCTTGCGGCGGAACGTGGCGCTGTCGCGCGCCGGATCACGCAGCGTGGCGTTGATCATCTTGAAGGCCACGTCCGAATCGTCCAGGAACGAGGACAACTGGACCGGATCCACGTGCAGGATCGAAAGGAACGCGTCCATCTGGTGCTGCGCATTGTCCTGCGCACCCTTGAGCTGCGCCGCCAACGCAACACGCGCGGTCACGTCAGCCACTGACACGAGGACGTGCGTGATCGCGCCGTCGCGACGCACGCGGTGGAAGTTGAATTCGAGGTAGCGGGTCTCGGCGTCCTTGCTGCCCTTCTCGCCGACCAGCAGCTCCACTTCGTTGAGCGGATTGATCGAGCGGATCAGGTTTTCCTTGGTGCGCTCGCTCCACAGCACCTTGACGAACTTGGTGGCGATGGCGAGCGTCTTCGCCGTCACCAGGTCGCGCAACAGGTCTTCGAAGGTGATGCCGGCGACCGACTCGCGCTGGAACAGCTGCGCGGTCGCGTCCGAGTGAATGGTGCCGATCTTGAGATCGGCGTCGAGCAGGAACAGACCTTCGCGCACGGTCGAGAGAATGTCTTCCGTCTGCTGGCGGGCGGCAGTGGCCGCGGCGGCCTGCTTACCACGGGCCAGCGAGAGGTAACCGACCAGTGCGGCCAGTGCACCGGCGAGGCCTACGCCGATGAGCACCACCGAACGCAGCGCGGTGGCCAGCGAGTCGGAGGAGCTTTGCAGGCCGGTGATGATCTGCACCAGGTTCTTTTCGAGGGCCGGCGTATAGGCGCGTGACTGCGTGACCGCATTGGTCACCTGGCGCTGCAACTCGCGGCCGTCCATGTTCAGCTGCGTGCCTTCACGCTCGCTGTCCGAATACGGAATCGAGGTGAAGTTGGCCACCGGATCGAGCGCGGGCTTGTACTTCTTCCAGGCCGCGGTCATTTCCTTGATGGTCTTCTGCACGTCGTCATCGGAGCCGAAGCCGCCGATCGAAACGCTTTCGTCGCCCGACATGAGCTTCTTCGTCTCGCCGTCGAACTGCACGGTGGCGCGCTTCAGCTGCTCGATCGAGTCGCGCACGAAGCCGCGGGCGCGCAGGCGGTCCTGGATCGAGTTGAGTGCGGCCTGCATGCGCGAGGGCTGCTGCTGCAGTTCGCCGATGGCGCGGACCGCGGTGTTGTTTTCCACGAGGCGACCGGCGAAGTACCAGGCGGGCGCCAACACGCCGACCAGGAATGCCAGGGCCAGGATACCCACCGCCACCCACACGGCGCGGGCGCCTTGCATGCGCGATGCGATCTTCTTAGCGGGCTGCTTGGACTTGCTCACTGCGATACTCCTCCATCACTCCGGCTTGAAGACGATGCGCTGAACCGCGAGACGCGCATCAGTCGCCTCGAACTCCTCGAACCGGGCACCTTCCATCGCTTCCACGGCCGCGGCGTCGAACACGCCCGCAGGCTCGCTCGACAACACGCGCACGCGTTCCGTGCGGCCTTCCGGCGTCACGAAAAACTCCACACGCACCCAGCCTTCGACGCCCTTGGCGGAAGACGGGTACTTCGGACGCGGCGGACGCGTCATCTTGAGCGGCGGCAGCTTGGGCGCGGCGGCCGCGGTCGCGGCGGCCTGCTGTGCGCTGGCCAGCGCGCTGCGCAGGTCGGCGAGATCCGCATCGCCACCGAGGCTCTCGGCGGCATCGAGGAAGGCAGCGGCGTCGGTCGGCTTGTTTGCGGTCAGGCGCGTACGCGCCTCGGCAATCAGTCGCGAGCGCACGTCGCGGACCACCTGCACGGTGAGCGGATTGCGCACGTCCAGCAGGCGCAGACGCTCGGCGTTCGACACGGCCGAATCATTGGCCGGCGCCAGCAGCTGGCCCGCGGCCAGGCGCTCCTGCGCAGCCTTGGCGTAACGCGCGATGTCGTCGTTGGTGCGCTGCTGCTTCTGCGCGGCGGCGGTGATGTCGCGCTGCGCGGCATTCAGCGCCGCGGCCGATACGCCATTGTCGCGGGCGGCGTTCAGGTTGATCTGCACGGCGGCCTGGTCGCCGCGCGCGGCGGCGTCACGCGCCGCGGCCAGCAGACGCTGGTTGAGATCGTCATTGAGGCGTGTCACCAGCTCGGCAGAGGCACCGGCTTCACGCAGGGCGGCGATGGCGTCCTTGGCGGATTCATCGTTCGGCGTTACCAGGCGGCCACTGTTCAGGCGCGCTTCGGCGCTGGCCACCAGGCGCGAGACCGTCACCGAGCGGCGCTTGCCGTCGAGTTCCTTGGAGAGCTGCGCGATCTGCGCCGGCGGGAGCAGCGCATCCTTCTGCGCGGCATCCAGCAGCGTCTGCGCACGCTCGAAGTTCTGCGCGGCCAGCGTTGCCTGGATCTGCGCGAGCGCGGTCTGCGCGCGCATCGAGTCGAGGCGCGCGTCCACTTCGACCAGTCGCTGGTCGCTGGGATCGATGCTGCGCGCGGCTTCGAGCTCGGCCAGCGCGTTGTCGAAACGGCGCTCGTCGAGGGCGGTGCGGGCGCGCGCGATCAGCAGGCCGCCGAGGCGCTTGAGGCCTTCGGTGGCTTCGGCGTTCTTCGGATCGAGCACCAGCACCTGGCGGAAATGTTCCAGCGCGTTGTTCTTGGCAGGCTCGATGTAGCGGCGCTCGTCCATGGCGAGGCGCGCCTTCTCGAGCACTTCGTCGAGCGAGGCCGCGGGCTGCGCGCCCTTGGCGGCCGGCGCGGCACCAGGAGTCGCGGCGGCTTCGCTGCCTTCGGCAGCGGCCGCGGACTCGGACGAGCCCTTCATGAAGTACCAGCCGGCGCCCGCCAGGGCGAGCACACCGACCACGGCACCGATGATGAGACCCATCGGCTTGCCGGATTTTTCTTCACCACCGCTGCTGCCACTCGACGGCGCGGTCACCGCGCTCAGCGCGTCGGCGGTGGCCGAGATGCGCACGGCGTCCTTGACGGCGCGGATCATGGCGGGCTGTTCGACCGGTGATTCGACCAGCGATTGGATGGCGCCTTCGAGCATCAGCTGATCGACCATGCCCGCCGAGGCGCCATCGCGGATCGCGATGACGACCGGGTTGTGCGGGCTGCCGGATACCGGCGCGAAATCGTCCGGGCTGAGGCCGCGCAGATCGGCGATCAGGATGGTGCGCGTGCCGGGCTTGAGCATCGCTGCGGCGCTCGTGAGACTGTCGGCGTGGCGCATGGCCACCATGGACTCGAGCATGGGACCGAGTTGTGCCCAGAGGTCCAGATCTGGCGTGGCGATGACGGCCAGCGGTTTCTTGGACTTGAAGGAGCTCGGTCCGGGATTGCCCCGGGCCGCTGTGTCTGTGTGCGCAGCCGCGCCGAATTCCGAACGTGCTTGCATGGACCCTCAGCCTTTCATCGAACTAGTTTTGTCCGACGCCGGTTCCTCGGCGGGACAAGCCTTTGTGGCCCGTCTCCGGGGGACGACAGTGAGGGCCAGTATTAAGTCAGGGCTTTGCCGTTGACTGGCACTGAGTCACATCCGGCACACGGGCTTTCTGCGGGAAAGGCGGGATCGCGACCTGGATCACAAATGGTGCGCGGTGGGGACATTCCTGATTTCCTGCAAATGGGGACGTGCCTCAAGGAATGCGGTCCCGCGGCCTGAAAAACAGCCGTTTGAGGCGCGTCCCCATTTGCAGCAAATCAGGAATGTCCCCACCTCAGTTCGGCACGCGTCGGATCTGCGCGCCGAGCTGCGCCAGCTTCTCCTCGAGCGCCTCGTAGCCGCGATCGATGTGGTAGATGCGCTCGATCTCGGTGCGCCCCTCGGCCACGAGTCCCGCGAGCACCAGGCTCGCCGAGGCGCGCAGGTCGGTGGCCATCACCGGCGCGGCGGTGAGCTTGGGCACGCCCCGGATGATGGCGGTGTTGCCCTCGAGCCGGATCTCGGCGCCGAGGCGACGCATCTCGAGCATGTGCATGAAGCGGTTTTCGAAGATGGTTTCGACGATGGTGCCGACCCCATCGGCAATCGTGTTGAGCGCCGCGAACTGCGCCTGCATGTCGGTCGGAAAGGCCGGGTACGGCGCGGTGCGCACGTCCACCGACTTCGGCCGCTTGCCCTTCATGTCCACTTCGATCCAGTTCGGACCGATGCCCACCTTCGCGCCGGCTTCGCGCAGTTTCGCGGTGACGGCGTCGAGATGCTCGGGCTCGGTGTTCTTGATGCGCACGATGCCCGAGGTGATGGCGCCGGCGACCAGGTAGGTGCCGCCTTCGATGCGATCCGGCAGCACCTCGTAACTCGTGGCGTGCAGTTTTTCGACGCCCTGGATGACGATCTTGTCGGTGCCGGCGCCCTGGATTTTCGCGCCCATCGAGATGAGGAAGTTGGCGAGGTCGACGACCTCCGGTTCGCGCGCGGCGTTTTCGATGATGGTTTCGCCGTCGGCCAGCGTCGCGGCCATCATCGAGGTTTTCGGTGCCCGTGACGGTGACGGTTTCGAGATTCAGCCGCGCGCCCTTCAACCGGCCGGCGCGCGCGCGGATGTAGCCGCCCTCGATGTCGATCTCCGCGCCCATGGCCTGCAGGCCGGCGACGTGGATGTTCACGGGCCGCGCGCCGATCGCGCAGCCGCCGGGCAGCGACACATCGGCCTTGCCGAAGCGCGCCAGCAGCGGGCCCAGCACCAGGATCGACGCGCGCATGGTCTTCACCAGCTCGTACGGCGCGAAACACTCGCGCGTGGTGGTGGCGTCGATCTCGATCTGCATCTTCTCGTCGATGGTGACCGACACGCCCATGCGCCCTAACAACTCGATCATCGTGGTGACGTCCTGCAGATGCGGCACGTTGCGGATGGTCACCGGCCCGTCGGCGAGCAGCGCGCCGGCCACGATGGGCAGCGTGGCGTTCTTCGCGCCCGAAATGCGCACTTCCCCTTCCAGGGGAATGCCACCGTTGATCTGAAGCTTGTCCACGGATGAGCTCGTCTGCCGGAAGGGGCGGTAGTTTAGTGGTTTGGGACGCCGCTTGCGATCGGGGGGTGCGCAACTGACGCTCGAAAATGCGTTAGCGGTCCTTCGCGGCGAGTTCTTCCGGGGTCAGTGCCTCGATGGACAGCGCATGGATTTCGCGGCCCATGAGCGCCCCGAGCGCCTTGTAAATCAGCTGGTGGCGCGCGATCGGCCGCAGGCCGGCGAACTGCGCCGCGACGATCTGCGAGGCGAAATGCGTGTTGTCGTCGGATTCCACGCGCACGGTCGGCGCCGGGAAGGCCGGTACGGATGAGGTCGGCGACCCGCTCGGGGGTCATGGGATTGGGTTCATGGCAGCGATTTTAGTGAAGGCGTTATGATCGCCGCATGAATGCCCAGCTCAAGGCCGATCCGGCCGCGCTGATCGCCGCCGGCCGGCGGGCCTCGAGATCGAAGGTCGCGCCATCGCCGCGCTGGTGCCGCGCCTCGACGGCGAGTTTCGCGCGCGCCTGCGGCATCTGCCTGCGAGTGCCAGGGCCGCGTCATCGTCAGCGGCATGGGCAAGTCCGGCCACATCGCCGGCAAGATCGCCGCCACGCTGGCCTCCACCGGCACGCCCTCGTTCTTCATGCACGCGGCCGAGGCCAGCCATGGCGACATCGGCATGATCACGCGCGACGACGTGTTGCTCGCGCATCTCCAATTCCGGCGAAACCGCCGAGGTGCTGCTGCTGATCCCGCATGTCTCGCGCCTCGGGCGTGCCGCTCATCGCGATCACCGGCAACCCGAAATCGACGCTGGCGCGCGCGGCCAGCGTGCATCTCGACGTCAGCGTCGCCGAAGAGGCCTGCCCGCTCAATCTCGCGCCCACGGCCAGCACCACGGCCACGCTCGCGATCGGCGATGCGCTGGCGGTGGCCCTGCTCGAGGCGCGCGGCTTCACGCCGCAGGATTTCGCGCGCTCGCATCCCGGCGGCGCGCTCGGCCGCAAGCTGCTGCTGCACGTCGCCGACGTCATGCGCACCGGCGACGACCTGCCGGTCAGTTGGCCCGGAAGCGCTGCTCGCCGACGGCCTGGTGGTCATGTCGAAGAAAGGTCTCGGCATGTGCGTGGTCGTCGAAGACGGCCGCATGCTCGGCGTATTCACCGACGGCGACCTGCGCCGCGTGCTCGATCGCGAGTCCAACGTGCACACGACCCCGATGCGCGAAGTGATGACCTCGCCCGGCAAGTCGGTGCAGCGCCACGGAACTCGCCGCCGAAGCCGCGCATCTCATGGAGAAACACCGCATCACCGCGCTGCCCGTCATCGACGACCGCGGGCACGCTCGTCGGCGCGCTCAACGTGCACGACCTGTTGCGCGCCGGGGTGCTGTGAGCGACCTCAGCGATTCCAGGCCGGCGTTGCGCCGCGTGCGGCTGCTGGTGCTGGACGTCGACGGCGTGCTCACCGACGGGCGGCTGTTTTACGGCGCGCAGAGGCGAATCGCTGAAGGATTTCACGTGCGCGACGGGTTCGGCATCAAGCAGGTGGCGGGCGCCGGCGTCACCGTGGCCATCATTTCCGGCCGCAAGTCGGCCGCGGTCGCGCGCCGCGCGCGCGAGCTCGGCATCCGGCACGTCGATGCAGGGCGCCGGCGACAAGCTGGCGGTGCTGCGCAAACTCGCGAAGGCGCGCGGCATGCCGCTCGAACATTGCGCCTGCGTGGGCGACGACACGCCCGACGCGCCGATACTCGAAGCCGCCGGGCTGGGCATCGCAGTGGCCGATGCGCACCCCGACGCGCTCGCGGCGGCGGACCTCGTGACCACGCGCCCGGCGGCCACGGCGCGGTGCGCGAGGTCTGCGACTGGCTGGTCGACGCGCAGGCGCAGGCGCGCATGAAGTCATGGTCGCGCCTGCTCGGGTTCGTGCGTGCGTTCGCCGTGCTCGCGGCGCGCCTGTTTCCTCGGTTCGCCGGCCGCGGCGGCAACGATCGCGGACTCCTCGGCCGCGCTGCCGCCCGATCCCGGTTACGCCGCCCGCGACGCCGAAGTCATCGAAACGGGCTACGACGGGCGCGAGCGCTACCGGCTCAATGCCAGGGTGATTCGCCAGCAGACCGACGGCGGCGTCATCGATCTCGAGCAGCTGGAGATGGATTACCACCCGGGCGCGCAGCCGGCCGTACCGGGTGAACGGCCACCGAGCGGCCCGGCGGCCACGGAAGTCTGGCACCTGAAGTCGGATCGCGGGCAGGTGCGTGCCAACGGCGACGACGTGCAGCTGAACGGCAATGTGGGGGTCACCGGGCCGGCACCCGGAACCGGCGTGCCGCTGACGCTGAGCACCGAAACCATGCGAATCAACACGCCGACCGAATTCATCGAGACCGATGCCCCGGTGCGGCTGCTCTGGTCGGGCCACGAACTGACATCGCGCGGCATGCAGGCCGATTTGAAGGCCGGCACGCTGCGACTAGAATCGGACGTCCATGGCGAATTTTCTCCTCGGTAGCCGGTTCACGCGCATGGCCATTGCCTGCTGCGTGGGCTTGTTAGGCGTGGCCGCCGCGGCGCAATCGCCGCGCGAAACCCAGAAGATCGTCGTGGACGCCGTGCCGGTGGACATGAACTACCGCAACAACACCGCCGTGCTGCGCGACGTGGTGATCACGCAATGCGACATGCGCATCGAGGCCGCCGAGGCGCACGTCAAGGGCGGCCTCGATTTCGAGAACAGCGAATGGACGATCTCCGGCGACGTGCGCATCACTGCCGAGGGCGGCAACCTGAGCTCCGACAAGGCCATCGTGTCGTTCCGCGACAACTTCATTTCGCACGGCCACGATCACCGGCGCGCCGGCCGAGTTCGAGCAGCAGCGCGAGGACGGCACCACTGCGCGCGGGCGCGCCAATACCATCGACTATGAAACCGCCAATGGCACGGTCAGCTTCCGCGACCAACGCCTGGCTCTCGGACGGCTGCAACGAAATCACCGGCAAGCAGCTCGTGTACAACATCCGCAGCAGAGCGTGCAGGGCCAGCCCGCGATCCCCTCGGCCACGCCCACCGGCGACGGCCGCGTGCGCATCGTGATCCAGCCGCAGTCGCAATCCGGCAAACCCTGCGCGGCGCCCGGAGAAAAAACCATGAGCGTGCTGCGCGCCACCCATCTCGCCAAGTCCTACAAAAGCCGGCAAGTGATCACCGACCTCTCCATCGAGGTGGAGAGCGGGCAGATCGTCGGATTGTTAGGCCCGAACGGCGCCGGCAAGACCACGGCGTTCTACATGATCGTGGGACTGGTGCCGCCCGACGCGGGCACCGTGACCATCGACGATCGCGACATCACGCACCTCGCGATGCACCAGCGTGCGCATGCCGGCATCGGCTACCTGCCGCAGGAAGCCTCGGTGTTCCGCAAGCTCACGGTCGAAGACAACGTCCTCGCCATCCTCGAGACCCGCGACCTGGATGAGACCGCGCGCCAGGAACGCCTCGAGCAGATCCTGGGCGAGCTGCGCATCGCGCACGTGCGCAAGAGCCTGGGGATGGCGCTGTCGGGCGGCGAACGCCGGCGCGTCGAAATAGCGCGCGCGCTGGCGGCCGAGCCCCGTTTTGTACTGCTCGACGAACCATTTGCGGGCGTGGATCCGCTTTCGGTCATCGACATCCAGCGAATCATGACCGAGCTCACCGCCAAGGGCATCGGCGTGCTCATTACCGACCATAACGTCAGAGAAACCTTAGGTGTTTGTCGCCGTGCTTACGTAGTTTCCGGGGGAACTGTGATGGCGTCCGGAACTTCCGAAGAAATCCTTGCCAACCCCCAAGTCCGTGAGGTGTACTTGGGTCAGTCTTTCCGCATGTAGCGTTCTCGACCGATGCGGAAAATACTATCTCTTTCATAGCGTTGGGACACCTAGCGCCCGTGTCGATGATGAAGCCATCATTGCAGCTGAAGCTGGGTCAGACAGCTGACGATGACCCCGCAGCTGCAGCAGGCCATCCGCCTCCTGCAAATGCCTGCGCTGGAGCTGCAGGCGCACATCCGCGAGCAGCTCGAAAGCAACGTCATGCTCGAGCCCGTCGACGAATACGAGGCCACCGGCACATTCGAAGCACTCGAACCGCATCCGATGCCGGAAGAGAAGCGCGTCGATGCGCAGCCGCAGCCCGAAGTCACCGTCGAAGCCGAAGTCATCGAAGACAACTGGAGCGAGCGCAGCGCGGGCTCCGATTCCTGGCGCGACGACGACGAGCGCGCTGCCGAAGTCGCCGACGACGCGCACGCTCTCGCTGCAGGATCACCTGGTCGGCCAGCTCGAATACGCGAATCTCGCGCCGCGCGATCTCGCCATCGCGCGCGCCATCGTCGATGCGATCAACGACGACGGTTACATCACCGACTCGCTGGAAGACATCGCCGCCACGCTGTTGCCCGAAGTCACCGCCGACGCCGCCGAAGTCGATCGCGTGCTCAGGCTGGTGCAGACGCTCGATCCGGCCGGCATCGCGGCGCGCAGTCCTGGGCGAATGCCTCGACGCTGCAGTTGCGCACGCTGCATCCCGACACGCCCGGACTGCGACTCGCGCTCGCCATCGCCGACAAGCATCTCGACCTGCTGGCCGATCGCGAACTCACGCTGCTGCGCCGGGAGCTCTCCGCTTCCGACGACGAGCTCGCGCAGGCCGTGGCGCTGGTGCGCGGACTGCATCCGCGGCCGGGCGCGACGGTCAGCAGCGCCAAGGCCGAGTACGTGGTGCCCGACGTGTTCGTGCGCCGCACCGATCGCGGCTGGACCGTCGAGGTGAACAGCTCGACGCTGCCGCGCGTGCGCCTCAACCAGAGTTACGCCGACATGCTCGGCCGCGGCGCGGGTCACTCCTCGATGCGCGCGCAGCTGCAGGAAGCGCGCTGGCTGCTCAAGAGCCTGGAGATCCGCAACGAAACCCTCATGAAGGTTGCGCGCAGCATCGTCGAGCGCCAGACCGCGTTCCTCGAGCACGGCGAGGAGAGCATGCGGCCGATGATCCTCAAGGACATCGCGCAGGCCATCGACATGCACGAATCGACCATCTCGCGCGTCACCTCCAGCAAGTACATGCACACGCCGCGCGGCGTGTTCGAGCTCAAGTATTTCTTTTCGAGCCAGGTCGAGGCCGCCGATGGCGGCGGCGCCTCCTCGACCGCGGTGCGCGCCAAGATCCGCAAGCTCATCAAGGAAGAGGACTCCGGCAATCCGCTGTCCGACAGCCGCATCGCCGAGCTGCTCTCGGGTGAAGGCATCGCCGTCGCGCGCCGCACCGTCGCCAAATACCGCGAGGCGCTCGGACTCGCGCCTTCGAACGAACGCAAGGCAAAGGCTGCGATGTCCAAGTAAAGACAAGGCAAAGTGAAGTAGATAGGCCAAAAAAGGAGACGAATCATGCAATTGTCGCTTTCCGGTCATCATGTCGAAGTAACCCCGTCGATGCGCTCTTACGTGGAGAAGAAACTCGAGCGGATTTCGCGTCATTTCGACCACGTAATCGACGTGCATTGCGTCCTGACGGTCGAGAAACTCCGACAAAAGGCCGAAGCCACTTTGCATGTGCGCGGCAACGCCATTCATGCCGACGCCACCGAGGAAAACATGTACACCGCCATCGATCTGCTGGCCGACAAGCTCGACCGCAGCGTGCTCAAGCACAAGGAAAAGAAGGCGGACAAACACGCCGCCGAAGCGCGCAAGGCGCGCGAGGTCACGAGAGGCCTGACCGCATCACATGAGACTCATTCTCGTCAGCGGGCTGTCGGGATCCGGCAAGAGCGTGGCGTTGCACATGCTCGAAGACGCCGGGTTCTACTGCGTGGACAACATCCCGGCGGCCCTGCTGAAGCCCTTCATCTCCCACACGCTGCGCAACAACGAGGCGCAGTACTCGCGCGCGGCCGTGGGAGTCGATGCGCGCAATGCGGCCGGCGGAAATCGAAACCGTGCCGCCGCTCATCGAGGAGCTCAAGAAGAGCGGCATCCAGTGCGAAATCGTCTTCCTGCTCGCGAACGACGACGAGCTGCTGCGGCGATTCGCCGAGACCCGGCGCAAGCATCCGATCAGCACGGATCACGTGTCGCTCAAGGAAGCCATCGCCATCGAGCGGCGGCTGCTCGAGCCCATCCTCAACGCGGCGGACCTGGTCATCGACACCTCGCGCATGGGCGTTCACGACCTGCGCGAGCTCATCAGCCAGCGCGTGGAAAAGCGCAGCGCGGCGCGCCTCTCGCTGCTGGTCGAGTCCTTCGGCTTCAAGAACGGCATTCCGGGCGACGCCGACTTCGTGTTCGACGCGCGCGTCGCTGCCGAACCCTTACTGGGACCCGTCGCTGCGCGCGCTCACGGGCCGTGATCCGGACGTCATCCGCTTCCTCGAGGCGCAGCGCAGCGTGCCGCGGCTGCATGGAAGACATCCTGCAGTTCGTCGCCGCGCGCATCCCCGAGCACCAGGCCGCCAACCGCCGCTATCTCACCATCGCCATCGGCTGCACCGGCGGCCGCCACCGCTCCGTGTATCTCGCCGAACGCATCGCCGAGCGCCTCTCGCAAAACTATCCCGTGGTCGCCATCCGCCACAACTCTCTCGGCGAAATGCGCTCCATCACGCCGCGCCCCCACCCTCGCCGGCACACAGAGCAGCTCCGTCGCCTGAGCAGACGCTCGCGTCTCGCTTCTCTTTTCCACCGCGGCGTGCAACGTGGAGATTCGTTGATTTCCTAGGAAACGGAGACGGGTTCGCGTGCCCTGCCGATGCCCATGCGAAGGACATATGCGCATGGATGAGCGAGCGGGCCGGGTGCTTCCGGACTCAACGGCACTGAGCCGCCTCTCCGTGCAACAATCCACTCTCGCTGATCTTTCTTCTCTTACCTCAACGACGAGATGTCGTCGCTGTGGCGGCGGCCTGCAACAGTCACGCCAACTTCACCGAAGGGCCCGGCGATAGCGAGGCCATCCATGCGCGTGTGGCGTTCGCATCGGGCATCACCACTGCCCAAACCCGTCTCCGATTTCCTAGGAATCAAAGAATCCCCCCGATACACTCCCGCGCGAAATGGAAGCGCACGCGCACTCCCCCCAAAGAACGCCGCCTCGCCGCGCTGCGCGGCGCGTTGCGCGAAGGCTCGTGGCGTGGCGCGGCGCGCATGGTCGCCGCCATGCACCCGGCGGAGATCGCGCAAGCTGATCGAATCGCTGCCGCCCGCGCAGCGCGAAGTGGTGTGGAACTTCGTCGAGCCCGAAATCGAGGGCGACGTGCTGGTCGAGCTCAGCGAGGACGTGCGCCAGGCGTTCATCGACGGCATGGACGCCGAAGAACTGCTGGCCGCCGCCGAAAACATGGAGCTCGACGATCTCGCCGACCTCGTCGGCGACCTGCCCGAAGCCGTGTCGCTGCAGCTCGTCAAGTCCATGGACGCAGCAGGACCGCGAGCGGCTGAAGACCGTGCTGTCCTACGAGCCGGATACCGCCGGCGGCCTCATGAACACCGACACGGTGAGCGTGCGCGCCGACGTCACCGTGGAAGTGGTGCTGCGCTACCTGCGCATGCGCGGCGAGCTGCCCGACAAGACCGACCGGCTGTTCGTGGTCGACCGCAACGACCAGCTATCTGGGCACGCTGGCGCTCACGCGCCTGCTGACCGAAGACCCGGAAAAACCCGTCGGCGACATCCTCGACGCCGAGGCGCCGCGCATCGCGCCGGAAACCAATGCCCACGAAGTCGCGCAGCTGTTCCAGGACCGCGACCTGGTGTCGGCCGCCGTGGTCGACGACCAGGGCAAACTGCTCGGCCGCATCACCGTCGACGACGTGGTGGACGTGATCCGCGAGGAAGCCGCGCACGAAGTCATGTCGGCGGCCGGCCTGCGCGACGAGGAAGACGTGTTCGCGGGCATCTGCCTTCCACGCGCCGCCGCCTGCTGTGGCTGGGCATCAACCTGGTCACCGCGTTCCTGGCGGCCGCCGTGGTGAGCCGCTTCGAAGGCACCATCGAAAAAGTCGCGGCGCTGGCCGCGCTCATGCCCATCGTCGCCCGCATGGGCGGCATCGCCGGCACGCAGACCGTCACGCTGATCATCCGCGGCATCGCGCTCGGCCAGGTCGAATGGGTGAACGCGCGCTGGCTGCTGTGGAAGGAGATCGCGGT
Organism: uncultured Pseudomonadota bacterium; assembly: GCA_963711635.1. Taxonomy (GTDB): domain Bacteria; phylum Pseudomonadota; class Gammaproteobacteria; order Steroidobacterales; family Steroidobacteraceae; genus CADEED01. The sequence goes on from CAVQEZ010000007.1 coordinate 50,768, forward strand.
CGGCGGGCTCAACGGCCTCATCTGGGCCGTCGATCGTCGGCAGCGTCACCATCGTCTGGTACGGCACCTGGAAAATCGCCGCGATCATCGCGGCCGCCACGCTGATCAACCTGCTGTGCGCCGCCGCCGTCGGCGTGATCGTGCCGTTGCTGCTGCGGCGCATGCGCATCGACCCGGCGCTGTCGGCCGGCGTGATCCTGACCACGTTCACCGACTGCATCGGCTTCGCGACGTTGCTCGGCCTCGGCGCGTTGTTTCTGACCTGAGCGGAGCCTGGCTCAGGAGAATTCGTGCAGCGTCGACGGCGGCGCCTCGGCCGCGAGGTCGAGGAATGCCAGCGCCAGCAGATAACCGCGCTGGCGTCGAACTCGCGGAACGGTCCAACGCGTGCGCCTGCGGATCGCTGGCGCGCTCGAAGCCAATGCCAGCCGGCGTCGAATGTGAAGGCTCATGCTGTCGAGGCCACCGGCAAGGCCTTCGCCCACGGCCTTGAGATAGGCCTCCTTGAGCGTCCACAGCCTGAGGAAGCGCCGCGGCTGATGCTCCCGGCGCGAGCGCATGCAGCGCGGCCACCTCGCGTTCCGAAAAGTACCGTTCGTGCCACCGGCAGCGGCGCCGGCTTGTCGAGCGCCTCGACGTCGATACCAATGTGCGCGACCCGACCCGCGGCCATGACCACCAGCCCAGGCGTGTGTGCGAGATTGAAATTCAGCCCGTCGGCATCGAAGGGCGGCGCCAGCGAGGGCCGGCCGGACTCGCCGCGCACGAAGCGCCAGTCGCGCGGCGCAATGCGCGGCAGGTAGCGCGACAGCACTTCCGCTGCAGCGCGCGCGTCAGCAATTGCTGGCGCCGGCCGCTCTCCGTCGCCATGCGGTTGCGTCTTTCGAGCTCGTCCGGCGCCAGTAGTGAGACGAGGCGTGCGGTCACGACCGGGTCGTCGAGCAGCCCTTCGTGCGCGATCCATACGTCGACGGCATGGCGGCATTGCGCTCAGGACGAGAAAAGCCACGAGCTCGTCACGCTTGCCCAGCGTGTCGCGGAATCCCAGCTCGATCAGCTCGCGGTATAGCCGGACTCGAACATCAGGTAACTGGCGAGCAGGCTGCCCGCGGCGCCGCGCGCGCCGATGATGCCCATCAGCGCGCGCAGCGAAACCGGCAGCGCCTTGATGTGGCGCACGGCGAGCTGCGACGGGTCGAGGCTGGGCGCGATCATCAGCGTCCGGATCTGACGCGTGCCGGTCGACTCGCCCGCCACCGCCGAAAGACGGTTGATGCGCGCCAGGTTCTCGAGGTCGGCGGAAATCTGGTCGCTGAACAGGGTATCCAGCATGTAACCGAACAATTGCCCCGGCGTGGGCGGCGTATCGGAGGCGACGAAACGCGGAACCAGGTCGAGGTGCGTCGGCCGCACGCCAATGACCAGCAGCCGATCCGCACCGAGATGAATGGCCGGCGACAGCGGCGCCGTCTGGCGCATCGCGCCATCGCCAAAGAACTCGCCTTGCAGGCAGGTCGGCGGCAAACAGGAAAGGAATGCTGAGGCTGGCCATCAGGTAGTCGAGCGACAGGGGCACGCGCTCGCCGTGGCGCTGGGCGCGCGACCACTCGCTCACGGTGGTGGCGGCCTCGAAGAACGAAACCGAACGAGCGGTGAAGTAGCTCGTGGAGCACAAGGCCAGCGCCCGCAGGTCACCGCGTGCCACGTTCTCGCGCACCGCATCGAAATTCGTCACATGCGACAGCAGTTCGCGCAATGGCGAGTTGTCCAGCAGGGACTTGGGCGGGCCCATGGCGCCGCCGGTCAGCAGGGACCCCATCCAGCGCCCGCCGGCCTTGATCATGGCCATGGCGTCGGAACGGAACACGTGATTGACGCGGAAATTCGCCCAGACTTGTTCGATTTCCGAAACGGATTCGTGCCAGCGCACCACGTTCCCGGCGAGGATGCTGGCGGACACCGCGCCTGCCGACGTTCCCACGATGATGGGAAAAGGCCACTCGGGACGCGGGTGTATGTGGGACAGCGCCTTGAGCACGCCCACCTGGTACGCGGCGCGCGCGCCTCCTCCCGTCAGGATGAGACCGGCACGCTTCACGCTGCTAGTATCTGGCTCCCCCACGATGCTTACTCTCTCACGGAGAACGACATGCTGGCACTTCGACGGACCTTGGTCATCGCGACGCTCGCGGTGGCCGCAAGTGTATGCGCAGGTGAACCCGTCGACGGCACCCGCCGAGGGCACGGCCGCCCCGGACTTCAAACTACAGGATCAGAAGGGCGAGTGGCATACGCTCAAACAATACAAGGGCAAGTGGGTGGTGCTCTACTTCTACCCCAAGGACGACACTGCCGGGCTGCACCACCCAGGCCTGTGAGCTGCGCGACAACATCTTCGCGTTCAAGAAGGCGGATGCGGTCATCCTCGGCGTCAGCGCGGACGACGTGGTCTCGCACAAGAAATTTGCCGAGAACCACAGTCTGCCGTTCGACATCCTCGCCGATCCCAACAAGGAAGCCATCAAGAAGTACGGCGTCCTGTGGAGCCCGAAGGAAGGCATCGAGCTGGCCAGCCGCCAGACCTACCTGATCGGACCCGACGGCAAGATCGTCAAGCACTGGGACAAGGTCGATCCGAAAGGTCATTCGGACATGGTGCTCGCCGAGATCAAGGCGCACCCGCCTACCAAGGCCAGCTGACGCGGGAAATCGCCGGCAGGGAGGTGGCCGAAAGCCACCTCTCTACTTACCGTCGTTTCGAAAAGCGGCCTTCGGCTTTTGATAGCGGCACTTGGCGATCTCTTCCAGCGCATTCATGGCCGGCTGTTCTGACAGCATCCAGCGCACATCCTTGATTCCGGAACCCAGACTGACCCCGACTCGGAAATAGTACGTCCGGCCTGCGGCGAACCGTATCTCGGCGCCGGTGCGCTCATCCGCCAGGTAGAGGCTCTTTCGATGCTCCAGCGTGTGCAACCCCTCCGGGATGTGCAGCCAGGTGTAACCGCGGGTGCCGAGATTCACGACCGGCTTGTCATCGAGATAGATCGCGGCACCCTGATTCCCTTGTTGATAGTTGTAGGCGCGGTAGATGTAGACGAGCACCTTGCCGACGGGTGCTGCCGGGGCTTCGGTGAATCCAGCCGCGACCGCGCCTCCCGAAAGGGTGAGCACCAACAATGCAGTCCAGACTCTCTTCATCGGATCTCCCCTTTCACGAAGAATTCGACAGCGTCGAATCGCCCGGCGCCTGCGCGCCGGGCGATCGATGTCGCTATTTCTTCTCTTCCTTGTCGTCCGGGCCGCCGAGATCCTTGCCCGTGTTGTCCTTGAGTTTTTCCTTCATGCCGTCGTACACCTCCTTGGTGGACGGCGACAGGTTCGGATGACCGGCGAATACGCCCATCGAAATTCCACCGATGACGTAGTAGGTTTCGCCTGGCTCCACTTCCAGGTTGAGCACGTCCTTGGCCTCCGAGTGCACCACGTAGGCGTGTTTGCCGGCTGGCACCTGCAGATTGCAGAACGTGCCGCTGGCCAGCTTGCACAACTCGGTGCCGTTCTCACGCACCTTGTAGCGAATGGCCGAGCCCGCGAACTTCTTTTCGCGGAAGAACACCACCGTGCCGGTGGCGGCAGCGGCCGCATCGCTGGCCGGCGTGGCCGCAGGCGCAGTGTCCTGCGACAGGCCTACGCAGGGCGCGAATGTCAGGGCAACGAGGCCCAGGCTAATCAACTTTCGATTCATGCTCTCCTCCCGTGATCGTTTCTTCGGTTTGCACAGTCGGCGGCGGTGTCGGCGACACCACCATCGGAAGCTTGAATTCGAGTGCCGTCTTGGCGGTGCCAAGGGTTTCGGGCGGCACGGTGATCACACCGCCTTTCACGAACATCGCGAATGGGCCGATGACCATGCTGGCCGCGAGGGAATTGTTGGTCTGATCCTTGCCGACCACGCCCAGCGCGAAGGATCGCAGCCGGATGTCGAGGTCGCCGACGCGCACGAAACGCGCCACGAGGATGAGCTCGCCGGCCTTGCCACCCGCACCGGATTTCGCGGCGTGCACGACCTCGCCTTCTCCCGCGCTGCCGGCCGGAATGACCAGCGCGTCACCCACGCGCACATCTTCGGCCACGGTGATCCTGAAACGGTCGCCGGGCTTGTTCTTGTTGGACGAAATCGTTTCCTCGAGCCGCACGATGACCGGCGTCAGTGCCGGAACCGTCACCCGCGAATCGGGTTCCTGTGCGAAGCCCATCGCCGGGACCATTGCGGCGAGCAGCGAGACAGACCTAGCAAACATGCGGCGCAGTATAGGGGCATCGACGCCGGATCAGGCCTACCGCTTGGCGCTGGTCTTGGCGCCGCCGGTCGCATCGGCCTTGTACTGCCCGACGACTTCCTTCGCAAACGCCTCGTAAAGCCAGCCGGTGCGCGTCGCATCCTGCCCGCCGGCGAAACCGCCGAGCGCGTACGAAGCCGTCACGGAGAATTTGTCGAGCACCTTGCCCGTGGCGTCCTTGACGACGACGTCGCCCTCGACGGCGTCATTGCCCGACATGGCTCCCCACATGATGGCGTTGAACGTGGAGCGCACGCGGACGCGCGTCACGACGACATCCATGGCCAGGCCGCCCTGCCCGCTCTGGGCCAACATCCGTTCCGCGTTCAGTGCCTGCTGGATGCTGCCCCTCAGGAGTTCCGGGCTGAACTTCTTCTTGGCAGCCTCGATCTTGGCAATTGCTTCCGGGGTCGCGGATACATTGATCTGGCCGATCGGCGCTTCGGCCGACGGCTTGAAGGCGGCTTTTTTTTGTCCATCGGCGCGCTTCACGCCCGATGCGCATCCGACCATCGCCAGCACGACGCACAGCGCCGCGGTGAATCTCAGAGCATTGGCAGCCTTCGAAATCATGGTCTTGCCTCCCTTATGAGGGCCGTAGATTGGCCCACCCGGGAAGTCAATTCTGAGACGGGGTTGGTGTTTCTGCGCCTAACTAGGCTGAGCGGGCGTGGTCCGGGTCTTGCGCTTGAGCTCGCGCATGGCGCGGTCCAGGCCATCGAGCGTCAGCGGATACATCCGGTCGTCGACCAGGGCACGCGTGATCGCAATGGACGGGGTCCATTTCCAGCGCTCTTCGGGCTCCGGGTTCAGCCAGACGAGCTGGGGAAAATGCGCCGTGAGCCGCTGCATCCACACGCGCCCGGCCTCCTCGTTCCAGTGTTCGACGCTGCCGCCCGGCTGCTCGATCTCGTAGGGACTCATGGTCGCGTCGCCGACGAACACCACGCGGTAGTCGGAATTGAAGGTGCGCAACAGCGTGCGCGTATCAGTGACGACGCTGAATCGCCGGTGGTTGTCCTTCCACACCCGCTCGTACGGGAAGTTGTGGAAATAGAAGTATTCGAGGTGCTTGAACTCGGCGCGCGCCGCCGAGAACAGCTCCTCGCAGACCTGCACGTGCGGATCCATCGAGCCGCCCACGTCGAGCAGCAGCAGAAGTTTCACGGCATTGCGCCGTTCGGCCTGCATGCGCAGGTCGAGAATTCCCGCGTTGCGCGCCGTCGCGTGGATGGTGCCGTCGAGATCGAGCTCCTCGGGCGCGCCTTCGCGCGCGAAACGACGCAGGCGCCGCAGCGCCATCTTGATGTTGCGCGTGCCGAGCTCGCGCCCGCCGTCGAGATTGCGGTACTCGCGCGCCTCCCAGACCTTGACCGCGCGGCGATGACGCGAAGCCGCCTGGCCCATGCGCACACCCTCGGGGTTGTAGCCCTGGTTGCCGAACGGCGAGGTGCCGGCCGTGCCTATCCACTTGCTGCCGCCTTCATGGCGGCCCTGTTGCTCGCGCAGGCGTTGCCGCAGGGCCTCGAGGAGCTTGTCCCAACCGCCGAGACTGGCGACACGGCGTTTCTCCTCGTCGGTCAGCAGCCGCTCGGTGAGCTGCTTCAGCCAGTCGGCGGGCAGCGTGGCCGCCAGCTGCTCGAAGAGTTTCTCGGCTCCGGCGAAGTGCTGGGCGAACACACGGTCGAAGCGGTCGAAATGCCGCTCGTCCTTCACCAGCGCGGCGCGCGCCAGGTAGTAGAAATCCTCCGGCGACAGAGCGGCCAGCCGTCGCCTCCAGGCCCTCGAGCAGGGTGAGGAACTCCGGCAGCGTGACCGGAACGCCGCCGGCTCGCAGGTCGGTGAAGAACCGCACCAGCATGTCGTACCCTGCTCAGCGCCCCGCGCGGCGGTTCAGGAAGACCAGCTGCTCGAACAAGTGCACGTCCTGTTCGTTCTTGAGCAATGCTCCGTGCAGGATGGGGATCGTCTTTTTCGGATCATCCAGGCGCAGCGCCTCGGGCGGAATGTCCTCGGCCAGCAGTAGTTTGATCCAGTCGAGCAGCTCGGAGGTCGAGGGTTTCTTCCTGAGTCCCGGCGTCTCACGCACGTTGAAAAAGGCGGTCAGCGCTTCCGCCAGCAGCTCCTTCTTGAGGTCCGGATAGTGCACGCGCACGATCCTTTCCATGGTCTCGGCATCCGGGAAACGGATGTAGTGGAAGAAGCAGCGCCTCAGGAACGCGTCGGGCAGTTCCTTCTCGTTGTTGCTGGTGATCAGGATGATGGGCCGATGGCGCGCGCGGACCAGCTCGCGCGTTTCGTGCACGTAGAACTCCATGCGATCCAGCTCGCGCAACAGATCGTTGGGAAACTCGATGTCCGCCTTGTCGATCTCGTCGATGAGCAGCACCGGCTGTACCGCGCACTCGAAGGCCTCCCACAGCCGTCCCTTGACGATGTAGTTGCGGATGTCGTGCACCTTCTGCTCGCCGAGCTGCGAGTCGCGCAGCCGCGAGACCGCGTCGTATTCGTACAGGCCCGTGTTGCGCCTTGCTGGTGGACTTGATGTGCCACTCGTACAGCGGCCGCTCGAGCGAGCGCGCGATCTCCTCCGCCAGCTGGGTCTTGCCGGTGCCCGGTTCGCCCTTGATGAGCAGCGGCCGCGCCAGCGTCACGGCGGCATTCACCGCCATCATGAGATCCGGCGTGGCCACGTAGCGATCGGTGCCGGTGAATCGGGACTCGGCCATGGTGCCCTCTGTGCGGCCTACGGCCGTAGCGACAGCTTATGCGCTGCCGGCCCCGGCAGGAATGGCGTCGCACGACCGGCGGCCCAGTCGTCGAAACCGCTGCGATAAAACGGCGACAACGGATGCCCCGACGGTCCGCCCGGCAACTCCAGGTAACCCTCCGCTTCGCGCCCGGGCGACACCGCGAAGCGTTCCGAGGCGCCGAAAGCGCCATCCTGCACACGTGGCATGTGGTGATCGCCGGGCAGCTGCTGCGTGGGCATGTCGAGCAGCCGCGACAGTACCGGCAGCGCGCGCGCCAGTGGATGACGCACCCGCACCGGATCGCCCTCGCCATACGTGCAGTCCGCGAGCGACCCACACTTCTCGATCAGCTCTTCGATGGTGTCGTCGAGCTCGCGCAACAGGAATGCGCGCCAGTCGGCGCCATTCTTCGCAGCAAGGGCTGGTGGCGAGATCGCCGCCGGTCGTTCGCTGACCAGGCGCCAGCCCGCGGCCTCGAACTGGCCGGGCCGGCGCAGGGAAATATCTTCGCCTAACAACCCGGCGACGAGCCCGCGCCACAGCGCATCCAGTGTATCGCTGCGGTACGCGCGTACCAGCCGGTAGCCCACCGAGTCCGGCGCCGCCTCCGGCTTCCACTGGCTCACCAGATCGCGGAACTCGCGGCGGCGCGGCGCATCGGCCATGGCTTCCTCATCGATGAGCGCCAGCAGGTGATCGCGCCAGCGCGCCACGAACAGCGCGCGCGCATCGAGCTGAATCGCCAGCATGTCCGCCTCGGTGGCGGGGTGCGTGAGGCCCAGCAGGTCGTCGCGAATCTGCCGCGCGCGCGCGCCGATGTCGTAGCCGTCGGCGCCGACGTCCACCTCATCGTCGGCGAGCACGGCCTCGAGCGGCCCGTCGACCACGCGCTGGTTGGCGGTCCACAGCCGGCCCACCGGCGGGTCGGCGATGCGCGGATGATCGCCGGCATCGCGGAAATCGAGCGCGCCGAAATAGCGGCCGGGGCCGGCATTGCGCGCCACCCGCCCCATCACGGTCCAGGCGATGCGTCCGCCCGCATCGCCGACCAGCAGGTTCTGCGCGGGAATGCCGATGCGCGGCGCCAGCGCCAGCACTTCGTCCAGGTTGCGCGCGCGCTCCATCGACAGCAGTGCGAAGTTCGTCGCCTCCGCGCGCGTCGCCATCCAGCCCACCTGCAGGCATTGTCCGCTGGCCACGTCGTCGGAATATTCCGGACCGTCGAGCACCACGCCGAAGGCCAGGTCGCGGTATTCCACCAGCGCGTCCCCGGCACCTTTCACGGCGATGTGTTCGCGGCGCACCGTGTGATCGGCACCGGCGCATGTGCCGAAGCGCACGTCGGCGAAATCGCCGTAGCTGTTGGTGAAACCCCAGGCCACGTGGCCATTGGAACCCGCAGCCACGGCCGGCGTGCCCGGCAACGTCACGCCGGTGATGTCGATCGGTGCGTCACCCGTGACTTGCAGGCGTGCCGGGTACCAGACGGCCGGTACGCCCAGGTCCAGGTGCATGTCGTTGGCGATGAGCGCCACGCCCGATTTCGTGTGAGTGCCCGACACCGCCCAGCTGTTGCTGCCCGGCTTGGGCTGCTCGCGCGCATCGCCCCCGGCCGGCGCCACGAATCTCAGCAGCGCGGGATAGGACCGCGTCAGCACGCCCGCCGATTCCGTACAGGCCGCGTGCACGCAGCGCGCATCGGCGGAATAGTTAGGCGTGTCCCAGCCGCTGTGGCCGGCATAGACGAAACCCAGTGAGCTCGCGAACGCCGTCGGCCGTGCCTTTCGCGGCCGCCGCGCGCTCGAGGCGGCGGCGCCCGATTTCCTGGTTGATGGCGCCGTATTGCAGCTGCCACCACATGGAGTGCACCACCAGCACCGAATCCTCGGGCACCCAGGCACGCGGCATCGCGCGCAGCAGCAGGTATTCCCAGGGTCGCGCATCGAGTCCTGAGAGTCCGGCGTTCACGCCGCGCGCGTAGGCCTCGATGACGGCGCGTTCCTCGGCGGGTGCGCTCTCCACCACGCGGCGCGCGACGCCGCGAAAACCGAAGCGGCGCGCACGCATGTCCTGCTTGAGCGCCACCGCGCCGAAGAGCTCCGACAGTTCACCGGCCGCCAGTCGCCGCGACAGGTCCATCTGGAAGAAGCGGTCCTGCGCGTGCGCGAAACCCGTGGCGAAGGCGAGATCGGCGCGCGAGCGGGCGGTGATGACCGGCACGCCGCGCGCGTCGCGCTCGATGGTGGCCTCGGCGGCGAGGCCGGCAGCGGACAGTTCTCCGTCGATGCGCGGCAGGCTGCGATGCATGGCCCACCAGGCGCCGGCGAAGGCCAGACCTGCGAGCGCCGCGACGCCGATCAAGGTCCATCGCAGCCAGCGCAGCCAACGCATTGGGCGTGAGCTTATTCTTTGGGAACGCGCAGGATGGTCAGCGCGTTGGTGCCACCAGTAATACCGGTGAGCTCGCCCTTGGTGACGATGACCAGCTCGCCGGGCTCCACCAGATCCAGCTGCAGCATCATCGTGAGGATGGCGCGGAACAGCTCGGTGGTGCGCACTTCCGGGATATCGAAAGGCACGGGATACACGCCGCGATACAGCGTGACGCGGCGGCGCGTGGATTCGTGGCGCGTGAAGGCGTAGATCGGGATGTCGGCGCGCGAGCGCGACATCCACAGCGGCGTGGTGCCGGATTCGGTCAGCGCCACGATGGCGCGGACCTTCATGTGATTCGCGGTGTACATCACCGCCATCGCAATCGCCTCTTCGGTGCGATCGACGATGCCGTCGACGCGATGGCGGATGTGCTGGTGCGTGAGCTGGTATTTCTCCGCGCCGTTGATGACTTCTTCCATGGCCTGCACGGCCTTGACCGGGTACTTGCCCACGGCGCTCTCGGCCGAGAGCATCACCGCGTCGGTGCCGTCCATGACGGCGTTGGCGACGTCCGACACCTCGGCGCGCGTCGGCACCGGCGCATTGATCATCGACTCCATCATCTGCGTGGCCGTGATCACCACTTTGTTGCGCGTGCGCGATTCGTGAATGATGGTCTTCTGCAGGCCGGTGATGGCCGCGTAACCCATCTCCACGCGCGAGATCGCCGCGCGCCACCATGAGCACGTCGGAGGCTTCGATGATCTCCGTGAGATTGCGGATGGCCTCGTGGCGTTCGATCTTCGCGCAGACGTGGCCATGGCCACCCGCGAGGCGCAGCAGCGAGCGCGCCAGGTTCATGTCGGCGGCGTCGCGCGCGAAGGATACGGCGATGTAGTCGGCGCCCTTGGAGGCCGCGAACTTGATGTCCTCGCGATCCTTGTCGGTGAGCGCCGGGGCGGAGATGCCGCCGCCGCGCAGGTTCACGCCCTTGCGATTGGACAGCTCTCCGCCGGCGATGACCTTGGTATCGATGCGCGTGCCGGAGACCTTGGTGACCTCGAGCTCGATCAGGCCATCGTTGAGCAGCAGGATGTTGCCCGGCTTCACGTCCTTGGGCAGATCCAGGTAGGCGCAGCCGACGACTTCATCGTTGCCCGCGTTGGGATCGTGCGCCGTATCGAGCGCGAAGGCCTGGCCGTCCTTGAGATCCACCTTCTTGTTAGTGAAGCTCTCGATGCGGATCTTGGGTCCGCCGAGGTCCGCGAGGATGCCGACGTAACGGCCGGCGCGCCGCGCCGCTTCGTGCACCAGGTCGATGCGACGACCGTGCTCTTCCTGCTTGCCGTGGGAGAAGTTCACACGCGCCACGTCGAGGCCGGCGCGGACCATTTCGGTCAGGACTTCGATGGAATCGGTGGAAGGACCTAAGGTCGCGACGATTTTCGTGCGCGAGTGCATCTGGCGTTCTGGCATGGGCGCGCATTCTGCCATGTGTCTCGATGCCGCGGCGCATAATCAAAGTCGCAATTTCAATTCATGAGGGGAGTTCGATGACGAAGTTGTCCTGGCTGCTCGCCGCCCTCCTGGGGCTCGTTCTGGGTGCAAGCCTGCAGTGGGCGCGCGCCGCCGACGCACCGCAACCCGCGCGCGTGTTCGAGATCCGCACGTATTACACCTTTCCCGGCCGCCTCGATGCCCTGCACAAGCGTTTCCGCGAACACACCATGAAGATGTTCGAGAAACATGGCATGACGAATGTCGCGTACTGGACACCGCAGGACAGTCCTGCGAAGGACAACACGCTGATCTACGTGATCTCGCACGCCAGCCGGGAAGCGGCGAAAGAGAACTGGGCGGCGATTCAGTCGCCGACCCCGAGTGGAAGGCGATCGCGGCGGCATTCGGAAGCGGATGGCGGCAAGATCGTCGAAAAGGTGGAGTCCGTGTTCATGGACGCAACGGACTACTCGCCAATGAAGTAATGGGGACATTCCCCGATTCCTAGCAAACGGGGACGGACCTTGGGGGTTGCGGTGGCGGAGGCGTGCGGTGCGGTCTTCGGGCAACGGGGACGGTTGAGGTTTGGCGATACGCCTGCCCACGGCTGACTCTCTTTGCTCCCTCAAGGTCGCGCGCGCTTCGAAAATTTCCGGACGGAAATTTTCGGCGGCCGCTCGTCGGAAGCGGACCGCCTTTATATCTGCAGAAATGGTGCGCGGAGATGCAACACGGCGGCGGTCGGGCGCTTCCTCCTCGCCGCGCTCCATTCGGTCGCAAAGAGAGTCAGCCATGGACAGGCGTACCACCCGAGGCGGTCCGTCCCCGTTTGCCCGAGACCGCACCGCACGCCTCCGCCGCCACGAATCGCAGCTCCGTTCCCTGTTGTCGAGCCATCGCGCTGTGTCCCCGGGGTGGAAAAGATCGCAAGACTCGGTGTTCCGGTTCTTGCCGGGCCCTGGAGTCGCGCACTCTTCTCCCAGCAGCGGCAAATGGGACGCGCTGCTCGCTAGCACGCGGGGACCGTGCGGTGCGGTGGGCGCGCCTTTCGAGGGTTGACCCGCGCTGCGACCGAATGGAGCGCGGCGAGGAGGAAGCCAATACGGCCGCCGCGATGCATTCCAGCGCAGCCATTTCTGCAGACCTGCAGGCCGTAGGCTTCCGACGAGCGAACGCCGAAAATTTCCGTCCGGAAATTTTCGAAGCGCGCGCGACCTTGAGGGAGCAGAGCGGGTCAACCCTCGGAAGGCGCGGGCGCCAACCCCTCAGGTCTGTCCCCGTTTGCTAGGAATCGAGGAATGTCCCCATTTCCTTACTAGCTACTGCTTCGCGCGTGCCTCGAGCATCGCCACCGCGGGCAAGGTCTTGCCTTCGACGAACTCGAGGAACGCGCCGCCGCCGGTGGAGATGTACGAGATGCCTTCTTCGACGCCGTACTTCTCGATGGCCGCGAGCGTGTCGCCGCCGCCGGCCAGCGAGAACGCCGGCGACTTCGCGATGGCCTGCGCGATGGCCCGGGTGCCCTCGCCGAACTGATCGAATTCGAACACGCCCACCGGGCCGTTCCACACGATGGTGCCGGCCTTCTGCAGCATGGCGCCGAACCGCTCGGCGGTATCGGGTCCGATGTCGAGGATCATCTCGTCGGGCCGCACGTCGTGGATCGAGCGCACGTCGGCATGCGCCGTGGCCGCGAATTCCTTCGCCACGACCACATCCGTCGGCAGCGGGATCTCGGCGCCGCGCGCCTTGCGCGTGCTCCAGCAGCTTGCGCGCCATGTCGAGCATCTCGGCTTCGTGCAGCGACTTGCCGACATTGATGCCGGTGGCCGCCGAGGAAGGTGTTGGCGATGCCGCCACCGACGATGAGCTTGTCCACCTTGGCCAACAGCGATTCGAGCACCGTGAGCTTGGTCGACACTTTCGAACCGGCAACGATGGCCACCAGCGGCCGCGCCGGCTTGGCCAGCGCACGCTCCAGCGCCTCGAGCTCGCCCACCAGCAGCGGGCCCGCGCAGGCCACCTTGGCGAACTTGCCGACGCCATGCGTCGAAGCCTCGGCGCGATGCGCCGTGCCGAAGGCGTCCATGACGAAGACGTCGCACAGCGACGCCATCTGCCTGGCGAGGTCTTCCTTGTCCTTCTTCTCGCCCTTGTTGAAGCGCACGTTCTCGAGCAGCACCGCCGAGCCCGGCGCGGTGTCCACGCCGCTGATCAGCCAATCCTTCTTGAGCGGCACGGGCTTGCCTAACAACTCCGAGAGCCTCGAGGCCACGGGCGCCAGCGAGAACTCCTCGGCGTAGACGCCCTCTTCCGGCCGCCCCAGGTGCGAGGTGAGGAACACCCTGGCGCCCTTGTCGAGCGCCAGCTTGATGGTCGGCAGCGAGGCGCGGATGCGCGCATCGCTGGTGACCTTGCCACCTTCGACGGGGACGTTCAGATCTTCGCGAATCAGGACCCGCTTGCCAGCGAGGTCCTGGTCCGCCATGCGCAATACATTCATGGGGCCCTCCTTCAGGAGGCTTTCGACCAGGCGATCGTGGTATCGAGCATGCGATTGCTGAAGCCCCACTCGTTGTCGTACCAGGAGCAGACCTTGACCAGCGTGCCTTCGCTGACGCGCGTCAGCGTGGAATCGTAGGTCGACGAGGCCGGATCGTGGTTGTAGTCGACCGAGACGAGCTGCTTGTCGGTATACGCGAGCACGCCCTTCATCGCGCCTTCGGCGGCTTCCTTGATGACCTTGTTGATCTCATCGACCGTCGTCGCGCGCTTCGCCACGAACGACAGGTCGACCAGCGACACGTTGATCGTGGGAATGCGGATCGCGAAGCCGTCGAGCTTGCCCTTGAGCTCGGGCAGCACCAGGCCGACCGCGGCGGCCGCTCCTGTCTTTGCGGGGATCATCGACATCGTGGCCGAACGCGCGCGACGGATGTCCTCGTGATAGACGTCGGTGAGACGCTGATCGTTGGTGTACGCGTGGATGGTGGTCATCAGGCCGCTGACGATGCCGATCTTGTCGTTCAAGACCTTCGCCAACGGCGCGAGGCAGTTGGTGGTGCACGACGCGTTCGAGATCACCGTCATCGAGGACTTGAGCACGTTGTTGTTCACGCCGAACACCACCGTCGCATCGACGTCCTTGCCGCCCGGCGCCGAGATGATGACTTTCTTCGCGCCGCCGGCCAGGTGCTTGCCCGCGTCCGCCTTGGTGGTGAAGAAACCGGTGGACTCGAACACGTATTCCGCGCCCACGGAGGCCCAGTCGATCTTCGACGGGTCGCGCTGCGCGAACACCTTGATCTTGTCGCCGTTGACGACGATGGAATCCCCTTCGACGCCCACCGTGCCCGGAAACTTGCCGTGCGCGGTGTCGTACTGCGTGAGGTGAGCATTGGTCTGCGCGTCGCCGAGGTCATTGACCGCGACGATCTGGATTTCGTTGGTGCGCTTCGCTTCATACAGCGCGCGCAGGATGTTGCGGCCGATACGTCCGTAACCGTTGATACCCACTTTGATCGCCATCTGCCTTATTACCTCTTGTGAATGCTCTAACTATGAAGGAGTTGTTCGAGCTGCGCCTTGAGCGCGTCGCTGGTCAGCCCGAAGTGTTTGAAGAGATCCGGGCCCTTGCCGGAGGCGCCGAAATGATCGAGGCCCATGACGCGGCCCTGAGAACCCACGTAACGCCACCATGACTGGGTGGCGCCGGCCTCGATGGCAAGGCGGCGCGTCACCGACGAGGGCAGCACGCTCTCGCGGTACGGCGCGGGCTGCGCGTCGAAGGCCTCGCAGCAGGGCATGGACACCAGTCGCACGCGCTTGCCCGCGGCCTGCAGTTCCCTGACGGCCGGCGCGGCGATGCTGACTTCGGAACCGGTGGCGATGACGATGGCCTCCGGCGGACCGTTGCTGTCGATGAGCACGTAGCCGCCCTTGCGCATCGCGATCAGCTGCTCTGGCGCGCGCGTCTGCTGCGGCAGGCCCTGGCGCGTGAACACCAGCGCGGTCGGACCGTTGCGGCGCTCCAGTGCCGCGACCCACGAGTACGCCGACTCGACCGCATCGCAGGCGCGCCAGATGTGCAGGTTGGGCATGGCACGCAGCGCCGCCAGGTGCTCGATGGGCTGGTGGGTCGGCCCGTCTTCACCGAGGCCGATCGAATCGTGCGTGTAGACCAGCGTGGTCGGACAGTGCATCAACGCCGCAAGGCGCACCGCGTTGCGCGCGTAATCGGAGAACACCAGGAACGTGCCGCCGTACGGACGGAATCCGCCGTGCAGCGTGATGCCGTTCATCATCGCCGTCATGCCGAATTCGCGCACGCCGTAGGAGATGTAGTTGCCGATGGGATTGGCGTGCGTGACGGGCTTGGAATCCTTGCGCAGCGTGTTCACCGACCCGGTCAGGTCCGCCGAGCCACCCAGCATTTCATTGAGCTTCGGCCCGAGCACGTTGAGCGCGAGCTGCGACGAGGCGCGCGTGGCCTGCGCAGCCGTGACCGCGGCGCCCGCAGCCAGCGTTTCCTGCACGATGTCCGGCCAGTTGGCGGGCAGGTCGCCCTTCATGCGGCGCTCGAACTCGGCGGCGGCCTGCTGATGCTCGCGCTTGTAGCGCTTCCAGATGCGATTCCACTTCTTCTCGGCGGCCGCACCGGCTTCCTTGTGATCCCAGGCGGCGCGGATGTCGTCCGGCACGACGAACGGCGGGTATTCCCAGCCCAGCGTCTTGCGCGCCAGCGCCACTTCATCCGGGCCCAGCGCCTCGCCGTGCGCCGACTTCGTGCCCTGCTTGTTAGGCGCGCCCCAGCCGATGATGGTCTTGCAGCAGATCAGCGAAGGCTGATCCTTGCGCGCGCGCGCCTTCTTGATCGCGGCCTGCACCGCTTCGCTGTCGTGGCCGTCGACGTTCTTCACCACGTGCCAGCCGTAAGCCTCGAAGCGCTTGGGCGTGTCGTCGTTGAACCACTCGACCACCTTGCCGTCGATGGAGATGCCGTTGTCGTCGTAGAACACGATGAGCTTGCCGAGATTGAAGGTGCCGGCCAGCGAGCAGGCCTCGTGCGAGATGCCTTCCATGAGGCAGCCGTCGCCGACGAAGCAGTAGGTATGGTGATCGACGATGGCCAGGCCTTCGCGATTGAACTCGCCTGCCAGCAGCTTTTCCGCCAGCGCCATGCCGACCGCGTTGGCCAGGCCCTGGCCCAGCGGGCCGGTGGTGGTCTCGATGCCGATATCGAGGTCGCGCTCGGGATGACCCCAGGTACGCGCGCCGAGCTGGCGGAAATTCTTGAGCTCGTCGATGCCCAGCGGATAACCGGTCAGGTGCAGCAGCGAATACAGCAACATCGACCCATGGCCGTTCGAGAGCACGAAACGGTCGCGATTCCACCAGCGCGGATTACCCGGGTTGTGCTTGAGGAAATCGCGCCACAGCACCTCCGAAATGTCGGCCATGCCCATGGGCGCGCCGGGGTGTCCCGAATTCGCAGCCTGGACGGCATCCATGGAGAGCGCGCGAATGGCATTGGCCAGCGCGCGGCGCGTGGGGGTGGTCGTAGGGGTATCCATAAAGGGCGCGCATTGTCCGATACGCGGGGAGCCGGGGGCAACCGAAAACCGGGTCAGAGGAGTGGTTTCAGTCCAGTTTCAGAGGAAATGTCCCGAAGAGACATTCCCACGCGCCGCATTCCCGTCACATTCGCTCAGCAAGCACCACCCATTTGTCGGACAACAGCGGCGCCGACACCCGGATCACCTCGCGGACGGCGAACCCGGCATCGCGAAATTCCTGCTCGAGATCGGCGCGCGACACGCGCGACAGCGGCGTGCGCCCGAAGCCTAACTTCCCCAGCGTGTGTGTGAGCACGTAGCGGAACGTGTACTTGTGCCGATAGTCGATCACCACCCAGCGGCGGGAAACGCGGTGAAACTCGCGCAGCATGCGTACCCGGGTCGCCGGATCGACATGCATCATGAAACGGATGCACACCACGCAGTCGAGCGACGCGTCGCGCAGCGGCAGTGCTTCGGCATTGGCCTGCAGGTAGCCGCGGATGTTCGGCTGGCGCCCGTCGGGAATGTCGGCGGCCTTCTGCAGCATCTCCATCGAGATGTCGCTGCCGACGATTTCGTAGCCCTCGCGGGCCAGAGCACCGGTGAATCGGCCGGTACCGCAGGGCAGATCGAGGATGACCCGGACCCCCTGCGTCGCGGCGAGCGCCTTGCGGATCGCCGCCCACTTGCGCACGTTGCGTTTCTGGCGCTCCGGCGAGCTGAAGCGGTGAAAGTCGTAGTCGTCGGCTACCTGGGAGCTGCGGTAGAAGTCGCGCTTGTACTGATAGCCGTCTTCGCGCGGCCGGCTAGGATCGCTCTTGCCGGGTTTCTTCATGTCGGCTGACACTTTAGTTCGCACGCCGCCGATTTACCATTTTTCACGAGGGTCGCTATCTGCCGACGCCGATTCACATTTTCCGGCCGGTAGTTTGCGACCTGGTTCACTACGTTTCAGCGCCATGGCACAGCCCGTGAACCACATCACCCGGCGATTGTCGGCATATTTGTAGAGTTCGAATGAATGAGCGCCATCAGAGTCATCCAGTTCACCGACCCACATTTGTTTGGAGATGTGTCGGGCACCCTGCGCGGCGTGAACACGCTCGAGACCCTGGAGCGCACGCTCTCCGACGCCTCGGGCCATCTCGCCATCTGCGATGCGATCCTGGTGACCGGCGATCTCGTCCAGGATGACTCGGGCGGCTACCAGCACTTCCGGCGCCTGTTCGCGCGCTTCGGCAAACCCGTATTGTGCATCCCCGGCAACCACGACTCGGTTCCCGATCTGCGCGCTGCGCTGCAAGGTCGCCCGTTCGAGCTCGACGGCCCCGCCGACATCGGCGCGTGGCGCATCGTGCTGCTCGACAGCGTGGTGCCCAACCAGGCCGGCGGCCGCATGTCCGTGGAAATGCTCACCAAGCTCGACGAGGAACTCGGCATGGCGCGCCAGCGCCACGCACTGGTGTGTCTGCACCACCACCCGGTGGCCATGAACAGCCGCTGGCTGGACAACGTCGGGCTCGCGAACGCCAACGAATTCTGGTCGGTCATCGACAGCCATCCGCAGGTGCGTGCCGTGGCGTGGGGCCACGTGCACCAGGCATTCGAAGGCACGCGTCGTGGCGTGCGTCTGCTCGCCACGCCCTCCACCTGCGCGCAGTTCGAGCCGCGCTCCGATCAATTCGTCATCGACGACCAGCCGCCGGCCTATCGCCTGCTCACGCTGCATTCCAACGGCGCCATCGACACTGGCGTGCACTTCCTGACTGCCGCAGAATCCGCGGCATGACATTCCGCCATCGGTTGATGCGGGGCCTGACGCGCGGCCTCGCGGGCGCGCTGTTGCTCGCATCCACTTTCGTGTTTGGGGGCACCGCGGCGAATGCCGATGGCGCTTCGGTCTGGTCGGTCAAGGGCAAGCGCAACACCGTGTATCTCGCCGGTTCGGTGCACGCACTGCCGCAGAGTCACGCGCAACTGTCGCCGCAGCTCGAGCGCGCGTACGACGCGTCCGACGCACTGGTCATGGAAGTCGATCTCGACGACCTCAACCCGCTCGAGGCAGTCCAGTTCGTGACCATGAACGGCACGCTGCCCGCGTCGCAATCGCTCGAAGAAGTCGTCGGCGCGAAGCGTTACTCCAAGATCATCAAGCTCGCGGATTCCATCGACGTGCCCGAGCTCGCGCTCGCCAGGCTCGAACCCTGGGCCGCAGCCATGGTGCTCACGCAATTCGCGCTCATGAAGAGCGGCTTCGATCCGCAGCTCGGCATCGACATGCAGCTGACCGAGCGCGCACGCGCCGATGGCAAACCCATCGAGGGACTGGAGACCGTGGTCGACCAGCTCGGCATCTTCGATTCGCGCAGCATTTCCGAGCAGACCAAGTTCCTGGTCGACGCCGCCAACGACGTCCCGAAGATGAATGAAGACCTCGATCGCCTCATCGAGGCGTGGCGCACCGGTGACCTGCGCGCACTGGAGCGGGAGTTCAACAAGGAACGTGCCCAGGCGCCGGCGCTGTACGACCAGTTGTTGGGCCAGCGCAATCGCAAGTGGCTACCGAAGATCGAGGCGCTGCTGGACCAGGAGCGCGATTACCTGGTCCTGGTGGGTACGCTGCACTTCGTGGGACAGGACGGGCTACTCGAGCTGCTGACGCGCGCCGGGCACAAGCCGATGGCGTTGTCAGCCAAAGCTTCCGATCAGGATCGCTGACCCTCCGGATGCGCAGCTTCGCGATTTTCCTCGGCCTCATCGCGCTGGGACTCGCGGGCATCGCGGTACTGGGTTATCCCGCCTGGCTGCTCACGCAGGCGATGGGCCTCGAGTTCAAGTTTCACCGCGTCGCGAGCCGCATCGCGATGCTCACCTTGCTCGTCGGCTTCGTGCTGGTCGCCAGGCGGCTCAAGGTGGCCGATCGCCAGAGCCTGGGATTCGGTCTGCCCGCTCGCAGCTTCGCCGCCGAGACCGGCAAGGCCATTCTCATCGGCGCACTGCTCATGCTGCCCATCCTCGCCACCATGGTGGCGCTCGACATGCGCCAGCTCAAAGCCGGGGTCGCGCCGGATGCGATGGGCTGGGTGCGGCTGATTCTGGTCGGCGCGGGCACCGGCCTGGTGGTGGCGCTCATCGAGGAAACCTTCCTGCGCGGCGCCATGCAGACCGCGATCACGCGCGAGTCGGGCGCGGCGCTGGGCATCGCGCTGCCGTCGCTGCTGTATGCGGCGACGCATTTCATCGGCCGCTACCGCGTGGCGGCCGCCGACGTGGATGCCGGCAGCGGAGTCGACATGCTGGCCGGTGCGCTGGCCGCATTCGCGCAACCGCTCGACATCGCCGACGCCTTCCTGTGTCTCACCGCCGTGGGCGTGTTGTTAGGCCTGGTGCGGCACTTCACCGGCAACATCGCCGCCTGCATCGGCCTGCATGCCGGCTGGGTGGCGGTGATCTACGCGGTGCGCGAGACCTCGGAGCGCAATCCGCACAGCCACGCGAACTGGCTGATGAGCGACTACGACGGCTTCATCGGCTGGATGGTGCTCGGCTGGACGCTGGCGATCGGCTGGGCTCTCTGGTGGTGGTACGGCGTCAGGAGTCACCGCCTTCGCTAGGGACCAACCCCAGCAAGGCTTCCAGGCGCGCGACAGGATCGTCGAGCTCGAGCAGCGCCTGCTTGTCATTGAGCTCGATGGGCAGCAGCTCGGTGAGTCGCGAGCCCACCCAGCAGGCATCTTCGTATTTCTTCTCCACGTGCTGGTACTGCTGCGCCAGCTCGTCGAGCGCGCGTCGCACGGTGGCGCCGAGACGCGCGTACTCCTCGGGCAGCGCGAGCGCGGGCTCGGGCTCGAGCCAGATCACCTCGCCCATGTTGAGCCCGTCGGCCGCACGCCACAGCCGGCATACGCGAAACTTGCGCTCTCCCAGACAGGAGATGCCTAACAACCCGTCCTGCAGCGTGTAGAAATCCGCGATGCGCGCACTGCAGCCGACCGTGGCCGTGGTGGCCACCGGGCCGGCCTCGTCGCCTTCCTGGATCAGCACCACGCCGAAAGGCTGCTGCTCGCGCATGCAACGCCGCACCATGTCGGTGTAGCGCGTTTCGAAGATGCGCAGCGGCAGCGGACCGCCGGGGAACAGCACGGTATGCAGCGGAAACAGGGAGATGACGCTGTTCTCCGCGGACATTGACAGCCTGACTCCCCTAGGTCCTGCGCGCCAGCGCCTCGAGCAGCCGCCCGTGCAGACCGCCGAAGCCACCATTGCTCATGATCAGCACCTGGTCGCCTGGACTGGTGCTCCCGGCGAGGCCATTCACCAGCTCGTCGAGCGAGCGCGCGACACGGCCCTTGCCGCCCAGCGAGGACACTACTGAGTCCGCATCCCAGCCCAGATCCGGCGGCGCAAACATCCACACGGCATCCGCTGCCGACAGGGACGGCCCCAGCGTCTCGCGATGCACGCCCATTCTCATCGTGGCCGAGCGCGGTTCGAGCACGGCGACGATGCGTTTGTTGCCGACTTTGCGCCGCAGCCCATCGATGGTGTAGGCAATCGCAGTGGGGTGATGCGCGAAATCGTCGTACACCGCGATGCCGGCGACTTCGCCACGCAGTTCCATGCGTCGCTTGACACCCTTGAACCCGGCCAGCGCCGCGATGGACTGCGACACGGACACACCCGCATGCCGTGCGGCCCCGATCGCGGCCAGCGCATTCTCGGCGTTGTGGGCGCCTAACAAGTCCCAGCGCACCGTGCCCACCGGCCGCCCGCCTTCGAGCACCACGAACTTGGAGAAGTCGCCGCCTTCGGGCTGGTCGAGCGACCATGTGATGCCCTGGCCAGCCTGGCGCGCAAATGCTTCGCGAGGCGTCCACACGCCCATCTCGAGCGTCGCGGCGAGATTGGCATCGCTGGCATTCCACAGGATGCAACCCGAGGCTGGCACGGTGCGCACCAGGTGATGAAACTGCTTCTGGATGGCGCCGAGGTTTTCGTAGATATCGGCATGATCGAACTCGAGGTTGTTGAGGATCAGCGTGCGCGAGCGGTAGTGCACGAACTTGGCGCGCTTGTCGAAAAACGCCGTGTCGTACTCATCCGCTTCGATGACGAAGTACTTCGTGCCGCCCGCCGACGTTCCGCCCAGGCGCGCGCTGTCGCCGAAGTTGCCGGGAACGCCCCCAATGAGAAACCCCGGCTTGAGCCCGGCGTACTCGAGGATCCACGCCAGCATGCTCGAGGTCGTGGTCTTGCCGTGCGTGCCCGCCACGCCCAGCACGTGCACGTCGCGCAGCACCTCGCGCGCCAGCCACTCCGGGCCGGAGGCATACGGGATACCGCTGTCGAGCAATGCCTCGATGACCGGCACGCCGCGCGTCATGACATTGCCGACCACCACCACGTCCGGTCGCGGCTTGAGCTGCGCGGCCTCGAACCCCTGGATGAGCTCGATGCCCAGCGCCTCCAGCTGCGTGCTCATGGGTGGATAGACGTTCCTGTCCGAGCCCGTGACGCGATGGCCCGCGGCCTTGGCGATGGCGGCGATGCCGCCCATGAAGGTGCCGCAGATGCCGAGAATGTGAACGTGCATCGCTCGAAAACCTCAACTCGCGCTCGGCGCGTCGCCGAACAGCATCGAAGAAATGACCACGCCTGCAAAGAATTCGGCCACGACCAGCAGGAAGGCGATGACCCACGGGCAGTCGAATGCCACGCGCACGATCCGCACGTAGACCACCAGCGCCCAGACACCGATCAGCAGCGTAACGATGACCAGCGCGCCGGGAGGCTGATTTTTCGGGTCGGCCTTCTCCATGTACGGCATCAGCGCGCCGATCAGCGGCAACATGGCCGGGGTGAACAGCACGTTCACGCCGAAAATCCCGGTCATGGTCTGCGTGAACCGTTCGGGCTTGCCGGCGATCGCCAGGGCCGCCCGAAACCACAGCAGCAGCACGGCAGCGCCGACCAGCGCCTGCAGGAACGCGGCCGGCAGACTCACCGGGGCCACGAACGCCATGAACGAGGATTCGATGATGCTCAGCGCGACCACCGTCGCCAGCAGCACGGTCGATGCGGGCAACTGCTCCGGCCCGCGTCGCATCAGGACTATGTCGACCACGACGCCGAACAATGCACGGAGATTCGCAAGCATAATGCCGGGCGGATTGTACACGTCACCCGGAGCACGGCACCTTTGATGATCGACACTGCCGATGCGCTGACAGCCTTCGCCGAGGCCATCGCGCACCAATCCGACGATCGCGCTCGATACGGAGTTCATGCGCGAGAAGACCTATCGCGCCGAGTTGTGCCTGGTGCAGGTGGCTTCCGGGAGCACGGCGGTGTGCATCGATCCCCTTGCGCTCCCCGATCTCGCCGCTCTGATTCCCGTGCTCACGAATCCCGCCGTGGTCAAGGTGATGCACGCCGCGCGCCAGGACCTGGAAGTGATGCTGCCCGCGGTAGGCCTGGTGCAGCCGGTGTTCGACACGCAGATCGCCGCGGCGCTCGCGGGTTTTCCGGCGCAGATCGGCTACGCCGAGCTGGCGCGGCGGCTGCTCGCCGTGGAGCTCGACAAGGCGCATACGCGCACCGACTGGGCACGCCGGCCGCTGTCCGCCGAGCAGCAGGAATACGCGCTCGACGACGTGCGGCACCTCGGGCCGCTGCGCGCGCGGTTGTTAGAGACGCTCGCAGCGAAAAGGGCCGGCTGGGCTGGCTCGAAGAGGAGCTCGCCGCGCTCGCCAATGCCGACGCGCTGCGCGTCGCGCCGGAAGACGCGTGGAAAAAGGTCAAGGGTTTGCCGGGACTCGACGAGCAGCGTCAGCAGCTGGCCCAGGCGCTCGCCGCCTGGCGCGAGCGGCGCGCCATGGAACGCAATCGTCCGCGCGGCTGGATCCTCGACGACTTGAGCCTGCGCGAGATCGTGCTGCGGCTGCCGCGCTCGCTCCGAGTCGCTGGCGTGCACTCGCCGGAAATGCAGGAATCCGTGGTGCGCAAATGTGGCGAGGAACTGCTGGGGCTGGTACGCGAGGCCGGCATTTCCGAGCCGCCGCCGCCGCTGCCGCGGCGCGAGCGACCAGATCCCGCGATGCTGGCGTCGGTCAAGCGGCTGGCAGACATCGCGGCCGGCGTCGCCAAGGAACTCGAGATCGGCACCGAAGTGCTGGCGACGCGGCGCGAGCTCGAGAAACTCGCCGCGGGACGCAAGCGACGTGAGCCTGTTGCGCGGCTGGCGCGCGGACGTCCTCGGAGAGAAGCTGCTCTCAGCGCTTTGATTTACGCCGCGTGCGCGTCGGGCGCGCGCGCCGCGCGGGTTTGCGAGCCACCTTGCGCGTCGTCTTCTTTTTCTGGCGAGCCGGCACTGCGTTTCGGCGCCGTCTGCTTCGCGCGCCTTGCGGGCCTTGCGACGCACCGTCTTGCGAACGCGCGCTCTTGGCGCCGGCTTGGCGCGACGCTGCGGCGCACGCTTTTCTTCGGCGCGGCGACGGCGCCACCTCCCGGCCTTAGCGTGTCGAGCAGGCGCTGCGTGATCGTCGTCGATCTCGCCGTCGGCATCCACCGTGCGCATCAGGCCCGTGTAGGCGTAGTAACGCGACACCGGCCTGCGCGTGTCCTCCTCGTACTTGCGCAGGCGCTCCTTGCACGGTGTCTTCGCGCGTCATCGGGACGCTGCACCAGGCTGTGCTCGGTGCGGCCCGGCACGCACTCCGGCCGGCCCGGCGGCGGCGAGGTTGACGTTGAACACCTTCTTGCAGAACTCGCAGGTGCGGCGCCCGGAGACGCCGCTTGACCAGCTGATCGGTATCCACTTCGAACAGCACCACGGCATCGAGCGGCGTGCCGAGCTCGGTCAGGAGCTTGTGAGCGCCTCGGCCTGCGCCACGCGTGCGCGGAAATCCGTCGAGGATGAATCCGCTGCGCGGCATCCGGCTGCGCGAGGCGGTCGCGGATGATCGCGAGCATGGTCTCGTCGTCGACGTAGCCACCCGACGCCATGATTTGCTTGGCGCGCAGTGCCGAGTGCCGTGCCCTCGTGCCAGGTGCTTGCGCAGGATGTCCCCGGTGGAGATCTGCGGAATTCCGAAACGCTTGATCGAGACGCTGAGCCTGAGTGCCCTTGCCCGATCCGGGCGCGCCCATGAGAACGATGCGCATGCTAGATTCTTGACCTGTATCCGCCCCCTCGAAGGGGCGTCACAGTACCCAAACCACTTCGGCCGAGCAATCGCCGGCAAGACATTTCACGAGACAACGAGAAGCACTCATGAGCAAGCGCCCCGCCGCGAAGAAACTGAAGCCCATGAACGCGTTTTATGCTCAATCGGGCGGTGTTTCGGCCGTCATCAACGCCTCGGCGGCCGGCGTCATCGAGGCCGCGATGAAGTCGAAGAAGATCGGCAAGGTGTATGCCGGCCGCCACGGCATCGTGGGCGCGCTCACCGAGGATCTCATCGACGTCTAGCAAGGAATCGCGCGCCACCATCAAGGGCCTGCGCTACACGCCGGCCGGCGCCTTCGGCTCCGCCCGTTACAAGCTCAAGAGCCTCGAGCAGGACCGCGCCAAGTACGAGCGCCTCATCGAAGTGTTCAAGGCGCACGACATCGGCTACTTCTTCTACAACGGCGGCAACGACTCGATGGACACCGCTAACAAGGTGTCCCAGATCGGCGATCAGCTCGGGCCACAAGGTCATCTGCATCGGCGTGCCCAAGACCGTGGACAACGACCTGCCGCACACCGACTGCACGCCGGGGTTCGGCACGGTGGCCAAGTACGTCGCCATATCGACACGTGAAGCCGCGCTCGACGTGGCCTCGATGGCCAAGACCTCGACGAAGGTGTTCGTCATGGAAGTCATGGGCCGGCATGCCGGCTGGATCGTCTCGGCGGCTGGACTCGCGGGCAAGGGACCCGACGAGGCGCCGCACATCATCCTGTTTCCCGAGATCGCCTTCGACAAGGAGAAATTCCTCGCGCAGGGTCAAGGAAGTGGTGGGTCGCGTGGGCTACTGCGTGGTGGTGGTCTCCGAAGGCGTGCACGACGCCGACGGCAAGTTCCTGGCCGACGCCGGCACCAAGGATGCGTTCGGCCACACGCAGCTCGGCGGCGTCGCGCCGGTGGTCGCGAACATGGTGCGCGAGGCGCACGGCTACAAGTACCACTGGGCGGTACCCGACTATCTACAACGCGCCTCGCGCCACGTGGCGTCGAAGGTCGACGCGCAGCAGGCCTACGCCATGGGCAAGGCCGCGGTCGAGCTCGCGGTCAAGGGCATGGACGCCGTCATGCCGACCATCGTGCGCAAGAAGTCGAAGCCCTACAAGTGGGTCGTCGGCCACGTGGCGCTGTCCGAAGTCGCCAACGTCGAGAAGAAGCTGCCGCGCGACTACATCACCGAGGACGGCTTCGGCATCACCGAGAAGTGCCGCGCCTATCTGCAGCCGCTGATCGCGGGCGAGGACTACCCGCCTTACAAGAACGGACTGCCGGATTACGTCACGATCAAGGGCGTGGCGGTGAAGAAGAAGCTCAACACCGAGTTCAAGCCCTGATTCCGGGGTTGTTATCAACCAATGGGTGTTAATCGGGCAACCACCGCCAGTCGACCATACGTTGCGCTGTCTCACGTTGTCATTGTCCCATGGCGGTTGGCCGGTGGCCCCACGTTGTTATAGTGCGCGCCCTTTTGGGGTGGCGGGCCCGTGCGCGGCACTCTCCTAAAAACAACTAAATAACTGATTTCGTAAGGAGTTCCGCATGGTTGCCACGACGTGGCTGTGGCTGGCGATCGGCGCCGGCGTGATCGCCGTTTTGTACGGCGTGTTCTCGATGATGGCCATCCTCAAGCTGCCCGCGGGCAACGCGCGCATGCAGGAGATCGCCGCGGCCATCCAGGCCGGCGCCAAGGCTTACCTCAACCGGCAGTACACCACCATCGCCATCGTCGGCGTGGTGTTGTTCGTCGTCATGGGCTTCGCGCTCAACTGGGTACACCGCCGGCGGCTTCGCCATCGGCGCGATCCTCTCCGGGCTCGCGGGCTACATCGGCATGAACATCTCGGTGCGCGCCAACGTGCGCACCGCCGAGGCCGCCAACAACGGCCTCAACGCCGCGCTGCAGGTCGCCTTCAAGGGCGGCGCCATCACCGGCATGCTGGTCGTGGGCCTGGGCCTGCTGGGCGTCGCCGGTTACTACGCGTTCCTGCAGCCGCGCATCGGCACCGAAGCCGCGCTGCACGCGCTGGTCGGCCTGGCGTTCGGCGGCTCGCTGATCTCGATCTTCGCGCGCCTCGGCGGCGGCATCTTCACCAAGGGCGCCGACGTCGGCGCGGACCTGGTGGGCAAGGTCGAAGCCGGCATTCCCGAAGACGACCCGCGCAACCCGGCGGTGATCGCGGACAACGTCGGCGACAACGTCGGCGACTGCGCCGGCATGGCGGCCGACCTGTTCGAGACCTACGCCGTGACGCTGGTCGCCACGATGTTGCTCGGCGGCCTGATGATGTCCGGCATGGGCGAGAACGCCGTGCTCTACCCGCTGGCGCTCGGCGCGGCGTCCATCATCTCCTCGATCGTCGGCACGTTCTTCGTGAAGACCTCCGAAGGCGGCAAGATCATGAACGCGCTGTACAAGGGCGTGATCGTGTCGGGACTCATCTCGGCGATCGCGTTCTGGTTCATCACCGAGAAGCTGATGCCGAACACCGACGCCGACCCGAAGCTGCACGCTGCACATGTTCGGCTGCGCGCTCATCGGCCTCGCGCTCACCGCCGCGATGATCGTGATCACCGAGTACTACACGGCGACCGAATATTCGCCGGTGCAGCAAGGTGGCCAGCGCCTCGCAGACCGGCCACGCCACCAACATCATCGCGGGCCTCGGCGTGTCGATGAAGTCGACCGCGCTGCCCGTGATCGCGATCTGCTTCGCGATCTAGGGCGCGTACGCGCTCGGCGGCCTGTACGGCATCGCCATCGCCGCGACCGCGATGTTGTCGCTGACCGGCATGATCGTGGCGCTCGACGCCTACGGCCCGATCACCGACAACGCCGGCGGCATCGCCGAGATGGCCGGGCTCGACAAGAAGATCCGCGACATCACCGATCCGCTCGACGCGGTGGGCAACACCACCAAGGCCGTGACCAAGGGCTACGCCATCGGCTCGGCCGGCCTCGCCGCGCTCGTGCTGTTCGCCGACTACACGCACAACCTCGAGACGCATCTGCTGGCCACCGGCCGCGAGATGGTGGAGTTCTCGCTGTCGGATCCGGCCGTGATCATCGGCCTGTTCATCGGCGGCCTGGTGCCCTATCTATTCGGCGCCATGGCGATGGAAGCCGTCGGCCGCGCCGCGGGCTCGGTGGTGGCGAGGTGCGCCGCCAGTTCCGCGAGATCAAGGGCATCATGGAAGGCACCGCCAAGCCGGAATACGGCAAGGCCGTGGATCTGCTGACCAAGGCGGCGATCAAGGAAATGATCATCCCCTCGCTGCTGCCCATCCTGATCCCGGTGGTCATCGCCTTCGGCATGAACTGGCTCATGGGTCCGGGCGCCGGCATCAAGGCGCTGGGCGGCCTGCTGATCGGCACCATCGTCACCGGCCTGTTCGTCGCCATTTCCATGTGCACCGGCGGCGGCGCCTGGGACAACGCCAAGAAGTACATCGAGGAAGGCCACTTCGGCGGCAAGGGCTCCGAGGCGCACAAGGCCTCGGTGACCGGCGACACCGTCGGCGATCCCTACAAGGACACCGCGGGCCCGGCCATCAACCCGCTGATCAAGATCATCAACATCGTGGCGCTGTTGCTGGTGCCGCTGCTGTAATAAAGCGGCGCGAGCAGGCCGGTCTACTCTCGAAGGGGGCGCATTCCGAACGGATGCGCCCCTTTTTCTTTCCTGGCGCCGCGAAATATCGTCCCCATATGGACGGTCCAGGTAAGCCAAGTCAGAGGAGCTTCGCAATGACCGAACGAAAAGTTTCCGTGTCGAGAAATCCGAGACCGAGTGGCGCTCGCTGCTGAGCGCGGACCAGTTCCGCGTGCTGCGCGAACACGGCACCGAGCGCGCCGGCACCAGCCCGCTGAACTACGAGAAGCGCACCGGCGTGTACCACTGCGCGGCCTGCGGTCAGCCGCTGTTCGAGTCGAGCACCAAGTACGAAAGCGGTTCCGGCTGGCCTAGCTTCTTCCGCCCGCTGCCGGATGCCGTGGCGACCACCACTGACCGCTCACACGGCATGACGCGTGTCGAGGTGCACTGCGCGAACTGCGGCGGCCATCTCGGCCATGTGTTCAACGACGGCCCGCAGCCCACCGGGCAGCGTTACTGCATGAACGGCGTGTCGCTGAAGTTCGAACCGAAATAGAAGTATGGGGTCAGACCCCATTCTCCTCACCGGCGCATCGCCGGGTCGCACCGCGACCCGCGCGGTCTCCGATGCCGCTCGCGTTCGGGCCTCGCTTGCCGGTCATCCGACCGACGGGTCCCGCATTGACGAGCACCGCGCTGACCAGCTTGTTGAGGCGCGAGCAGTAGGCGGCGACTTCGGGTGAGGCCGGTTCCACGTGCTCGAGCGCATGCGCGATGTCGTGCAGCCGTCGCTCGATGCGCGAGTCCATTTTCAGTGAGTGCGTAACGCAGGCGCTGACGCAGGCGGTGATCTCGGCGTCCAGCTCACGCGCCGCGGTGCCGGCGATGTTGAGCCCGCGCATTTCCGGCGGGTACCCCGCCTGCAGATGCTCACGCCACATTTGCGACAGTTGCATCGCTCCGCCTCCCAAAACGCCGTAGCGGGCGAAAGTACCGCAATTTGTTGCGGTCGTCCCCTGGTTTTGCTGCGTTCTTCGTCCATCGTGCGCGCATGGACTGATCCGAAATTGCGGCAGTGCGTGGCAACCAGCCAACAAACAAATCCAGATCAATCTCCAGCGCCTTTAAGTGCTTGATTCGCCGCAACGCCGAAAGATCGACTGTGCGTTGCGGCTGCGCCATCAACGGCGCGGAGTCGCCCGTCGGATCCGGTGGCTTCCGGCAGGCGCGGCGAAATATCCCGGCGCCGACCCGGTCTCAAACACTAACAACACGGGAGGCTTCGATGAACGGACTGGCATTGGTCGTCGACGGGCACGCACTGCTGGCGCGCACCCTCGACCATCTGCGATCGCTGCTGCTGCTGGGCACGCGGCTGTGGGTCGGCTGGCAATTCCTCAAGTCGGGCTGGCTCAAGCTAACTACCTGGGACGTGACGCTCGAGCTGTTCCGCAGCGAGTACCAGGTGCCGCTGTTGGCACCGGGCATCGCCGCGGTGCTTGGAACCTTCGGCGAGTTGTTCTTTCCCCTGCTGCTGGTACTCGGCCTGCTGACACGTGTCGGCGCGCTGGGGCTGTTCGCGGTCAACCTGCTCGCGGTGGTCTCTTACTGGCACGTGCTCGGCGGCGATGGTTTCGAAGCGGCGCTCGCCCAGCACGTGCTGTGGGGCTTCATGCTGGCCGTCATCGCGATCTTCGGCGGTGGCGCCCTCTCGCTCGACCGGTTGTCAGCCCGCGGCAAGCAGCTCTGAAAAATCCCTCCGTTCGCTACCGATGGCTGGGGCGCCTATACTCGGGCCACTCATTGCAACGAGCATCGGTCGATGGCAGCCGCGCCACCGGGAGAACAACTGGAGCTGTTGGCCGCGGGGCTGGCGCGCGCGCGCGGCGAGGACTTCTTTTCAGTCCTCGCCGAACATCTGGGCGCTGTGCTCCAGGCACGCGAGGCTTCGATCTGCGAGGCCGCTGCCGCGCGTCGCGCGCGCACGCTGGCCGTCTGGCGGCCCGGCGGCATCACGCCAAACTACGACTACGATCTGGCCGGCACACCCTGCGCGCGCGTGTATGACGGCCAGACGCTGCTCATCGCCGTCGACTCGCTGACTTTCCCGGGCGCGCCCGAAGGCTGCCAGGCATATTTCGGCGCGCCGCTCGCCGCCAAGGATGGCGCCGTGCTGGGCCACCTGTGTGCCTGGTTCGACCACGCGGTCGAGCTGAGCAGCACGCAAAAAGCGGTCTGCGACGTACTGGCCGACCGCGCGGGTGCCGAATTGAGACTGGTGCACGTGAAGCGCGAACGCGCGGTGCTGCGCGCCCAGAAACGCCAGCTGCGCGCGGAAATCGACGCGCTTCACGATGTCAAGGCGATGGCGGGTCAGAGCGCCGCCTACCAGCGGGTAGTCGAAGACATTCGCCGCTTCGCCGCCAATTCCGCGGCCGTGCTGATCAGCGGCGAACCCGGCACCGGCAAGGAACTCGTGGCTCGCGCCATCCACGCCGCCAGTCCGCGCGCGCCGCGCGCTTTCACCCGGCTCGATTGCACGTCACTGAGCATCGATGCCGATCTCGGCATGCTGGCGCAGATCGCCGGGTTCACCAGCGGCGGCACCTTGTTCCTCGACGAGATCGGCGCGCTCTCCTCGGACATGCAGGCGCGCCTGGAGCATGCCCTGTGGTCGGTCGCCGGCGAGCGGCGCGAACCCGGCTCGCCGGACATCCGGCTGCTCGCGGCCAGCAATCGCGATCTTGCCCGTGCCGTGCGCGAGGGGGAGTTTCGCGAGGATCTGTATCGGCGCATCGCCGTGTTCACCCTCGAGATCCCGCCGCTGCGTGCACGCATCGAGGACATTGCTCCGCTGGTGCAGCAATGCGTGCAGAAACTTTCGCGGCGCCTGGGCCGCCAGATCGAACGCGTGGACTCCGACACCATGGCCGGACTGATGCGTTACTCGTGGCCGGGCAACGTACGTGAGCTCATGAACCTGGTCGAACGCGCGCTGGTCGCACAGCGCGCGCCCGTGCTCAAGATCTCGGTGGACCACATCGTCGGCTCTCCCGCCGAACGCGCCGCGCTCATCGCCGCGGCGGCGGTCGACAACACGTCGACCACGCTCACCGGCATCGTCGACTTCGACGACACGCTCAACACCGGACTGCACGCGGTGCAGCGCGAGCACATCCTGCGCGTGCTCAATGCCACCCGCTGGGTCATCGAAGGGAACTCGGGAGCCGCGCTGCGGCTCGGCATGAAGCCCGCGACCCTGCGCCATCGCATGAAGAAGCTCGGCATTTCGCGCGCGCAGAGCCCGCAGTCCAGCTGAAGAGAACCACCCATGCCCAGTGTCGCAGAACATTACGAACGCGTGCTTTCGCCCGTGTACGCCTGGATGTCGGGTGGCGCCGAGGCCGCGCTCGCGGCCGGCCGCGCCGAAATCGACGCACTGAACCTGGCGTTGCCCTCGGGCGCGCTGGTGGTGGACCTCGGCGCCGGCTTCGGCATGCACTGCATCCCGATGGCCCGGGCCGGCGCGCGTGTGATCGCCATCGACACGTCGGCCCAACTGCTCGCCGAGCTGAAACGCCTCGCGGGGGATCTGCCGATCACCACCGTGCAGGACGACCTGCTGTCGTTCCGCACGCACCTCACCGAGAAGGCCGCGGCCGTGCTCTGCATGGGTGACACGCTGACGCACCTGCCCGAACACACGAACGTCGATTTCCTGGTGCAGGAAGTCGCGGAGGCGCTGGTTCCCGGCGGCCACTTCCTGCTCTCCTTTCGCGACTACAGCGAGCCGCTGCTCGAAGATCAGCGCTTCATCCCCGTGCGCAGCGACGAGCGACGCATCCTCACCTGCTTTCTCGAATACGAGGAAGACACGGTGGTGGTGCACGACATCCTGCACGAGCGCGGCGGAGACGCCTGGGACACGAAGGTCAGCAGCTATCGCAAGCTCCGGCTCTCCACGGATCGCGTGACCTCGAGCCTGGAATCCTTCGGCTTCGACGCACGCAGCGAGCCCGGCCCGCGCGGCATGGTGCGCATCGTCGCGCGGCTGCGTTGAGCGGCATCGAAGGCGGCACCAGCTATCTACTCGAAAAGGGAGTGGTGCTCACGATTCCGCGCAATACGCCGCATCGGGTGCGCGAGACCAGGCCCGGCTTCCGCTACCACGTCATCAAGAGCATCGGGCGCGGCTGATTTTCCGGCGTCGGAGCCGTCCGACGGCAGGTGGCGGCCCTCCGCCACGGCGCCGGGGCGCGGATGCCCGAGAATCGCGGCATGCGCCCGACCGCCGCAGAACTGCTCGTGTTTCTCGCCGTCGCGGCCGTAGTGGTCGCCATCGGCGCCGCGCTGTTGCGAATGGCACGTGTCCGCTGGCTCGGCTGGCTGGTGCTGTGCGCGGGGCTCGCGGCGGTGGCCGCGCTCGCGCTGGCGGAATTCACCGGCAGACTGGGCCCCGAGAACCTCTGGTTTCGCGCGCCGACCTTCTACGGCGCGATGGTCATCCTGCTCGGCGCGGCCTTCTGGTGGCTGCGGCGCCCGGCGCCGCGCGCTCTGCGTTTCGGGTTGCCGGTGTTGCTCGGGGGATTGTTAGGCGTGGGCGCACTGCTGGCGCGCTCGGACGGCCGTTCCATGCCGCTGGCCATGCTGATGCCATCCATGGGAACGCCCGCGCCCGAGCTGAGTTATTTCGATAGCTCCGGGGCAAAGCGCGAGCTGTCCGAGCTGCGCGGCCGCGTGGTGCTGCTGAACTTCTGGGCCACCTGGTGCGCACCCTGCCGGCGCGAAATGCCCATGCTTTCAGAGTTGCAACGCGAGCACGCCGACGACGGGCTGGTGGTGCTGTACGTCTCGCTCGAGGAGCCGGAGATTCTCGCGCCCTTTCTCGCGGCCAACCGCTTCGACGGCATCCAGGGACGCCTCGATCACGCCGCGTCCTTCTACGACGCGGGCAAGTTCTATCCACTCAGCTACCTGATTTCACGCGACGGCCGCGTGCGGCAACGCTGGAGTGGCCGCCCCACGGAAGACTGGCTGGCCGCGCAGGTGCGTGGCGAGCTGTGACGGTTCAACCGTTTTCGAGCACGAATGTCCCATATCGCCAGTAGCGAATCCGCCTCGAGATCGGGGGTGGGCGGCCGCAAGTCGGCGATCAGCAGTTTCCTGTTGGCCCCGGCGACGGCCAGGACGAAATCGTCTTCGTTGAGCGGCTCGCCGGGAAAATACATCTGCGTGACCAGGCGGTTGACGCGCGCCGACACGTCGAAATGGATATGCGGCGCGCGCATGCCCTGGTCGGCGGGATAACCCGCGGGTTTGATGGTCTTGAACCGGTAACGTCCCTCGGAATCGCTGCGTAGATCGGCGTAGCCATCGAAATTCGGGTCGAGGGGCACAGAGCGGCGGTCGCTGGGATGCGTGTAGCGGCCATGATGGTTCGCCTGCCAGATTTCCAGGCGCGCGCCCGCAACGGGCTCGCCTTGCGCGTTCAACACGCGCCCCATCACGTGCACCACCTGTCCCTGGGCCCGTCCGCTGCGGCCTTTGATCGAGGTGAGGTCGGCGTCGGCATCGAGCGGCTTCTCGACTGGATAGAACGGGCCCAACACCTGCGTGGGTGTACGGCGCAGCGCGGCAGCGAGTATCGGGGTGGCCGCGCCCAACAGTGAGGCGCCCGCGGTCAACAGGTATCGGCGATTTTTCATGGCTTCCTCAGGCGCTCACACTGATGACGTGCGCCTGGATCTTGCCATCAACCGCCGCGCGCCCGAATCGCGCGGCAAGCGCCGCTTCGGCCACCGCGGTCGCGGCATCGAGCCGCGCTGGATCGCGTGTCTCGATTTCGCTGCGCAGCGGAGTGCCCTGGCAGTAGGCCATCGCGGGAATGCGCGCCGATGCGGCAAGGCTGCGGGCCGTGACGCTCAGGATCTCGGGCTGTTCCGAAAAGCCACCGTCGGCAAGATCGCGCCGGATCGTTGCAGTGTCGTGATATCCATGTGGCAAACGCGCCATGAACCGCGGTGGGTCGTCGGGAAATTCCGTCGCCAGCGCCTCGGTCACGACCATCGGCGAATTCGTTCTCTTCGATGCGGTCCCAGGCGTTGAAAATGAACACCCCGCCGGTCCGCAGCACGCGGCGCACTTCCGCGAAGGCGCGCGCCTTGTCCGGGAAGAACATCACGCCGAACTGGCACACGACGGCGTCGAAGCTCGCCTTGTCGAAGGGCAGCTGCATTGCATCGGCCTGGCGCCAGTCCACCGGCCGGTGAGTACCCACCGCCGCCGCCTGATCGAGCATGGGCTGGCTGAGATCCGAGGCAATGATGAAGACGTTCTCGGGCAGCGCCATCGCCAGCCGCCGCGTGACCACGCCCGTACCGGCCGCGAGCTCGAGCACGTTGGTGAGCGGCAGACGCGCGAGCCGTTGCGCGAGATCGATCGCGTACGGTTCGAAAATCAGCGGTACCAGATATTTGTCGTAGATCTCCGGAATCGACCCGGCAAAGACGGGAGCCAGGTTTCTTGCGGGGCTCACTGCCCCTCCGGCGGTTCCCATAGCTCGATCTTGATGCCACCGATGCCGGTGACGCGTTTCACTGCGCGAAACTCTTGATCACCGAGTCCAGCGAGCGGTTGAAGCGCGGCGGATCTTCGAGCATGACGAAATGCCCGATGTCCGGCATCACGAAGGCTTTCACGCCGTGCTTGGCCAGCGATTCGTGATCCGTGGGATGGCGATCCGCGTTGATGGCCACCACCGGTAGTTTGATCTCCGCGAGTGCGGCGGGGATGTTGGCGCCGTTCAGCAGGGTATTGCGCAGCGCGTTCAGCCCCACCGCGGGCGGTGCCGAAGCCATGTCCTTCGCCACGCGATCCACGAGCTTCGGATCCGCGTTCGGAGCGAACATGCCGCGCACGAAGCCCTCGGTGGAGCCGCGGAAATCCTTGCGGAACTTCACCGCAAAGGCGTCCACCTGTGCCGCGGTGAACGGCGTCTCCAGGCTCTGGTACTCGTCCACCCAGACCAGGCCTGCGACCTTGCCGGGCAGCCGTTTCGCGGCCTCCACGATCACGTCGCTGCCCATCGAGTGTCCGACCAGTACGACGCCCTCGAGTCCCAGGCTATCTACCACCGCGGCGACGTCCGCGCCGAACGAGGCCATGGTGTAGTCCTTGCGCCCCAGGCCGGATTCGCCGTGGCCGGCGAGGTCGATCAGCACCAGCTTGTACTGCGGCGCGAGGTAGTCGATCTGCTCCTTCCAGTAACCGCGATCGCAGGACCAGCCGTGCACCAGCACCACGGCGGGGCTGCCCTGCCCGTGCACCTCGTAGGCGATGGGCACGCCGTCCGCGGACGGAACGGTGGGCGCCCTGGCCGGCGCGGCGGCATGAGCCGGAAGGATGGCGCCGCAGACCAGCAGCAGCAGCATGAACGGAATTTTTCGCATGACGACTCCCCGTACGTCAGCGTGGTAGTTGGGCCTGAAACTATGCGCGTCCGCGCTGCAAGTCAAAGCCTCAGAGATGCCGGGTCTCGGCGGGCGGCTCCCACCACTTGTTGTCGCGGCCGTTCGCGTGGCGCACCGGCGCCTCGGCGAGCTCGGCGGGATCGACACCGTCCAGGGAGGCGAGCTTCACCGACACGTAGGCGCCGCCGATCTGCGGAATGTTGCCGCGCTCGAAGGAGCGCACGCCGCAGTGCTTGCAGAAGAGATGCTCGCCCTGCTTGCTGCCGAAACGGTAGTCGCTGAGCGCATCCGCGCCCGACAGCAGCCGGAAGGCGTCCGGCTTGATGATGGCGTTCCAGTTGCGCGTCTTGGTGCAGATGCTGCAGTTGCACTTGCCGGTGCCCTGCGCGAGGTCGATGTCGGCCTCGAAGCGCACCGCGCCGCAGTGGCAACTGCCCTGGTATGTCTTGAGCATGCCGCGTACGTTAACGCGCGGCGCCCGCTTCAGGAAGTGTTCAGGATGAACGGCGCGGCGGCGAATTCTTCGACGGCCGGACGCCGATGGCGCGTATCGCGCAGGCGCGGGCGGCTGCTGGCGCGCAGGCCGCGCGGCGTGGCGCCGCAGATCGCGCCGCAACGTTCGCGCACACCACGCATCAGCGGTGTCCGGGATGCGGGACGGGTCACGGTGGGATGTTCGCCGCGGAACCGGCAGGGCGCGAGGCTGTGACTTTGCGAAATCGACATCGGAATCCCCGGAATCTTTCGTATGTTGGCTATCAGGCCGCGAGTCGCGAGCCGTGCCGGCCGCGCGATCACGAAACCCTGTACGTAGTCGACACCCATCTTGCGTGCCGCTTCGAGCGCCGCGGTGTCTTCCACCTGCTCGGCGATGATCTTGAAATTCAGCGTGCGCGCCAGCTTGATCATGGCCGTGACCATGGTCTGGCTGACCGTATCGTGCGCCAGGTGGCGCATGAACGAGCCGTCGAGCTTGAGGTAGTCGAGCTCGGAGGTTCTTGAGACTGGAGAACGAGCCCACGCCCGAGCCGAAGTCGTCGATGGTGAACTTGCAGCCCATGCCATGCAGCACGCCGACGAAGCGCCGCGCATGCTCGAGGTTGTTGATCACGGCGCTCTCGGAGAGCTCGAAGCAGACCTGTTCCGGCGCGACGCCGGTGCTGTCCAGGCAATCGACCACGAACTCGAGGAACTGCGGATCGCCGAGCGTCTGTCCTGAAATGTTCATGGCCACGCTGCGATCGCGTGCCAGCTGGAAGGCGTTGCGCGACAGCGCCGACAAGCGTGGTCTGAACCACCCAGCGATCCACGGACGCCATCAGGCGGTAAGCGTTCGGCCGCGTGCACGAATTCGCCGGGCTGAATCTCCTGTCCCGTTTCGTCGAGCATGCGCAACAGCACTTCCATCGACGGCCCCTCGGTCTCGGGCCCGAAGGCCGCGACGATGGGCTGGTAGTACAGCGTGAAGCGTTCTTCCTTGATCGCGAACTGCAGCTTCTGCAGCCACTCGATATCGCCGTTGTTGCGCGCGAGCTGCTCGTCACGCGCCGAATATACCGACACGCGGCCCGCGCCTTCCTTCTTCGCGACGTAGCAGGCCGAGTCCGCGGCCGCGAGCAGCTGCTCCACGGTTCCGGCCTCGCGCCCGATCTCGATGAGGCCGACGGAAACGCCGATGTTGAACACGCGGTCGTGCCACACGAAGCTGTACGCGGCCATCGCGCGGCACACGTCGTCGGCGATCTGCCGCGCCTTGTCGAGCGGGCAACCCACCAGCAGCATGGCCGAACTCGTCGCCACCGAGCCGCGACACGGTGTCCGAATCGCGTACCGCGTCGCGCAGCAGTTTGGCGACTTCCCGCAACATGCGAATCGCCGGCCAGGTGGCCGCTGGAATCGTTGACGATCTTGAAGCGGTCGAGATCGAGGTAGCACAGCATGTGCGTGGCCTCGCCGCGCCGCGCGACGTCGGCGGCTTCCTCGAGCCGCCGTTCGAATTCGCGCCGGTTCACGAGGCCGGTGAGCGCGTCGTGCGTCGCCTGGTACGACATCTGGCGATGCAGGCCGCGCAGCTCGGTGACGTCGTGCATCAGCACGACGGCGCCGACGAGCTCGCCTTCGTCGATCGCGCAACGGCGACGCCGCGAGCTCGATGGCGCGCTCCTCCCCCGAGGCCTTGCCGAGCAGCACTGCGCGGCGCGAAAGATTGTGCGGATTGCCGTTGCCGCCGCCGACCGCCTCGCGCACCGGGTCGGCGAGCAGCTTGCGGTCGTTCTGGTCCATGAGGCCCACGATTTCCTCGAGCAGGCGGCCCACGGCCTGCGCGCGGCTCGACGCCGAGCAGCTTTTCCGCGGCCGGATTCAGATAGGTGAGACGGCCTTCCAGGTCCGTGGCCACGATGGCTTCGCCCAGCGACTGCATCGCCGACACCTGCAACGGCGGGCGGCGGCGGGGGGCAACGGCGGCGCGACCATCGCGGCGCGCGCCGCGGCTTCCTTCTCGTCGATCCTGCCGCTGGCGAGCGCGCGCAGCTTCTTCGTGGGGATCACCTCGACACCGGTGACCAGCAAGCGCCGGCTGCCCCTCGAACTCGATGGGCGCAGTAGTTAGCTCGAGCAGGCTGACCTGGCCCTGCAGTCCGACCATCTCCACTTCGAAGCGATCGGCGCCGTGCGACCCGGCGAGACGGCGCCGCAGGTTCTCGGCGACCAGGTCCGCATATTCCGGCGCCACCAGATCCGCGAGCTTGCGGTCGATGAGATTCACGCGGTCGACGCCGACGAAACTCGCGAACTGGCTGTTGGCGTACAGGATCACGTCGCGATGCACCAGCACCGCCTCGTGGATGCGCTCGCCCAGTTCGGTGAAGAGTTTCGGGCCGGCTTTCGTCGCGGCCGGTGGTGCGCGCGGCGCGCAGCAGCAGCTGGTTGACCGACACGCCGATGGCCTGCACGTCGAGCTGACCTTCGAACTGCTGTGCGAGCTCGATGCGCTGGGGCAGACGTTCGCCGCTGATGGCGCGTTGAACGGTGAGCGATAGTTGGGAGACCGCGCGCAAGTCGCGCCGTTGGAAAAGGAACAGCACGAATAGCAACGTCGCCACGAGTGCGAGCAGCACGCAGATCAACCCAAGAATCGACATCCCCAGCCTGGTCCTGTTGTTATTAGTGCATCGAATGCTGCGGAGCATCCACGCACGCACCGCAGGATATCCGAGCGTCGCAAGTGGCCATTCGACATTAACCATAAAGATAAGCGATGTGCCGACTGGTTCCGCGACGAATGGAGACGCCTCGCGCGGCGGTTTCGGGCAGAATAAGTAGCATCCCATTGCCGGAGATTCTCGATGCAGACCGAGTTCGCGCGCGCTCAGATGATCACCCAGCAGGTCCGCGCGTGGGATGTACTCGATGAGCGCGTGCTCGACGCGATGCGTCGCACGCCGCGCGAGTTTTTCGTGCCCGAGCGCTACGCCGGACTGGCCTTCGCGGACACTGACATCCCGCTCGTGCCGGGTCAGCACATGTTGCCGCCGAAGATTGTCGGACGGCTCCTCCAGGCACTCGAGGCCGCGCCCGGAATGCGCGCGCTGGTGGTCGGCTGCGGTACCGGGTTCGTGCCGGCCTGCCTGTCGGCGATGGGCGCGAGCGTGCGCGCCATCGAAATCCATCCCGAGCTCGCCCAGGCCGCGCAGCGCAACCTGAAGCGCGCCGGCTTCGGCCAGGTCGAGGTGGTCACGGGTGACACTTTCAACTTGGATACCGGCAAGGACTATGCGCTCATTGCGGTATGTGGAGCCCTGCCGTTGTACGACGAGCGCTTTGCCCGTGCGTTAGCGGTGGGGGGCCGGCTGTTCGCCGTGGTTGGCGCGTCTCTCCCGCAGGAGGCATTGCTAGTGACCCGTACTGAAGAACAAAAATGGGACAGTGTCGGACTGTTCGAAACTGCCATCGACCCGCTGGACAATGCGCCGCGGCCGGAACCGTTTCAGTTCTGAGAGGAACTTAGCCGTGGTCCGGGAGATTTCAGTCGAAGAGCTCAAGGCTCGCCGCGATCGCGGCGAGAAGCCGCTGGTGCTGGACGTGCGCGAGGAGTGGGAACTGCAACTTGCGAGTATTCCGGACGTCGTACATGTGCCCATGAACCTGGTCCCGGCGCGCCTGGGAGAGCTTTCGAAAGACGCGGAAACAATCGTCATGTGTCACGCGGGTGGACGTTCGATGCGGGTCGCGCAATTTCTTGAGAACCAAGGATTTACCAACGTCGCCAACCTTGCGGGTGGCATTGCCGCCTGGAGTCAGTCGGTCGATGCAACCGTTCCGCAGTACTGAAACGTCTAAGGATTCTTGTTTGCGTGAATTGCCTTGGCCCCAGGGGCAGGTGATATAGTGAACTACAACACTAAAGAGGACTCTTATTAATGCGCCGTTTACTCGCCCTGGGGCTGGGATGCCTGGTCTCTGTCACCGCATCCAGCGAAGACCTCCTCACCATCTTTGATCAAGCCGTCGTCAACGACCCGCTGGTGCGCGAAGCCGAATACACGCGCAAGGCGACCCGCGAAGCCAAGCCTCAGGCCTGGGCGCTGTACCTGCCGCAGATCGGCGGCCAGTGGACCAAGAGCAGGGACGAAGAGACGCAGAACAGCCTGTTCCCGCGTCTGGTACCGACCGATCCCAACGACCTCAACTCGCCGGTGGTCATCCAGCAGCAGGCGCAGATCGGCTCGTCCGAGCCCGAGCGCACCAGCTGGGGCCTGCAGCTCAACCAGAGCATCTTCAACTGGGGCCAATTGGTGGGCCTGAAGCAGGCCGGACGGGTCGTCGCGCAGGCGGATGCGGACTACGGCGTCGCGCAGCAGGACCTGGCATTGCGCGTGTCCACGCGTTATTTCGACGTGCTCGCCGCCCAGGACAACGTCCAGGCCCAACAGGCCTCGCTCGATGCCATCTCGCGTCAGCTCGAGCAGGCCGACAAGCGCTTCGAGGTGGGCCTCATCGCCATCACCGACGTGCAGGAAGCGCGCGCCGCACGCGACACGGCCGCCGCCGACCTGATCGCCTCCAAGCGCCAGCTCGCCACCGCACAGGAGTTCCTGCGCGAGATCACCGACATGCAGTACGCCGTGCTGGCCACGCCGCGCCCGACCATGCCGCTCAGGATGCCCGAGCCCGCCGATCCGCAGAAATGGGTCGAGGCTTCGATGGAGCAGAACCTCTGCGCTCACCTCCAGCCGCCTGGGCGCGGACATCGCGCGCGACGACGTGCGCGTGGCTTTCGGCGGTCACCTGCCGCAGGTGGATCTCGTGCTTGGCAAGTCGCACTTCGAAATCGACGACACGCAGACCTTCGAACCGATTCCCGAGCGTGGCTTCCCGGGCGGCAGCGCGGCATCGACTTCGGAAGGCGATACCGACAAGTCCATCATGCTGCAGGTCACGGTGCCCATCTGGTCGAGCGGCGGCACGCATTCACGCGTGCGGCAGTCCGAATACCGCTGGCAGGCTGCCAAGCAGCGCCTGGAGCGCGTGTCGCGCGAGACCGAGCGCACCGCGCGCGATGCCTATCTCGGCGTGCTGTCGGAAATGTCGCGCGTCCAGGCGCTCAAGCAGGCGCTGGAGTCCTCGGCCACGGCGCTGCGCGCCACCGAGGCCGGCTATGACGTGGGCACACGCACGGCGGTGGACGTGCTCGCCGCCCGGCAGAACCTGGTGGGCGCGCAGACCGCGTATTCGCGCAGCCGCTACGACTACATGCTGAACGTGCTGCGCCTCAAACAGGCCGCGGGCATCCTCGATCGCAAGGCGCTCGAGGACATGAATGGCTGGCTGGAGACACCGCCGCCGCCGGCGAACCCGCCCACCATCGACCCGAATGCGCAGCCCGGTTCGCCGCCCCCGGCCCAGCCGCAGCAATAGCTAGGGCAGTAACGGCTCGAGGAAGGCCATCAGGCGATCCACGGCTCCGCGGTTCGCCTCGATGGCCTGCCGGCCGCTGGCACCCATGCGGGTGCGCGCGGCCGGATCGGCGAGCAACTCGCACACGGCCGCGGCCAGCGCCTGCGCGTCGTGCACGATGCGCACGGCGCCGCCCTCGGCCAGCAGCCGCGCGATGTCCGCGGAATTGAAGTTGTTCGGTCCCGCCAGTACCGGCAACCCCAGCGCGGCGGGTTCGAGCAGGTTGTGGCCACCGATGGGAACCATCGTGCCGCCGACAAAGGCCACGTCGCCGGCCGCATAGAACGACAGCAGCTCGCCGAGCGTATCGACCAGGAATACCTCGGTTTCGCCATTGGTACTGGACGCACTGCTGCGCGTCACGAAGTTCACACCGCGGGCTTTCAGCCAGTTCGCGACGTCTTCGAAGCGCGGCGGGTGTCGCGGCACGAGCACCAGCAGCGCCTGCGCGAAACGCGCGCGCACCAGCCGATGCGCGGCCAGCAACACGTCTTCTTCGCCGGCGTGCGTGCTGCCCGCCACCCACACCGGGCGGTCCATGCCGAGCAGGCGCCGCAACGTCGCGCCCTGGAATTCGATGTTTTGCGGCAGTCGGAAATCGAACTTGATGTTGCCGACCACGTGCGTGCGGGCCGAGCTGGCGCCGATGGAACGGAATCTTTCGGCATCCTGCTCGCTTTGCGCGGCGATGAAGATGCCGTGTGACAGCGCCTGGCGAAACAGTCCGACCAGGCGGCGGTAACTCTTCACCGAACGCGGCGAGATGCGCGCGCTGGCCATGACCAGCGGCACGCCCAGCTCACCACAGCGGTGGTAGAGATTGGGCCAGATCTCGGTCTCCAGGATCACCGCCAGCCGCGGCTTCACGCGCGCGAAGAAGCGCCGCACCGAGCCCGGCAGGTCGATGGGCACATAGCGCACGTCGACGCGGTCCTTGAAGATGGCCTGCGCGCGGGCACGGCCGGTGGCGGTGCCCGTGGTCACGACCAGGCGCACGTCCGGGAATTTCGCCAGCAGCGCATTGACCAGCGGCGCGGAGGCCTGCACCTCGCCCACCGAGACGGCATGCACCCAGATGCTGCGGGTGCCGCGCACCTGCTCCCCGAGGCCGAAGCGCTGCGAAAAGCCTTCCCAGTGGCTGCGGTCGCGGAAGCCGCGCAACGCCTGTGCGCCGAGCACCACGGGCGCCAGTAGATAGGCGATGACGATGTACAGCAGGCGCACCGGGGCCCCGCTCAGGTCAGCGACGGCTGCGGCAGGCCGGCCGACTCGCGGTAGCCGGCGAGCAGCGAATGCCAGTCCTGGTCGGTGAAGCTGTCCGGCCGGCCAGCAGCGTCACCTTCTCGAGCGAGCGGTACAGTCGCACCAGGGTCGTGTCCGCCCACCAGCCGCGCTTGCGCAGCGTGCCGCGGTCGAAATCGATGAGGTAGACCTGTTCGGGCGTGAGCAGGATGTTGTGCGCATTGAGATCCGCGTGATGCACGCCCGCGTCGTGAAAGCGCCGGATGCAGCGGCCCACGGCGATCCACTGCGTCAGCGAGATCGGCCCCTTCAAGAGCTTCGCCGCCAGCGATTCGCTGTTCTCGATGCGCTGCGTGATCAGGTCCGCGCGATACACCAGCCCGCGACGCCGGTAGCGCGCGGCAATGGGCACGGGCACCGGCAGGCCGGCACGGTACAGGTGATAGGTGAGATACCACTCGGCGAACGAACGCGTTTCGGCCTCGCCGCGCCACAGGTAGGCGTCTTTTGAAACTTTTGCCATGAGGCCGCCGCGCCGGTAGTGGCGCAGCACGAAGCTCGAATCGCCGCTGCGGATGAACCAGGTGGTGCCTCGGCCGAGCGCGCTGCCTTCGATGGCCTCGTGGCGGCGCCAGTATTCCGGCTCGAAGAATTCCGGCGAGAAATTGCTCGTGCGCAGGGTGTCGTATAGCATCCGGCCGCCGTCGATGGCGGCCTCACTGACTTCGGCGCCGACGGGCCAGTGACGCTTCACTCATTCACCATGGAATCGCGCGTGCAGGCCATTCCCGACAAAGTCTGCCTGCTGCGCCTCTCCGCCATTGGCGATACCTGCCACGTGGTGCCGCTGCTGCGCACGTTGCAGGACGCATGGCCGAAGACCCGATTCTCGTGGGTCATCGGCAAGTTGGAAGCGAAGTTGATGAGCCTCATCCCGGACGTGGAGCTTATCACCGTGGACAAGGGCGCCGGCCTGTCGGCTTACAACCGGCTGCGAACCGACATGCAGCGCCGCGGCGCCTTCGACCTGCTGCTGCACCTGCAATTGTCGCTGCGCGCCAGTGGCGCGGCGGCGCTGATTCCCGCTCCCGTGAAACTGGGCTTCGACAAACCGCGGGCGCGCGAGCTGCAGTGGCTGTTCACCAATGCGCGCATCGCCGAGCGCCAGCGCCAGCACGTGCTCGACAGCTTCATGGGATTCGCCGATGCGCTCGGCGTCCGCCGCGGTGAGGGCCCGCGCTGGGACATCCCGCTGCCTTCCGCCGCACTGG
The DNA here is from genome assembly GCA_963711635.1 of uncultured Pseudomonadota bacterium. Classification (GTDB taxonomy): domain Bacteria; phylum Pseudomonadota; class Gammaproteobacteria; order Steroidobacterales; family Steroidobacteraceae; genus CADEED01. The sequence goes on from CAVQEZ010000007.1 coordinate 95,059, forward strand.
CCTATGCCGAGCACCTGATCCCCGACTCACAACCCACCTTGCTCATCAGCGCCTGCTCCAGCCATCGCCTGCGCAACTGGCTGCCCGAGCGTTATGCGGCCGTGGCCGATTACGCCGTCGCCCGGCACGGCATGCGCGTGATCCTGTGCGGCGGCCCCAGCGACGTGGAGCGCGAGATGGCCGCGGCCATCATCAAGCGTGCGCGCTCGCCGCTGGTGAACCAGGTGGCCAGGGACACTTTGCCGGAGCTGCTCGCCTTGCTGTCGCGCGCGACGGTGCTGCTCACCCCCGACTCCGGCCCCGCGCACATGGCCACCATGGTGAACACGCCGATCATCGGCCTCTACGGCGCCACCAACCCCGCGCGCAGCGGGCCCTATCTTTCCCGCCGCTGGTGCGTGGATGTCTACGATGCGGCGGCGCGCAAGTTCATGGGCAAACCCGCGAGCGAGCTGCCCTGGACCACGAAGATCGAAGTGCCGGGCGTCATGGAACTCATCGAAGTGCCGGCCGTGACCGCCAAGCTCGACGAGCTGTTAGCCTTGAGCCCCAAAGAGAGGCTGTCATGAAGGATATCCACGTGCCGATCTCGCCGGGCGAGTTGCTCGACAAGATCACCATCCTGCGCATCAAGGCTGCGCGCATGAAGGACGCCGTCAAGGTGGCCAACGTCAAACACGAGCTGGCGCTGCTGGAGAAGACCTGGAAGGACTCGGGCGCCGCGGGCGTAGACCTTGGAGCGGAGGAAACCAACCTGACGCGCGTCAACGAAAGGCTCTGGGTCATCGAGGACGACATCCGCGATGAAGAACGCGCACAGCGCTTCGGCGAGAAGTTCGTCGAGCTGGCGCGTGCCGTGTACGTCACCAACGACGAACGCGCCGCGATCAAGAAGCGCATCAATACCCTGCTCGGCTCGACCATCGTCGAAGAAAAGTCCTACCAGCAGTACTGAAGTGGTGTCAGGCAGGGAAAACTCCGCATGAACATCGACCGTCGCCGCGCGCTGACACTGGGCGCCGCCGCCATCACTGCCGTCGGGCTGAGCCCGCGCTCATTGCTGGCAGCGCCCGCGCCAGACCTCAAACCGATGACCGGCGACATCAAGCCCGTCAGCCGCGACGAATACCTGCTGCGCATCGAAAAAGCCCGCAAGCTCATGGTCAAGCACGGCATCGGCGCGTTGCTCATCGAGCCCGGCGCGTCGATGGTGTATTTCACGGGCGTGCACTGGTGGCGCAGCGAGCGGCTCACGGCCGTCGTGCTGCCGCGCGACGGCGAGATCGCCATCGTCACGCCGCACTTCGAATCGCCTTCGGTCAGCGAAACCCTGGAAGTTCCGGCCGAGTTGCGCGTGTGGCACGAGGACCAGAATCCGCTGGAGACCGTGGCCGGCATCCTGCGCGATCGCAAGGTCAAGGACCCGCTGGGCATCGAGGAGACGGTGCGCTACTTCGCCATCGACGGGCTGATGCGTGTCATGCCCGACGTGGCCATCATGAGCGGCGCGGCCATCGTGCGCGGCTGCCGCATGATGAAGTCGCCCACCGAGATCAAGCTGATGAAGAAGGCCGCCGACATCACCATCGCCGCGTACCGGCACGTGGGCCCGCGCATCGAGAAAGGCATGACGCCCGCGGACATCGGCGCGCTGATGGACGGCGCGCACAAGGCGCTGGGTGCCGATCCGGAATTCGCGTTGATCCTGCTCGGCGAGGCCAGCGCCTATCCACATGGTTCGGGCAAGCCCCAGGCGGTCAAGGAAGGCGAAGTCGTGCTCATGGACTGCGGCTGCAGCGTGCACGGCTATCAATCCGACATCTCACGCACCTTCGTGTTCGGCGAGGCCAGTGCCGAGCAGCGCAAGGTGTGGACGCAGATGCGCCAGGGCCAGCAGATCGCGATCGAGACCGCGCGCGTGGGCGTTGCGGCCGGTGCCGTCGACGATGCGGTGCGCGCGCAGTATGAGAAATGGGGCTACGGCCCCGGGTACAAATTGCCAGGTACGTCGCATCGCACCGGCCATGGCATCGGCCTCGACGGCCACGAGCCCGTGAACCTGGTGCGCGGCGAGGCCACGCCGCTGGCGGAAGGGATGTGCTTCAGCAACGAGCCCGGAATCTATCTACCGGGCAAGTTCGGCATCCGGCTGGAAGATTGCTTCCACATGGGCGAGAAGGAGCCGGTGTGGTTCTCGGAACCGCCCGACTCCATCGACAAGCCCTTTTGACCAATTCACGGACGGCGTCCCCTTCTTCAAAGAAGGGACGCCGCTTGGCAGGGCGTCAGCCCTGATGAGGTTGTACTCGGCTCCGCAGTACGGGCACTTCGCCCACCCGGTCGGCTCGATGGGTAGATAGACCCGCGGGTGCGAGTTCCAGAGATACATCTCCGGCATCGGGCAGGACAACGGCAGATCGGCCGCGTCGACCTTGTACTCGTTCTGGGCGTTGGGCTGGATGAGCGGTTTCTGGGTGGCTGACATACGGCGCGGATTATAGCGGTCAATCCACCATGGTGGCTTTCCAGATGGCCGTCACGGCGGTCCGCGTTTCCCCGAATTCCCCGCCTGACACCACTGGCTCGGCGTTTTCCAGCGACAGGTGGTGCGAACGCTCGCGGTACTTGCGGTAGGCATCCGTCAACACGTCCACGGTGCTCTGGGGCACGAGATCCGCGGACGCGACCGATTCGAGCTGCCGGATGGTGTCGGAGAACATGGCCACGGGCGGATGCGTGCCGGCGTGCAGCAGTGCCCAGTACTGCGCCAGGAATTCGATGTCGGCCGTGCCGCCGGCATCCTGCTTGATGTCGAACTTGCCCGAGCCCGGCCGCGCGCGGCTCAGCTCCTTGCGCATGCGTTCACGCATTTCGCGCACCTCCTTGCGCAGGCTGTCGCGCCGTACGCAGCGCACCAGGATGTCCAGGCGCACGCGTTCGAAATCCGCGCGCAGTCCCGGATCTCCGGCCACGGCGCGCGCGTGCAGCACCGCCTGGTGCTCCCAGGTCCAGGCTTCCTGTTCCTGGTACTCGGCGAAAGCGCCGATGCGCGTGATCAGCATGCCGCCCTTGCCCGACGGACGCAGGCGTACGTCCACCTCGTAGAGACGGCCGGCCGCCGAATGCATGGTCAGCAGGTGCATCACACGCTGTGCATAGCGAATGAAAAACACCTGGTTGTCGACGGGTTTGGCCGCGTCCGTCTCGGCGCCCTCGGTGGTGGAATCGTGCAGGAACACCAGGTCCAGATCCGAGGCATAGCCCAGCTCGAAGCCGCCTAACTTCCCATAACCCACCGCGCAGATCTTCACGACCCGGCGCGTCCCGTTCGGCTCGCGACATTGTGGCGTGCCGAATTGCGTGGTCATCTGCGCCCAGCCCAGGCGCATGGCCTGCTCGACGATGATCTCGGCAATCTCCGTGAGGTAGTCGCTGACCCGCATCAGCGGGATCGTTCCGGTGAGGTCGGCCATGGCCACGCGGAATATCGCGGCACGCTGGAACTGCCGCAGCACCTCCACCTGCCGCTCCGGCTCCTCCTCGGTCATGTGCGCGAGGCGCGCCGCGATCTCGCGCTCCAGCTCGGCGCGCGGTGACGGCAGCCCGCCGGAGGCCACATCCAGCAGCTCATCGAGCAGCAGCGGATGCGAGGCGATCTGCGCCGCCAGGAACTCACCCAGCGCCGCGAGCTCCACCAGCTTGCGCCGCACCTGGGCGTTCTCATTGAGCAGCGCAAAGTACGCCGAGCGCGAACCGATGGCCTCGAGCACCTTGATCACGCGCCGCAGGATGTCGAGCTGCGTCCCGGTGGCGTTGCCACGCATCTCGGCAATGGTCCCGAGCAGCCGCGGCACCAGCGTGTCGAGTCGCACGCGCCCCGGCGCATCCAGGCGCTTGAATGCGCCGGCGCCGCGGAAGTCCAGCAACAGCTGCGCCGCGCGCTCGCGGATCCTCGAAACCGCGCCTGGCCAGCACCGCGCCAAACGGCTCAGCCGCGGCTCCGCGCAGCCAGGCCTCGGCGATGCCGTTGACGCCGGGCGCTTCGGCGGTCGCCGCGTCGTGGCGCGCGAACATGACTTCCTGAAACGCGCGCGTGACCCGCGCACGATGCAGATCGAGCTCGGCGCTGCAGGTCTCCCAGTTGCGGAAGCCCATCGACGCGGCGATGCGCGCACGCGCCAGCGGGTCGACCGGGATGGTGTGCGTCTGCGCGTCGGCGCGCATCTGCAGGTGATTTTCGATCCGCCGCAGGAACAGATAGGCGGCCTCCAGCTCCTGGGCGACCCGCGCCGGCAGCAGCTTGCCTCCGGCGAGCTGCGGCAGCACGGCCAGCAGCGACTGGGTCTGCATGCGCCGGTCCTGCCCGCCGCGGATCAGCTGGAAGGCCTGCGCGATGAACTCGATCTCGCGGATCCCGCCCGGGCCCAACTTCACGTGCTCGGCGAGATCGCGACGCGCGACTTCCTTTTCGATGAGCGCCTTCATCTCGCGCAGCGACTCGAACACGCCGAAATCGAGATAGCGCCGGTAGACGAACGGCCGCACGCTCTCCGCATGGATCAGCTTCCAGGCCGCGACACCGGTGATGGCGCGCGCCTTGATCCAGGCATAACGCTCCCAGTCGCGACCATGCGTCTGTAGATAGTTGTCGAGGAATGCGGCGCTCACGGTCAGCGGTCCGCTGTCACCGAAGGGCCGCAGGCGCATGTCGACCCGGTACACCATGCCCTCACTGGTGCGCTCGCCCAGGATGCGGATCACCAGCCGGCCGAGGCGCGTGAAGAAATCCTCGTTGTCGATGGCGCGCGCGCCATCGGTCTCGCCCTTCTCCGGAAACACGAAAATGAGATCGATGTCGGAGGAGAAATTCAGCTCGCCACCGCCGAGCTTGCCCATGCCGAGCACGATCAGCGGCTGCTCTTCCCCGCTGGCGCTGCGCGCCTTGCCGTAGCTGCGCTCCAGCTCCGTGGTCGCGAACGCCACGGCCGCCTGGATCGCGGCGTCGGCAAGCGCGCTGGTATCGGCCAGGGTTTCGGGCGTCGAGGCGTTGCCGGCGAGGTCGCGCCAGGCGATGCGCACCATCTCCCGCTCGCGCTGCCGCCGCAGGGCCATCATGAAGGCCAGCAGGTCCTCGGCTCCGAGGACCGCCCGCCCAAGGCGCTCGGCCATCTGCCCGTCCGCCAGCGGACTTCCGACCTCGTCAATCAACCACTTGGCGAGCTCCGGGCTCGCGACTCAACGCCTCGCAGACGAAGTCGCTGGCGCTGACTACCCGCGGCAGCGCATCGCGAATTTCGGCTGGCGCCGCGTCGAATGCCGCCAGTGCACCCGCCTCGCGCAGGCGTGTCAGCTGGTGCTCACAGAAGGTATCGAGGTCGGCGGTCACGGGCGCGTGACTTTACTCGAAATAGCTATTGCAGACGCCAAGCAACGGCCTACGATGTTCGGCCATGAAAACCCGCATTGCGTTGACTCTTACCACTCTCGCACTGGTACTGATCGGCGCCTGCAGCAAACAAGAACGGGTACGCGAAATCGACTGGGCCAAGGCAGCCCTGGCGCGCAATCCCGCGATGGAGATCCTTTCGACCGACGAGACCGCGGGCGTCTTCACCGTGCGCGATACCAGCACCGGCGCCATTCGCACGTTGCGCCTCGAAGACATGATCGCCGGACCGCCGCCGCCCAAGGTGGCCGCGCAACCCGCGCCACCGGCCGCGCCTGCGGCATCCGCGCCGGAACCGGCCGCGATGCCCGGCGAACAGGCCGTGCCTCAAACTACCGAAACCGTCGCCGCCGTGCCGCCCGGCAACGGTCAGCCGCTCGCCGAAGGTCCGGGCTACAGCATTTCGCGCGGCGCGCCTGCCGCGCCGCCCCCCGCGCTCGAGGGTCCCGGCTACAGCATCACGCGCGACGAGCCGGTGCGCGATGCCAACGCCCGGCAGAGTGCACCGAATGCCGAAGCCATGGCCTCCAATGTCGAAAAACGTACCGATCCCATCCGCTGCCAGGGCGATCGCCTGATGCGCATCGATGGCGAGACCATCGAGTTCGAAGGCGATGCGGTCATCGCCGAAAATGGCTGCGACCTCTACATCAGTAATGCCCGCATCAAGCGCCGGCGGCGTCGGCATCATCGCGCGCCAGGCGCGCGTACACATCGTCAACAGCACCATCGGCGGCTCGCGTGGCTCATATGAAGCCTCCGAAGGCGCGCAGATCTACGTGGCAAGCTCCACGTTTTCCGGGGTCGGCCGGCGCTTCGACAGCGCCACCATGAACGACCTCGGCGGCAACGAATACCAATTGCAGTAGTCAGGGGCTGCGCCCCACAACGGAAAACGCCGCCTGGAAGCCGGGCGTCGTCCGTAATTTTCAAATAGGATCCGGCCTCCAGCTATCAGGAGGTTTGATGACTTATTGCGTTGGGTGCCAGGTCGATGACGGCCTGGTCTTTCTTTCGGATTCACGCACCAACGCCGGTGTCGACCACGTCAGTACTTTCCGAAAGATGAGTTTCTTCGAGGTTCCCGGTGAACGCGCCGTCGTGCTGCTGGCCGCCGGCAATCTCGCCACCAGCCAGTCGGTGACCGGGCTGCTGCGCGAACGCGCGGGCAGCGCCAAGGCCAGCCTGGTGAGCGCCCGCACGCTGGCGGACGCTGCGCGCCTGGTGGGTGATGCGGTGCGTGATGTCCACCGGCGCGATGCTGTTGCGCTCAAGGAACACGGCATCGAGTTCAACCCGACCTTCATCCTCGGCGGGCAGATCGGCGGTGAAACGCCGCGCATGTTCCAGATCTATTCGGCCGGCAACTACATCGAGACCACGGCGGACACGCGCTATTTCCAGATCGGCGAATTCAAATACGGCAAGCCCATCATCGATCGCGTGGTGAAGGCCGACACGCCGCTTCCCGCGGTCGCCAAGTGCGCGCTGATTTCGATGGATTCGACCATCCGTTCCAACCTGTCGGTGGGCATGCCGCTGGACCTGGCCATCGTGCGGCGCGATGCCCTGGAAATCGCGTTGCATCGGAGCATCGATCCGGACGACGCCTACTTCAAGATCATCCGGGACGGCTGGGGCGAGTCCTTACGTAATGCGTTCCACGCCCTGCCGGACCTGCCGATTCCGTAAAGCGGCCGCACCTACGGGCCGTAACTGGGACATGGGACCGTGCGGCGCGCACGTTTTGGCGCAGCGCAGTTTCCTTCGCACCGATTCAGGCGTAGCGTCACTCACATGAGCGAGACGCCGACAAGCCGTCGGTTTGCACTGCAGGCGTTACTGGCCCTCGGCGGCCTTTGCTCCCGCAACGTGTTCGCCGAACCCAACATCGGCGCGCGCGTCCCGGGCAGCCCGGAAGACCTTGCCGCCGGACTCGCGGAACCCGAACCTTTGTTTGCCGCGCCCACGCGCCTGGACCGTATCGGCCGCGTGATGGCCGAGGTCATGGTGAACGGCAAGGGCCCGTTTCGTTTCGTCATCGACACGGGCGCGAGCCGCTCGACGCTCGCGCCGCACCTGGCCAAGAGCCTGGGACTCACGAAGGCGGGCCGCAACGTCATGCTCAACGGCGTCACCGGCGTTGCCGAAGTGCCGACGGTGATCGTCGACACCCTGGATATCGGCGCGCTGCAGTTCAAGAACCAGCATCTGCCGGTGATCTTCACGTCCATCATGGGCAACGCCGATGGCATTCTCGGCGTCGCCGGTTTCGAAGATCAACGCATCGACGTGGACTTCAAGCGCGATCGCGTGACCGTGCTTCCTTCCAATGGCCGCCGCCCGCACTACTCGCTGGTCACCACGCGCGTGGAGCGCAACGACAACGGCCTGATGATTTTCGACGTGCGCATCGGCCGCCGCATCAAGGCCAAGGCGGTGCTCGACACCGGCGCCGAGCGCACGCTGGGCAACCTCGCCCTGCAGCAGGCGCTGAACAAGGGCAGGAAAAATCGCGAGCCGGTGTCGGCGGTGGTGCACGGCGCCACGCCCGACATCGCCGATGGCGACGTGCAGGAAATCAAGCAGGCCAACATCGGCGACATGACGCTCACCAACCTCGAAGTGATCTTCGCCGACTTCCACGTGTTCAAGCTCTGGGGCCTGGACCAGGAGCCGGCCATGCTGATCGGCATGGACATGATCGGCGTGCTCGAGCGCCTGGTCATCGACTACCGCCGCAACGAAGTCAGCATGTACGGCGACCGCGCGGCCTCGCGCATGGTCGCGCGGTAACGCGCGCCAGAAAAAGACCGCGGTAACGCGCGCAATAGAGTCGCGCGGTAACGGGCGCAATAGAGTCGCGCGGCAACGCGTGCAATGGAGTCGCGCGGCAACGCGTGCAATGGAGTCGCGCGGCAACGCGCGCAATGGACAACAGCGCTAAAACACGCGCCGATCTCCCGCCGCTGCTTTAAGCTGCGGTTTCTCATGAATGAGTTCACACCGGTTCGCGAGCTGCGCGACGTCAGCCCGGCGCAGTTCCGCGACGAGATCCTGCCGGCCGGGCAGCCCGTCTTGATGCGCGGCGCGGTCGCGGACTGGCCCGCGGTGCACGCCGGCCGGGAATCCCCCGAGGCCATGGCTAACTACCTGCGGGCGCTCGACAACGGCACCCCCACCGACACCATGATCGGCGATCCGGCCATCGGCGGGCATTTCTTCTACAACGACGACATGAGCGGGCACAATTTCGCGCGCCGCCCGCAGCGCATCTCCGACTCGCTCGACCGCCTGCTGCAGCTGCTCGACGCGCCCGATGCCGAAGCGTTGTACGTGGGCTCGGTGCCCACGCCCCGGAATTTTCCGGCATTCACGCGCGACAACTCGCTGCCGCTGCTCGACCCCGCCATCGTGCCGCGGGTGTGGTTCGGCAATCGCGTGACCGTGCAGACCCATTACGACATCTCGAGCAACATCGCCTGCGTGGTCGCCGGCCGCCGCCGCTTCACGCTGTTCCCGCCCGAGCAGCTGGTGAACCTGTACGTGGGCCCGCTGGAGTTCACGCTGGCGGGGCAGCCCATCAGCATGGTGAAACTGGAGCAACCCGACTTCGAGCGTTACCCGCGCTTCCACCAGGCTCTGGCCGCGGCGCAGCGTGCGGATCTCGAGCCCGGCGATGCGCTGTTCATCCCGTACATGTGGTGGCATCACGTGCAGTCGCGCGAGCGCTTCAACGTGCTGGTGAACTACTGGTGGGAAGAGACGCCGCAATGGCAGGGGTCGCCGTTCGAGGCGCTGCTGCACGCCATCATGTCGGTGAAATCGCTGTCACCGGAGAAACGCGCGATCTGGAAAACGGTGTTCGATCACTACGTGTTCCAGGATGGCGGCGACCCGGTGGCGCATCTCTCGCAGCGCCAGCGCGGCATCCAGGGCGATGCCTCGCCGCGCACGGCGGAGGTCATCCGCCAGCAGCTGATCCACGTGATGTCGCGCGGGCGGCGCTGATCGCGTCGTCAACGCAGCGCGAACTGGCCGAACTTCACGCGCCGGCCATTGAGCAGCGCCTCGACGCGATGCACACCAGGATAGTGTTTGCGCGTGGTCAGCTGCTTCAGCACGATCTTCTTGCCCAGCGTGACGCTGCCACGCGCGGGCAAATCCACGGCCTTGAGCTTGAAAGTCTTGGCGCCGGTGCCGCGCGCCTTCACGAAGTGCACCACCAGGTCGGCCATGACGCGTTGGCGACGCGGTAGCTTGTTGATCAGCACGAATGAAATGCTGACGCTGCCGCCGATCCTGGCGCGCGACGGCGCGATGGTTGCCTTCCGAATCGCGACGTCGGCCTTGCCGCCATAACCCAGCGCCCCCAGCGCACCCGCGTCGGCCCGCTTGACGGCCGAACGCAGCGCGTGATTCACGATCCAGCGACGCTCGGGGGTGGCGCCGCGCAGCCAGCGTTTGGCGGTGGCGACCAGCAGCTTGGGATGATCCTTGCCGATGTCGTTGAGGTTGTTGGCCACGGAGCGGCGCACGTACAAGGATGGGTCGTCCTTGAGCAGCTCGAGCAGCTCGATGACCGGTCGCGGGTCCTTCTGAAAGGCGCGCAGACGCGGCGCCCAGGGCAGTCGCGGACGTGTGCCTTCGGACACCAGGCGTCGCACGTGTTCGCTGGGATCGCGCGTCCATTCGCGCAACAACGCGAGCGTGCGCTCGGGATGTCGGTCGAGATAGGCGCGGATGCTGTATTCAGCGGTGAAGCGCTGCGTGAGCGCATGCTGGGCGCGCATCGATTCCTCGAAGTGATCCAGCCCGTGCTGCGCGACGAAGAACAGGTGCGGCATGTAGAGGAAGGCCGCCATGCCGCCGGAGGCGCGATGCTCGTGCGGCTGCGAAGCGGACTCCAGCAGGATGCGCACCGCGCGCGGATATTCTTCGGGCAGGTGCTTGCGCAGCGCCGCCGCGATGTGAAAGCCGCGCTGCGTCAACGACAGCGGACCATAACCCTCACGCACCTCGGCGAGAAAGGCGTCGTGCGGAAACTCCGCGTGCACCACGCGGATCATCGCCGCGATCGCGCGTGGCGCACTCTCGCCGAACTGGTCCTTGAGCTGCGAGGCCATCTACAGGAAATTGTTAGGCCAGATCATCGAGCGCCACATGTGCGCCACGGGCGAGCCGTCGAAGCCCAGGCCTTCCTTCGGCTGGCGGAAATTGCGGCCGATGACGTCCTCGAATTCCCGCAGGTCGGGCTCGGGGCCGGGCTCGAAGGCGTAGATGTCGAACAGCGTGATCATGCGTGAGCTCATGTACCAGCGGTGCGCGCGCGCGATGTCATGGTCGCGCCGGATGTAGTCCGGCGGCTCATAGTCCGCGCCGAAGTACTTCTTGTACGCTTCGGGATACTGGTAGCCCACGGACTCGTCGGCGAAGTAGCGCAGCGGCTGGTGATAGCGGATCGCCCAGGCGACCTCTTCGTCCACATACGGCGCCACCAGCTGCGCGCTCCAGTAACCATGGTCGCAGCGCACCAGCGCGCCGTTGGAAATGTCGTGCAGGAAGCACGCCAAGATCACTTTTTCGCTCTGCCCGGATTCCAGCGCGAGCCTGGCGGACAAGCGCATGGTGGCGGCGCGCAATGGGCCCGAAGCGCAGGCGGTAGAAATCGAGCAGCGTCGGGTTTTTCCGGCATGCGCGGCAGCGCCGGGTTGTCGCCCATCATGAAGACGGCGCCGCGCTGCGCCTCGGCGAACAGTTCGGCCTCGATGTCCGGCGCATCCGTGCCGATGGTGCCGATGGGTGACGGCAGGATCAGGCGCTTGCGTCCGCTTTGCGGCCACTCGTCCTGCGGCGTCTCGGGATTGGCGTTCATTGCCGGGCCGTCGCGAGCCTCAATCCCAGCGCAATGAACATCACGCCCGCGATCTTGTTGAGTATCGAGGCCATCGAGGGACGGCGCAGGAAAGCACCGCGCAGGTGGGCCGCGCCGATGGCCAGCACCAGGCACCACACGACGCCCAGCGCGACGAAGGACAGGCCCAGCACGAGAAACGCGCCGACCTTGTGGGTGCTGCCGGCCGAAATGAATTGCGGCATCAGCGCGAGGAAGAACAGCGCCACCTTGGGATTGAGCAGGTTGGACAGGATGCCCTGGCGGAACGCCGGCCAGCGGCCATCGCCCGCCTCGGGTGTATCCGCACCTGGCAGCCCGCTGGCGCGGCTCAGCAACGCGCGCACGCCGATGTAGAGTAGATAGGCGGCGCCGGCGTACTTCACCGCCATGAACGCGTATTGCGACGTGGCCAGCAGCGCCGAGAGTCCGAGCGCGGCGGCGAAGGTGTGGATGATGCTGCCGGCCGTGATGCCCAGCGCCGCGGCGATGCCGGCGGTGCGCCCGCTGGCCAGACTGCGGCCGAGGATGAAGAAAGTGTCCTGTCCGGGGGTGAGAATCAGGACGACGGCGGTGGCTATGAACAGCCAGTAATGGTGAATGCCCAGCATGGGCGCCACTGTGCAGCGGCGCCCACTACTTTGGCAATCAAGCTTTGCTTGCCCTCACGAAACGAACGCTGCGGGCACCGGCTCCTCGCCCACCGCCTGGCGCAACACTGCCCAGTGCATGGCCTCGTCGCCGAGAATGCTGGCGGCCGCCTTGGCCAGCTCGCGATCCTTGAAAGCGGCACGGCGCCGAGATAGGCACTGACCGCGCCTTTCTCGAGACCGCCCGCGAAGCGCAGCACGTCGTTCTGCGTCTTCAAGGTTTCCACCGGAAAGGTGTACTTGGCCTTGGGTTCGGCGGGAGTTCCGCCGAGTTTCTTGACCGTGCCGGCCAGCACATCGGCGTGCTGCTTGTGGTGGCCCTGGAACGTGATGGCCAGCGCCAGTACCGGCCCCTTGAGCAGCCCGCTGCCCGCGCCGACGGCATAGGCTTCGATGGCCTCGAGCTCCGCGGCCAGCGCGCTGTTCAGAATTGCGACGTCATTGGCCGGGTTGGCGGCTTTTTCTCCGGCGGCGAGAACCTCGCGCCCCGCGAGCAATGCCACGGCCGAGCTGGACAAAATCAGTCCACCGGCACCCAGAAAGCTGCGTCTCGCAACGTCAAATTGAAACATCGAATTCTCCTGAAGGACGGTGACGCCAACTAAATGCGCGGATCGGCTTGTTTGTTCCGTCCACAGGTAAGTCTTCTCTGACGTAAACGGCACTCCGGCAGTGCAGCAGCATTCGATGGGAACCAGATGACCCGCTGCGGCGACTCACAGGTCAGGAGCCGGCTCAACGGACGGGCCGGCCATTGCATCAAACAAGGTCGAGCATGCTTTCCATACTGGTTTGCCACTCATATTTCCTGCGCTTCGACCGCAAACAGCTGGAGCGTGCCAAGCCCTACCCACCGCTGGCCACGTTGCAGGTGGCCGCGCTGCTGCGCAGTGCCGGCCACGAAGTGTCGCTGTTCGACGCCATGCTGGCCGAGGACTTCACGCGCTTCGAGCGGCAGCTCGACGTGCTCAAGCCGCAACTCGTGCTGCTCTACGAGGACAACTACAACTTCCTGAGCAAGATGTGCCTGGGCCGCATGCGCAAGGCCGCCTGCGAGATGCTCGGGACTGCGCGCGCGCGCGCGGTGCACGCATCATCGTCGCGAGGTTCCGACGCCTCGGATGCGCCGGAAAAATATCTCGCCGCCGGCGCCGACGCCGTGCTGCACGGCGAAGCGCTCGGCGCGCTCATGGCGCTCGTCGACCGGCTGAACGGCAATGACGCACTCGATCCCCACACGCTGCCGCGCGGCCTGCCCGATGTCAGCATCGCCGCCGCCGCGGGCACGTTGCGCCATAAAGCTGCGGCGCAAGTTGCCGGAGCCCGACCTGCGCGTGCAACCCGCCTGGGATCTGGTCGACATCGAGAAATATCGCCGCGTGTGGCGACGCGCCCATGGGTATTTCAGCCTCAACATGGCGGCCTCGCGCGGTTGCTCGTTCCGCTGCAACTGGTGCGCGAAACCCATCTGGGGCAACCAGTACCTGCAGCGCCCGGCGCGCGACATCGCCGCCGAGATGATTCACCTGCGCCGCCACTACCGGCCCGACCACATCTGGTTTGCCGACGACATTTTCGGCTTTCGCGTCGACTGGGTGAATGAGTTCGCCGCCGCGCTGGCGGAAGGCGGCGGTGGCGTGCCCTTCACGATCCAGCTGCGCGCGGATCTCGTCAGCCCGCGCATGGCCGAGGCGCTGCGCGCGGCCGGGTGCCGCGAAGTCTGGATCGGCGCCGAGAGCGGCAGCCAGAAGATCCTCGACGCGATGAACAAGGGCACGAACGTCGCCGAGATCTGCGCCGCGCGCCGCCTGCTGGGCGACGCCGGCATGCGCGTGGGCTACTTCCTGCAGCTCGGCTATCTCGGCGAAGAGCTCGACGACATCCTGGCCACGCGCCGGCTGGTGGACGAGGCCCGACCCGATGACATCGGCGTGAGCGTCTCCTATCCACTGCCCGGAACCAAGTTCTACGAGGCGGTGAAAGCGCAGCTCGGCAGCAAGACCCACTGGAACGAGAGCAATGACCTCGAGATGATGTTCTCCGGTACGTACCACTCGGATTTCTACCGCGTGGTGCGCAACCTGCTGCACGACCAGGTCACGCGCCCGCACGCCGGCGACGTGAGCGCCCGCTGGGACGAGTTGTGCGCCAGCGAGCTGCATTACCGGCAGTTGCCCGATGCGCCGGCCGTGGCCCTCAACTACGGGTCATGACCGACATCCTGCTCACGCACGGTTACTTCCTCGCCGAGGACGAGAAGGAACGGCAGATCATGAAGCCGTATCCGCCGCTCGGCCTGCTGTACCTGTCGGCCTGGCTCAAGCGCGCAGGCTTCTCCGTCGACGTGTTCGACAGCACGTTCGGCGAGCGCGAGGCGCTGCGGGAACGTTTCGCGGCTTCACCCGGTGGACTGGTCGGCATCTACACCAATCTCATGACGCGGCGCTCGGTGCTCGAAATCGTGCGCGCCGCCAAACTGAATCGCTGGACGGTGGTGCTCGGCGGACCGGAAAGCGCCAACTACCTGGCCGAGTACCTGGGTGCCGGGGCGGACGTCATCGTCATCGGCGAAGGCGAGCTCACGCTGGCGGAGCTGGTCACCGCGCTCGCGAATCGCGGGCCGCATCGTCTGCACGAAGTCTGCGGCGTGGCTTTCCGCGACGAAACCGGCGCCATCGTGCGCACCGCCGAGCGCGCCAAGATTCCGGATCTCGACGGCCTGCCGTGGCCGGATCGCGAAGCCATCGATCACCAGTTGTATCTCGACGCGTGGAAGACCCACCACGGCGCCAGCAGCATCAACCTCATCACGGCGCGCGGCTGTCCGTATCGATGCAACTGGTGTTCGCACGCGGTGTATGGCTTCACGCACCGGCGCCGCAGTCCCGCCATCGTGGCGGACGAAGTGCAGTGGATAGTCGAGCGGTACGACCCCGACCAGGTCTGGTACGCGGACGACGTGTTCACCATCAGCCATCCGTGGCTGGCGGCATACAACGCCGAGCTCAAGCGGCGTGGCATCCACCGCCCCTTCGAAACCATCACGCGCGCCGACCGGATGCAGAACGAGACGGTCGCGGCGCAGCTGCGTGAGCTGGGCTGTTATCGGGGACACGGATGGGACAGATACACCATTATTAAGAATAAGTGATGACAGAGGACAGACATTTGGTGACATCATAGTACTCACAGCCAATAATGCTACAACAACTACCAACACAACGCAATAAATACACCAACCATCATCCTATTTTTTTAAAAACTACATTCTTAATACATGATAAAATAAGTCAGTAAAATGATACCAACACCCCATTTCGACTTCAATATTTTTATATTTTACAATAAATTAAATGTCCAATTAATCAATCAGATATATCTGCTCTGAAATCAAAATTTTGACGATGATGTGATTATTATTAGAGAGCTTAAATAGCATTCCATTTAAATCACAATATCTTGGCCTTTAAATATTCAACAATATTAATATCCATTTTGTTTCATTTCACTTTTTATTATCCTGATATCTGTTTTACCATTGACAAATAGTGAGAACAAATTTGGAATATCTCCGCATTATCAGAAACACCCACATTTAAGATAAACACCCAAGATAATCACTAGCAATATTAAAAATATTACAAAAGTAAATCAATTCATCTTTATCGTACCCTCAGCTCTCATATTCTAATGCAACTTATGGAATAAAAATAGATTATCCGTCCGATTGGACAATAAAGGAGGGAGGGCACAACAATTTTTCATAACCAAAGCAAAGCACTTAATGTTGTAGCTGAAATTTTAGCTCCTAATCAGAGTGAATACTTTAATCCGAAATAGGAGCTTCCATAATAGTATCAGATTAGTCTTTGAAGATTACAATACGTTTGGAGATTTCACAAACAATAACATCTTTAATTATATGGACAAAAATGAGTCTGAAACAGACAACAAAAATAAACTAATGGCCGTCGCCTAAGAGGATAGGTGCAATAGGGATTTATTGTCATAATTTTGACCTTAAAAGTTGGAATCAAAATGCAACTTTAGCAGGTAATCCCCCTCATCAAATATTTTTAGATTACAGTTATGACAAAAAATAGTAAATATGCTACAGAAATTGGACCATAAAGAATGATAAAATATACATCATTGAGTTTGTGCCTCAGGACAAATACTATAGTTTATACTTACGAGTCATAAACGAATCATTGACTCATTTCAAATTATGAATTCTTAAAATTCACAATGGTAATGCCACTCTTCGAATAATTATAAATTTATTCTGGGGTTTAGTCTAATACCAAAATAAAATTAATTAATTTATTTCCTATCAGAATCTTTTATCTTCAACGGTAAGAATCTATCCTAGATATGATCAAATGTATTGGAAATCTGCTGTAGAAGTATATGGTCTACATCTAAACTCATAGTGTTAACTGCTATTTTGTTATAAAGCAACTCAAACCCATGTGGATATCTTCATGATTTCCATAAAATCGCCTACCTATGTATAGTAACGATTGTCGTATAACCAATGATAAAAGTCATAAATCAATAAATAAATCAATAAATCAATGACATATAATAAAATCAAAAAATTTATGATAA
>CAVQEZ010000008.1:0-38743 GCA_963711635.1 uncultured Pseudomonadota bacterium
GAAGCGGAAGTTTCCAGCGCGCCTGCCGTGACCTTCGATACCTCGACACCGTCGCAGCCCGCACCGGCTGGACAGGCGCCTCCGAGTCAGCCCGTCAATCCGCCGGCGAACTAGGGAGCCGTGAAAGCCGCGCTGCCCTGGCTCGCATTCGCGCTGATCGCGGGGTTTGCGCCGCGTGCTCCGGCCCAGATACAGGTGCCGAAATTCGAGGCGCTGGTCACCGACCTCACCGGCACGCTGACCGCGCAACAGCAGGCATCGCTCGAAGAGAAGCTCACCGCATTCCAGGCGCGCAAGGGCGCGCAGATCGCCGTGCTCATGCTGCCGACCACGCAGCCGGAAGACATCGACGCAGTTCGGAATCCGGGTCGCCGAAGCGTGGAAGGTGGGACGGGAGAAAGACGACGATGGCGCCATTCTCATCGTTGCGAAGAACGACCGGAGCATGCGCATCGAAGTGCGGCACGGGCCTCGAAGGCGCGCTCACCGATGCGCTGACCAGCCGCATCATCAACGACACCATCGCGCCGCTGTTCAAGCAGGGCGATTTCTACGGCGGCATCAACGCCGGCCTCGACCAGATGATCCGAGTCATCGATGGAGAGCCGCTGCCGGAGCCGGACCAGGCCTGGCAGCCCTGCGGGCAACGGCGGCGTGCCCTGGCCCGTGCTCATCGTCGGTGGCCTGGTGTTCGGCAGCATGTTGAGCCGGATGCTGGGTCGCGGCGTGGGCGCGGGCATCGCCGGACTCATCGGCGGCGGCATTGCCTGGTGGCTCACCTCGCGCGTGCTGTTCGGGCTCGCGGGCTTCCTCGGTCTGTTCTTCCTGGTGCTGCTGTTCGGTGGCGGCGGCATGGGGTTACGGGCGCCGCGGCGGGCGTGGCGTGTTCCGCGACATCGGCCGTGGCGGTTTTGGCGGAGGCTTCGGCGGCGGCGGATTCGGCGGCGGCGGAGGTTTTGGCGGCGGCGGCGGCGGCAGCTTCGGTGGCGGCGGCGCCTCGGGGCGCTGGTAGTTAGCCCATGGCGCTGCTCCGCACCTTCCGCCATCTGTTCGCCACGCGACTCCGGTACGCGGCGGCAATTTTCTGCGCAGGTGCTGGAATCCATCGAGGCGGCCATCGCGGCCGCGGAGCGGGCCACCAGCGGCGAGATCCGCTTCGTCGTGGAAACCGCCCTGGAGCTGCCCGAGGTCTGGGCCGGGATGACGCCACGCGAGCGCGCCATCCAGACCTTCTCGGACCTGCACGTCTGGAATACCGAACTTCGCAACGGCGTACTCATCTATGTATTGCTGGCCGACCATGATGTGGAGATCCTGGCCGACCGTGGCGCCAGCGAGCGCATCGCACAGGCCGACTGGGAAGGGGTTTGCCGGGTCATGGAAAGCCATTTCCGCGCCGGACGCTTCGCCGAGGGCTCGCTGGCCGGGGTCGAGGCGGTGGCCGGTTTGTTAGAACGCCATTTTCCCGCCGATCGAGGCCGCAATCGTGATGAGCTCCCCAACCAGCCTGCACTCCTGTAGCACAATGCCGACAGCCTCAAATGTCCATGCGGTGTCATAATTTGCCCATGAAGAATCTTTCCGCGCTGCGGGCGCTGGTGCTGGTGGCCACCTTCGGCGCATTTCTGACGGGCTGCTCGCTGTTCACCGACGGCCCGAAATGGGGAAGCAAGCGGGAGGCGGAGAAAGCCCCGGCCGTGCCGGCGCTGCCGGAGCCCGTGCCCACGCATCGCTTCGAAATCGACGCGACCACCGACGTGGTCGGCGTGGTGCAGAAGACCAGTGCCACCAAGGAAGACACGCTCACCGACATCGCGCGCCGCTTCAACGTGGGCTACGAGGAAATCGTGCGCGCCAATCCGGGCGTCGATCCGTGGCTGCCGGGCGAGGACACGCGAGATCGTGATCCCGTCGCAGTTCATCCTGCCCAACGCGCCGCGCGAAGGCATCGTCATCAATGCCGCGGCGATGCGGCTCTTCTATTACCCGAAGGTGAAGAAGGGCGAGACGCAGGTCGTGCACACCTATCCCATCGGCATCGGCAAGGTGGGCTGGAAGACGCCGGAGGGCGCGACCAAGATCGTGCGCCGTACCAAGGATCCGACGTGGCGTCCGACCGCGTCGATCCTCAAGGAGCACAAGAAGAACGGCGATGCGCTCGCCGGCGGTCGTGCCCGCGGGTCCGGACAATCCGCTCGGCCGCTTCGCGTTCTATCTCGGCTGGCCCACCTACATGATCCACGGCACGAACAAGCCCGCGGGCGTGGGCCTGCGTTCGAGCCATGGCTGCATTCGCCTCTATCCCGAAGACATCGCGCAGCTGTTCGAGATGGCGCCCATCGGCACGCAGGTGCGCGTGGTGAACCAGCCCTTCGTGTTCGGCTGGCACGACGGGCAGCCTTCACATCCAGGCCTTCGACGTGCTCGAGGACGACACGCGCGACTGGAAGAAGGCGCAGGAGAAGCTGCTCAAGAAGGAGCTCGCCGAGCGCATCCAGAAGGAGCTCGCGGCGCGCAATGAAAAGATCGACTGGGAAGCGGTGACGCAGCTTACCCACGAACCGCGCGGCATCCCGGTGTCCATCTCGGGCGGGCCGGATTCACTGACGCAGATCATCACCACGGCGGCCCTGGTGCAGAACAAAGTTGCGCCCGGCGCGACCTGGGATGGCGTCAGCGACCTGCCGGTGGACGAAGCCACGTTCAACGAACTGATGTCGGATCGCGAGCAGCCCGACGCCGCCTCCGCCGCGCTGCGCCGGCGACGAAGCCCGTCGCCAACTAATAAGATTCCGCCATGAAAATTGTTCTCGCCGCGCCCGCGCTCGCGCCGCTGTTGAAATTTTTTTCAGGGTCTTTGAAACATGGTCCTGCCGCTGCACGACGACAATCCGACCACGACCAGGCCCTACGTCACGGTCGGCATCATGATCGCCTGCGTGCTGGTCTACGTGTGGCAGCACCTGCTGCTGTCGCCGGCCGGAGCCGAACAGGTGGTGTATGCCTTCGGCCTGATCCCGGCGGTGCTCACCGGACGCGAGATCGCTGCCGGCGGAGACTGGCGCTGCTGCCGGCGCCCGCGACCGTGCTCACGTCCATGTTCCTGCACGGCGGCTTCTGGCACCTGGCCGGCAACATGCTCTACCTGTGGGTCTTCGGGAACAACATCGAAGACGCCATGGGCCACGCGCGCTTCTTCGTCTTCTATCTGCTGTGCGGCGTGGCCGCGGTGTTCGCGCAGGTACTGCCCAATCCCGGATCCGATCGTGCCGATGGTCGGCGCCAGCGGCGCCATCTCCGGCGTGCTCGGCGCCTACATGCTGCTGTATCCGCGCGCGCGCGTGTTGTTAGGGTTGCCGCTGGGCTTCCTGATCGTGCAGCTCGGACGATTCCCGGCCATCTGGGTGCTCGCGGCATGGTTCGTCATGCAACTGCTCATGGGCGGCATGAACGCGACGCGCGCGCCCGGCGATCGAAGGCGGCATCGCCTTCGGCGCGCACATCGGCGGATTCGTCGCCGGTCTTCTGCTCGTCACATTTTTCAAACACCGCAACGTTCCGCTGTGGCGGGCGTACTGAGACGCTGCTACATTCCGCGCAGCGTCGCGCGGGCTTTAAGGTCGAAGAGCCCGCCGAGCAGGGGAGATGTTTGGCCGAGCCGTTTGACTCGCAATTCGTTGCTGCCGATCAGCCCGGCTCTCTGCGTGTCATCGCGCGAGCCGCGACCAACATCGCCGCCTTCGTCGGCCGCGCTCTCAAGGGGCCGGTCAACCAACCCGTCCCGGTACGCAGCTTCGCCGACTACACGCGCGTGTTCGGCGGACTGTGGCAGCCCTCCACGCTGAGCTACGCCGTCGAGCAGTTCTTCGAGAACGGCGGCCGCTGCGCCGTCATCGTGCGCGTGGTGAACGGCGCGCGCCCGCCCACGCTGACACTGCCCACGGGCCGCGGCCGTCTGCATCCTGCGCGGCGTCGGCGCCGGCTCGCGCGAATTCCTGCGCGCCTCGGTGGACTACGACGGCATCGAGTCGAAGGATCCCGATCGCTTCAACCTGGTCGTGCAGCGCGTGCGCACCGCCGGTTCCGAGCAGATCGAGGACCAGGAGATCTTCCGGCGGCTGTCCATCACGCCGGGCGCCGACCGTTTCGTCGCCGATGCGCTGCTCGACTCGCGCCTGGTGCGCGTGCAGGGCAGCGTGCCCACGGAGCGGCCCACGCGTACGCCGCCGGCCGCAAACGGCGCGGTCATCGGCTACACGCCCTCCAATCCCGATGGCGACGACGGCGGGCCCGATCACCGACTACGACATCATCGGCTCGGCCCAGTCCGCCACCGGCATCTTCGCGCTGCATGCCGCGCCGGACATCAACCTGCTGTGCATTCCGCCGCTGACGCGCGAGCAGGACGTCGGCCTGTCGACGCTGCTGGTCGCCGGCCGCTTCTGCCGCGAGCGGCGCGCGATGCTGATCGTCGATCCGCCGTCGCACTGGGCCTCGAGCGCCGCGGCGCTCGACGGCATGCGGCACTGGCCGTTCCGCAGCGAGGACGCGGCGATGTTCTTTCCGCGCGTGGTGGCCTTCGACCGGCTGCGCGGCCGGTTCGAGTTGTTCGCGCCCTGTGGCGTCGCGGCCGGCATGATCGCGCGCTGCGACGAAACCTGGCCGGTGTGGGCGGCCGCCGAAGGCGACGACGCCATCCTGCGTCCCGGGCTGCGCCCGGCCTGGAATGTCTCGAATGCGGACCGCTCGCGGCTCATCAATGCCGGCATCAACCTGCTGCAGGCGGTGCGCATCGCGCCGCGCTACGCGGCTTCACCGCGCACGCTGGCCAGTGGCGCGGCGGCGGTCAGCGACTGGCGCTTCCTCTCGGCACGGCGCCTGGCGCTGTTCGTCATGACCTGCATCGAGCGCGGTACGCGCTGGATGCTGTTCGAGCGCAACGCGCAGCCCACCTGGACCCTGGCGCATGCGCAGGTCGAAGCCTTTCTCGATTCCCTGTATTCCGAAGGGGCCTTTGCCGGCCGCACCGGCGAGGAGAGCTACTTCGTGGTCTGCGACGAGCGCATCAACAACGAAGAGACCTTGCGCGCCGGCAAGATCAATCTCGCCTTCGGGTTCGCCGCCAGCAAGCCCGGCGAGTACCACGCGTTCCTCGTCACGCACGATCCCAGCGGCTCGCGCACGCGCAACATCAGCGTGAATCGCTTCGCCAATTACTCGCCCAGCGTGGATCTCGAGATCGAGTCGTCCATCCTGCGCGGGCTGGTGCCGCTGGAACGCGGCGACGAGGGCGATACGGTGCGCATGCCACGTCCTGCGACTGCACCCGTGGCGCCACCCGAGCCCGCTCCGGATGTCTGAGGACTCGGGCACCTGGGCTGCCGCCCACGCTGCCGAGAAGGGATCCGACTAGCGGCGCTAGGCCGCTGCTTCCGTGGGAAGGCGCAAGACCTTGTCGAGCTCCATCTGCGACAGCGGCTTGACCAGGTAGCGCTCGAAATCCGCGGGCTGCGCCTCTTCCTGCAGCTCATACTCGACCGACGTGGTCAGCGCGATCAGGCGCAGAGCACTTCGATTTACGCGACGGAACAGCTGTGCTGCCAGATCGAGGCGTTCGCTGTCGGGCCGCTCGATGTCGAGAAACACGATTCCGGGGCAGAACTTTTCGGCGATGGCTATTGCACGCGCCGCGCTGCGCACGGCACGCACCTCGTCGTACCCGCGAGCTGACAACATGAAGGTGAGTGCCGTGCTGATGCGCCGATCGTGTTCGATGATGAGGATGTGCGTGTTGCGGTCGACCGGCGGATCGCGACGCGATCCGCGTTGATGGCGATGCGACACCGTATACGGTAACTCCCTGACCATCAGGTGCCAGCCGCGCGGCGCGGAAAACCCACCATCCGCCCGAGATCCTCGTCCCAGAGCTTCATGCGCGCACAGGCGAAACTGGCGCGAATATCCATGCGCCTGACGTTTTCCAGGGCGGTCGCCTCGTGCGCGGCGCGCAGGTGGTAGTTCGGAATGCGCGGCGAGAGATGATGGATATGGTGATACCCGATGTTGCAGGTGATCCAGCGGAGTACCGCCGGCAGGTCATAGAACGAGCTGCCTTCGACTGCGGCACGACGCGGATTCCACAGCGCGCTGCGAGCCCAGTAGCCGTGTTCGAAGCTGTGCTGGACGTAGAACAGCCAGACTCCCAGCGCACCCGCGATCAGCACGACGGGCAGGTGAACCGCGAGCAGCGTGGTCCAGCCCAACCAGGGGCCCAGCAGAGGCCGAGCGCCAGCAGGACGAGGTTGTTGACGGCCACGCTGCGCCACTCCTTTTTCCAGTTCCACGGCATTCCGATGGGCAAGCGATGCTTCACGACGAACTGGAAGAAGGGCCCGAGGCCGAGCATCACCGGCATGCTTCGATAGAAGCGATAGCAGAAGCGTATCCAGGTGGAGCGAACAGCGTATTCGCGGACCGTGAAGGTGCGGATGTCGCCCAGTACGCGCTTGTCGAGATTGCCGGACGTGGCGTGGTGCACGGCATGAGTCTTCTTCCAGTAAGCGAACGGGAACAGGGTGATTACGCCAAGGCTGCCGCCAAGCCAGCGATTTGCCCGCGCGCTGCGGAAGAACGAACCGTGGCCGCAATCGTGCTGAATGATGAAGAGGCGCAGGTACAACGCGGCCGCAGGCAGTGCCACGAGCAGCACCCAGAGGTAGTTGTGACGCGCATGGAATATCCATGCCATGGCGGCCCACAGCGCCAGGAAGGGCGGCAGGGTGTTCGCAAGCTGCCAGATGGCCCGACCCAATGACGCGCGGGCAAACCGGGCAAGGGGCTCGGTTGAGGAGACGGATGGCTCAATCACTCGCGCATTATGCGCGCCGTCGAAACCTCGCGACTGTTCGCTAGCGTACAGAGGCGGAAAGTCAGCAAGAAGCGGAATGATTCCGCGTGCCCGCGTGAGTAACGTGGCAGCCATGAACACAGCAATCCACTTCGATATCGGGTCCAGCACGCTGGGACGCGTGCTGGTGGCTATCAACGAAAAAGGCATCTGCGCCATCCTGCTCGGCGACTCGCCGCAGACGGTGACGCGCGAGCTGCGCCAGCGATTCCCGGCGCAGTCGTGCAGGATCCTGCGCGACTGGCGCGTGTCCTGTCGCAGGTGCTCGAGCTGGTCGAGGGGCGCGACACAACGCTCGACCTGCCGCTGGATCCAGGCGGAACGGAATTCCAGCAGCGCGTGTGGCGCGCCTTGCGACGCATACCCTCGGGCGCCACGGCCAGCTATGCCGACATCGCGCGCCGCATCGACGCGCCGAAATCCTTCCGCGCGGTGGCGCAGGCCTGCGGTGCGAATCCCATTGCGCTGGCCATTCCCTGCCATCGCGTGGTGCGCAACGACGGCGCGCTGTCGGGTTACCGGTGGGGAGTCGCGCGTAAGCGCGCGCTGCTCGAGCGGGAAGCACGGCGGTGAATGCATCGCCGGCAATGGCGAGGTTCGCAGCGGAGTCCGTCGCCGACCGGCTGGCGGCGGCGGACTGGGCGCGGCTTCATGCGGAGCTCGACGAAGGCGGCACGGCCCGGCTTCCGGGCCTGCTCGACCGCGATACCTGCCGTGCCATCGCGGCCGCTCTATGACGACGACGCGCAGTTCCGGTCTCGCGTGGTGATGGCCAGGCACGGCTTCGGCAGGGGCGAGTACCGCTACTTCGCCTATCCACTGCCGTTCGATCTCGCGGCAGCGCGCGCGGCGCTCTATGCCAGGCTGGCGCCGCTGGCCAATCGATGGAACGAGCGCCTCGACGTCGAGACGCGCTTTCCCGCGACGCATCGCGAGTTCCTCGCGCGCTGCCACGCGGCCGGCCAGGTGCGACCGACGCCGCTGCTGCTGAGATACGGCGCGGGCGACTACAACTGCCTGCATCGGGACCTGTACGGTGAACATGTGTTCCCGATGCAGATGGCCGTCCTGCTGTCGGTGCCCGGGACCGACTTCACCGGCGGCGAGTTCGTGGTGACCGAGCAGCGGCCGCGCATGCAGTCGCGCGTCGAAGTCGTGCCGCTGGAGCAGGGCGATGCGGTGCTGTTCGCGGTCAGCGAACGGCCGGTGACCGGAATGCGCGGCGCGTACCGCGTGACGCATCGGCATGGTGTGAGCCGCGTCACCGGCGGCCAGCGCCACACGCTGGGTGTGATCCTGCACGACGCGACGTAGCTATTTCTTCGCGCGCGATCGCGCGCGACTCAGGTTTCCTTGCGCGGCGAGATGTACATCGATATCACCGCGCGCACGACTTCCTTGCCGTTCGTGTCGGTCACGGTCACCGGCACTCCCACATTCTCCGCCCCGGTCCATTCGGTCTTGTCGAGCCGGGCCGTGGCCTGAACGTCGGTCTCGGCCTTGGCCAGGTACTCGATGGTCATGCCGCGCGGAATCCAGCGCATGCCCACGGGAATGGTCACCTCGGTGCACATGCCGGCGGCCAGCTCGCAGAGGTTGCCCATGGCGAGAGCGTGAACCGTGCCGATGTGATTCTCGACGGCGCGCCGCTTGCGCATGGCAACGCGGCACATCCTGGGTTGCAGCTCGATGAATCGCGGCTTGATGGTGCCGAAGTAAGGCGCGCGTCGCGACACGGTACGCGCGAACAACCAGCGGCCGAAGGCACTGCGCTGCATGCGCAGCCACGCGCGCAAGGTCGGACCCGCGGCCGTGGTGTCGGTCCTCGAGAGCCAGTCGGATTGGGGAACGTCGGTTGCTACTCGGGCCATGAGGGACGAAACTTATCGCAATCTTGTTCGGGGGTCGAATGAGTGCAGTGTCGACGACGGCCGCGGAGCGCGTGGCCGCGATTCGCAGGGCTGTGCGCGCCATCAAGCGCGGCAGTATTTCGAGTTATGGAGAAGTCGCGCGTCGTGCCGGGCTGCCGGGCCGCGCGCGCCTGGTGGGGCAGGTGCTGCGTGACTCCGGTGACGAGGCGCGGCTGCCCTGGCATCGCGTGACGGGCGCGGGTGGTCGCATCGCGTTCCCCGCGGGCTCGGCGAACGCGCGCAAGCAGCTGGCGAGGCTGGCGCGCGAAGGCATCCCGGCCCGTGGCAACCGGGTAGTCTTGAAGCGCAAGGCGGCACGCAGCCTGGATGCGCTGTTGTGGAAACAATGAGGACATCTCCGTGGACCGTTACGTAGTCTTCTCGCATGGCAAGGATGCCGGCCCCTGGGGCGTGAAGATCACCGCGCTGGCCGGCAACGCGCGCAGCGAAGGTTATGAAGTCGAGTCCGTGGACTATCGCGGCATCGACGATCCGCGCGAGCGGATCAACAAGCTGGTCGAGTTCTGCAAGGAGCTGAAGGGCGACCTGGTGCTGTGCGGTTCCAGCCTGGGCGGCTATGTCTCGGTGGCGGCCGCGTCGCTGCTGCACGCGCGCGGCGTATTCCTGATGGCGCCGGCGCTCACCATGCCCGGCCTGCCGCCGCTGCGCGAGAAGCTGCTGGACTGTCCCACCATGATCGTGCACGGCTGGAAGGACGACGTGGTGCCGGTGGAACAGAGCATCGAATTCGCGCGCCGTCACGGTTGCGCACTGCACATTCTGAACAGCGATCACCGGTTGCAGGACGAAGTACGATTTCTCAAGTACCTCTTCGAGTACTTCCTGGTTTCATTGGACCTGCCGCCGGACGCCTCTTAGCGGCTGCGCCGCACGACGGAAAACGCCCCCGAAGCGGGGGCGTCCGTGAGATGTTAAGAAGGCCAGATGGACGAGCTCTCACAACTCATTCAGCGTGCGCATGCCGGTGACGAGGCCGCGCGTGAGCGACTGTTTGCCGTGGCCTATGAAGACCTGCGCGGACAGGCACGCGCGCAGCTGCGCGACGGCGGCCGCAACACGCTGCTGAACACCACGGTGCTGCTGCACGAGAGCTTTCTGCGCTTCCAGCGCGCCGGCAAGCTCGCCGGCACCGAGCGCGGGCATTTCTTCGCCTATGCCGCGCGCGTGATGCGCTCGGTGATCGTCGACTTCGCGCGCCAGCGACAGACCGAGCGCCGCGGCGGCGATGCGGTGCACCTGCCGCTGGATGCCGAGCTCGCCGAAAACCTGCGCGCCGGCGAAGACGAGGTCATCCAGATCCATGAAGCCATGCAGGCCCTGGAAGGCGAGGATCCGCGGCTGGTGCAGGTGGTCGAGATGCGCTATTTCGCCGGCATGACCGAGGCGGAAATCGCGGCCGTGCTGGGAGTGACCGACCGCACCGTGCGCCGCGACTGGGAAAAGGCGCGGCTGCTGCTGGCCGCCATGCTGCGCTGAATGTCCGCTTCGGACGCTGATTCGCGTCCGTAAGCTCAGGCCCCAATCGGGAATCTTCATGTCCATTTTAGCCGCCGACTGGAAACGTCTGAGTCCGCTGCTGGACCAGGCGCTGGACCTCGCGCCCGGCGAGCGCGCCGCCTGGCTCGATGGGCTGCCCGTCGAGCACGCCGACCTGCGCGAATCGCTGGCTGAATTGCTGGCGGCCCGCGCGGGGGTCGAGACCGACGAATTCCTGAATCGCTTGCCGGAATTCAGTGGCGTGCCCGTCGCCATCTCGCTGGGCACGGGTTCGGAGGTGGGACCGTACCGCCTGCTGCGCGAGCTCGGCAGCGGCGGTACATCGTCCGTGTGGCTGGCCGAGCGCATCGACGGCACGATCCAGCGCAAGGTGGCGCTCAAGCTGCCGCACCTCGGCCTGGTGGATCGCGGCATCGAGCAACGCATCGCGCGCGAGCGCGAAATCCTCGCCAGCCTCGAGCATCCGAACATCGCGCGCCTCTACGATGCCGGCATCGACGAACGCGGCCGTCCCTATCTCGCGCTCGAGTACGTCGACGGCGTCACGCCGGACGAGTACTGCCGCACCGAGCGACTCGATCTGCGGCAGAAGCTGGAGCTGTTCCTCAACATCCTGCGCGCGGTGTCGTTCGCGCACGCGCGCCTGATCGTGCATCGCGATCTCAAGCCTAACAACATCCTGATCGCCGAAGGCGGCGACGTGCGTCTGCTGGACTTCGGCATCGCGCGGCTGTTGCAGCCCGACGTCCCCGTCCCCCAGCAGCACACCATGGTGGGAGCCGCCGCGCTCACGCCCGCATATGCGGCACCGGAGCAATTCATCGGCCAGCCCATCACGGTGGCCACCGACGTCTACTCGCTGGGCGTCATCCTGTTCGAGATGCTCACGGGCAGCAGTCCGTACACTCCCGCGGGCCATTCGCTCGGCGCCTACGAGCACGAAGTGCTGCACGTCGAACCGCCACTCGCGAGCCGCGTTGCGCCGCCATCCGAGGCCGGAGCGCTGCACGGCGACCTGGACGTCATCGTCGCCAAGGCGCTCGAAAAGCCGCCCGGCGATCGTTACGCGTCGGTGGAGGCCTTGGCCGCCGACATCGAGCGCCATCTCGCCGCCGAGCCCATCGCGGCGCGCCCGCGCTCGTTCGCCTACGTGGCGCGCAAGTTCGCGCGCCGCAATGCACTGCCGTTGGCAGCCGCGGTCGGGATTCTCGCGGTATTGAGCATTGCGCTGGGCATTGCCGCGTGGCAGTGGCGCGATGCGGAGCGGCAGCGCGCCATGGCGGTGGAACGACTGGCCAATTCCGATGCCGCAGCCACGTTCATGTCGACGGTGCTCATCGAGGGCATGCAGCCCGGCGAGTCGCTGACCTTCGAGCAGCTGGTGGCGCGCAGCGAACAGATCGCGCGGCAGACCGGGCGTGACGACCTGCGCACGCGGATTTTTGCCACCGAGTTCCTGAGCAACTGGTATCGCG
The DNA here is from genome assembly GCA_963711635.1 of uncultured Pseudomonadota bacterium. Classification (GTDB taxonomy): domain Bacteria; phylum Pseudomonadota; class Gammaproteobacteria; order Steroidobacterales; family Steroidobacteraceae; genus CADEED01. The sequence continues at coordinate 11,811 of CAVQEZ010000008.1, forward strand.
CCAACGGCCTGTACCGCAATGCCGAGGCGCTGCTCACGCACACCATCGATTCGTTGCCGCCGGAATCCGCGCAGCTGGGCGCGACGCTGCGCTGCGAGCGCGCCGAGCTCTGGAGTCAGCTCGGACGGCCCGACGAGGCGCTGACCACGCTCACGCACGAGATCGCCGTCGACGATCCCGACGATGCGGTGGCCTCGCGCTGCCTGCTGGCACGCGCGCGCTTCGCGCTCAACAGCGGCGACGCCAACGGCGCGCTCGAGTATTCACAGGCCGCGCAGCAACGCTTCGAGCTCGCGGGTGTCGACACCATTTATGGCCGGACCGAGATCCTCACGTCCCTCGGCGCCTCGCATGGCCTGCGCGACGAATTCTCGGCGGCGCACGCCCGCTACCGCGAAGCGCTCCACATCCTGGCGGCGGCGGGGCGCGAGCGCGGCCGCGCGGCCGCGAATGTGCACGACGACTGGTCCACGGTGTGGATGAACCAGGGCAACCCGAAGCGTGCGCTGGAGGAAACCGAAATCGGATGGGAGATCGTGCGCGAGCTGGCGCCGAATGCGCAGATCTCCGACCGGCGCATCTATCGGCGTGCGCGCATCCTGGCGCAGCTCGGGCGCTTCAGCGAAGCGCAGGCCGAGTTCGAGCAGGCACGCATGCTGGCCGCGAATCGCGGCAACGTGCTGAGCAGCGCGAGTGCGTTGATGGGCGAGGCGGAGATCGCCATCAGCGAGGATCGGCCGGATGTCGCGTTGGGATTGCTGGATCTGGCCTGGAACAGCCTGCGATCCGCCAATCTTCCCGGAAATCACGTGCTGAGCACGCGCTATCTCATGACCCGGGCCACCGCCATTTCCCTGCATGGAGAGGCTGAAGAGGCCCAGGCCCTGCTGACCCGCGCCATCGGCAACTACGAATCGCAGCATTGCTGCCGTGCGCATGTGGCCTATGCGCTGGCGCTACGCAGCGAGCTGGCGCTGCGCCGGGGAGACTCGAGCGCTGCGGCGGCCGATGCCGATCGCGCGCGCGAGCTGGCTCCGTCGATCACGGAGGAATCGTTCTCGCGTTTCGCGGGCCGCGCCTGGTACGTATCCGGGATGGTCTACGAGCGGAACCAGGACCTGCGCGCGGCTCGCGATGCCTACGCGACGGCGGCCATGCAGTTCGCGGGAGCGGTGGGCGACACGCACCCGGAAACCCTGCGTGCGCGCGAGGCCATGGGGCGGGCCTCGCAGCAGGTGGCGGCGGCGAACCCGCGCTGAATTCATGCCCGGTCGTGTCCGGGTTTTGCCCGCTGCCGCGTCCGTCCTCCATGAGACATCGCGTGCCGGAGACTAACGATGAACGTCATGAAGTCGATTGCATCTGCCGCGCTGCTGGCCGCGATTTCCAGCACCACGACCGGCGCCGCCGCGGAAGATCCGCGGCAGATAGTTGCGGCGCTCGACACCGAATACCAGGCCGCGGTCGAGCGCAACGACTGGAAAGTCATGGAGCGCATCCTGCACCCGGATTTCACGCTCGTGCTGGGCAACGGCACCGTGTACAACCGCAAGGACCTGGTCGAGTCGGCGCGTGACGAGCAGGCGATCTACGAAAAACAGGTGGAGATGCCCGGCACGCAGACCGTGCGTCTGTTCGGGCGCGATACGGCCGTGGTTACGGCGCTGCTCTGGCTCAAGGGGAAGCGCAAGGCAGACGGCACCCAGTTCGAATACAAGCTCTGGTTCAGCGATACCTATGTGCGTACGGCAGAGGGCTGGCGCTATGCCTTTGGGCAGGCGTCGCTGAAACTGCCGGACTGAAGATCCGCGGATAGGGGTCGGGTTCCGTCAACCCATTCCCTGAGTACGGAGCTCGACCCCGAATTGGGGAATTCCGGAATCTGGAAACGGGGACATACCTGAGGGTTGCGGTGGCAGGCGTGCGGGGCGGGCCGGGCAAACGGGGTTGGTGAGGTTCGTACGCCTGCCGAGGGTTGACTCGCTCTGCTCCCTCAAGGTCGCGCGCGCTTCGAAAATTTCCGGACGGAAATTTTCGGCGTTCGCTCGTCGGAAGCCTACGGCCTGCAGATCTGCAAAATTGGTGATCGGAGATGCATCGCGGCGGCCGTAGTGCGCTTCCTCCTCGCCGCGCTCCATTCGGTCGCAGCGCGGGTCAACCCTCGAAAGGCGCGCCACACCGGCGCCGCACGGTCCCCGCGTGCTGGCGAGACGCGGGACGTCTCATTTGCCGCTGCTGGGAAAAGAGTGCGCGACTCCAGGGCCTGCCAAGAACGAGAACACCGAGTCTTGCGCTCGTTTCCCCGCGGGGGCACAACGCAGATCGGCTCGGTCTACCGGGAACGGAGCTGCGGAGCGTGTCGGGCGGCGGCGATGCGGCGCGGTCTGCGGGCAAACGGGGACAGACCGCCTCGGGTGGTACGCCTGCCCACGGCTGACTCTCTTTGCGACCGAATGGAGCGCGGCGAGGAGGAAGCGCCCGACCGCCGCCGCGTTGCACTTCAGCGCAGCCATTTCTGCAGACCTGCAGGCGGTCGGCTTCCGACGAGCGGCCGCCGAAAATTTCCGTCCGGAAATTTTCGAAGCGCGCGCGACCTTGAGGGAGCAAAGAGGGTCCGCCGTGGGCAGGCGTATCGGAAAACCTCACATGTCCCCGTTTGCCCGCAGACCGCGCCGCACGCCTCCGCCACCCCAACCCCTCAGGTCCGTCCCCGTTTGCTAGCAAATCAGGAATGTCCCCATTTAATGGCGTTCCCTGATGGCCCGCGCGGCGATGCGGTCGATCAGCGAGGGCGCCGCGATCTTGAGCCAGCGGCCTAACTTCCCGCGGGTCGACATCAGCAGCAGGCGCTTGCGCTTCGCCATGGCGTGCACGATGCGCCGCGCGCACTCGTCCGCGGTCATGATCTTCGACTGCTTCATGGGCGAGCTGCCGAGCGGCTCGCCGTCGGGGCCGATGGCGCGCTTGTGGATTTCGCTGACCACGAAGTCCGGGGCGATCACGCTGACGTCCACGCCGGAGCCGGCCAGCTCGATGCGCAGCGAATCGAAGAATCCGATCATGGCGTGCTTGCTGCCGGCATAGGCCGAGCGCTCCGGCACGCCGGTGAGCCCGGCGAGGCTGGCGATCGCGACGATCAGCCCGCGTGATTCCTTCAGGTGCGGCAGCGCAAGCGCCGTGAGCCGCACCGGCGCGAAATAATTCACCTCCATGACGCGCTCGAAGATCGACAGGTCCGCCAATGCATCGAAGCGGCTCCACATCGTGATGCCGGCGTTATGAATCACGGCGTCGACGCCGCCGAAAGTCTTGAGGGTTTCAGAGACCAGCCATTCGAGATCCTGCTGGTTGGTCACGTCGGTGGGAATGGCGAGCGCCTCGCCGCCGCGGCTGCGGCATTCCTGCGCCAGCGACTCGAGCCGCCCCCGATCGCGCGCCGCCATCGCAAGGCGCGCGCCGCGCGCGGCCAGCTCGAGGGCCAGCGCGCGGCCGATACCCTCGGAAGCGCCGGTCAAAATGATCCTCCGTCCCTTCATGCATGGCCCTCCGGCCGACTCGGCTACACTGCGGCGCCTAACATCATAGACGGGACTTCGGGCTTCCAACGATGGGATGGCTGCTGCGTCGGTTCTTCAGGCTTTGGGTGCGGGCGGCCGTTCAGCCGCCCGAGCCGCAGCCGTCGCTCAAGTCGCCGCCGGCGCCGTTGTGTTACGTGCTCGAGCGCGATTCGGTTGCCGACCTGGCCGTGCTCTGCAACGTGAGCGAACGGCTGCAGATCCCGTACCCGGAAAAACGCTCGGCCAGCCTGCCCGTCGAGCAGCGCCGCTCGTACTTCGACGTAGGACGCCGGCGGCATTTCTGGGATGCCACCGACTCGCGCCGTCCGCCGGCTTACCTGCTGGCGCTGATCGAGACCCTGCGCAACGATGCGCTGCGCGACGTGCTGCTGGTGCCGACCGCCGTGTACTGGGGCCGCGCTCCGCAGAAAGAAGGTTCGTGGCTGCGGCTGCTGTTCGCCGAAAACTGGACCCTGACCTCGCGGGCACGCAAGTTCGGCTCGGTACTCATCAACAGCCGCAACGTCATGGTGGAGCTCGGCGAGCCGATCTCGCTGCGTTCCATGCTGGACGCCGCGCCGGCGGCCGACCAGGCGCGCCGCATGACGCGCGTGTTGCGCGGCGTGCTCCGCCGGCAGCGCGCCACGCGCATCGGGCCGGACCTTTCGCACCGGCGCACCATCGTGGCACGGGTGCTGCGGGCCCGCGCGGTGCGCGCGGTGGTCGCATCCGAGGCGAATGAGAAGCACGAGAAGTACCGCCCGGGCCTGCTGCAGGCCCGCAAGTACGCCTTCGAGATCGCGGCTAACTACTCGCACGCCTTCGTGCAGATCGGCGAGAAGCTGCTGGGCCGCGTCTGGAATCGCGTCTACGACGGCGTGAAGCTCAACCACGCGGAGACCCTCAAGCAGGTCTCCGAGGGCAACGAAGTGGTGTACGTGCCCTGCCACCGCAGCCACATGGACTACCTGCTGCTCTCCTACATCATCTACCACCAGGGATACGCGCTGCCGCACATCGCGGCGGGCATCAACCTCAACATCCCGGTCGTGGGGCGCTTTCTGCGCAAGGGCGGCGCGTTCTTCATCCGCCGCAGTTTCGCCGGCAATGCGCTGTACACCGTGGTGTTCATGAAGTACCTGGCGGCCATCATGGCGCGCGGGCACTCGCTCGAGTACTTCATCGAAGGCGGGCGCTCGCGCACCGGCCGGTTGCTGCACCCCAAGACGGGCATGTTGTCCATGACGGTGAGGAGTTACCTGCGCGACCCGGTGCGTCCCGTGGTGTTCGTGCCCGTGTACTTCGGCTACGAACGCATCGTCGAGGCGAATACCTACATCTCCGAGCTCTCGGGGGCCCCCAAGAAGAAGGAAAGCTGGCTCGATCTGCTGAGCTCGCTCAAGGTGCTGCGCGAGCGCTTCGGCACCGTGCACGTCAACATCGGCGAGCCGATCCGGCTCAACGACCTGCTCGAAGCGCACCTGCCCAAGTGGCGCGAACAGCGTTTCGACGACGATACGCGGCTGCCGGCGGTCAATGCGCTGGTCGGCGAGCTGGCCATGTCCATCATGCGCGGCATCAACGCAGCCGCGGCGGTCACGCCCATCAACCTGCTGGCGACGGTATTGCTGGCGACGCCGCGCGGCGCGCTGCCGGAAAGCGCGCTCGCGCGCCAGCTCGACCTGTACCAGAAACTGCTGCGCGCCTCGCCCTACAGCCCGCGCGTCACGGTCACCGACGCCTCGCCGGCCGAGATCGTCGAATACGGCGAAGCGCTCAAGATCATTTCGCGCGTGCCTCACAAGCTCGGCGACGTGGTGAAGATGAGCGACGAGAGCGCCCAACAGATCGCTTACTACCGCAACAACGTCCTGCACCTGTTCGCGCTGCCTTCGCTGGTGGCCTGTGCATTCATGGGCAATTCCATGCTGCGCACCGAGGACATCCAGCGTCTCGCCTGGCGCATCTATCCATACGTGGCATCCGAGCTTTTCCTGCGCTGGCGCGAAGAAGAGCTGGCGAAGGCGGTCGATGGCATGCTTGCTGCGCTCGCTGAACTGGGCGTGCTGCACCCGAACGAGGATCGCAGCGCCTGGATGCGGCCCGCGCCGGATTCGTCCGGAGCCCTGCAGCTCTCGATGCTGGCCCAGGGCACGATCCAGACCATCGAGCGCTACTACCTCGCCATTTCGCTGCTGCTCAAGGCCGGCAGCGGCACCATGAGCCAGAAGGCGCTCGAGGAAGACTGCCAACTCGCCGCCCAGCGCATCAACATGCTGTATGGCTACAACTCGCCGGAATTCTTCGATCGCGCGCTGTTCGCGAACTTCATCGACCTGCTGCGCGAACGCGGCGTCATCCGGGTGGGCACGGGCGGCAACCTGGAGTTCGACGAAGTGCTGGTGCGCGTGGCCGCCGATGCTCAGCTGGTCCTCTCCGAGCAACTACGCCACAGCATCCTGCAAGTCACTCGCGTCTAACGGCTCAGGAATTCCCCGGAAAGGACGGTCTAGCCTTACCCGTAAAGGCCGCTGCTATACTCGCGCGCAACACGTCCGCGCTTAGGCATCCGCGAGGGGAGGCAGCAGTGCGGCAAAGACAACAAGCGATACGGACAAGCGGTAAGTCTGCTCTTGCCTCGTCACTCGTAGCGGTTCCGCGGTCTGCTGGGGAAGTTAATGAGTAACGATCTGATCCGGCGATACGTCGTGCGTTCGCTTCCGATCGTCGCGGCGCTGGGTCTGGCGTCGCCCGCCGCATACGCCTGGGACTTCCAGAACCAGGACGGCACCTTTTCCGGCAGCTGGGATACCACCATCACGTACGGACAGGCGTGGCGCATCGAATCGCGCGACTGCCGCCTCATCGCAATCGCCGATGGCGGTTGCGGCCGTTCCCCGAACATCGACGACGGTGACCTCAACTACAGCACCGACATGTACTCGCGCGCGCTCAAGGCGCTCACCGAGATTTCGCTCAACTACCGCGGCTTTGGCGCCTTCGTGCGCGCCTCCGCGCTGTACGACGATGCGGCCGCCAATACGCAGCGCACCGAGCTCTCCAGCAGCTCCAAGGACCTGGTCGAGAACTACGTGCGCCTGCTCGACGCCTTCGTGTATGCCAAATTCGATCTCGGCAGCATGGGCGCCGAGCTGCGGCTGGGCCGCCAGGCAGTGAGCTGGGGCGAGAGCACCTTCATCCAGAACGGCATCAACGTCATCAACCACTTCGATGTGTCGGCGCTGCGCGTGCCGGGCTCCGAGCTGAAGGAAGGTTTCCTGCCGCAGGAACTGGTCAATTTCAGCCTGCAGTTCAACGACAACCTGTCGGCGCAGGCTATCTACATCACCGACTGGAACGCCACGGTGCCGGAGCCGGCCGGCTCTTATTACAGCAGCAACGATTTTGCGCCCGTGGGCGGCAGCAAGGTGGTGCTGGGATTCGGCTCGTTCTCGGACCAGGGCGTGGATTTCCGGCCGCTCGGGGGCTCCTACATCACCAATTTCCAGACCGTGAACCGCCTGGAGACGCGCAAGCCGGACGACCAGGGCCAGTTCGGAGTGAACCTCAAGTACTACGCGCCCAACTTCAACAATGGCACTGAATTCGGCCTGTTCTTCCTGAACTACCACAGCCGCCTGCCGCTGATCTCGGGCCAGACCGGCACGCAACGCGGCATAGGCAATGCCTTCGGTGCGCTCAATGCCGTGGGCGCCGCCGCCCAGGGTCTGGCCGCCGGCCTGCCCGTCAACGCGGCCATCGCCACGGCCGCGCAACTCGGCGTGGCGCGTTCCGCGGCGGCGGGCGGCAACCTCGACCTGGCCACGGCCACCCAGTACGCCACCGTGGGTGCCAATACGCAGCTGTCCCGCGGCGATGTCACCGGCCAGGCCAGCAACATCGCGACCCACGAGTACGCCCTGACCGCGGGCTACTACACGGAGTATCCCGAGGACATCAAGCTCATCGGCCTGTCGTTCAACACCCAGCTGCAGTGGGGCGGCATCGCGCTGCAGGGCGAGGTGGCCTATCGCCAGGACGTGCCCCTGCAGTTCGATGACGTGGAACTGCTGTTCGCGGCGCTCACGCCCTTCGAGCAGGGACTGGCCACGCTGCGCGGCACGCCACTGCCGACCACCTGCCCGGAAGGTGTTCCGGCGGCGTCGACGCTCACGCATTGCGGCCAGCTCGGCGGCTACGGCCTGGACCAGAAGGTGCAGGGCTGGGACCTGTATGACACCTACCAGGTGCAGTTCACGGTCACCAAGACCTTTTCGAACATCCTCAACGCCTCGCAGGCGGTCATCGTGGCCGAGGCCGGCCTCACGCATGTCGAAGACATGCCGGACAAGCTCACCGGCGGTCCGAATGGCCGTGGCCTTCGTTTCAACGGCCCAGCCACCAATGTCAGCGGCAACTTCGAGCTGCGCGGACGCCACTGCCCGACCCTCACGGCCGCGGACTGCCTGGCGCTGAACCTGGTCGAGCCGCAGAACCGCTTCGCCGATGCCACCTCGTACGGGTACCGGGTCGCGGGAAGACTGGAATACCCGGGTCTCATGGGTGCGTGGAACGTGCTGCCGCGCTTCAGCTGGCAGCACGACGTCCGCGGCACCACGCCGGGACCGGGCGGCAACTTCGTCGAAGGCCGCTACGGACTCACGCTCGGCGTCGCGGCGAACCTGCGCGCCAAATGGGAGATCGACACGTCATGGACCAAGTTCGCCGGTGCCGGACGTTTCAACGACATCAACGACCGTGACTTCGTCGCGGCCACTCTCAAGTACTCGTTCTGAATCGCATCGAGAGGAACCCATGATCAAGAAATCACTGCTTCCCTGCCTCTCGATGCTGGCGGGAATGTTGCTCGGTGGGCCGGCCGCGGCTGCCGTGTCGGCCTCTGATGCCGCGAAACTGGGTGCCGAGCTCACCCCGCTGGGCGCCGAGAAGGCGGGCAATGCGGACGGCTCGATTCCGGCGTGGGACGGTGGCATCACCTCGGCGTCGCAGGCGGGATTTGCGAACTTCCGTCCGGGCCAGCACCACCCCGATCCGTACGCCAGCGACAAGCCGCTGTTCACCGTCACGACCGGGAACATGAGCCAGTACGCCGCCAAGCTCACCGAAGGCCACAAGAAGCTGCTGCAGACCTACCGCAACACCTTCAAGATGATCGTGTACCCGTCGCATCGCAGCGCCGCGTCCCCGCAGCGCATCTACGACGCCACCAAGCGCGTCGCCAGCACCGCCGAACTTGCCGCCGGCGGCAATGGCGTGGTGAAGGCCGGTGAGGGCGTTCCGTTCCCGATTCCGCAATCCGGCGTCGAGGTGTTCTGGAATCACGTGCTGCGCTATCGCGGCGACGTGATCGTGCGCAACATCGGCCAGGCGCCGGTGACCGCCGGCGGCGACTACACCATGGTGAAGTTCCGCGACGAAACCATGGTGGCGTACAGCCTGGCCGGGGCGAAGTCGGAGAACCTCAACAACACCATCGCCTATTTCATCCAGGAGACCGTGGCGCCGGCGCGCCTCGCGGGTGAAGTGCTGCTGGTGCAGGAGACGCTGGACCAGTCCATCGAAAACCGCCGCGCCTGGGTTTACAACCCGGGGCAGCGCCGCGTGCGCCGCGCGCCCAACGTGGCCTTCGACAACCCGGGCACCAACTCGGACAACCTGCGTACCTCCGACCAGTTCGACATGTACAACGGCTCGCCCGAGCGTTACGACTGGACGCTGGTGGGCAAGAAAGAAATGCTGGTGCCGTACAACAGCTACAAGCTGCAACTCGAACACGCTGAAGTACACCGACATCCTCAAGAAGAACCACATCAATCCGGAGCTGGCGCGCTACGAGCTGCATCGCGTGTGGGTGGTGGATTCGAAGCTGAAGGCCGGCAAGAGCCACCTCTACAGCCGCCGCACGCTGTACGTGGACGAGGACAGCTGGCAGATCCTCGCCGTGGATTGCTACGACAGCCGCGGCCAGCTGTATCGCGTGCAGGAAGGCCACGTGATCAATTACTACGAGGTGCCGGCACTGTGGACGGTGCTCGAGACGGTCTATCGACCTGACCAACGGCCGTTACCTCGCGCTCGGCCTCGACAACGAAGAGCCGCGCAGTCGCGACTTCTCGCAGAAGCGCACGAGGCCGACTACCAGCCCGCCGCCTTGCAGCGGCGCGGCGTTCGTTGAAGCGCTAGTCGCTGAAGTCTAGGACGGGCAGGTTCGAGCCGCGGCAACTTGCCCGTCTGGAAATCGAAGAGCATCGTGCTCCTGGCGATCGCGGCGCTCGCGGGTGACGTGGGCGCCCAAACGCCCGCTCGATCCCAACGATGCGGCCAACAAGCCGGCGGAGATCGAGCCGCTGGCGCCGGGCTCCCTGCTGCTCGATCTCGCCGTCGCCGGCTCGCGGCTGGTGGCCGTGGGCGAGCGCGGCCACGTGCTGCTCTCCGACGATCAGGGCGCCAGCTGGCGCCAGGCGAAGAGCGTGCCGACGCGCGTCATGCTCACCGCGGTGTTCTTCGCCGACGCGCGAATATGGCTGGGCCGTCGGTCACGACGAGACCATCCTGAACTCCGTCGGACGGCGGCGAAACCTGGACGCGCACGCACTTCGCGCCCGAAGCGCAGCAGCCGCTGCTGGATCTGTGGTTCGCGAACCGGGTCAGCGGCATCGCCGTCGGCGCCTATGGCGCCTACTTCACCACCAACGACGGCGGCCGCACACTGGTGCGAGCGCGAAGTTCGCGCCGCCAGCCGGCGCCGCCGACGCGAAGCGGCCGCGGCGAAGGCCGCCGGACGAAGAAGATATGGCGCCGGACTACCACCTGAATCGCATCGTGGGCGTCGGCAACCGGCTGTACATGGCGGCCGAAGGCGGGCAGCTGTATCGCTCCGACGATCGCGGCGCGAGCTGGCGCGCGCTGCCTTCGCCGTACGAAGGCAGCTTCTTCGGCCTGGTGCCCATTCGCGGCGAAGGCCTGCTGGCCTTCGGCCTGCGCGGCCACCTGTATCGCTCGGCCGATGCCGGCGAAACCTGGACCAGAGCTGGAGTCGCACACCGTCGCGATGCTCACCGACGGCGTCGCCGATCAACGATCTGCGCGTCGTCATCAGCGGGCTGGCCGGCGTGATGCTGGTGTCGCGCGATGGCGGAGAAACCTTCACGCTCACGCAGCAGGACGATCGCAAGGGCCTGTCGGCGCTGCTGCCCGGGCCGGCGGGTTCCGTCGTCGTGGTCGGGCGAGGGTGGCGTGCGCACCATGCGCCTCGACCAGCGAGGCTACCTGCATGGCCGGCACGCACATCGAGCGGCGGTCGAAGCTCGCGCCGACGCTCGAGAGGCTCATCTTCGGCCATCGCGCAGCTGATCGTGGTGGCGTTCGTGCTGCTGACCGTCGTGCTGGCGCACGGTGGCGGTGCGCGGCCTGCGCATCGATGCCTCGTTCACCAAGCAGCTGCCGCTCAAGCACGAGTACATGCAGACCTTCGTGAAGCACCAGAGCGGAGTTCGGCGGCGCGAACCGCGTGCTGATCGCGCTGATCGCGCGCGACGGCAACATGTTCAGCCGGAGTTCTTCGACGCGCTGAAGAAGGCCACCGACGAAGTGCTGGTCATGGACGGCATCGACCGCGGCCGCGTGCAGTCGCTGTTCACGCCCAACGTGCGCTACATGGAAGTGGTCGAGGACGGCATCGAAGCCGGCAACGTGGTCGACTGCGGAGTTCGTGCCGACGCCCGAAGCACTGGCGAAGGTGCGCGAGAACATCCTGAAGGCCGGCATCGCGGCCGGCTCGTGGCCAACGATTTCTCCGGCGCGCTGGTCTCGGCCATCGTGCTGGAGGAGGACGCCACCGGCAAACTCGATCGATCCCATCGCGGTGGCGCGCGACGCTCGAAAAGCCGCGTGCGCGAGCAAGATCCAGAGCGACGCGGTGCTGGTGCAGGCGCAGGGGACCGGCGTCGACGTGCACATGATCGGCTTCGCCAAGGTGGTCGGCGACATCGCCGACGGCGCCTCGTCGGTCGTCGTGTTCGCGATCGTCACCATCCTGCTGACGCTTGCTCGCGGTCTGGTACTACGTGCAGTCGTTCAGGGTGGCGCTGGTGCCCATCGTGTGCTCCATCATCGCGGTGATCTGGCAGCTCGGCACGCTGGTGCTGCTGGGCTACGGCATCGATCCGCTCGGGCTGCTCGTGCCGTTCCTGATCTTCGCGATCGGCGTATCGCATGGCGTGCAGAAGATCAGCGCCGTCAAGGAGGCCGCGGTCGCGGGCGTCGGCAGCATGGACGCCGCGCGCCAGACCTTCCGGCAGCTGCTGATGCCCGCCATCATCGCGCTGCTCGCGGACCTCGTGGGCTTCATCACCATCCTGCTGATCCCGGTGCAGGTGATGCAGGAGATGGCGGTCACCGCGAGCATCGGTGTGGCCATCGTCATCCTCACCGATCTCGTGCTGCTGCCGGTGCTGGTCTCCTGGGTCAAATGGGACGACAGATACCGGGCGCGCGTCGAGCAGCGCCAGGCCGTGCTCACCGCGCACTGGGCACGGCTCGCGCGCATCACCGAGCGCGGGCCCGCGCTGGTCATCATCGTCATCGCGGCTGTTGCTCGCGCGTGTTCGGCGTGTGGAAGGGCCGGGAAACGCCCATCGGCGATACGCAGGCGGGCGTGCCGGAGCTGCGCGCGCGATTCGCGCTACAACCGCGACAGCAACATCATCACCACCAAGTTCTCGATCGGCGTCGACATCCTCACGGTCATCGTCGAGACCAAGGAGCCGCTGTGCACCAGCCACGAGCTGATGACGGCGATCGACACGTTCGCCTGGAAGATGCGCAACGTGGACGGCGTGCAGGAGGTCATCACGCTGCCCATCGTCGCCAAGATCGCCATCGCGGGCTGGAACGAAGGCAGCCTCAAGTGGCGCAACATCCCGCGCGAGCCCAACCAGCTGACGCAGTCGACGCGCTACATCGAGACCAGCACCGGCCTGCTGAACGCCGACTGCAACGTCGTGCCGGTGATGCTGTTCCTGCGCGATCACAAGGCCGAGACCATCGAGCGCGTCGTCGCGGCGGTGAAGGCAATGGCGCGACGCCAACACGCCGGCCGAACGCCAGCTTCAACCTGGCCACCGGCAACGTCGGCGTGATGGCGGCGACCAACGAAGAAGTGAAGGCCAAGGAATATCCCGATCCTCGGCTGGGTGTTCGCGGCCGTGATCCTGATGTGCCTGCTGACTTTCCGCAGCTTGTTGGGCACGGTGCTGGTGTTCCTGCCGCTGGCGCTGGTCTCGGTGCTGGTTTACGCGGTGATGGCGATCGTCGGCATCGGGCTCAAGGTGAATACGCTGCCCATGGTGGCGCTGGGCGCCGGCATCGGCGTCGACTACGGCATCTATCTCTGGAGCCGCATGCAGGAATACCTCGAGGCAGGCGACAGCGTGCGCGACGCCTATCGAGCAAGACCATGCGCGTGACCGGCGCCAGCATCATCTTCACCGGCATCACGCTCGCCATCGGCGTGGTCACCTGGGTGTTCTCGCCGCTGCAGTTCCAGGCCGACATCGGCATCATGCTCACGTTCATGTTCTTCGTGAACATGCTGGGCGCCATCATCCTGCTGCCGGCGCTGGCGGCGTGGTTCGTGCGGCCGAAGTCAGACCGCCGGATCGCCAGCAAAGAGGGTGCCGGACCTCTATCGACGCATGCACATCAGCCGTGCGCCGAGGTCCGGCACCCTTTTGCCCAGGAAATGGGCGTCGGTGACGCAGCCGACTGATGACTCCCGGAGGAATTCCGCCGCGCCGGTCACGAGCTCGTCGACTGGATCGCCGACTATCGCGAGCGCGTGGCGCGCGGCGAATTCCCGGTAATGGCGCGCACCGCGCCCGGCGAGCCTGCGCGCTGCGCTGCCCACAGAACCACCGCAGTCGCCCGAGGATTTCGCCGCTATCCGCCGCGACCTGGACGCAGTTGATCCTGCCGGCCTGCACACACTGGCAGGACCCGCGATTCCACGGCTACTTCCCGTCCAACGGACTGCCGGCCGCCGTGCTCGGCGATCTCGTCAGCACCGGCCTCGGCCAGCTCGGTCTCAACTGGCAGGCCAGTCCGGCGCTCACCGAGCTCGAGGAAGTGACGCTCGACTGGTGGCGGCAGATGCTGGGACTTTCCGGCCGCTGGCAGGGCGTGATCCAGGACACTGCCTCGACGGCGACTTTCGTGGCGCTGGTGTGCGCGCGCGAACGGGCGTCCAGGCACTCGGCCAGCCGCGGCGGCCTGCAGGAAGCGGAGCGGCCGCTGGTGGTGTATGTGTCCTCCAGGCGCACAGCTCGGTGGAGAAGGCCGCGCTGCTCGCCGGCTTCGGGCATCTGAACGTGCGCAGGATCGCGGTGGACGCGAACTTCGACATGCGCCCCGGCGCGCTGGCGACCGCGATTCGCGAGGATGTCGCCGACGGTCGCGAGCCCTGCGCCATCGTCGCCACCTGCGGCACCACGGCCACCACCGCTTTCGATCCCATCGCGCAGATCGCTCAGGTGGCGCGTGCCGAAGAGCTGTGGCTGCACGTCGATGCCGCCATGGCGGGCTCGGCCATGATCCTGCCGGAGTGCCGCGAATTGTGGGACGGAGTGGAGAGCGCCGACTCCGTGGTCGTGAATCCGCACAAGTGGTTAGGCGTGTCGTTCGACTGCTCGACCTACTTCGTGCGCGACGCGCAGCTGCTGGTGCGCGTGATGTCCACGAACCCGAGCTACCTGCAGACCGCGACCGATGCCCAGGTGAAGAACTACCGCGACTGGGGCATTCCGCTCGGTCGCCGCATGCGTGCCATGAAACTGTGGTTCGTGATCCGTGAGCAGGGCGTGGCACAACTCCAGGCCCGGATACGCCGCGATCTCGGCCACGCGCGGTGGCTGGCCGCGGAAGTGGCGCGCGCGCCGCGCTGGAAGAGTCTCGCGCCGCTGCGTCTGCAGACCCTGGTGCTGCGCCACGAGCCGCCAGGGCTCGCCGCCGATGCCATCGATGTGCACACGCAGTCCTGGGCCAGGGCCGTGAACGAATCCGGGGAGGCCTACCTCACGCCCACGCTCATCGATGGCCGCTGGGCGGTGCGTGTGTCGCTGGGCGCGGCGGCCACCGAACATGAACATGTCGTCGACCTCTGGCGCCTGATGCGCAAGCACGCCGGCGAGTAACGGAAAAGCACGGCGGTGGAGTCCTGGTTCTGATCACTGGAGTGAGACTGATGAAACTACGAATTCGGCAGATCCTGGTCGCGGCAGCATTCGGTTGCAGCTCGCTGGCGTCGGCTCAGCAGACCAATCCACAGCAGACTCCGCCGGCGCCGATGCCGGCACCTCCGGACGTCAAGATCGAAACCGTGAACGTCGCGCCGGGCATCTACATGCTGGTCGGCCGCGGCGGCAACATCGGCCTCACTGTCGGGGTGGACGGCGCGGCCATCATCGATGACCAGTTCGCCGACATGGTGCCGAAGATCCGTTCCGCCGTGGCGCTGCTCTCGGAAAGACCGGTGAAGTTCGTGATCAACACGCACCTGCACGGTGATCACACCGGCGGCAACGATGGGTTCGGTGCGGCCGGCGCCGTGATCATCGCGCACGACAACGTGCGCAAGTTCCTCGGCTCAGACCAGGTGAATCCTTCCACCAACCAGCCGATTCCCGCGCGGGCGCGCGCCGCGCTGCCGGTCGTCACCTTCGCCGATTCCGCGACGCTGCATTTCAACGACGACGACCTCGAGTTCATGCACCTGCCGAATGCGCACACCGCCACCGATATCGTCATTCGATTCCGCAAGGCCAACGTGCTGCACATGGGGGATTGCTTCGTCGGCGGCTTCCCGTTCATCGACGGCAACACCGGCGGCACGCTGGACGGATTGATCCGCGCGCACGAGACGGTGCTCGGGACCGTCGACGACAACACGAAGATCATTCGCGGCCACGGCCCGCTCGGCAACAAGGCCGAGCTGCAGGCCTACCACGACATGCTGGTCGTGGTGCGCGACCGGGTGGCGAAGCTCGTGAAGGCCGGCAAGACGCAGGAGCAGGTGCTCGAGGCGCGTCCCACGAAGGAGTTCGAGGAGAAATACGGCGGGACTAACTTCAACGCGGCGCAGTGGATCGGCCGCGCCTACGTCGATCAGAAAATGGCATTGGAAAAACGCCGCCGGAAGTAACCTGGCTCCCTTCCTCCAAACCCTGCCTGCACCGGGAATTGGCGCCGCCGCGAGTAGTTGGGCGTGGTCGGTGCAACATAACGTGGTGCGCCGCGGGCTTTTCGCACAGCGCCACCCAGGTCGCGACATCCGGCTATAGACAGCGGCGTGCCCGGTCGTGAAAGTGATCGCGTCTCAGGAGGGACAGCGCAGACATGAAGAATTCGGGGAATTCCGCAAAGTTGTTAGACCTGCCGTTTGCGCCGGAAGCCGACGCGCTGCTCGATGAGCTGGAACGCAGCGGACAGTTTCGCGTCGGCCTCGAAGCCGAAGTCGACGACGAGAGCAACGATCAGGCCGCCAGCAACGACTACTCGTGGGGGCGCGGCTCCGGCAGCGTCGTCATCCAGGACTGGTGGACTTCGAAGAGCGTTTCGCTGCGCGTGGGACCCGGCATCGGTCACCACGACCTGGTGCTCGCCAGGATCGACGATTCGCTGCTGCTGAGAACGGTCGACAGTCTCGACCGCGTGGTGCTCGAGGGTTATCTCGGCCTGATTCCCGATGCCTCCACGCTGCGCATCATCTTCAACGACGGCAGTGAGTGGTTCGGCGACGCCCTGGTCACACGTATCGCCAGCCAGCTGGCCCGCTACTCACCGTAAGGATCGACGTCCACGTAGCGCACCGGCTTGCCGGTCTCGGTGTCGATGAGCGCCGTCGAGAATCCATTGCGATGGCGCACCGGCAGCCAGCGCAGCCGCTCCGGCGGAATCCCCGCCGCATGCACCCCCGCGTCGAGTTGCGGCTGGTAGGCAGGAAACTTCCTCTCGAGATCAGCCACCATGCGGGCGCGCCGGCGAATGGTCGCGAGGGCGCTGGCATACGGCTGGTAGAACTTCGGGCGCTGATGTTCTTCGTTTCCAGCGAGCGCTTCGAAGAGTGCGTCATTGTGATCGGCCTGCGATATCACCACGTTGACGAAGCGGGGTCCCGTGAGCGGCAGGCGGCGGTACTCCGGTGATCGCGCCGCGGCGAGCTCCTTGTCGTCGATGTCGCGCGCGGTGACGATTTCGAACCGGTCCATGCTGAAGGCCACGTACACCGGACGCGTGCCGGCAACGATGTAGACCCCGTAGAGCAGTGCCGCGAGCTGCACGGTGCCGATGACGACGTAGTCGAAAACCAGCTTGCCGCGGGATTTCCGCGTGTTGTAGACGACCAGCGAGAGCAGCGGGCCCAGCGCCAGGTCGCACCCCACCACCAGCAGGAACAGCTCGGTGCCGCCGATCATGGTGGCGAAGGGATGTGGGAACCAGACGAGGAATATGAGAGCGGCGGCGCAGGCTCCGAGCGCCGCGGTCACGACAAAATGAATGGCGAATGCCAGGAATTTTTCGCGCCAGTTGATCATCGATGTTTCCTCAGTCGTCGTGTCGAATGCGTCCTCGCAGCCGCTTGTTCTTTTGCGTGCGCGCCTTGGAATCGAGGCGCCGCTCCTTGGACGCCCGCGTGGGTTTGGTGGCGTGGCGCTTGCGGGGAACGACCAGCGCGCGCCGCACCAGATCCAGCAGTTTTCCCTCCGCGATGCGGCGGTTCTGTTCCTGGCTGCGGGATTCGCGCGCCACGATGAGCAGCTCGCCGGCGTCATTGAGACGCTGTCCCGCGAGGCTGCGCAGCCGCGTCTTGACGTCTTCAGGCAGGGTCGAATTGCGCTCCAGTGCGAAGCGCAGCTGCACGGCCGTGGCGACCTTGTTGACGTTCTGTCCACCCGGACCGGAGGAACGCATGAAGGCGACTTCCAGATCGGTATCCGGGATCTCCAGCCCTTGTCTCACCCACAAACTCATCTGCCGCTACCTGCGAAGTTGGGGCAGATCGTTCTCGGCCTGGATGACACGCACGTCATGCTGCTGGACGGGGATCGTGATGCCGTGTTTCTTGAACAGCCGCCAGATTTCCCGGTTCACGTCGGAGCGCACGTTGTTGACGCCGTTCATGGGATCGCGGATCCAGAAACGCGCTTCCACGCGCATGCCGTAATTTTCGAAACTCATGAGCCGTGACACCGGGCCCGGATCCTTGAGGATGCGCGGATGGTTCGCGGCCGCGTCGAGCAGCACCTGCAGCGCGATCTCGGGATCGTCCTGGAAGCTGATCATGACCGGCAGTCGGATGCGCACGCGTTGATCCGAATAGCTCCAGTTGATGACCGAGTTCGTGATCAGGTTCTGGTTGGGCACCAGCGTTTCGACGCCGTCGCGGTCGCGTACCACGATGTAGCGGCCGCGCAGCTCCTGCACCCAGCCGAAATTCTCGGTGCTGGTGCCGGTGGTGCCGGTGAAGCTGATGACGTCGCCGGGTTTGATGGACTTGTCGAGCAGCAGCACGAAGCCGGAGACGAAATTGCTGGCGATGGCCTGCAGGCCGAACCCCAGGCCCAGACCAATGGCGCCGGTGAACAGGCCCAGCACGGTGAGATCCACGCCCGAGGCATTGATGCCCAACAGGACCCCGAGCCCGACCAGCATGAACGTCGAGAACTTGGAAATGCCGATACGCGTGGAGATCGCAAGCCCTTCGAGCTTCATCACGCGCCGCTCGATGGTGCGCGCGATGAGACTCGTGGCCACCAGGAATCCCACGATGACGACGATGCTCTTCAGCAACGCCCACACGCTGAAGGTGGTCTTGCCGGGAACCAGGTCGATGCTGTCGAACGTGCGTTCGATTCCGCCGAACCAGCCCAGGACCTGGAATGCGATGGCGGTCCACAGCACGAAGGTGATCCGCAGCTCCCAGGAACGGATCCAGCTGTTCGGTCCCAGCGAAACGCTGAGGGCATGCACGCCGAAGCGCACCAGCACCAGCACCGTCGCCAGGTCCATGGCCACGTCGATGAGCTCGACACGCAGGCCGAAGCTGACGAACAGCGCGCGCAGGCCGAGGATCAGCACGACGCCCATGAACGAGGGCGCGATCACCATGCCGGCGATGACCAGGCGCCGCGACCAGATGCCGAGATCGGAACGTTCGGCCAGCGGGCGCAGCCAGCGCTTGATGTAGTGCGCGAGCGCCGTGGCCAGCAGTGCCGCCATGATGAGGGCGATCACCTCGGCCATGACTTCCGGTGTCGTGAGCTGCTCGAAAAACTGCTTCACGAAGCCTGCTTCGATTGGAAAGGGCGGCCGGTCATTCAGGCGTTGAGGTCGGGAATCAGCTCGCTCTCGAGACGAGTGATCTGATCCTTGAGGATGAGCTTGCGCTTCTTGAGGCGCTTGAGCTGGAGCTGGTCGGTCTGGAAATCGAGCGACAGCCGTGCGATGACTTCGTCCAGATCGCGGTGCGCTATGCGCAGTTCCCGCAGCTTTTCCACATTCTTGAAAAGCTCGCGATCGACGTTGTCCTGATCTTCGATGTCGCTCATCGGCAGGCTGTCGTAAATAACTCTGTGACCGGATCGAGACCGGGCTGAAGCTTAAGCCAGCGGCCGAGGGGATTCCACGGCACCGCCGGATCGTGGAAGTCCGAACCCATGGACGCGAGCAGTTTGAACCGCCGACATAACGAGGCAATGCGGTCCGCGTCGTTCGGGCTCATTCCGGCCATGCTGGCTTCGAGCGCCGCGCCGCCTTGCTGCGCGAATGCCGCGGTCAACTCGCGCAATTGCCCGGCCGAGAACCGATAGCGATGCGGGTGGGCCATGACCGCGATGGAGCCGCTTTCACGTAATACGGTCATGGCCGATTCCAGCGAGGGCCACTCGGCGGGAACGTGGCCCGGCGTGTTGCGGTTCAGCCAGCGATCGAAGGCCTCCTGCGTATCCCGGGCGAAGCCGCGCGCGACCAGCACGCGCGCCAGGTGCAGTCGTGTGGGCGCCGCGCAGGTGGTGGCCGCGGCCGCCAGCTCACGGCCTGGCAGGCGTGCACGCTTTTCCAGTCGTTCCCCGATTTCCCCTAGGCGCGCCTGGCGTCGCTCCAGCACCCGGGACAGATGCGCCTGCATTCCGCCATGGCGCTCGTCGATCTCGAGCCCGACGATGTGAATAGTTTGGCCGCGCCAGTCGGTGGAGAGCTCCACGCCCGGCACGAAGTGCATGGATGCCGCTTCGCAGGCGGCCCGGGCCGCCCCGAGCCCTGCCGTGGTGTCGTGATCCGTCAGGGCGAGTGTGGACACGCCGCGCGCGCGCGCCCGCTCCACCAGCTGTGCCGGCGCCAGCACGCCATCGGAGAAATGGCTGTGCGTATGGAAATCGACGAGGGTTTCAGTGCCTGCATCCATTCAGGGGTCCGTATGATACGCGCCGCATGTCACCCGCATCCCCTTCGCAACCGGATTGGTCGTCAATCGACACCGTCTGCCTGGACCTCGACGGCACATTGCTCGACCAGGCTTACGACAACCACATCTGGCGCGACCTGGTGCCGCAACGTTTCGCGGTTGCACAGTCCATGGACCTGCACGCCGCCTATGCCGAGATCGCGCGGCGCTTCGCCGAGCGCAGCGGCACGCTGGACTGGTATTGCATCGAATATTGGTCACGAACGCTGGGTGTGGACATCGGTGCGCTGCATCGCGAAGTGCGCTCCCACGTGGCCTGGCTGCCGGGTGCGCGCGAATTCCTGCAGCGCATGCGATCCGCCGGCAAGCGGTTGCTGTTGTTGACGAATTCCCACCCCGTGGCTCTGGCGGTGAAACACGAGCAGACCGGAGTGCTGGACTACCTCGACGCGTCGGTCACCTCTCACGAATTCGGGCATCCCAAGGAAGATGAGAGATTCTGGCGGGCGGCGGTCGAACGCTTCGGCTTCGATCCGGCGCGCAGCCTGTTCGCCGACGACAACTCGCGCATGCTGCAGGCGGCACGCGTGGCCGGTATTCGCTGGGTTTATGGCGTGCGGCACTGGGATACGCGCGGTTCGCGACGCGAACACCCGGACCATCCGAGCGTCGACAGCGTCGCCGACCTCTAGCGACCGCCGCGCCTGGCGCCGCCGCCCCTGTGACCGCCGCCGCCGGTACGGCGGCACCGCCACCACCACCACCCGGGCGACGCGGACCACCACGCCCGCCACCGCCGCCGGGACGGCGCACCGGACGCGGCCCGTCTTCGGGATCCCATTCCTTGTAAACGGGCGGCTTGAGGTCCCTGGCCAGCAGTTCGGGTTTCACCGCGGCCACGGGAATCTTGTGGGTGATGTAGGCCTCGATGTCCGGGAGGCCCACCGCGTATTCCTCGCAGCCGAAGCTGATGGCGTCGCCCTCGGCGCCGGCGCGCGCCGTGCGGCCGATGCGATGCACGTAGTCGGGGGCATCCTGCGGCAGGTCGAAGTTGAACACGTGGCTGACGTCGGGGATGTGCAGGCCGCGCGAGGCCACGTCGGTGGCGATCAGCACGGCCAGTTCGCCGGAGTGGAACTCGCGCATGAAGCGCAGGCGCTTCTTCTGGGGCACGTCGCCCGACAATGCCTGCGCCTTGAAACCGTTGCGCGAGTAGATAGCCTTCGAGCTTCTCCGCCACGCGCTTGGTATTCACGAATACCATGGTGCGGTGAGCATCGAACTGGCGCAGCAGGCCGATGAGCAGCGGCACCTTTTCTTCCATGGCCGGGAAGTAGATGAGCTGCCGCACGCGGTCCGACGGTCACGCTGGTCCGGCTCGATGCGCACCAGCTCCGGGTTGTTCATGTGCTCGTAGGCCAGCTCGAGCACGCGATGCGACAGCGTGGCCGAGAACAACATCGACTGGCGCTGCTCGGGCTTGGGCAGCCGGCGCAGGATGAAGCGGATGTCGGCGATGAAACCGAGGTCGAACATGCGGTCGGCTTCGTCGAGCACCACGGCCTGCGCGTGCCGCATGTCGAACACGTGTTGCTTGAAGTAGTCGATGACGCGGCCAGGCGTGCCGATCAGCACATCGACGCCGTCCTGCAGCGTCTTGCGTTGTTTTTCGTAGTCGACGCCCCCAAATACCACGGCAATCCTGAGTCCGGTGTGCTTGCCCAGTACCTGCGCGTCGTTGAAGATCTGCACGGCGAGCTCGCGCGTGGGCGCCAGGATCAGCGCGCGGATGCCGCTGCCGCTGCGGCCATGTCCGCGATGGATTCGTCAGCAGGCGCTGGTACAGGGCCACCAGAAACGCGGCGGTCTTGCCGGTGCCCGTTTGAGCCTGGCCTGCAACGTCTTTGCCCAGGAGCGCAATCGGCAAAGTACTCGCCTGCACGGGCGTGGCGCGGACGAAACCAGCTTCGCTGATGCCGCGGGCGACTTCGGGAAGGAGATCGAGCGAATCGAATCTGAGGTCGGAAAGGTGTGTCTCTGTCATTAATTGCCGATTACTTATGTATTGGCGCGACGTGCCGCTTGCAAATGGGAGGCGGACCAGTTAAAAAATGGCCCCAAGACGCGGACCTGCTCGTTGACGAGCCCTGAGCCGCAAATCCAAAGTTTCCTTAAACCACTAGGTTCCAACTTACCCTTCAAAGAGGGCCTATCAGGCCAGTCTGGCTGCGGTGCCGCAGTCTAACCGTTTGATCGCGTCCTGAGCACGGCTTCTGCCGCTGCGAAGCAACTGCTTCTGAATACCCCGCCTGTATCCATCACTCGAGCCCAAAAAGCCAAATTGTTTCCCATGGAGGTCCTTCCACGTGAGTAACCCGGACATCGTGCACACCACGGACGCAACGTTCAGCCAGGACGTGCTCAAGTCCGAAAAGCCCGTTCTTCTGGATTTCTGGGCCGAGTGGTGTGGCCCCTGCAAAATGATCGCGCCGATCCTCGACGAGATCGCAACTGAATATAAGGACAAGCTTCGCATCGCGAAGATTGACATCGAATCGAACCCACAGACCCCGCCGAAGTACGGCATCCGCAACATCCCGACACTGATCCTCTTCAAGGGCGGCAAGCCCGAAGCTCAGAAAGTCGGCTCGGTCCGCAAGCCGGACCTCAAATCATTCCTGGACGCGCACCTGTGAGGGGCTACTTGGGAAATCAGGGCCGCAATCGCCCTAACAAGGGCCCACGTCATGGTGGTGGTGGTGGCGGCGGTGGACAGCATCGCGACCGCGACGGCAACCGCGATCCGAACTACCGGCCGGGAAACAACGGCGGGCCGCGTCCCGACGAGCTGCCGCAGGAGATGCTCGAAGTAGACCAGTCCGAGATCATCAGCCAGGCCGATCTCGCGGCCACCAAGAGCTCGATGAACCTCTCGGTCCTCAAGGCCAAGCCGATCTACGAGCTGGTCAAGATGGCCGATTCCATGGGCGTGGAGGGCATGGCCCGCTCGCGCAAGCAGGACATCATCTTCGGCATCCTGAAGGCCCATTCGCGCAACGGCGAAAACATCTACGGCGACGGCGTGCTCGAGATCCTGCAGGACGGCTTCGGCTTCCTGCGTTCCTCGGACGGCTCGTATCTCGCCGGCCCGGACGACATCTACGTGTCTCCGAGCCAGATTCGCCGCTTCAACCTGCGCACCGGCGACACGATTTCGGGCCTGATCCGGCCCCCGAAGGACGGCGAGCGCTACTTCGCGCTGCTCAAGGTCGGCGAAATCAACTTCGATTCACCGGACAGCTCGCGCAACAAGGTGCTGTTCGAGAATCTCACGCCGTTCCATCCCACCAAGCGGCTCAAGCTGCAGCGTGGCAATGGCTCGACCGAAGATCTCACGGCGCGCGCCATCGACCTGGCCGCACCGATCGGCAAGGGCCAGCGAGGACTCATCGTCTCGCCTCCCAAGGCCGGCAAGACCATGCTGCTGCAGAACATCGCCACGTCCATCACGGCGAATCATCCCGAGGTGCACCTCATCGTTCTGCTGATCGATGAACGCCCGGAAGAAGTCACCGAGATGCAGCGCACGGTGAAGGGCGAGGTCGTTTCATCGACGTTCGACGAGCCGGCCGCGCGACACGTGCAGGTCGCGGAGATGGTGATCGAAAAGGCCAAGCGCCTCGTCGAGCACAAGAAGGACGTCGTGATCCTGCTCGACTCCATCACGCGCCTGGCGCGCGCCTACAACACCGTCGTGCCCAGCTCCGGCAAGGTACTCACCGGTGGTGTGGATGCGAACGCGCTGCAGCGGCCGAAGCGTTTCTTCGGCGCCGCGCGCAACATCGAAGAGGGCGGCAGCCTGACGATTCTCGCCACCGCGCTCATCGACACCGGCTCGAAGATGGACGACGTGATCTACGAAGAGTTCAAGGGCACGGGCAACAGCGAAATCCACCTGGATCGTCGCATCGCCGAGAAGCGTGTGTTCCCGGCCATGAACATCAACCGGTCGGGCACGCGCAAGGAAGAGCTCATCACGGACCAGGGCGAGCTCGCCAAGATCTGGATCCTGCGCAAGCTGCTGCACCCGATGGACGAGCTGTCGGCGATCGAATTCCTTCTCGACAAGATGAAGGATACGAAGACCAACAGCGAATTCTTCGAGGCGATGAAGCGCTAGAGATTGTGCGAGCGGGACGCAACATGCGTCCCGCTCTGCACCTTGGCCAGTTTCAGGACGATTGCTTAGCCACCCGCCGCGCGTCTGGTGTATTCCGCGTACGCGGGAAGGGCGATCGCGGCCAGGATGCCGACCACGAACAGGATCGGCAGCAGCAGTCCCAGGATTTTCACACCCGTGGTGTTGGGCGGCGGCGGTGCTCCGTAGGCATTCACTCCCGCGGAACCTGACTTGAATATCCAGATCAGGCCGACGAAAGGAATCAGGGCGAGCAGCACGGTCCATCCACTCCAATCCATGTCATGACTGCGCTGGATCGCGATCATGACGCTGAACACGACCGCGACGACATAGGCCAGCAACGCCACGATCATCCCGAGCCCGCCCAGAGCTCCGCCCAGGACTGCCGCCGCACAGCCGGCGAGCAACGATGCCCCGGTGGTATATGCGAGGTAGCGCAATCGGCCAACGCGGCCGCTCGCTGACCACATGCGAATGTCCTGATATTCCTCCGTACCCTCGAAGTCACTGACGGCGGCTCGAGGTGCCGCGTATCGATTGCTAGACATGGTTCTCCCTCGTTCTTCTGGTTATTTCTTTCTGCCACGTCGCCTCGGCCTGTGACGGCCGCGCTGTCGGCGCAGCTTAAACCACTGGCAGGCTGTGACGTAGCGCACACCCGCACCGTCTCCTTCGGCCGACTCTGGCGCGGCTACCCCGCCTGTTAGATTATGGCGCCGCTTGTTTGCCTGTCCGCCGGGAGCCGGAATGCGCCTCACGCTGATCGTCGCTTTGTGTCTGCTGAATGCGGGATGCGCCCTGTGGCGCAAGGACGCGGAAGAGCCCGTCGACAACGGCCCCAGACAGCAGAAAGCCGAGCCGGTGCTCAAACCCAGCGAGGCGCTCCAGCCCAAGTCGCTCGACATCGCCAGTCCCGTCAGCGATCACTTCTATGTGCGTGGCATCTACTTTCCGGCGTCGGTGACCACGATCCTGCGCCTGGATCCGAATTCCGTCATCGAGGGCTCCACGTTGAACGGTGAGGAGGATCTCGGCCTCGACGACAAGGTCGATCAGGGGCGCATGGAATTCGACATTCGCATGCGCGAGAACAACCACGTTCGCATCGACTACTTCAAGCTCAATCGATTTTCCGAGCAGCCGCTGCCGCGCGACATCATCTTCGGCGACGAGATATTCGAGGAAGGAACGACCTTTCGCAGCAAGCTCGACTGGCGCGTGCTGTCGCTCACGTACACGTATTCGTTCGTTCACACGAATCGCTTCGAAGGCGGGCTCGGTCTCGGCATTCACGTCATCGAAGCGCAGGCCTCGGGCGGCGAGCCGGGCACGCTGAACCGCGAGGAAGCTTCCGAAGTCGGCATCTTCCCGACCATCGCCGCGAGCCTGGCATTCCGGATTTCCAAGCGCTGGTCCGTCACGCTGCGCGGCCAGCAGTTCTCGGCCAATCCCGAGGATTTCGAAGGCGAGATGTCCGACTACCACGGCGACATCCAGTACCGCTGGCGCAAGAATTTCGCCGTCGGCCTGGGCTACAGCAGGATGGAGACCGACCTGGAGGTCTTCGATAGCGACCAGCCGCTGCTGTTCAACCTCGACACCAGCGGACCCGAGCTGTTCTTCCGCGCGAGTTTCTGAGGTTCACTCGGTCAGGAACTCGATGACTCGCTGAATCGTCGGCGGATCGCGCAGCGCACCGCTGTGGCCGAATCCGCGCGTGCGCCACAGAACGGCGCCGGGAATGGCCGCGGCCATCGCCGTTCCCTGTGCAATGGGCGCCACGTTGTCGTCCTCGTCGTGCACCACCAGCACCGGGATGCGCACACTGGGCGCGGCCGCCGCCACCGACACGGCACTGGCTGGCCGGCCGAATTGCTTCAGGAATCGGGCGCGCAGGTTGCGCAGCGCCGGCGGCTTGAGGCCTAACATCATCGCGAAGGACTCGAGGATGTAATCCATGTCCGAAGGCACGCCGAACAGGCAGATCTTCTTCGGATGATGGTCGGCCGTCTCGGCGAGCACCGTGAGCACCGCACCGCCGCCCAGCGAATGCCCGATCACCGCGTGAATGGGCTCGTGCGCGCGCAGGACTTCGGCCAGGCTGTCTCGAAAGCGCGGCAGGTCGGAGAAGCGACCCGGCGAAGTGCCGTGGGCCGGCGCATCGATACCAATGACCGAGAAGCCGGCGCGATGCAGTGGCGCGACGAAGTCGGCGAATCGCGCGGCATGCGAGCCCCAGCCATGCAGCAGCACCACCGTCGGGCCGGGATGCTCCCACTTGAAGATGGTGAAGCGATCCTTTCCACAGCGCAGCGTCGAGCGGGTGGCCTGCGCCACGATGGGCGCATCGGCGGGATCGACCTTGCGCCGGGGTGGCGTGCAGAACATGAGAAACGCCAGCCCGCCGGCCAGTGAGGCGCTCAGCGCCTGCAGCAACGCAAAGAAGCCACGCAGGCGTCGTTGTGTGTCCGGCGTAACACCGGGCACGACGCGTCCCAGCACAGGCTTGCGGCGTTCCATGACCATTGGCGCAAGTCTATGAAAATTGTGCACAAATTACAGCGGCCCGCGCCCGATGCTAGAGTCGCCGCACAAATCATCGCGAGGGATTCATGAAACGCATTGCCCTGATTGCGAGCGGCCTGCTGGCTGCCCAGGCCGCCTCGGCCGGTGTCTACGTCGAAACCGTCAACCGCGA
>CAVQEZ010000009.1:0-37901 GCA_963711635.1 uncultured Pseudomonadota bacterium
ACGCGTTCTGGAACGCCACGTCGGTGACGCTCCTGTGGGTCGTCGGGCAATGTCGCGCTGCAGCTGGTCGTCGGCATGGCCGTCGCCCTGGCGCTGAACGCCGTCGTCGAGCCTTCGCGCCTTCTACAGCGCCGTCGTCATGGTGCCGTGGGTGTCGTCGTTCGTCGTCGTCGCCGTCGTGTTCCTCTGGCTCTATCACCCCGAGCTCGGCGTGCTGAACGACATGCTGAAGCGGCTCGGGCTCGTCGAGCAGCCGGTCGCCTGGCTGGCGTCGCCTGGCGATGGCACAGCTCTCGCTGATCCTCGCCAACACCTGGAAGTTCTTTCCGCTGGTGGCGATCACGCTGTTCACCGGGCTGCAGGCGATTCCGCGCGACCTCGTCGAGGCCGCGCAGGTGGATGGAGCCACCCGGCCGAGAACCTTCGCCGCGTCATCACCCCGCTGATGGCGCCTCGATCGCGACCTCGGTGCTGCTCTCGGCGATCTGGGCCTTCAACGCGTTCACGCTGGCGATCATCATGACCGGCGGCGGGCCGCTGCGCGCACCGAGGTCATGGGCCTGTACATCTAAGGTGGCGTTCGACGCGTTCGACTTCGGGATGGCGGCGGCGGCCTCGATGCTGCTCTTCGTCGCGATCCTCGTCGTGACCATGCTCTACCTCCGGATCGCCGATCCGGCGCGCGGCCGAGGGCCTGAAGCATGGGCCGCCCGAGCCGGCCGATCCAGCTGCTCGCCCATCTGGTGCTGGTCGCGACCACCGTGTTCGTGCTCTTTCCCTACGCCTGGATGCTGGTGACCAGCATCAAGCCGATCGCCGACGTCGTGGCCTGGCCGATTCGCTGGCTGCCGCCGGACCGTCACGCTCGAGAACTATGCGGCGATCCTCGGCGACGCGCGCTTCCTGCGCTCGCTCTTCAACAGCGCGGTGGTCTCTCATCGCCGTCACCCTGATCAGCCTCGTGCTCTCGGTACCGGCCGCCTACGGGCTGACCCGGCTGGTGCGGGGCGGCGGGCGTCCGATGCTGGTCGGCATCCTCGCGGCGCAGTTCTTTCCGCCGATGGTGTTCTTCGTGCCCTTCTACATCATGCTGCAGGCGGTGGGGCCTGCTGAACACGCTGCCGGGCCTGACCTTCGCGTACCTCTCGGTCACGCTTCCGATCTGCACCTGGATGGTCGCCACGTCGCTGCGCGACATTCCGGTGGAGATCGAGGAGGCCGCGCGCATCGACGGTTGCGGCGACTTCCGCGTCATCTGGAACATCGTCCTGCCGATCGCGACGCCGGGATGGTCACCGAGGTGTATCTTCGCCTTCGTTCTCTCGTGGCAGGAGTACATCTTCGCCCTGCTCTACACGACGTCGGAGCGGGCGCAGACCGCACCGGTGCTGATGTACTACCTGCTCGGCCAGCACCAGATCGACTACGCGCGGCTGATGGCGGCGGCCGTGCTCCTCTCGATTCCCTATCGCCGTGCCCTTCGCGTTCATCCAGCGCTACTACCGCAGCGGGATGACCGAGGGCGGCATCAAGGGCTGACCGCCGTGACCCTTCCGATCTTCATCCGCGAGCAGCCGGCTGCGCTCGACCGCAGCGTCGAGGCCGCGCGTGCGTTCGCGGCAACGTGGCTGCCTGGTCTCCCTTCGACGGCGTCGCGCTGGTCGGTTCCGGATCGTCGTTCAATGCGCTGCAGGTGGCGCGCCCGCGCTTCGTCGCCGCGCGGCGCGGCCCGGTCGGGGTCCACGAGCCGGAGGACTTCGTCGCCGAGATCGGCGATTCGGCGTCGAAGCCGCTGGTGATCGTGCTGTCGCAGAGCGGCGCGAGCGCCACGTCGATCCTGGCCGCGAAGGCCGCGCTGGCTGCGGGTCTTCGGACCCTGGCGATCACGGCGGCGCCGAACGGGCCGCTGGCGTCTTGCGGCGCGCAGGTGCTGCTCCTGCCGGTCGGCGACGAACCGGTGGGGCCGAAGACCAAGGGCTTCACCGGCTCGTTGGCGATGCTCTTCGTCAATCGCCGAATCGCTCGGCGCGCCGGCATCCGAGGCGATGACCGGCGACGGCGTTGGCACCGATCGTCGAGCAGGCCGCCGAGGCCGCCCGGGCGCTCGTGCCGTCGCTGGCCGACGTGGATGCCATCGTCGTGGCCGGGCGCCGTGCCAACCACGGCATCGCGCTCGAGGCGTCGCTGAAGATCGCCGAGATGTCCGGTGTTCCGAGCCGCCGCCTTCCCGACCGAGGAGCTCCTGCACGGCCGGTTGCACGGCCTGACGCCGAAGTCGATCGCGTTAGTGATCGCGGAAGGCGACGACGAGATCGCGGAAGCCGAGCGCGCGCGTGCCGCGATGTCGCGTCGCGACTGCCGGGGGCTGATCGTCGATCCGGCGGGCGCCCACTGGCCGGCCGGCCTTTCGTTGCCCGCCGCCCGTGGAGCGCGCTGGGCCTGGTGCTGCCGTTCCAGTGGCTGGCGGTGCTCCTCGCCGAGGCGCGGGGCTCGAGCCCGCGGTCGATGCGGCACGGCGGCTTCTCCCGCGAGCTCGGCGATCAAGACCAACGCCGAACCATGACGCGGCCCGATGCCGTTGCCGTCGGCATCGATGTCGGCGGCACCACGATCAAGATGGGGCTCGTGGGACCCGGGCGGCCGGGTGCTCGCGCGTCGGCGGATCGCCTACGCGTCGATGCGGACGTTCGAGGCGCTGGCCGATGCGATCGCCGCGGAGGTGCGCGCGATGGCGCAGGAAGCACGACGGCCGAGGCGAGCTGCCTCGGCGTCGCCGCGCCCGGCCATGCACAGGGCGGCGACGGCCTGATGGTCGACGGCACCGGCAACGTCCGGCTGCTGCGCAACCGCTCGCTGGCCGCGGCACTGCGCGAGCGGGTCGGCATTCCGGTGTCGCGACCATGAACGACGGCACCGCGGCCGCCTCCGGCGAGTTGCTGTTCGGAGCGGGCCGGGGTCTGGAGCGCTTCGTCGTCGTCACCTTCGGCACGGGGGTCGGCGGCGGCGTGGTCATCGGCGGCCGAGTCATCCTGGGGGCGGACGGCGAGCCGCCGGAGATCGGCGCCATGGTGCTCAGTGCGTCGGTGGATCCCCCCCGCACGCTGGAGGACTTCGCCTGCGCGGCCGGATTCGCGGCCGCCTATCAGCGGCAAGGCGGCCCGTCGCGGCTGCCACCGGAGGACATCTTCGCGCGGGCGGCATCGGCGAGGAGGCGGCGAGCCGCGCGATCGAGGCGACCTGCCGGCGCATCGCCCAGGGCCTGGGAACCCTGATCAACACGCTCAACCTGGAGGCGTGCCTTGTCGGCGGCGGCATTGCGGAAGCCGGCGAAGCGTTGCTCGCGCCGTTGCGCCGCAATCTCCCCGACTTCACGTGGCCGTATCTCCTTACGCGCACGCGGGTGGAACGAAGCCGCGACCGGAAGCGACGCGGGCATCCTTGGAGCGGCGGCCATGGCTCGTCGGCTCCGCGTTGACTGACCTCCGAGACGAAGAGTGGACATGGGTTGCACAGTTCGCACGACCGTGCTAAATTGCGTCTCCATGGAGACCCGGACCGAGCGCAGCGGCCTGACGTTGGCAGCCATCGTCGACGTCGCCCTGCAGATGGCGGCGGCCGACGGGCTGGAGAGCCTGACGATCGGCGAGGTGGCCAAGCGGCTCGGCCTGTCCAAGAGCGGCGTGTTCTCCCGCGTCGGCTCGCGCGAGGCGCTGCAGTGCGCCGTGGTCGAGGAGTACGACCGCCGCTTCCTGCAGGACGTCTTCATGCCGGCGATGCGCGAGGCGCGCGGCCTGCCGCGGCTGAACGCGATCATGCGGCTGTGGCTGCAGCGCGCCCGCGAGGTCGAGCTGCGCCAGGGCTGCATCTACTGCGCCGGCGCGTTCGAGTACGACGACCGGCGCCGGGCCGGTGCGCGATCGCCTGCTCGAGGGCGTCATGCGCTGGCGTGCGGCGCTCAAGCGCACGGTGATCCAGGCGATCGACGCCGGGCATCTCGCGGCGGATACCGAAGCCGAGCAGCTCGTGTTCGAGATGGATGCGCTTTTCACCGGCCTGATGCGCGATGCCCGCTTCCTCGACGACACCCGGGCGGCGGACCGCGCCTGGACGGCCTGGCAGCGCCTGCTGCAGGCCTCGCTTTCGTAAGCTCAAGACCCCGAGACTGAATGAGAACGCCTCGAACCCCGGCGTGCTTCGTTTCGACCGGACTTCG
The DNA here is from genome assembly GCA_963711635.1 of uncultured Pseudomonadota bacterium. Lineage (GTDB taxonomy): Bacteria > Pseudomonadota > Gammaproteobacteria > Steroidobacterales > Steroidobacteraceae > CADEED01. The sequence continues at coordinate 4,214 of CAVQEZ010000009.1, forward strand.
CACGGTCGTGCTAAATGATGCGGGTTCCTTGTCTCCGGAGATGGCCATGATCTTCCTGCTCGTTTCTTTCTCGTCCTCCTGTCCTTGCTCGGCGGCCTGTCCGCTGTGGCGGCTCTGGTCGGCGCTGCCCGATCACAACATCGATTTCGAGCTGGTAGCCACTGATCTCGACCTGGAGCGGCGGTCGTGAGCGCGGCGACTCCCGCCAATCCCGCGGCGGCCTTCTACGCGACGCCCGCGGCGCGCCTGGTCGGCGCGTCGCTGCGGCTGGCACATCGCTGGTCGCCGGCCTTCGCCACCCGTCTCGCGCTGCAGCTGTTCTTCACCCCGCTTCCCGGCAAGCAGCAAGCGCGTGCGAAGGCGGTGCCGGCGCCCTGGTCGGCGACCCGCCATCCGTTCGAAGGCGGCGAGCTGACCACTTGGCAGCGCCCGGACGCGGCTTCCTGCCGGCCCCGCATCCTGCTGGTTCACGGCTGGGCCGGCGATGCGCAGCAGTGGCGCCCGCTCGGCGACCGCCTGGCCGAGGCCGGATTCGATCCGGTGCTCGTCGACCTGCCGGCGCACGGCCGCAGCGACGGCGACCGCAGCACCCTGCCGCAATGGGTGCGCGCCCTGTTCGCCGTGAGCTCGCGGATGGGACCGTGGCACGGCATCGCCGCGCATTCGCTCGGTGCCCTGGCCTCGGCCCATGCGGTGGCGCGCGGCCTGCCCGCGAAGCGGCTGGCGCTGGTCGCGACTTCGCCGCCGCCGCGCCAGTTCCTGCGCTGGTTCGCCGGCGTGCTGGGCCCCGGCGAAGCGCTGGCGGCGCGCATGCAGGAATGGATCGAGCGACGCGAAGGCGTGCCGATGGAGCAGTTCGAGCCGGCCTGGCTCGGCGCGCGGCTCGCGCAGCCGACCCTGCTGGTCCACGACCGGGACGACCGCACCGCGCCCATCGCCGGCGCCGAGCGCTTCGCCGGCGCCATCGCCGGGGCGCGGCTCGTGACGTCGAGCGGCCTCGGCCATCGCAGGGTGCTGGCGGATGCGGGCGTGCTCGACCAGCTCGTCGAGCACCTGCGCGGGGACGGTCTGAGGCGCCACCCTCACCTCGACCCTCTCCCGCGAGCGGGAGAGGGAGGAGGAGTGTCAGAGCCCGAGGAACTCCTTCATGCGCGCCTTCTCGTCGGCGAGCGCGCGCTTGAAGGCGTCGTCGCGCACGGTGTCGTCGGCGAACTTCGTCTGCAGCAGGAGCCGCCCGTCCCGGACCGAGGCATTGCCCCAGCCGAGGACGCGGTCCCGCCAGAGCAGCGGCAGGGCGTAGTAGCCGAGCTTTCGCTTCGGCGCCGGGGTGTAGGCCTCGAAGCGGTAGGTCCAGCCCCAGAGCAGCTCGAAGCGGCGGCGGTCCCAGGCGATCGGGTCGAAGGGTGCGAGCAGGCGCACCTCTTCGTCCGGCGCGTAGCGCGAGGAGCGCGGGTTCTCGTCGGCGGGCCAGTACCAGTCGACGCCGTCGATGCGCACGCGTCGCGAACCGCTCGCGCGCCGCCTTCAGCGCGGTGCGCGATTCCTTCGCCAGGTGCGGCGCGCCGTAGCCGAGCAGGTAGGTCAGGTAGCGAAAGCTCGGTGCCCGGCAGCGGCGCGTACTTGCGCAGCACCAGCTCGAGCAGCGCCGCCGCCCGCTCGGCGCGCGCGGCCCGGCTGGTATCGCCGGCGGATGCGCCGCGGCCTCGTAGATGCGGGTGCCGTTCTCGCGCCGGGCGACGCGCAGCAGGCCGCGATAGTGCATGCCGTCGAGGAGGTGCGTCGTCGCCAGGGAGCTGCCGCCCCAGGCATTGGTTCGGCGGCCGTGCGCGAAATGCTCCTGCACGACGCGCGGATGGGTCGGCGCCGTTCTCGCGGATGAAGGCGAGCAGCTCCTCCGCCTTCCGCTTCGTGCCCGCGCCCCAGGTGCGCCGGGCCGTGCGCGGATGCATCAGCGCCAGGTGCTTCCTCGGCAGGAAGCCGTAGTTGACGAGGCAATCCTCCTCGACCGCGAGCCTCGCGTAGCGGCGCTCGAGGTCGCCGGCGCGGTAGCCGGCGACCCGATGGCGCAGGGTCAGGTCCTGGGCGCGCGCCGGGGCGCGGATCGGGTCGGCCTGGACGAAGCCGAGCTTCTCGATCGCCCGGAGGAGGGTGGTGGGCTTGAACAGCGTGCGCGACACCGCATATCGGCGCAGGTCGTCCAGGGTCGGCGGCTTGGGCATCCGCAAATGATGCCGCGCCGCCGGTTAAAGTCGCCGCCGAAGGGAGCTTGGCCATGTCGTCGAAGCTGGGCAAGGTGGTTCTGACCGTGCTGCTGCTCGCCGGTTTCGGCGCAGCCCTGTACTTCGCGTTGCGCGGCCAGAAGGCCGAGCAGGAGCAGACTGGCCGCCACTTCCTTCGGGAACACCGACTCCTCGGTGACGATCCGCTTCGGAATCGGCTTGCCCGCCACCACGTCCTTGACCGCGGCCATGAGCTGCGGGCCTAACAAGGGGCTGCACTCCACCGTCACGTTGAGTTTGCCCGCGATCATGGCCTCGAACGCGCCCTTCACGCCGTCGATGGAGATGATGGTGATGTCCTTGCCTGGCTCGAGGCCGGCTTCCTCGATGGCCTGGATGGCGCCGATCGCCATGTCATCGTTGTGCGCGAACAGGACGTTGATCTTCTTGCCTTCGGCTTTCAGGAAGGCCTCCATGACTTCCTTGCCCTTGGCGCGCGTGAAGTCGCCGGTCTGCGAGCGGATGATCTTGTAGCGCGGATCGGTGGCGATGATTTCGGCGAAGCCCTTCTTGCGATCGTTGGCCGGCGCCGAGCCGACCGTGCCCTGCAGCTCGACGATGTTGACGTCGCCGTGCACGTCCTTCCGGTCCTTCGAATATTCTCGAGCAGCCAGCGGCCCGCCTTGCGGCCTTCCTCGACGAAGTCCGAGCCCATCAGCGACAGATACAGCGAGTCATCGCTGACCTCGACGGCGCGGTCGGTGAGGATGACGGGGATCTTCGCCGCCTTGGCTTCGCGCAGCACCGTCTCCCAGCCGGTCTCCACCACCGGCGAGAAGGCGATGACGTCCACGCGCTGCGCGATGAAGGAACGCAGCGCCTTGATCTGGTTTTCCTGCTTCTGCTGGGCGTCGGAGAAGCGCAGCGTGATGCCGGCCTCCTGGGCCGCGCTCTGGATCGACGTGGTGTTCGCCGTGCGCCACTCGCTCTCGGCGCCGATCTGGCTGAAGCCCAGCACGATTGGCTTCGCGGCATCGCCGCCGGCTTTATCGGACCCGCCCGAGCAGGCCGCCAGCAGCAAGACGATGAATCCCAACGCCAGTTGACTTAAACGCATCATTGGCCCCCCGGTAGCTGCGGCTTCGCCGAATTTTGGCGAGGCATCATGAGATTGGTATCGATATCCAACAAGCCCGATATTGTTACGGAGCTATACTCAGACAAATATCGATGCTTCGGCGGGGGGATACAAGAATGACTTCGAATACGCCCTGGTTCATTCGCGCACGCCTCAAGACGCGGCAGCTCATGCTGCTCACGGCCATCTGCGATGAAGGGAATATTCATCGCGCCGCCGAAGTGCTGAACATGTCCCAGCCGGCGGCCTCCAAGCTGCTCAAGGATCTCGAGGACATGCTGGGCGTGACGCTGTTCGATCGCCAGCCGCGCGGCATGCGCCCGAACTGGTATGGCGAAACCATGATCCGTCATGCGCGAATTGCGCTGTCCAGCCTGCGCGAAGCGGGTCAGGAAGTCGACGCGCTCAAGACCGGTCTTTCCGGGCACGTGAGCCTCGGCGCGATCACCGGGCCTGCGCTCAGCCTGATTCCGCAGGCCATCATGACCATGGCGCGCGAGAACCCCAAGCTGCGCGTCGAGCTGCACGTCGAATCGAGCAACGTGCTCATCGAGCAACTCGCGCAGGGCAAGCTCGACATCATGATCGGCCGGTTGTTCGAGCGGCAGGACAAGACCGGATTGCGCTATGAGCGCCTCGCCGAGGAGCCGGTGTGCGCGGTAGTCAGGCCCGGACATCCGCTGCTCAACGTGGCCGGTCTCACGCTCGGCGTGGTCGAGAAAAAGGCCTGGATCGTGCCGCCCTCGGGCAGCGTGCTGCGGCATCGCTTCGACCTCATGTTCCGCGAGGCGGGGCTCGCGCCGCCCACGCAGCTCATCGAAACGGCATCGCTGCTGTTCGTGACCAAGATGCTGCAGCAGACCGATTTCATCGCGGTGGTGCCCACCGAGGTGGCGCGTTACTACGCCACCTACGGCATGGTCGCGATGCTGCCGATGCCGCTGTCGTGCACGATGGATGCCTTCGGCATCATCACGCGCACCGACTGGCTGCTGTCGCCGGCGGCCAATGTTCTGTTGCGTGCACTCAAGAATTCGGCGGTGAGTAGTTATGGCTGCGCGCTCGACATGAAGAGCGTGTCGAGCGCGCGTCAGCATACCAAAGCCTGTATCTCACGCTGAAGGAAAATTATTGTTCGCGTATCGCGGCGTTTTGTACGCTGCCGCGCGATGGACGACCGAAAGAAGCGAACGCGGCGCAGTCAGGAGTGGTTCGGCCGCTCCGGCAAAGACGGATTCCTGCATCGCAGCTGGATCAAGAACCAGGGCTATCCGGACGACATGTTCGATGGCCGCCCGGTCATCGGCATCTGCAACACATGGAGCGAGCTGACGCCCTGCAACGGTCACTTCCGCGAGCTCGCGGAGTTCGTGAAGCGCGGCGTCTACGAGGCCGGCGGATTTCCGCTCGAGTTCCCCGTGATGTCGCTGGGCGAGACGCAGCTGCGGCCCACCGCCATGTTGTTCCGCAATCTCGCCAGCATGGACGTCGAGGAATCGATCCGCGGCAATCCGATCGACGGCGTGGTGCTGCTCATGGGCTGCGACAAGACCACGCCTTCGCTGCTGATGGGCGCGGCGAGCTGCGACCTGCCCACCATCGGCATTTCCGGCGGCCCGATGCTGACCGGCCACTTTCGCGGCAAGCAGCTGGGCTCGGGCACCGGCGTGTGGCAGATGTCCGAGGACGTGCGCGCGCGGCAAGATGGCGCAGGAAGAATTCGTCGCCGCCGAGTCCTGCATGCATCGCTCCGAAGGGCCACTGCATGACCATGGGCACGGCCTCGACCATGGCGAGCATGGTCGAGGCGCTGGGCGTGGCGTTGCCGGGCAATGCGGCGATTCCCGCCGTCGATTCGCGCCGCTACCGGCAGGCGCAGCTCACCGGCCGGCGCATCGTCGAGATGGTCGAGGAGGAGATGAAGCTGTCGCAGATCCTCACGCGCAACGCGTTCGAGAATGCGATCCGCGTGAACGCCGCCATCGGCGGCTCCACCAACGCGGTGATTCACTTGTTGGCGATCGCCGGGCGCATCGGCGTGCCGCTGACGCTGCGATGACTGGGACAGGCTCGGCTCCGCAGCTTGCCCTGCCTGGTGAACCTGCAGCCCTCGGGCAAGTACCTGATGGAGGATTTCTACTACGCGGGCGGATTGCCGGCCGTGATGCGCGAGATCGCCGCACATGCTCGACACGCGACGCGCTCACCGTCAATGGCACACGCTGGGCGAGAACATCGCCGACGCGCCGTGCTGGAACCGCGACGTCATCAGAACGCTGTGCGGAACCGTTCAAGGCGCGCGCCGGCATCGCCGTGCTGCGCGGCAATCTCGCGCCGGACGGCGCGGTCATCAAACCCTCGGCGGCCTCGCCGCAGCTGCTGCAGCATCGCGGGCGCGCGGTGGTGTTCGAGAGCATCGAGGATTTCCACGCGCGCATCGACGACGAGAACCTCGACATCGACGAGAACTCGGTCATGGTGCTCAAGGGTTGCGGGCCCAAGGGTTATCCGGGCATGGCCGAGGTGGGCAACATGCCGCTGCCGCCCAAACTACTGCGCCGCGGGCATCACCGACATCCTGCGCATTTCCGACGCGCGCATGAGCGGCACCGCCTACGGCACCGTGGTGCTGCACGTGTCGCCGGAAGCCGCGGCCGGCGGGCCGCTGGCGCTGGTGCGCAACGGCGACTTCATCGAAGTCGACGTGCCGGCGCGGCGGCTGCATCTCGACGTCAGCGAGAGCGAGCTCGCCGAGCGGCGCGCCGAACTGGAAACCCGCGCCGCCGCCCACGCGCGGCTGGTACAAGCTGTACGTCGACCACGTGCAGCAGGCGCACCTGGGCGCCGATCTCGACGTGCTGGTGGGCAAGAGCGGCGCCAGCGTCACCCGCGACTCCCACTAGGTCGGTGTCAGGCAGGGAAAACTCAGTGTTTCCCTGCCTGACACCACTCTCGGGAAATAGTTAGCAAAGGCGGCGCGCAGGTCGACCACCTTGGGCGGCTTGGAAAGCACCTGGTCGACGTGCGGCGGCAGTTCGCCCTCGGCCGACGATCGATGCCCCCAGCCCGTCAGCATGAGCACCACGGTCGAGGGCGCGGCCGCCTTGATGCTGGCGGCCACCTTTCGGCCATCCACGCGCGGCATGCCCAGATCGGTGATCACCAGCGGAAATGGCTTGCCCGCGTCGAGCGCCGCGATGAAGGCATCGATGCCGGCCTGGCCGCCGTTCGCGCTGACCACGTCGTGTCCCTCGGTCTCGAGCGTGTCGCGCAGCGTCTTCAACAGCAGCGGATCGTCGTCGATGAGCAGCATGCGCAGCGGCCCGGCGGGCAGACGATGGCTGCCACTGCCCGTCGCCGCCGGCTCGGTCGCGGCCGCGAAGCTCATGCGGACAGTCGTACCCTGGCCGGGCGAGCTTTCGATCTCCAGCCCGGCCCCGTGGCGTTGCGCCACGCCGTAGACCATCGCCAGTCCAAGTCCCGTGCCGCGTGTGCCCTTGGTCGTGAAAAAAGGCTCGAGACAGCGGCGCCGCGTTTCCTCGTCCATGCCGACGCCAGTGTCGATGACCTCGAGCTGCACGGATGGCGCCGCGTTGGCTTCGAGCATGCGCGTGCGCAGCGTCAGCGGCCCGCCATTCGGCATGGCGTCGACGGCATTGAAGACCAGATTCACCAGCGCATCGCGCACCTGGCCCTGCACGGCCGAAATGGCCGGCAGGTCGGCGGCCAGGTCGAGGCGCATGTCGATCGCCGCGCCGCGCTGATGCACCATGTCGCTCCAGCGCACGCGCGTGAGATCCACGACCTGCTTCACCAGCTTGTTGAGGTCCACGGGCACCAGCGACAGCTGCGGCTCGCGCGCGCGATAGAACTCACCCATGCGCGCCACGGTCTGCGCCACGTCGTCCACGGCCCGCTGGATGATTTCCAGCTGCTGGCGTCCACGCGGGCTGATGTTGTGCTCGTGCTCGATCAGCGCCTCGGTATACAGGCTGACCGGCGAGATGGCGTTGTTGATGTCGTGCGCGATGCCGCTGGCCATCTGCCCCAATGCGCGCAGTCGTTCCTGCTGCAAGACCTGTTGCTGCGTCTGGCGCAAGTCGTCGTAGGCGCGTTGCAGCGCGCCGTACAGATGCGCCTGGTGCGAAGCCAGCGCGGTGTGCTCGCTGACCTGGCGCAGGAATTCGCATTCGCCGCTGGAAAAACCCTGCGCCGCGCGCCGCGCGCACACCAGCACGCCGAACACCTGGCTCTCCACCAGCAGCGGCGCGATCACCATCGCGCCGAGGCCGGCGCTGGCCAGCAACTGCGGAAAGCGGAACTGGACCGTGGCGATCTCGGGCTCGTACACCAGTTGGCCGCGCACGCAGCGCGCCAGCCCGTTCTCGTCGATGGGTACGGCGGAGTCATGCGTCAGGCCGAGGCTCGCGGCGGCCGTGGCGCTGCGCGCGCCGATGCAGCTCACCGTGAGGCGGTTGGCGGTGGCGTCGCGCGCAAAAAAGCAGCAGAAGTCCACCGGCAGTTCTTCTTCGAGGCGCTCGGCGACGGCGCTCAGGATGCTGCCGAGGTCCTGGCGCTCGCCGATGGCATGCGTGATCCGCCCCAGCAACGCCAGGCGCCGCAGCTGCTCCTGCATGCGTCCTTCGTGCGCCACGCGCTCGGTGACGTCGCGGTAGTTAGTGACGATGGCGTCCACCGACGGGTCGTCGAGCAGGTTGGTGGCAACGCCTTCGAGCCAGATCCAGTGGCCATCCTTGTGGCGCCGGCGCCAGGTCAAAGGGACCGGTGACGCGGGGTTATCGAGGACCTGCCGCAGTGCCTGGGCGAGGCGCGGCCGGTCATCCGGATGTGCGCGCAGGTAGCTCAAGGATCCGAGCAATTCCTGCGGTTCGTAGCCTTCGACCTTGCGGACCGACGGGCTCGAGTAGAGCACGTGCGCTTCCGCGTCGATGAGCGTGATGCTGTCGCTGCTGTTTTCGATCAGCGCGCGGAAGCGGTGCTCGCTCTTGCGCACCGTGTCCAGCGCCTCGGCGAGCTCGCGCGTACGTGCGGCGACCCTGGCCTCGAGCTGCTCCTTGGCATCGCGCAGTTCCTGCTCGGCACGCACGCTGTCGGTGACGTCGCGCGCGATGCCGTACATCAGGTCGCCCTTCGGCGTGGAGCGCCATGACATCACGCGCCACGATCCGTCCTTGTGCCGGTAGCGATTTTCGAAGTTCAGCACGCGCTGCCCGGCCTTCTGCTTTTCGGCCTGCGCAATGGTTTGCTCGTGGTCGTCGGGGTGCACGAATTCCAGCCAGGGGCGGCTGATGAATTCTTCCTCGCTCCAGCCCAGCAGGTCGGTGACCGCCGGACTCACGCGCCGGAAGTAACCATCCTGGTGCGCGATGGTGAGGCAGTCGAAGGACAGCGAGAAGAAGCTGTCGATCTCGGACTCGGCGCGTTCGCGGCCGGCGAAATCGCGGCGGATGGCCAGCAGCGCCATGCCCACGCACAGCAGCGCCAGCCCGCTGCCGCCGACGATCACCGCCTGCGCGATCTGCGCACTGCGCTCCGCGCCGGCCTCGCGCGCGTTCAGCTGCCGGATCTCCGCCGACTTCATCTCCTGTGCGAGCGTGCGCACCCGTGCCTGCAGGCGCGCACCGGGTGCCGCGGCACTCCGCGTCAGGCGACGCTGCACGGCCTCGAGCCCGCCGCTACGGCGCAATTCCACGATCTCGGCGCTCTGCCGCAGGCGGCCGCGCAGCGCCTCGAGCAGCGGCTCGACGCGCGCCAGTTGCGCGGCATCGCCGCTGACCGCGTCGCGCAGCTGCTGCACCAGTCCATCGATCCGGCCGGTGGCGCGCGTGTATTCGGCGGCGAAAGGTTCCTCACCGGTGAGCACGTAGGCGCGTTGCGCGGACTCGGCCTCCCAGGTGGTCGCCACCAGCTGGTCGATGTTGGTCATCACGCCGTGCGAGCGCGTGACCAGCAGCGAGTTCTCGTGGAGGCGCACGACCGATAGATAGGACACCACGCCGATGGTGCCGAGAAACGCCACCGCGACCGCGAACCCGAGCAGCACCTTGCGCTCGGTGGCGGCGCGTCGCACTTCCAGTGCCTGATACAGCTCGGCACGGCGTGCCCGGGTGAACTGCGCGAACAGCACGCTGATCAGCACGCCTTCCATCAAAAGGAACAGCCATTGGGCGAAGTCCAGCGGCTGGCTGAAGCCGAAATTGCCGGTGGGCGGAAATACGAAATAGTCGACGGCGAGACAGGTCAGGGCGGTTGCGAAGATGCCGGGGACCAGGCCGCCCCAATAGGCGCTGATGACGATGGGAATGAAGAAGAGAATCAGCAGCGGCCGGTCACCCACCCAGGGGGTAATTGCGAGGCGAAATGCCAGGGTAGCGCCCGTCAGAACGAGGGCCGCCGCGTAGGGACCCCAACGGAGCGCCCCTCGCTTCGCCGCCGCGGTTGTGTGGTTCACGGCCGCAGCCTAGCTCCATGCAGGCGAGCCGGATACTGCCCGCAAGTCTCAGGTCGCCGGTCTCAGACGGGTTGCCAGCGCATTGCGCAAGTCGACGAGCTTGGGAGGCTTGCTGAGGATCTCATCCACGCCGGGCGGGATGTCGCCCTCGGCCACCAGCCGGCGACCCCAGCCGGTGAGCATCAGCACCAGGGTGGCCGGCACCGAGGTCTTGATGGTCGAAGCCACCTTGCGCCCGTCGACATGCGGCATGCCCAGGTCGGTGATGACCACCGGGAAAGGCCGGCCCTCCGCGTGAGCTTCGACAAAAGCGTTGATGCCTGCCTGCCCGCCGCTGGCGGACACCACTTCGTGGCCATCGGCCTCGAGCGCATCGCGCAGCGAGCGCAGCAGCAGCGGATCGTCGTCGACGATGAGAATGCGTTGCGGTCCCACGTTCACGGCCGGCGCCTCGGCCGCCACAGCGCGCTGTTCCACCATGGCCGCGAACGACAGGCGCACCGTGGTGCCGCTGCCGGGCTGGCTCTCGACGTCGAGGTTGGCGCCATGGCGTTCCGCCACGCCGTACACCATGGCGAGTCCCAGGCCGGTGCCGCGCTCGCCCTTGGTGGTGAAGAAGGGTTCCAGGCAGCGACGCCGGGTGTCCTCGTCCATGCCCACGCCCGAGTCGCTGACTTCGATGACGATGCGGTTGCGGCCGCGGCCGTTGCCGCGCGTGCGGATGGTCAGCGGGCCGCCGTTCGGCATGGCGTCCACGGCGTTGAACACCAGGTTCACCAGCGCGTCGCGTATCTGGCTCTCCACCGCGGCGATGGGCGACAGCTCCGGGTCCAGCTCGAGCTGTAGTTTGATGACGGCGCCGCGCTGCTGCGCCATGTCGCTCCAGCGCGCCCGCGTCAGGTCGACGACGTGTTCGGCCAGCAGGTTCAGGTCGACCGGGACCAGCGAGGCGCGCGGCTCGCGCTGGCGATAGAACTCGCCCATGCGCGCGACCGTCTGCGCCACGTCGTCGACGGCGCGCTGGATGGTCTCCAGTTGCTTGCGCCCGGCCTCGCTGAGATTGGTTTCGCGCTCCAGCAGCGACTCGGCATACAGCGACATCGGCGAAATCGCGTTGTTGATGTCGTGCGCTATGCCGCTCGCCATCTGGCCGAGCGCGCGCAGGCGCTCCTGTTGCATGACCTGCTGCTGGGTCTGGCGCAGGTCGTCGTAGGCCCGCTGCAGGGCGCCGTACAACTGTGCCTGGTGCGAGGCCAATGCAGCGTGCTCGCTGACCTGGCGCAGGAACTCGCATTCGCCGCTCAGAACGCCTCGGCGGCGTGCCGCGCGCAGACCAGCGCGCCGAACACCTGGCTTTCCACCAGCAGCGGGGCGATGACCAGCGAGCGCATGCCGGCGCCGCGCGAGCTTGCGCGGGAACTCGAAGCGGCTCGCGGCGATGTCGGCCTCGTAGACCAGGTGTCCGGTGATGCAGCGCGCGAGTCCGTTCTCATCGATGGGCACGACGGTTTCCTGCACCAGTCCGATGCGCTGCGCCAGCGGCTCGGAGTTGAGGCTCACGCAGCTGACACTGAGCTGGTTCTGCGCGGCGTCGTACAGGCAGATGATGCAGAAGTCCACGGGCAGCTCGTCCTCGAGCGAGCGCACCACCACCTGGAAGATGCTGCGCAGGTCCTGGCGCTCGCCGATGGCGCGCGTGATGCTCGACAGCAATGCCAGGCGCTGCAGTTGCTCGCCGAGCCGCCGCTCGTGCGCCAGCCGCCCGGTGATGTCCCGGTAGTTGCAGACGATCGCGCCCACCGAAGGATCGTCGAGCAGGTTGGTCGCGACGCCTTCGAGCCAGATCCAGTGACCTTGCTTGTGACGTCGACGCCAGATGGCGGGCACGGGCTTGCCCGGATTCGCGAGCATCTGCTGCATGGTTTCCGCCAGCACCGGCAGATCGTCGGGATGCGTGTGTTCCATGCCGTTGCGGCCTAACAACTCCTCGGGCGTGTAGCCTTCGACGTTGCTGACCGCCGGGCTCAGGTAGAGGATGCGGTTGTCGGCGTCGACGAGCGCGATGCTGTCGGCGCCGTGCTCGATGAGCGCCCGAAAGCGCCGCTCGCTCTTGCGCAGGGAGTCATTGGCGGCTGCCAGCTGCTCGACGCTGTCGGTGACGTCGCGCGCCGTCGCATACATCAGCCCTTCTTCGGGCATGGAGCGCCACGACAGCACGCGCCACGAGCCATCCTTGTGCCGGTAGCGGTTTTCGAACTGCAGTACGCGCTCGCCGGACTTCATCTGGCGTTCGATTTCCTGCCGGGTTTTTGCAACGTCCTCCGGATGCACGAAGTCCATGAACGGCCGGCTGGTGAACTCCTCCGGAGTCCAGCCGAGCACGTCGGTCACCGCCGGGCTCACCCGCTTGAAATAGCCATCGACGCTGGCGATCACCAGGAAGTCCAGCGACAGCGAAAAGAACCGGTCGAGCTCGGCCTCCGCGCGACCACGCCCGGAGAAAGCGCGGCGCAGGGCCAGCAACGACAGCACCAGCAGTACCAGCGCCAGCAGGCTGGCGCCGAAGACCAGCTCATCGGCGACCGGGTTGCCGCGCGCCAGACTGAAATAGCCGGAAACGAGGATGGCCAGCAGCAATGCAATCGCGACACCGAAACTGGTGCGGATCAGGAGCTCGGTCTTGCGCGTTCGATACATTGCAGCGCCGCAGAGTAAACGGGCGCAGGTCGAACTGAAAACTGGTAGTGGTTTCCCTTAAATGGCCGTCAGGCGAGATGAGGGTGGCAGCCGGCCAGCTGCCACCCTCGATCGACCCGGATCAGAAAGTCCCGGAGCTCGTGGTCTGCGTTCCGCCACTCGTATAAGTGACGCTCCACGTGTCGCCGGTAGTTGGGTGTGCGGCTCCGGTGCCGCCGATTTGCGCCGCGAACACCCGGCCCGTGCCCGCGGGAAGCGTCTGGCCGGCGCCCAGCGTGAACGTGTAGGTCAGCTGGCTGGCAGTTGCGCTGGAAGTCTGGGCGACCTGGCCACCGATATTGTTGTACTGCCCGCCCACCGACAGGCCCGCCGGATTGCGCGCTACGACAATAGTCACGGTCATCGCGGTGATCGGCGCCGGATTATTGATGCGCACCTGCTCCTCGATGAACCAGGGGCTGTTGCTGGTCACCGCTCCGGTGATCGTCGCATTGCCGCCCCCGCCCGGGTTGGCCACCGTGAGCGCCACCTGCACGCTGCGCGGACCCACCGTGGGGTTGCTGCCGTTGATGGTGACGGTGGCGTTGCCCAGGGTGGCCGTCGAAGACGCGGTCAGCGTCAGCGTGCTCGAGTTGCCCGTGGTCGAGGCGGGACTGAAGCTCGCGCTCACGCCCGCCGGCAAGCCGCTGGCGCTCAGGCCCACGCTGCCCGTGAAGCCGCCGCTGCGCGCGAGGCTGACGGTCACGGAACCGCCGGCGCCGCGGTTGACGGTCAGCGCTGCCGGCGCCGCTCCCAGCGAATAGTTAGGCGTGGGAGTGGTGGTCACGCTGAAGTTCGCGGCATTGCTGGCGATACCGCCCACCAGCAGCGTGACGGCCACGGTTCCCGACACCGCGGGTACGGTGGCGGTCACCTGCGTGTTGCTCCACGCGGTCACGGCGGCGTTGGTGGTGCCGAAGCGCACGGCGCTGGTGCCCTGCGTGGCGCCAAAGTTGCTACCGAGAATAGTCACGCTGGCGCCCACCGCGCCGCTGGTCGGGTTCAGCGAGGTGATGGCCGGCGGCTGCTGCTGCGTCGCCACGGTGAAGGTGGCGGCATTGCTGACCACTCCGTTCACGGTGACCGTCACGGATTGCGCGCCCGCGCCCACGTTGGGAACCGTGGCGGAAATCTGCGCGGCGCTCCACGAGCTCACGCTGGCATTGGTGTTACCGAAGCGCAGCGTGCTCGTGCCCTGCGAGGCACCGAAATTGCTGCCGGAGACGGTGACCGAACTACCCACCGCGCCGCTCGCGGGATTCACGCCGCTGATGGCGGGCGTGTTGCCGGGCTGCTGATCCAGCGGGAATTGCAGCGGCTGCAGCAGCGCGAGTTTCGACTGGTTCACGATGCCATTGAAGTTGTTGTTGAACAGCGCGTAACGGTCGTTGCCGTTCATGGCCCAGTAGGCCCAGCCCATCGACGACTTGCGGTTGAGGTATTGCACCAGGCTCGAGAACCACTGGCCCTGCGAGCCGGGCGTCGAGCTCTGGATGTCGGCGTTGCCATTGAGCGTGCCCATTTCACCGATGTAGATAGGCCCGATGTTCTGGTTGTGGATGAAGCCCCAGTTCTGGTCCCACACGGCGGCCAGCGACGCGGCCGTGGTGCTGCCGTTGAACCAGGACTGGTTGGCCTCGACCGGGCCGTAGTCGTGCGGCGAATACACCACGCGGTTGGCGACGCTGAGATTCACCGGTCGCGAGGCCGCGCCACGCAGCATGCCGCCCCACCAGGTGAACGCGTTGTTGTAGTGGTCGTTGCCCTCGACGAAGATCAGCAGGTTCGGATTGATCGCCAGGATGGCATTGCCGGCGCGCGTGGCGGCGGCATGCCAGTCATTGGCGGCGCTGCAGCCCGCCGGATCTCCGCCCCAGCAGGCGCTGGCATGCGGCTCGTTGCGCAGGTCCATGCCGATGACCGTGGTGTTGCCGTTGTAGCGCGTGGTGAGCGCACGCCAGTTGGCCAGCCAGGTGCTCTCGGGGAACTCGCTGGTGAACCACAGTCCGTTTTCCTGCGCGGAATTGCCGGCGTTGGACCGGTGATTGTCGAGAATCACGCGCAGGCCGATGGTGCCGCAGTGGGCAATGATCTTGTCCAGCACGTCGAGCGAGCGCGCGTCCGCGGCGATGTCGGTGTTGATGCCGTTGCGGTTGATGTTCAGCGTGCCCAGCACCGGGTTCTGCGACACCATCTGGTCGGAGTACGGGATGCGCACGGCGTTGAAGCCCGAAGACTTGATGAGATTGAGAATGGCCTTGTAGTCGGCGATCCACAGTCCATGCGCAACGAAGGTAGTGGTCTCGAAGCCGTACCAGTTGATGGATGCAATGCGCACCGGCTGGTTGGCGGAGTCGAGAATGCGGTTGCCGCTGGTGTGCCAGTAGCCGGCACCGGCGGCGCGAGCGCCTGCTGCGAACAGCAGCGCAGCCAACAGCATCATCAACAGGAGAGTTCCGTGAGTGCGGCGCGCCGCGACCCGAACCAGTCCATGGGTCATAGATCCTCCGGCGGGCGCCAGGTGGAACAGGGTGCAAAGGTGGAAGGGGCCCGCGCGAGCAGCACGCTGCTTCGGAATCGGCGCGGCGTCAATTGCGGGAACTAACAACCCGCGCGTTGTCCCGGTGGGTCAGGCGGCTGTCTCGGCCGCGACATTCACCGGCGCGGCCGGCAGCTCCACCCAGAACGTCGAACCGGCGCCGGGTCCGGATTCGAAGCCGATGCGCCCGTGCATGTGCTCGATGAAGCGCCGCGCGATGTGCAAGCCCAGGCCGGTGCCGCCTTTCTGGCGCGTGGTCGACGAATCCGCCTGCGAAAATTTTTCAAAGATGCGCGCGCGGAACTCCTCGGGAATTCCCGGTCCCTGGTCGCGCACGTTGACACGCAGGACATCGCCGCGCCGCTCGGCCCAGACCTGCACCGTTCCGCCGCTGGGCGAATACTTGGCGGCATTCGACAGCAGGTTGGCCATGACCTGGATGAAGCGTTCCGGGTCCACCTCCACGCTCCACGAATCGGGAATGGCCGCGAGCTCGATGCGCGCGTTCAGCCGGCGCGCATAGCCTTCGTTCGCCTCGACCGCCTGCAACACCACGTGCGCCAGCGGCACGCCGCGCATCTCGAAGCGCATCTGCCCCGCGGAAAATTTCTCCATGTCGAGGATGTCGTTGACCAGCAGCACCAGGCGTTCGCAGTTGCTTTGCGCGATCTCCAGCAGGTCGCGCACCCGCGGCGCCAGGCTGGTCGACATGGCGCCGAGGATCAGGCCCAGCGAGCCGCGGATCGAGGTCAGCGGCGTGCGCAGCTCATGGCTCACCACGGCGGTGAATTCGCTCTTCATGCGCTCCATCTGCTGCGCCGGGCTGATGTCCTCGATGACCCCGAGGAAGCCGCCGACCGCGCCGTCCTGGTCGCGCAGCGGCGTGATGATGACGTTCACCGGGAAGCGCATGCCGTTCTTGCGGATGAAATCCCATTCGCGCTTTTCGTAGCCGTCGCGCAGCGGGATGCGCGTGAATATTTCCGGGCCCACCGGAATGTGCTCGCCCAGCTCCTCGGACAGGCTGCGCGCGCGCGCCTCGAGCGCGGCCGGGTCGAGGAAGATGGGGATGGCGCGCCGGCCGATGACTTCCTCTGCCTTGTAACCCAGCGCCTGCTCGGCGGCGCGATTGAAGATCATGATGCGGTAGGCCGAGTCGATGGCGATCACCAGGTGCGCGCTGCTGGAGATGATGCCGGCGTTGAGCGCGAGGGATTTGCCGAGATGCAATGATTTCAGGCGCGAGATCAGCATGAAGCGCACCGACAGCGCCGCCAGCGCCGCCACCAGCAATCCGGCCGCCAGCACCAGCGAGGGCAGCGAGGATTTCTGTGCTTCCACGAAGCCGGGCGTGGGCGCCACGCGCAGCGTCCAGGGCTCGTCGCCGATGCGCATGATGCGCTCGCTGATGCGTGTGCTCGCCAGGCGTGCGCTCTCGCGCGTGTTGGTGAAGTACACCGTGCCCTCGTGCAGGATGGCCATGGTGTAGTTGCGCGACAGCTCGTCGCTGATCGCGCCGTGGAAGAATTCGTCGATGGAGAACACGCCGGCGATGAAGCCGTCGAAATGCCCGTCGCGGCGCACCGGTAGATAGGCGATGAAACCTGGGTAACCCTGCACCAGGTGCAGCGGCGGGGTGAGCGTCGCGCCCTTGCGTGCCTCGGCGTTGCGCAGCGCCCCGGCGCGCTCCGGGTCGGCGCTCAAGTCGCGCCCGAGCGCCTGCTCGTTGCCGGCCAGCGGCTCGATCCAGCGCACGCGGTAACCGGCGTCGACCCACTCGAGCGCGCGCAGGCCCGAGAGCTCGCTCACGTGGTTGGCGGCGTCGTCGCGCCATTGGCGCTCGTCCGTGCCGCCGGCCGCGTCCCAGCGCGCCGCGATGCGCGCCAGCGAGCCGACGCGTTCGGCCACGCGCGAGCGCAGCAAGGTGTCGACCTTGCTGGTCTCGTCCTGCAGGCGCCGGTCGACGAAATCGTTCTCGCGTTCGCGCAGCTGCCAGTACAGGCCGAAGCTGCCGGCCGCCAGCACGACGAACACCAGCGCCGGAACCGCGAAGCGCCGCTCGCCGATCATCTGCTCGACCTGCTCGGTGCGGCGCGCCGCGAGCACGATCAGCAGCAATGCCAGCAACGCGGTGAACACCAGTCCGCCGATCAGGATCAGCAGCGGATTGGCCGAGCGTTCGGTGCGCTCGAATGCCGGGGTGCTCTCCCAGACCAGCAGCCAGCGCCGCTGCATGGTCTCGAGCGTGGTGTGCCGGCTGAAGGCCGGCCGGCCGCCCAGGATCGCGTCGCTGCGGTAGATCAGCGCGCCGGGCCTGGCGACATTGCCGTCGTAGATGCGCAGCCGGTATTCGGAGCTCTGGCCGTGCGTGAGCCCGTCCAGGAAATTGCGCGCGATGATGGGCGCATAGGTCCAGCCGCGCAGCGCCGCGCGGCGCTGTTCCAACGTGGTCTGCGGCAGGTCGTGCCGGTACACCGGGTACATCAGCAGCAGCCCCAGCGAGCGCCGCTCGTCCTGCACCAGCACGATGGGGCCGCTCATGGCCGCGGAACCGCTGTCGCGCGCCAGGTTCGCGGTCACGAGCCGGTTGTCCTCGAAGGCGATGTTGAGCCCGAGCGCGAGCCGGTTGTCGTTCAGCGGCTCGATGTATCGCACCAGGTAGTTAGGGCCGTCCGCGGCGACGCGGTGCGCGGCGAAGTCCGGAGCGCCGTCGGCGCGCACCTCGGCGAGGAAGGAGTCGAGATCGGCACGCGCCACCGGCTGAATCCAGCCGATGCCGTTGATGCCCGGAAAATTCTCGCGCACGCCCACGGCCTCGACATAGGTACGCCATTCGTCGCGCGATACCGCGGTCGAGCCCTGGACGAAACCGGCGGCGCCGAGCAACGCGCCGCTGTACGAAGACAGCCGGTTCTGCAGCGCCTTTTCGCTTTCCGTGGTCAGCGTCTCGAACTTGGCGGCGCCATGCCGCCGGTCGCTCACGGTCGATGCCTTCCAGAGATAGAACGTGAGCCCCAGCGGCAACAACAGCAGCAGCAGCGCCGCCAGCGGCAGCTGGCCGACGCTGGCATCGCGCCACTTCAGGTGTTCGCGGCTGCCCGGCGCCAGCAGCACCAGCGGCATGAATACCAGCACGCCCAGCAGGTCGCCCGACCACCATGCCAGCCAGTTCGGCGCGACCTCGGTGCGCGGCACGATGCCCAGCAACGCGAGCGTCGCCACACCCACGCTGGCGGCGATCACGCAGGTGACCGGCCCGCCCAGCGCGAGCAGCGACAGGATGTCGCGCACGGTGTTGAGCCGCAGCGGCAGCCCGATGAAGCGCGCGATCAGCGCGCGCCCGACCAGCGCCTGCAGCGTGGAGCCGGCCGCGATGCACGCGGCCGCCAGCGATTTCGCCGACAGCCAGTCGGCCTCGGCGAACACCCCTGAGTTCAGGGCGTTCAACAGCAGCGAGCCGGCGAACACGCCGGGCCAGAGGCGCGCGCCGCCGACGATCAACATGCCCAGCGCGATTCCCGAGGGTGGCCAGATGACGGTGGCGTAGCCGGGCGGAACGGCCAGCAGCAACCCGAGCTTGCCGGTCACCACGTAGAGGGTGGCCAGGATTGCGAGGCGGAGGAGGTAGTTAGGCTTCATCGATACGACAAACCCTTAGGTGAACTTCCCGGCGCGTAGCCGTCGCTGTGGCAATACGTTAGCTTGCAATCGATGGCGAGTCTCGGCGACGACATCAATTCGGGCGCGGTCACCCGCGCCAAACTATCCGGCGATACCTGCAGCCTGCGCACGCCGCTGCGTGAGACACGCGCGGCGTTGCAATTGGCTGTCCGCGGCCGTGAAGGCGACTGAGTCGACAAGTTCCGCCGCCGAAGATTCGGCGATCACGCAGATCCAGCCTGCGTTGACCGGCATCCCGCCGCGCGTGCTCGTGGTGGACGACGACGCGATCGCGCTGGAGCGCATGCGCGACCTGGTCACCGCGGCAGGTTACGACGTGACCCTGGCGGAAAGCGGTGCGGCCGCGCTCGAGGAATTGCGGCGTGAATTCGCGCCCATCGTGATCCTCGACCGCAGCATGCCGGGCATGGACGGCCTGGAGCTGTGCCGCGCGATCCGCGGCGGCACCAACTACCCGGGTTACGTCTACATCATGTTGTGCACGGCGCACGACTCGGAAGAGGAAATCCTCGCGGGCCTGAACGCCGGCGCCGACGACTACCTGAGCAAGCGCGCGTCGGGCACGCAGCTCATCGCGCGGCTGGCCACCGCGCGCCGCATCATCGCGCTGGAACATTCGCTCAAGCACGTCATAGAAGAACGCCGGCGCATGGCCATGACCGACGCGCTGACGGACGCCTACAACCGCCGCTATTTCATGAATCACCTGCGTCGCGAGATCAAGCGCACGCGGCGCTCGGCCGGCGAGCTGGTGCTCGCCGTATTCGACATCGACCATTTCAAGCACATCAATGACCGCTTCGGCCATGCCGCCGGCGATGCCGTGCTGGTGGAATTCGCGCGCCGCATGAAGGAAGCGCTGCCGCGCGAGACCGACTGGTGCGCGCGCCTCGGCGGCGAGGAGTTCGCGGTGGTGCTGGCCGAGACCGGCCTGGCGGGTGGGCAGATCGTGGCCGAAGGCATCCGCCGCGCCGTGGCCGCCACCCCGGTGCGCACCGCGGCCGGCGCGATCGAAGTCACCGTGAGCGTGGGAGTCAGCAGTCTGGCGATGTTCGGCGCGCGCGAGGCCGTGACCATCGAACAGCTCCTGCGGCGCGCCGACGATTGTCTGTACATCAGCAAGCGTCAGGGTCGCGATCGCGTCACCATCGATGTCGAGGGCACCGTGAAGCGCAAGCCGTTGAAGACTCTTCTCTACGTGGACGATGACCCCGACATCCGCGAGATCGTGCAGATGTCGCTGACCCTCGACGGCCAGCTCAACGTGCTGACCAGTGACGGCGGCGAGCGCGCGCTGCTGAAGATGCGCGTCGAACATCCCGACCTCGTGGTTCTCGATGTCATGATGCCCGGCATGGACGGTCCCGCGCTGCTCAAGCGCATGCGCCAGGATCCGAACCTCGCGCACATCCCGGTGATCTTCATGACGGCAAAGGCCAGCGCCGAGGAGGCCGAGCGGTTCCGCGAGCTCTCGGCCATCGGCGTCATTGCCAAGCCCTTTGATCCCATGGCGCTGGGTGGGCAGGTCAGGGCACTGTGGGAGGCGCGATGAACCAGTCCACCGAAGAGCGCGTGGCGGCGGCGCGTGCGCGCATGGCCGAGCTCAAGCACAAGTTCGTCGAACGTTCGCAGGGCGAGCTGCAGACGCTGCGCGGCAGTTTCACCGCGCTGCAGTCGGGTGACGTCACGGCGCTGCGCGTGCTCGTGCAACTCGCGCATCGCATGGGCGGTACCGGTGCGACGCTGGGCCTCGAAGCGCTCAGCGATTGCGCGCAGCGCATCGAAAAACTCGCGGAGTCGCAGCCGCCGGGTTCGCTGCCCGCTGCGGACATCATGTCCCGGCTCGGGTCCGCCATCGAGGCACTGGCCGCCGAGCTGGCCCGCACGCCGCGCGACGGCTGAGTTACGCCGCGTGCCTCAGGTCCACTGAGCCGCTATCGAATAGTCCAGGCGCAATGTGCAGCGGGCGCCGGCGTGCCGCGTCCCGGTGCACTGCATCTGTCCCTCGCAACTCGCTTCGTCGGCGCTCACCATGCGATCCACCGGGCTTCTCAGGTCGAACTCTCCGTCGCAATCGCCATACGGACAGGCGAAGCAGAAATACGCACGCGCGGGCGGATGCAGCACCGTGACCTGGGGCGAAGGCAGGAATTCGGTGCTGTCGCTGAATTCGAAGTCGAGTTGCAGGGTCGCGAGCCGCGGGTAACTGGTACGCAGCAGCGGAGCGGCCGCGCGATCGCGCCGCTGCCGCTCGTTTTTCGCGGCGCGCCCGGAGGTCGCAGCCGTTGCGAATTTCATGCTGGATCCTTGGGCTCGTCGGCCACGGGCGCTTCCGCGTCCGTGCCCGGCAGCGGTTCGGTGCCGCGACTCTGTTTGCGCTCGAGCTTCTCCTGCTTGCGCTTCTTGCGGGTTTCTTCGCGGGCTCGCTTGGCTTGCCGGTAATTTCGTGTGGCCATTTCTTTTGTTCCGTCAGGTTTGCGCGACAGTTGCCATGGAGAGGAAAGCCAGCTCGTGCACCGGCGCCGCATCGTTGGCGACCCGGCCCGGCATGACCACGTGCATGCTGGTGTCGTCGCCATGCAGCACTCCGTTCACGGTGTGCAGATGCCGGAAAGGGCCGTGATGCACCGGCGCTTCGCTGACCCGCGGAGTGATGCGCACGCGCACCGGTCCGTCGCAGTCGAGCTCACGATGAGTGCGGCCGCCCACGTGCCACAAGCCTTCCACGCATCGCGCCACCACGTAGTTATCCGGGCCGCGCAGTGTGCCGTCCGCGCAGAAGCGCACGAACGCGGCGAGCATCTGGGTTGGCGCGTCGCCTTTTCCGGCGTGAAAGGTCAATCGAAGCACTGGGATACGTAGAGCTCGGTCACGAGAATTCCCTGCTGAAGTCGACAAGTGAGCGCCAGGCGGGTGTGCCTGTCGGTTCGCGAGTACTTGGAGGTGACTGGTACTGGCCGGAGAATCGCCGGGACGGCGGGGCTCAGCAGCGGGCAGGTCGAAGATTCACAAGCCGTGGCGCAGTGTACCCGAAGAAAACCCCGTAGAAGCGGGGATTTGCGCGCCATCCCGAGGCAACTGGCGGCATTGGAGCGCCATCGAGCCGTTCCAGGCGAGGTGTTCACGCCCACCAGTGCCGGTACTCACGCCCGCCACCTGACATTGGCGCCGAGAAGCGCGCCTCGATGCGGGCCGCAGTAGTTAGTGCAGCGGCTCGAGCAGGAACGCGAGCGCCATCGCCAGCAAGAACAGGGGCTTACGACGACTCGACTGGCCGCGAGCGCGACTCGCACCGAGCAGTTTTCCGTATGGGCCATGCGATTGTGGTGGCGCGGTTTTCCCGAGCTCGACTCAGCATGGCCGCATCTCGTGGCGGGATTTCGCCGCTGCGGCGTGCAGGCCATCGAGGCCTGTCATCGCTTCTGCTCGACGGCTCTGGCTGCCGCCGGCTGCGGATACGGCATCGGATGCCTGCATTGCCCACGGCTCACTCCTACCGAGGAAAGATTGTTAGCCGCGCTGGCTTCCGCGAATGCCGGCGTGGACGAGGCGGAGCTGCGCCTGCGGGAGGTGTTGCCGGCGAGCGCCGCGCGCCTGGCCGCGCCGCATGCGGTTCGCCTGGCGCGGGCACTCGCCGACTCGGGGCTGGAGTGGCCGGAATGCACTTCCATCGGGTTCCAGGAATCGCCCGCGATTCACGCGCGGTTGCACTGAGGGCTGCCAATGAGAACTTCTCTCCTCCTGCTTGCGGTGCTCACGCTGCCTCCGGCCGCGAATGCGCACTTTCCCTATCTACTGCCCAACAAGTTCGACCTCGACAAGCGTGATCACGTGAGCGTGCAGGGCTCGTTCACCGAGGACTACCTGGTGCCGGACGTGGTCATGAAAGCCGACGGCTATCACGTGGTCATGCCCGATGCCTCGCGCGTCGCCATCGCGCCCGTGTACACGAAGGACCTGGCGGTGCTCGACGTGGCCACGACGCAGGACGGTACCTATCGCATCTCCACCGGTGATCGTGCCGGGCGCACCGGCAAGGCGGCGCTGCTGGCCGACGGCAGCTGGAAGTTTCTCCGCGAAGGCGATGAACCTGCGGCGGGTGGCAAGGTGCACGAGGTGCGCAGCATCACGCGCGCGGATGTGTTCGTGTCGCGCGGCACCCCGACCGACGCCGCGCTGGCGTTGACCAACAAGGGTCTGGAATTCCAGTTCCTGACGCATCCGAGCCGGCTGCTCGCGGGCCAGGACGCGAAGGTGCGCGTGGTGCACGAGGGCAAACCCTTGTCCGGCCAGTTGATCACGATGCAGAAGGCCGCACTGGCGGATGCGTCCTCGAGTCGGGTCGAGTTGCGCACCGCGGCCGACGGCAGTCTGTCGCTGCGATTCGCCACGCCCGGCATCTATCACGTGATGACACGTCACCGGTTTGCCTTGCCGGGTACCGAGGGCAGGGCGGAAAGTCACACTTATGCCGTGACCCTGGAGGTGGCGGAATGAGATTCCCGATCGTCGCGGTTCTATGGGCCGCGCTGGCCTGGTCCGCCGGGGCCAACGCTCAGACTCAGACTCAGACTCCGGCTCAGCCCCAGGACAGCGCCCCGCGCTACACGTTCTCCTGGCTCATCGAGGGATCCGCGCTCAAGCCACGCGGCGGCACCACCAAGGGCGTGCCGGTCACGGTGGACACGGCCGAATCCGCGGCCTGGAAGTCATTGCAGGAAAAGGATCTAACTACGCAGGAGCGGGACAGGCGCGCCATCCTCGCGATGGCCGGAACGTATCGAGTGACCTTCGATTTCCTGGAGACGGTTCCATTCGCCGCCGCCGCCAAGCCGCGCGCTCCCTACCAGTCCTGGGGCACGGAAAAGGTCTACGTGGACCGGGACGAGCCCAGATTCATCAGCCTCGTGCACATCCTCGAGATGCACATCCTGATGCCCGACGGAAAAGTCAGCGAGCCCATGGTCACCAAGCATTGGCGGCAGGATTGGGTTTACGAACCGAAGCACATCGTCGAATACAAAGGCATCGATCGCTGGGAGCGTCGCGCCTTGTCGGCCAGCGAGACGGGCGGTGCCTGGTCGCAGTCCGTGTACCAGGTGGATGAGTCCCCGCGCTACGCGAGCATCGGCCGCTGGCAGCACAGCGCCAGCTTCTCGACCTGGCAGTCCGGCGATACCTGGCGGCCGCTGCCGCGGCGCGAATGGAGCGTGCGCGACGACTACCAGGTGCTGGAGGGAACGAACCGGCACACCATCATCCCGACGGGCTGGATCCAGGAAGAGAACAACTTGAAAACCGTACTGGAGCAGCGACGCATCTCGGAGTCCACGCCTTACGTGGCGCGCGAGTACGGCGTGGCGCGTTATGAGCGCATCCGCGACGCCGACTTCGCGGCCGCCGACCGCTACTACGAGCGCACCAAGGAGTTCTGGGATCGCGTGCGCGAGAAGTGGAACGGCGTGTTCGCCGAGCAGGGCGCCGTGACCTTGAAGGGGCCGGTGGACAAGCTCGGCCTGTTCCAGGCGCTGTTCGCGCGTGCCGGCGAAATCGAAGAGAAGGGCCGTGCCCCGAACAAGGACGACGACCGCGCGATCAACGAGGCGCTGAAGGCCATGGGCGTCCACCCCTAAGACGCGGCGGCGAGCAGCGATTCGGCGCGTCACACTTTGGCGCAGGGCGCCAGGGCCCGGGCTATCTACGCGTAACTCATTGAGAAGTGGTGGGCGGTACAGGGATTGAACCTGTGACCCTTGCCGTGTGAAAGCAATGCTCTACCGCTGAGCTAACCGCCCGCCGCTGGATCCGGGGTTTCCGGGTCCTTCAGAGAGGGTGCGCAGTCTAAAGATCGGCCCTCGTCGAATCAAATGCTACGATTCGCGCCCCCAAAAGGCGGCGCAACCGGCCGTTAGCGCTCAGGAATTCCCATGTCTTCGGTGATCACCCGCTTCGCCCCCAGTCCCACCGGCCTGCTGCACATCGGCGGCGTGCGCACGGCGCTGTTCAGCTGGCTGTACGCGCGCCGCATGGGCGGAAAATTCATCCTGCGCATCGAGGACACGGACCTGGAACGTTCCACCCCCGAGGCCGTGCAGGTGATCCTCGAAGGCATGAAATGGCTGGGCCTGGGCCATGACCAGGGTCCCTACTACCAGACGCAGCGCTTCGATCGTTACAAGGAAGTCATCGCCGAGATGGTCGCGGCCGGCACCGCCTATCACTGTTACTGCAGCAAGGAAGACCTGGACGCCATGCGCGCGGGGCAGCAGGCACGCAAGGAGAAGCCGCGCTACGACGGCCGCTGCCGCCACGGCAAGGGTCCCGGTCCGGCGAGCGGCAACAAGCCGGTGGTGCGTTTCGCGAATCCGGAAGAGGGCGCCACCGTGGTCGAGGACGTGGTGCACGGCCAGGTGACTTTCCAGAACAAGGAGCTCGACGATCTCATCATCGCGCGCTCCGACGGCACGCCCACCTACAACTTCTGCGTGGTGGTCGACGACGCCGACATGGGCGTGACGCACGTGATCCGCGGCGACGATCACCTGAACAACACGCCGCGGCAGATGAACATGCTGCTGGCGCTGGGCAAGCCGGCGCCGGTGTACGCGCACGTGCCCATGATCCTGGGCCCGGACGGCGCCAAGCTCTCCAAGCGCCACGGCGCGGTCAGCGTGCTCGAGTACCAGGAGCAGGGCTATCTACCCGACGCGCTGCTCAACTACCTGGTGCGGCTGGGCTGGTCGCACGGCGACCAGGAATTTTTCACGATGCCGGAGATGATCGCGGCCTTCGACGTGCGCGACATCAACAAGGCCGCCAGCGCGCTCAACCCGGAGAAGATGCTGTGGCTCAACCAGCAGCACCTGGTGCGCACGGATCCGAAGGAAGTCGTGCCGCATTTCAGGTGGCACCTGAAGCAGCTCGGCATCGAGTCCGACGATCAGGCGCTGCTCGAAGGCATCATCGTGTCGCAGCGCGAGCGCGCCAAGACGCTGAAGGAAATGGCCGTGAACAGCCGCTTCTTCTTCGGTGAGACGGTGACGCTCGATGCCAAGGCCGCGGAAAAACACCTGACCGCCGATTCGCGCGCGGTGCTGGCGGAGCTGCGCACGCGGCTGGATGCGCTGGCGGTTTGGGAGGCGCCGGCCATTCATGGCGTGCTGGAAGCGCTGGCCGCGGAAAAATCGCTGGGTCTGGGAAAGGTCGCGCAACCGCTGCGGGTCGCGGTCACCGGCGGGACGGTGTCACCGCCCATCGATGCCACGCTGGTACTGCTCGGAAAAAAGCGCGCGCTCGAGAGAATCGGGCGCGCGCTTCAATCCTGAAGTGACTTACAGAATCGTCTTCTGGCCCACCGCGCCCTGATCGCTCTCGATGCCGTCACTGGTGTACGAGAACATCGTGAAGTACCAGGTGCCGGCCGTCAGGTTGTTGATCGTGTGCGTCGTGGTGCCGGCATTGTTGATGGACACCGTCTGGTCGAGATTGGTCGACGAGCGGCCGTAAGCGATGCGGTAGCCCGCGAGGTTGGTCAGCGGCGTAC
Organism: uncultured Pseudomonadota bacterium; assembly: GCA_963711635.1. Lineage (GTDB taxonomy): Bacteria > Pseudomonadota > Gammaproteobacteria > Steroidobacterales > Steroidobacteraceae > CADEED01. The sequence goes on from CAVQEZ010000009.1 coordinate 30,542, forward strand.
CGTCTGAATTCATCGTCGGCGCGCTCCAGTTCAGCGTCGCGTTGCCGGTGGCCACCGACGCTACCGTCAGGCTGAACGACGGCAGCGACACCTGGTTCGTGCCATCCGTGACGCTGATGACGATGCCGTTCGTCGAGCCGACGTTGACTGTGATCGGCATGCCGGTGAGGGCACCCGTGGTGGTGCTGAACGCGGCCCAGTCGGGTTTGTTGGCGATGCTGAACGTGAGCGTCGCACCTTCCGGGTCCGATGCGGTGGGCGTGAAGCTGTAGTTGGCGCCGGCCAGAATCGAGGTCAACGGATTGCCGCCGATGGTCGGCGGCGCATTGGCGGCCGCCGCCACGAGAATGGTGAATGCCGGCAGCGGCGTGGTGAGCGTGCCGTCGCTCACGGAAATCGTGATGCTTCCCGAAGAGCCCACGTCGCCCGCGGCGGGCGTGCCGGCGAGGCGGCCCGTGCTCATGCTGAACGTCGCCCAGTTCGGCTTGCCCTGGATGGAGTACTGCAGTGAGTTGCCGTCCGGGTCGCTGCCCACCGGTCGGAAGCTGTACGCCCTGCCGACCGTGGCGGTGGTGGCCGGAGTTCCGGTGATGGTCGGCGCACGATTGGCCGGCGCCGTGGCGACCACCTGGATCGAGAATGCCGCGAGCGCGGCACTCTGATTGCCGTCGCTGACGCTGATCACGATGTCGCTGGTCGAGCCCACGTTGTTTGCAGCGGGCGTTCCGCTGAGCTGGCCGGTGGCCGGCGTGAACGTTGCCCAGCTCGGCTTGTTGGTGATCGAGAATTGCAGCGGATCGTCGTCGGCGTCGCTGGCCACCGGCGTGAACGTATAAGCAGCGCCAACGGTCGCGGTGGTGCCAGGCGTGCCGCTGATGATCGGCGGATGCTGATCGGCCGGGGGCGGCACCGTGACCGCCGAGGTCACCTCGATGCGGAACGCGGGCAGGTCCGTCGCGGCCTTCGAGTCGCTGACTTCGATGGTGATCATGCCGGTCATGCCGACGTTGGCTTCGGTGGGCGTGCCGGTGACCTTGCCGGTGGTGGCGTCGATGGCGAGCCAGGACGGCAGGTTGATCGCCGAGAACGACAGCGCATCGCCATCCGGATCCGCGGCCTGTGGCTGGAACGTGTAGCTAGTCCCCGCCTGCAATGCGGTGGGCGGCGTGCCCGTGATGAGCGGCGCGAAGTTGTCGCCCGATGAGCTCGAATCGCTTCCACCGCCGCAACCGGACAGGGCCATGACGGACGTCGCGAGCAACGCAAGGGGAACGATTGAAATCCGCATGTTTGTAGAAACCTCGATCCGCATAAGTCAAATTTTCAGGGAAGGTTTGCGGCGAGATTTCGGTATGACGGCACGAACAGCAGCTGAAGCTAGTTCGTCCCGGCAACTCCGCTATCTCGGATCGCACTCGATCCCAGACCGGAAGCTTTGCGTCCCCGCCTCGCGACGGGTTTGCCAACAGCTTGTGAGGCCAGTACAACCTGACAAACCACTTATTTCAAACTGTCACCGCGCACAGACAGGCGGATCCAGCGACATGTGACTTAAGGGGACTTTCGTCAGGACTTGCGTCACACACATTGCAGCTCCCCCGTACCAGTTACCCGTACTTGACATACGTCGGAGTGGTGCGTACTTTGCCGCGCCTCGCACGGGGCTATAGCTCAGCTGGGAGAGCGCTTGCATGGCATGCAAGAGGTCGTCGGTTCGATCCCGTCTAGCTCCACCAAACCTTTGCGGAAAGTGTTCAGTCCCCATCGTCTAGAGGCCTAGGACATCGCCCTTTCACGGCGGTAACGGGGGTTCGAATCCCCCTGGGGACGCCACCGCGCCCGGGTGCGCACACGAGAGGTTGCCTTACGTTAGGCTGCGAACGTCATGTGACTTCGCAGCAAGGCTTGCCTCCGGCGAATGACTCAGCCCAGCCACACTTCGCCCGTCGCACGCGTGGCGCTCGGCATCAAACACCGTGCGTTCTGGTGTGTCCTGCTGCTTTCAATACTGATAGTTGCAGCGTATTTCGAATCCTTCGCGCAAGTTGCCGGCGAGTGGAGCAACCCGGACTCGCGCGTCTCCCATGGCTGGCTGGCGCTGGTGGCCGGGTTGGCCATCCTGTTCGTCAACCTGCCTGACGAGCTCACCTGGTCTTCCGGGTACGCGCGCATCGTGGCCGTGGCCGGCGCGCTGCTGGCGGGCTTCGCGTGGCTGGCCGCAGTGCTGCTCGCGCTCGAATCGCTGGCGCAGCTGGCCGCGCTCGCCGTGCTGGCGTTCGCGATGCATGCCGTGTTCAGCGGCCGGATCGCGCGCGAGACCGACCGCGTCATGCTGGTGCTGGCCTGCGCCATGCCGGCTTTCGAAGGCGCCAACGATCTATTCCTGCGCAACAGCGTGGCGGTGGCATCCGCCGTCCTCCGGGTGCTGGACCTGCCGATCGAGATGCAGGGTTTCTTCGTGATCATGCCCGCGGGTACCTTCGAGATCGAACCGCTGTGCAGCGGACTGCAGTTCTTCATCGCCGCGGCCACCACCGGAGCGTTGCTGGCCGCGATGCGGCGCGAGAGCTGGCTGGTCACGGCGCTGCTGATGGCGGGTGCCGGCATCATCGGGCTGCTGGCGAACTGGCTGCGCGTGGTCACGGTGATCCTGGCCGGATATCTGTCCGACATGCAGCACTACCTGGTGCACTCCGAGCACTTCACGCTGGGTTGGAGTTTGTTTGTCCTGGGGATCGGCGGGTACGTCTACTGGATAGGTCGCCGGCCGCTGCCGCGACACGCGTCTGCCGGGGAAAAATCTCCGGCACCCGGCCGGCCGGCCACAGCGGTCTGGATCGCCGCGCTGTTCGTCTTCGTGGCGCCCGCGTACCTGGTGCTGGGCGCGGCACACAGGGCGGCGCCGCTGGCGCCGGAGCTCGCGACCTTTTCGGCGCCAGCCTGGGTCGGGCCGATGTCGAGCTGGGCGTCCTGGACCGTGGACCCGGGCTCCGCCACGCGCCGCATCGTTGCGGACTACGCGACCACCGATGGCCGCCGCATAGCGGTGGTCGTGGCCCGCTACGATCCGCCGGAAAAGGCGCCCGAGCTGTCCCTGTCCGTGAGCGGCTTCCGTCCTGGCAAGGACTGGCTGGCATTGAGCGGCGAGACCCAGGAAGTGCGCGGCGCTGCCGCCGCTCGCACGGCGCGTCGCGAGTTGCTGCGCGATCCGCAGGGCAGGACCTGGGTGTTCCTGCACTGGTTCCAGATCGGCCGACGTGCTTACGACTCGGCATTACAGGCGCGCGTCGATTGGTCCTTGCGCCACGCCGCCGGCAGCGCGCCGCCATTCCTGGCGCTCGTTTTTGCGAGCGAGTGCTCGAAAGATTGTGTCGCGGCCAGCGCCGCGGTGAGTACGCTGGCAGCCGCGGCCTCCGAGCCGCTCATTGCACAGATCGGAGACTGAACATGCACCGGGAAGAGTCCTTGACGCGTCGCCTGGGGACGCTGCGGAAGCGCTGGCCCCTGGCGTTGGCCATCGCCTCGATGACCTTGCTGACTCTGACCGGATGCGGTCGCGCCGACCCGGCCGAACGCCTGCAGCACGCGCGCGAGTTCGTGGCGCAACAGAAGTACAACCAGGCCCAGGCCGAGCTCAACCAGCTCATCGTCGACGGTGACGATAGCGCCGAGAGCCGCGTATTGCTGGCACAGGTCAGCGTCGCGCTCGGTGACTACGAGGCTGCCGATCACCACCTGCTGCGCGCCGGCGAGCTGGGTGCCAAGGACGCGGCCTTCGTCGCGTTGCACGCACGCGTGCTGCTGGATTCGGGACGTTTTGCCGACGCGCAGGCCTTGCTGACCGCCAAGGGCGCGGCGCTGCAGGCCGAAGATCGCGCGTTGTTCGAGGCCGAGGCGTCGATCGGCGCCGGCAACGCCGAGCATGCGCTCGCGTTGCTGGGCGGGTCGGCTCCCGCCGCATCGCCCACGCCCCGGGCGCGCGTGTTGCGCGCGCAGGCGCTGGCGGCCAAGGGCGACATTGGCGCGGCGCGGGCCGAGTTGAATGCGCTCATGGCGATCGAGCCCGCCCATCCGGTCGGCAGCCTGATCCTCGCGGACCTGAGCCTGCGCAGCGGGGATGCCGCGCAGGCGGGCAAGCTGGTCGAGGCGGCGCTGGCCCGGATGCCCGCGGGTGGAACCGATCCCACGCGTGCCTCGTTGCTGTTGTTGCAGGCGGACGTGGCGCTTTCCACGGGTCGCATGGAAGACGCGAAGCGCTCGTTGGCCGAGCTGAAGAAATCGCACCCGAATGCCGCGGCCACGCAGTTGCTCATGGCGCGCATCGCGGTGCTCGAGGGCAATGCGCGTGATGCCGTCGCCTCGTTGCGCCAGATGCTGGCCGACCAGCCCGAAAACAACAGCATCCGCATGTTGCTCGCCGTCTCGCTCATCGACTCCGGGAACTACAACCAGGCCGAACAGGAGCTGGTTTCGATGCTGGCGCACGATGCGCGTTCCACCCAGGCGCGCCTGGCGCTGGCCCGTCTGCAGTTGTTGCAGGGCCGGCTCGATTCCGCGCAGGCACTGCTCGAAGGCGGGGATCACGGCTCGGAAGAGTCCGCCCTGCTGGGCGAGATCAAGCTGCGCCTGGGCGACAACGTCGCGGCCATCGACCTGCTGCGTTCCAGCGTCGCCGCGAGACCGCGCGAAGCCAGTCGCGCACTCGACCTGGCCGAGGTGTACCTGCAGGCGGGCGACGCGCAGCAGGCCAGCGACACGCTGCGCACCATCGTGGTGTCGAACGACGCCGAGAAGGCGCGGCTCGAGCAGCTCAATTTCCTCAGCAGCGTGCTGAGCGCCGGCAGCGATCTCGGCCGCGCCATCGAGCGGGTGGTGCAGAAGGCGCCGAACGACGTCGGCCTGCGGCTGCTCGCGTCGGGCGTGTATGCCAACGCGCTCGGTCAGAACGACGACGCGCGCCGCCATCTGCTCGCGGCGCGCAGGCTCGCACCGAAGAACTCGCGTGTACTGCTGGCACTCGCACGCCTGGAAACGGCGGCGGGCAATCGCGACGCGGCGCGCACCGCCTATCTAGAGGCGTTGCAGCTGGACAAGGACGACGTCAATGCCATCTCGGGACTGGCCTGGCTGGCCGGCCTGCGCGGCGATCGCGGCGACTTCAATGCCTGGCGCTCCGAGCTCGACCGACTCAGTGGACCGCGCGTGCGCGTCGAGGCCATGCGCCTCTCGTTGATGCAGGGCGACCAGGCCGGTGCCAGCCGCGCGGCCAGCGCGCTGCTGCAGGAATCCCCCGAGGCCGCGGTCGCGGCCTACACCATCGGTACTGTCTATCTGAACGCGGGCATGGCCCGCGCCGCCCGCGAGCACCTGCGCTCGGCGGCCGAGGCGCGCTCCGACGTCCCGGAATACTGGCTCAAGCTCGCGGACGCGGAAATCGCGCTCGGAGAATTCACGTCGGCGGAATCGCACTTGCGCAAGGCGCTGCAGATCCGCGGCGCATGGCTGCCGGCGACGCGCATGCTGGTGCGCCTGGCGATGCTGCAGAAGAATCCCGAGCGCGCGATCGGCGTGGTCGCCGAGCTGCGCAAGCGGCGCCCGGAGGACTGGGCGCTGCGCGTGCTCGAGGCCGACACGCTGGCGGCCACCGGCAAGTACCCCGCCGCCATGGCGGCCTACGAAACCGCGCTGGCGCAGGATTTCGATCGCGGCGTGATGATGCGCTGGATCGCGACACGCCGGGCGGCGGGCGTCAAGGATCCCGCGCGGGCCCGGCTGGTCGCGCGTCGAGCGCAGTCCCGCAGACGTGACCCTGCGGCTGTTGCTGGCTAACTACTACCTCGCGGCCGGCGAGAATGCCGCGGCCACCGCCCACTACGCCGCATCCTCGAAGCGCAGCCGGCCAATGCGCTGGCGTTGACAATCTCGCCTGGCTGCTGTTCGAAGCGCGCACCGGCACCCTCGACGAGGCCATTGGCCTGGCACGCCGTGCACGCCAGATCGAACCGCAGTCGCCGCAGGTGCTGGATACGCTGGGCTGGCTGCTGCACAACGCGGGGAAGGGCCCCGAAGCCGTGGAGGTCCTGGCCCAGGCAGCCGCCCTGGCCCCGCAGGACACGTCCATCCGCGCGCATCTTTCCGAGGCGAAAAAAACCACCCCGCGCGAGGCGGCTGCGAACAACTAGACGTAGCTCACGGTGCGTGGTCCAGGCCCCTGAATCCATGGGATGGGCCGCAGGTACCGCCGCTATGATGCGGGCGCCTGTTATTGGGGGACCGGCTGGACAGGGATGCGCCCTGACCGGGGAGAAATCGACCTTGGCTCTTGGACTGTGCCGCTCAATGCAAAAACTCCTCTCATTGACCGCTGCCTGCCTGCTAGCTGCCTGGCGCAGGCGCAGGTGCCGACGCCCCCCGCGCCTGCGGCGCCCGCCGGCGACCCGGTCTCCATTGCAATCCCGGCCGCAGGCGTCCAGCCCAGTTATGTCATCGGACCGGGCGACGTCCTCCAGGTGTTCGTGTGGCGCAATCCGGAGCTGACCATCACCGTGCCGGTGCGCCCCCACGGCGGCATCACGACGCCCCTGGTCGAGGAAATGACCGCGGCCAACAAGACCGCCGAACAGCTGGCGCGCGACATCGAAAAGGTCGTGGCCGAATACGTGCGTTCTCCGCAGGTCAACGTCATCGTGGTCACACCGCGCGGCGTGGCCAGCGAAGTGAAGGTGGTCGGGCAGGTGAAGAGCCCGCAGGGCGTGCCATTCCGCGCCGGCATGACGGTGCTGGACCTGGTGCTGGCGGTGGGCGGACTCTACGGATTTCGCCGCGGGCAACCGCGCGAGGATGATCCGCGAGGAGAACGGCAAGCGTATCGAGATCAAGGTGAAGCTCGATTCGCTTGTGAACAGCGGCGACCTCAAACACAACATTGAAATGAAATCGGGTGACGTGCTGCTCGTGCCCGAAGCCATCTTCTGAGCGGGCATCACGTGGCGCTTTCAATCAATCAGAATTTCAACCTGCAGGCGACGCTGGAAATCGTCCGCGATGAATTGCGCGGCGTGCTGGCGCTATCGCTGGACCGGTGTGCTGGTCGCGTGGCTGGTGGCCGGTGCGGGCTGGCTGGCGGTGTTCGCCATGCCCGATGTCTGCGGGCGCGTGCCCGCGTGTACGTGGACGCCTCGACCGCCCTGCGCCCGTTGCTGCAGGGCCTGGCCATCGATTCCGGCGTGCAGTCGCAGCTCGACCTGGTGCGCCAGGCGCTGCTCAGTCGCCCGCAGCTCGAGCGCGTGGCGCTCAAGGTCGACCTGATGGCCAGTGCCACCAATCCGGTCGAACGCGAGAAGCTTCTCGAAGGGCTGCG
>CAVQEZ010000010.1:0-76607 GCA_963711635.1 uncultured Pseudomonadota bacterium
AACTCGTCGATGACGCTGACTTCGCCCGAACGCGACACCGCGACCAGATGGCCGGAGGCGTGCTGGACTGTCTTGATGTTGTGCAGCTTATCGTGCCTGTTGGACTTCGTCGATGCCATCGCGCAACGGCGCGTGAAGCCGCGCCACCGATGTGGAACGTGCGCATCGTCAGCTGCGTGCCCGGCTCACCGATCGACTGGGCCGCGATCACGCCGACCGCCTCGCCCATGTTGACGGGTGACCGCGCGCAAGGTCGCGCCCGTAGCAGGTCGCGCAGACGCCGTAGCGCGTCTCGCAGGTGATCGGCGAGCGGACCAAGATCTGTCCACGCCGGCCTGCTCGAGCAGCGCACCACCTTCTCGTCGAGCAGCGTGCCGGCGGGACGAGCACTTCGTCCGGATGCCCGGCTGGAAGTCTTCGGCCACGCGGCCGAGCACGCGCTCGCGCAGCGCTTCGACGACGTCGCCGCCTTCGACGATCGGCATCATCGTCAGGCCGTGCGTCGTGCCGCAGTCCGGCTCGGTGACCACGACGTCCTGTGCCACGTCGACGAGGCGACGGGTCAGGTAGCCCGAGTTGGCGGTCTTCAGCGCGGTGTCGGCGAGGCCCTTGCGTGCGCCGTGCGTCGAGATGAAGTACTGCAGCACGTTCAGGCCTTCGCGGAAGTTCGCCGTGATCGGCGTCTCGATGATCGAGCCGTCGGGCTTGGCCATCAGGCCGCGCATGCCGGCGAGCTGGCGGATCTGCGCCGCGCGAACCGCGCGCGCCGGAATCGGCCATCATGAAGATCGAATTGAACGACTTCTGGCGCTACCTTCTTGCCCTTGGAGTCGTGACCTCCTCGGTGCCGAGCTTGTCCATCATCGCCTTGGCGACGTGGTCGTTGGCGCGCGACCAGATGTCGACCACTTTGTTGTAGCGCTCGCCTTGGTGACCAGACCCGAGGAGTACTGGTCCTGGATTTCCTTCACTTCGCGTCTCGGCGGCCGCGAGGATTTGCGCCTTCTCCTCCGGGATGACCATGTCGTCGACGCCGAACGAATGCCGGACGCGTGGCGTACTGGAAGCCCGTGTACATGAGCTGGTCGGCGAAGATGACCGTGTCCTTGAGGCCCAGCTCGCGGTAGCACGGGTTGATCACGCGGAGATCGCCTTCTTGGTCATCTCGTGGTTGATCAGCTCGAACGACAGGCCCTTCGGCAGGATCTCCGACAGCAGCGCGCGGCCGACCGTGGTCTCGACCATGCGGGTGCCGCTCGATGAACTCACCGCCTTCGGCGTCCTTGACGTACTCCTCTCAGGCGCACCTTGACCTTGGCCTGCAGGTCGACCTGCCGGTTCTCGTAGGCGCGATGCACTTCCTGGACGTCGCGCGAACACCATGCCTTCGCCCTTCGCGCTACGCGCTCGCGGGTCATGTAAGTACAGGCCGAGCACCACGTCCTGCGACGGCACGATGATCGGGTCGCCGTTGGCGGGCGACAGGATGTTGTTGGACGACATCATCAGCGCGCGCGCTTCGAGCTGGGCTTCCAGCGACAGCGGCACGTGCACGGCCATCTGGTCACCGTCGAAGTCGGCGTTGAACGCCGTGCAGACGAGCGGATGCAGCTGGATCGCCTTGCCTTCGATCAGCACCGGCTCGAACGCCTGGATGCCGAGGCGATGCAGCGTCGGTGCGCGGTTCAGCAGCACCGGATGCTCGCGGATGACTTCTTCGAGGATGTCCCAGACTTCCGGGCCTTCGCGCTCGACCATCCTCTTGGCCGCCTTGATGGTCGTGGCGTCGCCACGCGCTGCAGCTTCGAGAAGATGAAGGGCTTGAACAGCTCCAGCGCCATCTTCTTCGGCAGGCCGCACTGGTGCAGGCTCAGCGTCGGGCCGACCACGATGACCGAGCGGCCGGAGTAGTCCACGCGCTTGCCGAGCAGGTTCTGGCGGAAGCGGCCCTGCTTGCCCTTGATCATGTCGGCGAGCGACTTCAGCGGGCGCTTGTTGGTGCCGGTGATGGCACGGCCGCGGCGGCCGTTGTCGATCAGCGCATCCACCGATTCCTGCAGCATGCGCTTCTCGTTGCGCACGATGATGTCCGGCGCGTTGAGCTCGAGCAGGCGGCGCAGGCGGTTGTTGCGGTTGATGACGCGGCGATACAGATCGTTCAGGTCCGAGGTCGCGAAGCGGCCGCCATCGAGCGGCACCAGCGGACGCAGGTCCGGCGGCAGCACCGGCAGCACCGTCAGGACCATCCACTCGGGCTTGTTGCCGGACTCGAGGAAGGACTCGATCAGCTTGAGGCGCTTGGCCAGGCGCTTGATCTTGGTCTCCGACGCGTGTCGCGCCATGTCCTCGCGCAGCTTGATGCGCCTCGTTCTGCAGGTCGATGCTCTTCAGCAGCTCGTGCACGGCCTCGGCGCCCATGCGGGCGTCGAATTCGTCGCCGTGCTTCTCGATCGCGTCGAGGTACTTCTCGTCGGTCAGCAGCTGGCCGCGCTGCAGCGGCGTCAGGCCCGGGTCGATGACGACGAAGGCTTCGAAGTACAGCATGCGCTCGATCTCGCGCAGCGTCATGTCGAGCATGAGGCCGATGCGCGACGGCAGCGACTTCAGGAACCAGATGTGCGCGGTCGGGCTCGCCAGCTCGATGTGGCCCATGCGCTCGCGGCGCACCTTGGCCAGCGTGACTTCGACGCCGCACTTCTCGCAGACCACGCCGCGGTGCTTGAGGCGCTTGTACTTGCCGCACAGGCACTCGTAGTCCTTGATCGGCCCGAAGATCTTGGCGCAGAACAGGCCGTCGCGCTCCGGCTTGAACGTGCGGTAGTTGATGGTCTCCGGCTTCTTGACCTCGCCGTACGACCAGGACCGGATCATGTCCGGCGAGGCCAGCCCGATCCGGATCGCGTCGAAGTCCTCGACCGGGCGTGCTGCTTGAAAAGCTTCAGTAGGTCTTTCATCGTTAGCTCAGTCCTGCTCGAGTTCGATGTTGATGCCGAGCGAGCGGATTTCCTTGACCAGCACGTTGAAGGATTCCGGCATGCCCGCGTCCATCTGGTGATTGCCGTCGACGATGTTCTTGTACATCCTGGTGCGGCCCTTAACGTCGTCGGACTTGACCGTCAGCATTTCCTGCAGCGTGTAGGCCGCGCCGTAGGCCTCGAGCGCCCAGACTTCCATCTCGCCGAAGCGCTGGCCGCCGAACTGCGCCTTGCCGCCCAGCGGCTGCTGCGTGACGAGCGAGTACGGACCGGTCGAGCGCGCATGCATCTTGTCGTCGACCAGATGGTTGAGCTTCAGCATGTACATGTAGCCGACCGTCACCTGGCGCTCGAACGCCTCGCCGGTGCGGCCGTCGTTCAGGTGCGTCTGGCCCGGGCAGCGGCAGGTCGGCGAGCTCGAGCAGCGCTTGATCTCGGCTCTCGTGGCGCCGTCGAACACCGGCGTTGCCATCGGCACGCCTGCGTCAGGTTCTTGGCGAGCGCCATGATTTCGGCGTCGTTCAGCGAGTCGAGTCTTCCTGCTGGCCGCCGGTCTTGTTGTAGATCTCGTCGAGGAACTTGCGCAGCTCGGCGACTCGCGCCTGGCCTCGCAGCATCTGCCGATCTTCGGCCCGAGGCCCTTGGCCGCCCAGCCGAGGTGCGTCTCGAGGACCTGGCCGATGTTCATGCGCGAAGGCACGCCCAGCGGGTTCAGCACGATGTCGACCGGCGTGCCGTCCGCCATGTACGGCATGTCTTCGACCGGCACGATCGTCGAGATGACGCCCTTGTTGCCGTGGCGGCCGGCCATCTTGTCGCCCGGCTGCATGCGGCGCTTCACCGCCAGGTACACCTTGACCATCTTCAGCACGCCCGGGGCGAGATCGTCGCCGGCGGTGATCTTGGCCTTCTTGTCGTCGAGGCGCCGCTCGAACTCCTTGCGCTGCAGCCTTCAGGCGCTCGGCCGCCTGCTCGAGCTGCGCAGTTCGCCTCCTCGTCTTCGAGGCGGATCTCGAACCACGTCCTCGCGCGGCACCTCGATCGAGGTACGCGGTGATCTGCTGCCGGCCTTGAGCTTGTTCGGGCCGCCCGCCGCCGATCTTGCCGATGAGCATGTCGCGCACGCGCTGGAAGATGTCGTCCTCGAGGATGCGCTGCTGGTCGGCGAGGTCCTTGCGCACCTGCTCGATCTCGGCCTTCTCGATGGCCAGCGCGCGCTTGTCCTTCTCGACGCCGTCGCGCGTGAACACCCGCACGTCGATGACCGTGCCGTCCATGCCCGGCGGCACGCGCAGCGACGTGTCCTTCACGTCGGACGCCTTCTCGCCGAAGATCGCGCGCAGCAGCTTCTCTTCCGGCGTCAGCTGGGTCTCGCCCTTCGGCGTGACCTTGCCGACCAGGATGTCGCCGGCGCGCACTTCGGCGCCGATGAACACGATGCCGGCCTCGTCGAGCTTGGCCAGCGCCGCCTCGCCGACGTTCGGGATGTCGGCGGTGATTTCCTCGGGCCCGAGCTTGGTGTCGCGGGCGACGCAGGTCAGCTCCTCGATGTGGATCGTCGTGAAGCGATCCTCCTCGACCACGCGTTCGGAGATCAGGATGGAGTCCTCGAAGTTGTAGCCGTTCCAGGGCATGAACGCGACCAGCAGGTTCTGGCCGAGCGCCAGCTCGCCGAGGTCGGTCGAAGGGCCGTCCGCCAGCACGTCGCCGCGCGCGATCATGTCACCCGCATTCACCAGCGGACGCTGGTTGATGCAGGTGTTCTGGTTCGAGCGCGTGTACTTGGTGAGGGTGTAGATGTCGACGCCCGGCTCGTCGGCGTTGGTCTCGTTGTCGTTGACCCGGACCACGATGCGCGAGGCGTCGACCGAGTCGACCAGGCCGCCGCGCTTGGCGATCACGGTGACGCCGGAGTCGATCGCCACGGGACGCTCCATGCCCGTGCCGACCAGCGGCGTCTCGGAGCTCAGCGTCGGCACCGCCTGGCGCTGCATGTTCGAGCCCATCAGCGCGCGGTTGGCGTCGTCGTGCTCGAGGAACGGGATCAGCGCCGCGGCCACCGACACGATCTGCCTCGGCGAGACGTCCATGTAGTGGATGTTCGCTGCGGCATGAGCGTGAATTCGTTCTCGAAGCGGCAGGACACGAGATCGTCGTCCAGTTGCCCTTGGCGTCGAGCGCGCGTTGGCCTGCGCGATGACGTACTTGCCTTCTTCGATCGCCGAGAGGTACTCGATGTCGTCGGTGACGTGGCCGTTCATCACCTTGCGATACGGCGTCTCGAGGAAGCCGTACTGGTTGGTGCGCGCGTACACCGACAGCGAGTTGATCAGGCCGATGTTCGGGCCTTCAGGCGTTTCGATCGGGCACACGCGGCCGTAGTGCGTCGGATGCACGTCGCGCACTTCGAAGCCGGCACGCTCGCGCGTCAGACCGCCCGGGCCGAGCGCCGAGACGCGACGCTTGTGCGTGACTTCCGACAGCGGGTTGTTCTGGTCCATGAACTGCGACAGCTGCGAGCTGCCGAAGAACTCCTTGATCGCGGCGGCCACCGGCTTGGCGTTGATCAATTCCTGCGGCATCAGCGCTTCGGACTCGGCAATCGTCAGGCGTTCCTTGACGGCGCGCTCGACACGCACCAGGCCCACGCGGAACGCGTTCTCGGCCATTTCGCCGACCGAACGCACGCGACGGTTGCCGAGGTGATCGATGTCGTCCACGCCGCCACGGCCGTTGCGGATCTCGATCAGCACGCGCAGCACGTCGATGATGTCTTCCTTCGAGAGCACCCCGGACCGGTGATCTCGTCGCGGCCGACGCGGCGGTTGAACTTCATGCGGCCCACGGCCGAGAGGTCGTAGCGCTCGTGGTTGAAGAACAGGTTGTTGAACAGGTTTTCCGCGGCGTCCTTGGTCGGCGGCTCGCCGGGACGCATCATGCGGTAGATCTCGACCAGCGCCTCGAGCCGCGTCTTGGTCGGGTCGATGCGCAGGGTATCCGAGATGTACGGACCACGATCGAGATCGTTGATGTACAGCGTCATCACTTCGGTGATGTTCGCTTCGATGAGCTTTTCCACCGAGGCGGCGGTCAGCACTTCGTTGGCCTTGGCCAGCAGTTCGCCGGTTTCGGTGTTCACGACATCGTGCGAGAGGATCTTGCCGTAGATGTACTCGCGCGGAACCGTGAGTTTCTTCACGCCGGCGTCTTCGAGCTGCCGCACGTGACGTGCGGTGATGCGGCTGCCTTCCTCGACGATGACCTGGTCACCGATGCGGATTTCGAACGTCGCCGTTTCACCACGCAGGCGCGCGGGCACCAGCTCCAGCGACACTTCGTCGCGGCCGATGAAGAAATGGTTCTTGTCGAAGAAAGTGTCGAGGATCTCGTCCTCGTTCATGCCGAGCGCGCGCAGGATGATCGAGACCGGCAGCTTGCGGCGGCGGTCGATGCGGGCGAACACGGCGTCCTTGGGATCGAACTCGAAGTCGAGCCAGGAGCCGCGATACGGAATGATGCGCGCGGAGAACAGCAGCTTGCCCGAGCTGTGGCGTCTTGCCACGGTCGTGGTCGAAGAACACGCCGGGCGAGCGGTGCAGCTGCGAGACGATGACGCGCTCGGTGCCGTTGATGACGAAGGTGCCGTTGTCGGTCATGAGCGGCAGCTCGCCCAGGTAGACCTCCTGCTCGCGCACGTCCTTGATGGGCTTCTTGGCGCCCGCGGCTTCCTTGTCGAGCACGATCAGGCGCACCTTGACGCGCAGCGGCGCGGCATAGGTCAGGCCCCGGAGCTGGCACTCCTTGACGTCGAATACCGGGTCACCGAGGCGGTAGCTCACGTATTCCAGGATGGCGTTGCCCGAGTAACTGGAGATCGGGAACACGGTCTGGAATGCCGCATGCAACCCGATGTTCTCGCGCTTCTCTTCGGCCTTGTCGGCCTGCAGGAAAGTGCGGTAGGAATCGAGCTGGATGGCCAGCAGGTACGGCGTCTCGAGGATGCTGCCCTGCTTGCCAAAATTCTTGCGGATGCGCTTTTTCTCGGTGAAGGAATAAGCCATCGGTCGTGCTCCTCGACGACGCCTGCGGCATCGTCATATAAATCGCGTACTTACACTTGTTACGGCTCGCCCCTCGCGGGGCGTTCGCCGATCAATCGTCAAATCTCGGGGGGTCGGCCGATATGGGGCCGACCCCCCTTTTCTATGAGCGGAAGAAGATCAATTACTTGATCTCGACCTTCGCGCCAGCGTCTTCGAGCTTCTTCTTCATGGTCTCGGAATCGGCCTTGTTGACGCCCTCTTTGACGAGGCTCGGAACGCCCTCGACCAGGTCCTTCGCTTCCTTCAGGCCCAGGCCCGTCAGTTCGCGAATGACCTTGATGACGCCGACCTTCTTGTCGGCCGGGTATTCCTTGAGGGTGACCGCGAATTCGGTCTGGGCCTCAGCCGGGGCAGCGGCAGCGGCGGCCGGGCCGGCAGCAGCAGCAGCGACCGGCGCAGCGGCAGTCACGCCGAACTTCTTCTCCATGTCGGAGATCAGCTCGACCACCTGCATCACGGTCATGTTGGAAATCGCGTCGAGAATTTCGTCTTTTGAAACAGCCATTTGAGTTACTCCAAAAATTTTCTAGCTAACGTTTACAAGTCATGCCGGCTTGGCATCGCGGACAGCCGCGAGCGTGCGCACCAGCTTCTGGTTCGGAGCGGCGATCGTGCCGACCAGCTTCTGGATCGGCGCCTTGAGCACGCCGAGAAGCTGCGACAGCGCCTGCAGGCGCGTCGGCAGATTCGCAACCTTCTCGAGATCCTTGGCGGAGAGGACTTCTCCACCGAGGGACACGAGGGTCGCGACCAGCTTTTCGTGGTCCTTCGAGAAGGCCTTGACCACGCGCGCCGCGGCGCCCGGGTCGTCCTTCGAGAAAGCCAGTACCAGCGGACCCTTCAATTTCGGGCCGACCGGTTCGAAAGCCGTGCCGGCGAACGCCTTGCGTGCCAGCGTGTTCTTGACGACACGCATGTACACGCCCTGGGCGCGCGCCTTGGAGCGAAGATCGGTCATCTGCGAAACCGTGAGTCCACGGTATTCGGCAGCGACCACCGAAAGGGCGGTCTTCGCCACTTCGGTCACTTCGGCCACCAGCACTTTCTTGTCTTCGAGGTTAAGGGGCATAGCCCACCATCCTGGACAAAGTCACTTACACATTCCGGACCGCTTCCATCTCCGAGGAGACGGCAGTGACCGGCACCAATCGACAGCGACCTTCATCCAGCGTCAGCTGGCTGAGCGGTACACCATCTGCGCAGGCCGTCTTCGATTAAGAAACCTCTGGGTAGTTAGCCCTCGGTTCCGCCTGCGGTCTTGGATGGAACCGTCGCCGCCCTTCGGGCGCCGACAGTCCGCATCAAACCTTAATCAACTACGGGCCCTTTCGGGCCCGATCATCTATCTACAAACCCAAAGACGCCTGATCGACCACCACTCCGGGACCCATGGTCGAGGAGAGCGTGATCTTCTTCAGGTAAATGCCCTTGGACGTCGCCGGCTTCGCCTTGTTGAGGTCGTTGATCAGCGCCAGGAGGTTGTCCTTGAGCTGATTGGCCTCGAACTTCGACTTGCCGATGATGCAGTGAATGATTCCCGCCTTGTCCACGCGGTACGTCACCTGGCCCGCCTTGGCGTTCTTCACCGCCGTGGCGACGTCCGGTGTCACCGTGCCGACCTTCGGGTTCGGCATGAGACCGCGCGGGCCGAGGATCTGGCCCAGCTGACCCACGACGCGCATGGCGTCCGGGCTCGCGATCACGCGATCGAAATTGATGTTGCCGGCCTTCACCTGCGCGGCGAGATCTTCCATGCCGACGATGTCGGCGCCCGCGGCCTTGGCGAGCTCGACATTCTTGCCGGCGGTGAATACCGCGACGCGCAGCGTCTTGCCCGTGCCATGCGGCATCACGGTGGAACCGCGCACCTGCTGGTCGGACTTGGCGGCGTCGATGCCGAGATTCACGGCGGCGTCGACGGTCTCGTTGAACTTCGCCGTGGCGAATTCCTTGACCATCTTGAGCGCGTCGTCGATCGGATATTGCTTGCCCGGCAGAATCTTGTTCTTCCAGGTCTTTTCGCGTTTTGTCTCAGCCATGACTTACTCCACCACGTCCACGCCCATGGAACGGGCGCTGCCTGCGATCGTGCGCACCGCGGCGTCGAGATCCGCGGCCGTCAGGTCCGGCGTCTTGGTCTTCGCGATCTCTTCGAGCTGCTTGCGCGTGATCTTGCCCACCTTCGAGGTGTTGGGCGTGCCGCTGCCCTTCTCGATGCCGATCGCCTTGCGGATCAGCACCGACGCCGGCGGCGTCTTCATGATGAAAGTGAAGCTGCGATCCGAATACACGGTGATGATCACCGGGATCGGCAGGTTCTTTTCCACCTTCTGCGTGGCAGCGTTGAACTGCTTGCAGAACTCCATGATGTTCACGCCCTGCTGACCGAGCGCGGGCCCGATCGGCGGCGCGGGGTTGGCTGCGCCTGCAGGTACCTGCAGCTTGACGTAGCCGTTTACCTTCTTTGCCATGACTATCTACCTCCTGGGTGCAAGCGTCCGGGTTCTCCCCGAACTCCCCATGCGCGTCCTTGCCGTTTCACCACGCGATCCATCGCGTGGCGCAAAAAAACTAAGCTTTCTCTACTTGAGAGAAATCCAGCTCGACCGGGGTCGAGCGTCCGAGAATCTGCACGGCCACCTGCAGCCGGCTCTTCTCGTAATTCACGTTCTCCACCACGCCGTTGAAGTCGTTGAACGGCCCGTTGGTGACACGCACCACTTCGCCGGGCTCGAACAGCACCTTCGGGCGCGGCTTGTCCACGCCTTCCTCGACGCGACGCAGGATCTGGTTGGCTTCCTTCTCGGTGATGGGCGCCGGTTTGTCGGGCGTGCCACCGATGAAGCCGAGCACCTTGGGTACGTCGCGCACCAGGTGCCAGGTCTGCTCGTCCATGTCCATCTGCACCAGGACATAGCCGGGATAAAACTTGCGCTCGCTCTTGCGGCGCTGGCCGTCGCGCATCTCGACCACCTCTTCGGTGGGCACGAGGATCTCGCCGAACTTGTGCTCGAGGCCGTCGCGCTTGATGCGATCCTTGAGCGCCTCCGAGACGCGATGCTCGAAGTTCGAATAGGCGTGGACGACGTACCAGCGAAGTGCCATTAAAGTCCTTGTCCTTAACTAGATTGACCGGTGAAGAATTTCGTCACCGAGGCCAGCCCCAGGTCGAGCAACCAGAAGAAGATGCTGGCGACGAGCACGAAGCCCAGTACCACGAGCGTGGTCGTGAAGGTTTCCTGGCGCGAGGGCCAGAACACCTTGCGCAGCTCGACGCGCGACTCGAGTACGAACGTCCAGAAATTCCGGCCGTACAGCGAGAGCGCGAACACCAGAACGCCGAGCAGCATTCCACCGGCGAGCGCCGCCCAGCTCGCCCAGGCTTCCGGGCGGGTTTTCAGGACGTAGTACGCCACGATGCCGCCCAGCGCCAAAACGATGGCGGCGATCAGTTGCGCGGTGTCGGCGGCTGCCGGCTCCGTGGATGTTTGTTTTGCTTCGTCGTTCATGTTCAACAGGTGGCAGGCCAGGAGGGAATCGAACCCCCAACCTGCGGTTTTGGAGACCGCCGCTCTGCCAATTGAGCTACTGGCCTGTGGTTACTTGAGGATCTTTGCTACCACTCCGGCGCCCACGGTCCGGCCACCCTCGCGGATGGCAAAACGCAGGCCCTCTTCCATGGCGATGGGGTTGATCAGCTCCACCACCATTTTGATGTTGTCGCCCGGCATCACCATCTCGGTGTTCGCCGGCAACTCGATCGTTCCCGTCACGTCGGTCGTGCGGAAGTAGAACTGCGGGCGATAGCCCTTGAAGAACGGCGTGTGCCGGCCGCCCTCCTCCTTCGTCAGCACGTACACCTCGCACTCGAAGTGCGTGTGCGGGGTGATCGAACCCGGCTTCGCCAGCACCTGGCCGCGCTGCACTTCTTCGCGCTTCGTGCCACGCAGCAGCACGCCCACGTTGTCGCCCGCCTCACCCTGGTCGAGCAGCTTGCGGAACATCTCCACGCCCGTGCAGATCGTCTTCTGCGTCGGGGCAATGCCGATGATCTCGATCTCATCGTTCACCTTGACGATGCCGCGCTCGATGCGACCCGTCACAACCGTGCCGCGGCCCGAGATCGAGAACACGTCTTCCACCGGCATCAGGAACGGCTTGTCGATCTCGCGCTTCGGCACCGGGATGTACTTGTCCATCTCCTCCACCAGCTTGATGACCGCCTTCACGCCGATGTCGGAGGCATCGCCCTCGAGCGCCTTCAACGCCGAGCCAATGATGATCGGGGTCTTGTCGCCGGGGAATTTGTACACCGACAGCAACTCGCGCACTTCGAGCTCAACCAGCTCCAGCAGCTCCTTGTCATCGACCATGTCCGCCTTGTTCATGAACACGACGATGTAGGGCACGCCCACCTGGCGGGCCAACAGAATGTGCTCGCGCGTCTGCGGCATCGGGCCGTCGGCGGCCGACACCACGAGAATGGCGCCGTCCATCTGCGCGGCACCGGTGATCATGTTCTTCACGTAATCGGCATGCCCCGGGCAATCGACGTGCGCGTAGTGGCGCTCCTTCGACTGGTACTCCACGTGCGCCGTGGAGATCGTGATGCCGCGCGCCTTCTCTTCCGGCGCCTTGTCGATCTGGTCGTACGCCATGTACGAGCCGCCATTGGTCTCCGCCATCACCTTGGTCAACGCCGCCGTCAGCGTCGTCTTGCCATGGTCCACGTGGCCAATCGTGCCAACGTTGACATGGGGTTTGTTGCGTTCGAACTTTTCTTTTGACACGGAGATAACCTCTAAGAACCTGATCTGATGCCTGAACTAACTACTACGAGATACCTGGCGACAACTGGAGCTCACGAGCGGGATTGAACCGCTGACCTCGTCCTTACCAAGGACGTGCTCTACCAACTGAGCTACGTGAGCTTTAACTGGAGCGGGTAGTGGGAATCGAACCCACGTCATCAGCTTGGAAGGCTGAGGTTCTACCATTGAACTACACCCGCCGATGACGCCCGCCCTGCCTGCAGCCTCGTATTCCCCGCAATTGGTGGAGGGGGAAGGATTCGAACCTTCGAAGGCGTAAGCCGGCAGATTTACAGTCTGCTCCCGTTGGCCGCTTGGGTACCCCTCCCGGAAAAAACGAGCCGCGTATTCTCGTGGCGACCCCCCGGGGTGTCAACGGGATTGGCGCGATTGTTGCTACGGAATTGCCGGTCCCGGAAAGACATCCGGGAACGCCTGATCGGCCGCTTGCCGGACACTTATCTATATAGATGTGCCAGCGCCTGGGAATCCTCCCACCGGGCCCCCGGTTTGCGATTCAGCCCCAGCGCCCAGCGAACTCCCCGAAATCAGCGCGGCGACTCCCTTTTGAAGCTTCATTTTTGAAGCTTCATTTCCCCTCCCCGACGGCCAGATTGCGCAACTCGGCAATGGCGCGGTTATCCAGCCGTTTGTGGGCGCCGCCGCGCAAATCAGCGGGCAAATCGACACTACCGTATCGCAGACGGCTCAATCGACTGACTTCAAAGCCTTCGTGCTCGAACAGCCGGCGCACTTCCCGATTGCGACCTTCGTGCAGGCAGACGCGAAACCAGCTGTGGCTGCCTTCGATGGATTCGGCCTCGATGCGATCGAAGGAAGCCGGCCCGTCCTCGAGCTGAACCCCCCGACGCAGGCGCTCGAGCACCGGTGCCGAAGGCGTGCCTCGCAGCCGGACCCGATATTCGCGCTCGATCTCGCTGGAGGGGTGCATGAGGCGATGCGCCAGCTCTCCGTCGTTGGTGAACAGCAGGACGCCGGAGGTGTTCACGTCCAGCCGGCCGACGACGATCCAGCGTCCGCTGCCCGGTGGCGGCAATCGGTCGAACACGGTCGGCCGCCCCTGCGGATCGCTGCGCGTGGTCACCTCGCCCACCGGCTTGTGATACAGCAGCACCTCGGTTGACTCGGCGCGTTCGAGCGCCAGCGGCCTGCCATCGAGGCAGATCTGGTCATCGTGACTGGCGCGATCGCCGAGGCCGGCGACCCGACCATTGATCGTCACGCGCCCGTCACGAATCCATTCTTCAATGCCGCGCCGCGAGCCATGTCCCGCACCGGCGAGCAACTTTTGCAGTCGTTCGTTCATTGCGGCGGCAGCATAACCAACCGTTATATAGGTATGCCAAGGCCGGCCTCGTGTCCTCAAATTTACGCGCCTAGAGTCGCCGCACCATGATCTACGACAACATCTTAGGCACCATCGGCCGCACTCCCATCGTCAAGATCAACCGGCTCGCGCCGGCGGGCACGACGATGTACGTGAAGTGCGAGTTCTTCAATCCGCTCTCGTCGGTCAAGGATCGCCTCGCGATCGCCATCATCGAAGACGCCGAGCGCAATGGCACGCTCAAGCCCGGCCAGACCGTGGTCGAAGCCACCTCGGGCAACACCGGCATCGCGTTGGCCATGGTGTGCGCCGCCAAGGGTTATCCCTTCGTCGCCGTGATGGTCGAAACGTTTTCCATCGAGCGCCGCAAGATCATGCGTTTTCTCGGCGCGAAAGTGATCCTGACGCCGGCCGCCGGGCGTGGCCAGGCCATGGTGGCCAAGGCCGCCGAGCTGGCGCAGAAACACGGCTGGTTCCTGGCACGGCAGTTCGAGAACCCGGCGAACCCGGCTTATCACCGCAACACCACGGGGCCGGAAATCATCCAGGATTTCGTCGGCAAGCGGCTCGACAATTTCGTCACGGGCTGGGGCACCGGCGGTACGCTCACCGGCGCCGGCGAGGTCATCAAGCTCGCGCGCCCGGACACCAAGGTCATCGTGTGCGAGCCCGAGGCCGCACAGTTGTTAGGCGGCAAACCCTTCACGCCGCACAAGATCCAGGGCTGGACGCCCGACTTCGTCCCGGCCGTGCTCAACCGCAACGTGCCCGACCGCATCGTGCCGGTCACCGACGCCGAGGCAATCGAGGCCTCGCGCGCGCTCGCGAAGAGCGAAGGCATCTTCGTCGGCATCTCCAGCGGCGCCACGTTCTCGGCGGCGGTCAAGGTGGCGCGCGAAGCCGGACCGGGTTCGGTGACGCTGGCCATGCTGCCGGATACCGGCGAGCGTTATCTATCTACTCCGCTGTTCGAAGGCATCGCCGACGGCGGCGATCCCGAGCCGTGAGCGGATCGCCGCGCCAACCATTCGAGCATGCGTTGCGCGCGGCAGCTGCATCCGGGCTTGCTGAGGTGAGCCTGGGTCCGGCCACCCGGATCGCGCGGCTGCCGGATCCATTTCCATTCTGGCGCGGCGGCACACTCTCCGACGGTCGCGTGGCGTTCGAAACCTGGGGCGAGCTCAACCAGGCCCGCGACAACGCCATCCTGCTGTTCACCGGCCTGTCGCCTCCAGCGCACGCGGCATCGTCCGCGGCCGATCCTTCGCCCGGCTGGTGGGAGAAGATGATCGGGCCGGGCAAGGCCATCGACACCGAGCGCTACTTCGTCATCTGCGTGAATTCGCTGGGCAGCTGCTTCGGGTCTTCGGGCCCGGCGTCCATCGATCCATCCACGGGCCTGGCCTATCGGCTGGATTTTCCAGACCTGTCGGTCGAGGACATCGCGCGCGGCGGCTTCGAGGTGTTGCGTGCACTCGGCCTCGAACGACTGTCGGCGGTGGTGGGCGCTTCGCTGGGCGGCATGGCGGTGCTGGCGTTTGCGGCGCAGTTCGCGGGCGTCGCGCGACGCGTGATCAGCATCTCCGGCAGCCCAGCGGCAATGCCGTTCGCGATCGCGCTGCGTTCGCTGCAGCGTGACGCCATCCTCACGGATCCGGACTGGCAGGACGGCCAGTATTCCGGCGATGTGCGGCCGACCACCGGCATGCGCCTGGCGCGCAAGCTCGGCACCATCACGTATCGCTCGGCCGCGGAATGGAAACACCGCTTCGGCCGGCGCCCGGCTTCCGACCGGCGCTATGAAGCGCTGCCCCCGGGTCGCGCGCATTTCCCGGCCGAATTCGCGGTGCAGGACTATCTCAACGCGCAGGCGGACAAGTTCGTGTCGGTGTTCGATCCGAACTGCTACCTCTATCTATCGCGCGCCATGGACCGCTTCGATCTCTCGGCGCATGGCGGTACTTCGATGGCGGCGCTGAAACGCGCGGCGGCCGAACGCGCGCTGGTCATCGGCGTGGAGTCCGACATCCTGTTCACCATCAAGGAGCAGGACGCCATTGCCGATGCGTTCAGCGCTGCCGGTACCGAGACCGAATTCGTGCCGCTTGCCTCGCTCGAAGGCCACGACGCCTTCCTGGTGGACATCGAACCGTTCGCTGCGGCCATCGGCCGCTTCCTGGCCGAATCCTAACTACCTGCCTGGTCGAGCCCTGCCTGACCCAGGATGGGTGGGAGCGGGCAATGCAGGACCGCGCACACCGTGCGCAGCAGCTCGCTTTCCTCGACCGACAGCCTGCGATCGTGCGCGATGCAGCGGACCATCCCTTCGATGAGCACTTTCTTGGCGAACGGACGCAGGTGCACGAGCCGCGCCAGGGCGTCGCGCAATGCGGTGGGCCAGCCTTCGATGTCGCGGAACGCGGGCCGATGCTGCGGCAGGACCACGGAGATGCCCGCTTCGAAGGCACGCGCAGCCTGGGACCGGTCGGCGGCTCCCTGCAGCGCGAGCACGCAGAACAGCACGTGGATGGCTTCCAGCTCCTGCAACAGCGAGGCGCTGCCGTGCTGCGCGCCGGCTTCGAGCTCGTCGTAGAGATTGGCCGCCAGCAGCAACGTCAGGCAGCACTCGAACACGTCGATGCGCGCATCGGACAGCGCCAGTGCGTTGACCACGTCGCGCAATTTCTGCCGCTCCGCCAGCGTCAGGCGGCGCAGTGCCGGGAACAGCTGCTGCACGGCCGGCAGCCGCAAGGCCGGCGCCAGCGAATCCGCGAGGCCCTGCTGCGCGAACACCTGCGCGGTGACTTCAGGACCGTAGGCCTGTTCGAGAATGCGGCGCTGGGCGACCTGCACGTCGGGCACCTTGCTCACCAGCACGGCCAGGATCAGCGCGCGCGCGTGATCGGCGGAGTCGACGAAATCGCGCAGCGGCTCCGGGATGCTGGCGCGCAAGCGTTCCGCGTAACGTACCTGCTCGTTGGCCAGCGTGCCGGCCTGTGCCGCGATGGCGGCCGCTTCGCTGGCCAGCGCGGCCACCGGCAATGGACCGCCCGGCACCGCGCGCGCCGGCTCGGGCGTGCCCGGTACGGATGCGGTATCCGCCTGGCGTTGCCGTTGCGCGTCGCGTGCCGCGGCCGCGGCCAGCGCCGGCAACTCGCTGGCGCGAAACGAGGGATTGAGCGACGTGAGGCGCTCTTCGATCGAAGGATGCGTGGCGAAGAAGCGCGACAGGCCCGAGGCGAACAACATGTGCGCCACTTCCTCGGCTTCGGGCGTCACCAGCTTCGAGCCGGCGCTGACGCCGGCGATCTTGAGCAGCGCCCCGCTGAGCCCGGCCGGATCGCGCGTGAACTGCACCGCGGAGGCGTCCGCCAGCCGCTCACGATGCCGTGAAACCGCGGCCTGCAGCAGCCGGCCGAAGAACACCCCGATGTAGCCCAGGATCATCACTGCCAGCGCCGCCACCACCAGCGCCGCCGCGCCGTCGCGCCGGTCACGCCCACCGCTGCGCGGCGAGGTCTGCAGCACGATGCGGGCGACAATGGCGATGGCCAGCAGTCCGAACGTCCAGCCTAGCAATCTCAGGTTGAGCCGCATGTCGCCGTTGAGGATGTGGCTGAATTCATGCGCCACGACGCCCTGCAGCTCGTCGCGCTTGAGCAGCGTGGCCGCGCCGCGGGTCACTGCGATGGCGGCATCGGCCGGCGAGTTGCCGGCGGCGAAGGCGTTGATGCCGTCCTCGTTCTCGAGCACGTAGACCTCCGGCATGGTGACGCCGGAGGCAATGGCCATTTCCTCGACGACATTGCGCAGGCGCCGCAATGCCGGATCGCGCGTGCTGCGTTCCACACGCGTACCGCCCAGCGAGCGCGCCACCACGCCGCCGCCCGAACGCAGGCTGAGAGTCTTGAAAAGGCTGGCACCACAGATGATGGCCAGCACCACGACCGTCGTGAATATCAGCGCGCCGGCCGGCGAAGCACCGGGATCCGATGCCCCCAGCAATGCGAACACCACGGCGTCCACCGCCAGCACCACTAGGACCACCGACACCAGGAAGCCGAGCAGCAGCCAGCGCGTCGTACGACGTGCGGCCTCCTGGCGGGCGTAGAAGTCCACGCCTGGTATCCCGATTAGTTAGGTGAACGAGACTTTCGGCGCTTCGCGAGCCTCGGCCTTCGCAGCTTCCAGCAGCTGCGCGACCGTGAAATTGAACATGCCGGCGATGATGCTGCCGGGGAACATCTCGCGCTGGTTGTTGTAGCTCATGACGGCGTCGTTGTACGCCTGGCGCGCGAACGCCACCTTGTTCTCGGTGGAGGTGAGCTCCTCGGAGAGCTGCATCATGTTCTGGTTGGCCTTGAGGTCGGGATAGGCTTCGGCCAGAGCGAACAGGCGGCCGAGCGTGGCACCCAGCTGGTTTTCGGCACCGGTCAGCGTCGCCATGGCGGCGGCGTCGCCCGGGTTGGCGGCCGCGGCCTTCAGGCCGGACACCGCGGAATTGCGCGCCGTGATCACGGCCTCGAGCGTCTCGCGCTCGTGCTTCATGTAGCCCTTGGCGATCTCCACCAGGTTCGGAATCAGGTCGTAGCGGCGCGTGAGCTGCACGTCGATCTGGGCGAAAGCATTCTTGTAGTTGTTGCGCGCACCGACCAGCCGGTTGTAGAGCGCGACGACGAACCAGACGGCGATGACGACGACGGCAAGCAGTATCCAACCCATGCTCAGACTCCTCATTTACGCGTTTGAAGCGCGCGTGAAATATGGGTGCGGTGCAACAGGTTTGCAAGCAATGGCCGGCCGGCCGGAAGGCCCGCTCGCAAACGGGGCCGATTATGTATGGGTTCGGTGTGACGCGCGTCACGCTTTGTGGCCACTCATCGGCCATCCCAAACCACTCGTCGGTGCGGCCACACGGCCGCTCAGGGAGCGTTCAGCATGCCGGCCTATGAAACGACGCAGCCGTGGATTCACATTGATGGAGCTGATGGTCACCGTGGCGGTTGCCGCGGCGATCTTCGCTCTCGGAGTACCCGCGTTTCGCGAGTTCGGCAAGAACGGGCGCCTCACGGGTGCGGCGAACGAGATGCTGGTGACCCTCATGACGGCGCGCAATACCGCCGTACGCCAGCAGGTGCGCACCTCGTTCTGTCCGTCTGAATCGCCGGGCGACGAACTGGCCGTCTGCGATGCGGAAGCCAACGAAGGCTACATCGCCTTCATCGACACGAATTCCAACTGCGAACGCGATGACGACGAAGAGCTCGTTTCCAGCTTCGCCACGCACAGCGAAATGCACTCGAACAGGAACATGAGCTGTATCGGATATGGCCCGAACGGCTTCCGCGTACCTATCGTCGGCCAGCCGACGAATGCTCGTGCCGTGTTCTGCGATGACCGTGGCACTGCAAAGGTCACGGATGGCACTGATCTCTCGTACGCGCGCGGTGTGGAAATCGTGGCCACCGGCCGAGCCGCGGTATCCCGACTGGCAGCCGACCTGGAACTCTGGGCCGGCGGCGACGACGCGGTGACCTGCCCATGAAAAAACACATTCGCATCCATGGCCGCATGGCTGGTGTTTCGATGGTCGAAGCACTGGTGGCACTGGTGATCATCAGCGTCGGCATGCTGGGTATCGCGGGCCTGTACCTGTCCAGTCTGCAGGCAGGTCGCTCGGCGAACCTGCGCATGCAGGCGGTCAATCTCGCCACCGACATGGCCGATCACATCCGCGCCAACAAGGCGGGCCTGGCTGAATACAAGGCGCTGGCCACGGACACGGGCACGGCACACGACTGCGCCACCGCGAACTGTTCGCCAAAAGACATGGCCGAGAATGACATCTTCCTGTGGAAGCGCGAGATCAGCGCGGCGCTTCCCGCAAATGCCAACGGCACGCTGACCTACACCGACGTTCCAGTCGTCGATCCCCGCAAGGTCCCCCCGGACAGATGCGAAATCCTGATCACCTGGCGCGAAGCAGGTTCGGACGTCGATTCAACCTACAAGACGACGGTGGAGATGCAACCATGAAACGCACACAACTGGGTCTCAGCCTCGTCGAGTTGCTGGTGGCGCTGGCCATCGGCGGCTTCCTGATCATCGGCGCCGTCACCGTGCAGTCGCAGACACGCAAGACTTTCACCGTGACCGAACAGCAGGCGCGCCTGCAGGAATCGGCCCGCTATGCCATGTCGATCATCGAACCGGAAGCGCAGCTCGCGGGCCTGCTGGGTTATTCGAATGACCTCGCCGGTGCGGGCTTCGATCCCGGCGACGGTACTCTTGTTGCCTCGAGCGAACTGACCAGCAGTGGCCTGGACACCGGGGTGCCGGCGGTGTTCGACGAGTGCGGCAAGAATTTCGTGATGTTCGTGAATGCGCCGGTCCAGGCCGAGGATGGCGACTGGAAGATGGGTTGCGACGCGGGCGGCTCTGGTTATCTCCCCGGCACCGACACTCTGACCTTGCGCTTCGCGGGCACCGAAAAGGTGGACCCGCAGGCGGGCCGCATGCAAGTCATGGCCCGGCGCCTCAAGGCCGATGACGCCAGGTTGTTCGTCAGCGGCGTTGCACCCTTCCCCATCAAAGACGAGATGAGCGAGGTCCGCGACTTCTTCGTGAAGACCTACTACATCTCGCCGGATTCGGAAGGCCGCCCCAACCTGCCCTCGCTGCGCGTCAAGCAGATCGTCGCCGAGGATGGCGAAGGTGCCTGGGACGACCAGGAAGTGGTTCGCGGCGTGGAAGACATCCAGATCGAGCTGGGTGTGGATCCGGGGCGTGACACGACCGGAGACGGAATCATCGATGTCAACGCAAGCGGCATGGCCATCTCCGTGAATGGCGATGTGGGCCGATACGTGACGCCCGGCGACGCCCTTCTCACCTCGGGACAGGTGGTCGCGGTCCGCATCTGGATTCGAGTGCGCGCCGAGGAGCCCGAGGCCGGCTTCATCGACCGTCGCGTCTACAACTACGCCAGTGTCAACGATTTCCAGCCTAACGATGGATTCCGCCGCGTGCTCATGTCGCGGACCATTTTCGTGCGCAATACGCGCAGCCTGCCGACGAGCTGACCATGCAAGCCACGATTCGCAAACGACAGCGCGGCGCCGCGCTCATCATCGGACTCATCCTGCTGGCCATCATCACGCTGCTCGCGGTGGTCGGCATGAACATCGCGAACACCGAGCTTGCGAGCGCGACCAGCGAACAGATCCGGTTGCGTGCGTTCCAGGCGTCCGAAGCCGGCATCGAATATGCGCTGGTCGAGATGGGCGATACCCCGACGGACGGCGCCGACCACGAGTCCGACCTCATACCGGTTGCGGGTTCGCCAAAGGACATCGACGACAACGCGATCGACACTTACAAGACGACGATCACGTACCGCGGCTGGAGCCCGGCGCCACAGTTTTCGGAGAAGGACTTCGTAGCCGTTCACTACAGCCTCGTGAGCGAGGGCCGCTCGTCACGGGATGCCATCGCGCGCCATGAAACGGGCGCTTACAAGGTCCAGTCGAACGGTGGTGGAACAGTTGATTTTGGAGCACTGCCGCCCGAATGAGCGCGTGGCCCATGGGAGAATTGATATGAAATCCGTATTCAAGACCTCGATCGCACTTCTCGCGCTGGCCGCACTGTCAGCCACCGCGCGCACACCAGGCGCCGTGGAGGATGGCAAGGAGCTCGAGCCGTCGATGCTGACGCTGCCGTCGACCATCGACGGGACGCTCGCGGTACAGGGTTGCAGCGCGTGCAAGCGCCGCACCTACACGATGAGCCCCGACGTGAAGTTCTACGTCGCGAAACTGGAAGTCTCGTTTACTGAATTCAAGCGCTACATCAGCGCCCATCCCGAGGCCGCGTTGGTGCTGGTCACGCCGGTCAATCAGAACATCGTTACGCGCCTCACCGCGCCGTAATCATAAGGACGCTGTCATGAAACGTTTTTCAGGACTCCTTTCCGTGCTGCTCGGCTGCCTGAGCGTGATGCTCGGCGCACCCTCGTATGCCGATGATTCCGAGGTGTTCACCAACAGCTCGTTCCTGGCCACCGGTGTGCGGCCGAACGTGCTGTTCGTCATCGACACGTCCGGCAGTATGACCACCAAGGTCAACGTCTTCGATCCCAACAAGACTTACTCGGGCGCATGTCCTGCGGGCCGCATCTATTGGCAGACCGCGGACACCAAGGTGCCGCCCGACTGCGCCAGCAACCAGTGGATCTCCGAAGCCAACAATCGCTGCTACACGGCCAACACCACGTATTCGGTTGACCGGCGTGGACGCACCTATCTTTCGGGTGGCTTTGCGCTCAATGGCTGGTGGCGCGGCCCGACAAAGATGTTGCTCAAGCAGAACAGCTCGAACGTCGCCCTGAATCCCACGCGGTGGGGCGCCCTGACGGCCGGACGCGACTGGAAGATCGAGTGCCAGGGCGACGTCGGCAAGCACGGCGATGATCCAGGTACCAGCGCAGCTGCTGCTTCGAACAAGTATCCGAGAAACGGCACCTCGGGCACGGCGGATACCAGCCGCTGGGGTAACAGCGGTTCCAGCCAGCAGATCAACGACTGGAGCAGTCACGTGTACTCGCTGTACACCTCGGATTACGCCAACTGGTGGGCGTCAACCGAAGAAGGTGTGCTCAAGTCCCGTTTCGAAATCGTGAACGAAGTCGCGCTCGACATGGTGGAGACGCTGCAGGGCGTGAACCTGGGCCTCATGCGCTACAGCACGACGAACCAGGGCGGTATGGTGACCCACCCGGTAAGCGAGCTGACCGACACGGCGCGCGAAACCATGACCACGCAGCTCACGGACGACTACGAGCCCGATGGTTTCACTCCGTTGTCCGAGACGCTGTACGAGGCTTACCTCTACCTCGCCGGCAAGGCCGTGAAGTATGGCGAGACCTCCACGACCAACGACGGTGCATACAAGAGCGTCGCCGGGTCGCGCGTGGGCGGAGTGTTGGCCGCCAAGGACTACGACAGTCCGATGGATTTCAGCTGTCAAACTACCTACATCGTGTACCTGACGGACGGCCTGCCGACCCAGGACACCGATGCGGACGACGAGATCCAAAGCCCCGCAGTGACCGGCAAGACCTGCCCGCCCACGATCGACGATCCCGATCCGGACTACCCGACCTCGGGGCGCTGCATGGAAGAGCTCGCCCGTTACATGGCGAACACCGACCTGCGGCCCGATATCGCGGGCGACCAGAAGGTCATCACGTACTTCATCGGCTTTGGCGATGACGTCGCCAAGAGCCAGACCTTCCTGAACAAGGTGGCGACCGCGGGTGGTGGCAAGGCCTACACCCAGAGCGACGCGGCCGGCCTCAAGTCCACGCTCGAGGAAATCATTTCGCAGGTGCAGGACGCCGCGGATACCACCTTCGTCGCGCCGGCGGTGTCGGTGAACGCGTTCAATCGCTCGCAGACATTCAACGAGCTCTACGTCTCGGTGTTCGCGCCCTCGAAGAAACTGCACTGGCCGGGCAACCTCAAGAAGTACCGCATCCTGAATCGCGACATCTACGGCACCAGCGCCAGCGCGGCCGCGGTGGACCCGACCACGGGCTTCTTTGCCAAGGGCTCGCAGTCGCTGAATTCCACCGGCGGAGCGGATGGACCGCTTGCGAAGGTGGGCGGTGCCGCGGCAAACCTCGAAGACACCGTGACTACGCCGCGCAAGATCTATACCTACCTCGGCGCGAGCAAGGATCTCACGGTGGCCGGCAACGCCGTTACGACGGACAACGGCTTGATCACCACTGCCATGCTCGGTGCCCTCGACGATGACCATCGCACGCGCATCCTGCAGTACACGCGCGGCATGGATCTCAACGAAGAGGACCCGGCGAGCGACTTCCACCATCGCATGGGCGACCCCATGCACGCGCGTCCGGCCGTGCTGATTCATGGTGGCACCGAAACCGCTCCCCAGGGCACGGTGTTCCTGCCCACGAACGACGGCATGCTGCACGCCTTCGACATGGCGCACATTCCCGAGCCGGACGATCCGGCCACCAACCTGGCGGCGAAAGCCATGGCGGAGCGCTGGGCGTTCATCCCGCAGGAATTCCTGCCGCGTCAGCGCCAGTTGTTCAGCGATGCGCCCACGGCCAATCGCACGTATGCGCTCGACGGAGACGTAAAGGTCCTCAAGTTCGACGTCAACCAGAACGGCGTGCTCGATGCGGGCGACAAGGCGTACATCTTCTTCGGCACGGGCCGCGGCGGAAACGCGTATTACGCGCTCGACGTCACGGACATCTCGACGCCGAAATTCATGTGGAAGATCGACGACATGACCACCGGCTTCAGCAAGCTCGGCAAGACCTGGTCGGTCCCGCAGCTCGGACGCATCAAGGTCGGCGATGGCAGCGGCCAGAACGCACAGCGGTTCGTGCTGATCTTCGGCGGCGGTTATGACCCGCAGAACGACCTGAGCCCGACCACCTTCAGCTATCTGGAAGACGGCATCGGCAATGCGCTGTACATCGTGGATGCCGTGAGCGGCAACCTGCTGTGGAGCGCGAGCAAGACGGGCGCGGGCTATAACTACACGAATGCGAAGATGACCCATTCGTTCCCGGCCAATCTCACGGTGATGGATACCGACCAGGACCTGTACCTGGATCGTGTCTACGCCGCGGACATGGATGGCAAGGTCTGGCGCTTCGACATCACGAACGGCAATGGTGCGGATACCCTGGTGACGGGCGGCGTGCTCGCCAGCCTGGGCAACGCACCGCTCGCGACCAAGAACTACGAGAACAACCGGCGCTTCTACAGTGCGCCGGACGTGTCCTCGATGACCCAGCGCGGCTCGCTGCCGTACTTCAACATCGCGATCGGCAGCGGCTACCGCGGCCATCCGCTGAATCGAAAGACACAGGACAAGTTCTACGGCATCCGCGACTACAAGGCGCGCGTCAAGCGCACCCAGGCCAGCTACACCGACGATGCCATCGTCGAGGATGCCGACCTCGTGGACGTGACGGACATGACCAAGAACGTGACCGACGCGGACGCGGGCTGGAAATTCGATCTGTCCGAGTCCGGCACCTGGCGCGGCGAGAAAAATCTCTCCGAGTCGGTGACGGCCGCGGGAGTGATCCTCTTCTCGACCTTCACACCGCTCGAGGCGGATGCCGCGAACCCCTGCCTGTCGCGCTCACTGAACCGCGTGTACGGCGTATTCGCGAACAACGGTCACGCCTTCACGCACTGGGTCGACGGCGAGACCGGCGCACTCGATCCTTCGGATCGCTACACGGATACCAGCAACAAGGGCATCGCGGCCTCTCCGCAGGTCCTCGTCGATCCCAACGGCGGCAGCGGCGGGGGCAGCGAGGGTATCTGTCTGGGTGGCGGCCTGAACAAGCTCAATCGCTGCGTGCCCATCGGCCCGCCCATCCGTTCGTACTGGGAGAACAAGTAAATGGAACCGAGGGTTGCATTCCCGCGGATGCGCGGCATGACACTGATCGAACTGCTCGTGGTCATCGGGGTGCTCGGAATCCTGACGTCCATCGCGGTACCGACCTATCGCAAGTACCTGCTGCGTGCACAGCGCTCCGAGGCGAAGATTGCGCTGCTGCAACTGCAGACGGCCCAGGAGAAGTTCTACCTGCAGAACAACACCTACACGGACAAGGTGACGGTCGCGAGCACGGCG
Source organism: uncultured Pseudomonadota bacterium (assembly GCA_963711635.1). Lineage (GTDB taxonomy): Bacteria > Pseudomonadota > Gammaproteobacteria > Steroidobacterales > Steroidobacteraceae > CADEED01. The sequence continues at coordinate 24,938 of CAVQEZ010000010.1, forward strand.
ACAGTGCCGGGACTTGGCTTGCCCGGCACCAGCGAAACCGGCAAGTACACCATCACGGTCTCGACTCTCGGTGCGGGTGGGCAGAGCTACACGGCGACCGCCGCACCGCGCACGGGCGGCGGCCAGACCGATGACAAGGACTGCGCCAACTTCACCATCACCGAACGTGGACTGCGCGGCATCTCGGGCACCAAGACAACCGAGCACTGCTGGAAGTAATCCTGTCATGAGATAGTGGCGCGCATGAAAATGCGCGCCATTTTTTTTGGCCTGGGTTTCGCACTTACGGCCAACAGCGGCAATGCCGCTCCCGCCGAGCTCAAGATCGCGACCTGGAACCTCGAGTGGTTCATGAAACCCGAGACGCTGCGCGCGCTGACGCCGGCATGCACGCCTCGGGACGCGCCGCGCGATGGCGCGCGTCGCACGATTCCCTGTGATGTGGCGCACGAGCTCGCGCGCAGCGGCGAGGACATCGCGGCGCTGCGCAGGCACGCACGCATTCTCGATGCCGACGTCGTGGCATTGCAGGAAGTCGATGGTGCGGACGCGGCGCGCCTGGTGTTCACGAACCATGAGTTCTGTTTCTCCGGCCGTGTCGCGGTGCAGAACAATGGATTTGCGATCCGCCGCGGCCTGCCGTTCTCCTGCGGCCCGGACCTGGAATCACTGTCGCTGAATGGCGATGTGCGCCGCGGGGTGGAGCTGCGGCTGTTCCCCGGCTCGCCAACCGAGCTGCGCCTGCTGTCGGTGCACCTGAAGTCGGGCTGTGCGCGCGATGAATTGAGCGCCGCGAAATCGAGCTGTTCGGAGCTGGCCAGCCAGATTCCGGTCCTGGAGCGCTGGATCGACGAGCAGGCCGGCGAACATAAGCCCTTTGCCGTGCTGGGCGATTTCAATCGGGACTTGCGTCGTGAACCGGCTGGCACTTCCCTCTGGGGCCAGATCGACGACCTCGACCCACCGGAAGCCGACCTCGTCAATACGGCCGAGGGACAGACTTTTCAGAACTGCATGCCTCAACAGACCTTTAGCGGCTACATCGACTACATCGTTTTGGGCCGCCGAATGGCGCGCGGCCTGGTGGAAAACTCCTTTGGAAGAGAGCTTTACCGACCACGGGACGCCCAACGGCGAAAGTTGTCAGATCACTGCCCGGTATTCATTAGGCTTCGGGTGGCAGACGCCACCTCCGGGTCGTCGTAAACCCGAGACGTGAAATTTTTCGCGAACTCCATTAAGTTCAGTTCGGTTCAATCACCCGTCTCGCAGGGCAATAATCCGGCCAGGAGAGCCTGATGAGCAAAACGACAACAGCGGGGATCCAGTCGGTGGAGCGCAGACTGCATACGAGGCATCGTGCGCGCACGACGGTGTACATCACGACGCCAACGGGTCGAAAGAAGCTGTGTCGAGCTATCAATCTCTCCGCCACCGGTGTGTTCGTCGAGACCACGAATCTCGGACTTCGCAAAGGCCAGCAGGTCGAGCTCGCATTCGCGATCAACCTCGGCGCCGTCACCAAGCTGCATCGCCGCACCGCGGTGGTCGCCCACGTATCGCGTGGCGGCACCGGCCTGATGATGGATGCTTATACCGCTCGCTAGAGCGACCTTTCCAATTCTTTCCATCACGGACGCCGGCCCTTGGCCGGCGTTTTCCGTTGTGGCGCGTGAGCGCCTGGCAATAGGCGTTTTCCGTCGTGGGGCGCGAGCCCGGAGCTTCGACCAAGTAGCCTTTCTCTTTCAGCTTCCCCATATAGACCCACTCGTTCGTCACGAGATGCATCGGCAGGACCGCGAACGTCGAAACGTTGTCAGCCAACGCCTTCTCGGCGGCCTCCACCCAGTTATGCTCCGCCTCGGCGCCGGCGAGCTGCATTCAGCTCTTCCTGCTGCTTGAGGAGATCCAGACCGCGCAGCACTTCGTTGCCCGTTCCGCGGGCTGACTTTCCGTGGCGGCATCCAGCGCCGACGTCGTGCAGTCTTCGCTCGCCAGGTCGTTGTCGCGGTTGGCGTCCGCCTGCGCGCGCATCGCGTCCAGGTCTCCGGTGGCCCACGCATTCACCGCGGCCACGTTGAAATCCAGCAGCCCCTCGCATCGGCCCTTTCCATCCGGGCCAAATTCCGGCCCACACACTCGCCTTCCGCCAAGTCGATGATTCCTCGCGGCCTTGAGGATCGCGCGCGGCTTCTCGACCTTTATCTTCCGGACACGTGCCGGCAACTCGTGGATCCTGACCTTGTGTTTCTTCGCGGCCTTGCGGACCACGTCGTCCACCCAAGTCGTCCGCAATTTCTTCATCTTCTTCTTGCCGATGGCCGTGTTCAGTTTGTCCTCGGCGACCATCGGGCGATATTTCTCGATGCCATCGTCGTCACCGAGGTACTTCTGCTTGAGCCGCAGCCAGGTCGCGTAATCCCCGGGACTGAGCACGTCTTTCAGCGTCGCACCGTCGGGGTTCTTCGCCGCCTTGAATGCCGCGGGCACGAGCGCCAGCGCACTGGAACACACTGACGTCGAGATTGACGTCGGGCCAGCCTGGGAAACAGGACTTCCTGCGATTCGCCGATCCTCGCCTCGACCTCCCGGGTCCGCCATCGATGGTTTCGGGCACTTCGTCGATGGTCCCGAGCACCCACATCACGTGGCCGTCGCGCGAGACCTTCCACAGGCCCGGGCCCGGCTGCTCGCCGGTGACCAGCACGGTTTCCATGTCTTCCTGCGCCTGGGCGACGAGCCGCTAGGGAGACGAGAGCAGAAAGGCGGCCAGCTGCCGCGCCAGGTATTCTTGATCATTGTTGCTTGTTCCCGGAGGAAGCCATCACGTCGGACAGCCCCGGGGCGGAAATGTTCCGCTAGCATAGCCGGCTTGCGCGGCCGGCGGCGCGAGCAGCGTGTCGAGACCCACCGGTGGCGACACCTCGAAGCTCTGCACGAAGTCCACGCCCAGCGCCGTCAGCCAGTTGCTGTGATCGCCGCCCTGCACGCGCTTGGCGACGGTCTGCAATCCCATGACTTTCGCGGTCTGCACCAGGCCGACCACGCGTGCCTGCATGAGCCGGTGCTCGAGCGCGTGCGTGGTGAGCTCGGCGTCGAGCTTGATGAGGCGCACCGCGGGATGGTCGAGGATGGGCATTCCCGCGCCCACCACGTTGAAGTCGTCAATGGCCACGGGCACGCCGATGCGCCCGAACACGTCCAGCGCCCGCACCACTTCGTCGGGATGCGTCATGCAGACGCGCTCGGAGAATTCCACGCCGATGAGTCCGGGCGGCAGCCCCGACTTCTGCATGCAGCTCTCGACGAAATTGATGAAGTGCGGCTCGGTGACCGCGGCGTCGGAGAGATTCACCGAGAACGCCGGCGGATCGCGCTTCCAGACGGTGGGATTGCGATGCAGCCAGGCGATGAGCTCGCCGATCACGCGCCGGTCGATCATCGATGCGAGACCATGATTCGCGGCGGTCTGCATCACGCGCTCGGGCGAGGTCTCTTCGCCGTCGACCATGTGACGCAGCAGCACTTCGAAGCGGCGCACGCCCTCGGCCTTGCGCAACCGCACCAGTTGCTGCACGCGCAGCACCACTTCCTGTTCGCGGATCTGCGCGTACACGGCTTCCAGCGGCAGCGGCACCGGTGGCTTGGGTTTCGGAGGTGTCTGGCGCGGCATCGCGTGCAGGGTCTGTGCGACCTCGGATGCTATATCCGCAAGGATGGTCGTGACCGCCGGTGTGAGAAAGCGCGCCGCGGGATCTTCGTCTTCGGCTGGCGTGTCTTCGACCACCAGCAGGCACACGCCCTGCAATGCCGAATGGAGATCGCGCAATGCCAGCATCACCGCCGTGCGCGAGCCGTCGCCGCGCAGGAAGCGCGACTCGCGCGCCGCGCCCAGCACGAAGGCGTCGAGCGCATCATTCAGCGCATGGCGAAATTCGATGCCGAAATCAGTGGAAGTGCAGTGGAGCACTTCGCCGCGCGCATCGTAGAGCGCGATGGCGCGATAGCGCGCGTGCGGCAGCGCATGCTCCAGGCTGGCAACCCAGCCCGGCGCAACTTCAATGACCTGCTCGTTGAGCACAGACGCACGGATGGTCGTCTGGCCCGTTTCAGATGAAGCGGCGGCCAATGTGGACTGACGTTGGTCCATTCCCTGAATTTCTCGGCAGTGTCCCGGAGCGCAGGGTTACAGAATCCCGATGGACCCGACGTGATGCGTCTCGCGGTCCCACCCAAGTGTTAAACCGGCGGCTATCGATTTGACATATGCAAGGAGACCGGCTTTCCTCCACTCGCGGGCGCGCAGATATCTTCGTTTTCACTCACAATCGCGCACATCCAATCAGGGGGACGCGATGAGCAATCGGATTTCCCGTCGGGCTTTCCTTTCTACCGGCGCCGCCACCAGCGCCGTTCTTGCCATCGCGGCCAACACCGCGGCGCAGGGCTCGGTGCCCGCCCCGCCTGGCGCTAATCCAGGTCCCGGCAACTGGGTGCGCTGGCTCGACCAGGCTCCCGCGATTGCGCAAGGCGTGACCTGGGGTACGCCGTGGCCACGCGGCAAGCTGAAGTCCGCGAAGAACCTGGCGCTGCGCGGCAGCACGGGCACTGCGCTGCCACTGCAGAGCTGGCCACTGGCGTATTGGCCGGACGGATCGTTGAAGTGGACTGGCCACGCACTGGCTCCAGGTCTCGGTGCCGGGGAAGGTCCCTTCGAAGTCGTGGCACAACGCACGGCCGCGAAGGGTCAGGCCGCGCTGTCCCTCATCGAAACGGCCGAGGCCTTCGAAGTCGACACCGGCGTCATGAAGTGCCGGGTGAATCGCAAAGGCGCGGAAATCATCGCCTCCGTCTCGCGCGACGGCCGCGAGGCTTTGCGCGCAGGAAAGCTGGTGCTGCTGCGCCAGGATCGTGCCGCCGGCAGCGATGCCACGGTCGTCACGCAGGAGAGCTTCGAGAGCGTCATCGAGAAGGTGACCCTGGAGCAGCGTGGGCCGGTACGCGCCGTGCTCAAGATCGAAGGCAAGCATGCGAATGCCGGCGGCCGTGCCTGGCTGCCCTTCACGCTGCGGCTGTACTTCTACGCCGGCGACGAAGCGTTGCGAGTGCTGCACACCATCGTCTTCGATGGCGACGAGGGCAAGGACTTCATTCGCGGCGTCGGCCTGCGGTTCAGCGTCCCTGCGAGTGCACAACTCTACGACCGCCACGTGCGTTTCATCGGCGATGACGGCGGAGTGTTCGGCGAGGCCGTGCGCGGTCTCACCGGTCTGCGGCGCGACGCGGGTGCGGCAGCGCGCAAGGCACAGGTGGAAGGCGAAGCCGTGGCCTCGCTCTCCCCCACCGTCTCGAACCTGCAGCAGTACATCCCGGCCTTCGGCGACTGGACGCTGTTCCAGCCGAACGCCGACTCTTTCACCATCCGCAAGCGCACGGCCGATGGCCACGCCTGGCTGGACAGCGGGCACGGCTCGCGTGCCAGCGGACTGGGCTATTTCGGCAGCCCCGGCGGCGGCATCGCTTTCGGCATCCGGAATTTCTGGCAGAGCCATCCCGCGCAGATCGACATTCGCGGCGCGCAGGGCGACGCGGCCACGGTCACCCTGTGGGTGTGGTCGCCGGATGCCTCGCCGATGGATCTGCGCTTCTATCACGATGGTCTCGGGCAGGACACGTACGAGAAGCAGTACAAGGGCGGCCTCGAAATCACCTATGAAGACTATGAGCCCGGTTTCGGCACGCCCATGGGAGTGGCGCGTACCAGCGAGCTGATGTTGTGGATCCTGCCCGCGACACCGGCGCGCGCGCGGCTCGCGCAGCTGGCGCGGGCACTGCGCGAGCCGGCCGCCATGGTCCCCACGCCTCAAACTACCGTGGAGTCCGGCGTCTTCGGCCATGCGCTCACCTTGCCCTCGCAGACGGCACCGGCACATGCCGCGCTCGAGAAGCAACTCGACTGGATGTTCGATTTCTATCGTGGCCAGCAGGATCAGCGCAGCTGGTACGGCTACTGGAACTACGGCGACGTCATGCACACCTATGACTTCGATCGCCATGAGTGGCGCTACGACATCGGCGGCTTCGCCTGGGACAACTCCGAGCTCGCTACGGACGTATGGCTGTGGATGTATTTTCTCCGCTCGGGCCGCGCCGACGCGTTCCGCTTCGCCGAGGCCATGACACGCCACACCGGCGAAGTCGACGTGCACCACCTCGGACGCTTCGCGCCGCTGGGCTCGCGCCACAACGTGCAGCACTGGGGCTGCAGCGCCAAACAACTGCGCATCAGCACGGTGTTGAATCGCCGCTTCTACTATTTCCTCACCGGCGACGAGCGCGTCGGTGACCTCATGCGCGAACAAAACGAAGCGGCGCGCACGCTGCGCACCGTTCCGCCGGGCCGCAAGCTGGCCGACGCCGCCGAACGGCATCTCGAGGATCCCAAGGGCGACTACGCATTCCTCGGCTTCGGCACCGACTGGGGCGCGTTGGCCAGCGCCTGGTTCACCGAATGGGAACGTACGCGCGATCCGAAATTCCGCGACCGGCTGCTGAACGGCATGAAGACCATCGGCGCGCAGCCGCGCGGATTCTTCACCGGCAGCGCGCGGCTGAATCTCGTCACCGGCGCCTTCGACCGGGCCGGTGACGATCGCGTCAGCGTGTCGCATTTGTCCGCGGCCTTCGGCCTGCCGGAGATCTGCGCCGAGCTCATCGAGTCGTTCGACGTTCCCGAATTCGAGCGCGCCTGGCTGCAGTACTGCCAGCTATACAACGCGCCGGCCGAGGAACAGAAGGCGGCGCTGGGCGAGGAGCTGCGCGGCACCAACCTGCAGCAGGGTCATGCGCGACTCACCGCGTACGCGGCCTGGAAACGCAAGGACGCGAAACTCGCGGCGCGCGCCTGGAGCGAATTCACCGACGGCCGCGCGGGTTACGGCTCGCGCCAGGAATTCACCGCGAAGCGCATCGAAGCGCCCGCCGTGTTGAACCCGGTGGACGAAGGACCCGGGATTTCCACCAACTCCAGCGCGCAATGGGGGCTGTCGGGCATCGTGTGCCTGGCATACACGCGGCCATTCGCTTGAGGCCCATTCTTATGGGAAGTGGGTCGCGTTAGTCTGCGCCGATGAAATTCCTGGTTGCGCTCGGGTTGTTGCTCGCGGGATTGCCGGCGCCGGCCACGTCCGCGGCCACCGCAATCCTGCCGCTGTCGGGCATGGGCGAGGCCAATGAGAGGCCTGTCTACTGGGATTTCCGTCTCGATGCCGGGCGCGGCGCCGGTGAATGGAAACGCATCGTCGTGCCCTCCTGCTGGGAGCAACAGGGCTTCGGTGCCTACTACTACGGCACGCAGGGCCGCGGCAAACCCGACGATGACCCGGTGATTCCGAAGGAGACCGGCACTTATCGTCGCTCGTTCGAAGCTCCGAATTCATGGCGCGAGCGAGAGATTCACATCGTGTTCGAAGCGGCGATGACGGACACCACGGTGTTCGTGAACGGCCAGCAGGCCGGCGACACCCATCAAGGCGGGTTTTATCGTTTCAGTTACGACATCACGCGGCTGGTGAAACCCGGTCGCAACGATCTCGAAGTGCGCGTCGCGAAAGAATCGGCCAACAAGAGCGTGAATGCCGCCGAGCGGCGCGGCGACTACTGGACCTTCGGCGGCATCTATCGACCGGTGTGGATCGAAGCGCGCCCCCGGCACCACATTGCATGGGCGGCAATCGACGCGCGCGCCGATGGCAGCTTCGCGGCCACGATGCACCTGAACGGCGCGGCGCCCGCGGGCTCGCTCGTTCGCGCGCAGCTCTACGATGCCCATGGCACGCGATTCGGTGCCGCGATGGATTCGCGCGCGACCGGCGACACCGTATCTATTGCGGCGAACTTCTCGGCCCCTGCCCTTTGGACCGCTGAAACGCCGCATCTCTACTCGGTAAAGTTCTCGTTGTTGCAGGGAAAGACTTCGCTGCACGAGCTCGAGCAGCGCTTTGGATTCCGGACCCTGGAAGTCCGGCCACGCGACGGCGTGTATCTCAACGGCCGCAAGATCGTGCTCAAGGGCGTCAACCGGCACAGCTTCGACGCCGACACCGGCCGCACGCTCACGCGCGCACAGAATTTCGCGGACGCGCGGCTGATCAAGGGCGCGAACATGAACGCGGTGCGCATGTCGCACTATCCGCCCGATCCGTCCTTTCTCGATGCCGCCGATGAGCTCGGTCTCTACGTGCTGGACGAGCTCGCGGGCTGGCAGGGCTTCTACGACGCACCGACCGGCGCGCGGCTCATCGGCCAGATGATCCGGCGCGACCTGAATCACCCGAGCATTCTTTTCTGGGACAACGGCAACGAAGGTGGCTGGAACACGGACAACGACGGCGAATTCGCGCGCTGGGACCTGCAACGGCGCCCGGTGCTGCATCCCTGGGCGATTCACGACGGCATCAACACCGACCATTACGAGAACTACGACAGCACCGTGAAGTTGAGCGCCGGTCCCGAGATCTTCATGCCCACGGAGTTCCTGCACGGTCTGTACGACGGTGGCATCGGTGCGGGGTTGCATGACTACTGGGAGGTCATGGGCAGGAGTCCCACGGTGGCGGGCGGGTTCTTCTGGGCCTTCGCGGACGAAGGCGTGGCGCGCTCCGACCGCGACGGGCGCATCGACAACGTGGGCAACGCGGCCCCCGATGGCATGTTGGGCGTGCGCCATGAAAAGGAAGGCAGCTACTACACGGTCAAGCAGATCTGGTCGCCGGTGCAGTTGCACGACATCCGGTTCGCCGATGGCCGGCTCGGCATGCGCATCGAAAACCTTTACGACTTCCTCGATTTGAAATGCTGCTCGCTGCGCTGGCGCCGGGCGGACGCCACGGCATCGGTGCCGTTGCCATCGATTGCCGCGCGTAATTCCAGGGACTGGTCGATGCGGTTGCCGTTCCAGAACCTCGGGCCCGAGGAGATCCTCGAGCTCACGGTGCTGGATGCGCAGCAGCAGGAACTCTGGACCTGGACCGTGGCCGGCAAGGCCGATTCCGTCACCATGTCGTCCGCCGGCCGAACGCAGGTGCGCGCGCACGGCGATGTGGTCGAGGCGGGCGAGTACGCGTTGGAATTCGACCGCGAGACGGGCGCGGCGGTGCGCATTTCCCGCGGCGGCCAATCACTGCCGGTCACGGGCCCCTGGCTGGTGGCGTATCAGCGCGAGACTCCGCAGCGCACGTTCAGGCAGGCAGCACCCGCGCCGCGGCTGCGCAGGCTCGAACTCGCGCCTACCGATGCACCGGGAACACTGGCGCGGGCCGAATACGAAGGCGCGTTGCGGCAGGTCTCCTGGGGCTTGATTGGAACCCAACTGACCGTCAGTTACGAACTCGATTACCGCGGCACCGCCGACATTCTCGGTGTTCGATTCGAATACCCGGAGCAGCGCGTGCTCGGCAAACGCTGGCTGGGCGCGGGCCCGTATCCCATCTGGAAGAACCGCCAGCAGGGAACCTGGCTGGGCCTGCATGCGGCGCGATATTCGCGCGCGGTCCCCGGCGAAAGCTACACGTACCCGCAGTTCCAGGGGTTCTTCGGTGAATGGCGCTGGCTCGAAATTCAAACTGCCGACGGAAACGTGCGCCTCGGCAATGGCAGCGGTGCGGTGCCCTACTTCGCGTTGTACGCGCCGGCCGGCGGCGAGAAGCCCGTCATCGAACTGCCGCCGCTCGACTGGTCCTTCCTGCATGGCATCGCGCCCATCGGCACCAAGTTCACGCCGCCCGACGTGCTCGGACCGCAATCCCAACCCACGAGCTTCGATCATCCGGTCGGCGGTACGCTCACCCTGGAGCTGTTGCCGCGCTGATGGTCCCCATTACGTAAAATTCCGCTGTTGACGAAATTACGGTTTTCTCTAGTATGACACCGGTAGCATTTCGAAAATAACGACAACAGGAATTCTGCAGGGGGATGTATGAGGGGTTTCCATTCGGTGGCGCGCCTGTGCGTGCTCGCGTTGTGTGCTTCCGGAACGCTGACCGCCTGCAAGAAAGCGGATGCGCCCAGATTCAGCCCCGCGCCCGGGACCTACACCGGCACGCAATACGTGTCCATGTCCTCCGCGACGCCGGGCGCCATCATCATCTACACCACCGATGGCAGCGCGCCGAGCTGCATCAAGGAGCGCGGGGCTATCTACTCCGCGCCTGTGGCAGTAGCCAGGAACACCACCCTCAAGGCCATGGCCTGCGCGCTGTTGCGCGACGAGAGCCCGATCACCACGGGTGCTTACGTCATCAGGCCGCCTGAGCCGGTGGCGGATCCGGTGTTCGCACCGGCCGGCGGGCTGTACCTGGCCGCGCAGAGCGTGAGCATCTCCACCGCGACCACCGACGCCACGATTCGTTACACCAGCGACGGCACTACCCCCACCTGCGCGAGCGGCAATGTATATGCCGGCCCCATCGATGTGTCGCAGGACGTGACGCTCAGCGCCATCGGCTGCGGCACCGGCAAGCCCGACAGCGCCGTGGTGAGCGCGAGCTACATCATCCGGCCACCCGCTGCCGCACCGGTATTCGATCCGGCGCCGGGTGCGTACACCGGCGTGCAGCACGTCACGCTCACGTCGGCGACAGCGGGCGCGACGTTCAAGTACAGCACCGACGGGCAGAACCCGGTCTGCGGCGGCAACACGCCCTACAACGGGCCCATCGAGATCAGCAATTCGGTGACGCTGAAGGCCGTGGCCTGCGCGACCAACCACTCCGACAGCCCGGTCACCAGCGGGGGTTACGACATCACGTTGCCGCCGGAAGCGTCGGTGTGGAAGAGCCTCGACTTCAACAATCTCACCGTGACTCCACAGATCTTCGCCGCAGGCTCGCACAGCACCAATGAAGCCGGCGATGCCTTGAACATTTCCGGCCGCGGCAAGGTCGAAAGCCAGCAGCAGGTGTTCCACTTCGTCTACACGGAGATCTCCGGCGACTTCGTGATGACGGCGCGACTCGACGGCGTCGACTTCGCCGGCTTCCTCAGCAACCAGGGGCGCGCGGCGCTGCTGCTGACGCCGGATGTCACGGCGAGCGGAAACGCGCTGGTCTACGGCTCGTCGATCTACAACGCCATCCCATCGTTCGCGCGAAGCGATCGGCTCGCGGCGGGCAGCGCCAATGCCAACAGCAACATCACGACCACCGGCACGGGCGCGCGCTACCTGAAACTCACCCGCACCGGGAACACCTACCAGGCCGCGGCTTCGGTCGACGGCGGTGCCACGTACGTCGCTGGCGCAGTCCGCACGTTCACGGCCGGCCTGCCCGAGACCGTGTACGTGGGCTTCGCGATCAGCTCGAGCAGCAACACCATCAGTGCGTCGGCCACGTTCAGCGATGTTCAGATCAAGGATCCCGCCGGCGACGACAAGATCGGAATCATACGTTTCGACGGCGAGATCGGGCCGGGCACGGGACCGGGCGGAGAGCCGCCGCCGCCGCCGACGGGCGGCCCCTCGCATCCCGATGACCAGTCACGGGGTGCCACTCCGGCGGAACCGGCGCTGGTCGGCGACGTGTTTCGCTACAACCTCGAAGGTTACGCGGCCGGCCCCGTGACGGGCGGCGGCAACATTCCGGACACGGACCCGCGCTATCGCAAAGTGACGACCGCGACCGAGCTCGCAGCCGCGCTCAGCGATGCCAGGGCATCGCTGCCGGATCCCGTGAAGGTCATCGAGATCATGAACGACCTCAACATGGGCTGGAACGAAGTGGGCACGCTGCTGCAGGCGACCAACGGGCCCGTGCGCAACCAGAGCAACCCGCCCAAGAAACACCCGGCATTGATCAACAGCGGTGTCACGCTGCTCGACATCCAGAACTTCAATGGCCTGACCATCTTCTCGCGCAACGGAGCGACCATTCGCCATGCCGAGTTCAACATCAAGAACGGCACCAACCTCATCCTGCGCAACCTGCGCTTCGACGAGTTGTGGGAGTGGGACGAAGGCACGCGCGGCGCCTACGACGCCAACGACTGGGACTTCGTCACCATCGGCGATGGCGGTGGGGTCACCTCCGGCATCTGGGTGGATCACTGCACGTTCACCAAAGCCTACGACGGCGTGCTCGACATCAAGAAGGGCGCCAGCGCCATCACCATCTCGTGGAGCGAGGTCGTACCGGCGACTGCCGGGCCGGGAAGCTTCGTCCAGCAGCAGTTCGACGATCTCGAGGCCAATCGCGCCACGAACGTGATGTACAACCTGCTGCGTGGCGCATTCACGCAGCAGCAGATCGTCGACATCGCGCTGCCGCAGAAAAAAGGCCACTTGATCGGCTCGACGAATCTCGAGCCAGAACGCTTCCAGTACACGGTCACGCTGCATCACAATTACTACAGGGACCTGCAGGACCGCATGCCACGGCTGCGCGGCGGCGACGTGCACGTCTACAACCTGTTCGTCGACAGCTCGAATGCGCGCATCGTCAAGGCGATGCGCGATGACATCGTCGCTGCAAATCCGACGCTCGCAAGCCAGCTCAGCTCAACGTACAGCTTCGGCATCACGTCGCAGGCGTCGATCTCGACGGAAGGCGGTGCCGTGCAGGTCGAAGACAGCGTGTTCTGGGGCGTGCTCACGCCGTTCCGCAACAACCAGACCGACGTGAACAACGCGGATTTCACCGGCGCGATTCGCGGCAGCAATATCCTGCACGTCCTGCTCGCGACCGACACGCAGTTCATGCCCGTGGCCTCGCAGCAGTCGACGTTCTCGGATCGCGGGTTCGTCTGGGCCTCGTGGCAGGGAAACAGCGATGACCCGCTCAGCTCGCTCGGTCCGACTCAGGCGCCGCAGGTGCCGTTCGTGTGGCACAACGGTGGTGGGCCGATGTATCTGTATTCGAAGGATCCGGTGGCGGCGCTCGGCTCGCTGCTCACCGGTCCGCAGGGTGCGGGTGCGGGCAAGATCGGCCTGACGTCGGCGCAATGGCTGAGCGTCAGCAACTGAGCTGTTGAACGAAGCCGGGGGAAATGGGGTCAGACCCCATTTCCACTCGGGTATCCTGCGTTGATGACGGCAATCAGGAAGGAAATGGGGTCTGACCCCATTTCCCTCCGGGCAAACTACCTCTGGATCCGGCACTCGCATTACAGAATCACGCTGCGGGGCTGGCTCAAGGGACTGGACAAGGCGCTGATCGCCATCGCGTCTGCCCTCACCTTCATGCTGACGGCAATGGTCGCCATGGCCATCATCGGGATGGCGCAGGCCTTGCTGCTGCTGTTCGACTCCTCGGCCAGCCCCACGCAGCGCATGGCGGTGATCGCGGCCTGGCAGGGCCTGTCGTTCCTGCTGCTGCGCGCGCTGCGCGAAGCCGCGCTGATGCCGAAGGCGCAGTTTTTTCTCGACGCGCTGCCCATTCCGCCCCGGCAGAAGCTGCGCGCCGACGCGGTGCTGGCGCTGCTCTCGTATTCCTTTCTGTGGTTGCCGGTGGCCTGGGTGATCATCGATCCGCTGGGCGCACACAACGCGACACTGGCCGGCACGATCTCGCAGCTCGCCGGGCTGGTGCTCGTGAGCTTGTGCGTGAATCTCACGTGGCTGCGTGCACGAAGCCGTCATGCGCTGGTTTCCAGCGCCGCGCTCGTGGTATTCGCGGCATTGCCGGGTGCGGACCCATGGATGGAAACCGCGCGCGCCGGCTGCGCACTGCTTGCCGTCGCCGGGCTGTGGATGTCCTATCAACCCGGCGCAGCACGAGCTCCGGCAAGGCCCCGCCGCCACGCCATCCTCGAGCGGTTGGCCATATCCAGCGGTCTCGTGATTCCGCTACTGACCCACGAGCTGCGCGCCAACCTGGCGGTGCGCTGCGGCTGCATCCTCGCCACTCTCGCCGCCTGCCTGGCGTTGCTCCAAGTGCGCACCAACGACACCTCCACGGCCAGCGTGCTGCTGTTCGTCGCCGCGATGGCAGCGCTGGCGCTGTATTCGCTGCCCGCCCTGCTGCGCCGGACGCTGATGACCAGACTCCACTTCCTCGCGGGACAGCCGGCCTTCGCGCGGCGCATGCGCGCCGCCGTGTATCTCGTGCCGAGCGGGTTGTTCTGCGTCGCGCTGGCGCTGGGCTGGACCTTCGATCGCTCGGGCCGCGCGGGTATCGACGCCGGGATTTTCACGGCGCTCTATTTGACCGGGGTCGGCGGCACGCGGGCCGATCTGCGCGTCATGCCGTGGTTCATGCCCTTCGCCATAACGGTAGCAGTGATCATTCTCGGTGCCATGACATGAGCGTGCTTCTCAGACTCGAAGCGGTCCGTCTGCCACGCGGCACGCTGGGTGAGCTGAACCACGTTTACGGTGTGGGCGTGCATGTGCTGACCGGCCCGAATGGCATCGGCAAGACCACGCTGCTCAATGTCATCGCCGGGTCACTGCCGCTCGCCGCGGGCCGCCTGCTGTTTGCCGACAAGGCTCTCGATCACCGCGATGCGCGCGTGGTGCTGGCGCCGAATGCACCGCCCGACATGCCGTGGATCCGATCCGGACTGCTGCTGGATTTCATCACCTCGCTGTATCCGGCGACGCGGCGGGACAAGGCCTACGCCGAGCAGGTAAAGCTGGGCCTGGGTCTCGGTGACTTTCTCGATGCCCCGCTGGGAACGCTATCAGCGGGAACGGCACGCAAGCTGCTGCTGGCGGCCGCGCTCGTGGCCGCGCCACCCGTCATGCTGTTCGACGAGCCCACCAACGACATAGACGCCGCCTCGATCGCGGCATTCATCGGCTTGGTGGCCGAAACCGCCGCGCAGCGCGTCGTCATGATCACCACACACCACACCGGCGACCTCGCAGCGCTGAATCCCGCGCTGCACCCTTTGAACAGGAACGATTCCGAATGAGCCGCGCGCGATAACAAGACGCGGATTGGCCCGCCCGCGACACCGGAATACGATCAGCCTGACCGGCGACCATGCGGAACAGGCGTCGGTAGTTAGGGGGAATCATGGAACTCAGGAAACTCGCGCTGGGCGCCGGCGTCGCGCTGGCCGTCACCGGTTGCTTCTTCGACTTCGCCGATCCGACGGTCGATCCCGCCACGGTCACGCTCAACGATCGGGCCGTGCACGACCCATCCGTTATTCGTGACAGCGACGGGACCTTCTACGTGTTCGGCTCGCATCTCGCGGCCGCGCGCTCCACCGATCTCATGAACTGGCAGTACATCGCCAATGGCCTCGACGCCACGAATCCGCTGTGGAGCACGATTCCGCTCGAAGGCAACCAGTGGACCGGCATCCCCGGTTCCTGGGCCGCGGATGTCATCAAGCTCAAGGACGGCAAGTACCACTTCTATTACAGCTTCTGCGGGATTCCGCCCGCGGGCCAGTGCACCGGACCGCGCTCCTACCTGGGTACGGCCGTTGCGGATCGCATCGACGGTCCTTTCGTGGACCAGGGCATCTTCCTGCGGTCGGGCATGTCGCCGGCCGAGATCGCGGCCGGCTACGGGCCCGCAGGCGTCACCAGCTACGACGCGCGCATCATGCCGAACACCATCGATCCCGATGTGTTCTACGACAAGCGCGGCAAGCTGTGGATGGTGTACGGCTCCTACTCGGGCGGCATCTTCATTCTCGAGATGGACGAGGCCACGGGCAAACCAAAACCCGGACAGGGCTACGGCAAGCATCTCGCCGGCGGCGATCACTCGGCCATCGAAGGGCCGTACATGCTCTACAGCCCGGAGTCGGGCTACTACTATCTATTCATGTCCTTCGGCGGGCTGGCGGCGAACGACGGCTACAACATCCGCATCGCGCGCTCCAGGGATCCCGCCGGGCCCTTCCTCGACGCCGAGGGGCGCGACATGGTCAATGCGCGCGGCAACTTCGAGAACATCGCGCCGTTCGGCGTGAAGCTCATGGGCGGCTTCAATTTCGAGTCCGCGCTCGGCGACGAGGAAGCGTCACGCGGCTATCTGTCTCCCGGCCACAACTCGGCCTACTACGACCAGAAGACCAGGCAGCACCTGCTGATCACGCACACGCGCTTTCCGAATCGCGGCGAAGAGCACTCCATCCGCGTGCACGAGCTGTACCTGAACGCAAAGGGCTGGCTGGTGGCATCGCCCCAGCGCCATGTGCCCATCCAGGGCAAGAACCTGGTCGACGCCACCGACATGCTGGGCGACTACAAGCTCATCGATCTCGGCAAGGACGTCAATCGCGCCGCGAAGCAGTCGGTGTACGTGACGTTGAATGCCGATCTCTCGATCTCGGGCGAGGCCACCGGCCGTTACCGTCGCGACGTCCTCAACCCGGACCGCGTCACTATCTACCTCGACGGCATCGACAGGCCCTTCGAGGGAATTTTCAAATGGCAGTGGAATGAGGCCACCGGCGCGCTCGCGCCGGTGTTCACCGCGCAGTCCCTCGAGGGCGTGTCGCTGTGGGGCGTGCGCATGGCCACCAAGCCGCGCCACCAGGTGCTGGCCGACGTGGCCGCGGCGCTGGCCGTGCCCAATGCCGCGCGCGACAACTCGCTGACGCTGCCCACGCGCGGCGCGCGTGGCACAGCCATCACCTGGGCGACCAGCAACGAGAACGTGATCGACAGCGATGGCACCGTGAACCGCCCGAACGTGGGCGAAGGCGACCAGGTGGTCATGCTCACCGCGACGCTGCAGCTCGGCGGGCAAACCACCACGAAGAATTTCACGGTCGCCGTGCCGCAGCGCCTGCCTTTCAACCGCGCCGCCCGGTTCGACTTCGAGAATTCTCTGATCGAGTCGCTGGGCCGTTTCCCAGCGGGACTCGCCACCGGCGATCGTGTGTTCAATGCGGGCATGGTGGGATTCGAGGCCGGACACGAAGGCGCCGCCCTGCGTCTGAATGGCACCAACGGCGTGCGCTTGCCGACCGGACTGATCAGCAACTACGAATACACCGTGTCGTTCTGGATCAATCCGACCGTGATCACGCCGTTCACGACGAGCTTCTTCGGCGCCGTCAACGAACGACTGGACGGCGCGGGCTTTCCGTTCTCCACGCAATGGCTGTCGATGGTTCCGCAGAGCTGGGATGGCAACACCATGTTGTGGAGCGGCAGCGACCAGTGGCTCGACGGCAGCGCCGGCCTGCGCATCCAGCCCAACCAGTGGCGTCACCTCGCCTTCAGCGTGAACAAGGGCGTGGTCTCCGTGTACATCGACGGCGTGCGACGTTTCAACGGCGGCACGTTGCAGGATTTCTTCAGCACCCGGCCCGGCATCTTCGCGCTGGGCGTGAACTACTGGGACCTGCCCTTCAATGGAATGATCGACGAGTTCAAGGTGTACGAGGCCGCGCTCGCGGGCGCGGAGATCCGGGCCCTGGACATCGATCATCTGCCGACGGCCGAGCTGCTGGCCTCGGCGGCCGCACTGCTGGATCTCGGCGACGTCACCGCGGTACGCGAGAACCTCAGGCTGCCGCGCAGCGGCGCCTATGCCACGGCCATCAGCTGGCAGTCGTCGAATCCCGCGGTGCTGAGCAATCGCGGCAAGGTGACTCGTCCCGGGCTCACCGAGCCCGATGCCCATGTGACCCTGACCGCCACGCTGCTGCTCGACGGTCAGCTAACAACCCGAAACTACGCGGTCACGGTCAAGTCGCTGGCGCCGCCGATGCCCGTGGCCAGCTACCGCTTCGAGGACAATCTACTGGAGGCCGCCGGCGCGCACGCGCCCGGCGTGGTCACCGGCGCCCGGATCTTCGAGGCAGGCGGCAGCGTCTCGTATGCCGCAGGCGCGGTGGGCCGCGCGCTGGTGCTGAACGGCTCCAGCGGCGTGCGCCTGCCCGACAACCTGCTGCACGACCACAGCTATTCGATCTCGATGTGGCTGAATCCCACGGCCGCCACGCAGTTCACCACCGCCTTCTTCGGCTGGGCCACGGATTCGAGCTGGATCAGCCTGGTGCCGCGCGGACCCGGCGGCCTGCAGAACACCATGCTGTGGTCGGGTACGCAGTGGTTCGATGGCACGTTCAACGCGCAGATCCCGACTGGAAGCTGGTCGCACCTGGTCATGGTGGTGAACAACGGCACGTTGACCACCTACCTCAACGGCCAGCTCACCAACACCATGACGGGCTTCCCGGATGTGTTCACGCCGGCGCCCACCACGCAGCTCGCGCTCGGCGTCAACTTCTGGGACGTGCCGTACAACGGGCTGGTCGACGAGGTGAAGCTGTACGACGAGGCGATCGGGCTCGAGAACGTGCAGGACCTGTACGCCGAGCGGTAATGGGGTCAGACCCCATTTGCTAGGAAATGGGGTCTGACCCCATTTCAGTCGGTGGTTGTGGGTCGCGCGGCATACGGATGGACCCGGCCTACGGGCAGTCCCGAGGAACTTTCGCGCCGGGCGCGCTGCCACCACTGCGGCCGCGGATTAAAGCCCGCCGGCACTTGAAACCCGGCCAGCCGCGCGGCGCGCTCCACCGGATGCTCCACGGGCGAATTCATGTTCAATGCCCATCGCGCGAAGCGGAACAGGAAGCGCAGCAGCAACAGCGTGGCGACGTATTCGAGCCGCGTGAGCATGAAGGCCAGGAACGGATTTCCCAGCGCCGCGCGCGCCTGATACTTGAGCTTGGCGCGTTCCTTGTTGATCTCGATGCTGTCGTACAGGCTGGGCACGATCAGCAGCGTCAGCAAGGTCGAGACCAGGGTGCCACCGATGATGGCCACCGCCATGGGCGAGTAGAACTCGCCGCCTTCGCCGAGACCGATGGCCACCGGCATCATGCCGGCGATCAGCGCGAACGTGGTCATGAGAATCGGACGCAGGCGCACGCGGCCGGCATGCATCAGCGCCTCTTCGCGGTCCACTCCGCGTCTCTCTTCCTCGCGCGTGCAGTCGAT
Organism: uncultured Pseudomonadota bacterium; assembly: GCA_963711635.1. Lineage (GTDB taxonomy): Bacteria > Pseudomonadota > Gammaproteobacteria > Steroidobacterales > Steroidobacteraceae > CADEED01. Next base: position 43,851 of record CAVQEZ010000010.1, read on the forward strand.
GAGCAGGATGGCATTCTTGGCCACGAGGCCCATGAGCATGATCACGCCGATGAAGCTCATGAGATTGAGCGAGCCACGCGTGAGCGTCAGCGCCAGCACCACGCCGATCAGCGACATCGGCAGCGACAGCATGATGGGAGCCGGCGCGCTGAATGAGCCGAACTGCATCACCAGCACCAGGTACATCACGAAGATGCCCATGACGAGCGCGATGAACATCTCGGCGAACAGCTCGGCCTGATCGCGCGAAGCGCCGCCGAGACCGAGACCGAAGCCCTGCGGGAAACTGATGGTATTGGCGATCTTCATGGCCTCGGCCGTGACCGTACCGGCATCCACGCCCTCCACGTTGGCGGCCACGGTGACCGTGCGCTTGCCGTTCAGGTGGTTGATGCGTGCCGGGCCCTTGTCCATGGTGACGGTCGCGATCTGTTCCAGCGGAATCATCATGTTCGTGCCCGTGACCGAGATGGGCAGATGTTCGATGTTCGCTGCATTCACGCGATCTTCAGGCGCGAGTCGGACGGCGACGTCGCGCGACTCGCCGATGGGATCGACCCAGTCGCCCACCTCGACGCCCGCGAAGGCCACACGCAGCGTCTGCGCGGCATCGTTGACCGAAATGCCGAGCTGATTCGCCAAACCGCGATCCAGCTCGATGCGCAGCTCGTCCTTCGGATCCTGCTCCGAGAGACCCACGTCGACAGCGCCCGGAATCTGCCTCAACTTGATCATGAACTCGTTGGTGATTTCCATGAGCCGGCGCGAATCGTTGCCGTAGAACTGGATCTGCACCGGCTTGCGCACACCCTGGTTGAGGTCGTCGAACACGGTGTATTCGGCGCCGACCAGCTGCGCCAGCTTGCCGCGCAGGTCCGCGGCCAGATCGGGTAGCGAGCGCGAACGATCTTTGCCCCTGTCGCCGACGTCCACCCACACACGTCCACCGGTGGGATTCACGCGCGCGTCGGTGCTCTTGGTCTCAGGCATGGAACGCGCGAGCTCCGCTGCCTTCTCGACCTTGTTGCGCGCGTATTCGAGGCTGGTGCTCGACGGTGTGCGTACTTCGATCGCCAGCGTGCCGTAGTCGGACTTGGGCAGGAATTCGCTGCGTCCCGCCTTCATCTGATAGAACACCGAACCAAACAACAGCAGGAAGGCACCGACGATCATGATCTTGCGATGATGCAGCGCCCACGCGATGACGTCGCCGTAGCGATCCGCCTGGTGGTCGAACCAGATGTTGAACTTCGCGAAGTACTTCTCGAGGCCCTTGCGCTGCTGCTGCGCGTGGCCGGGCGGATCGCCCCAGTAGGCCGACAGCATCGGGTCCAGCGTGAAAGAGATGAAGAGACTCACCAGCACCGAGGCCGCGACGGTCACGGCGAAGGGCCGGAACCACTCGCCGGCGCCGCCGCCCATGAAGGCCACGGGCACGAACACCGCCACGATGGACAGCGTGGTAGCCGTCACGGCGAGTCCGATCTCCGCCGTACCGTTGCGCGCCGCGGTCACGCGGTCCTCGCCACGTTCCATGTGCCGCACTATGTTCTCGCGCACCACGATGGCATCGTCGATCAGCACGCCGATGGCCAGCGACAGGCCTAACAAGGTCATGAAATTCAGCGTGAAGCCGCACAGCCACACCGCGATGAACGCGGCGATAGCGGAGGTAGGCAGCGACAGGCCGGTGATCAGCGTCGAGCGCCAGGAATTCAGGAAGGCGTACACCACGAAAATCGTGAGACCTGCGCCGAAGATCAGCGCATGGATGACGTTGGAGAGGTTGTCCGAGGCTTCCTCACCGCCATCACGGGTGACTTCGATCTTGGTGCCCTCGGGCAGGGTCTCGTTGATCTTCTTTACTTCGTCGCGCACGTGTGCAGCCACGGTCACCGTGCTGGCCTCGCGCTGCCGGATCACGGAAAGACCCACGTTCGGATGGCCAGAGCGCAGGCTGTAGCTGTCAGGCTCGGCGAACCCGTCTTCCACGGTGGCGACTTGTCCAAGGCGCACCACTTCGTTGCCCTGGCGCTTCACGACGATGTCGTTGAACTGGATTGGCGATTCGATGCGGCCCACCAGGCGGATGTTCTGTTCGTCGAGGTCGCCCTTGACGCGGCCCACCGGCGCATTGGTGTTCTGCGCGCGCAGCGCGTTGACCACGTCGCCGGCCGACACGTTGTACTCGCGCAGCTTCTGCGCGTGCAGCAGCACCGAGAGCTCGCGCCGCAGCGCGCCGTCGACGTTGACCACGGCCACGCCGTCGAGGGCGCGGAACTGGTCGGCCAGCACGTCCTCGGCCAGCCGCGAGATCTCGGCATGCGACTGCTGGGTCGACGACAGCCCGAGATTCATGATGGGTTGCGCGGCCGGGTCGACGCGGAACAACACGGGCTCGCGCATCTCGATGGGCAGCTTGTAACGCACGCCGGCGATGGCATTGCGCACCTCGTCGCCGGCCTCGGTCATCTCTTTCTTGAAGTCGAAGATGATGACGAACTGCGCGTTGCCGTCCGACGCGGTCGAATGGATTTCGTAGACCTGCGGGATGCTCTGCAGCGGCTTCTCGACGCGATTGATGATGTCGCGCTCCACGGATTCGGGCGAGGCGCCCGGATACGGGAAGTTGATGACCATGACCGGCTGGTCGACGTCCGGGATCTGGTTGACGCGCAGGTTCTTCAGCGCCAGCAGGCCCAGCGCCATGAGCACGATGATGATGGCGACCGTCTGGACCGGCTGCCGGATGCTGAAATTCGAAAGAAACATGGGGACTCCCCGAAGAAGCTCTACTTCTCAGCGACCACCGTGGGCTTGGGTTCTTCGCTCGCGCGCACTTCCTGGCCATCCTTCAGCGTGTTGTTGGGGAAGCGCAGTACCTTGTCACCCTCGGTGAGCCCCGCGCGCAGCGAGTAGGCGCCGCTGCGCAGGTCACGGTCGCCCAGGTCCAGCGTGACCTTCTGCAATTTATCGCCGTTCACTTTCCAGGCGAATGCCTTGTCGCCCTCGCGCACCACGGATGCGGCAGGCAGAGCCAGCGCCGCGGCGCTGCGCGTCTCGATGCGCCCCTCCGCGTAGAGACCGGCGACATTCGGCTGTTGTTTGGCGTCCTCGAAACTCACCAGCACCTCGACCTGGCGCGTGGTGGTATTGGCGGCGGGATTCACGCGTGTGATGACGCCGGCGAACTCGCGCTCCTCGAAGCCATGGATTCGGAACCACACGTGCTGCCCGGTCTTCACCTCGCCGATGCTGTCGGCCGAGACGAAGCCTTCGAAACGCAGGCTCGAAGGATCGATGACCTTGACCAGCTCCTTGCCGATCTGCGCCGTATCGCCGGCCGACACCTTGCGGTCGCTGACCAGGCCATCGAAGGGCGCGCGCACTTCGGTGCGCTCGAGCATCTGGCGCGCCGTGACCATGCGCGAGCGCGCGGCCTCGCGCTCGCTTTGCGCGGTGTTGCGCCGGATCTCCACGTCCTCCACCTGCTGGGCAGAGACCACGCCGGTTTCACGCAGCTTCTGCATGCGCTCCAGTTGGCGCTGCGCCTGTTCATAAGCCTGGGATGCGGCGGTCATCGAGGCCTGCGCCGACATGAGACTGTCACGAATCGAGGTCTGGTCGAGGCGTACCAGCAGGTCGCCGCGCTTCACCGCATCGCCGTTCTCCTTGAGCACGGCCAGCACCACCGCGGACACTTCGGCCCGCAGGTCGGCGCGGCGCTCGGGCTCGATCGAGCCGGTGATCGAAGGCCCGGAGGTGAGCGCGCTGTTGCGCACCACGAGCACATCCTCCTGGGAAACGAGCAGCGGCGCCGCGGCTGCCTCACCTTCCTTGCCGGTGCCCTTGTTGCATCCTGCGATGCCGATGGCCATGGCGATGACGATAGCGACTGCGATTGCGAGACCAGAAATTCTTGTAGACACGCGAGCTTCCTTGAAGACCTCGATATACGACGCTCGGGCAGCCCAATGGGTTGCACCCCGCGCTAACTAAATGTGTTGTTTCTGTTGGGAATTCGCGCCGGTTACCGGATCAACGGGCGCGCCCGATTTCAGGAGGGCGGCAGTTTAGTAAGGGTCTAATTCGATTGAAAGTGCGATGTGTCATGCCGCGCGGCGTTTCGCGATGCGGCAGGCATGGAAACCCCGGCCAACGCGCCGATTTCCCGAATCGGGGCCGCGGTTGGCGGCTAGCGGACGCCCCGGAGGCGTGCGCCGGCGGGAATTTCGCCCCGTCTCAGGAAGGCTTCATCTCGGCGAACCAGGAGGCGGCCCCGGGACCGACCACCAGGTGAATGCTGCGCGGCGCCGGGCGGGCGATTGCACGCACCGCTTTGCCCAATGCCGGCTCATCGACGGCCGTAGCGTCACGCACCGAAATGCACAGCCGGCTGCCGCGATGTTGCAACTCCGTGATATTGCCGCGGCCACCCAGGGCCTGCAGCACACTCGCCACCACGCCCGGATCCGGCGGGGCCTCGAAGGACGCGATGGGTGATGCAACGGCGGTGGTCACAGGTGCGGTATCGCCGCCACGGCGCAACCCCTCGCGAATTTCCGAGGCCAGCTGGTCGGCGATGGGCCCGACCACGACCTGCACGGCGCCATCGGCCAGCTTGAGCACGCCGCGCGAGCCCAGTGCCTTCAAGGCAGGCTCGTTGATGCGCGCGGGATCGGCGACTACCAGGCGCAGTCGCGTGGTGCAGGCTTCCACCGAATGCAGGTTCGCGGCAGACCCGAGCGCCTGGATCCAGGCGTATACGGGCTCCGATCCACCGGCCTCGGCGGGTGGCGCCACCACTTCGTCGGTCTCGCGGCCCAGCGTCTTGAGATCGAAGCGCACGATGAAATAGCGGAACAGGCCGTAGTACAGCCCGAAGTACGCCAGCCCGATGGGAATCAGCATCCACGGGCGGGTCGACAGCGAGAAGTTGAGCACGTAGTCGAACAGCCCCGCGGAAAACCCGAACCCCAGGTGCACGCCGAGCGCATGCATCAGCGCCATGGCAATGCCGGTGAGCACCGCGTGAATGGCGTACAGCAACGGCGCCAGGAACATGAAGGAGAACTCGATGGGCTCGGTGACCCCGGTGAGGAAGAGGTCAATGCCATCGAGAACAACATGCCGCCCACTGCCTTGCGCTTTTCCGGCGCGGCGGTGCGGTACATGGCCAGGCAGGCACCCGGCAGGCCGAACATCATCACCGGGAAGAATCCCGACATGAAGGCGCCGGCGCTGGGATCGCCGGCGAAGAAGCGCTTCAGGTCGCCGGTGACGCCGTTGTAGTCGCCTAACAGGAACCAGGCGATGTTGTTGATGATGTGGTGCAGGCCGGTGACGATGAGCACGCGGTTCAACACGCCGTAGGCGAACAGGCCCAGCGATTCGGAGCCCAGCACCGCCTGGCTGGTGACGTCCATGCCGTGTTCGACGGCGGGCCAGGCGACGCCGAACAGCAGGCCCAGGGCCAGGCCGGCGAATCCGCACACGATGGGCACGAAGCGCCGCCCGCCGAAGAAGGCCAGGTAGCTAGGCAGGCGGAAGTCGCTCCAGCGGTTGTAGGCCCAGCCGGCGAACAACCCGGACAGCAGGCCCAGGGGCACGGAGAGCTTGGAGAGTTCCTTGTCGCGGAATGCCGCGGCGGCAAGGTCCACGGCACGGCCCGCGAGATCCGCGGTGGCCTGTGGCGGCACGTCGATCAGCACGCGCGCGGCGTGCGTGGCCACCAGGTAGCCGACCACGCTGGCGAGACCCGCCGCGCCGTGGTTCTCGCGCGCCAGCCCCACGGCCACGCCGATGGCGAACAGCAGGCCGAGGTTCGAGAAGATGGCGTCGCCGGCCGCGGCAATGGCCGGCATGTTCAGCAGGTCGGGTTGGCCCATACGCAGCAGCAGTGCGGCCACCGGCAATACCGCGATGGGCAACATGAGCGCGCGGCCCATGGGCTGAAGCTTCGAGATGAACTGCTTCATGGCATCGACCTCACTAACGCGCGCACTTCGGGCGCGGTGCTCAGCTGGAGCGCACGCTGCGCGAGCGCGCGGCAGGCGTCGAGTTTCAGGGTGCGGATCAGTCGCCTTCAGCCGCGGAATCTGGCCGGGCACCACCGAAAGCTCGGTGACTCCCAGGCCTAACAACAGCGGCACGGCTTCGGGATCCGACGCGAGTCCGCCGCAGACCGCCACCGGGCAGCCGTGCACGGCCGCGCCTTGCGTCGTGGCCTGGATGAGGCGCAGCACCGCCGGATGCACACCATCGATACGCGCCGCCAGCTCGGCGTGACCGCGATCCATGGCCAGCGCGTACTGCGACAGGTCGTTGGTGCCGATGGAAAGGAAGTCGACTCGCCTTTGCGATCTGGTCGGCCAGCATGGCCGCGGCCGGCGTCTCGATCATCGCGCCCAGCAGCGGTTCCTGCACATCGAGCTCGCGGGCCAGCTCGACGAGGCGCGCCCGCACCGCCGAGATTTCGGAAACATCCGTGATCATGGGCAGCAGGATGCGCACCGCCGGCCGCACCGCGAGCAAAGCGCGCGCAGCTGCAGGTCGAGCAGACTCGGGCCGCCACAGGCTGGTGCGGATGCCGCGCAATCCCAGCGCCGGGTTGTCCTCCGGCGGCAGCGGTAGATAGGCAATCGGCTTGTCGCCGCCGATGTCGAGGGTGCGGATCACCAGCGGGCGTGCACCGAGCAGGTCCGCGACCTGCTGGTAGCTCGCGCGCTGTTCGGCTTCGTCGGGAGCGGTGCTGCGGTCCAGGAACAGGAACTCGGTGCGCAGCAGGCCGCAGCCCTCGGCACCCTGCTCCAATGCGCGTCGCGTATCGGCCGCCGTGCCGGCGAGATTGGCGAAGACTTCGATGCGTTCGCCGCTGGCGAGCCGGCACTCCTGCCCTGCCGCGGCCAGTTCGCGTGCCTGGCGTTCGCGGCCCGCGACAAGACGCGCGCGCGCGGCTTCGAGCTCTGCCGCGGCCGGTGCGCTGTGCACTCTGCCGGACTCGGCATCGAGAATGATCACGGCGCCGTTCTGCAGCGCCTCGAGCTCCGGCTCCGAGACTCACCATCATGGGCACACCCAGCGTGGCGGCGAGGATGGCCACATGCGAGGTCGGGCCTCCGGCCATGAGCGCAATGCCGCCCAGTCGAGTGTCGTCGATGTCGATGAGTTGCGACGGCGTGAGATCGCGCGCGATGCAGAATCGCACCCGCGGGGATTTCGACGCGCTGTTGTGTGCCGCCGGCGAGCTCGAGCAGCACCTGGCGTTCGAGATCGGCCAGGTCCGCGGCTCGCTCGGCGAGGCGCGCGTCGCCGGTGGCCTCGAGCGCCGCGGCACTGGCGCGCAAGCTGGCGCGCCATGCGAATGCCCGCGCTCTTGCCGGCGCGGATGGCAGTGCGCGCCGCCGCCAGCAATTGCGGATCCTCGAGCAGCTCGAGGTGCGCGGCCATGATGTCGCGCACGGCCGGCCTGGCGCCCTGCGCGCGCTGCTCGATGCGGGCGCGCACGGCACCCAGCGCGCGCTCCAGCGCGGCGCCTTCCTTGCCGGCATCCGCACCGGTCTCATCGATGGCCAACTCTTCGAGATCGAAGCGGTGCACCGGCCCGACGACGAAGCCGCGGCTGGCGATGATGCCATCGGACGGGCTCCGCCGGAACGGGTTCCTGCGGACCGGTCGGCCTGCGGCGCAGGTGCGGCGGCGCCGCCGGCGCGGGATCCAGATGCCGGATGAGCTTCGCGATTTCGGCAATGCCCGCCGCGGCACCGGCCTCGAAGCCGGCGATCACGACTTCATCGCCGCCGCGCACGCCGAGGGACATCAGCGCCACGGCGCTCTTCGGATTGGCGGCGCTTCCGCGCGCACGCACCTCGAGCTCGTAAGGCAGGCTCTTGGCCACGCGGGCGATCAGCGCCGCGGGCCGCGCATGAATGCCGTGCGCATGCGTGACCACCACCGCTTCGCTGACCACCGCGGCCTGCGCAGGCGCATCGGCGCCTTGCGCATGCGCGGCGATCTCTTCGAGCTCGAACAACAGATCGCCGGCTGCGAGCCTGCGGTCGAGGCAAGCGCGCCGGATCCGGAATCGTTCGCCGTTGGTGACGATCACCGGTGTGATCAGACTGCGGGCCCTGCGCCCCAGCAGCTCCAGGTCGAAACGCAGCAGCACATCGCCGGCGCGCACGCGCTCACCCTTGCGTACCTGCGGCGCGAATCCCTCGCCGCCCAGGGCCACGGTATCGATGCCCACGTGCACCAGGATTTCCGCGCCGCCGGGCGCGCGCAAGGCAATGGCATGGCGCGCGGCCGCGATCGAAATCACCTCGCCGTCGCAGGGCGCGCGCAGCTCGTTGCCGGTCGGATCCAGCGCCACGCCCTCGCCCAGCATGGCGCGCGCGAACACTTCGTCGGGAATTTCGGCGAGCGAGCTGCTCCAGCCGGCGAACGGCGCGAGGATCTTCTGGACCAAGCGTCAGCTTCCGACGAGCTCGAGGCTGCCGATGACCCAGATGGGATCGACCTTGCTGCGCGTGAACATGAAGCACAGGTCGTGCGTGCCTTCCTTCACCGGAAGCTGGATGGGCGGTAGCGGCGTGAGTCCGAATTTGGACACGGCCGGTGTGAGCGAGGCGGTGACGGCCGGTGCACCGCTGCAGCCGCCGACTCGCACTTCGAACTCGCCGTCCTTGCTGGCGGGCTTCGGCAGCGGAATCTTCTGCGCGTCCTGGCCGATCTGGAAATTGAACGGGATCTGTCCCACGACGGCGCGCAGCGAGCGTGCCTGCGAGAGATCCACGCCGCGCCAGATCCAGCAGGGGTTGGAAATGTTCACGAGGTACACCGCGCGCTCGCCTTCGATGGGCGCATCGTCCTCGAGCGACAGCAGGTAGCCGTCGCCGCATTGATCGAGATCGTGGCTCAGGCGTCGCAACGGCTGCGGCTGCAGCTCGACCTCACGCGCCCACACGATGCCCGCCTTGTCGTAGCGGCGCAGCTGCGGATCGAGACGGCGCTGGAAGTCTTCCCAGTTGATGCGCTCCGCCGGCGACCACGCCACTTCCGCGAGCGCCGAGATGCGCGGGAAGGTCATGTAGTCGACGCGCGCCTCGGTACGCATCATCTCGGTCCAGAGGTTGGCCTGTACGCCGAGGATGTGCTTGCGTTGTTCCTCGGGGATGGAAGCCGGCACGGGCTGGAATCCGTAAACCATCTCCAGCGACAGCGTGTTGCTGCGTCCCGGCGACAGGTCGCCCGCACTTTGCCAATGATCCAGGTACAAATCCGGCGCCGGCGAGAGCACGGTGTCGTGGCCGGCCTTGGCCGCGGCGATGGCGCCGTCGATGCCGCGCCACGACATGATGGCCGCGTTCGGCGGAATGCCGCCTTCGAGGATCTCATCCCAGCCAATCACTCGACGTCCCTTCGACTCGATGAATTTGGCCATGCGCTGGATGAAGTAGCCCTGCAGATGGTGTGCGTCGGCGACGCCGAACTCCTTCATGCGCGCCTGGACGCGCGGCGACTTCTCCCATTGCGGCTTGACCGCTTCGTCGCCGCCCACGTGGATGTACTCGCTGGGGAAGACGTCGATGACTTCGGTCAGCACGTTCTCGAGGAACTTGAACGTGGACTCCTCGACGTTGAAGAGATTCTCGTACACGCCCCAGTCGGAAGGCACTTCCTTGAGTGGAGGAGCCCCCGCGACGCCCAGCTCCGGATACGCGACGATGGCCGCGCTGGCGTGGCCCGGCATTTCGATTTCCGGGATCACCTTTACATTGCGCGCGGCCGCGAAGGCGACGATGTCGCGCGCCTGCGCCTGGGTATAGAAACCGCCGTGCAGGCGCGGCTTGCCGGTCTTCGGATCGATGTCGGCGCGCGGCGCCTGCCCCTCCGGCACACGCCAGGCGCCCACCGAGGTCAGCTTCGGGTATTTCTTGATCTCGAGCCGCCAGGCCTGGTCGTCGGTGAGATGCCAGTGCAGCACGTTGAGCTTGTGCTGCGCCATGTTGTCGATGAATTTCTTGATGTACTCGGGCGACTGGTAGTGCCGCGCCGAATCCAGCATCAGCCCGCGCCATGCAAAGCGCGGCGCATCGCGGATTTCCAGCGCCGGGATCTGCCCGATGCCGTTCTGCGGTGTCGCCAGCGTCAACAACTGCCAGAGCGTGACCGCACCATAGAGCAGACCGGCGGGCGTACGCGCCTTGACGGTGACGCCATCGGGCTTCGCCACGATGGAGTAGGCCTCGGGTCCGAAGGACGCATCGTTCTCGACACGCTCGAAGGAAATCGCATTCGACTCGGAATCGTCCTCGCGCGGCCGGCGTACCGTGAGCTGCGGATCCTGCTGCGCCAGCTCATCGAAATACTTCGCGGCCTCGGCGGCACCTGCGCCACCCGAATACACCAGCACCGTGGCCGCGTCGACGCGGAATGCACCGGTTCCCGGGCTGAATTCGCTTGGCACGGGGATCACCAGTGGGCTCTTCGCCGCGGGCTTGGGCACCGCGGCACGTTCGCCGCCGCCCGGTGCGCAGGCCGTGAGCAGCGCGAACAATCCCATGAGCGAAACTTTCGAGAGCAGGTTCTTATTCACGTCGTCCCCTCATCGCATGAGCACGGATTGTGCCGGCCGGACCGGTTGTTCGGAGAACCTGAATCCTGCCTGATTCACGCGTTGGAGTAACTCACGATGCGCGGGCAGCGACGCGACGGCACGGCGGCCGGCGTCCTGGACGCGCATGAACTCCTGCCGGGCGCGCGGCGTATCCGGATAACGTCCGCGATCGGCGCCCAGGTCTGTGGGGAAGCCCATGCCATAGAGAATGAACTGGTAGTTGGCGAGCGCGAAGGTCTCGTGGTCCATGACCAGGTCGAAACGCGCCGGCGGCCGGTGGCGCCACATCTCCAGCAGTGCCAGCAGCGAATCGGGCGCCGTTGACGGCAGCGCGTTGTCGCGCCAGAACGCGGTATCCGTGCGGCGGGTCAGGAAGTAGTGCAGCTTGATGAAGTCGACGATGCGCTCATACCGGCAGGTCATGAGACGGTTGAAGTGCGCCGCCGCGGCGGCGAACTCGCCGTTGCGCTGAAACAGGCTGGCGATCATGTAGGCCGCGGCTTCGATCAGGATGATGCCGGTGGACTCCAGTGGCTCGAGAAAGCCGCCGGACAATCCCACGGCCACGCAGTTCTTGACCCAGTGCTGCGCGCGCCAGCCAATCGGCAGCGGCAGATGTCGAACCGGCAGATCGCGGGCGGCGGCGCCGACATAGTCACGCAGCACGCCTTCGGCCGCGGTGCCGTCGGTGTAGCGCGAGCTGTAGACATAGCCCACGCCGCGGCGCGTGGGCAGCGCGATGTCCCAGGTCCAACCCGCCTCGTGCGCCGTGGAAATGGTATGCGGCGGCACCGGCACGTCGTCACTGGCGTGCGGCACCTGCAGGACCACGGCGCGATCCACGAACAGCACATCGTTCTTGTTCTGGAATGGCACGCCGAGCGTGCGCCCGATGAGCTCGGCGCGGAATCCGGTGCAATCCACGTACAGGCCGGCGCGCAGCGTGCCGTGCTCCTGCGTGACCACGCCGGCAATGTCTCCGGATTCGCCGAGCTCGACGCGCGTCACCGTGCCGACCAGGTGTTTGACGCCCAGCCCCCGCGCGAGGCGCGCGAGATACGCGCCGAAGCGGCCCGCGTCCAGGTGGTAGGCGTAGTTCATCGGGCCGCGAAAGCCCGCGTCGGTTTCGCGCTTGGGTGCGCGTCCCGCGTCGCAGACCTTCTCCTGCAAGGTGACCGCATCGGCGAACGACACGTCGCCGGCCTCGCCTAACAACCAGTACGGCAGCAGCTCCAGGTCTTCGGGTGCGCGCGGCAGCGCGAAGGGATGGTAGTAGTGCCGACGCTGGCCGGCGGATTTCGGGTGCAGCCAGTCCACGAAGCGGATGCCCTGCTTGAACGCGGCAGCGCTCTCGCGCATGAACTCGGCTTCGTCGGCTCCCAGCGCGGACAGTGTGCGCGCGATGGTGGGGAACGTGCCCTCGCCCACGCCGACGGTGGGAATATCGCTGGACTCGACCAGCGTGATGCCTACGCCGCCGGGACCGAGCTGCTTCGCCAGCCAGGCCGCCGTGAGCCAGCCGGCGGTCCCACCGCCTACGATCAGGATGTCGTTATTCGTCATAAAGAAGGAGCCGGACCCGAGGGAGGAGAGGTCCGGCTCCATTCTGCCCGTGAGGATCAACGACCGTCGAAGTTGAACCTCACACCCAGGTAGTAGATCGGACCGTTGTCGTAGTAGCGCGCCGGCCGATTCTTGAGATTGTCGTAGTACTGAAACAGCTCCTCGTCGAGCAGGTTCACACCGTCGAAGGTCACCGCGAAGTTGTCGGTGATGTTCACGTTGATCGACAGATCCAGCGTATCCGTGGCATCGGAATACAGCTGGCGGCCGCGATCGTTGTCGATGAAGTACTCCGAGCGATAGTTATACGAGAGCCGCGCACCGAAGCGATCGTTCTCGAAATACGCCGTCAGGTTGCCGGTGTTCTTGGAATTGCCCGGCACCGGCTCGCCATTGTCGGAGCTGGCATCCGAATACGTGTAGTTCGCGATCACGCCGAAGCCACCGGCGATGGGCTGCTGGTACGACAGCTCCACGCCCTGGATGTTGCCGCCGGGGCCGTTGACCGGGCGATCGATCTGGTACACGCAGCTGTAGAGTCCGGTGCTGATGGACTGGCAGTCCGCCTCCGGGTCCGAGAGCCGCGAGTCGTTCGGATCCACGATCTCGGTTGGCAACCGTTCCGGCCCGGTGCCATTGACCACGTAGGTGTCCATGTCCTTGTAGAAGAGCCCCGCCGCGAGCAGCGAGTCTTCGTTGAAATACCACTCCGCCGACAGGTCGAACTGGTCGGCGCGGTAGGGATCCAGCGTCGGGTTGCCGCCGGTGCCGGTGAACAACAGCGGTGTGAACGAGGTGATGGTCGGCGCGATCCGGTTGTATTCCGGCCGCGCCAGCACCCGCGATGCCCCGAAGCGCAACAGCAACGAGTCGCTGAGATCGAACACGATGTTCGCGCTGGGCAGCACGTCGGTGTAGTCGTGATCGATGGACAGCGGCGCGATCAGGCCGAAGGGATTGTTGACCGCGCCCGGCGTGCCGGCCGGCACGCCCACGGCCCAGCCATCGGACTGCTGCTTGGTCTGCACGATGCGTACACCGAAGTTGCCGCGGATTCCCTCGGCTTCGAAGTTCGCCATGGCGAACCCGCCCAGGGTCTTTTCGTTCACCTTGAAGCTTTCCAGCGGACCGAAGTGATAGGTCGGGAAGTTAGGCCAGTTGGCGACGATGTTCGGATCGTTCGGGTCGTACTGGATGAAGTCGAGCGCGCCGTAGATCTCGCGCAGCCGGGCCTCCGACACCAGGCGGTAGCTGTCCACCGTGCCCGCGCGACCGATGTCGCCGAGGAAGTCGCCCGGCGTGACGTCGCCGGCCGCGAAGGCCAGGTTGCACGGCGCGCCGTCGCAGCCCGTGGGGCTCAGCAGGCCGCGCGTCTGGCCGTAGGTGATGTTCACGTCGCGGTCGTGATCGGTGAACTTGAGTCCCACCTTGATGGCACTGATGGCACCCATCTCCACCTTGAACTCGGCATCCGCGTAGCCGTAGAACTCTTCGTCCTCATTGAGGAACTGGTTGTGCGAAGCCCACCCCAGCACCGGCAGCGAGGCCGGATCGGTGCGATCGGCGATGTCGGTGAAGTTGACTTCCGGTACGCCTCGGCTGAAATCCCAGGTGAAGCCGGTGCGCGCCTGTGTTTCCCAGAAGGGCTGCGCGCTGGTCGCGCCTTCGGCCTGTGTCCAGCCGAGCTTGGTATGCAGCGTCACGGTGTCGCTGATGCCGAAGGCCGTGTCGAGATCCAGTGACTTGGTCTCGGTGTGGGCGTCGCGCAGGATGGCGTCGTACACCACGCCCCAGCCCGTGGCGCTGTTGGCGAAGGTACCGCCCACCAGCGTGCCGTCCTGCACCGTGGTACCCGTGGGCTGCTCGCCCGCACCGAACATATTCGAGAACCACGCCATGTAGTTGTGGTTGAAGTTGTCGGCTTCGAGCTTCGAGTACAGGCCGGTGAGGTTGATGTCGACCTTGTCGTTCGGTCGGAACTGCAGTCCGAAGTTCGCACCGGTGCGCACGCGATCCTGTTCGAACAGTGCCGAGCCGAGCAGGTCGGGGACTGCCGCCGTCGCCCCGCCCTGGTCGTCGATCACGCGATCCGAGTAGCCGAGGAATTCGATGCCGTCACGGCGCAGGTGACGCTCCTGGTAGATGCCGGCCACCAGGAAGCCCACGGACTCCGCCTGGTTCTTCCAGCTGAACAGCGCGCCGACCTGCGGATCGGTGGAGTCCGCGAGGTCGCTGTACGAGCCCTGCAGCGAGGCCGAGAAAGTCGTGGACGGAAGGTCGAGCGGATTGCGGGTCTTGATGTTTACCGTGCCGCCGATGCCGCCTTCATCGATGTCGGCCTGCGAGCCTTTGATGACCTCGGTCTGGCCGATCACTTCGGTCGGCAGCATCAGGTAGTTGAAGCTGCGCGTGGCGGAGAGCTGGTCGAGCACGAACCAGTCGGCGGTGGCGATGCCGTGGCCGTTCAGCTGGGTGCGATTGAGGTTCGGGCGCCGTGCCGCGGATCGAAACGCGCTCGCCCTCGCCGAATTCCCGTGAGATGCTGACGCCACTGACGCGCTGCAGGGCTTCGGCGACGTTCTTGTCGGGAAATTTGCCGACGTCCTCAGAAGTAATGACCTCAATGACGGCCTGGGATTGACGTTTGACCTCGAGCGACTCACGCAGACTGGCGCGAATGCCGGTCACCAGAACTGTCTCGATCTCTTCGCTCGATGGAGCAGCCGCCGCATCAGGCGAATCAGCCGCCGCATGTTTTGCCAGCGCCAGGGACACGGCGGCGGCAATCAGGCTCGACTTTCTCAGGTACATAAGGACTCCCCGTACTAGGTTTTCGTGCAGACCAATATGGAGCCAATATAGTACCAGTCGGGCTAATAACACCAGTATTTTGAATACCACTTTTCGTCAGAACTATTTTTTCTCATATAAACATACTATTAGACGATTGATGGGCCGCCATGCGGTCCTCATTGGTATTGCATTGGTTCTATCCGGATGGCATGGTTTGCACACTTCAGGGGGAGAACGTCTTGCCTACTCTTTCGCAGGTCTTGCCACCGCTCGATGAACGAGCGCCCAGCCGCTCTACCAACAACTACAGCGCGCGCTGCGGGGTGCCATCGAAAACGGAATCATCGGGCCCGACGACGCGCTGCCACCCGAGCGCGACCTGGCGGAGATGCTCGGGGTCTCGCGCATCACCGTACGCAAGGCCATCGACGAGCTGGTGGAAGAAGGGCTGCTGATCCGCAAGCAGGGCTCGGGCACCTTCGTCAGCAACCGCGTCGAGAAAAACTTCGCGAAGCTGACTTCGTTCTCCGAAGACATGCGCGCACGCGGACGCGAGCCGCGCAGTGTGTGGCTGAACCGCGCCGAGGGCACCGTGACGCCCGAGGAATCGCTGACCCTGCGCTCCAGCCCCGGCACGCCGGTGTTTCGCTTTCATCGAATCCGCTACGCCGACGACGCGCCGATGGCCATCGAGTACGCCACCGTGATCGCCAGCTGCCTGACCTCGCTGGAAACCGTGGAAAGCTCGCTGTACGAGGCGCTGGAGCGCACCGGCAATCGCCCGGTGCGCGCGCTGCAGCGGCTGCGCGCCGTGCTGCTGACCGCCGAGCAGGCCAAACTACTCAAGGCGCAGGAGGGCGAGGCCGGATTGCTGGTGGCGCGCGTCGGTTATCTCAAGGACGGGCGCGCCGTGGAGTATTCGCAGTCTTACTACCGCGGTGAGATCTACGACTTCGTCGCGGAGCTGAGCGCCAACACGTGACGCCGACGCGGATGTTCCTGGAGGCGGCCGAGAGCGCGGACGTGGTCGCCGCGCAGCTCGGGCAGAATGCCGCGCTGCTGACCAGCCTCGGCGCATCCCTGCGCGCACGGCCGCCGCGAGCCGTGGTCACCTGCGCGCGCGGCAGCTCGGATCACGCCGCGACTTACGCGCGTTACCTCATCGAAGCGCATACGCAGGCGCTGACCTCTTCGGCGGCACCGTCGCTGAGCTCCATTTACGACTCCAGCACGGACATGCGCGACGTGCTGTTCGTCGCCATATCGCAGTCCGGCAAGAGTCCCGACCTGCTCGCGGCCACGCAGAACGCCAGGGCCGGCGGCGCGCTCACCATCGCGCTGTGCAACACGCCGGATTCGCCGCTGATGCAGACCGTCGACGTCGCCATTCCGTTGCATGCCGGGCCCGAAAAGAGCGTCGCGGCGACCAAGTCGTACATCGCGTCGCTGAGTTGCCTGGTGCAGCTGGTCGCGAACTGGGCACAGGATTTTGGCCTGTCCGCGGAACTGGCGCGGCTGCCAGGCCAGCTCTCGCGCGCCTGGAAATGCGACTGGAGCGCCGGCGTGGAAGCGCTCACCCCCGCGCATAACCTTTACGTGGTCGCGCGCGGCTTCGGGCTGGGCATCGCGCAGGAGGCGGCGCTCAAGCTCAAGGAAACCTGCGGTCTGCACGCCGAGGCCTTCAGTTCCGCCGAGGTCAAGCATGGGCCCATGGCGCTGGTGCGCGAAGGTTTTCCCGTGCTCATGCTCACGCAGGACGACGAGACCCGCGCCGGGATCGAAGCGCTGGCCGCCGAATTCGCGGCACGCGGTGCCACGGTGTTGCTGTCCGGCGCCAGGGCGCGCGGTGCCACCTCGCTGCCGACCGTCACGGCGCATCCGGTGCTCGAGCCCATCCTCGCCATCCAGTCCTTCTACGCCATGGCTAACAACCTGAGCCTGGCACGCGGATTCGATCCCGACCACCCGCCGCATCTTCACAAGGTGACCGAGACCGTCTGATGCTGCTGTCGTTCCGCAACGGGAAAATCCTCACCGACCAGGGGCTCGAGCGGGAGCGCACGGTGCTGGTGCGCGACGGCCGCATCGAGGCCGTGGTGGGCGCGCGTGAAGTGATGGGCGCGGACCGTGTCATCGACCTGCGCGGCGCGCTGCTGGCCCCCGGCTTCATCGACTGCCAGGTCAACGGCGGCGGCGGCGAGCTGTTCAACGACGATCCCTCGGTGCGAGACCATCGCGGCGATTGCCAGCGCGCACCGGCGCTTCGGCACCACCGGTTTCCTGCCCACGCTGATCAGCGACGACCTCGACGTGGTGGCGCGCGCCATCGACGCGGTGCGCGATGCCATCGCGCGCGGCGTGCCCGGCGTGCTCGGCATCCACATCGAAGGGCCCTTCCTCAACGAGGCGCGGCGCGGCATCCACGATCCGAGCAAGCTGCGCGCGCTCGATGGCGAGGCCGTCCAACTACTCATGCGCGCCGCATGGCGGCGTCACCATGGTCACGCTGGCGCCGGAGCGCACCACGCCGGCGTTCATCCGGCAGCTCAGCGATGCCGGCGTCATCGTTTCCGCCGGACACACCAATGCGACTTTCGACGAGCTGCAGCCGGCGCTGCGCGCCGGGCTGCGCGGCTTCACGCATCTGTTCAACGCCATGTCGCCGCTGGGTTCACGTGATCCCGGTGCGGTGGGCGCGGCGCTGGCGGACGCCGACAGCTGGTGCGGGCTGATCGTCGATGGCCACCATGTGCATCCCGAAGTCATGAAGCTGGCGCTGCGTGCCAAGCGCCACGAGCGCTTCATGCTGGTGTCGGACGCCATGCCCACCGTGGGCGCGTCGCTCAAGGCCTTCGTGCTCAACGGCAAGTCCATCACGGCCGCGGACAACAAGCTGGTCGACGAAGAAGGCCGCCTCGCGGGCGCCGATCTCGACATGGCCAGTGCCGTGCGCAACGCCGTCAGCATGTTGGGCGTGGAGCTCGCCGACGCGCTGCGCATGGCCAGCTCCAATCCGGCGGAATTCCTGGCGCTGGGCGATGTCGGGCGCATCGCACCGGGTCAGCGCGCCAACTTCGCGCTGCTCGACGCGGACCTGCAGGTGCGCGACACCTGGATCGACGGGCGCCGCGACGGCGATTGAGCGGTCAGGCCATGGCCGGCAGCGTGACACGAAAGGTTGCCCCGCCCTCGGCGCGATTCTCGGCCCAGAGTTTTCCGCCGTGCGCATCGACAATGGTGCGCGACACCGAAAGGCCCATCCCCATGCCGGCCGCCTTGGTGGTAAAAAACGGCTCGAAAATCCTCGGCATGATGGGATCCGGGACGCCGGTGCCCGAGTCGATCACTGCAAGCTCGACCTGATCGCCGCCATTCGCGCGCGCCTGCATCGTTACCTGCCGCATCGAGGACGGCATGTCGGCCACTGCGTCCATGCCGTTCATGACCATGTTGATCAGCACCTGCGAGAGGTGCACGCGGTCGCCGCGCACCTGCGGCAGTGCCGCTTCGAACCGGCATTCCAGGGTGACCTTGCGCGCGATCGCATCCGATTTCATCAGCACGGCGACATCCTGCACCAGCGCTTCCACCGACACGGGCGCGAATTCGAGCTGCCCGCGCTTGAGCAGCCTGCGCAGGCTTTCGATGACCTCGGCCGCGCGACTGTCATCGCGCCGGATGTCCGCGAGAATCTGCCGGATTTCCTCGAGATCCGGATCCGGCCGCTGCAACAGCAACTCGCCGGCTTCGGTGTTCAGGAGGATCGCGCCCAGCGGCTGGCTCAATTCGTGCACCAGCGATGACGACAATGTGCCCAGCACCGACACGCGGCCCGCATGCGCCAGCTCGCGCCTCAGCTCTTCGATTTCCTCACGCGATCGCAACTGTTCGGTGACGTCGCGCAACACTCCCTGGAACGACATCACTCCGCTGGGCGAGTCGATCTCGGCACGGCCGCGGGCGGCAATCCAGTGCGTGGAGCCGTCCGGCGGCATGACGCGGAACTGCACCTCCACCTCGTCGCAGCTGGCCGCGCCTTCACTCCATACCTTTTCGACACCCTCGACATCGTCCGGGTGTATGCGCGAGCGCACGCTTTCGACTTCGACCCAGCCATTGGTCTTGAATCCAAACATCCCCAGCGCTGGACTCGTCATCCAGAAGCGCCTGCGGCGCGAGTCCCAAGCCCACAGCCCAAGACCCGCGGCCGAAGCCGCCATGTCCAGTCGAGCCTCGCTGTCCCTCAACTCGCGCGTCAGTCGCGATGCCCGCAGCGTGTCGCGACTCAGCTCGAAGGTCATCGCGCCCAGCATGATGAGATAGGGCGGAGACAGCATCACCGGTGCCTGGATTTCCTGCCAGATCATCAGCTGCGTGTAGACGGTGCCTACCGCGGCAGAAATGAACGTGGCACCGCCGATCACGATGGCCTTGCGGCGCGCGTCGCTCGAGCCGGTGCGCCAGAGCTGCACCGACGCGTCGATCACGAAGACGAGAAAGAGCAGTGACGTGAAGGTCGCCACCCACTGCCAGTCCGCGGGAACCGCATCGCCGAGCACCGTCACCGTTTCGCCGAGGAAGACGATCTGCTCGATGCTGTCGATACGCTCGAAAACGAAATTCGGATCAACGGCGAATCCGATCAGCATGATCGCGAGGCGCAACGCGATGATGAGCCACATCAGCCAGCTCCGGCCGACGCCGAAATACAGCCTGATGAAGGTCACCGTCGCGGCCACCCGCACGAAAATGGGAATCTGGCTCCAGCGCACCCATTCGCCCCAGGTTTCCGGCGTCGTGGCGTGCATCATTCCGATCTCGACCACCACCGAACCGATGATGGCCAGCGCCATGCAGGCGAAAGCCAGGCTTGCCCGCGCCTGGCGGTCCATGATCCAGACCATCCCGTAGATGAGCGCGAGCAGCAGCGAACAGGCCGCGACCACCGACCAGATGATGGTGATGTAACTCATGAATGCACACGCATGCGCTTCTTATACGCCTCGCCTGTGCAGTCAGGGCGTTCCCGGGTTTATGCTTTGTGAACGGGCAGCGCGACGCGGAAGATAGTCCCGCCACCGGCGACGTTCTCCGCCCAGATGCGACCACCGTGCGCCTTGATGATGGTGCTCGAAACCGAGAGGCCCATGCCCATGCCGTTCGGCTTGGTGGTGAAAAAGGGCTCGAAGATGCGCTCCAGAAGATCGGCGTGGATGCCGGGCCCCGAATCCTCGACCGACAGTTCAACGACCTCGGCACCGAGATGCGCGCGCAGCGCCACCCGCCGTTGTGCAGCCGGTAGTTCGGCAACGGCATCCATACCATTGATGACGAGATTGATCAGCACCTGAGACAAATGGACCTTGTCGGCGCGGATCACCGGTATCCCGGTTTCGCATTCACTCTGAAGCGTGACTTGCCGGGCGACCGCATCCGACCCCAGCAACGCGGCCACGTCCTGTACCAGTCCTTCCACAGAGAGCGGCAGCAGATCCAGCTGTTGACGCTTGAGCAATTTGCGCAGGCGATCGATGACATCTGCCGCGCGGCGGTCGTCGCGCTGGATGTCCCCAATAATTTCCCGAAGCTCGGCGAGGTCGGGGTCTGGACGTCGTAGCATCAGCTCCGCGGCCTCGGAGTTGAGCAATATGGCGCCCAGCGGCTGGTTGAGCTCATGGGCCAGCGATGATGACAACGTGCCCAGCACGGACACACGCCCGGCGTGCGCCAGCTGGCGGCGCAGCTCGTCGATTTCCTTGCGGGCGCGCGATTGGTCGCGGCTCATTTCAAAGGCCATTGCGCTCAGCAGGATCAGGAATGGCGGAGAGATCAGCGCCGGTAGTTTGACGTTCTCCCAGATCGTGAGCTGTATGTACAGGAACGCGATCGTGGCCGAGACGAGAACCGCGCTGCCGAGGTTGATTGCCGCGCGCCGTCCCGCGGGTGAGCCGCGATGCCACAGCGTCGAGCAGGCGTCCACCAGATATGCGAGCAGCAGGACCCACGAGAGACTTCCGAGCCATTGCCAGCGGCTGGCTACGGCCGTGCCGACGACCGAGACTTCTTCCCCGAGAAAGGAAATGCGCGAGATACTGTCGATACTTTCAAAATTGAAGTTGGTCGTCGCACTCAGGGCCATCACCAGAATCAGGCAGCGCGAGGCGATGAATATCCACATGAGCCAGGGCCGGCCCGCCTTGAAGTGCAGTCTGACAAAGACCGTCAGCCCTACCAGTACCAGGAAACCGGGCGCATGGATCCAGCGCACCCATTCGCCCCACTCCGCGGCCGTGCTGGCATACATCATCCCAAGTTCGACGATCACGACGCCGACCAGGCCGAATGCGAACACGGCGAAGGCCAGGCTGCCGCGCGCTCGTCGATCCATGAGCCACACGAAGCCGTACATCAGGCCCAGCAGCAAGGCAAAGGAGGCCACCACCGACCAGGCGACTGTGACGTAACTCATGGCGTCCGCGATTCTTCGTGTTGTTGTCTGGGCGGGTGCCGGCGCATTGTGCCACCAACCCGAGACAGGCGCGAACGAGACTGAACCCGGTGTTGCCGGTTAGGCTCGCCGCTTTTCTACCAAGCGAATCCAGCATGAACTCGATCCTACTTCTCCGTTTCGTCTCAGTGCTTGCCATATTCCTGTTGTCGGGGCCCGCGCCGGCGCAAGGCACATCCACGGATCAGCGAGCCGCCGACTTCTCGGCCTTCTGCGATTTCGTGCGCGAGCAGTACGCGTACTTCGACGTGAAGAAGACGGATTGGGACGCCACCTGCAAGGCCTACGCACCGCGCGCCGCGGCGGCTCCGGACCGCGACGCGTTCATCGGCGTGCTCGAGCGGGCGATGGCCGAGCTCTACGATCACCACGCGCATCTGGGCACGAACACGAACCAGTCACCGCGGCTGGTGCCGACGCAGTCACAGGTCTTCGGCGCCTGGCGGGACGGCAAGGCCATCATCATGGATGTGCGCCACGACTCGCCTGCAAAGGCCGCCGGCGTGCGCGCCGGAATGCAGGTGCTTGCCATCGATGGCGAGCCGGTCGAAAAGGCCATCGCCGCACTCGAACCAAAATTTCTTTCCGCGCCCGATCCGGCCGCGCGCGAATCGGCACTGCAACTGGCGCTCGCCGGGCAGCGTGTCAATGAACTCACACGGCTCTCCATCGCGGAGGGCGGCCGCACGCGTGAATTGAAATATGCCTCCAGCATTGCGCAGCCCGAGACCTTGCTGTCGCAGAAGCTGCTCGGCGACATCGGCTACATTCGCTTCAACAATTCACTGGGCGAGGATGCGCTGGTGCCAGCCTTCGACGAAGCGCTCGCAAAACTCGCTCGAGCCCGTGCCGTGGTGCTCGACCTGCGCGACACGCCCAGCGGCGGCGTGTCATCGGTGGCGCGCGGCATCATCGGCCGCTTCGTGCACGCGCCATTGCCCTATCAACGGCACGAGCTGATCGCCGAATTCCGCAGCAACGGCATTCGCCGCATCTGGGTGGAATACGTGGCGCCGCGCGAGCCGCTGTTCTCACAGCCCGTGGTGGTGCTCGCGGGTCATTGGACCGGCAGCATGGGCGAGGGAATCGCCATCGGGCTCAATGCCACGCGCAATGCTCCCGTGCTCGGCGAGCCGATGGCCCATCTGCTCGGCGCGCTCGGCCAGATCGAACTACCCAATTCGAAGATTCCGGTCAGAGTGCCGGAGGAGAAGCTGTTCCACGTGAACGGTACGCCGCGCGAGGCGTTCATGCCCTGCCACGTTGCCGAGGCGCGTACCGATGACGCCGAGCTCGACGCGGCCGTGAAACTCGCGCGCGAACTCGCGGCGAGCAAGGGAGAGGGTGTCCCGTGGAGCTGCGCGAGAATGAAGTAGCCGACTACTTCCCCTTGTACTTGAACTTCTGACCGGCGACGGCCGCCTGGTACATCAATCCACCCTTGGCCACGGTGAACACGGCCAGTCCCTTGCGGTACTTTCCGGCGGTCGTCGCATCGTTCTTTCCCCCGGCCGCGCTCGAGGTGGTTCCCGTCGATCCGGCGCTGGCGGTCGCCGAGGCGGTAATCGCAACCGCCTGGACAGTCGCGTCGAACTCGAATTCACCCTTCGTAAAGTCTTCGAAGGCGTGCTTGTCTTCGAAGAAGACCATCTGGCTGAACGCCTGACCGCCGGCCTGCAGCCCAATGCTGACCTGGTTCAGTTTGACGTCTCCGACGTACTTGCCCTGTTCGTAGGCGCGCCCGCTGCCATGTGCTGCCCCGACGCCCAGGCCGCCCTTGCCGACGTTCGGAAACACCAGGTAGGCATAACTGTTGTTGAAGAACGCGGCACTCTCGCCCGCCTTCTTGAAGACCGCGATCGTGTCGGAGTACTCGTCCGCGGCTGCCGGCACGGCGGCCAGCAGCAGGGTCGCGACGAACATCAGTGTCGAGATTCTGGATTTCATGGTGTCTCCCTTGCCGCAGCGCGCGGGTTGCGCATCATCCCAATTGAGCCTGCTTCGACAATGGGACGTCCGGGCATGGATGGATGTGCGCCTAGGGTCCAATTGCGCAAGACCTCGATCCTGCCGAGAGTGGCGCGCTGCACCACGTGCCAAGGGAGAACAATCATGAAAGATCGCCTTAGAGCATCCACGTCCGTTCTATTAGCCCTTGGGTTGGCCCTGCTCTGCGCGGGAACGGCTAGCGCGCAGGACACCAAAACCCAGAAAACCGAAGTCTTCACGTTCGAAGTCATTTCGGTGGACGGCAACAACGTCGTCATCAAAGATTCGAGCGGTGCGCGTGAATTGACCGTGCCCGATGAATTCAGGTTCACGGTGGACGGAAAGCCGATGTCCGTGCACGACCTCACGGCGGGCATGAAGGGTACCGCCGCGGTCACGACCACCACGACGACTCGTCCCGTGTATGTGACGACGGTCAAGAAGGGTACGGTGGTGCGCCAGGCCGGCACTTCCGTCTGGGTGAAAACCGACGAAGGAACCACCCGCAAGTTCACCAAGAGCGAGATCGACGCGCGCGGCATCAAGATCATCATGGATGGCAAGGCAACTCGCCTGGTCGATCTGAAGGCGGGTGACACGCTGACCGCCACCATCGTCACGCCCGCGCCGCCGGAGGTCCTTACGGAGAAGGAGGTGCAGGCGGTACTAGACGCTCCCTTGGCAGACCTCGCCGCCGCGCAACCCCCGGCCGCGGAGCCCGCTGCAGCTGAAGCGGCACCCGCGACGCGGCGAGCTGCGGCTGCGACCGAGCCAGTTTCCGCCGAGCCGCCGCCGGCAACCGCTACGCCGGTGGCAATGGAAACGACTCGGGAAACAGCGGCGCCCGCGGAAGAGCCTGTCAATCGAACGCCACTGTGGATTGGGCTGTTCGTGATCATCGTGATCGGGGCATTCCTGATGATGCGCAGGCGGCGCGCCCAGCCGTGATGGTGCCGGCTGCAGGGATCGAACCCGCGACCCCCTGATTACAAATCAGGTGCTCTACCAACTGAGCTAAGCCGGCGCTGAACAGCGGCGGAATTCTAGGCGGCCGGGCGGCCCGGCGCCAACGATCAGCGCAATTTCACGCCCGGTTCACGCATTGGGGGGCCTCGGCGGGGGCCGACCGCGCGCGCACCAGGGTCCACGCGGCCGCCGCGAAAACCAGCCCATTGGCCACGACCACCGGGATGGCGCCAATCATCGCGCCGTACACGATCCACAACGCGGCTCCAGTCATCTGTGCGGCCCGCAGCAACGCGGCCTGCTTGAAGAAATACGAGCTCACGAACAGCGTCGTGGCCACCCAGCCCAATGCGTCCGTGCCGCTCATGCGATGGCCGCGACCGGCGTGAATTCGAGGATCTGCACGCGATCGGTACGGGCGCGCTCCCATTCGCCGATCAAGAGCCCGGTGGACTCGAGCTGCGCCCGGATCTGCGAGGCGCGCAGCCCCAATACCTGCTCGAGAATCGGCACCAGGACGCTGCCGGTGTTGTCGCTGAGCACGGTGCTGCGCGCGATGCGCGCGAGCTGGCGATTCTCCGAGACCGCGATGGTGAAGCCGTCACCGTTGTTGACGTGCAGCATCACGTGGATGTCGGAGCTGCCGTCGCCCACGTAGATGGTCCGATCCGGCGCGATGCCGAGCTTGGCGCCGAGCTCGTCGAGCACGGCGACCTTGCCGTAACCCGCGCGCACGCGGCGGATCGAACGCACTTCGCCCGAATGCGGGTCGTAGTCGAGGTCGGTGCCGAAGATGTGCTCGGCGGGCACGATGCCGTCGAGCGCCGAGACCACCACTTCGCGTGGCGCGGCGGACACCACGTAAAAAGAGAATTGGTTGCCTTCGACGCCGCGCGCCAGGAATTCGACGAAGGGCTTGAGCCCACCTTTCAGGCGCACGCGGCGGCCGGCTTCCACGAGATGCTCGCGCCGCACGCCGCGGAATTCGGGGTCGTGCCGGATCAGGTAGGCGAGCTCGCCGCCCTGCTGCACCAGGTGGCTGTGGGCGAGACCCGCGACCTTGTGTTCGAATCCGGAGACCCCTAACAACTCACACAGCTCGAAGCCCGAGTCGTTGAAGCTCAGCGTCTGGTCGAAATCCGACGCGAGCAGGAAATGTCTGGCTGGTTTGTTCATGCGATCGACCTTAACAGGCGATGTCACGCCGAAAGGAGACCACGATCACATGCGAAGGCTGAAATTTTCTTGCGTGCCGATGAATTCACGCGCCATGCGCCATCAACGTGCGCGTAATCAAGACCTGCTAGTTAGCAGTGCAGTTGCGATCCGCGGCCCTACTCCGCCGGCGGCGGCGCCGGGCAGGGACGGAACTCGAGCTCGTTGTCACCAGCCTGAAACTTCTGTCCTTCCAGTGGCGGCGCGCCAGTCCTGAGCGTCAGGTCGAGCCACACGGCGGTGCCGGATTTTTCGCGCGCGAGGATCTGCGGCAGCAGCCCGAGCCTGGCCACCCGTTCGGACTGCAGGGCCGCGCGGGCTTCGTCGTTGAACACGCCCAGCGAGATGCGTCGTGCGCCCGGGTCGCCAACCGCCTGCGCATCGGTGATCCCTCCGCGGCGCAGGCGCTCCAGCAGGCGGCGCTCGCCGGCGTCGGTGGATGGACCTTCCAGGTACACCCAGAAACCGTCGGGCACCGCGGTCGTGACCTGGCGCGGAATCGATGAGTAACCGCTGTCGGTCAATGTCTGGCGGGCACGCGCCGCGAGCTCGTTGGTGTCGAAAGGCCCGACGGTCACGCAGCTGCCGTCAGTGCCGACACTGGAGGCCGTGGTTTCGGCGGCCAGCTGCAGGCGTGGCGCGTCCACGCGTGGCGAGACCGGGAGCTGGGCCTCTTTCGGCGCGAGCCACTGCGCCCACGCAAAGAACGCGAGATTGACCAGCAGCAGCACGAATAAAGCGACACGCACGCGTCGCGAGTGTAGTGACGGACCTATCCCCGCGCCAGCACCGCGAGCCCGCGCAGGACCAGGTCGGGAATCATGCGGACCGGACTCTTTATATAGGGTTGCAGGGCCGGCGCAGCGCCTCCACTGAGCAGCAACAGCGGCCGGCCACCGAGCACGCGGCGGCTTTCGACCAGCGAGCGGTCGATGAATGCGGCGGCGGCGAATGCGGCGCCGGCGTCGAGCGCACTCGCGGTGTCCGCGGCAAACAACGCGCGCGCGCGACTGGCGGCTGGCCGCGCTCCCTGCGCGCGACTTCTCATTGCGCGCGCGCCTTGGGCGCGACGACGAATTCCATGCGTGCCCACGAGCAGGCTCTCGATCATGGTGTTGGGCCCGGGCACGATGGCGCCGCCAAGATGTCGCCCACTGCCGGTAACGGCATCGACCGTGAGCGCGGTGCCAATGTTCACCACCAGCACCGGGCGCCCGCGCGCCAGCGCGTGCGCGGCGATGACGCCCACCCATCGGTCGGCGCCGAGCCGCCAGGTATCGTGATAACCGTTGCGCACGCCCGCCGCCGCGCGCGTCGAACGGATGAACTCCGTGCGCAGTCCGAAGCGCGCACGCACCGCGGCCGCGAGCGCGCGTTCGTACCTGGCGCCCATGACGCAAACCGCCACCACGCGTTGAATGTCACGCGGCACGTTTCGAAGCAGCGCGGCCACACCGGCAGCGCCGGCGCGATGCGGCAGCGCGTGCGGCGTCGACAAACGCGTGCCGCGCAGCACCGCGCATTTGGCGCGTGTGTTGCCGATGTCGACTAACAAGATGCTCACTGTTCGGCCCGCACGCTGACTTCTCCGGAAATGAACCGTTGCACTCCGCCCGGAGTTTCCACCAGCAGCGCGCCATGGGTATCGATGCCGCGCGCCATGCCACGGGTGACTTCGCCGAGATTCTCCACCCGCACTTCCAGATCCTGCAGCGCATCGCAGCGGCTCCACGCTTCCAGGTGCGGCGTGAGGCCGGCGCGCGGAAATTCCTCGAGCACCGGGACCAGCTGCGTCAACAGCGCGGCAACCAGCGCATTCCGATCCGGCACCGGCGCACCGCAGGCCCGCAGATCGTCGGCCACGTTTCCCGCGGCTGCGACGCTGGCCCGTGCCTGCGCATCCAGCATGACGTTGAGTCCCAGGCCGATCACCAGGTGCACGGGCCCGCCCGCCTCGGCGCGCATTTCGATGAGGATGCCGCCCAGCTTGCCGCGCGCCGTCACCAGGTCGTTCGGCCACTTGAGGCGCACGCCGCTCACGCCGAGCTGATTCAACGCCGCCACGGCAGCCATGCCAACGATGAGGCTGAGAGCCGACAGATCCGCCGGCAGGTCCGGGTACTGCCACGCCAGCGAAAAGCACAGCGCGCCGCCCGGCGGCGCGATCCAGCTGCGCCCGCGGCGGCCGCGGCCGCCGGTCTGGTGTTCGGCGAGAATCACGGCCGCCACGCCTGCCGCCGGCGGCAGCGATTCGAGCAGGCGCGTGTTCGTGGACTCGAGAGACCATTCGACCCGCAGGACTTCGATGCGCGCGCGCACGGCCTCCGGCAACAGCGCATCGATGCGCGCGGCGTCGAGCGCGGTCACGCCCGCCGCGAGCCGATATCCCTTGCTGGTCTGTGCGTCGAGCGCGACGCCGAGCTCGCGCAGCTGCTCCACGGCCTTCCAGACGGCGGCGCGGGTCACGCTCAGCTCGGCGGCCAGTACCTCGCCCGAACGGAATTCGCGATCGTCGAGTCGCTGGAATACGCGCTGGGTCAATGGCGGTTCGGCGGGAGTCATTGACGACGCCCGAACAGCCAGAGTTTGCGCGCGCGGGGCTCGTTGCCGGCGCGCATGCGGCGCACGTTGCCGCGGTGCGTGTACAACACCAGCGCCGCGCAGGCCAGCGAAAATCCCATGAGCGGCGTCAGCCCCGCGCCGTCGCGCAGCAGTAGATAGACCGGCATGGCCAGCGAGGCGGCGATCGAGGACAGGCCGACGAATCCCGAGACCATGATCACGGCCAGCCAGCTCAGCACCAGCGGCGCGAGCAGCATGAATTCGAGCCCGGCGTAGGCGCCCACCAGCGTCGCGACTCCCTTGCCGCCGCGAAAGCCATGCCACACCGGAAACACGTGCCCGAGCACGGCCGCGAAGGCGCAGCTCGCGGGCAGCCACTCCTGCTGCGTACCGGTGGCCGCCACGATGCCCGGGAGCGCGAGGCGCGGCAGCCAGGCCGCCGCAATCGCGCCTTTGACCACGTCGATGACGATCACCCAGATGCCAAAGGCGAGGCCCTGCGTGCGCAGCGCATTGGTGCTGCCGGCATTGCCGCTGCCCAGCTTGCGGATGTCCACGCCGCCCCGCAGGCGGCCGATCACCAGACTGCCGACCACGGAGCCGAGCAGGTAGGCCAGCAGCACCTTTAGAAGAAAATCCATGGAACGAGACTAGCTTTCAGCGCAGGAAAACTTCGGCGAGCATACAACGGACGCTGCCACCCCCGTGGCGCTCAATAATGTCGATGGGGACCGCGAGCACCGCGTCCACCGATGCGTACAGCCGCGCGTACTTGTGCACCGGGAGCGCGCGTTGCGCGGTCGCCGACATGACGAGGATGCGCATGTCGCCCAGGTATTCGTCCCAGGTCCCGAGCTCCAGCACATTGCCGGCGAACGCGGCCATTTCCTCGTCGTCGATGAGCAACAGCTCGTGCGTGGCGCTGAGCCGGGCGGCCACGCGTTCGCGATCGGCCGCGTCGATGTTCTGCAGTGCCACCACGGCCATGCGCGCCCCGATGCTCATGACCACGTTGGTGTGGTAGATGGGAGTGCCGCGCGCATCGAACGCACCGAACAGCTCGAGCTCGAAGTTCATTTCCCGCGCCCAGTCGCGCGCCACCTGCTCGTCGGTGCGCGGTGAGCGGCAGGCATAGGCCACCCGCGCGACGTGATCCAGCACCAGGCTGCCGGTGCCTTCCAGAAAGCGCCCTGCCTTCTCGTGATGAGTCAAATCCACCGTGCGCCGGACCTCGAATCCGGTGTCCCGCAGCACGCAATCGATGACTGCCTGGCGACGTTCGGCGCGGCGATTCGCCGCCTGCATGGGATACAGCACCACGGTGCCGTCGGGGTGGAAGCTGACCCAGTTGTTGGGGAATACCGCGTCGGGCTTGCGCGGTTCGTCGGAATCCTGCGCGATGCTCACCGTCACACCCTCGCCGGCGAGCGCCGCCGCAAAGGCGTCGAACTCGGCCTGGGCCTGGGCTGCGGTATGTTCCGAACCCCCCGGCCGCTGGAATCGGTTGCTCGGCGCCGTCTCGGCATTGAATCCGAAATGCCGCGGGCGAACCATGAGCACCGCCTCTGCGCACTGCGACCGGGCCGAGTTGCCCGGCGATTTCCCACCCTGCATTGCCGACTTCTACATCCCGGACGTGGTAGGCACAATAGCCCTCTAATGTCCGACGCCGTACCGACACTCGATGCAGCCTCCTCCGAAAGTGCGCACTTCGCCCGCGCCCTGTCCGCGGCCTACGAGGAATACGGTTTCGTCATCATCCAGAACCATGGGATCGAGAAGCGCGTCATCGATCACTGTCTCGAGTGCTTTCACCGCTTTTTCTCGCTACCCGCGGCGGAGAAACGCCGCTACCAGGTGGTCGGCGGCGGCGGCGCCCGCGGCTATACACCTTTTGGCATCGAAACCGCCAAAGGAGCGGCTCACCACGATCTCAAGGAATTCTGGCACGTGGGCCGCGAGCTGCCGCCGGGACATCGCTTCGCGAAGGACATGGCGCCTAACATCTGGGTCGAAGGCATACCCGGCTTTCGCGAGTCGACACTGTCGCTGTACGAATCCTTCGATGCCCTCGGCCGCCGCCTGCTGGCGCCCATCGCACGTACCATCGGGCTGGCCGAAAACTATTTCGACGACAAGGTGAATCTCGGCAACAGCGTGCTGCGCGTCATCCACTATCCACCGATGCCGCCCGAGCCCACGCCTTCGGTGCGCGCCGGCGCGCACGAAGACATCAACGTCATCACGCTGCTGCTGGGAGCCGAGGAGCCGGGCCTGGAAGTGTTGTCGAGAAAAGGCGAATGGCTGCCGATCAATCCGGCACCCGGTTCGCTGGTCTGCAACGTCGGCGACATGCTGCAAAGGCTGACCAACCGCCGCCTGCGCTCCACCACCCACCGGGTCGTGAACCCGCCGCGCGAACGCGCCAGCAAGGCACGCTATTCGCTGCCGTTCTTCCTGCATTTCAATCCCGACTTCCTCATCGAGACCCTGCCGCAATGCGTCGACGCGCAGCACCCGAACCAGTTTCCCGTGCCGATCACCGCGCATGATTTCCTGCAGGAGCGCCTGCGGGAAATCAAGCTCATCTAGCTAACTACAAGAACCAGGCCTGCATGGCCAAGCTGTACTTCTATTACTCGACCATGAACGCGGGGAAATCCACCGCGCTGCTGCAGGCCAGTCACAACTACGAAGAGCGCGGCATGCGTACGCTGCTCTACACCGCGAGGGTCGACACGCGCGACGGCGGGCGCATCGCCTCGCGTATCGGCATCGCGCGCGAGGCACGGCACTTTCATGCGGCGCTCGACCTGCACGCGGAAATCTCCAGCGAACACGGCCGCACGCCGCTCGCCTGCGTGCTGGTCGATGAAGCTCAATTCCTCACGCCACCGCAGGTGCGGCAGCTCGGCGCCGTGGTCGATGAATTGAACATCCCGGTGCTGTGTTATGGCCTGCG
The DNA here is from genome assembly GCA_963711635.1 of uncultured Pseudomonadota bacterium. Taxonomy (GTDB): domain Bacteria; phylum Pseudomonadota; class Gammaproteobacteria; order Steroidobacterales; family Steroidobacteraceae; genus CADEED01. The sequence goes on from CAVQEZ010000010.1 coordinate 75,027, forward strand.
CACCGACTTTCGCGGCGAGCTGTTCCCCGGCAGTGCCCAACTGCTGGGCTGGGCCGACAACCTGCTCGAGATCAAGAGCATCTGCCATTGCGGCCGCAAGGCCAGCATGACGGTGCGTGTCAAGGCCGACGGGACGGCCGAACGCGAGGGTGCGCAGATCGAAATCGGTGGCAACGAGCGCTATGTGCCGCTGTGCCGCAGGCATTTTTCGCAAGCTCTTGCGGGAGCAAAGATTCCAGACTGATCGCGGCCCCGAGTTAGCGCTCGCATGCGCAAGATTCGTACAGCTGCGCGCGGTTTGTCTGTTGCGCACGTACAGCAAACACGCGGTTTTTGGTTGTAACTCGATCGTCATCTCATTAACGTGTACTCCATAACTCACGCAGCGCCGCAGAGATGGCCGCGTAAAAAACCGGAGACCCTCATGCGTAACATCAACGGAGCGATGTTGCTCCGCTTCCACAAGTCCTTGCTGGTCAGCTTTGTGTTGATCAGTGCGGGCTTGGCCCAAAACGCCTTCGCACAATCCTCGGGCACCGACGCCGTCGAAGAAGACATGAGCGAAGTCGTGGTCAGCGCCACGCGCGTCCGGCAGATCGGCCTGGTCGGCGATCAGACCGCGCCGAAGTCGCGAGTCAGCCTGTCGGGCGATTACCTGGACAAGCAGACGGCCGGCAATACGCTGTTCCAGGCCATCAACCAGGTCCCCGGCGTCAATTTCACCAGCAATGATGGCTACGGCACCTCGGGCGGCAACCTGCGCATCCGTGGCTTCGATGGCTCGCGCGTCTCGGTGACCTTCGACGGCATCCCGCTGAACGACTCGGGCAATTACGCATTGTTCACCAACCAGATGCTCGATCCCGAGCTCGTGGATCGCGTCGACGTGAACCTGGGTACGGCCGACGTCGACAGCCCCACCGCATCGGCGACGGGCGGTACGGTGGCATTCCGCACGCGACGTCCCTCGGACGAATTCAGCGGCCAGGCCATCATGTCCGGCGGCACGGACAACTACATGCGCGGCTTGCTGCGCGTCGACACCGGAGAAATGGGCCCCTGGGGTACCAAGGCATTCGTCGCGCTGTCGCACCAGGAATACGACAAGTTCAAGGGTCCGGGCGAGCTGAAGAAAGATCAGTTCAACGCGATGATCCGCCAGGACTTCGAAAACCAGAATTTCATCAGCCTGGCGTTCCACTACAACCGCAACCGCAACGCGTTCTTCCGCACCACCAGCAACGCAAACTACCTGGCCTACGGCCGCGACTACGACAACCTCGACACCTGCACGCGCGATCCGGCCACGTTCAATGTGATCGACAATGACAACGCCAGCCCGGTAGCGAGCACGCCTACGCTGCTCAACACCGACAATCCTGCGAATCCTTCGAGCTGCGCCAACTACTACGGCGTGCGCATCAATCCCTCGGATACGGGCAACATCCGCATGCAGTCGCTGTGGCACCTCGGTGACAAGGTGCGCCTGTCGTTCGACCCGTCCTGGCAGTACACGCTGGCCAATGGCGGCGGCAGCCAAGTCCTCGTCGAGTCCTTCGGCAATACGGCGGACGTGCGTCC